>RDOG01000001.1 GCA_011365055.1 Promethearchaeota archaeon
AGTTCATATCCATCACATAATCCATCATTATCAAAATCTGGATCTAATGGATCCAGAATTTTCGTCCCTTCAATTGAAAATTCCTCAAGGATCCAGTTTTTTCCAGCTATCGAATTGATTTCTAGAACGAGATTACCTTGAAGAGATGTCTTATAAGATCCAACTGCATCTTTAATGGTCAAGTTCTCTGTAATTTCATACATGCGATAAAAATAAGGTCCTTCTCCGCTATCATCAACCAAAACAGTTCTTCCATAAGTAAGTTTCACGCTAATAGGGGTCGTATCTGTAGAATTCACGTCTCCGGATAACCCAATGGTTATCGTGATGTTTCGATAAAATTCACCATAATTCACGTATAAATATAAGGCATCCCCGTGCTTAGTTTTTGGTCGTCCTAGTTTTACACCTTTAGCATCCAATTTTTCACTATATGCATATGAATATGAGTAAAATTCTGAACCATCTGGTAGATGATCGTTGTCTGTATCTGGATTCATGGCATCCGTTATAAATCCATCTTCTCCCTCATATCTTTCTTCCAAATCAGATAACCCATCACCATCAGAATCAGCTTTTAAAGGATCTGATGCTGTTAGATAACTACCACTTGGGAGTGAAACCAAGTAAGAAGTTAATTCTACACCATCAGGAACATTATCACCATCTGAATCCGAACTCATTAATAATTGTTCTTCCCATTCTTGTCTATCCGAAACACCATCGCCGTCTGTATCATTTGTTTGTGGATCGTATCCATTAATAAATTCCTCATAATCTGTAAGATTATCCATGTCTGTATCTTTTTCCAACGGATTTGATTGAACGTGCCGGGGAATCTCATCAACTTCAATGTACCACCCAAATATTTCTATTGAATCATTTAAACCATCCTTATCAGAATCATATGCATTAGGGTTTGTTCCAATAGTTGCTTCGCCTTGACAAGAAATTGGATCAAAACCATCAACTAAACCATCACCATCTGTATCATTTAGCAGGGGATTTGTTCCAATTTCGACTTCCCATGCATCGGATAAATAATCGCCATCTGAATCTGTTTCAGTAATAAGAGATCCAATTAAATATTCTTCTTCATCAGATAATCCATCGCCATCCGTATCTATAATGACCATTATATTGAAGCTTCTAATATTTTGGCTCGAACCGACATTTTCTTCAGTTTCAGTCGTGATACTTTTAAGATTGAGTTCACTTATAAATTCAAGTCCTTCAAGTGTAAAATTTTCTAATCTTAGTGATTGTAATGCCCCTATTGATGTATCGTAAGTAATAGTATAACTGGTAGTATTATCTTTGTAATGCGTATCATTCCCTTGCCAAAAGCTAAAACTCCAGAGTGATCCAATTGTAATATCAAACTTTTTATCTGGTGATTCAAATAAGGTCTGTAGTGTTTCATTTAATAAATCAAAATTGTTAGGAATAAATAACGGTATTTGTTCATATGAACGTGCAACTCCATCGTATAAATTCAATGAATGATTTACAAAACATAGGGGAATTTCAGAATTTCCTTGCATTAAAATATCGTTCCACGTATTATTAGCTATTGAATTATTATAAAATTCACCCCATAAAATAGTTACAGGATTGTAATCGATAATAGAATCATTAATTTGCGTAACTAGTGCACGCAAGGAATCACCATGATATGGTAAATCAATGGAAGTGGTATATTCCCAAATATATTCGGAATTTACTTTTTGTAGAAAGATATTTACTTCTTCTATTGGTGCTTGAACCTCAATTATTTGAAGTTGATTTACAAGTGTCCAATTATCATTATCATAAACATACTCTGAGATTGATTTGATAACTCCAAAGGAGTAATCAATTATAATTTCAATTTTTTGATCATTAATATTGCATGCATTTAATGGGCAAGTAGATATGATTATTTCACTATAATTGAAGGTGTAATGGGAAAATGAATCATTAAAGATGTTATAAATGGTATTGTTTATCAAATTATAATCATTTGGAATGAATAATGGGACTTCATAGATTGGTTTTAACACGCCATCCCAGATATTTAGAGTAGAATTTAAAAATGAGAGGGGAGATGCATCTTGATTGGAATCATAATAAGGTGACCAATCTGAAACATTCTCAGATTTATTATAAAACGAACCCCATAAAATTTCATATCCTGTAGAATCTATAATACTTTGATTAACTTTTATAGGAATGCCCTTAAATAATTCACCATTATTAATAGAAGGTTCCACGGAATTATATTTCCAGGTGAATTCAAATTCTAGAGGTTGGGAAAATAATTGATAGTTGAATCCATTATCAGGATTATAACCGCTTAATGAAGAATTTTCACTAGATTGCTTAATTTGTTTTTCAGATACTTGAACGAATCCTTGTTTTAATCCTGAAGAATTCATGAGAAGTTCTAGTTCGCTATAAAAACCATCAGCATATGTCGGAATAAATTCTTGAAAATCAACAGTCCATGAATAATTTATGGAATTTTCGTCAATATATGAATCAAAAACATATGCTTTTAGGACATATGTATCTTCTGGACCATAATAAACATGTTGTGGTGAAATTAATACAGTAGGCGTAATTGATAGTGCATCTAAATTGATATTAGCGAGAGCGGATGCATTATTACTAAGATCAATAACGTTTAAAAGTAGATGATATCCTCCATCATTTGTAATGATAGTTGGTATTTTAGATTCCATGTTATATGTTCGTGAAACGTTAGCAATACTCCAATTATGAATTAAATTAGGTTCATCAAGGATGCTATCCGATACTGAGACTTTTGGCGTAAATGAATTACCTTCCAAATTATCAAATCCAAATGGACCTTCAATTTTAGGTGGTTCGTCCATAATTTGTACTAATTTTGTAAGTTCCGTCTTAGCTCCATTATCATCAATAACTATTATTTTTAAAGAATAATTTCCACTCTGTGCATAGGAATGCTGAGCTTGGGATCCTAAACCATATGAACCATCTCCAAAATCCCAAACAACTTGCAAGGATTCTTTGTCTGTAGGAGTATCTTGAAAAATTGCTTGGAACAATAATATTTCGTCTTCAACGCCTTCAAAATTTGCATTAATCGTAATGTCTGGAATAGAATTCTTTACATGTATCAATTTAGCTTTTGTAGTTACGTGCATTCCATCAGAAACGGATAGGCGTACCAAATAATCTCCTGAGTGATTAAAAACGTGTATGGGATATTGTTCTGTTGAATTCATACCATCTCCAAAATTCCAGAAATAACTAAGATTATCTGAACCTATATCTCGAATATAAGCTGAATAGATGCACGATTCTTCTTCCAAAACTTCGGATGGGATGTTTAATTCTACTTTAGGAGCAATATCACCAAATGACATGTTAAAAAAGCATTCTCTTTCAATAATCATTGAAGTAAAGGCAGTTGCCCCATCCTCATCTTTCACGCAAACTGAGATGTTATTATAACATAAAAGCGGATATAAGGTGACTGAGAAAGGAAGATCACCTTCCCAAGATGAAGTATGGTTTCTATGAATGCTTTTAATGGGAATGCAATTATAATAAATCTTTCCATTCAATTCATCCGTACTTGGATCAAATATGCTACCGGCAATCCTTACAGGCATCCCCCAGACGTGATCTGCAAGGTCAAAAGACCAAAATGTGTGTTCATAATAACACAATTTATAGAACGTGTGTGTTAAGAAATATCTTGCACATTCAGGAACATCATCAAATGAAAAAGAAAGAAACATGTAATTTATTCCAAAAAGTGAATCATCTTCATAAGTGGCATTTAATTCAAATCGCCAATCATATGTAAGATCCAAATCAATTGGAATGGTAATATTTTGAAGTAAGGGAGGAATTGGATCACTAAAAACTGTCACGTTTGAATAGAAAACATCATCTCGGAAAATGTTAAGTGTAACCCTGCTCCCGGGAAGACCTAATACCCAAATTGATAAATTTCCTTTAATAGATAACGAATTAATTGATACTTCAGGCGGAACATTTAGGACTTCAACATTAACAGAATCTGATGCGTTTAATCCTTCGGGATCACTTACCGTTACATTTTGAACGTAAGAACCATTTTCTAAATATAAGCGTGTAGCTTCACGTCCCGTCGCTCCAAAATCCCATTCGTATTCAAGTTGATTTAAATCAGTGGGACTATCTGAAGATTCAGTTGAAAAGGTAAAAGAGTCACCTTCATTAATTTGAACATTTTCATCAAGAATATCAATAGTTGGTGGTGTATTTTCAATAAAAATTAATCTAGAAATCTCACTTTTAGCACCATCATCATCCATCACGATTAGTGATACATTGTATGTTCCTGAAGAGCTAAAAGCGTGATTCACGATGCTACCACGTTCAACAATTCCATCATCAAAATTCCAATAGTAGCGTAAATTATTAACATCCGATGCTGAATCGCTACTTGTCAATGCATTGAACGTGATAAATTCATTCTCTTCATAAGTATCATTAGTAGATATAGGATTGATTGAAAAATCTGCAGTAGGCTGCACGTTTTCAATTATTATGTATTCCGTTTTAAGATCAAGAGCTGCTTGATTGTCAATCACGTACAAGCTTACGGCATATAAACCTGCTTGACTAAATGAAGTAATAAATGATTTATTTTCATGAATTTGATTATCGCCCAAATACCACGTATAATTTAAGTTGCTCAAGTCGATTGTCGAATCTGTCATGTTAGCAACATCAAATAAAATTAGTTCATCTTCACTTGCTACAGCAGGGAAGATCAAATCACCAATCAAAGGTTTTTCATTCACGACATTAATTTTAATTGTTCTAATATCGGAAATGTTACCTGGGCCTATAGCTTCAACGGTAACTAGGTATACTCCCTCATATGAAAATCTGTGCGATATAATTCCACTAGTTGAAACATTACCACTTCCATCATGAAATTGCCATATAAAATATTCAGCTGGTCCACCTAGCTCTGATAATATTACAGTAAAAATTACTTCTTCACCCACATCAACATTATTATCGTTATTACTTGCAGTAAATGATTCAATAATAGGGACAACACTGCTAGATGCAGTAGAAACGAAAGTTTGTCCCATAAAAAGCATGATTATAAGAAGCGCAGATGCGAATACATATTTTTTTCCTTTTAATTCCATGGTTTTAACCCAACTTAAAATTCGTGAAAAATTTAATTTTTACTAAATCCCAGCTATATATTCGATACTATTTTTTTGAGATCCTATTTAAACATATATGGTAGATCCTAAGATTTCACAAAAAAAAGATAACTAATATTTATGACATATTAAAAATTTGCGATTTTTTTAGTGTTTTTAATTCCTTGTTGCGAATTTTTAATTAAAATTATTTTCAAGGAATTAAATTTATGTATTAAATCTATTAATTGACATGTAGAAATTTTAGATTAGGTCGACATTGAGATGCATGAAGAAGAAAAAGGAGAAAAAAAAAGCATTGTTAATGAAATCAAAGAAAAGTGGGACCAATTATTAGTTAGAATTGAAAATAAAATATCGCTTAGAGTATTATTATTCATAATTAATCTTTCTTCCTTTCTAATATTCCTGTTGTCTTTGGTTGCTCAATCTCCAATTACTGCCATAGTGGGCATAATTTTCTTCTTTATTAGTTTAATTAAATTGATATAATTCGTGGTGCTGTAGTGGTAGAATACTGGCTTGTGGGATTAATTATAACAATCGTATTCATCTGTGTAATTATCGCCATAATATTGGAAAAGAATAGGGCACTTGTATCACTAATTGGCGCCTTCTTCGTATTACTAATAGTTTATATCTGGAGTGCAAGCATTCCACAAACCATTCATATTAATTTTGCAGAATTCATCAGTGAGAACTTAAAAATTCTAATTTTAATTATAGGATTGATGCTTATAGTTGAAGTTTTTATTGAATCTGGTGTCTTCGAATACATGGCACTTAAAATGATTAAAGTGACTAAAGGCTCTCCATATAAATTATTCGTAATGTTTTTGATTCTTACATTTTTAATGAGTACAATAATTGAAAATGTCGGTGCAATTTTAATAATTGTCCCACTCACGATTACAACTTTAAGTATTTTACGACTTGAAAAAACACTTCCATTTTTTATAATAGGAGAGCAATTATCTACGGAGGCTTCAGGTATAGTATTACCCATTTCATCAATACCTAATATCATCATTTCGACTGAATTAGGATTTAGATTTATTGATTTCCTATTATTTACCGCGCCTTTTGCAGTAATGGTTTTGTTTTTTCTTTTATTTTTTATGAAAAAAATGTATCTTGATAAAAAAAACAGGTTAGAGGAACCACCAAATAATTTAAAACAAGTGATAAATCAACTTGATGAGGGATCAGTAATCATTGACAAGAATTTTTTTAGCGTGTCTATTATAATTTTATTTGCTCTTATCGTGCTGATATTAATTTTTCAAGAATTTGCGCATGTTGTTGTAATGATATGCGTGTTATTTCTATTAGTATTTAGTAAATTAGAAGTTGAACACATTCTAAAAAAAGTCGATTGGAATACCGTGTTATTTCTCGTAGGTTTATTTATTATTATAGATACAATGAAAGCTTTAGGCATTCTAAATTTCATAGGAACGTTCATTTATTTTATCTCAGGAGGTAATATTTTGATTGCATCATTGTTAACTCTCTGGTTATGTGGTACCACGTCAGGTGTAGTAGATAACATTCCTATAACGTTAACTCTTACGGAACCTATTCATAGTTTATTTGGAACTTTAAAAGGAACTGATTTACAAATAGCGATGCAAGAAAAATTGATGAGTACTTCTTTAATTATTGGTGCATCCTTAGGTGGCTGTTTTACCCCTATTGGGAGCCCTAGCGGAGTATTAATGCTTCAAATTGCAAAAGAAAAACAAGTTAAAGGATTGGATTTTAAATTATATTTCAAAATTGGATTTATCGCCACTTTTATTAATTTTTTAATGGCAACGTTATATATTTTCATTTTAGGAATATTTATAATTTGATAGAAAGAGATTTTATAATTGATTTTTTCACAAATTAGACGATAGGCAGTCTAGCTAAAAGTCAAGGATGAATTCGAAAATTAATAAAAATATTGAATAAAAAAGAATTAAGCAGGTTTAGGCCATTCATGCCCGCAATTCCAACAACGTAATTTCTTTCCATATACATTTAAACCCGGTCCAACAACATACAACACTTTATTTTTGTCTTCTACTTCTTCATAATAGTCTGAATCACATTGTGGGCATCGATAAACTCCTTTTTTTGCTTTAATTTGACTAGTAGCACCACCTCGAGGGAGCGCTTGTTTAATCACATGTTTTTTCTCCACTGTTGCTGTTGCTCCAACCATTTGTGTATTTGATGTTATGACAGAAGTTCTAGGGGGTTCCGCAGTAGGAATGGGTGCCGCTAGTGGTTCTTCTTTTTTTGTGGTTGTGATGCCTCCACCTCCACCACTTATTTTACTTTCTAATTCGCTTACCTTATTTTCAACCGAATTTAATTGATTTTTCAAAGAATTGATTGTATCCTTTAAATTCTTAATTTCATCTTCTAATGACAAGCTAATATCTCCTAATTATCAAAATCATCATGTCAATATTTCTAATAGTTCGTATTAGTAACAGATTGCATTATATATAAACGTTTTTTGATAAGGAATTGAAGATTTAAATTTTAATTAACGCTTAAATGCAAGTTTTTAAAAAAAAGTCAAAATTTACATTTTTAAAAAATAGAGAATGAGAAAATAGAGGATATAATTCTATTCTTGGCTTTTTTTTTAATAAAATCATTATCTATTTAAAATATTCTAAATTTTTTTTAAAAAAAATTTATTTTTAGAAATCAAAATATGTCCAAACCTATTAATTTTATAGCCGTTCTAATCATAAATGATGGAACTCGGGGAAGAACTTCTTTCATAAAGGTTTGCATTCCATAATAGTAGCTTTCTTGAGATTTCATATCTTTATCAAAATAAGGTTTTGTTACATGACCACTTATAACTGGTGGTTTTCCAAGACTTTTCGCATTACTCCAAGAAGTATCATCAAAAGACACGAGTTTCCAGTCTGATTCTTCTTTATTGTTTGACTTCCAAGAAATATCTGATTTTACTATGGCTTTTTCACCATCTTTATATGTAATTTCCAGAAATATATTACCTGATGGATATTCGTTAAAATAATTGTAACATTTGGCTGAAATTACATTTTCTTCTTGTTTAATACTATCAGTAATATCGAAATATTGAATTCTTTTAACTATTGGTTCAACAGAAAGAGACATTTTACTTATTATTTCTCCTAATTTTTCATTATTAATGTATAAATGCATTAACATGTTTGACATTCCTTGGATATAACAAGCTTTTATCGGTTTATTTATCGTAAATTTTTTCCTTAAATAAATTGGTTCGCCATTCTTAGGCTTTTTTGGATGAGTTATAAATTCCGAATCTAAATATGGGTCTTCCCATTTAATTTCATTTTTAATTTGTTCCAATTTTTGCTGATAAAATAAAATTTGTGCATTAAATCGTTGTAAAATATGAACAAGTCCATTTGGTTTGGCACATTTCCGCCATAAATATTCATATTCTATTTTTAAATTATTAATATAATTTTTTAAAAACGTAATATCTGAAATAAATTCTTCTGAATCCAGCTCGAACTTTCCTTTATTGAGTTCTTCTTGAATTTTTATAGATAATTCATATTTTATTGTGAGATAAATGGCTAGATTTGCGGAATATTTCATGTATCTTAAATTATCTTTATTTTTTTTCACTTCATTTTCAAGTCTTTTTATTATATTTAGTGCATTCTGGCTTTTGGTTTTAATTTCATGTAAATTTTTAATTTTTGGAATTATTTTTAGAGATGGAAAAGGATGCCTCCAAATATGACTCGTAAACTTGGTAGGATACAACATGTGAGAGTCATTGTATATATTCAAATCATTAATTGCTTGAAATAATGCCCAGTCATTCTCCAAACCAAAAAAATGAAAAGCAAAATTTCTTTTAAATCGCTTTTCATCCCATTCTTCTGGTCCCCAAGCAGCATCGGCAGTAACCATTATTCCAAAATAATTATTTTCTCTTAAATTTTCATTCAAAAAATCTCCCCAAATAGATGTAGCAATTCCTAGAGCATTAATTTTTATTCCATATTTCGCCATGGAAACGATATTTTTTATAGTCCTGCGCGTATCTGGATAATTTCTAGTCCAATCATATAACGTGGGGCTTAAAATTATCTTAAAACCATGTTCTTGAATTTTTTTAGCTTTTTTGTATTGTTTTTTATCTCTTAATCCAAAGAATTTTTCTGACCAATAATCCCAATAAAAAACAATAACATCTTTTGGTAGATCTTTTAGCAATTTTTTTGAATGTAATAAATTATCATGATAAAAAATTACATTTTGTTTACCACGTTCTTTTGCAGCTTCAATTAAAAAATTATAATATTCGAGCAATAAATTTCCTTTACTTTCTTTTTTAATAATCGCTTCCGTTTTGTATCGACCAAAATCAAATGTCTCATCAAGTCCTAAATGGAACCATTTTGATTCAAAAGTGGAGCAAATCTCGTCATATAATTCCAAAATAAATTTTCTAAATTCTACATTTCTTATATCATAGCAAGAAGATCCTGGAAATTCTCCAAATTCCGCATATTTTGGATGATTTGTCATTAAGATGTTATCTACATGACCAAAAGAATTAAAAATTGGTACTATTTCAACAAAATATTTTTTTGCGTGATCTTGAATTTCTCTTATTTCTTCTTTTGTATATCCTCCTCTGCGTCTCCCAATATCCTGATATTTTTCGAAATTATAAGCATCTTCAAAATACATGAAATAATAATTCAGTTTATATTCACTAATGAATGTAATAAATTTCTTAATATTCTCGACTGTTGGGACTTGATTACGACTTGGCTGGTCTGTAATAGTTCTTATATGATATGTTGGGAAATCAACAATATTAATAATTGGTAAAACGATTTTATCATTAATTCTTTGAATTAATTGTACAAAGGTATTTGCCCCATAATATATTCCTTTATCACTATTCGCGTTTATTACATACATGCCATTGCTATAAAAAATTTGATATTGCTCATCTTCAATACCTCTTTTTTGAAGTTTTGCTTCTTCAACCGATATTTTGACATTTTCTTCTGTTATTTCCTTAAAGTCAAAATCTCCACAATAAGCGATCTGTTTCATTATTCTATTTTTTATTATTATTTGATTGTTAATATTTTTAAAATGTAAGTGTAAATTATCCGTTATTTCTAAAAATCCATTAATTTCACTAATTTCTTTTGGAAATGGAAGTAAATACAATTCATAACTAAACGTTGAAGCTACTGTTTTGAATCCTTTTATCACTAAACTCTTCAAATTTCTCACTTTAATATGTTAATATTTTAATTTTTTCTAATTCTAAGAAATTCTAATTTAGCTTCTTGTTTGAGTTTCTCATATAATTGAATATATGTTGGTCTTTCCAAATTAGCAAATTCACCGATAATTATTTTTTCACGTGCACCATATAACGTGAAAGGATCTTTCAAATTTTCATAAGTTCTAGCAGAATGTACATCTTTTGTTTCATTTTTATTGTATAAAATACTTTCATTAATAAAAAATTTCATGATTTCTCTTGGATTTTTATATTTGTCTCTTCTTCCAACAGGGCAGCTAGAAATAATTTCAATGAATGAAAATCCGTCTTTAGCAATTCCTTTTTCAATCGATTTTATCACTTGTAAAGAATGAGCAGAAGTCCACCTTGCAACATAACTAGCACCTGCTGCTTCAGCAATACCTGCTAGATTAAAGCTATGTTCGATACTTCCAAAGGGGGTAGACTTTGTTGATTCAAACATGGGCGTTGTGGGAGAAACTTGTCCTCCTGTCATTCCATAATTCTCATTATTTATGCAAATTACTGTAATTCCAATATTTCTCCGTATTGCGTGCATGAAATGACTCATACCTATTGCAGCTAAATCTCCATCGCCTGTGAATACCACGACATTTAATTTAGGATTAGTTACTTTGATTCCTGTTGCGAATGCTATTGCTCGTCCATGAACCGTGTGTATGGCATCCGCATCCATATAAGCAGTTAATCTAGATGAACATCCAATCCCACTAACAAAAACGAAATTATCTATATCCATTTCTAAATTATCTATAGCCCTAATCGTATAATTGAGAACGTTTAAATTACCACATCCTGGACAAAACATGGCTGGAAATAGATCTTTTTTCAGATATTTGTTCATGTAATATTCTGAACTTTTTTCCTTTTTCTTTGGTTTTAATTGTTTTTTTGTGTTTGCTTCTTTTATTTTTGAATTTTTTTTAGTCTTCATCTCGCATGCCTCCGGATTGCTTGATAGATCTCTTTTGGACTTATTAACGTGCCTCCAATCTTCGGAAATCTAATCACTTCACATAAACCTTGGGAATATTCACTAACATTATGGTATATCTGACCCATGTTAAGTTCAGGAACTATTATCTTTTTAACGCTTTGAGCAATTTCAAGTATTTTTTCATCTGCAAAAGGCCAAATAGTTATTAATCGACATGATCCTACTTTATAACCATCATTTCTCGCATTTTTCACTGCATCTTTTACTGCACGGGATGTTATTCCGTATGATAAAACGCAAATTTCTGCATCATCCAAAAATTCAGTTTCTATTTTAATAATATCTTTACGGTTATCCGATATTTTTTCATAAAATCTCTTGATTAATTCTTCATGAATTAATGGATCCGTAGTTTCAGGGTTTGCTTTCCAATCATGTGTCAATCCAGTTAAATAAGTATGATACATGTCACCAAAACGATCCATTTCTGGAATTTTTGATGGACGAGTAAAACCAGTTCTAAAGGGCTGATAAAATTTTTTATCTATTGTAACTGGAACTCTTTTAATTATCGTGATTTTATCTAAATCTGGTATGATTAACCTTTCACGCTGATGAGCTAATGCTGCATCTGATAACAATATGACTGGAGATCGATATTTATCGCTTAAATTAAAAGCGTGTGTCGTTAATTCCAGACATTCTTGAATACTATTAGGATATAATGCGATAATTGAATGATCTCCATGCGTTCCCCATCTTGCTTGCAAAATGTCTCCTTGAGCTGGCATTGTGGGTTGTCCTGTACTTGGACCTGATCTTTGAACGTCAACTATAACACAAGGTGTTTCTGTCATGCACGCATATCCTATCAGCTCTTGCATGAGGCTAAAACCTGGTCCAGAAGTGGCAGTCATCGTTCTAATACCATTCCAAGAAGCTCCGATTATTGCTGCTAATGATGCAATTTCATCCTCCATTTGTAGAAAATTACCATCTAATAAGGGCATGTACTGTGCCATTCCTTCTAAAATTTCAGTTGCTGGAGTAATGGGGTACCCTGCAAAAAATTTACATTGTCCTAATAATGCACCATAAAGTATTGCTTCATTACCTGTTGAAAACATGGTTTTTTCATCAAATATATCTTCTAAAGTCAAGTTAATGTTATTTTTGATCTTCTTCTTCCTCCTTAATATTTATGGCAAAATCTGGGCAGATTAATTCACATTTTCTACATTCTATGCATTTTTCTGGATGAACTACTTCTACTAATTTGTATCCTTTTTTATTTATTTTACCTTTGGATTCTTCAAAAACCTCTCTAGGACATATATCAACACACATCATGCAACCTTTACAAAATTCTGAATTGATTGAAATTTTCATTCGCTACCTACCATTTAAACATTCAAAATCTATCTAATTTTTGTGGTTCCCAAAAGAATTTATATTTGATCCTAAAAAAATCTATATAATGTCTCTACATTTCACACTTTATTTAGCTTCATATATCATGATTGTAATCTCAGAATTTATTATTATCTTTATTTTATATTTGATAAATGATGATGGGATTAATAAGTGGTATTTTATTATTCCACCCATTGGTCTCTTCATATTAGATTTGTTTCTTTTAACTCCTATTACTTTATTTATATTCATATCCTTTCTTATTGGAAAGCCCCTCGTAAATAAAAATAAAAAATGGGACGATAATACTATAGTTGGAAAAATTGGACGTTATTTAAACGTAGCTATACCTTTTTTGATTCCAGTATCTGCGATGTATGTATATATTGCTTTTAATTTTGAATATGCAATTAGGATTATTGATAATTTTGATCTTCTTTTTGTCGCCATTTGGATTGCCGGGGCTGTAGTGATTACAGGTTTGGCAAAACTATTGATAACAAGACGAAGAAATATCTTTGGGGAAGCCATGATTGGTCCTGGAATTTCAATTATAGCTTGTATTTTTGGTTATTTAACTGGAGCTTCCCAAGGTTCAAGTTGGATTGCAACAGGTAGCTCTCCAAAATATCTCTATATTTATCAATTCGATTATTTTATGATAATTTGGGCAATAATTTCTTTAATTATTACTCTAATTATTTTTATTTTATTTTATATTTCCAATAAAGATAATATATAAGATTTTTTTAGTCATATATTCAAAAGAAATTAAATATATTTGTTATATTTAGTAAATTAGCAGAAATGAAGGAAATATAAGGATTCTTATATTACATACAATTTTATGAGTAAAAATAAAAAAAATTATTAATTAAGTGCATTAATAATGGATGAATATCAAGAATTATCGATAGATTATGATATTCTAAACCCAAAAGAGGTAATATTTCAGCAGAAAGATTTTTTTAAAAAATTAATTGAAGAATTCTCCATTAAATCTTGTTTAGATTGTGCATGTGGCACAGGTTGGCATCTATTCATGCTAGATGAACTTGGACTTAATTGCTTTGGTTCAGATCTATCTCCAAGCATGCTTTTAATAGCGAAAAAAAATTTACTTAGTAAACAAATTCCATTAAAACTTGTAGATTTTAGAAGACTTTCTTATTCTTGGGAAATGAAGTTCGATATGATTATTTGCATGTCAACAAGTTTGCCTCATATGCTTACTGAAGTAGATATTATAGCTGCCTTAGATTCTATGTTTCGACAATTAAATGAAAATGGAATTCTGATTATTAGTAATGGAATTTCAGATTCCTTATTAATCGAAAAACCTAAACTAATACCTGCGAGAATTTTAAAAGAGCAAGCTTTTTATTTTTTTATGGAGTATCCAACTTCGGAGAGAGTGATATTTAACATTTTAAACATTAAAAAAATAAAAAATGGATTCCAACATGGATTTGCTTTTATAGAAAATAATGCAATGAAAAAAGTGGATGTTGAAAAATATTTAACTAAAATACCCTTTAAAAAGATTAATTACTATGGAAATTATGACTTTTCTCCTTATTCCGTTAAAAGTAGTAAAAGATTGATAATAATTGCGCAGAAATAGGTTTAAAAACAAATAAATTTAAAATAAAGTTGACAAATAATATGAATAAAATAATGATTAATGAAATTTTCTTTTCAATTCAAGGAGAAGGGAATAAAATAGGGATTCCTACCATTTTTATACGATTTAGTGGATGTAATTTAGATTGTTCATATTGTGATACCGATCATCAACAAGGAACAATGATGTCAGTTGATAGAATAATCGAAGAAATAAAAAAATATCCCGTCAAAGAAGTTTGCATAACTGGAGGGGAACCCTTAATTCAACTAAAACCTTTGAAATTATTAATTCTTAAACTTCGCCAAAATGAATTTGTTATTACTATTGAGACAAACGGATCTTTTTATAATGAAATATTTGAACACGTCGATCTTGTATCATTTGATGTTAAATTACCAAGTTCTCACGTTAAAACAGATCTAAGTTTGATAAAATTCTTGAATCCTGAGAATACCCAATTAAAATTTGTTATTGGGAATCTTGAAGAAGATTATGAAATAGCAAAACGAATCATTTTAACAGATTATATCTCAAAAGAAAAAAAATTTCAAATCATTTTTATGCCCGTTTCTGAGGGGAAAACGCAATATACCGCAAAAGACTATAAATTATTAAAAGCAATAACAGATAAAGTACTGGAAGATCAATTAAAAGTTAAGGTACTTCCGCAACTTCATAAGATTTTGAATGTCAAGTAATTTTATTAAATCATTATTAAATAAATCGCTAAAAACCAAATTGAGCATATGATTGTAAATAACATTCCTACTTTGAATACAAACTTCTTCAATTCATCTTCCTTCCTTTCTATCAACATTTTATGATTATTCTTCCAATCTGAATTTTCATTGGCTTCTTCAATTATTATGGTATCAGAATTACTTATCATTCATCAACTCCTATTTTTCGGATTTTTTGAATGTGAATTCATTCTCAATATATTAATGGTATTTCAATATTATATAATCTGTTGGACATTTTTTTGTTTCAATAGAGGTATTTTTCTAATTTTTCCCTTCAATAAAAGAATATAATAATAATTCTTTGCGCATTCAAAATTATTTATTCTAAAAAGACCTTATTAAAAAAAAATCGAAAAGTATTCTACCATTTTTTTTTAAACGTATTGGATTATTAAAATTTTTAAATGAAAATTTTCAACCATACTTAAAATTCTATTAAATAATTTCACTTGGGGATAATAAAATGCAAACTATTAAAGAAGAAACCATTCTGGAGAGAGATAGGCCAACGGACTCACCATACTCTTATAAAATAGTGAAGATAATTGTTCAATTCTTTGAAAAACATGGATTATTTCGTTTTACAATTAAAATTCCGCATTTTTTGATAAGATTCATTGCTCTTTTAGCGGGTGTAATTCTCTTTACAATTGGTCCATGGAAAAAACTAGTTTCTAAAAATCTAACAATAATGTTTCGTGGCAAATTGAAGGAAAAATATGGAAAAAAACTTGCTAGA
Source organism: Promethearchaeota archaeon (assembly GCA_011365055.1). Next base: position 15,990 of record RDOG01000001.1, read on the forward strand.
AAAATTAAGAAGTCCATGGCTTTCATGAATGCAAAGAACATGGCAAGAACGTTTGTTGAAGACCTATTCTATATGCCAGCTTTAACTGTATATAAAGACTTTTATAAAAACAAAGTAATTTTTGATGGTCCAAATAAAATTGAAGCAATGAAAAGGGTAGAAGATGCTTGGAAATTAGGCAAAGGTGTCGTTTTAGTAAGTATACATTCAGCAGCTTTCATTATAATGTCTTGCAGTTTAGGATATTATTATAGAGCAGGAAAATTTCCAATAAAACCAGTTCAGACTGTTGAGGAAGGATCAATGGATGCATATATTGATTACATGAGAGGTGTAATAGGAGTTGCGTTATTAAAACAAGGTGAGAAAGTTGATAGAAAGTCTCATCTTTATGATGTGGTAAAAAATAAAGGTATTTTAATGCTAGCAATTGATTTGGGGCATAAAAATTATCCAAAAATACCTTTATTTGGGGTTCCAGCTAGTACTCCAATTGGACCTGCACAATTAAATTATTTATTTGATTGTCCTGTGTTACCTTGTTATAATATTCCACATCCTAAGAAAGCTCAATGGATTGTTTATGCGGGAGAACCAATAAAATTTAAAAAATTTGACAAAAGTTCTGGTCTTTCTGAAAGGGAAATCATAGAAGAAAATTCTAAAATTGTGAATAAGGCATTAGAGAAATTATTATGGAAATCTTATCCGTATTGGATGTATTTAATGTTAATGGATAAGTTAAAAAAGATGGATCTTAAGAAAAAGTAATGATTCATTTAAATTATTATTTTTTTTTATTTTAAATAATTACAAATTCAGAGTTAAAAATTAATAAAATAAGATTCTATCTTATAATCTAAGAATTAAGAATTATTTTACTTTAAAGAAAAATCAAATAAAAAAAAGGGATTTGTGATTAATTTGGCATTGGGAGACATTACAGCAGAAGAAATAATGGTACCGCGAAATAAACTTCTTACTGTTACTGTTGATGAAAAGATAGCAGCAGCTGACATTTTAATGGTGAGAAATGGAATAGGTTCATTATTAATTTTAGATGATCAAGATAAATTAATTGGAATTATTACAGATGGTGATATTATAAAGGTAAGAAATTCTACAGACATTCCCCATAAAACTGTGGATCATGTTATGACGAGGAATCCTATAACGATCCCTCCCAATACCAGTCTAAAAAAAATTCTATCAATTCTAATAAAACATAATATTGATCATTTGCCAGTAGTTGATAAGGGCGAAATTAAAGGAATAGTATCCCAAACGAGAATTTTGAGGGTAATTCTTAAAAGTCTCACGGAATGAGGATTATTGAAAGCTGTTTGCTTACTATCGGGGGGTTTAGATTCTTCCACTGTTTGTTATATTGCAAAAGCACGTGGTTTCCAAATATATGCATTAAGTTTTGATTACGGTCAACGCCATATAAAAGAAATTGAGTCTGCAAAAAAGATTGCAGAACTTGTCGGGGCAAAAGAACATAAAATCCTGAAAATAAATTTAGATCAGATCGGAGGATCTGCATTAACTGATGACTTAGAAGTGCCTCATGATAGAAATATAGATGAAATGTCTCGAGAAATACCTATCACATACGTTCCGATGAGAAATACGATCTTATTAGCTCTTGCCGCTGCATATGCTGAAGTGATTGAAGCTGATGCAATTTTTGCAGGAATGAATGCTGTGGATTATTCTGGATATCCCGATTGTAGGCCTGAATATATTAAAGCAATGCAAGAGACTATTCGATTGGGATCGAAATTAGGTGTAAAGGGTGAAAAAATAATTAAAATAGAAACACCCATCATAAAAATGTCTAAAGCAGAAATTATAAAAGAAGGAATGAAGCTTGGAGTGCCATATCAATATACTTGGAGCTGTTATCATGGTAAAGAAAAAGCATGTGGTATATGTGATTCATGTGTTTTACGTTTAAATGGATTCAAAGAAGCAGGATTAATCGATCCTATAGATTATGAAAAATAATATCAAATCATTATTAAAAAAAAATAATTCGCTTTTAATTCCACAATCTAAAGTTTTAAATCGGGAATTCAAATAAATATGAAAAATAATCTTTTTATAGAAACTCTATATTATTGTAAAATCAGAAACTAAAAGGGGTTCACAATTTGCTTTGGACGCTCATAATGGCTGTATATTTATTTAACATTTTTCTAATTCCGTGGTATATTTACGATATTTTGGGATTTCAAACATTGATGAATACGTTTTATCCGTTAAGGATCGATTTTGCTTTTTATTTTGCCATAATTATTGTTGTTTATGCAATTGTTGAAAAAAAAGAAATTCCAGGATGGTTCTATGAATCTCGTGAACCCCATAATCTAATGCGTGCTGTATATTTTATTTCCACCTTGATGATGCTACCCTTTCTTGCGGATAATAATTTCATTTATTACATGAGAATCGAACCAACTGCTACTTTCGATGAACCTTTCTGGTTTATATTTATGAATTTTCCAGTTTTTGCTTATCAAATAAGTACCATTATAGACTTTGTTCTTGGTATTGCTATTTGGAAACTCGTTGATCAATGGTGGAAGGTTCCATTATCTCTTATTGCTTTAGCTGGCGTGTATTTAAACCTTATTATATTTGTATTGGGTGCAGGTTTAATGCATTTCATTCCTCAAATGATTCTTTATTTGGTCATGATGTTTCTAGCAATCGCTGGAGGATTATATGCAACATTTGAGCTACGACAAAGAAAATATCTTCTGATCGACCAAACAAAACAGCTTCCGCGTACTTGATTGATAAATGAATCTTAATAAGGTAGCAATTTTAAAAATTAAAAGAATTTAATTATTTGGTTTTAAGATTATTAATTTTTTTCTCACTCATTTTTAATTAAAATACTTGGAAATAGTTTATATTTGCTTCCCTGCTCTCTCGTTTTACTCACGAAAATCTTGTGATTGAATTTTTCATCATCTGTCTCAGGAGTATGTGTGATTAAAAAAATTTGGGTAAAACTTTTATCTTCTTTCAAATGTTTGATTACCATCCGTCTTCTAACTTCATCAATATTAGATAATGGTTCGTCTAAAATAAGAATATTAAAATTAATCGGTTTAGTTTCGCTAGTTTTAAAAGGTCTTATTCTAGCCATGAGATTTGACAAACCAATTCTTAAAGCCAAACCGAAAATTGCTTTATCTCCACCACTTAAAAGATCCATTGTTTTATCAATATTATCGAAGTTATCATGAAGCTCAAATTCAATACCTTTCTGACGAGCAATTTTAATTTCCTTAAAACTATATTGCCCATCTGAGAATTTTAATAAATAATTGGATACTTCTTGTTTTATTGATTGAAATAATTTGTTTTGAATGACTTCTTGAGAAATAAATTTATCTAAATATTGCATTCTAATTATATCTAAGTGATTAATTATTTTCTCCTTTTCAGAAATCTCATATTTTATCTGATCAAGTTTTTTAACGTTATCTTCAATGTCATTTATACTTTTTAATAATTTATCCAAGTTTTCTTTTAGCTCTTGAATATTTTTATTTAAATTATCCCTTTCATTTTTTTGAATTATAATTTTTTCACTTAATTCTGACAATGATTCTACATCATAGTTCTTTAAAAAAGATTTTAATTCCTCAATATTTAATTTTAAATTCAAATTATTCAATCTTTTTTCAATTTCTATTTTTAATTTATTAAGTTCTTTGATTTGCTTATTTAATTCATCAACTTTTTTTCTACTTTCTATTGACTTAATTTCTATATTTTCAATTTCTTTTTTAATTTTGTTTAAATTATCTGTTAGATGTTGTTTTTTTTGCTGAACTTTCTCAATTTTTATTAGTAACTCATCTAAATTTGAGATTTCAAATCTTGATAAAAAGTCATCCAAGGTTTTAACCTCGAGTTGTGCTAATAATTGATTGAAAATTTGTTTCTTTTGTTTAATTTCCTTGTTAGATTTTGAAATTATATCAAATTTTGATAAAAAATCATTGGATAGTTTTAATTTATTTTCGTTTTCATTTAAACTCTTTTCAGCTTGGGCAATATCTTTATCAAAATTTTTCTTTAAATTTTCTAATTCTTCTGATTCGTTTTTATAATTTTCAATAGTCATTTTTATTCTGTTTAATACTTGAACCTTATGCTTTTCGTGTTGAAAAGGTGTCAAGCAAGTTGGACATTCATTCTTTTCAGAAAGAAGTTTAATTTTTTGTTCTAAATCATCAATTAGTGCATCTAATTTACTTGTTTTTTCAATTATAATTAATTTTTCTTTCTCTAGGGTCTTAAAATTATTCTCTAATATTTCTTTATTTTTCTCATCCTTTATCTTTTCTTCTTTAATTTGTTTTATTATTAAATCCAATTTTTCAATTTTTTCGATTTTCAAATCTTTTTGTAAATCTTTTCGAAGTTCAATAAGGTTATTTTTAAATGATTTACTTAATATATTAATTGATTGGGCTTCATCATTTAAAGTTCTAATAACTGATAACTTAGGAAAACTTTTAATTAATTTTTCATTTTCATTTATTTTTGTTAAAATCTCTTTAATTTCCTTGTTTTTTTCTTCAATATCTGTTTGGTTATCTTGAATTTCCTTTTTTCTAATGTCTAATACGTATTCTAAGTTCTCTAATTTTATTTCGATTTTTTCATTTTTTTCGAGTGTTTCTTTATAAAATTTAATATCATTAAGATTTGGATATGTATTTAATGATTTTTCTATCTTATCAAATTTTAAAGAAATATTTTTTAACTTATTCTCATCTTCAAGTTTTTGATTTTTGATATAATCTAATTTTTGTTGTTGTTGTATTATTTCATTCTTCTCATTTTCTAATTTCTTGACCTCACTACTTGATTCCTTAATTTTTTTATTAAGACTTTCTTTTATTTCATTGGTAAATTCTTTTAATTTAAATAGCATCTCAAAATGAGTTCGTAATTCTGTAGGTGTTCTCGTTGCTAGATAATCAACTTCTCCTTGCCTAACATAGAACGTATTAATGATATCTTTAGAACTACAATTAAATATTTCTTTTAATTTATCACACGTTTTATCAAAACCCGTTAATGGGTCGATCAAGCTATCTTCTTCAATTCTATTCAAGACTACTTTTGTAGTATTTCCTCTTGTTTTAGTTCGTAAAATATTATAGCGTTGATTATTAATTTCAAAATCAAAATTAATAGAGCATTTATTGGCGTTAGAAGATTCATTTCCAATCATTCGAATAATTCTATCATTTGATTCATCAATAATCCCACATTGATTTTTTCCTTTTATTCCTCCCCAAATTACCCACAAAATTGCTTTAACTAAATTAGTTTTTCCAGTTGAATTTGGTCCCCTAATAATAAATAATCCATCTGGTAATTCTAATAAATTAGAAGATTCATCTGGCAAAACTTGTGATTTAATTGAGGTAAAATTAGAAATTTGAATTTTTTTAATCAACTAAATCTCCCCCATATCATTAATGATTTCCCCAAATAACTTTGCTAGCAATTTAGTATCATAATCCTTAATTTCTAATACTTTTAAAAATTCTAAGAATTCCGTTTCAGGATTTTCTATTAAATATTCAATTTTTTTAGATCCTGGAACGCTAACATCTCTTTCATCTTGATAATCCATGTTTTTTTCAATTTTAAATTGTAAAACATTAAAATTCTTCGATGAAAGAACATTTTGAGTTAATAAATTTAATTCTGGAGAAAGTTTTGACCAAGTTGATAGACCAATCTTCCCAGTTAAAAATATCTTTATTCGTGATGCCGTTTTTTCATCAAATTTTTCATTTAACTTCAATTCAATTAATTTATTTTCTATTTGATTCAATATTTCTGTATGATTATCATTCAAATCAACATTTATTGATTCAACAAACATATTTCTTGTACTAATTTTCACTGGATCAAATACTGGATTTTTATCTTTTTCTGCATTAACAAAATGAAAAAATCGATTTTTTTTATCCTCAGGAATTTTTAAAGCATCAAATCTCCATTTTTCCGTTGATCCAGGCACAATTAATTTTCCTTTTTCTTTAAAAATATGATCATGACCTGCAACAAATACATCAAATGCGTCTTTATTGAGATTTCTTGGAAAACTTTTATCAATTTCCATGCCATGGATTAATCCAATGTTAATTTTTTGTGTATGTTTTAAAAAATTTAATTCATATTGATTAATCCATTTATTATAAATTTCTGATAAATTAGGACTTAATAATTCTAGAAATTCAGGATCTGCAAATGGAAATCCATGAACTACAAATTCTTCATTTTCAAAAACCATAGATTTTGAGTTTCTAATACAACTCATTAAATCTCTCCAAAACGTGAAAATCCTTACATTTTCAAATACTTCTAATTGTCTTAATGTTGAAATTCTTCTTCTATTAAAAATTCCGTGATTTCCATCAATTATAACTATTGGTATGCCTAATTCATTTAGCTTTTTAAATCCTCTTCCTGCAATGACTCTAGCTGCTTCTGAAAGAGGAATATTTGTTCCTTTATATGGATAATGAAAAAGATCCCCTGCATGGATGATTAAATCTAAGTCTTTTTTTTCTTCACAAAATATATCGATAATCTCATTGAAAGATTTAGTAAAGTCATATTCTATTGGAGAAAGTCTAATCTTTCCAATTTCATAATAAATATTAGGTCTAACATTTCCAACGGTGCATCCTAAATGAGTATCTGAGAAAACACCGATTCTAACCATTTATGAACCTCTTAATCAAATTCTCTTTTTCTTGTTTCTTTGATTTCGCCAGGAATTAATTTATGTTCTAACATTTTATAAGAATCTTCATCTTTTAAGAATTCTTTATCATATAAAGGTGCTTTAAAAACAAATGGTAAATCCTTATAACTTGTTGTTAAAATGCCCTCACCTCTATTTAGTACTTTGAATTCAGATTTAAACTCAGAAATGTCACGACTAGAACTTTTAATTGCCATTTCTATTTCGCTTGAGTTGCCTAAGGCTAATGTAATTTGAGTATTGACTTGAGATAATAACGAAGGATGAATTGCTGAAACTTGTTGGCTTATAACACATAATCCTAATCCAAATTTCCTACCTTGTCTTGAAATAGATTTATAAATATTTCCTGATTGTTTCATTATTTCTGGAGTTAATAAAGATGGTGCTTCTTCTATAGTCAGCAAAATTGGGCTTAAATCCTCAACCTTTTTAATTTTATCCTTGCCTTTTCCATAAAACTCCAACAAATTTTTATCTAATTTTCTTATAAATTCCTTGTTTAGATTTCTTTGTTCTAATTGACGTTTTAAGATATCTAAATTTGTACTTGATTTCACAGCTTTTCGAATCTCGAATAAAGTTCTAGCAATTACGGTGACACAAAGAAATTGTTCTAATTGATCCATTAAGCTTGAATTAAATATGAGAACTTGTCCTCGTTCTAATGCTGAAATGATATCAATTAAAATCGAGTTTTCTGAATCAACAATAATTGGAGATTTTTCTGGATTCAACCAAGCGAGATATCTTTGAGCAGCATTTACCGTATTTGGCGGGTAGCCCATATCATCAACACCAATCTGTTTTATCCATTCATCAGGATATTTAAATGCTAATGAACTTATATATGCAACTTGTGGATTAGATAACTCCATGATAGAAAATAAATCGATTGGTAATATTTCATTTAGACCAATTTTAATTTCTTTTGCATATCGACGAATATTATCTGAAGCTGCACTTTTAATTGGAGTCAAATAATAAAAATCACTAAATAACTTTCTCCTGAAATCTTCATTATATTTATCAATTAAATCAACAATATTAGCAATTCCATGTTTCCCTGTCCCTAATGCATATTCATCATGTGGATCGATGGTAAATAAGCTTATCCTTGACTTTTCTTCTAAAATTGCTTTGATATTAAAATCTATAAATGATTTTGTAATATTTTGCATTAAATTTGATTTGCCTGAACCTGTTGCACCCCAAATTCCAATATGCATGGCTAACTTCTCTTTTGGAATACTGATATTTATTGGAATTGCATCTTCTCCAATAAGCCATTCTCCAATCTTTAATTCACCTTCTAACTGAGACTTTAACATGGTTTTTAGATTTTCATGCATGTTTTCTGAACCTGAAGTTAATCTATATACTGATGAAAAATGTTCTGGCACTCTTCTCGGTTTTTTAAAGCTAAAACCTTGTTCAAAGTCTCCAGTGACATATCCAAGTAATGTCCCGTCAACTCTTAGGGTCTTTTCACTCTCTAAATTCGCAATATATGATTCTTTATTTATAACTAAGCTTGAAGCTGGATCTTCCAAATTTCCTTGTCTACGCATTTTATTTGAATAATTAGTACATTTAAACAAGAAAATTTTCTCATATCCTCGTTTAGATGGAATTGCAAAAACATCTCCGATCGCAACATCATCATTTTTTGTAATAACTTCAATTGTATTTATATCCGCATTAGATAAAATTCCGAAATTTTCTCCAAAATCAAACATACAAATACCTCAAGAAAATATCATTCTTCGAGCCGAAATTAGAGCTCTTTCATTTAATCCCATTTCCTTTCCTACTCCAACAACTTTATCAGAAACAATTAATTGTTGATCCCAAGTAATCACGCAATCTTCATGGGCAAAAGCTGGAGGGCATGGGTATCCATACCATCGGGCTTCATGAGCCATGAAATCTAAATCTTTAAATATTTTTATTTCGTTCTGCTGTTGTATCTTTGGATCTGAGTCTTGAATATATTCTTTCCACCAATAATAATCAAAATCGATTCTTAATGTTGGCATTAAATAATAGAATCGTGCTAAATATGTTACTGCAAGATCTGGTGGAATATATATTCGTGATTTAGTAATATTCAATTCACCTTCTTTTTCTTTAACTCCTGGTATTCTGCAATACCAATGATCTTTAAATCCTAAATCTGTTGCTAATTTAGAAATTAAAAATGAACCTGGAACTGTATGGGTTTTACTTATTGCTGCTAAAGTTGTTCCTTTTTTTCTTGCATGATGACAAATATCTCTTAATAGATAATCTCTAAAAGGTAGTTTTCGCGGGCTATCTCTCTTTTCCATTATTTTTAATGGTTCTAAAATGGTCATAGAACCATCAATTATTAAATACTTTAATTTTAAATCACTAAGAAGAGCTTTCCTTATTAAAATTAATTCGATAGTACTCCTTAGATCATTTTGAATGACAGAATTTTCACTTGGTTTTCTAAGAAGTAGATAGCTTTCAATATCATTACCTAGAATTTGAGTTAAGGATTTTTTAGACGTTATGATTGGTAATTTCTCAAACCATACATCGAGATCATTATAATATTTCCAGAAAATTTCGAGTAAATCTGTATTAGGAAATAAAGATTGTAGAAATTCGATGAAGGAGTTTTTAAAATCAATATTATCATGATTAAAAGTGAAAATTTTCAATAAATTTCCATTATTTAAAGATGGAATTGATTTTAAATCTATAATTTTCATTGGTTGTTTATTTACAGTATTAGTATCTAAGACAATTAGGGATGAATTCACAAGTTGTATATGATTATCTTGATATTGACATAAATTTTCTATACCACTACCATCACAAGCTGCTATTAAAAAATCTTTAGATAATTCTTTTTCTGTATATGGATCAAATTTTGTTATTAATATCTCTAATCTATCTTTATCTTGCTCTAATAATGATTCATCCATTTTATTTCGAGCTAAAATTTTTTTAAAAGCTTTTTCAATTTCAAATTCGAATTGTGCACTTAATAGTTTTTCTAATACCACATTGTTCCCTCAGAAAGTGATGGTAAATCTTTAATTAAAGTCAATTTTTATAAAAATATACTTCAAACTCGTTTAAATATCTTACAAATAGGTATTTAAAAATGATAAAACTAAAAAAAAGAAAAAAAGAAAATTTTTAAGAAAATTTAATTCATTAAATGGATATCATTGTTATTACGGATTGATTTTTAGTAACGAACGTAACCATTTCATTAGTGACTTTCTCAGGGTTCTCGATTTTTATCTTTTTTAATCTATTAGATAATCCTGTTTTTAAAATTTCGACTATTTCCTTGTAATTTAATTCTTCAGGTTTTTTATCTGCAACTATATCCTTTATTGCCAATCTCAAGAGACCTTTTGCATGCATCGGTTCTTTATTTATTTCTTGAGAAAGTTTTTCTCCTAAGAAGTCTATTATTGATTTCATTTTTAACTACCGCCGCTGGATAATTTTTTCATCAATTCTTCTTCTGAAAGCTCTTCTTCTTTTTCAGTGCTACCTTGGTAACCTTTGTTTAAAAAATTTCTGAAGAATTTTGGTGGTACCCAAACCAAGTAATTTAAGATTATGAAAACTATTGTAAATCCTGCTATAGAGAATTGTACTATTAATTGGATAACATAGTTAACTGGAGTCGGATTAAGCATGTAATTTATAAGAACAGGCATTAAAATGAAGAACAGAAATCCCACGAATATTAAAAATAATCCCGAAACTGCAAAAATAATATATCGCTTCTTTTGAAAGGGTTCTAAATTAAAAGATTTTACACCTTTGTAAGCTTCAAATGCTGCATGTGTAAACCAACCTGCATTAATCATTACTGTTACTGCAAAAAAGATATCAGCTAAATACAATGATGGAACAGCTATTAACAAACTAAATGGGCTAAAGAAAGCTAGTATTGATAGAACTCCTTGAATGCATCCTGATATTATGGCAAAAGTCAAAAAAAATTTAAAAGGCCCTTTTTTGTCTTGATAGAATGTATATTGGGTAAAAAGCAATCCTAATACTAATGAGAAACCTCGAACAATGTATTGCATGTATGTAAATTCTAAGAAAACTACGAAATATATGAATCCATTTACGATTAAATTAAAACCAAAATAATAGACATTTGTTTTTTTTACTTTAGTGGCGTTATATGTGATTAAAATTCCTACGAGACTATACGTAATAAAAATGATCAAGTAAAAAATTTGTTCCGTGCTCATGTTGTTCACTCTTATATAAGATATTGTCGTATATGTGATAAATGTTTAATTTTAAAAGATATTAACTTTTATGTTCAAAAAAAAGTATAAAAATTTCCATATTTCTTCTTTTTTATTAAAAAAAATGCACGAAATGATCCATTCTAAAATAAAAGATTTTTTTATAAAAATAAAATAAATTAGTGAAAAACAATTAATAGTAATTTTAAAGAAATAAATAATTGAATTCTAATCTAATTTTTATTTTTATGATGTTAGAACGAACTAAAAGAAAATAAAAAAATTTTTTAACTATTTTTAATGCAAATTTAGAATGTTTCTGGTCTCTTTTCCAAATTAGGCAAATAAATATTTTTGAATTCATTCTTAAACAATTCTGGATGCTCTGTATGTACGGGTATAATAATTTTAGGATTAATAATTTTAATATTTTCAAAAATTTCTTCCATTTTACAGTGTCCAGATGCATGAAGTTGTAAATATTCTAAATTAAACTTATTACACCAATTTTTTTTAATAGTATCAGTAATATCCCTTTCATCCCAAGCTTCACTCATGGAATGGATAAATAGACTCTCTTCAGAAGGCTGAATGTCAATTAATTCTGGAAATTGAAAGAAATCTAAAGCAAAGATTAATTCGGATTGATGTTCGTGAATATATTTTTCATCAACAACAGATTCATGATCAAAGAAAGCCTGTTCCCATTTTGGATATTTTTTTAATTTCCGAATATAAATTAGCATGTTATCTTTAATTGAGGGGACTTTCATGCGAGGGTCCTTTTCTAAAGACTGTAATAAATGTGCGGTTTTACTTGAAATTACAAATCTTCTATTTGTAGCTTTGGCAAGTTGATAAAAAGTTTTAATTCTATCAATATCCCTACCATAATGACTTCCAACAACCAAATTCTTAGTTTTTTGAATAGCTAAGTGCGCTCTACTATAGACTTCTTCTTCAGAGAGATTTTCCCTCTTTTCGTCATTCGTAACTCTTGTGCCCTCTGTTAATAAAATATCAATATTCGTAGCATTTAATTTATCAAGTAGATCAAATGAAAGTTGTTTCATGGGTCCATGAATGCGATAATCCCCTGAATATGCAATTGTTTTTTCAGGTGAATAAATTATAAAACCGTATGCCGCTGGAACGGAGTGATCGACGTGGATTGGCTCTATTTCCCAATCATTTATTTTAATGAGATCTCCAGTATGGAACGTATGATAATCGTGTTTCTCAAAACTGAATTTTGAAGTAGTCTCCCAAGAATGCATTATATTTAAAGTTGTTTCCCCTAAATAAACTGGTATCTTTTCGTCTACATAAGGTAATTGCATGGTATGATCGCCATGAACGTGTGAAATGAATATTCCATCAAATTCTGGTTCAAGCCACTTTTCATCACAATATTCCAATGCTTTTTCACTATATAAACCTGGAATAAATTCTATTAAATCAAGTGCAAAATAATCCCTTAAACCAAATCTCTTCCTTGGTGTCAACCACTCAACAAAAAAATCTTCTCCAAGTTTAAAATTTTGACCAAAATCAAGGAATATACGTGTATCTTTATCTTCTAATAGGAATTTATTCCCTCCAATAGTATTTACTCCACCCAAAAATGTAATTTTCATAAACGCTACTTCCTTTTAGGAATTTAATTTAAAACGAGAATCTATCATATCTAAATTATGGACAACTTCTGCCTCATTTGTAAGAGGTAATTCTAAGGAATCCCATTCTTTTTTACCATGATGGCTTGAAATAATATTACAAATTTGATTTTCAAGATATTTTGGAAAATCGTCAATCTCTTTGATTTTATCAATGATTATTTTTTTTCCTATATCTGTATGATGTGATAAATCTGAACTAATATATTTTGGAACCCCATTATATATAGAATATTCTTCTATTTTTGCAATATCGTGTAATAAAATGCCTGTATGGACTAAATCAACGTTTAAAAACGTATCTCCTTCGTAAAATTTTTCTAATTCTTCAAATGTTTTGATCATTCCAATCGTATGTTGTAAATTCCCATGCTTATATGAATGATGATGTTCGATTGAGGAAGGGCAGTCTATAAATTTCTTTCTTATATCTTTATCGTGAAATATTTTTTCCAAAAGTAGTTTTAAATATGGATTTTTTATTTTATAAATGACATTATCCAGAATACGTATTAAATCTGCTGCATTTACATTTTCAGGTTTAATAAAATCCTCAATAGCATATTCGTGATTTTCTAATAATTTATATTTATTAATAGTTACAGAATTATATCCTTTATCGAATGTTGCTTCTATTTCTACTACATTTCCTATATCAAATATTTCTCTATCTTTTATATGTTCCTCACCATTATTGCTCCATTTTCTTACTTTTCTAATCGATCCTGTGATATCTTGCATTTTAAGATCGAGATAAGGTTTTTTGTTCGAAGCAATCTTAATGGCTTGAACTCGTACCAATAAAATTGATTTAAAAGAAAAATCTGTCTTTGTTATCTCAGCTTTCTCCACAATTTCAAAAGCTTTTAACAATTTAATGCTATCATCGTCCATAATATGACATTCTCCTCAAAATAACTTAATCTATTTTGTATTTTTCATTTTCGTTTTTAAATTTATTACTTTTATTTTTTTCAATAAAGGCATTGCAACATTAAAGATTATCGTCTTTCTTAGAGTAACATGGGACAGTCCTCTATGTGCATGACCATGAAAGACAAATTTGGGTTGATATTTCAAAATTATTTGTTCATATTCTCTAGAACCAAGTTGTGGATATGCAAAAATCGTTTCACCCCTCATGGTTTTATAGGAAACCGCATAATGGCTTAATAAAATTCTGACATTAGCTCGTAAATTTTGAAATAATTTATCAACTTTTTTAATCCGATTTTTAAAAATCTCCACATTTTCAGGCTTGTTTTTACTCTGCCACCATGTTAATTCATCTAAAGAACCAGTTGTACCTATAAATCCAATTGATACCCCATTGATTTTTAAAATTTTTGATTCTTCCATGAGAAATGAAATCTCTGAATATTCCTGTTTTATTTTTTCTCGTAATTCATCAAATTCTTCATTTCCAAACACACCTATGATAGGACAATCAAACCTTCTACGTATCAAATCTATGATCTTATCATATTGTTTGATATCTCCTTTAAAAATCATATCTCCTCCAAAGAGAAAAAAATCAATATTTTTAATTCTTGCTAAGGATTTAGCAAATAAATTTAGATATTTTGGTGCATGAACATCTGAGGTTACTGCAAACTTAATTATGTTTTCCAACATTGTGTTAATGCCTATTTTTTTTTGATCAATTTATTAATCCTTATAAAATATTATACATTAAAATTCTTTTATCATTTTGAAATTTATTATTATAATTCAAAAAAAATTAAAAAAATCTAATAAATTAAAATCTAATAGTGAAAAAATTAAGCTTAGACTTGAGGTGCGATCAAATGAAAGAGAATTCAATTAATTTTGAGAAAAAAGGAAAAGTAGGAATAATTTCTTTACAAAATGGGGACTATAACGTTTTTGATAAGGATCAAATGATAATATTTAAGGATTTAATTCAAGAAATTAAAAAAAATCCAAAAATAAACACATTGGTCATAAAATCCTCGTCAAATAAGGCATTCAGTACGGGATTAGACTTGAAAAAATTGGATCAAGAATCCATTATAGTTTACCAGAATGTGGGGATAGAAGCAATTAAAAACTTATACCACCATCCTATTCCAAAAATCGCTTTAATTAATGGTCATACGATAGGATATGGTTGTTTTATCACGTTTGCATGTGATTTTCGATATGCGACTAAAGATACTATTTTTCAGGTGCCTGAAATTAACATCCCATATACATATCCAATTTATGGTGGTATATCCATCATCTCGAGAATATTAAAGAACCCATCTGATGCCAAATATATTTTATGCACAGGAAATAAATTTGAAGTTGAGCATGCAAGTAAAATGGGATTAGTTGATCGTATTTTTGATACAAAAGATGAGATGATAGAATCAGGATTGACCTTTGCTAAAGAATTATCTCTCAAAGACACACATAAAATGAAAATGATATTGGCATCTTTTGACACTTGTCAAACCATTCCCGTAAAAAAAGGAATGAAACTCGAAGAAGAAGCGTTTTCTATTCTCAGACATCCTACTAAAGAACTAAAAAAATACGTAGAGGAATATATAGAGCAATTCAATAAATAAATATATTTTTCAGACATTTTAGCATTCAATCCTTGCTTTAGTTTTTAAAATTTTTAGCAAAACAATTATTAATTTATTTTTTTTCTTAAAAATTGGTTCTATTTTACTTACCTTTTTATAGGATGGAAAAATTGTTTTCTAAGAGCAAAAAGACTCTATTGGTTACATATCATGACTAATTGTATCGAAAATAATAATTTTATTGAAACAGCTAAGTGTGTTGATTGCAAAACCTGCGAAGAGGTTTGCACGATCTTTCAAGTTATGGGTAAATATTCTCCATGGGAAAAAGTGCAAGTAGCAAAAGAAATATTAAATAATCATTTAAAACCTGAGAATTGGGAGACCGTTTTTTTTTGTAATAAATGTGAAGCTTGTGCCGAATTTTGTCCTGAGCATTTGGATTTAAGTAAAATAATCGATGAATCAAGGAGACTTATCGTGCAAAAATGGGGAATTCAATATCCTCGTCAAGAAATGGTAATAAAAAATATTTTTAATACTGGAAATCCATTCGGGAGAGAGGAAAGAAGGTTCAATTGGATCACTAATTATCCAAAAGAATCTAAAATTTTACTTCATTTAGGTTGTATGATGACATTTAATTTAAGAAACATGGGTAAATCATTAATAAATGTCTTGAATAAATTAAAAATCGATTATACGATCAGTGATGATGAATTTTGTTGCGGATATTTCATCTATAATACTGGAGATCACGATTCTGCTCAAAAAATAATTGAAAAAAACAAGAGTTATTTTTCAAAATATAATAAAATTATAACCGCATGTGCGGGGTGTTACACGTTTATTAAACAAAATTATGGATTAGAAATACCCATTAAACACGTGATTGAGGTAATTGATGAAAAATTAAACAGTGAAGATATAGATATCTCAAAATTAAAAGATAAAGAAATTATTTTTCATGATTCTTGTCATCTAACTAGACCCCACGGTATTATTAAACCGCCTCGAGAAGTTCTAAAACGATTGGGCTTTAAATTGAAAGAATTTGAACGCAACGAAAACAAAGGTATTTGTTGTGGTGCAGATGGTGGTATGAGGATAATTAATCCAGAATTTTCAAAAGAAATTGGTAAATTCAGGTTACAAGATGCAAAAAATAAAGCAGAAATATTGTTAACTTTATGTCCATTTTGCATGCAAAATTTTCAGGATTGTAATGAATCTTATGGGATAGATATAACTATAGGCAATATCTTTAAAGAATTAGAAAATATCTTAAGATAAAATAATTTTTTACTGATTTTTATGTCTGTTAAATGTGCCAAGTGTAATACTTGTACTAAAAATTGCCCAATAATTGAGATTACAGGCAAAGAAAATTTATTTGAAGTATTTTTTGGAAATGAAGAAAACATTTGGAATTGTTCTTCTTGTTTTACTTGTGAAGAAGTTTGCCCAGAAAATTTGAGTGTTAGAGATCAGATATTTAGAATCCGTAGATCCTTAGAATTAGATGATTTACAAAAGGGCATAAAAAAATATTTTAAAAATCTTATCGAGACAGGTAATGTATTCGAAATAGATGAAGATTATATTAATGAACGAAGATCAGCAATGGGTTTAGGTGAAATTGATTTTAAAAAGATAAAATCTGAAATAAAAAAATTAATGGCGGATTTTAAATGAAATATACAATTTTTCCAGGTTGTTTAATCCAAAATAGGTTTCCTGAATATGAAAAATCTGCCCATTATATTTTAAAAAAATTAGACGTACCTATCGAATTTGTTAATTCCTTTTCTTGTTGTGGTTCCCAAATTGCAGAATCTGTTGATGATTCTATACTAAATATCATTACAGCAAGAAATTTGGCAATTGCAAAAGAACAGAAAATTGATATGATCATTACTTTATGCGGGAGTTGCACCTATATCTTAAAAAAAGCGAAATTGGAATTGGACGATAAAGGAGCAAGGGAGATTGTTAATGAAGCTCTTAAAAAAATTGATTTATTTTATGAAAATGGTATTAAAATAAAGCATTTTGCTGAAATTTTAAATGAAAAGGGATATTTCGAGAAATTAAAGTCTAAATTGATAAAATCAATCAATTTAAAAGTCGTTTTTCAAAACCCATGCATGTTAATGCGCCCCGATCGAATCGCTCAGATAGAAAATGAGAAATATAATTTAATTAAAAATCTTTTAGAATCATCTGGTGCAATGGTTCAAAATTATGATTATCAAGATAAGTGTTGCGAGGGAACCATGCTAGTGGGGAAAAACAAATTAGGTGAATCTCTCGTAAAAATAAGATATGATTCATTAAATGAAACTAATGCTGATTTAATGATAACTTCTTGCCCCAATTGCCAATTAGTCTATAATATTTTTCCATCTACTTTAAATAAAAAGACAATTCCATCGATATTTTTTACGCAATTAATTGGCTTTGCACTTGGAGGATCATATAAAGAATTAGGTCTAAATAGAAATATAGATTTTAAACGGATTAAAGAAATATTAAATTAAATTAAAATAAAAAAATTAGGTTTGATTTTTAACTCGTTTTATTGCAATTACAATGCAGATAAACACTGGCATCTCCAAAAGAAGAAGAAATAGTCCTTGAATTCCATCTAAAATTGTTGTTCCCGCATATTGACCATCAGCAAGCGCTATTTGATTGATGACTTGACCACCTATAATAATTCCTCCTATTAAAAATCCAGAAATCCAGAAGAATAGGATCGCAATAATTGGTATATAATCTTTATTCATTATTTTACCTCCTATATGAATCCTCCATAAATTCCTGGTATTGATATATTAATTCCAAACAACGGCGTTAAAAGAAACCCTAGTAACATTACAAAATATATTGTCCCTAATAATAAACCAGCTAAACCTATAAAATGAATAGCAGTTGCTTTTGGTTTTCCATATTTTTCTTCTAAATCTGTTGTTTTTGTCCAAAATATTGAAAATAGAAATATAAGGAGAAACCATCCAACAAAATTAGTAAAAGGTATTCCTAATACATAGAAATTCTCTTGTAGGGTCGAAACCCACATCCATGAACCATTTCTCACCATAAAAGGATCTATCATTAAATCAAAGTTCATTGCTAAAAGTCCCGCAATAGCTGATGCTTTTACAAGATCTTTAGTATTTGGAGTGTCCGAAATATTTAGGACTTTTTCTGCGATAAAAAATGTACCATAGGCTACAAAGAACCAACCTAAACATACTGAAATTGGAACTGCGCCGAACCAAAGAAAATATTTGAAATAATTGAAGTAATAAGTTGTAGGTATCACTGTTCCGCTCAAAAAAAATGGTATGCCTTGAGATCCGAGATAACCTCCTAAAATCCATAAATTTTCTTCAAGTCCTGTATATAAAAAGGAACCTGCGAAAAATAATATGGCTTTCCATATCCCAAAACGTTTGATTGCATGATAAAGAACAAGCGCCGCTATAACATAAAATATTACTTCCATTGAGATGATAATTGGTAATTCTGCCAATAAATTAGGATAAGTTACAAAATCTGCAGGTGTAATTTTAATAAACCAGAATAATCTTGACCAAAATTCTGCTTGATAACTTGGCATTATAAATCACCTTAAAGGTGTTATTTTTATTATTATATTCAAAAAAAAATAAATGTTTTGTATGAAATAATATAGATTTTTTATTTCTCAACATATCTAAGGATATAAATACTCGTTAGGAAAACATAAGCTAGAATTGCAAATAGATACATCCATTCCCAGAACCGAACCCATAAAGGTGTACCGCTAATTGTCATAAAGTTAGATATATCTGCAGTAACTCCTCCAGTATTCATCAAAAAAACTATATTACCAATAAAAATCGAACAAACTATCACTACACCTATTGTTACAGCTATTTGCACTATTGAAATTTCTCGAAATAAGAGAAGTGTTACTGTCATACTTATAGTCCAAAACATTGATCCCAAGAAAAACATCATTGCCCCAATGAAATGCATTATAATTGTTTCTGGCCACATTGGAAAGAGAGCTACCAAAAATAGACCGAGTAGGGTTAAAAAAGCAAAAATTAAGGTGACGATAACTAGTAGTTTTTTAACAAAGATATATTTACCTTCAATTTCGCTCCAAGCAAAATTTATCATGAAGATTATAAAAGGAGTAAAAGCAAACACCGTGATAATTAATCCTATATTGAAAACAGCCATTGAGCCATTTGGTCCAATTCCCAAATTGCTGATCCAATGTGTAAACATGTTGAAAGGTCCTGCCGTTGAATGTAATATGACTGCGATAATGATCATTATGGTTCCGATTAAGGCTGCAGCAATTCCGAAGTATCCGCCTTTATATTTTTTAAAAAATTCATCTATTTTATCCAATAATCCGCCCTCACGCATTTAAATTAATGGATTAAATAATATTGTGTATAATTCTTAATAAATTTATCCAAAAAAAGAAAAAAGATAAATTATCTCGTTATTTTTGCTGCTTTAAACACGGATAAGAATTTTTTATTATTTTTAAAGTAAGTTCGTGCAGGTTCTAAAATTTCTATTAATTTTTCAGCTACACTTTTCTTAACATCTTGTGGATGTACTTCTCCTTTCGAGTATTGTTCTTCAAACTCATTAAGAGTAAGAATAATATTTCCTCCATGTTGTTCTTTTCTGATAATTTCAAATGCAGCATCTTTTTCACGAAGGATGATATATTTCACGATTTCATAGATTGGATTTTCAACAAGCGCCTTTTCGGGGCAATATGCTTTATTTATCTTTCTTCTTATTTCATCTGGATTATCTGTTATAAATATGGCAGAATCAGGGATGCTTTTACTAGCTTTAGAGCTAATCTGAGCATCTAAATTGACATCAACATCGTAACCCATTCGTTCTTGTTTAATAAGCCCCATTAACAAATGATGATGAACTGCAACAGGTTTCCATAATCCTAATTTTGGTCCAACTTCTCTTGCAAGCATGTTTACGTTTCGTTGATCCATTCCAAGTTGATTAATATCTACTTTTAACATGAAGATATCTGCACATTGTAACGCTGGATATAATAATTGACCAAAAGTAAGACCAGACTGTTCTGTCCTTCCTAAAATTGGAAGACACCTTTGAAAACGTTTTAAGGTAGTTTTAGTAGATATATTCATTACCATTTCCCAATATTCTTTTCTTGAAATCAACTCCTCAGCATAAATATATTCTACATTTTTAACACCTAATGCCTCCCATCCTGCTTTAAAATATTCTGCAACTTTTTTTATTTTAGCCATGTCGCCGCCCATTTTTTTATTTAAATACGCATGCCAATCCGCTAGTAGCACCTTATAATGAACGCCTGCTTCAATAAAATCTTTAATTTTAAATGCTGAAATCAATCCCGTACCTAAATGCATGGGACCACTTGGCTCGAATCCATTATATGCTATTGGGTGATCTTTAGTTTCAAAGAGTTGTCTTAAATCGTCATCATTAATGACTTCCTCTGTAGGAGGACGTTTAATTAATTCGATTTTAGTTTCAATATCCATTACAATTCATCACTTATTTTTTCTTAATTTCTGATATATTTTAAAAATAAAAATTTTTCAATAATAAAAAGAGAAAAAAGTAGGATATTTCTTAATGAACTAGTTATTTTAAAATACATAATAACTTGTAATCATTTTTTAGAAATAAATTTTTGATGATTCTGTTATTGGAGAATTAAAGAAATATTATAGCGTTATTTTATTTAGATTAAAGAGAATATTTAGTCTATATTAGATTTATTTTCAATAATAAGAATATTAAATTCTCGTAAAGGGTTAAGATTATTACGAAGTACATTTGCATTAAATTATTTTCATTAAAAAAAAATAAAAAAATTAGGTGAGTAATTCCGCTTTTCTCTTTTTTGCTAATCCATAATAAGATAATATCACCATTAAAGGTATTAAAATAAAGAGCATTTCAAAACCTGGAATTGGTGGTGTCGTTGTCGTACTTACTCCTCCAAAACCTTTTGTAGCTGCAGCTTCAGTTGTATCAGAAGTTATATTTTGTAGAGCAGTTTGGTTATATTCAGTTGTAGTTGCAGTACTTAAGGCTAAATCTGAAGTTACTGAAAGTAAACCTGCATTTATCAAAGCACCGATTATATTTGAGAACATCGAAGCGTACATCATTAGTATCGTTAACATGCCTATCATTGCTAAATATGTATATGTATTATTTAACCATCCATATATGGCATTTGAAACGTTTGCAATACCCATCGCTAATACATATTCTATTACTTGAGGGTTCACTTCTAACGATAAACCTAATGTTAGTCCTGTTCCTTTTGTTGCTAGTATGAACTCAATATCTCTATTTGAAATGAAAATCCCATCATACGTTCCATTTATCATTAAACCATGATCAAATCCTGGATCCGTTGAAATATCCGAAATAGATACAGCTCCCGTACTACCCATGTATCCAAAATTCATCGTGGAGTTTATAAACCAATAAAAAAGTTTCCAGACAGTTAAAGGACTTGGCATTGGTGTATCTGAGAAAGTGCTATTTAGAAGATTTAGAAGTATATCAATATAGGTATTACTTCCAGGTACAATTGATGTATCCCAATAATTTACTCCCAAATCAATCATAAATACCAATGCACAAGAATTCACTGTATCTGATACGTTTTTAGTCCAAATTTGTCCCCACGCATCAGAAGTTCCTGTTGTATTATATAATTCATCAAAATCTATCCATAGAAATGTGTCATTCAAAGCTCCTTCCCATCTCAAATCCCAATCGGCAATATCATCATTAATTGGATGCCAAGCAGGTGCGGTACCGTGCGCAATAACCACATTTGTACCCATCACCCCAATCATTAGCAAAGAAAAGAAAATCGCTAGAGGGATTGTTACTTTTCTTTTCATAATTTATCACTCAAAATAATGATTTATGATAAATCTGGAATATGAATGGCATTCGATTATATAAATGTTAATTATGTAAAAATTATTGAAAATTAAAAAAAAAAGAAAAAAAAGATATGATTCGGCTTAAATTTCTCTTCTTTTTGCAATAATTATCGTTATAACAAGAGGTATTAGAATATATATAACTAAAACTGTAAAAATACTTATCATTACATCTGGTGTAATTGAATAGATAGTCATCTGTCTTTCTGGTGATCCAATTATTGTTTCAGAAAATCTGTTAGATGGATAATACATAATTTCTGTTATTAAATTTGATATATAAGAAATTAAATACCATGTTTCAATATTATCTATCATTAATATTGAAGATAGGAGCGGCATGATTATTATGAATAAGAAAAATACCACTAATCCAGTAATTAATGCTCTATTAATTGCTGCACTTAGTAGAAATGTTGTTGCAATCATTCCTGCTATGATTAAAATAGTAATTCCATAAGACCATAAGAATCCCGTTAGTATTGCACCTGCCGTATAAATTCCATAAAATATATCAACGAATATCCATGTCATAAGATAATAGATAGTTATAACTAAACTGGCCATTGCTAAACTAGCAATATACTTGCCAATTACTATTGTTTCTTGTTTAATAGGATTTGGAAATAATAATAATCCTGTTCTGTTTTCGTATTCCGTGCTAATTGAATCTGATCCTAAAAACAATGCTATAAAGATGAGAATATACCAAAAGAATGTTCCTAATGCTGCAGATGATCCTATAGCAATGAATCCTGGTGCTGCAGTCGATCCTGTAGCAATAAATTCTAAAGCAGTATCAGGAGGAAACGTTAAAAATTCAAAACTCGGAGCAAGTAAATAAGGTAATAAAATATTTAAAATTAGGAAAAATCCCATTGACAATCCTAAAGTTATATAAAGCCTATTTTTACGAAAATGTTTAAACCATTCATATTTAATCACAAGTCCTAGCTTTTCTATTCCAGATATTGATTTAATATTACCATTTTCAAGAAATTTAGGTTGAATTTCATTTTCAGTTGTTTCCACTCATTTTTCCTCCTTTCTTAATCATGTCATTATCATGATCAATCATTTCAATATAAAACGCTTCCAATCCCTTATCTATTGGAGTAAAGGATGTTATATGCAAATTCAAATCTTTAATTAAGTTATCTAAAATTTTAGATGATGATTCGTTTGATCCATCATAATTCAATAATAAAAATTCATTATCTTTCATAACAGATATGACATTGTTTAAATTTTCTATCTTTTTAATAATTAAATCATCTGCTGGGTTTAATAATTTAAGTTTTATCTGATCTCCTTTTAATATTTGCTTTATTTTCTGAATACTATCAAATGCTAGAATTTTTCCATGATGAATTAGGATAATAGAATCGCAAATCTGTTCAACTTCATTCAATAAATGTGATGATAAGAAGATTGTATGTTCTTTCTTCAAATCCTTTATTAATCCTCTTACATCTGCCATTCCCTTAGGATCTAATCCATTTGTAGGTTCATCTAAAATTAGTAAAGGTGGTTCATGAAGTATAGCTTGTGCAATAGCTGTTCTTTGCCTCATTCCAGTTGAAAACGTCCCGATCTTGATATCCACCCAATCTGTCATATCAACTGCTTCCATAACTTCTTTAATTCTCTGAGCCAGATAATTTTTATCCCTCATTCCACGAAGTCTTCCAAGATATTCCATAGTTTCCCTAGGAGTTAGATAAGGATAAAATTCAGGTACTTCAAGAATCACACCACAACTTTCTAGTGCTCTCATTGTCTCCTTTTGAACGTCATACCCATAAATTCGTGTACTTCCAGACGTTGGTTTTAGAGTATTTGTCAATATTTTTATAGTGGTTGATTTTCCTGCACCATTTGGACCAAGATATCCAACTGCAGTTTTCCTTGGGACTTTAAAACTGACTGAATCTAGTGCAATGACTTTTTTCTTTCCTGAATATACTTTTTTTAGATTTTCTAGTTCAATTGCATTTTTCAATTTAAATCACACAAAATTTTTATGTTGATGTTAAAAGTGATCACTAGTGACCACTTATAAAGTTTAGCATGAGTGCAAATCTGGTACGATTATTTGATTGGAGAAAAAGATTGAGTTCGAATATAAAAAAATCAACAGAAGAAAAATTAGAAATTTTAAAATCCATCATAGATCAACGTCCTTTTGGATTTACTTTGATGGAGATTTATAAAAATTATAAAGATCAGCATGGGATTGGTAGTAGAAATACTTTAAAGAATTATTTAGATATTTTGTTAGAAAGGGATGAAATTAAAA
Organism: Promethearchaeota archaeon; assembly: GCA_011365055.1. The sequence goes on from RDOG01000001.1 coordinate 40,582, forward strand.
AAATTACAATTGGGAATTACAAGGTTTTTCGATCGAAAAATCTTACATCAATGAAAGATATATTTTCTCAACATCCACATTTTGAAAACATGATGATAAAGTTATTTGCGGTTATTTCTAAAGCCTTAGGGGATGATCTTGAAAGTAAAGGTGAAACAATAGGCAAGGAAATGGCTTTAACTGCTCCCATAAGGGATTCTAAACTATTTCAGCGAATGATAAAAAATCATCCAAAAAATATCCCTAAATCTCAAAGAATTTTATTTTACGAAAAATTTTTCCAAAAGATAAAAAATAATCAAGATTCTCCATTTGATGAAGAATTAGATATTGTTTTTAAAGATAATGAAGCAACTTTAATCATTAAGAATTCGAGATTATTAGCAGAGGGTGCATGGCTCTATTATTACATGCAAGTTGGAATTTTAAAAACAATGATCAACGAAATGATGGACCAATCTGCTTCAATAAATGTTGAAGTAATAAATGAAAAAGAATGTAAAATTAAATTTAAACTAGAATAAAAGAAAAAATTATTCTATTTTAACGTTGTATTTTTCGTATTTACGAGGGATATTTAAAACTAAAATTCCGTTCTTAAAGTTAGCTTTTGCACCTTCTGGATTTACTTTTAAAGGTAATCGTAAGGTTTTATGGAAAAGATGAAATTCTTTTTGATAACCTTCAGTGGCCCATTTATCGAATTTAATAGCTTTCTCTGTTTTTGCTTCAATTTCTATAGTATTTTCAGTTGTAGAAATTTTAATATCTTCTTTTTTAACGTATGGTAAATCAACGGATACGATCACATCTTTGTTTGTTACTTGAACATCAGACAATGGCTCCAAACAGCATAAATCGGAATCAAATGACCAGAAATTTTTTCCTAATGGACGAATTTTAAAGAAATCCATAAAACTTCTTTCCATTTCCTCGAAGAATTGATCATATAATGAAAAGACTCCTCTTTTCTTTTTCACTAAATCTTCCGATTTTTTTTCCTTAACATTATTCTCATTTGACATTTTACATCACCTAACCAAACATCGCTGGAAGGTCGACTTGTCGCATGCCGCCTTCTTCTGATCGAATCTGCTCTTGGGTTCGCGCCATCGTGTCTCTTAATTTTACTCTTAAATCTTCCGCTTTTTCATTTAATAACTTTACATCTATATTAAGACCTGTTAATTTATTTAATACTTCAACTGCATTTGCGGCAGCTGCAGGGTCTGGATACTGTAAGAATGCTTCTGCACCAATAGCAATAGTAGAAAGTTGTTTCTTTTGTGATTCCCAAATTATCGGTGCTTGAATTCCAGAAATTACTCCAGTATCAATGTATTTTAAATCATTATCTTTTATCATTTTAAGAGTTTTTGGATTTGTTCCGTTGGAAAAAATTGCAGGATTGTCAATATTCATTCTATTTGGGCTTGGTATGCCATATAAAACTATAGTTTTCTCAATATTTTTATCGACTATTATTTCCATTATTTTTTTGGAAAGTGCATTTGCCAGGTTTGCTGAAACTGGAATTTCAGAAACCAAAACTGCAATACTATCTTTATAATAAAACCTGACAGGACTCTGAAATATTCCATTATGTAATACTACCAAAGGAGGTAACATATCCGATTCTACATAACCAAATTCTTTCATATCCAAAGTCTCAATTATATGCATTGATGAGATCAAACCTACTAATCCCACATCTGGAAATCCAATGATTAGTGTCTTTATGTTTTTTGATTCATCAATGACTATATTTACTTCATTATTATTTTCCACCCGATCACTCTCATTAATTAAATTTTATTTAAGCTATTAAATAAAATCAAGATATAATAAAGTTAATTGTTATTCAAAAAAACTATTTCATTTGAAAATGTCAAACAATAATTTTTGAGTATTTTCTGAATGAAATTTAGAAATATCTATAGCTGATTTATCTAATTCATCTTTATATAATGTTTCAAATGCCTCAATAAACTCCTCAACCTTATCATGAATTTTTTCGGTAAGCTCTGTAACAAATAAAATTATAAATATTTTTTTTCCACGTTTAATAATTAACGTGGTATCGCCAATTTCAATTTCATCAACTTCCCCTTCAATTTTCAAGGACATTTTTAGACCATTTGAAATTGCATAAATAAATCCTCCTAATAGAAGTTGATCAGATGAAAAAATTATTTCGCTTTCCTCTTCGTGGAAATTATAACCACATAAAATTTCATTGCTAGATTTTAAAATATAAACTGATTTTACACTAAAATAACAACTTAAATTATCAAAAAAATCGGGTTCCTTAAAAATGAAGAGAATAGCGAAGATTTCTAATATGAAAAGATAATTAAATTCAAGAATTATTTTTAATAATGAAATTGGAAAAATTATAGAACCTCCTAAGTTAATTATTCTTTCAAGAATAAAAGTTCCGAAAAAGAAAGCGCCAATTTTTAATTGTCTTTTCACCTTTTCATTATTTACATTAATAAATAATTTATATGATTTAAAACTTAAAAAAATAAGGAGAGGTAAATATGTTAATAAAAGAGTAATAAAAATTATAGGATCTAACATAAATTCAAAGAATCCTAATTCAGCTGGGGGCGATTGTCTATATGTTAAAACATTTAAACCAAAAAAGACTATCAATATAATGCCATAAATTTGTCTTATTAAATTTCCTTCCTTTATTTCTTTTCCACTTTGTCTATTTATAATTAGAAATAATTTAAGCAAACAAGATAATGCATATAGCGTTAAAAAGATGACAAAGTAATTACCGACTATATCATAAATTTTGAAGTAAGGAATTAATCCAATAAAACACAATAATCTAATAGATTCATAACAAATACCATATCCCAATGAAATTAAAATCAATAAAACAATTCTATTTAAAGATTTTTTTTGTTTTTGCTTTAAAATGAATGTAAAATAATAAGTAATCACTATAAAAGCCATTATTGTTAAGGAGATGGATAGAAATATTAAATAATATATCAACAAATTTTAAATATCTCCTCTAGCCATTGTTGCATTAAATTCTTATCAAATTTTGAAATTTCACCTGTCCATGATTCGAGTTCTTTTTGATATTTATCCTCAAATTTTATCATTAATCGATTAAATTTTTGTTTAATTGATTTTGAAAGTTCAGAAACAATTAAAAGGCCAAAAATTTTTTTTCCATATTTGAGCAAGAAAGTAGTATCTCGAATTTTAATTTTTTTTACCTTCTCAGAAGTTTTTAAGGTTTGTGATAAACCACTGGCAATCGTATAAATAAAGCCTCCTAACATCAATTCATCTTGAGTTAGATCTTCAGCATTATTGTTATTTTTAAATTTATATCCAAAAATTGTTTGTCCATTATCTTTTATAATATAAAATGCTCGCATTGAGAAATAATTTGTTATCGTTTCCAAGGATGACGAATCAGTAAATAAAATAATAACATAAAACACCAAAATTGTTAATATTGCAATTTGTTCCACTAAATGAAAATAAATGTAGTTATAAAATCCTTGATCAAATACCATATTATTTAGATTTTTTACGTAAATTAATGCAATAAAAAGTAATCCAAAAAATATTAATTGAATTTTCAATTTTCTTCCTTTTACTTTAACGTATAATCTTCGGAATTCTATCAGCATGTATATTTGTAAAGGTAAAAATATTATCTGCATTAGATTATATACGTTTGAATTCATTAAAATTACTGGATTTCCCCATTCTAGCCCATCAATTGAAACATAAGTTGAAATATTAACTATTGTTAAAAATATGAAAAAAATATAATAAATTATTTTAAAATATTCTCCAAATTTGACTTTTAATCCTATTTGTTCGTTAGAAGTCGCTACTATTTGGAAGGCATATATTGTTGCTAACATCAATAAAGTACTTTTAATGATGAAGCTAATTAGAATGTAATTATATGGAATATAATTAAAAAAAATTAGAATTAATATTTTTGTCGAATCTAAGAATATTCCTATTGCCACACAGCTATATGCTATTGCGACAATATCATACAATTCTGTTCCGGAAACAAATTTTTGATGTAAAAAAATCATAAAAACTAGGAAATTCAGTGAAATATTTATTAGGATTAGAATAATAATAATAATCTCAAACATTATTTTCCCTAATTTTGTTAAATTTAATTAAATTCATACTAATCAATTTACATAGGATTCTATTGTCTTTAAAAATTACCGAAAAAATTCTAAATCAAACGTGTTTAAATGTAATTAAATGTATAATAAAAAATTTTAAGTAAGAAAGAATTTGTTTTATGTTGCTCTAGGAGGACCTTTTGGAACTCCTCCAATGGATTTTGCTCGTTCCATTTTTTTTCTATTCATTTCATCAAGTTTTTTTTGTAGTTCGGTGGCTTCAGACTTTATATCTATGGTTACTTCCCTGTTTTCAAATTTTTCTTTCTGCTCTTGACGTTTTTTCTCTGCATAGGCTTTTGCCGATTCAAGCATTTTTTGTAATTCTTCTGGTGAAGGAGGGATTTCATCATCACTCATATTATCATCCAAGATTTACATTTTGTTAAAATAATTAAAATTCCGTTAAATAAAAATATGACTTATTTTTCCTTATATTTCAATCTCTTTAATTTTACAAAATATAAATAGGGGAAATTTAGAAGAAATTAAGTGGAAATTAAATTAAAATAGCATAAAAATTCTATAGTTATATAATTAATTATAAGAAATACTCGTTTTACCATTCACTATCGGGTTCTTCTATAAAATAATCTTCGTCAAATCCTTCAGATTCCATACTATCTAAAAAAGTCTGTTTTTTTCTTTTTTTACGAGTATTAGTTCTTATCTTTTCAGCATCCTCGTCTTCTACATATTCTAAACCTTCTAAATATTCGCTGTCATAACCATCTTCCTCAATTTCTTCTTCGCTCTCTTCTTCTTCTTCTTCTTCTTTAACTTCTTCCTCATCTTCAAAAGTAATTTCTTTAGCTTTCTTTCTTTTGTCTCTTAGAGTTTCAAGAATTTTTTGATCTTCCTCGCTATCTAGGATCAATCCATTACTTTTTGAGCTTCCTTTTTTTCGTCTACTTTTCTTTTTTGTATCTTCAATATCCTCTAATTCAATGTCTTCATCATCATCCATATCAATTTCTGTTTTCTTCTTTTTTGATGGTTTGATATTAGAATCGGTTTTCTTTTTTTTCGCTCTACCCATTATAACACCGAATAGGTTTCATTCTTTCATTTAATTTTTAGCTAGTTAATTTTTTTTAAACTTTACTATAAAAAAAAATTGATCCTTAAATATAAAGAATTATGAGATTTTGATACTATCTAATTTTAAAAAAAAGATGATAACGATTTAATTGTTATAGAATTAAACGGTCAGTCTTAAACGGGTATATCTTTTCTTAAAACCAAGTTTTTCAAATAGAGCTACTGCTTTTTGTTTTTCTTCTCTAACGTTTGATTCAATGATGGTTACTTCTTTTTCTTTAAGAAATTCTATCGCTTTATAAAGTAATTGATAGCCCAATTTTTGTCCTCTAGCTTCAGACCTTACATACCACAATGAAATATCTCCGAATTTTCGTTTCAGTAAATCTTGTTCAATTTCAGCTACAACCATACCTTGGAGGCTACCATCGTCGTCCTCACCACAAAAAATACCAATATCCGTAAATGCGAGTTCTTTTACGGTTAATCCAACGAAATATGATTCCAACAATGTTAACCAAAGGGATTCATAGAAAGGTTCATTTAAACTTTCAACAAATTCCTTTACTAAATCTGTAATTTTTTCCTTATCCTCTTCTTTTACTGCTCTGATTTCCAATTTTGTCACCTAATCAATTTAATAAATTTGATTGAAATTAATTATAAATCATTTTTAAGATTTTTTGGTCAATAATTTATTTTTATGAATTTTAATTATATCGTATAAAAATTATTACTTTACAATATGATAAAAATTCATAATTAAAAAAAAAAAGTGTAAAGATTATTTAATATCTTTTCTCAAAAAGTCTTCTAGTTCTTTTTCATTTGTTGGTAATTTTCTCTCTAATAATTGTTGATTCTTTTCAAATGTTGATAATAATTTTTTCACTAATTTTTCCTCTTTCATTATTTTAGATACGATGTCTATCTTGTCTTTTATTATAGTTCTTGGTGATTTTACACCTTTTTTCAAGGGTGCAAGTAATTTATCAACAACTTTATCTGCAATCCAATATTCAAAATCAATTTTTTCATTATTTTTTGTTTTTTCTTTTGATAAATCTTTGGTGGAAGAACCTGCGTGTTCCCCGCCCCATCTCATGGTAACTTTCTTATCTTTTACTTTTATCTCATAATCTGGGCTTAGAATTATATCGCTCTTATCCGAAAAGATCATTGTTTGTTCTTTCTTTGTTTGAGTAATCAGTTCTATGTTTTCTCTTGAAATTTTAATCGGAAATGTATTAAGATCTAAATTTTCTTCATTATTTAATTTAATTAATGCTGCAAAAAGATGATTACAATAACCACCACTTTCAGCTATTCGACATGAACAATAAAAATCCTTAAAATCCTTATTTTTTCCAATTTCAATTCCTGTTTTTGTTTCCCATGTAAATCCTTTAAATAAAAATATGTATTGGTTTCCTTCCTTCTCATATTTAGATAATTTATTAGCTTGGTCGATACCTTGGAGAATCTCTTGGCCTGAAAGAATAAGTTCTTTTATAAAAAGATCTTCTTTTTTCAGAAATATTCGTTCTTTTTCTTCTTCCGATAAATTGGATAATATAAATTCTAATAATTCTGCCTTATTTTTCTTACTGTATCCTTTCAATTTTCTTTCTTTCAAGTCATTTGCCATACAATAATCGTTAAAATTCTTTATTACTTCGGTCAAATAGGTTCTTGGTCTTGAACCAATTAATAATTTTAATTTTTCATCTATTTTCAATTCATCTCCCAAGGTTCCCACCTCTTATGTTTTAAAAAATAGAAGAATTAAAAGAAATTTTCAATCCATGGTTTCATTTCATCGATTAATGGTTCTTTAGATAATATCTCGGGTGTTTCACTACTAACCCACGATAGATAGAATTTTTCTTTTTTAGATTTAATTCTTTCTAGGATACAGTATTTATTATCGTTTAAAGCTAAAATTATTTTATTAGCCTCATCTGGAAAAACTTCTAATTCTTCCCCTAAAATTACATTAAACGAAAAGTTTTTTGATAAATCTTTATTTTTGCCTTCTCCTACTTCTGCTACGCAGATTCCTGTGGCATTAAAGAAAGCAATATATTCGGATTTTATTTTATTTTGAAAATTATCCAAAATTTTTTCAATTATAGATTTTACGGGTGAAATTTCCCTAAATCCACTTGAAAAAGCAGTGAATATCGAATTATTGTCGAAGATACTAGTAGCATAAGTTGAAAATCTTAATTCACCCAAAACACTACTAAGATCTTCTAATAAACCCGATTTAACTTTCGCGAGTTCTTTTGGTGAGATCAAATCGGACTTATGTAAGCAAATTATCGATATTGGTGATTCGCCTAGAAATTTATAGATATCTACAATAGATTTCAAGTAATCAACTGCTTCTTTAAATCGCTTCTTCTCAGAAATGTCAAAAACAAAGATAAAGATATCTGTATAACCAAAACTCTTTTCTTTATCTGTTAAATACTGTTGTCTATAGGATTCCTGGCCTCCAAAATCCCAAACTGATAGATCATATCCAAAAACATCTACATTTTCATATGCTAGTCCTTGAGTTGGTTTTGCATCCTTTTTATCCGTTTTTGGATCTAATAGTGTTTGAATTATTGAAGTCTTCCCTGCATTATCTAATCCCACAACGACTATTTTTTTATCAGTTGCTTTTTTGCCCTTGGCAAAATCATCGATTATTCTTGCTGCAGTGACCATTTTTTCTATTACAACTATGTCCAATTCTGATTTCTTCCCAGTAACATCATCTAAATTTTTAATTTTAATAAGGTCACCAATCTTTTTATATCCTTTAGTTTCTAAGGTCTTTGCTATTTCTGCAGTACATCCTTTAATTGCTGTACATGGTAAATCTAATACTGTATCTTTTTTAATTGTTTTTTCTGTCAAGAATGCTGCTATTTTCTCACTCAATCCTCATAACCTCGTAACTACATTTTTGAATAATATTATTATTAATTCTTTTATTAATTTAATTTCGTATATATTTGAAAAAAATAAATAAGATTTATTTCCTAATAAAAATTTGGTGGAAAATTAAATAATATTTGGTTTGATATAATAATCGTTCATTAAAATTAATTCTATTTGAATTTGGGGTAATTGGTTAATGGAAAATAATCATGAATTAGAGAAAAATGAGGAAGAATCTGAAAGTAATGAAGAAAATAATTCAAAAAATATTGCAAATGTAAATGAAATTCAAGATGCTGAAATAGAGTTAAATAATGAATCCGAGACAATAGATAATTTAGAGGGAACCGATAATATAGAAGTTGTTGATGAAATATCCAACGAAACCTCTAAAATTGAAATTCCTGCTGAATTAGACGAATCATCTGAAATTATTGAAAATACTCCAAGTGAAGTTGAAAATGAAAATAATTCACTTGATAATGAATCTTTAATTCCTACCGCTGAGGAATTAAAAGGTATTAAGATGGATGAGGAGGAGAAATGGAAAGAGTTACCTCAATATTTGGAGGCGATTTTCTTTCAATTGGGAAAACCAATTACTGAGAGAGAATTAGTCGAATATTTTGAAAAATTTGAGAAATTTAAAGATATTGAAAGAGTTCGTTTAAGATGGGGTATTCGAAAAATTATTAAGGGATTAGAAGAGCAAAAATCTTCTATCATATTAATTAATCCGACCAAAGATTTTTGGAGTTATCAATTAGATGAACACCTTCCTGATTATTTCTTTGAAAAAATACAAAAATTTCTACCAAAAGAAGAACAATTTGATTTAGAAGAGAGCAGAATCTTAACCGAAGTTGCTTATAGACAACCAGTAAAAGCATCTGAAATTTCAAAAATCATTGGATATTCAGCTATGGAAAAGCTTACAATCTTGGAAAATAAAGGATTAATTAGTATGGAAAAAGATAAACAAACTTTTATTTGCAATACAACTGAGAAATTTGCAGAATTATATGGGTTTGACTCTGCCTTAAGAAATTTAAAAATTCAACTTGTTTGGCGATTAAAGAAAAGTATGAAATCTGAAATGAAGAAAGATAAAGAAGCTCTAGAGCTACTTAAACAAGCTAGAGAGAAATATGAAAATTAAATGATGTTAAATTTGTGATCTTATGGTTTATATTAAATCGATTTCAATGGATGGATTTAAGAGTTATGGGAATAAAAACATAACCTTATACTTTCCCTCAGGTTTTACAGGTATTATTGGACCAAATGGAAGTGGAAAAAGTAATGTTGTGGATGCTATCAGTTTTACTTTAGGAGAAATTAGTTCAAAATCCATGCGTGCAAAGGATTTGACAGATTTAATATATTCTGGAACCGGTGGGGATAAATCTGCAGAAATGGCTTCCGTTGAAATAATTTTTGATAATAAAGATCATAAAATTCCAGTTCCTTTAGAAGAAGTAAGTGTTCAAAGGGAAGTTAAAAGAAAAGGTGGCGGTTCTACATATCGTTTTAATGGTAAACGCTCTACACGTCAAGAAATAATGGATAAATTAAAAATCGCTAATATTGATGTTCGAGAAGGATTTAATTTAGTCCTTCAAGGAAGAATTGCAGAGCTTGCAGGGATGAGTCCTGAGAAACGTCGTGAAATGATAGAGGATCTTGCAGGTACTAATGAATTTGATGAGAAAAAAATACAAGCAATTGATGAGCTTGAAAAAGCAGAAATAAAATTAGGTGAATTTGATCTATTATTGAATGAAGCTCAGACTGCAGTTAAGAAATTGGAGAAAGAAAAGAAAGCAGTTGAAGAATGGGAAGCTATTGTCAAAAATATTTTTGAAAAAAAATCAATACTTTATTCATATAGGCATAGTAAATTCTTAAAAGAAATAAAAAGTTTTCAAGATGGTATAGATGATTTAAATAAAGAAAATGAAACTTTGGAAAATGAAAAAAAAGAAAAATCAAATGAATTAAAAGAAATTCAAGATAGCATTCAAGGAGTAAATAATGAAATAGATAAGACTCAGAAAGAGCTTGAAAGTACCCAAACAAAAATTTCTAATAATTTATCTGATTCAACGGGAACTAAACGTGATATTAAAAATGGGGAACGTCGAAACAAAGAAATGATAAGAGAAATTGAATTAATTAGGTCAAAAAATGATGAGATAAAGGGAAATCAAGAAAATATTTCTCAACAAATATCCGAATTGGATAAGAAAATTGTTGAAATTTCAGCAAAAAAGAATGAAAAAGAAAAAGAGCAGAACGAAATTAGTGATTTAATCAAGAAATCTGAAAGTAAATATAATAATTTAAAGGTAAGATCTGAAGAACTTGATAAAAATATTAAATCATTAGAAGGAAAACTCAATCAAATTGGATTGCAGCGTTCAATGAAGGAATCTAGTGTTGATATAAAAGAAGGGCAATATCTAACAAAAAAAAGGGAACTTGAATTTCGAAAACGGAATATGGCGACTCTTTCTGAAGAGATAACTACTGTTATAGAAGAAATCGACCAATCAAGAGAATTATTGACAGTTGCTGAAGAAAAAGTTACAGCATCAGAATCTAAAAAAGAATCATATGAAAAAATCCTTGATGAACTTGAAATTAAAAGGACTGAATTAGAACGAATTCATTCATCAACAAAAGCAAGGATTGAAACAATTGAGAGTTTTCTAAGTGAATCTGCAAATCCCGTTTTAAATGCAATTGAGGAAAAATCTAAGAAAAATGAAATTTTAGGTATTGTGGGTAGACTTGGCGATATTATTGAAACTGAGAATTTGTCTACCAAAGAAAAAGCTGCTTTAATTCCATATTTAAATGCGATCGTTGTAGATAGTGCAGTTACCGCTCAAGAATGTATCGCATTTTTAAGAGATGAACAAATTGGTTATGGAAATTTTATTCCTCTTGAAGAATTAAATGATATTAAAAAAGAATTAGAAATTCCATTTGAATTTATTAACCAATTAGAAGGGAAATTCAAACCAATAGCTAATGTTTTTGATGATCTAATTATTGTTGATAGTCTAAGGGATGCAATAGACACTTTTATTCGCAATATTGAGGAAAATACTAATAATAAGCAAATTTTAACAATTTCTGGGGAAAAAATATCGAGGGATGGTATAATTTCAGGTGGATCTTCAAGTGAAAGTAATGAAATGATGATTTCTGAACTGAATAAGAAGCTTATTGAACAAGCTGATCAATTAAATAATGTGACTCAAGAATATGAAGCAAATAAGATAAAACATAAAAGATTAATTCAACTTGTAACTGAAGTTACTAAAAAATCTGAAAATGTAAAGCAAAGTATAAGAAATAAAGAAGAAAAATCATTCGAATTACAAAAACGAAAAGATGATGATGAATTTTTTATTCAACGTACCGATAAAGAAGTTGAATCGTTAAAAATTGAAATTGATGCTGGAACAACACTAATTGAAGGTTTAAAAAAGGAAGAGGAAGAATTTCGTTCTAAGCTAAATAGTCTAATACCTGAACGTGATGAAGTCCTTAATGAGATGGAACAAATTAATTATAATAAACTCCTGGAGGATATTCGGAAAGTTGAAAAAGTTTTGTCGGGATTAGAAATTGTTTTTTCAAAAAATGAAGCCATTAAAAACGAAAAGATTCATCAAAAAGAAGTAATTCTACAGAATCAAGTAAAAGATAATGAAAAGAAAATAGAAACCTTAGAAAAACAAATAAAAGACACTCAATCTGAATTGGAAAAACTGAATTCTGATTTACAGAAATTTGAAGACGATTTAGCAGCAAAAAGGAAGGATGAAAATTCTTTAAAAGAAACGATTATTTCTCTACAAGATTCAATTTCTGAAAAACGTCGTCAAATTGATTCAAGGAGGAGTGAAATAGGTAATATAAACCGTAAGGTGGAGCGAATTAATCAACAAATATCTGATCTTAAAGTTAAACAAGAACGTTCAAAAACTGAACTAAATAACATCCAAGCAAAAATTGATGAAGAGAGTATTGATTTAATCGAAGTTAAAGAAGCTATTAGTGAAAGAAAAATTGAATCACAAATCACTGATTTACTTGAGACTAAAAAGAGCTTAGAACCTGTTAATGCACTTGCAATCCAACAATTCCACGAAGCTAATGAACGATTTATGGAATTAAAAGAAAGAAAGGATCAGATTACTGAAGAAAGAAAGGTTATTGTTGATTTTATTAATAAAATTGAATATGAGAAAAAAACAGTATTCCTTAATATCTTTAATAAAATTGATAAAGAATTTGGACGTATTTTTGATATGATTGCAGGAGGGCGTGCTTGGCTTTCATTAGAAAATCCTGAAGAACCATTTGAAGGTGGTGTAACAATTACTGCAGAGCCACGAGGAAAGAAAGTGAAATCTATCCAAGCAATGTCGGGTGGGGAGAAATCCTTGACTGCATTGGCCTTGATTTTTGCAATGCAAAAAGTAGATCCAAGTCCTTTTTACGTTTTAGATGAAGTTGATGCAGCTTTAGATGTAATGAATGTTAGACGTGTAGCAAAAGTAGTTCAAAAAATGTCAGAAGAATCCCAAGTTATTATGATAACGCACAGAGATATTGCTATGCGATACGCTAATAATTTATATGGTGTGACCAATTTAAAAGGAATTTCAAAAGTCATTTCTGTTGAAATAAGTGATGAAGGTGCCTTGAAATCCCTAAGCTCCGAATAATTCTTACAGATTAGACTCATTAAAATATTAAAAAATAATGTAATTCAATAGATTATTGATAATAATAACGTTCTGATCAAAATTATAAATTATTTCTTAGTTCTGGTTTCCCTTTATTTATCCATAGTTAAATTATTGACTATATCTAAATTTTATATTTTGCTATATAACAAAATATAAAGAAGTTAAAAAAATAAATTTTTAAAAGGTTTGAATCACACTTTTTATTACTAATAAAATCCATAAGAAATTGTGATAACATGGGCAAAAAATCACAAACAAAAGCACTTGAAGAACTTGGCGTGGGCGCGGGTCAAGATCAATTTTATTTAAATCTTCCATATTTAGCATTGATTGATATTGATATATGGCGAAATAAAAATCCGTGGAATTTTAACATTACTGATGTACTTCCTGATTTTTTTGAGAAAATGAGAGCGCCTGATTTTATTGGAAGTCAATATTTTAAAATTCTTGGAAAAGCTTGTCTTACTGCTGCTCAATTACACAGAAAAAAAGTACTTTGGATGTTTGAAAGTGAACGGAGAGAAGCAGAAAAGCGCGAGCTAGAAAAAAAGAAAAGAGAAACTAAAGATCTTCCTACTTTAAAAACACCTGTTAGACGTCATAGTGAAGAACTCTCAAAGGAAGAACTGATGGATCAATTAATTGAAGCTTTGCTACGAGATAAAAAACGTGCTGAAAGAGATAAAAAGAAAAGAGAGAAAGATGATTCTCAGGTTATTAAAAAGCGTTCTAAAAGAGTTCCGTTAGCAGAAGTGATGACTGTTGAAGAATTTGGTTATGAAATTGATAAAGATAGAATGAACTTACAAGAACGGAATAAACAAGTTTTGGATACTGCATTGAAATTAATTGAAGCTTCCGAAGACAAAGAAATTAGATTCGAGTTATTGTTACATGAATTAGCAGGTTTTTCTAGTGATCCAAGGATATTAATGGCGCGTATTCTATTATCCATTTTATTTTTAATTGCTGATGGATATATTTATGCTGAACAAGAAGTAGAAACGAAAAGAATTTGGATAATGGATATTAAACATGCTAGAAAATTAGACTACATTCCATAAAGTTGAATAAAATGGCTATTAATATAGAAGATAAAAAGTTAATAGAAGCAATTTTATTCGTTGCAGGGCGTCCTGTCGATATTAATTCTTTGAAAAAAGCATCATCAATTAATGAAGATGATAAAATAATAAAAATTATTGATAGTATAAATGAAGGCTATAAGAAAAGAGCGAGTTTTATCGAAATTCTAAAGATGGATAAAGATTTTTGGATGCGAGTCAAGCCAGATAAAAAAGAAGAATTTCCGAGATTAGAAAAAGCAAAAAGTTTATCTCCAGAATTAATGCAATTACTTTCTTATGTAGCAATAAAACAGCCAATAAGAGCAAGTGAAGTTAAAAAAACAATAAAAATTAAAAAAATTAATGAAAAAATAGCACTTTTAGAAAAACAGGGTTTTCTCAAGTCTCAATCTTATAAAAAAACGCTAATTCTTACTACAACTCTTCATTTTGCTTCTGTGTTTAATTTAGATCCTGAAAACTTGCAAGATAGTTTAAAAACAATGCTAAAATATAAAATGGCTGAACGAATCAAGGAAGGACCGAAGAAAGAAATAAAAGAAGAAGATAAAAAAGGCAAGAAGAAAAAATATTCTAAGAAAGAAAGAGAAGAAATTGAAGAAAAATATAAAAAATTAATTGCAGAAAAGGAGGTTCAGAGAGAGGAGGAGAGGCTAAGAAAAGAAGAAGAAGAAAGGCTCAGGCTAGAGGAGGAGCAGAGGCTTATGGAATTAGAAGCTCAGTTAATTAATGATCCAATGGCCAAAATGATTCATGATCAATTTTTAACTGATAAATTAAAAGAGAAATTAAAAGAAATACCTATCAAAACGCCTCAAAGTGATTCTGATGATTTAGAGAAATTACTTGATGAAGAAATAGAAGCAGAAACAGAAACAGAAGCAGAAAAAGAAACAGAAAAAGAAACAGAAACAGAAGCAGAAAAAGAAACAGAAGCAGAAAAAGAAACAGAAGCAGAAAAAGAAACAGAAGCAGAAAAAGAAACAGAAACAGAAACAGAAAAAGAAATAGAAGCAGAAAAAGAAACAGAAGCAGAAAAAGAAACAGAAGCAGAAAAAGAAACAGAAACAGAAAAAGAAATAGAAGCAGAAGGGAAGGAAGTAGAAGAAGAAGACATTATTCAGAACAAGTTTGAAGATTATGAATGATCATAAAATATCTTTAACATCTTTTCCAGAATCTTCCATCATTTGCATCATTAAAGTGCCTAAATTTAATGGAATATTACTTCGTTCTTTTCTAAATAATTTAATTGCATTCGAATCACATGTCGTTGCGCAAATTCCACATCCCATACAATTATTTTCATTGATTATTGCTTTTTCTTCTAATTTTATTGCTCCGAATTTACATTTATCCACACATATTCCACAACCAAAACAAACTTCTTCGTTTACTTTCGCAATAAAATTTGCTTTTGCCAAAGAATGAGGATTATTTAACTTAGTTAGACTTTGTAAAATACAACAACAACAATCACAACAACTGCATATCAAAAAATGTTGGCTATTTTCATTAAAATTTTCAGTAATGTGTACTAATCCCATTTTTGAGGTTTCAACCACCATTTTCTTTGCGTCTTCTTTACTTATTTCCCTCCCTTTTCCTCTTTCAACGAAATAACTTGCTATAAAACCCGTCAGAAGGCATGTTTCTATTGGAAAATCACATTTTCGTGTTCCAATTTTTTCCATGCGATTTCTACATGCACAAGGAACTACCGCAATGTAATCAACTTCATCAATAATATTGAATATTTCTTCAGATGCTAAGATTTGTTGAGAAGATTCAATAGATTCAATAACTGGAATTACTCTATTTAAAGGTGCATTCTTGGTTCCCGTAAAAGTTCTTGCCCAATTTTCCTCAAAATAAAATTTTTCAGATAATTCTGCAAATTTTTTACCTAAATCGCCTGGAATATCGTCAATCATTGGCGCATCAAAAATAACTATTGGAAAATGAATAGAATATTTTTTTCCTTGTTTCATTATAGCTCCTTTTATTAACAAAGAATCGATCATTTTATTAACATCTTCTAAAGATTTACCTGTACTTTTCGCAACTTTTTTCGGACTTGTAGTTGAAGGAAACACGCCAAAATAACTTAAGAACTCAGCTTCTTCAGGAGAGATCCAGAGTTTTAAATAATCAAGAAAACTTTGTGAAATTTTTCCCTCAATTTTTGGAGTTTCTTGAGGGAACTTATCCAATTTTTTAATTATTTCAAGATAATAATCTACCAAAATGACCACTAATTTAACTTCTATAAATGTATACAATTGTGTAATTAAAAGTATAAAGATGTTCTGTCAATTTCAGAAAGTATAAATGGAACCCTTCATAATTCAAATTAAGTAAAAATTAAGCAACGATTAAGGGAATAAGAGTGAACGACTCAATCGTATTTTATCAATTGGAGAGGAAGTTTGATATTCAATTTAATCTAAAGAATTTTGAAGCGATTACGGTTATAGAATATGATAAAGAATTCGCTAAGGATTTTATGACACTCTGGAATGCCAATTGTAAAGAAAAAGTAACTATGCAAGAATTATTGGAATTAAATGGTGATGGAGTATTTCTTGCAAAATATAATGGTGAAGTAGCAGGATTAGTAATTACTGATGTTATTTTTGATATAGATAAAAATGAAAAAATTGGAGAAATTATCGAAATACTAGTGGATTTTAAATATCGTAGATTGGGAATTGGTTCTACATTATTAAGGAAAGTTGAAGAGCATTTTAGAAAAAAAGGCGTGGATAAGATTTCCTTTTCCATTAAAAAAATGATTGATGAACCAACCGTTATTAAGATAGCGAAAAAATTTGGATTTGCTATTACTGCTATAAGAAAATATAAATTTAATGAAGATCCACAAGGATTATTAAAGTATGACTATATTTATAAAATTATGAAATTAACATGCGGGCATTGTAACAATAAAATCGACTTTTTAGATGTTATTGCATCAGAATATTGTCCTTATTGTGACAAAATAAATATTATTGATGCAATGGCTAGTTAAAAATAAAAAATAAAAACAAAAAAAATTACTCAACTTTGATTTCTGTTTTTTCTGTCAATTTTTCGATTTTTGGAAGATGTACTAATAGAATTCCATTTTCCATTTTTGCTTCAATTTTTTCAACATCTACTTCCTTAGGTAGTGTCAATTTATGATAAAACTTGTTATAATGTCTTTCTTTTTTCTCGTAATTTCCTTCTTCAACTTCAGTTTCAGAGGTTCTTTTTTCACCTTTTATTTCAATGTCAGTATTGTTAACAATCTCAAATTTTATATCTTCCTTACTTAAACCTGGCATTTCGAGTTCCATGAGATATTCTTTGTCCAATTCCTTTATCTCGTGTCTTGGCATTCTAAATTCTGACATATCAAGGGAAAAGTCTCCCCAAAACTTATCTATCATCGTATCAAAATCTTCAAATAAATCGAAAGGTTCTAAATACCAATTTGGTCTTCTTAAGATTATACTTGTCATATAATACACCTCGTTTTATTTTTAAAAACTTTAATTTACAATATTAAATAATAAAAGATTACATTTAAAGTTTACTAACAGATCTTGAGTAAAAACATTAAATTTGCATATTGTTTATATTTGTAAAATTAATTAAATTTACTGTGATTTTAGCGCTAGAACACATAATAAGTGACCTTTTTAATACATCTAAAAAGTTAGAAATAAATAAAATAATTTTAGAAAAAACTTGAATACTCCCGTACATTTTCATAATTGATGAAATAATTAAAATAAAATTAATTTATAAGAGATTTCGTTTAGATTTATAAAAAATTAAAATTCTTTTAACCTTTTTTTTAAAAGTGCTTGTTAATATAATAAATACAAATTTATAAAGGATATAGTGAGGTTCATTGATTCTGTTGGGGATCTTAGTGATTCTTTAATGATCTCAAAATTTATTTCTCTATTATAAATAATATTGAAAATATTAAATTACTAAAATAGAATTTAAGGTCTGAAGTCATCGCATTCTTTCTTACTTAAATCCTTAATAAAGTTAATTAAATTTGTCTAAGCCCCTGCAGTTTATATTGGCATTTCTTTATTTAATTTATAATTTTATAAGTTATATGTGTGAATTTGAGTATTCCAGATTTTTTAAAATAAGATATTGGAATGATTGAAAGGTAAATCATTAAATAGAAAAAAATAGAAGATATGAAAGTATTTTTTATTATTAACTATAGTGAATATTTCCAGAGATCATTAAGTCGACCTGCGAGACCGCTGGTATTATCGTATCCGTATCCCCCGAAGAGCCATAAGTTACCTGTCATATCGGTCCAGGACGCGCTTCCGCTTCTCGCGCCGGGGACATTCGACGCGTCTGCAACGCCTTTCATACCATAAATTCCATTGTTATTACAAGAATAATTACCTGACATCCACGTCCAGGTCGAATCGCTGATAGTAAACCTCCAGAGATCATTAAGCCGATCACTTTTAAAACTTACATTATCGTACCCGTTTCCTCCTAAGAGCCAGAAGTTACCTGCCGTATCGGTCCAGAACGCGCTTCCACCTCTCGCGCCGGGGACATTCGACGCGTCTGCAACGCCTTTCATACCATAAATTCCATTATTATTACGAGAATAATTACCCGACATCCACGTCCAGGTCGAATCGCTGACAGTAAACCTCCAGAGATCATTGAGTCTACCACTTGTACCACTTTCGTTATCATATCCAAATCCCCCAAAGAGCCAAAAGTTGCCTGCTGTATCTGTCCAGGACACGCTTCCATCCCTTGCACCTGGAATGTTTGCTGCCTCTGCAACACCTTTCGTGCCGTATGTTCCATTGTTATTACGAGAATAATTACCCGACATCCATGTCCAAATCAAATCACTAATATTAAACCTCCAAAGATCATTGAGCTGGCCAATATAACCGCTTTCATTATCATATCCAAATCCCCCGAAGAGCCAAAAATTACCTGCCGTATCGGTCCAGGACGCATGTCCAGTTCTCGCGCCAGGTACATTTGCCGTGTCTGGGATGCCTTTTATTCCATAGGTTCCATTGTTATTGCAGGAATAATTGCCAGACACCCATGTCCAGGTCGAATCAGTGAGATTGAACATCCAGAGATCATTGAGCCAACCATATGTGCCACTAATATTATCGTACCCTGATCCCCCAAAGAGCCATAAATTACCCTCTGCATCGGTCCATGCAGCGCTTCCATATCTACCACCAGGTATATTAGTAACACTCGCCACGCCTTTCGTGCCATATGTTCCATTGTTATTACGAGAATAATTACCCGATACCCAAGTCCAAGTTAATCCATCAAACTTCCAGAGATCGTTGAGATAACCATTTATGCCACTAATATTATCATACCCTGATCCTCCGAAGAGCCAAAAATTACCCTCTGCATCGGTCCATGCAGCGCTTCCATATCTACCACCAGGCACGTTAGTAACACTCGCCACGCCTTTCGTGCCATATGTTCCATTGTTATTGGTGGTATGATAACCTGATTCCCAAGTCCATATGTTTATTGTTTTTGAAGGCGTATTCGGGGATGGAGGAATAAGTACAACTATTAGAATAATGCTTATGATTATGATCCCTGAGATTCCTAAAGAAATCGCGATCTTCTTATTTTTTGATTTCATTTTTATCCCTTATATATATTTTATTATTTCCTCAGATAAATTTGTTAAATATTAAGAAATACTCTTGATATAATTTTTATTTTTTACTATTTAACATCTCTAAATATTAAAAAATATATTTAAAAATTAAAAAAAATCCAAGTAGCATATTCTATTAAATATAAAAAATAATTGTTAAATAATGAATTTAATTCCTTTAAAACAATTGATAACGAAATTAGAGTTATTAATACTTAATTTTCTTCCCAAATTAACAAAACAAGGAACTCTTGTGCATCCACAAATTGATGAAGAATCGTCCATTTTTTCATTTTTTTCTAAACCTATCATGCAATTGGGTTGTAGAGGTGCTAAAAAAGCTTCTGCAGTGACACCTGAAGGTTTTTTATATACTGGGGCAATTGAATTAACATTTTTTACAGGTATCCCATTAAAATTAATAAATCAAAGAATTAAAACTCTTTATGATGGATATTATCCCTTAATTTGTTATAATGTGAATGATTTAGAAGAAAAAATTGTTTATAGTTTTAAAATCTTTCAATATTGGTTACAAGATCCTCTAAAATCTCCTCCAATTAACCACGTGCTAATATCTATAAAAAACAATTCTAAAATTTCTAAAAATTGTTCTTTCGGGGTGGGTGTGGTCAAACCTAAAGGAAATCATAGACCCGATGGGGATTTTATCAATTCTGGACTCCGCCAAACTCCTTTTAACGAGTGGAAATATTCTATAAATGGAAAAGAAGTTTATTGTGATGAAAGATTAGTATATATGACCGATCAATCGCCAGATATTAAATGGAAGTTTAAAAATACTCTTTATAAAGTACCTTTTAATAATAAATCTTCAAAAAAAGCGTGTTGCATATTTCAATTTGACATTAATTTAAAACCTGACGAAATTAAATCTATTTATTTGAAAGTACCACACTATCCTATTCCTAAAACAAAAACTAAAATCATTGAAGATTTAAGAACAACCAACTGGGATGAAGTTTTTAAGCGATTTAAAAAAGAGTGGAAAGAATTATTAAATGAAGGAATGCAAATAGAATTACCTGAAAGAAAAGTTATTGATACTTATCGAACAAGCCTAATGTTTAATTTAATGTGTCAGGAATTTAAAGATGATAAAATCATTCAAAAAGTAAATAGATTTCAATATAATAAATTTTGGATTAGGGATGCAAGTTTTTTTTCAAGAATGTTTGGAATTTTTGGACGTAAAGAAATAGTTAAGGGGGTATTATTGAATTTTCTAGAATATCAGGACGAAAAGGGGAATTTTTTATCTCAATCAGGCCAATTGGATGGATGGGGTCAAACATTATGGGCTTTTGGTGAATATTTAAAATTATATAAAGATCTAGAATTTGCTAAAACAATTTTTCCATATGTATTAAAAGCAATTGAATGGTTAAAATCTCATTTAAAAAATGGATTAATGCCTTCAACAAATGCATTTGATAATGAAATGATAATAGGGATGTATACAGGTCATAATTTTTGGACCTTGCATGGTTTGGATGGAGCAATATTTTTAGCTCATTTTCTTAACGATGATGAACACGTTGAAGAATTTAAACAAATTTACAGAAATTTAAAAAATAGATTAATAAAATACTTAAGAATATTGACTAAAGACAGCAAGATAATCCCTCCTGGATTAGAATTTAAAATTGGAATTGATTGGAGTAATCTTTTAATGATTTATCCAACTAAAATTTTGGATCCTAAAGATCCACTCACTCAAAATACCTTAAATTATTATAGAAAACATAAAATGAAGGAGGGATTATCCACATGGGGTCCTTATCTTCATCATTATGTTACAGAACGAATAGCAATCTCTGAATTAATCTTAAATCATCAAAGACGGGTATTAAACGACTTTTATTCAATGCTTCTTCATACAGGATCTTGTAATGAGGGTTTTGAAATGGCCATATTCCCTTGGGGAAATAGAGATTATGAATGCAGGTTGGGACCAATTAAAGCAATGAGTAACTATCCTCCACATGGTTGGTTTGCGTGCAATTATAACGTGCTTTTAAGAATGATGTTAATTAGAGAAGAAGATGATAATTTACATTTAATTTCAGCACTTTCACCACAATGGCTTCAACCTGGTTCAAAAATTTCTGTTGAAAATGCTCAAACAAGATTTGGGATAATAAATTTTGATATACACTCTGAAAATGATGGATTTAAACTACATTTTAATGCTAATTGGGATGATAAACCAACGAAAATTATAATTCATAGACCGTTTTTCGTAAAAATTAAAAAATATTTCGTAAATGAAACCAAATTTAATTTTAATATGGGGGATTTAATTGAACTTGAACCCAATAATTTTAGTTTGAAAATTAAATGGGAATCTATTCCTGAGAATCTAATAAATTATGACTCAATGGTTGACCAATATAAAAGAAATTATAGGAAAATTTATGAATTAGTAATTTCTTAATATGCATAATTTAATCAATTTTAAAAAATTAACTTGATGAGGAGTTAGTTTGACAAATGAAAATGGAACTGAAGTTTTAATTAATGTAATTGACAGTGATTATAGGGAAAAAAACAAGATATTTGCTTTTTTTATTCTTCCAATTATCATTACTTTGTTCTTTATTCAAGGTCTTCGTGCATATGCGCCAGGTATCTATATTGGAATATTTCATGTTGTTTTTCAAGACCCCGGTTGGATATTCTCTTTAATGGTGCTATTTACTGTTATATTGCTGATACTTCCTGTTTTTAGTAATGCTTTATGTAGTCATTTTGGGGAAGAAAAAATATATTTTACTTCTATTATTGTTATCGCAGCAAGTCGATTAATAATGGCATTTCACTTGATTTCTATTTTAGAAACCATTTTTGCAGGTATTATCGTTGGGTTTTATGGAATTTTTCTCAGTATATTCATTAAGAATTTAATTAAAAATCCTTTAAATATCAATGATAAATCGAAAATTGGAATTATTTCGTTTTCCATTCTTATAGCATTTCTGATAGATGCATTATTGCGTACAATTGGTCTCACTTCTGATATAAGCCTAATAACATGGTCGCTTCTACCAAATTTTTGGTATTTTATTCAATATTTATGGTTGATAATACAAATACCTCTTTCAATTCTAAGTGTATATTTTAGTAGAAGTACAAATCATTTAATCTTCAAAGGAATAGATCTCAAAGAAAAAGATAAATCAATAGCTGATAAAAGAAATTTTTGGATAATTATTGCTTTTGGATTAGGAATGTTTTTCTTCTTATCGTTTAACATGTTTTTATATCCTAATGCAATAGTGGAATTCGCAACAGTTAATTTTGCAACAAGAATCAGCTATAATGTTATAAATCCAATATTCATCTGCTCCCTTACATTCAGTGTACTCTATATCTTGTTTTTTAAAGAAAAATACATTCTTAAAAAGGAACTAATAATTATTTATAACGCTATATTCCTAATTTCGCTAATATTGCTCTTATTCGTAGCTGGAATCATGCCATCTTCTTGTTATATTATTTCAATTGTAATGACTGTTTCATTAACTTTTATGTTCATTGATCTACATGTTTTACTAGTTAATATTGGCATAAAAAATACCAAATATGTAAAATTAAAATCTATTTCCAATATTATTTCTATTGGATTTTTGTTCTATTTGTTATTTGTATTTCTATTTGACTTTACAACCGATCATGCTTTTACAATAGAAGCTTTTCGTGGATTGGGATCGATCCTAACACTAATTTGTGGTATTTCACTAGGTTTGATTTCCATCCTAGCTATCTATCAAATTAATAAAACAACTGGAGGAAAATAAAAATGACAATAAATAATAAGAAAAATGCATCTTTATTAATAATATTTATTTCGATTCCTCTAATGATATCAGTAATTTATTCAATAACACCTGCTGTAATTCCTTCTGAAACTTTTACTGGGCAAATAACTTTTATGACGTATAATATTCATTTTGGAGTTGGTATGGATGATAAGTTAGATCTAGCTAGAATTGTTCAGAACATATTGGTTGGCGATCCTGACATTATAGGGCTTCAAGAGGTCGAAACTGGCAGAATAACATCTGAAGGAGTTGACATGGCTATGTGGTTGGCAAAAAGTTTAGGGATGTATTATTATTATTACCCGGCAGTTAACGAGGCAGGTTTTGGCGTTACAATTCTAAGTAGATATCAAATAAGGAACATAACTACATACGATCTTCCTGCTTTAAAATTAGAACGAGTACTTTTACATGCTGATGTAATTTTAAATTCCACTTTTGTCTTAGATGTTTTTGTAACGCATTTAGGATTAGAGGATGACAATACCACTGCTCAAATTGAGTTTATTCTTGATAAGACTAACAAAGTCAATGGACCAAAAATTTTAATGGGTGATTTCAACTTAAATGATACAACAAACCAAATAAAAAACGTAACTAATTTTTCAGTAACTCATTTTAATGATACACAGAAAGACTTTGGATCTTCTGGCGATACATATCCTGCATATCCTTCACCTTATCCTGGAAATAGAGTTGATTATATTTTTGCTTCAAATTTCACTGCGATAATAAACAGCAAAGTAGTTTCTGATATGATTCCTGGAATTCACGTTCCTTGGGAATTTGGGTCAGATCATTTACCTGTCATAACAACTTTACAATATTAAATTTCATTCTTCCTTTTTTTTTCGTTTATGAAAAATTAAAATAGAACGTATTTTTTTGTAATTCGACTAAGTCATAAAATTAAATAGGAAATTCAAAATGACAATAAAACTCATTAGTTTCGACTTTGATGGAGTAATAGTCCATGGTTTCAATACTTGGTTTAAAATTAGGGAATTAAGAAATATTCCAGAAGGAAGATATTTAGATTTTCAAAATGGATTAATCGATGGTCTTGAATTTCGAAATTCTGAACATGTACTTTACAAACAAGTAAAATTATGTAAGAAAGATTTCGAAGATGTGGCTAATATCTTAGAATTATCACCACACGTTAAGGAAGTTATAACTGAATTGAAAAATCAAGGTTATATATTGGCAATTAATTCTGCAGGACCAAAATTATCAATTCAAACAAAGTTAGAGAGAGAAGGCATTAATTTTTTTAAATATATATGCTCAATGATACCTTTATTTGATGCGAATGGCTTTTTTTACGATACTTCCGTTCCTTATTTAGATGAAATTAAAATGTTCGATAAGTTAAAGGCTTTAGAACTTATCTCCAAAAAAGAATCCATACCCTTAAAAGAAATGGTTCACGTTGGTGATGGCGTTAATGATATTAAAGCATTTGAAAAATCTATTGGAATAAGTTATAATCCGCAAAATAAAAGAGTTATAGAAAGTGCAAAATATAATATCGATGATCTTAAAGATTTAATCCCGCTTCTTAAAAAATTAAGATAAGAATTTTATATTTTAATAGATTTTTTTAAGTTCCTTTAATTTATTATTCTGAATTTTTTCCAAAATTAACATTTCTTTTAATTAATTCGACTATCTAGACATAAAATTTATTAATTTTTAAGATTTATAATTAAACAGATCAAAAATATTGGTAATTTTTTTTACAAATATTTTTACCTTATAGGGGAAATTTATCTAAATTTCCATTAATTTAGATGATTATAATGAAGTATAGGAAATATAAATCATGTTCATTCATACTTATGTCATTATTATATATTTTATTTATTCTAAATTTGATTCTTCCTTTAATAATTATTAATTCAAATGATCGCACTTTAAATTTTAATTATGATATAATGAGTAGTTATATTGAAGAACCAAATGGATTGATAACCAAATTAGATAAATCAGTTCAATTACACGAATCCATCTATCAATCAGAAAATGTAGTTGAAGGTTATGCCATTGTACTTGGCGTAAGTGATTATCCTGGTACTGAATATGACTTAACTTATTGTGATGATGATGCAACAGATTTGTACAATCTCGTTCAATCTGAATTTAAAATCCCAAGACAAAACATAATTTATTTAACAAATTCAATGGTAACTAAATCAGCGATAACTGCGGCAATTAATGAGCTCGCGGTTAAAATGGATGCAAATGACTATTTATTTTTCAGTTTTTCAGGTCATGGAAGTTGTAATTATTTAAAATCAACTTATGATTGGTATATTGAGTCTAATCATCCTTATAGTAATGGTATGGATTATTATTGGCATTATAGTTATCCTGGTGCTTTTATGATGAGAGTGCATTTTACACAAATTGAAACAGAATATCGTTATGATGGTGTTTTTGTTGGCGATAATGACCATAGAGATGAAGCATGGGATTTATTTACTGGTGAATTTTATGATGTATGGTCCAATTGGGTGATTTGCGACGATATTTACGTAAATTTATATACCGATCCTTATAGTATAGTGGATTGGGGATTTCAAGTAGATAAAGTTCAAGTTGCTTTCTGTACTTCTCCATTTGAAATTATACCTTACGATGGATTGAACATCGGATTAACAGATAGCGAATTAGATCTATTGCTTGACTTGATTCCTGGAAAAGTTATCTGTTTATTCGATTCCTGTCATAGTGGTGGTATTGGATCTAGTCTTCAGCAAGTAGGAAGATATATTATGACAGCCTGTCTGTATGATGAAGTTTCGTTAGAGGATCCATATAGCGAAAATGGCGTGTTTACACATGAATTCCTTGATTGTTGGACTTCAGCTTATGATTTTAATAATGATGGAGTTAAATCTTTTGAAGAAATTTGGGATTATTTATATTCTGGTACTGTTTCTAGATCAAATTATCTTGGATTTACTCATCATCCTCAATGTCAAGATCATATCGTTGGTGAAACTATTCTACAACCAAATGCCAAGATATTGAATTATAATTATGATGTAAACGGAACAATAACCCTTAATTATTCTCATAGCGGTCTTGGATATGGAAATTTAGGCGTTTTTTATTATGATCTATTAAATAATAATTATTTTAAATCATATTGTAATATGAATCTAATTAGTTCTCCAGGCTTTCATCAATTTACAGTAAATGGGCCAAGTGATAGTTTCCATATTTCTGCAATTTCCATAATTTTAGAAGCACGATACCATGATTTTGTTGAAACATCAACAATTTTTATTGAAATTGGAAGTGAATATGTTTCGACAGTTGTCGATTCTGATGGGGATGGTATTATTGATTATAATGAATTCACTAAAGGTTCTAATCCTTGGGATTTAGATTCTGATAACGACTCTTTTTCTGATTATTATGAATATGTAAATAATTTTATTCCATATTATAATGATTATTTATTGGATCTGGATGGTGATGGAATTCCAATTGAATGGGAGCTCGTTTATAGTCTCTCTCCAACCGAAGATAATACATATTTGGATGCAGATCGAGATGGTGTATCGGATTATTTAGAATATATTAATTTTGGTAATCCTACTAAACCTGATACTGATAACGATCTATTGAATGATTTGCAAGAGCTCCAATTGGGTACTTTGCTAAACGATATCGATTCAGATAATGATTTATTTACTGATTACACAGAGTTCATTTTGGGAACAAATCCTCTGAATTTTGGTTTTTCTCCATTTGTGTATATTGCAGGAATAATATATTTTATCGGTGGGATTTATTTTATTAGATCTTATGGTAAAAAGTATGCAGAAAAAAACATGTTTAAACATCCAAAATCGCTTAAAAACGCTCCTGAAAAGACTTCAGTAGAAGAAATCAAAATAAAACGTCCAGTATATAATATCCCTCCTTATATCCGACCTTATCATGAGTCTTCTTTATTGAAACGTACCTCTTCTCAAGAATCAAGCTCGGAAAATCTAAATTCAGCTTTCAGTAATTCTATATCAAGAAAACCAATTTTTTGTGGAAAATGTGGTTCGTTATTAGTTAATCAGGTTTGTCCACGTTGTGTTGAAAAAAGACAAGTTCTCGAAGAAAGAAAAACAACTTTTCCTGAATTAGATCCAAAACGCGAACATATTTTAAGGAGTGATGAAAATAAATCTCCCTCAAAATCAAATATTATTCATCTCCCAGAAAATTTAGATTCAAATATCAAGCAGATTGAAAACAAAATTCAAAATGGAGATGAAATAAAAGAATTTAAAGAAGACGATTTAGTTGATATTTTTTCTTGGATAAAAACTAGAATTTCAGACGTTAATGAAAAATCAGTTTCCGAAAATGAAAAACCTCTAGATAAAAAAGAAAAAGCAAATATTCCAAGATTTTGTCCAAATTGTGGATATTATTCTGAATTTATAACCTGTCCACGATGTGGTTTCATATATAAAGAAAATTAAAGGTGAATTTCAATGAATTCTTATTTATATCAAACCCAATATAAATACGCTTGTCCTGAGTGCGATAAATCTGAAACAATATCTAAAAAACCTCATTCGTGTATTAAATGTGGAATTGAATTGTGTAATAATTGCTTTAAAAAGCATCATAAAGTTTGTATTTGGTGTTATGAAAAAATTTCAAATGAATATTTATGGAAACAAAAATTAAGCAAATATCTAATGATCATAATTCCTTTGCTGGTATTTTTAATTCCTGCTCCTATTCCAATAATAATTCTCTTTTTTACATCTTTAACCGCAGGATTAATAATCATAACTGTATTGTTATTACTATCTTCTTTTTGTTTCTGCCTAATATTGCGAATATTTTATACTCGAAAAATGATAAATTCAATAAAAGTTGAAAAGACTTTTAGATTTTAAAGTACCGCGGTGAACGTATATATTCAATATATTGAGAAATAATCCTTTATTTTTTGAGATTAAAAAAAAAGAATATAAAATTTTTTTATTGTTTTAGATATTTAAGAAACATTTCACTAAAGAGTTTTAAAAATTGTACGCATTCCGCATTACTTGGAAGAGTAACTTGATTTTTTGAGAATATAATTTTAAATTCTTGATAAATTTTAAATATTAAAGAATCTTGATTCACGATTTCAGGAATAATAAATTCCTTTTTTAAGATATTTTCGTAATGAGCTAATAATTCGGCAATTAATACGCTAATAATGTAAATTTGAATGCGATATTGATCGGTTATTTGTCTAAATTCTTTTAATTTTTTATAGAACTTAAATATCTTTATTGCTAAATAATTTTCAAAGACTCCAAGATTAAAATCATTTTTTCTTACTAACCAATTACAAATTGAGTTATCTATGAAAATATCCAAGAACATTCTCAGTGTATTCATGTCATAAGAATTAAGAAATTCAGGCATCAAAGAACTAATATAATTAGTCATTATTTTTATGTTTTCATCAATATTATCTTTATCTAGTAATTTTAGAAGGACTTCAGCATTTATTCGTTGTCTTGCAATTGAAAAAATATCAATATTTTTAACTGTAATCATTTTTCTTTCAATATCGAAAAAATCGTCTTCAATGCTTGAATAATGTATTATTTTTATGCCTATATCTTCGAGCCCAATCATTAATTCAATTTCTCTTAATTTTTGTGCAAATGCAGACGGTTGGTCAATGACTTTTAATTTGGTTGTTGGTTTATTCTTTGATATAGTTTGTATTTTGCTTCTTCTTCTCATACTAATAATGAGCGTTCCAACTCCGATCGTTGATCCTATCACTATTATTATAATTATTAAGAAAATAAGTCGTGTAATATCAAAAAGAGGAGGATCCCCATGACTTGAAATTTCAACAATAATTTCTGTAATAGGTCCGAGATTTCCTGCATTATCAATTGCTTGTATAGTGTATATATATGATCCCGGAATTAATCCCGTTTCTGAAAATTGATTGGTAGTTACATTAAGAATATTTAATCCATTTCGGGAAACAATATACGTGACATTTGTTATATCTATAACAGCATCCCACGTTAAAATTACTCCGACAAGACCAAGATAACTATAATTAAGATTTAATGGTATTGTTGGGGAAGAAAAATCTAAAATACAACTTATATTCAAAATATATGATTGATTTGATTCATCAGTAATGTTGATCATAACTGAAAGTGGACCCTCTGATAATGGAGTATTATTTAAAAATTTGTAATTTCCTGCAATGAAACCTCGGGGATCTATTGTTAACTCAAATTTACTATCATTAATAGTCAGATTTAAAATATTTGAAACAGTTCCGTTTGCAAAACCTGAAAAATAAATTTCATTTCCATTTTGAGCATCACCTTGATAGCGTAGATTCGTGCAATTACATTCAGGTAAGATATTATCTACATAAAATATCCTTATTTGTGAAGATGCAAACCCTGCATCATCAATAATTGTTATATTAACAGAATAAAAACCGCTTTGTAAATACGATGAATTAGTAAAAGTATAAGCTCCTTCGTGTGTATTTCTTGGATCTTGGCTTAGGGTAAATGAACTATTAATGAATAATTGATCAATGGCAGATCCAGTTCCGTTTGCATACCCTTCAATCTGAATTGAACTCCCACTTAAAATAGTCCCATCTAAAGAAGGATTGTCTATTGTTAATGTAGGAAGTTCAGCATCAATAGTGAATGTAACGTTTAATTCCATTATTTTTCCAACAGAATTATTGGCAAATACTTGTAATTGTTCAATATTTTGCAACCAAACGAAATCAGAAGAATTTACCCAAAGCATATTGTTATATATTAACGATTCGTTATCAGACCACGCACTTCCCGTCCATCTTCGAAACCATACTTGCTCAACATTTGAAGTATTAAATACGGTGATCGGAATAGAATTAACTGTATATGTATCATTTAATGGAGAAAGCAAGTAAATTTCAGGTGCTGGAATGTCAACGGGTAAAATCATGTTAGTTGAAGTAATATATTTATTAACGATTAATCCTCCACCCTGATCATAAATGTCTCTAAGTAATAGACCAGTGTTTTTTTCAAAATAATAAGGACCATGACTTTCATAAAAACTCCAACAATTATATTCGTTCCCTAAAACGGTATCACCAACCTCGCTGGTGCATTCATAAAAATTATAAGATTTTTTTTCACCTTTCATTTCAGTAATGGTCCCTATTCTAGCATTATCGTGAATTATATGCGGATCTTTATCTCCAATGGATATGGGCGAATAAGAACTCGCTTGTAATACTTCTCTATTTCTACCATCAACAACATACCAATAATATTTATCTGTAATTGCTACTTCTTCTTTGTAATAATGAATAGAGCAATTATAAGTAGTGGGACTCAACTGGGAATAGGAAACGGACTCTGTTGCATAATAACCATAGTACATCGCCACATAATAATTAATATATAAGCCATCAAAATAATGCATTTCCGCCTCAGTTATTTCGAGATCTGTGAAATTTGAGCTAACTGGATTTCTGGTTTGGAATTTTGAATCATTTGTCTCAAAATAATATTCGTAATCCCCCACATCAAATTGTAAGGAGATGGAATATTCTGCACCATCCACATAATAAGTATCAGAAGGGTTTGTTTGAGACATTGAATACGTTGCATTTAAAGTTCCATCTTTATAAATTGTTAAATTCAGGTAATAAGGTGCGAAATTATCAGCATCAGTATAAGTAATGTTAAAAGTATATGTATCCCATTTCGAGACATATTTTGGTAAAAGGGATTCATATTCTAAAGTTGCTGGAACTTCATTTAAAGCATCAACTGCAGGTCCAGATATATTAGTAGACTCGGGATATCTTGTAACATAATGGTTATCGCTAGCTTCAAAATAAAATTCATGTGTTTCATTTGTCAAAGTGGTTGAATATTTGTAAATACAGCCGTCGGTATAATCATTATCACTACCAATTAATTTATTCATATTATATGCAATTCCATCTAAAATTAGATTCATTTTTTGTGGATGAGTACCATCAATATCCGTATAATTCACTCGAAATTCAAAATATGTTGATAGGTTTCCTACAGTCGGATTTACTTCCCCATCTGTCAATATGGGTGCATAATTATCTGGTATGTTAATGTCTGTAATGTATAAACTATAAGAGGTGCCATTATTTTTTATAAATGAACCTTCAATAAACACGCCCGTCTCTTTATCATAATAAGCAGTACTACCAAGCCCATCATCTAATTTCCAGCAATCAAAGGTCTTTCCAGCTCGGCTTTTTGAAATTTCATTTGTAACAGTAAAGTATCTAAATGATTCTTCATGTATGGCAATAGGAATTTCATCCGTTAATGAAATATTGGTATAAATCCATACCCAATCATAGCTATTATTTCCCCAGAGATCAATACTATCAGAAATAAAAAATCTTGAAGTATTAGTAACAGATTTGTAATCATGACCCCCTCGTGAATTATAAGAATGACAAGTAAAATTATTCCCTGATGTGTGAGTATAATTTTCATACCCATCCCAAAGATGTGATGAATCCCAAACTCCTGAATAATAAATATATGCTCCGGAAAATATAGGAGATGCAGCAGGATAAGGGGTCCAAACTTTTGGACCTTCTATTGCATTTGTAGGATATCCAATTTCATGAACCCCATCAGATGTATTAAAATAATAGGTATAATTTCCAGCAGTATTAAATGTTGTAGAAACTCCATACAACACGCCATCAACAAAATTTATATCATTTGAATCAACTTTCGTCATGGATAATGATGTCTCATTAATTGTAATATTTAAATAATCAGGATCGTTATTATCGGGGTCAGAATAATTCACTTGAAATAAAAAATTTGTATAATAATGTCCAATTGACGGATAAAAGGAATCTAGGTTTAATTCAGGAGGATAATCATTTACTATTGTAACGGGATATGGACCTATTATAGTTGAAGTATTTGCTTCATACTTCCAATCAGAACAATTAAAGAAAAATGAATGAGAATCATTAGTTAAGGGTGTTACAACAGTAAATAAAGCGCCATCAGCATAATTATTATCACTAGAATCTATCTGCGTCATTGGAAGAATGTTGTCATCAATTATTAAGTTTACTACCTTTGCTGACAAATTATCTGAATCCGTGTAGTTCACGGTAAAATTAAAAGGAGTTATAGTATTCCCCGAAGTAGGGGAAACTTGACCATCGGATAATACAGGTGCATTATAATTTGGAGTATTTGTATCACTTAACAAATAATCAAAGTAATAAGTATAAGTACTATAACTATAACGAAAACTACCATCAATTAGTAAGCCACTAGTTTTATCATAATATGCATAAGACCCATAAGGTCCAGTTAAATACCAACAACTGAAATTTCTACCCATTGCAGTTCTAATCGCACTAGAGGCAACAGTATACATTAAATCAACTTTCACCCAATTATTACGAATTAAAACATAATCTGAAATAGAATGATTGTCAAAAATCCAAACGAAATCATGCTTGTTGTTCCAATCAGTATTCGATGAACTAATTAAACGAGTTAAATTATTAACATGATACGATGTGGCTCCATAATAAACATCATAATAATCAACTGAAAAATTTCCACCACCTTCATCAGTATAAATTGCATATCCCGACCAAGCCTGCGGATTTATTATACCTATAACCCCCCATGAACCAGTCCATTCATAATACATTTCATTATAAATTGGAGAAACTGATGGGTTCGTTTTTATTTCCATTATTATTTCTTGAGAATTAATTTGATTATTAAGAGAATTAGAATTCAATGAACTTAATCCAATTAAAATGAGAAAAATAATCGTGTAAATCTTGAAATATTTGTTCAATTTCATCTTTCCCCACCTAAAATAAACTAAATTTTAACTATGCTATTTTTAACTATGTTATATCGATCTTTTTTAATATTAACCTTTTAAAAATATTTAAGATAAGTTGGTAGGATTCTTGTTATCACTTTTTTTCCTTAGATTTTAAAATCTAAGAAAATATGATATTAGTTTTGGATGCTTAGATTCATTCAATTAATGGTTTTCATATTATAATCTGTATATTCTAAAATACATCGGTGAAAATATGTATATTCAAAAAATTAATCATTTTTTTCTATTCCTTATAAAATTTATAACTTGACCTAGTATTTTAAATAAATTCGAGTGCATAAAATTACTGATAAATATATCTAAAGTTAGAACCTAGTTTTAATTTAAATTTCCAATTCCATAAAAAAGAAAGTATAGCATTATACTTATGACCATAGTTGATATTATCTCTATCTTAAATTTTTTATTAATGGCAATTTTTACTTTAGTTTCTTTAAGAGTACTTTTAAAAAATTATAAATATAATAAGCAGAGAAGTGCGTTATATTCAAAATAAATCCTTTAATCCATCAAAGCTTTCTTCAATAGCTTTCATCATTTGTTCTACCATCTTCTTTAAAAAATTACCAAAAAATAATTCTTTAAAAAATTCATATGCCTTTTTGACAAATCTCTTCTCTTTAAATTTAATTAGCATGTATTTTTCCTCTTCCATAAATGAGACTTCACAATCAAGAGGTTCTCCGTCATTAATATATTGACTAAGTGTTTGTTTTATTTCTTCTTCACTTTGAATCATTTTGCCTACCATTTCATCTTCTCTGACGTCATTTTCTCCAATCATTGTAAGTTTAACCCATAAATCATTTTCATTTTTTTCGAGTTTCACAAGTTCCTTCATTTTTTGTTTGATTTCCTTCCAGTCTATTTTTTTACCGTTCATGACTGCTCATCTTTCTGTAGTTCAATAAATTCATTCAATATTTTCTAAAATTTTTTTCAAATATGATTTAGAAAGAGGTTTGGGACAATCCTTATATAGCTTTCTAATCACTCTTGTTTTAATCTGCTGTAAATCTAAACCATTCTTCGCTTCCGATATTGATTCTTCTATTATATTATTAATGATTTTTTGGAAAGATTCATTACCTATTACTTTATACTGTCTTTCAATTAATGGGGGTTTCCAATCTTCTAAGATTCTATTTTTTATTAATGTTTTATAAGACTCATTTATTTCATATCCAATACCAATACGTTTTGTAATCCTACAAATTTTCAACGTGGTACCAGAACCTAAAAATGGATCTAATACCGTTTCTCCTTCGATTGTATGCATTCTGATTAATCTATAGGGAATATCTTCTGGAAATGGTGCGGCATGGCCAAACAAATTTTCTCCTTTTGAATTTATTTTAATTATTGGCGAAATATCGTCCCAGATGCAGCGAACTGCCCAATGTCTCCATTCCTCTTTATCCAATAAATTTGAATCTAATATTTCTTTTTGAACTTTTCTCGTTGAACCTCTCTTAACCCAAACAAAAATTTGTTCAAAACTTGTATTTGAGTTAATATTAGTTGGTTTTGGATAAGATCCCCATGACACATTATTTATATATTCTGATTTATCCCAATAATGCATTGAACTCAAATATAAATCATTTATTCTCATAAAATTTTCGACATCAAACATGATATTTTTAATTACTCTTCTATCAAAGCCGCTTTTTTTTGCATCTATTGGTAATGGTTGGAAATTAATAGCAATTTTGCCGTTCGGTTTCAATACTCGAATACATTCTTTCCAAACTTTATTTAAAGAATCTATATAATCTTGATATGATTGTCCATATCCTAATTGTTTATCTCCATAATCTTTTACGTCCCAATATGGTGGTGAAGTAACTATTAATTGGACTGATTCATCCTCGAGCTCCATTTCTTCACTGGAATGGAAATAAATTATTTGGTTTTCAATAATTAATGGAGATGATTTCAACTTGGCACCAATTAGTTATTTGTTAAGATAATTACCTTTTTTCCTTTATAAAAATGATTTTCAATAAATAATTATTGATAAAAAAAAATTTAAGATCTCATTCGATCTCTAATTATTATATTATTATTTTTCAATAAAATGGGGTTGAATATATGCCTGATTCAATCTATAAAGTAATAGAATTAGTTGGTTCTTCAGAAAAAGGATGGGAAGATGCAGTTCAAAAAATAATTGCCAAAGCTGGAGAAACTTTAAGAGATCTCCGGATTGCTGAAGTAGTACAATTAGATGTTAAAATAGATAATAATAAAGTCATTCTTTATAGAGCTCGAATTAAAGTTTCTTTTAAATATGAAGGTAAATAATTCTTAATCTATCCATTTTTTTTTTAATTTTTTCCAATCTGAATATATAATTGATTAGGTTTATCTATCTTTCAATTTGGTTAAAATAAAAAATATTAGAAAATCAAAATGAAATAACATTTAAATAACTTTAATCTGTTTTTTGTATAACATTTCATAATGAATCTGAGCGTGATCTTATTTTTAAGTTCTCTAAAACAAATTAGTTTAATAACAAGCGAAAATCACGTAGCGGATTCTCCGTATCTCATTTTAAATGACTCATTTAAGTATGATGGGATTGGAAGTAAATTAAAGGATATTTTAATTAGTAACTTTTTCAATATAGTTAAAGTTAATGAAAGACATTGGGGTGAAAATCGATGCCTTCAAAAAAAATAGCTGTTACTGATAATGAATATGTCATTCTACAATCATTAAAGGATCTTGGAAAAACAACTCCAAAAGCTATTGCAAAACACGCGAATTTAAAAGAAGATCAAGTTATTTCTAGCAAATCTTGGCTAATCACTAAAAAATTAATTGAAGTTGAAGAAATTAAAACCTCTTATTATGAACTTACAAAGGAAGGGGCTGAATATGCTGAAAAGGGAATGCCGGAATTTTTGTTAATAAAAGAATTAAAAGCTTCCAAAAAAGATCTCTTAAAAAATCTTCAAGATAAAATTGATAAACAAGTAATTAAGATCGCCCTCAAATGGGCAAAGGATTATAAATGGATTGAGATGAATAAAACCGATAAAGGGAATGAAGTTTTATTAACTGACCAAGGTGAAGCGATATTAAAAGATTTAAAATATGATAATGAAGAAATCTTAAAAATAATAAATGAAAATAAAAGCATTAAGGAAGAAAAATTGGTTCATTTGTTACCTAATATAAAAAATATCAATAATATAATTGATAATTTATTAAAAAGAAAATTGATTAATATTCGAACAAGTGAAGATTATCAATTTTCTTTAAAAAAAGATGTTGATTTTAACAATTTAATAACTGATCAAATATCAATTGTTACGAAAGATATAATTTCATCTGGTAGTTGGAAAGATTCACCAATAAAACCATATAATTTAAAGATAGAACCCCCTATTATTCATCCTGGGAAGAGGCATCCTTATTTAGATTTATTAGATGAAGTTAGAGAGATTTTAATAGGAATGGGATTTCAAGAAGAAAAAGGACCATTCGTAGAGTGTGAATTTTATAATTTTGATGCACTTTTTCAAGCACAAGATCATCCCGCTAGAGAAATCCACGATTCATACAAGCTTAAAACTCCTACAACTGCAAATCTCAATGAAGATGAATATGTTAAAAACGTAATTCAAACTCATTTAAACGGTTGGGAAACTGGTTCTCGGGGATGGGGTAGTTTTGATTTCGAAAATTCGAAACGATTAGTTCTTCGTTCTCAAACTACTTCAGTTTCAATGAGAACCATAAATAAATATCGCAAACCCCCCATTAGGATGTTTTCTATTGATAAAGTCTTTCGACCTGATGTATTGGATGCAAAACATGCAATAGAATTTCATCAAGTTGAAGGGATCGTACTTGATGAAGGTTTGACCTTCCGTCATTTATTAGGTATCCTAAGTCAATTTGCAAGGGAATTTGGATTTGATAAGGTTAAATTTAAACCTGGATATTTTCCATTTACGGAACCAAGCGTAGAAGCATTTGCTAAACATGAGAAATTAGGATGGATTGAAATATTAGGGTCAGGTTTATTCCGACCTGAGGTTTTATTACCATTTGGAATTGATTACCCTCGTGTCCAATGTTTGGCTTGGGGAATTGGGATTGGTAGATTAGCCATGATTCGGTTAGGTATAGATGATATTAGAGAATTACATTCACAAAATTTAGAATATTTAAGGAATGCAATAATGATATAGTGATAAAAATGCCCACAATTAAAGTAATTTATTCTGATTTAAACAAGCTCATCGGTCGTAAAATATCTAAAGATGAACTAGAAGAACTAATTTTATTAAATAAATGTGAAGTCGATGCTTGGAACGATGATGAAATGGAGATTGAAGTAACAAGTGATCGAATTGATTTATTATCAACTGAGGGGCTAGCAAGAACGCTAAAAGGATTTTTAGAAATCGAATTGGGACCTCCAAAATACCAAATTACTAAATCAAATTTAAAAATTAATGTAGATCCTGTTGTTGATCAAGTAAGGCCTTTTATCGTTGGTGGTATTGTAGAAGACGTAGAATTAAGTGACGAAGGGGTAGCTCAAATAATGCAGTGTCAAGAAAAATTGCACATGACTCATTCAAGAATGCGTAAAAAGGCATCAATTGGTCTTCATGATTTGGATAAAATAAATCCGCCTGTAACTTATACCGCACGTCGTCCTGACGAAATTTATTTTGTTCCTCTACACGAAATGAAAGCAATGGATGGTTATGAAATCCTTCGTAAAGTTGAAAAAGGAGTTGAATATGCTCATATAATAAATGATTTCGAGGTTTATCCACTTTTAGTCGATTCACAAGACACTGTTTTATCACTTCCTCCAATTATAAATTCTGTGGATACTGCTGTTGAACCTGAAACGAAGAATTTATTTTTTGAAATTACATGTTTAGACGAACAAATAGCAAATTATGCTTTAAATGTTTTAGTTACAAATATCGCTGAAAGAAAGGGAAAAATTAAATCAGTTGAAATCATCTATCCTGATGGAAAAACTAGAGTGTTGCCTGATTTAACCCCAGAGACACATATATTACATTTAAATTATGCAAATCAAGTATTAGGATTAAATTTAACCATTAAAGAATTAGAACATCTAATATTAAAATTACGAATGTCAAGCAAGCGACTCGATGAAAACATTTTAGAAGTTTATACTCCTGCCTACCGATCGGATTTTCTTCATGAAATAGATTTATTAGAAGATATTGCAGTAGCATATGGTTATAATAAAATATCTCCGGAATTACCGATTGTTAAAACGATTGGGAAAGAAACACCAATAGAAGTAAAAGCAAGAAAAATCAGAAATTTGATGGCAGGTTTTGGATTTCAAGAAGTAAATAATTATGTATTAACTAGTAAAGAAATTTTATTTGAAAAAATGAATAAGGATGAAGGAGAAATCGTAGAATTAGCTAATCCAATCACATCAACATATTCTGTGTTGCGGAATCAATTACTTCCAGGAATGTTAAACTTTTTAAATTCAAACAATCATGCAGTATTTCCACAAAAATGTTTTGAAATTGGTGATGTAGTAAAATTAGATAAAAAAGCAATGACAAAAACTCAAAACGTAAAACATCTTTGTGCAGTTATAACAGCTTATTCGACATCATTTGAACAAATTCAATCAATATTATTTTCAGTTCTAAATTATTTGGGATTAAAGGACTATAAACTAGATGAAAACGATGATAATTCATTTATTCCCGGAAGAAGTGCTACTATAAAGTTAGGTAGAAAGGAAATTGGTTTGATGGGTGAAGTAAATTTTCCAGTTATTGAAAAATTTCAACTAGAAAATCCAGTAATCGCATTTGAAATTGATATATCTTCCATTTTTTCATAATTTTTTATTAAAATCTAATTTTTTTTATTAATTTCTTCCCATGCTAGAATCGCAGCACCTATTGCTCCATTTATTTGGGGTTCTTCGGGCACTAAAACTTTTAATTTTAATTCATCCTCAATCGCTTTATGGACTCCATCGTTCTTTGCGACTCCACCGCAAAATGCAACTTTTTCTCTTACTGAAATACGTTTTGCCATTCCAACTACTCGTTTAGCAATTGACTTGTGGATGCCTGCAATGATGTCCTCTTTTTTTTCACCTTTTGCAAACAAGCTAATAACTTCGCTTTCAGCAAAAACTGTACACATTGATGAAATTTGTGATGGATTTTTAGATGACAATGATTTTTTACCCATTTCTTCTAAAGGCGTTTCCAATGCTTTTGCCATTACTTCTATAAATCTACCAGTTCCTGCTGCACATTTGTCGTTCATTTGAAAATCTATGACTTTGCCATTTTTACCTAATGAAATTGCCTTTGAATCTTGACCACCAATATCAATGACAGTTTTAATATCATCACCAAGAAAATAATGTGCACCTTTTCCATGACAGCTAATTTCAGTAATGGTTTTATTTGAAAATTTTATTGATGATCTTCCATATCCTGTTCCTACGATGTAAGCAATATCAGATTCTCTCAGATCAACTTTATTTAAAGCTGATTGATATACTTCTTTTCCTGCTCGTTCAAATTCATGACCTGATCTTGATATATAATAACCAATCATTAATTTTCCATCATAAAAAGCAGCTTTAGTTGAAAGACTTCCTATGTCGATTCCGCATGTTATCATAATATCATCTCTTGGGAATTAATTAACTCTTTTTTCACAAAAATGGAAAAAAAATTTATTAAAAAAGATTTTTCTAATGCTTTATCTAAATTAAATCCCCTTCAAAACATAAGTAAATAACTTATATTTTCACTTTCTTTTCTCAAAAGTTATTTCATCAAAATAAAATACAAATTTTAAATAAAGTAGCAATTCAAATTTTATTAAAGTCTTAAGGAAGTATTTTTTTTGGATTTAATAGAGATTGAGAATCATTTAATGAAATTAAAATCTGAAGATAAAAAATTAATTGGTATCTTTCCGCATCAATTAATTCCTTTAGAATTGATACATGCATTTAATGTTAATCCTGTCGTCCTATCCTTAGCGGCGAATGATGAAATATGTAGTTTGGGAACAGAATATCTAACTCCTGCAACTTGTCCTTTTGCTCGAGGTTGTGTCGGTTTTTTAGATTCTGAACATAAAATTTATTCAAATTTAGATGGTTTAATAGGATTAAATTATTGTAACGGTGATTTATGTGCAGTAGATTATATTGAACGTTATTTTAAAATTCCTCAAATTCAATTTGCATTTCCAACAGTCTTATCAGAAAATTCTAGAAAATTTTTTCTAAATCAAGTATATAAACTTAAAACCAATTTGGAAAATTTTTTTAAAATACAAGTTTCAAATGGAGATTTAATAAAATCAATTGACCTTTATAACAAATTAAGGTTAAAATTCAGAAATATTCAAAATTTAATCGGTATGGGATCAAATTTTCAAAATTTAATGCATGATTTGTATTTATTAGGACCTGAATATTGTTATAATAGACTTGAAGAATTAGAAGAAAATAATACTATAATTAAAAATTCAGGTGTGAATACATTATTTCTTGGCTCATTTGTTGGTTTAGGTGATAAAATTTTAAATATTATTGAAGATTGTGATATAAAGATTGTAAAAAATCAATCAGAATCAATTCTTTTCTTCTATGATGATGTAAATAAAGACAATCCTTTAGAAAATTTGGCAGATTATTATTTTCAAAACAATTTTACATTCAGGATGATAAACGATGACCAGAAAATAAATAAAATCATTAAAGAATATGAAAAAGGTACCTTTAAAGCAGTTATTTTTCACGTGTTAAAATTTTGTGACATATATGTCGCAGAATTGTCTAAATTCAAAACTATAATGGCAGAAAATGATATTCCGACCTTAATATTGGAAAGAGATTATGCAGAAAGTTTGGGTCAATTAAGTACAAGGATTGAGGCTTTTAGAGAGATACTTTCTTAATTGAGGAACACGGTTATGGGTAAATTAATTTCAGATTACCTAAATTCAAATTTATTACAATTAACTCTTGAATATTATTCTGGTAAGAAGCAATTAAAGCAGGCAAAGCGATTAGGTAAAAAAGTTTGTTCGATGATGCTTCCTCATGGTATTGAATTAGTAAAAGCTTCAAAGTGTGAAGTAATTAGCTTATACCGTGTAGGTAAATTTGATGTAGATCGAGAACTTAGATTAGTCAGACTTTCTAAAAATTTATTTGGAATAAACTCATTAGTACAATCATTATCTTTTTTTAACCGGACCATTGGTTCTGATTATTTAGAAAATTTCGCCGAAAAATTGTTGAATGGTTTATTTTCAAATTATAAAAATTATGTTGAAATAGCAGCTAATGAGCTATATCCTTTGGATGCTTGCTTTGGAACACGCTTATATTATGGAGCAACAGTTAATTGGAAAAATTATATCGATTTTTCTTTTGGAACTGGAATTCGATGTATTTGGTACTCAAAACATTATGAGTTAATAAAAAATATAAAACCAATAATTTTTATTGACATTCCCACAACCTCTGATAAAATATCTCAAGATTACTTTCTGGAAGAAATTAATTCAACAATAAATAAATTAGAAACTATAATGGAGTCATCCATCTCAGAACTTGATATTTTAAGAGAAATAAAAATTACCAATAAAATTAAAAAAGAATATTTAAAATTAATTGATATTTGGATTAAAAATCCAAATATTATTTCTAAAATCTCTTTCGTTTATTTACTCTCCATGATTCACTTTGGATTTACGGATCATATCGGTAATTCTGAAAAATTTTTGAAATTACTAAAAGATATTAATGAAAATTTAAAGAATTCATCAAAAAAAGTATTGGACGAAGTTAATTCACCTAAAATAATGCTGTCTCCCATGTTTGGTGGATTTGAAACACAATTAATGAAAATTGTTAGTGAATTTGAAGGACGTTTATTATTTATCGATTGGGAAACTCTCGGTATTTTAAATGAAATTAAAGAAAATGGAAATGTTTTAGAAAATTATTCGAATTATTTACTAAATTTTTCTGATATATTCATTAATAATACAACTTTAACTAAAAAATGGATAGAAATCATTCTAAAATATAAAATCGATGGTGTTATTTTTAATTCAGTTTATGGCTGTAAAGCCTTAACTCCCGCTTCAAGAATAATAAAAGAAGAACTTCAGAAAATTAATATTCCAATGTTGGATTTATCATTTCAAAACTTAGATGAAAATATTGGGCAACTTAAAACAAGAATAGGTGCATTTACTGAAATTTTAAATAATTAAGAAAAAGGTGATTAATAATGACAAGTCTAGTAAAAGATTTTATAACTCCTAGTTTATTAAAAGTATTATTAGAATATTATGCAGGAAAAAAACATTTGCAAAGCGCAAAAAGATTGGGTAAAAAAGTCTGTTCAATGATTTTACCTTTAGGTATTGAAATATTAAATGCATCTGGTTGTAAAGTTGTAAGTTTATATAGAGTTGGAGATTTTGACGTAAATGAAGAATTACGAATATTGAGACTTTCACAGAATATTTTCGGAATTAGAAGCATCTCTTCTTTACTTTCAGTTTTTAATAGGACAATTGGCACTAGATATTTGGAAAACTTCGCCGAGAAATTGTTAGATGGGCTTTGGAATAACTATAAAGAATTTATAGATCTTGCAGCTAATGACCTTTATCCATTAGACGCTTGTTTTGGAACAAGACAATATTTTGGTGCGTCAATTAAATGGAAAAATTGGTATGACTTTACATTTGGATTCGGATCTCGTTGTATCTGGATGTCAAAACATTTCGAAATTGTTAGTGGAATAAAGCCTTTGATATTTATGGATATACCAACAACATCTGATGGTATTAGTAAAGAATACATGTTACAAGAAGTTAATTCAACAATTGAAAAATTGGAAAATTTAACAGGAAATTCAATAAGTGAAATGCAGATATCAACACAAATTAAATTATCCAATAAAATAAGATCCAAAATGTTGGATTTATTTATGATTTGGAAAGATCATTCTAATATAATTTCACCTACAGCATTTGTTTATTTATTTTCGATGCTTCAGTTTGGATTTACCGATCATCTATCGAATCCTAAAGAATTTCTTGAAATTTTAACTAATTTGAATAAAGATCTTAAATTAAAAGCTAATAAAAGCATTGCACGTGAAAAAATTCCCCGATTATTATTAACTCCTACATTTGGTGGATTTGAAGTAGAATTAATGAAGATTGTTCCAGAACTCGGTGGGGGTTTAATATTTAATGATTGGGAAACACTTGGTGTTTTGGAACATATAAAAGAAGAAGGGGATGTAATAGAAAATTATTCTGATTATCTTCTTAATGTATCACGAAATCTAACGACAAACACGTTATTAGTAAAAAAATGGATTGATATTGTTAAAAAGTATGATATTGAGGGTGTGATTTTTAATTCTGTATATGGGTGCAAGTCATTAACACCTTCAGCTAAAATATTGAAAGAATCACTTCAAGAAATTGACGTTCCAATGTTAGATCTTTCTTTTCAAAATTTAGATGAAAATATTGGACAATTAAAGACCCGAGTAGGTGCATATCTTGAGATATTAAGACCATAAAA
The DNA here is from genome assembly GCA_011365055.1 of Promethearchaeota archaeon. Next base: position 84,728 of record RDOG01000001.1, read on the forward strand.
TTTTTTAAATTTTAACGTCTATTAATTCTTTAATATTTTCAATTAAAACGCTAATATCAAAAGGTTTTTCAATAAATCGGGTTATTCCAATAGAAAGTGCAGCATCTTTAATTGTTTTATCTGCACTTGCAAAAAGAATTTTAGCTTTTTTTTCATATATCAAAATTTCTTTTGATGCCTCAATTCCATCTTTTACTGGAAGTCTATGATCCATGATAATTATATCGGGTTTCAATTGGAAATCAACAAACATTTTAACGGCTTCTTCACCATTTCTGGCTACACCTAAAATTGTGTATCCGTAATAGGATAGAATTTTTTCATATAATGATTGTAAACTTGGATCATCTTCAACTATAAATACGCTTTTAATTTGAATGCCCCTCCGGTATCAAAATTATAAATTTAGTTCCTTTTTTATAATCTCCTTTTATTCTATCTTCTATCCAAATTTGACCTTCATAACTTTCAATAATTTTTTTTACTAAGGATAATCCTAATCCCATTCCTCCAATACTCTTTTTCTCATAATTTCCCCTTAAAAAAACGAATTCTCTTCTTTCTTCTTCTATTCCACGACCATTGTCAATAAATTCCATTTTAATATAATTTCTATTAATTTTTTGTTCTTTGAAAATCCGAATTAATATTTCAATTGTTTCATTATCATTATATTTAACAGCATTAAATAAAATATTTTCAAATACATCCATTAATAAATCGTTTGCTAGGACATGCAATTTTTCATAATGTGAATCAATTTGAGTTATAACTACTTTTTCTTTGAATCCTTCTATTGTATGTCTAATGGAATTTTTTAAAAAACCAAAAACCTCAATAATTTTTAGTTGAATTTTAGCTTCTTCTAACGTGGATAATTTTTGAACATTTGATATAAGATTAGAACCACGTAGTATTTGTTCCTTAATCATTACAAGTAAATTTTTAACTTCCCCTATCTGATTTGGATCATTTAAATTAATTAATGCCAATTCTGAGGATGTTAGAATGGTTTGGAGAATATTATTTATGTCGTGTGCAAATACATCTTTATAGAATTGAGTGCGATTAAAAGCTTCTTTAAATTTTGCTTCAGATTCTTTTATTTTATCTTGTGCTTTTTTGCTTTCTGTAATATTTTTAACCGTACCTAATGATGTTAGTTTGTTTTTATAGGAAACAATTCCGACATTCATGTTAACTATTATTCGAGTTGTCCCATCTTTGTGTAGCATTTTAAATTCATATTCTTTTGGAACATGCTCTCCTAATTGTCTTCGATAATATCGATTAGTAACCATTTCTAAATCTTCAGGTGCAATTAAATCTTGGAAATTTGTGCCAATAATTTCACCAGCATTATAACCCACTATTTTTGCAAATGCATCATTAATAAATATCATTTTTTGATCTTGAATTAAAAAGACTCCATCTTGGATGCCTTCAATTAAAATTCTATATTTTTCTTCAGATTCCTTGACTTTTTCTTCAGCTTCTTTAAGATCTGTTATTTCTTTGGCGACAATCATAAGTGAGGTCACTTTTTCTCCCTTTTTTAAAGGAATTAAATGATCTTCATACCATTTAAATTTATCTTCTATAACCTGCTCTTTCATTATGAATTTTTGCATTTCTCCCGATTGAAAGACCTTTTCAACGCTTTCTTTAAAATTTTGGACATAATCATTTGGTATGAAATCATAAACTGACGTTCCAATCATTTGATTTAATTTAAATTCTGGTCGAGTTCGGTTTAAATATTCCATTATTCCATCTTTATTAGTAATGATAATAAAATCTGTGGAGCTTTCCAATAATTGTTTAAATTTTTTTTCTGTTTCATATAATTTTTCTTTATTTGTTTTTCGTTCCGTTACATCTTTAATTATAGTAATAATTTGTAAGACTTCTTCTTTATGATAAATTGGTATCTTAATAACTTCTGTATATAATTTTTCACCATTAATAATTAATTCTTCGTCAGTTTGAAGTGTTTCTCCAGTTTTAAGTACATGATTATATTCCTCGATGATTTTATCAGGTAGAAAAGTGAATATCTCCTTTATATTTCTCCCAATAATTTCTCCTTTTAAATTATATTTTTCTACCAAGTTATAAAACGCCGGATTTACTAAAATAATAACAAGGTCTTTATTTACTATATGTGTGGGGTCATTTAATGAATCAAGAATTAACCTAAATCGTTGATTAAAAGATTGATTATTAAAATCTTGATTAATTTTCATCAAACCCCCTACATTAATGTAAAAATAACTTATAAATTAATTTAATGAATTTTTAAATATATGAATCTATCTTCGATATTATGAAGGAAATAAAAGTGGTAGTCAAAAATTGTGTGAATTATTAGGAATGTCTTTCAAGTTAGCAATTCAATCCAACATATCGTTTATTGGTTTTCAAAAAAGAGCGTTAGAAAACCCCGATGGATGGGGAATAGCATATTATCCTGATAAATCTGCAGTTATTATTAAAGAACCAAAAAGATTGGATCAAAGTATGTTATCAAAATTTATATTTGATAATTTAATCTTACAATCCAAAATAATAATTGGTCATGTAAGAAAAGCAAGTATAGGGATCATTTCTTATAAGAATACTCACCCATTTAGTCGTGAATTTAGGGGACGAGATTATGTATTTGCACATAATGGAACTATTCTCTATTTTAAGAAATTAGAATTAAGTAATTATCATCCGATTGGAAATACTGATTCTGAACATCTTTTTTGTCATTTACTCCATCTGATAAAAATAAGAGACATCTCAAATTGGGAAAATGATGATTTTGTTTGGTTGAAGGATCAATTAAATATGATAAATCAAAATGGTAGATTAAATTGTATTTTTTCTGATGGTAAGCATTTATTTTGTTATAAAGATCAATACACGGAAAATAGTCTATGTTTAATTAAAAAAAAATCTCCATTTGAAAAAAAATATTTAAAAGATGAAGATTGGGATATTAATTTTAATGAGATTCAAGGTTCTAATCAAGAAGGTTATATTATTTCATCCAAAAAATTAACGGATGAAAATTGGAAAGAATTAAATAAAGGAGATCTCTTAGTTTTAAAAAATGGTGAAATTATATTTGGAAATGTTTAAAATAATTCTTTAATTTTGGTGTAAAATGTTAATGGGAGATAATGATAAAACAGAATTAATTTGGTCTGGTAAAATTGAAAAAGAACGAATATTAGATATAATTAAAGAGTTTAAAGAACAAAATTTCCAAATATCTGAAATTTTTGCTAATAAAAAAGATAAATTGAAAAGTATTTGGAAAAATAAATTAATTTATGGGAATAATAAAATTGCAATGGCAATATTACTTCGAGAATTTAAAGGAAAAATTAATTTAATTTATATAGATCCACCATTTGCTACAGGTACTGATTGGAATTATAAAATTCGAATTGGAGAAGATAGAAAGTCAATAAAAGAAGAACAGTCCCCTTTAGAAGAAAAAGCATATAAAGATACTTGGGGGAAAGGAATAAACAATTATTTACAAATGATTTATGAACGATTATTTTTAATGCGGGAGCTGTTATCTGAAAATGGCTCTATTTATGTTCATTTGGATCGAAATATTGTACATTATGTTAAGATCATAATGGACGAAATTTTTGGATCTGATTGCTTTAGATCGCAAATCATTTGGAATACAGCTTCAATTAATGTAGCTGGATTTAAAACTCAAGCCAATAATTGGATTTATGCGCAAGGTATCATTCTATATTATACTAAAAATAAAGATCAATTTGTTTTTAACCGACAATATATTAAGAATCTAAAATATAGGCATGAAGACGAAAAGGGAAAATATAGGATCACCCGTCGAAAAAAGGAGAAAGTATATGAATCTGAAGACGTTGGAGATCCAATGACGGATGTTTGGAATGATATTCTATCATTTAATTATGTTAAAGCCGCGTTAGAAAGTGTTGGATATCCAACTCAAAAGCCTGAAGCTTTATTAGAGAGGATTATATTAGCTTCGTCAAATCCTGGTGATTTAATTGCAGATTTTTTTTCAGGATCAGGAACAACTTTATTAGTAGCAGAAAAGTTAGGAAGAAAGTGGATTGGATGTGATTCTTCAAGATATGGAATTCATGTTACTCGAAAAAGATTATTGGATAGAGAAGATTTTAAAGATATTAACATGCATTCAAATTATAACACAAATATAAACGTATTTGAAATTTTAAATCTTGAAAATAATGAAATAAATGAATCAAGTGCCTTTAAAATCAAACTTAGTTCTCAGAAATTTAAAGTAAATTTAGAATTAATTGATTTTAAACCTTCAAATCTGGCATCTATATCAAAAAGGATTATAAAAAATGTGAAAAAATGGTCTGATTTTATAGATTATTGGAGTGTAGATTTTAATTTTAATGATGAAGTATTTAAAAATGACTGGATTTCGTTTAGAACATGGAGTAATCGATATTTAAATCTGAAATCCTCGCATCTTTACGAATTTCCGGGCAAATATCACATTCAAGTGAAAGTTATAGATATTTTTGGGAAAGAAAGTTCCCAAAAATTTATGATAAATGTTAATTAATAGATTAATTTGCTCTTCCTTTTAAGAATACCGTAGCTGTTTCTCCTAAATCTTTAGGAGGAATAATATTGAATTTTTTTATCATGATCATTGCTCCACCACTACAATTATATGCACAATCACCACATCCAATGCATCGCTCATTTTTTATAGAAACATAATCATCTAAACGGATAATTGCTTTCGTTGGACAAATTTCTATACATTTTTCGCATAATTTACATTGAGTCTTATCATATTCAGGTAAAAAATTAGATGATGCAATTGCACTGGGATAATTATATTTTGTAATTCCACGAAGAGAAATACAGCATTCAGGGTCACAATTACAAATCATTGAAATTCCTTCGATCTGATTCTGAGTGGTATGCACTAATCCTGCTTCGGAACCCTTTCTTATTATCTCTAATGCTTTATTCTTATTTATATATTTTCCAAATCCCATTTCTACACAATAATCTGCTGTCTCGCCTAAAACCATACAAACATTAATTGGATATGGAAAAATAGTTTCACCTTTATTATTTATGGGCATCGATGCACCATTAACAGGAAGCCCATTCGAATGATCTTGATTAAGAATTTCATCATTTTCATTAATTGATTTATAAACTTTGCAACAACAATCAAGAGCTACAATTTTTGACTCATTTTCAATTATATTTTTTACTTGATCGAAAAGTAATACATCAAATTTCATCTCATTTGTAATTATTTCATTAATTTGAACCGTTTTTGCTTTTCCTTTTTTCACGCTGTCGTCAATTACTTTTTGGTCAACAAGAACTCTAATAAGTGGATGTGAAGATGCAAACATTTCCGATGCAAATCTCTTTTTATAGTATTTATCAAATTCATCTGCAAATAATTTAGCAATTTGCTTCTCTTCAGCAAGAATTCTTTTATGATTTGCAAAAAACATTTCGAAAACTCCTGGAACTAATGGCAATAATGAATAATATTGCTTATCTTTCTTTCCTTGGGATAAAATCCTTTGTTTTCTGGCCAATTCTTTTAATTTTGGCTCTATTTCTTCAACAGGTTTATTTAATTTTTTAGCGATTTGCTTGGCACTATAACTATTAAGCATTGGAATCTTAAAAATTAATAACATTTCAGCTTCTTCTGGTGTATATAGGGCTTCTAAAATCTTTCTAAATTCTGGCGTTAATGGATTTCTAATGGCTAGATTAGACATTCTATTTGCTAATTTTTCATAAACATCTTTATTTGACAAGATATAGCCTCCTCATATCATAAATTCATAAAAAATTTTTCTAATATTTTGGACATCAAATGAGATTAATTTGCTAATTTCCTTTTTTTGTTTTTTTTTAATTTAAATAAGTCTGACAATTCAAGACATATTTAAAGTTTTAAAATTTTAGATAAAGTAAGAATTTTATTTTGGTGATTATATTGATTGATGATGCATATAATGAAATTCGAGTTAAAATGAATAAAGGATGGCCATTAAAATTACCTAAACACGACAAAATTATTGAATTTTTAAAAATTTTATTCCCTTCTGAAGAAGAATTAAAAATCTTATCTGTTTTTGATGCTATATTATTTGATTTAAAAAGTATTAAAAAAATCTCGAAACTAACTGGATATTCAATTGAAAAAGTAGAAGAAATTTGTAATAAAATGGCTAAAAGAGGCGTGATTATGAAATCTGGCAAAAAATATGCGATGTTTCCAATTATGCCTGGTATTTTTGAATTTTATTTTGTTAGCAGGGCGGATCCCCCTGAAGTGTTGAAGAGAGCTGCAGAAGTTTTTCATGATATAATTGACACGGGACTTTTAAATGAGTGGTATACTTCAAAATACCCATTTTTTAGGACTTTACCTTCATCCAGCCTTCAAGAAAAAGTAAAAAGTATCGATATCAATGAAGAAGTTGGTGTTCAACACGAAATTCTAATATATGAAGATGTTGAGAAATATATTAAACGCGCTACAAGCGTCCGAGTTATAAATTGCGCCTGTCGAACCACAGCATCTTATTTAGGTGATCACTGCGAAAAGCCCATGGACATCTGTATGGCATTAAATTTTGCTAGTGATAGTCTAGAGCAATATGATTTAGGAAAGTCGGTTTCAAGAGATGAAGCATTTGAATTATTAAAAACTGCTGAGAAACATGGCTTAGTTCATACGATCATAAATGCATCTGGTCCTGATGCTCCAATGTTAATCTGTAATTGTTGTTCCTGTCATTGTGGAGTACTTAGAGGAATAACCGAATTTGATAATCCTAGTGCATTTGCAAAATCTAATTATAGACCTGAAATTAATCAGGAATTATGTATAAATTGCGAAAAATGTATGAAAATATGTCCAATGAGTGCAATTTGGCACCATTTTCCTCACGATAAGGATGATGAATTTATGCTTATTAAAGAAGGTCTATGTATTGGATGCGGCTTATGTGCTCATCATTGTCCTAAGGATGCTATTTCGATGATAAAAAAGTATGATGACGTGCCTGAAGAATCAATTCTTGGAGTATTTCAAAAAATAGAGGAAACTAGGGGTCATTAAACCCTTTTCAAATCTTAATTTTTTTTAAATAGAAATTTTTACCTTTATGAATTGATATTACTTCTGTGTTACTTTATTTTTTAAGAAAAAACCAAATATATTACTTGATGGTAAAAGTAATTGAAATTGAAGATACTAGTGAATATAAGAATCTTTTTAAAGTTAAATTGAAAAATATGCAAGATATCTATAATATTGCAGAAAAATTGCATTATCCTCTAGTTTGCAAGAAAGATAAAGAAATTTTTTTAATATATGAGAATGTTTATTATTATTTTTAATAGAACAAAAGAAAAATAGACTTATATTTTAAATTAAATAAGAATTAAACGTTTTTCTTTTTTTAATATTCACCTTATTATTTTTGGTATACTCCATGCTTTTTTACATAATCAATTATTAATTGAATGTTCTCTGGAGGCGCATCAGAAGCAACTTCACAACCTGATCCCAATAAATAACCTCCTCCTGGTCCAACTTCTTCTATAAGTCTCTGGACATATTTTTCAATCTCATTTGGAGAACCAATTTTTTGTAATGTTGGTGAAATATTTCCCATTAAGCACATTTTATCTCCAACTATCTTTTTAGCACGAAATATATCTGTCATTTCTAAATGTAAAATGTATTTACCTTTAGGTAGTTCATTAAATCGCTCTAAAACTAATCCCCAATCCGTATCCATATGAAATAAATTAGTATAACCATCTTTTTGATTGTTTTTACAAAATTTTTCTATATATGGGAAAACGAGTTCATCAAATTGTTTTGGGGAAATAAAAGATGAGGATACTCGTTCAAGGCATAAATATGCTCTCTTCACGTTAGTAATTTGTTTTAATAATTTTTCAGTTGCGAGCATGCCCCTCCACATAAATTCGCACATTTGTTTAATATCTTCCTTATGTGTTCTAATATACCGTGAAAATCGTTTTATTCCTAATAAATAAGATAATGTTTCTAATGGAGTAATCATTGCAGAACCTGTGTAGATTGGAACTTTTTTAATATCTTGCCAGTAATTGATGAACTTTCTAATTTTTATGAATTCCATTTGAGTTTGTCGAACTTTTGGGATTGGTACCTTTTTCCATAATATGGAAAAACCATGTTCATATATTTTTCTAAAATCTGTGATGTCTAATACAGGTTCTTCGACAAATTGTAAGGAGCCTCCAATATATTTTGGGATTCTGAGCTCTGAAAAATAACCACTATGCGCGACTGGAACTGGATCGTAAAAACTATAAATCCTTCCCATGGGAACATGTACTAAGTCTAGATCTCCTCCGTGATAATTATAAGTATGTTCTACCGCATTTGCAGCAATATTAAAATCGTCCATAACATATTTCCAAGGTGATATCTTTGCGCAATTTGCATAATAATAATCCATAAGAAAGCAAATCGGTATTCGATCTGCTTCTTCTAAATTGACTGCTTTATCAACACGTTCAATAGAAGTCATTGTACCATTAGTCGTCAACAGTAAAATCTCCCTTATTTATAGCATCTAAACGCTTGATAATAGCAATATTTAATTTGATTAGCTTTCTTAGATTAGAAAATGATAAGTTATTAGAACTCTTACTACCTTTTCCCCTTATAAATCCAATTATTAGATTAAAATCCAATAGTTCTTTAAGAATTTTTAAAAAATAGGGGATGTATTTATTAATATCTTTTACTAATTGCAATGTACTAATTTTATATTGTTCCTTATAATTTTGACCAAATAAAAATTCAGCAATATCATCAGCATAATCTTTATTAATCCCCATTTTAAACTCAACTGAAATATTTTTAATATTTTTATTAATTGAAGAACTATTTAATCCTTGTTTTACTACTTTTTTTGAGCACAAATTATAAAATGAGCATTACGAAGAGGAAATTGAAGCCTTTTATGAATTGCTATTTCAATATGTTCTATTTTTTCAATAAAGATTCTTAATTTCCAACCTTTGAAATAGGTTTTCAATTCATCTTCTTCAAAATAATGATGAATTACTCCTTTTTCTAAACCTTCTGTATGTATAAAAGAATTTTTTTCAATTTTTTCTCCCATTCCATAATCTTGTGCTTTATTAGAAATTAAACTTAACAAAATTAATCCATTTGGAATGATTGATGCTTTTAAAATTTCGATTCGTTTGGAGAAATCTTTAATACTCATATGCTGTAAAACATTCCAAGATAGAATTCCGTGAAACTTTATATCTCTCCACGGACTTTCCGTAACATCTGCGACTTTCAGGTGAGTTGAGACATTTTCCTTATCAAGCCATTTTTTTGTTAATTTAATTCCATTTTCAGAAATATCTGTTGCATAAGTATTAAAACCATATCTTGCAAAAAACACTGTATGTCTGCCTGCCCCGCATCCAACATCCCATATTTTCAAATCTTCATCTTTAAATTCATCTTTTATTATATATGCAAAATCATACACATATTCAGAGGTACCTCCTCTTATGTACTTACCTTGTTTAAAAATTTCATCCCACGTTGGCATTATTCACACAAACTTTTCAATAAATTCTGGCTCAATTCGATGTAATTCAAGCCCTAACATTTCTACATCAATTCCCATTGCTAAACCTAGTAATTGAGTTAAATATAACACAGGAATATTAAATTCTTCTTCATATGTATCTTGAACTTTTAACTGAATTAAATCAAATTGAATTGTACAAAAAGGGCATACGCTTATTATGCAGTCAACATTTGCTTTTTGGGCTCCTTGGAACTTTAATCTTGCCATTTTTACACTAATATTTTCATCAATACTTAATAACGGGGCACCACAACAATTTAATTTATTCTGCCAATCAATTGATATTGCTCCCGTGAGCTCAACAAGTTCATCAAGTTTTTTAGGAGATTCTATATCATCAAATTTTGATACTTCAGAAGGTTTTAAGAGATGACAACCATAATGAACCGCAGCTTTAATCCCATTTAATGGTATTTTTATATTTTGTTTTATCTTGTCATAACCAATTTCTAATAATAATTCTATATAATGTTTAACTTCGATTTTACCCTGAAATTCCATATTAATTTCTTTTAAAATCTCATTCACTTTATTTTTTAATTTCTTATCAGTTTTTAATAACTGATTTACTTCTTTTAAAGTCCCATAACATCCATTACATAATGTAGCTATATTTAATCCCATTTTTTCTGCTACAACTAAATTTCTAGCCGCCATGACTAACCAAGCGTGATGATCAACAGATTTAAAATTAAGACCACAGCAAGCTTGATCTTCCATATCTATTAATTCAATTCCTAATTTTTTTGCGACTTGCCTTGCAGATGCATCATATTGATTAGTTCTAGCAGGGACTGTACATCCTAAAAAATAAGCATATTTCATTTTTATTTTTCTCCTCCTATTTTTTTGGAGATTTCAATTTTATCAAGTATCTTTTTAATTGGTTCTATGTTTATTTTTGGTGCAGGAGGTAATTCTAATTCATCCCGTTCATCTTCTTGCATGTCCGTAATTTCTGCAGTTCTTCCTTCAGAGATCATCATTTCTGATAGCATTTTTATTCCTTTAGGAATTTTTCCAATAGTTTCAACTGCCATATTTTTAAGAATAAAGAGTATTTCAGTAACTTTAACGCTTTGCGGGCATCTTTCCAAACAATTATAACAAGTTGAACATAACCAAATTGAATTTAATGTTTCAGATTTTAGAACTTGATCTTTCATTCCAATTAAAGACATGTGAATTATTTGATGGGGTGCAAAGTCTGCAACTTCTGCTATTGGACATCCTGATGAACACGTTCCACATAAATAACAATTGAATATGGTATTTCCTTCTCTATATTTTGCAATTTCATATTTAAAATTATAATCCAAATCTTCATCTTTAATTGGATTTTTTTCAATACCTTTTATAGTAGATTCCATTTTTTTCACTTTCAAAATATTTTTTGCGCAGATAAATTCTTTATTATTTCTGGTATGTTCCAAACTTCTTCAAAAATTATTGCTTTATTTGGACATTTTTCTAAACATTCTTTACATGCAATACATTTAATTGGATCAAAAACAGACTTGCCAAATCCTAAAATATCCTTTGGTAATTTTATCTCACTAGGTCTTTTCTTTGCCATTTTTTTAATTAGAAATATTATTTCTCGTTTATTTTCTGGTAATAGATTAATCTCTTCATCATTCATTTCAAATAACAAAGTTAAATTCCAACGTTTTTCTAAGATAGCTGCATTTTCAGGACATATTCTTTCACATTTCCCACATGAAATACATTTTTTTTCATCAGATTCTATGGTTCCAAAGCCTATAATTTCTTCAGGTTTAATGAGTGAAGAATAATTCTCATCTACTTTAGTAATTTTAATTGGAACCAATTTTGAAAAATCTAATTCTCTTTCACCGACAATAACCTTACTTCTTAAGCTTAAAAATTTATCATTAAATTCCTGAATTTTTTCAAAAATATAAACGAATTCATTTTCAAAAAAATTTTCGTCATCAATATTCAATTTATTTATTTCTATTAAAAATCCTTTTATTTTATTGATTAATTCATTGATTTCAAAAAGATATTCTGCTATATTCTTTGATTTTTCCTTCAGAAAATCCAAAGTTTTAATGAACTTGAATAAATTATCAAAAAATGTATTCAAGAATTTCTCAAGAGTTGATGGTTTTCTTGGAATATTAAAAACTTGATATTCTTCATGAGCATCTTTTATAATTATTTCATCATTCATTCGTAAGATATTTAATAATATAAATAATTTAGACCTAGGAATATTTGTATAAGCTTCTAATTGAATAATATTTAGGGGTCCAAATTTTTTGATTGCCCAAATAATCTTACCTTTCAAGTAATCTTGACTAAGGAGAGTTTCAAAAGTATCTGAAATTCTTTGTTCATCAACTAATTGTTTCTGAAGATTTTCATCTTTTTCTACAATAAGTGGCAATCTATACATTTTATAAGCTTCAATCATTGAATCTAGTTTAAACTTTAAATCTTGGTCTATTATCGTTTTCTTAGGCATTAAATTTTCTAGTGCTCGTAAAATTTTTTCCAAATCGTTTAATTCTGTCTCATATATTTTAAAATTAATTTTTATCAAATTATTTGAAAGTTCTATTAGATTATTTAATTTCAAAGATAGTTTAGGTAGGATAACTTGTATATTTTTGTCAACTTCAATTTTATAACTATTTAATTTATCTTTAATACTTTCTAAAGCCTTCGATAATTGATTACCTAAAAGATTATTAGAATAAATATGATGTCCTTCAAATTCTCCGACTTCAATTATCAATCCTTTTTCTATTAATGAAAGCAAGCTGGCGAAAAGTCTTTTTGAATTCAATTTTGTTTTTATATGCATCGAGTCAATTGACATGTTTCCAAAATTAGATAATAAATATAGTATGATTGCTTCAATAAAATTTGGTTTTAATTGGTTATTAAATAAGATATCTGCTCGTTTATCATTAATTTTATTATTCTTATAGGATTTTTTCAACTGAGAATATATATATGATGAATTTTTGGAGTAAAAAGAGGTTGTATATTCCTTCAATATGGGTGAAGCTTCATTAAAATTATTTATTGCATCTAATTTATTAAATAAATTCATAATTTGAGTTAAATTTTCTTCATTTTTACTTATATTCAATTTTTGAAACTCAATTTCTTTATCTATTTTTGCTTTTAATTGATTTAAAATATCATCAATGGCAGTTAAATTTTCTAAATATGTGACTTTAGAAGAAAATATCGATACTTCTCCTTTTTCAATAACTTTTTGTGCTTTTGTTTCCAAAATTTTTAAAATGTTTACCTTTAATTCGACATCGATTGGAAGCTTTTCATTTGATAACTCTTTTTCGATTTGTCTGAAAAATTCTAAATTATCAATTTTCTTTATTAGATTTTTTTTATTATCAATTTCTTCAAGTTTAATAATGAGATTTTTATTAACTGAATTTAATTGTTCTAATAAATTTGTAGTTAATAATTCGAATTCGTTTAAATTTTCGATTCTTATTTCTAATTTTTCTTCATCCGCTTTTTTTAAGTCCATTATCTTAAAAATAAATTCATATAACTTCTTACGTTTTGGCGGAATTTCGATCATGGTTATATCCTGCCCTCTTCATTATCTCTTTCTAATCTTTTTATCATCATGCTAACTGCTTGCATAAATTTTTCCGGTTCAGCTGAATATAAGGGGAATATTTCAATAATATCTTCATTCCACCCTATTTCTTTTAATAATTCTTTTAGTACTAAAACTTCTAAAGTTGCTTTAACGTTTCCTTTTAAATAATGACACCGATCTTCTGCACAACTAAATAATAATATTTGTTTTGCGCCTTTATCTAATGCATAAAGCAGATCTAAAAATGAAACTCTTCCTATACAAGGTACATTTAGAAGTCTTAAATTTTCAGAATATTTCCATTTCAACATTCCAATAGAATCTATTGTAGAATATGCACATTCATAACAAGTTATGCCTAACATTATGTTTTCATCATTTGAATCCTCTAAAATTGCGTCAATTTGTGAAATTAACTGATTTTTATTCATTACTTTTAATTGTGCAGCTGCTGTTGGACAGATTCCCGCACAAATTCCACATCCTTTACAAAGCATTTCATCAATTTCAGCCTTAAATTGATCTTTTTCGATTTCATATAAAATGGGTATTTTAAATGGACATATTTCAACACATAAGCCGCATCCATTACATTTATCTTTATCAATTTTGGTTATAGTCAATTCTTTTGATAAATTTAATTCTAAATGATCTTGATAAACTTTTAATGCTACAGCATTACTTTCAGATTTACATTTTAAAATTGTCTTTGGACCTGATACTGTTCCACATACATAAATTCCTTTCCTATTTACTTCCACTCTCCGTAATTTATCGTATAATTCTTTAACAAATCCATCTTCAGTTAATTCTACTTGGAGAAATTTTAATAATTCTTTATTATTTTGATTTGGAATAAGAGCTGTTGATAGTACAACAAGATCATTTTTAAGAAGAAGGAATTGATTTGCAATTGTATCATATATCTTTGAAATTAAATACTCATTTTCATTAAAGATTTCTGCTACTTTTCCTCGAATAAAATTAATTCCTAAATTTCGTGCTTTTTGATAGGTAAGTTCATCGAGAAACGGAGTCCTAAGATCGAAATAGCTTATTGTTATGTTTAAATCCTTATATTTTTCTTTTAACTCTATAGCGTGATTTATAGCAGAATTACAGCAATAAGCACTACAATATTTAAAATGATTTTCATCTCTTGATCCAATACATTGTATCATCAAAATATTTTTTAATACTTCATCATTCTTTGGATTTCTTAAAGATCCGTTACTTTTCAAAATTAATTTCGATAATTCTTCTAAAGTAATAATATTTTCTTCAAGATATCTGAATTGAAGCATATCATATGGTTTATATATATCATGCCCTGTTGCAATGATTATATTTGAACAAACAAGTGGTTTTTCTTGATCTTCTAGTTTAATTTTAAATTTTGGAAAAGTACCATCAATCCATTCTACATTTTTCTCAAGATGAAATTCTATATTATTCTTGTTTATTTCTTTAATTAATTCGTTGATGATGGTCTTTCCATTCATATTATAGGGGAATACATTACTAATGTTATTTACACGTCCTCCAAGTTTTTCTTCCTTCTCAATTATGATTGGATTTAATCCAATTGAATGAATGTCAAGAGCGGCTTGTAATCCACTAATTCCTCCACCGATAATACAAACATAAGAATTTATTTCCATTTGTTTAATTTCAATATTTTCTGAATATTTAATTTTATTAACGGAAGCTTTTATTAATGCTATGGCTTTTTTTGTAGCTTTTTCTTTATTATTTGAAACCCATGCAACTTGTTCCCGAATATTAGCAATATCAAAATGATAAGGGGAAATTTTTTTATCCCTCAAAAAATCTTGAACTACCATTTCAAGTTTTTGCGGTGTACATGATGCAATAACTGCACGATTATTAGGTTCTTTCAAAAAATTTGCAATCTTTTCAAGCCCATCTTTACTACATAAAAAATCTAAAGTTTCAAATTCTATTTTTAGAAGATTTTTAATTGAATTTTCTAAAAAATTAAAATCTAAAGTATCTAAAGTATCTTTACAAGTGCAAGCAAATACTTTAATTTTTAAATCCTTGTTCATTTTCACACCGTTGTTAGAAATTTTATGATATGAAATGCACTTGCTCTAGCGAGAGTTGTAGATTCTTCTAAAGTGATAGGCTTGAGCATTGATCCTGTAATAAATATTCCATTTTTTTGTGTTTGAACTAAATTAACCTGACTATCAATAAAATTAAACTTGTTTAATTGAAAATTCAATAAATTTGAAATTTTTATTCCATAATCCCCTGGAATTAATGCACAAGATAATACTAATAAATCAATCTTCAATTCAATAAATCGATTTAATATTAAATCAAATAATAATATTGACAATGTCCCATCTTCTTCTTGAGATATTTTTGAAACTTGTCCTTTAACGAAATTAACGCCTGCTTGTCTTGTTTCCTTATATAATTTTTCATTTATTCCTAATGTTCTTATGTCTCTATAGACTAACCAAACTTGAGAATCATTATATCTTTCTAATTTGATAATTTTTGCATGTTTATTAGCAAATGAACAACAAGTTGAACTACAATATGCATAATATTTTTCATCTCTTGAACCGATACATTGAATCATTAAAATTCGCTTTGCAGGTGCCTTGTCACTTAATCTAATAAGTTTTCCCTCTGTCGGACCAGTTGGATCAAGCATTCTAGCAAGTTCAAGTTGAGTTATGACATTTAAAAAGTCTCCATAATGATAATTTTTAATTTCAGTTGGCTTAAATTCTCGATAACCTAAAGAACCCAAAATGGCATCTACTTCTATTTTTTTTGAGGTTTCTTTAGCATTTAAATTAATGGCGCCTTCAACGGGGCAAGCTTTTTCACATTCATTGCAACCTTCTTTACAAAATTCTCGTTTTAAATAATATGAATATGGTAGGCATTGTATTTTTTTAAAAATGGGTTTTTCGAATTCTATTTTTAATAAATTTTCATTTTCTTTAAGTAATATAGGGCATGATGTTTCACATACTCCGCATTGGATGCATTTATCAACATCTATATATTGTGGTTTTTGGTTTAAAACTAAAACATGTTTATTATCATTATTCAAAATATCTTCAATTTCTGCGTTCAAAATTAAATTTATATTTGGATGTTCAATGACTCCTGAACGATAAAAACACTTTCTAATTCCTTTTTTCTTATTTGTTGATCCAATACAAAAAAAGCAATCATCAGTTGGAAATGCTTTATATAAATCGCTAGCATTACCTCCCGCATAAATTTTTTTCTCTATTAAATATACTTCAATACCCGAATCAGCTAACTCTATTGCAGATTGTAATCCAGTAATTCCAGCTCCAATTATTGCAACTTTTTTTTGGACCATTTAAGTTACCTATTTAATCTCATTTTATAAATTTTCATTTCCAAATCTGATAATTCATCTTGTATTTTATCTAATTTCATTTCAAATTCTTTTTTACTTATTAATGCAGAATCCTTTTTGGATATTAAATCTCGTAACATTTCTTGTCTTTCTTTGATTTCATTTTTTATTTTATTAAATTCTTCTTCATTCTTTTTAATAATTTCTTTCCATATTTTAGAATTTTTATTTTTTGTTTCTTCTAATTTTTTTATAATTTCATTCAATTTTTCCTTTTCATTAGCCAATTAAAATTACCTCATTTTCTAAAAGGATTCGGGCCGATTTCTTCAATAATTTCTTTAGTAACTTGATCGATTACTCGAGCTATTTCTGCACCTTCAGCTGCAGATATAAAATGGATTTGAACTCGTCTTTCATCCATTCCTAATTCTTTAAGTAAATTTTTTACGAATCTCACTCTTCTATCAGCCGCTAAATTTCCTAATTTGTAAGCACAATCTCCTTTATGACAAGGTGCTACTACAACCACATCTGCACCTTTTACAATACCTCTTAGTATATGTTCGATATCAATTCTTCCTGTACATGGAAATCGGACCACCCTTACATTTGGTTTATATTGGATTTTTAGAGTTCCCGCTAAATCTAGTGCTGTATAACTACATTGCATGCATGCAAATAACAGTATTAATGGTTTTTTAGCCAAATCTAATCCTCATTTAATATTTGGTCAATTTGAGCATCATAACATTCGTCTGTCCACCATCTTAAAGTTCTGGCTCCAACTGGACATGCTGCAACACATGTTCCGCATCCTTTACATTTAATTTCATCTGTAGTTGCTAAAATTTCAAATGGATTTTTTTGTATCATAGAATTTGCTTCATATGGACAAATTAATTCACATAAGCCGCATCCAACACATAATTCTTCATCAACAATGGCTGTGGTTAACTCTAACTGAATTCCTTTCTGAAGTTGTTGCGCTGCAGAAGCAGAAGCTCGTGCTAGAGAAACTGAATCTGCAATATCTTTAGGGAAACTTGCCGAAGAATATATTCCTGGAACTTTAGTTTCTACAGGTTTAAATTTCACATGCAATTCCTCGACAAATCCATCTTGAGATCTCGTAATTCCTAAGGTCTCACAGAGTTTTTCAATTCCTTCAGGAGCCTCCTGGCCCACTGATAATACTAATAAATCAACTTCAAGAACAAAATCCTCATTTATTAATGAATCCTTAAAATTAATTTGTGGTTTTTTATTATTCTCATTAATTTGAATTTTTAATGGTGCTTCTGGAGTCCATCTTACAAAATTAACCCCATTTAATTGTATCTCTCTATATATTTCTTCCATATAGCGTCCATATGCCCGTAAATGCTGTTTGTAAAAGATTGTTATTTGGGCATTAGGAAATTTTTCTTTCAAAATCTTTGCATTCATAATAGAAACATTACAACACACTCTTGAGCAATATACATTACCAGTTTCAGAACATTCTTTATATGCTCTTGATCCTACACATTGAATAAATGCAACAGAATTTATCGATCTTAATTCATTATTTTGTAATTTGCGTTCTAATTCTAGAGTTGTTATGATATTTAATGTCTTTTTATAACCATATTCTCCTTCTGATGGTTCATATTCTTTAGTTCCTATTGAAACAATAACTGAGCCCACTTCTATTTCTTTAATTTCTCCATCTACATTTAATTTGAACTTATAATTACCTAAATAACCAGACATTTCACAAATTTCACTATTTAAAAATAGTTCTATATTTGAATTCTTTTCAATTTTTTCTTTATATTCATTTAAAATTACATTTGCTTTTTTACTGAAGGGAAATAATTCATAAAGGTTGTTTAATCTTCCTCCAACCTTATCTGTTCGCTCAATTAAATACGATTTATTTCCTTTTGCTGCAACATCAAGAGCTGCATTCATTCCTGATATTCCTGCTCCAATAATGAGTGTGGATTTAATGACATCTAATTCTTTTATAGGAACATTTTTCAAGTTCTTTACTCTAGCAATTCCACCTTTTATTAATTGAATGGCTTTCTCTGTAGCATCTTCTGGATAATCATGATGCACCATTGCACATTGTTCCCGAATATTAATAGGTCCTGTAAAATAAAATCTTGATAACCCTACTTCTTCACATGCATCTCTAAATGTTTTTTCATGTACTAAAGGCGTGCAAGATGCAACTACAATTCGATTTAAATTATTTTGTGTTATATGTTCCTTAATTAAATCTTGACCTGGACTAGAACACATGAAAAGGTAGTTAGTTACAAATTCTACATTTGGAATTTTTTTTATTTCTTCTACTACTTTTTTAATATCAACTACTGAAGATATTATTCCTCCACAATGGCATATAAAAACTCCAATTCTAGGTGTATAATTATTATCCTCGATCGATTTAAACTCTTTTATCTCAATTGCTTTAGAAGGAGCTTTTAAATGGTTTGCGGCTGCTGAAGCTGCTGCTTTCGCTTCCGCAATAGTATCTGTTCCGTCTCTGGGACCATGAGCAGTTCCAATCATATAAATTCCGGGAATAGCTGTTTCAATACTTCCTGAAGAAAAATTATCGTTACTTGAATTATCCAAATCTGAAAGAAAATTATCTTTAGCAAGTTTTAGATTTAATAATTTGGCAATTTCTAATGTACCTCTTGATGGTTTAAAAGAGCAATTTAAAGAAACTAAATCAACATTATCTATATCCAATGGCTCTCCAGTTTCAGTATTTTCTAATCGAACTAATAAACTCGAGTCTTCATGCTCTTGAATTTCTGCTGCCTTTCCTCTTATGAATTTAATATTATATTGATCACAAGTTGATCTATAATATTCTTCAAATAATTTCCCTGCAGCTCGAATATCTATATAAGAAATATATATTTCTGCATTGGGCTCATGCATTCTTAAAAAACGAGCATTTTTCATTCCGAACATGCAACAAACTTTATTACAATAAATTTGATCTATGGTTTCATCTCGAGAACCCACGCAATTTACAAATATTGCTTTTTTTATCTGTTTTCCATCTGAAGGTCTCACTACATTATCTAATCCTGCGGGATGTGTCATTCGTTCGTATCCTAAAGAAGTTACAACGTTTTTATAACGCTTATATCCAAATTGAGGTAATTTTTCGGATGGATCAAATTCTTCAAAACCAGTTGCAATTACGATAGATCCAACATTTATTTCCATTAATTTTTCTTTCATATCATGATCAATAGCATTTGCTTTACAAGTTTGAACGCACATTTTACAATTAATACAATGATCCTTATCAATTGTTGCTATAAATGGAATTTGTTGTGCAAAATCCATGTAAATTGCTTTTCTATTTGTTAAACCATAATTATATTCGTGCGGGACTTCAACGGGACATGTAATAATGCATTGTTGACATCCTGTACATTTATCAAAATCAACGTATCTCGGCTTTTGTAATAATTTTACTTGAAAATTACCTATTTTTCCTTTAATTTCTAAAACTTCTGTTAGAGTTAAAATGGAAATATTAATGTGTTTTCCAACTTGATTCATTTTAGGTGTTAAAACACATGCTGAACATTCATCATATGGGAAGATTTTATAAATTTTTGCATAGTTCCCTCCTATACAGGGTGTTTTTTCTATTAAATGGACTTTATAACCTGCGTTTGCAAGATCGAGAGCACAGTCCATACCGGCGATACCAGCGCCAATGATTAATACTTCATCTAATTTTTCATTTTGCAATTTTTAATACCATTTCTTGATTTTTTTTCAATTCTTTTATTTTATTTACAAAATCTTTTATTAAATTAGCATATTTATTACCCTCACTAGCTGATATCCATTCAAGACCCAATCTTTCTGGATTTATTCCTACTTTTTCTAATATTTTCTTCGCTGTCTTGACTCTTCGTTGTGTATGAAAATTCCCTGAAATGTAATGGCAATCTCCAATATGACAACCTGTGATTAAAACACCATCAGCTCCAGCTCTAAAAGCTTCTAAAATATGTAGAATGCTTATTCTTCCTGAACACATAACTCTTATTGGTCTAATTGATGTTGGATATTGGAATCTGCTAACTCCTGCATTATCAGCTCCAGCGTATGAACACCAATTACATAGAAAAGTTATGATTTTAGGTTCCTCTTGACTGGTTTCTTCATATGCAGAATTAATCATTGATTTTATTTGATCATCTGTAAAATGTTTCATTGTGATTGCATTTACAGGGCAACCTGCTGCACATACACCACATCCTTTACAAAGTACTTGATTAATTTTTGATTTTAAATTTCCATCTTCATCAGTAATGATAGATGGTGCACCATAAGGACAGTGTAAGGTACAAATTTCGCATGCAACACATAAATCTGCATTAATTTCAGCAATAATTGCTTCTCCTTCGACCTTACCGCGAATCAGGGGAATTAGAGCCCTTGATGCTGCACCACATGCTTGTGCAATACTTTCATCTAGATTTTTTGGACTCTGACAAGATCCACATAAATATATACCATCTGCTGCAAAATCTAAAGGTCTATGTTTCACATGTGCCTCTAAAAAGAATCCATTATAAGCTAATGGTATCTTAAACAATTTATTTAAGTTAATATTATCGTCGTTCGGTAATATAGCAGTTGCTAGTATTATTCTATCAAGCTCAAGTTTTAAATTATCTTCAGGATTTGCTTTTTTTAATTCAAATATAAACGAATTATCGTCTTTTTTAATTAATTTAATATCATTTATATCATTATAACTAATGAAATTGCAATTCTCTCTTAATTTACGATAAAATTCTTCATCTTTTCCATAAACATTAATGTCTCTATAAAATATTGAGATTTCGCTTTTTGGAAACCGTTTTTTAATTTCTAAAGCATTTTTAAGAGAAATCGTACAACAAATGGATGAGCAATAAGTAATTCCATCCTTCAATCTACTATTAGCACATAAAATAAATCCAATTCTTTCGGGTTCTTTTATTGAATTTTCCTTTAATAATGATTCAAGTTCCTCTAAATTATGAATTTTATCGTTATTCCCATAATTAAATAACCCTATTGGCTTAGAGACTTGAGATCCAGTAGCTATTATAATAGTTCCAACATTAATAACAAGAGAATTCGAATTTTCTTTTAATTTTAATTCAAAATTTCCTATTGAACCATTAATTTCAATTAGTTCTGAAGAAAAATGAGTCTTTATTAATTTATTTTTATTTAATTTTTCAAATAAAGGTGAGAAATATTCTTTTGGAGTCTTATATAAAGGATGGATTTTATGAATATTATTAAGAAATCCTCCTAATTTTTCCGTTTTTTCAATAACATGTACTTCAAAACCTTTATCGGCAATAATTTGGGCTGCAGTCATTCCTGAAATGCCTCCTCCAATAATTGCACAAGATGGTGTTACATTAATAGTTAACTTATTTTGAGGTTTGGAGTAATTTACACGATTAACATACATGCGAATTATGTCTTTCGCCTTTTCAGTGGCTTTTTCCGGTTCATTCATATGAACCCATGAACATTGTTCTCTGATATTAGCTAAATCAAATAAATATGGGTTTAAACCTGCTTCTGCACAAGTTTTTCTGAATAATTCTTCATGAGTACTAGGAGTACATGACGAAACTATTATTCGATTTAATTTATGTTCTTTAATTTTTTCTTTTATAATGGTTTGCGTATCCCCTGAACATGTATATAGATTATCTGTAACATAAACTACATTAGGTAAGGTTTTAACATATTCTGCGACTTGTTTTATGTCTACAACTGCTCCAATGTTGGAACCACACCAACAAACAAATACCCCTATCCTAGGTTGTTCTACGTCTTCAATAATTTCAACTAATTTTTCATTAAATTCTTGTTTTTCTTTAATTTTGAGTGCTGCTTTTGCAGCTCCTCCACTGGCTTCCGCAACGGATTCAGGAATATCTTTTGGACCTGATGCAGTACCAACTACATAAATACCATCTAACTCAGTTTCTAAAGGTGATAAGGTCTTTACAAATCCATAATCGTTAGAAGAAATGTTTAAAATTTTTAATAAATCACTTGCATAGCTTTTGGGTATCATTGCAGGCGCTAAAATTACCAATTCCGATTTTCTTTCAATAATTTCGCCTGTCTCAATATCTTCATGATAAATTATTAAATCATTTGTTTCGGGATCTTCTTCAATTTCACCCGGAACTCCTTTAACATATTTAATACCATATTCGTTTTTTGCGCGCTGAATAAATTCAAAAAATCCTTTTCCCATGGCTCTTATATCGTTATAAAGTATTTGTACGTCCATTTCAGGATAATGTTCCTTTGTAATGATGCTTTCTTTAGTCGAATACATACAACAGACTTTAGAACAATATTTTGCATAATTCTGATTTCTTGAGCCAACACATTGAATGAATGTCAGGGATTTTGGTTTTTTTCCATCAGAAAGACGCAATACATGGCCTCTTGTTGGTCCTGAAGCACTCATCATCCTTTCATATTCTAAAGAAGTAAGAACATTTGGATATTTTCCGTGTCCTAGTCTTGTTATTTCTGTTGTATTTATTAAATCAAATCCAGTTGCAATAATAATTGCTTTAACATCAAATTCATATTCTTCTATTTCTTGCCAATAATCAATTGCTTTTGCCTTACATCTTTTTTCGCAAGCACCACATTCAATACAATTTACATTATCAATAGTTGCGATGTTAGGAACAGCTTGAGGAAATAGTATGTATATTGCTTTTCTTTTTTTTAAACCCATTTCATATTCATTTGGGATTTCTATTGGGCATGTTTCTTGGCATTGCCTGCAACCTGTACATTTATCAGCATCTACATATCGAGGATAACTATAAATTAAAACCTTGAATCCATTTTCGATTTTTTTAACTGATTTTACTTCACTATAAGTGAATAGTTCTATATTCTGATGACGTGCGACTTCAACCATTTTTGGTGCTAAAATACAGATAGAACAATCATTTGTTGGAAATGTTTTATCGAGCTGTGCCATAACTCCTCCAATAGATGGAGACCTTTCAACGAGATAAACTCTATATCCCATTTCTGCCAAATCCAAAGAAGCTTGAATCCCTGAAACACCTCCTCCAATTACAAGGATTGCTTCTTCTGACAGATTGCTCACCATTCTAATTAATTCTTTATTTTTGGTCCTAGAATTTTCATCTACGTCGCTAATTTTTCCTAAAATAACAAGAAACAAAATAAAAAAACAAATAAATATTTAACGTTATCATTTGGATTTTTTAAAAAACGTATTAATTTCAATAGTTTAACGTAAATTAAAGTTAAAGAACTTTCATCTTTTTAAAGATCAAATATGTGATAGAAGCACAAAATTAATTATTATCTTTTTGAATTATTTTAACATAAAATACAATAAGGTGATTAAAATAGCAACTACAGAAGCAGAAGAAGCTTTCATTAAATTAAGAGATATAATAATGATGCCTAAAAATAAAATGTCAATGGACGTTCTAAAAATCTGGTATACTGATGATGATGCTAAAGTCTTAAGTGCTGGACCTTTCAAAATGGTCATGGCTGATCGTTTTACTATCGAAGAATATGCAAAAAAATCAAAATTATCTGTTGAAGTTGTTCGGGAAACATTTGAACGATTAGCTCGACGCGGAGTTCTTTTCTATTATGTAAGTAAAAGGGATGGAAAAAAGAAATACATGATTCCTCCTTTGTTTCCGGGGTTAGTGGAGTATTTCATAATAAACAAGAACATTAGCATCGATGAACGAAGAAAATTTGTAAAAAGATTTCATCAAAATGAATTAGATTCATTAGGAATGCTTGGAAGTATTTCTGATTTTAGCGTGTTCAGGATAGTTCCAGGAACCAAACCAGATCCTATTTCACGTTTGATAGATATTAATGGTGAAATCACAGTTGATAAAAATCAGGTACTTGCATATCAGGATGTTAAAGAGATCATAATACAAGCGGGTAAAGAAGAGAATAACATAGCTGTAGTTCCTTGTACATGCCGTACAATGTCGATGATGTTAAAACGATCTCCCGATTGTGAGCGAACAGTTGAAAATTGCCTTGTATTCGGGGTTCCAACAAAATATGTCGTTGATGAAGGAATTGGGCATTACATAACTGTTGATGAAGCCTTAGATATATTAAAGCAAGCGGAAAAAGAAGGGTTAATTCATTTAACACAAAATACGATTGATAAACAAGGGTTCATTTGTAATTGTTGCACTTGTTGTTGTGGGATAGTCGGAATGGCAACGAAATATAATTACTGGGAAATGTTTCAAAAAACAGATTATATACCAGTAATTGATATGGAAACTTGCAAGAAATGTAAGAAATGTGTAAATATATGTCCTTTCTATGCTTTAAAATATGTTTCAGGCGAAAAAGAGGATAAATCAGAGGACAATATATTGCTCAGAGAAGAGGTTTGCATTGGTTGCGGACTTTGTGCATCAAATTGTCCTAGTGATTCAATAAATTTGAAAAAAGTCAGGGATGTTAAACCAGCAACAAACTTCATTGAAGCGGTTACAAAAATGATGCAAGGAAAAGCTGCAAATTAATTTTTTTTCTTTTTATTCTCTCGAAAAATAAATTTTTTAAAATAATTTAATCAGATCTTAGATATATTTGATAAATTAATTATATTTTGATGGTATATTCTTTGAATAATTAAACAAACAATTAGGTGATCAAAATATCAACTACCGAAATCGAAAAAGCTTATTCTAAATTAAGAAATACGATTATGCTTCCTAAAATGAAACTTTCAGATGAGATTTTAAGAATTTGGTATAAACCAGAAGAAGCTGAATTGTTAGCTAAAGGATTTAAAACCGTATTAATGGATAGATATACGGTCAAAAAATATGCAGAAAAATTCGGAATTGAAGAAGCTAAAATAAAAGAAATATTCGATAGATTAGCTAGAAGGGGATTATTATTTTATTATTTTAGCTTAAAAGATGGGGCTAAGAAATATTATTTGCCTCCTATAATGCCTGGATTAATTGAATATTATATAGTAAATAAGAATAATAGCATTGATGAGCGACGAGAATTTATCAAGAAGTTTACTACTATGGAAGAAGAAGGCTTAGTAGGAATGTCGATGGATTCTAAATTTAGTATTTTTAGAATTATTCCAGGTACTAAACCAAATCCGAAAGAACGACTTATAGAGGTGAATCAACATTTAGAAGTTGATAAATCACAAGTTTTAGCATATCAAGATATAGAAAAGATAATAAGAAATGCAGGTAAAATAGAAAATAACATTGCAATTTTGCCTTGTACGTGCAGAACTATAGCAATGATGAAAAAATCCTCTCCGGATTGTCAAGCACCAGTAGAAGTTTGTATGTGTTTTGGTGCACCAGCGAGATATACTGTTGAGGAGGGTATCGGCGAATATGCAACTATTGAAGAAGCAATTGATGTACTAAAACTTGCTGAAAAACATGGGCTCATTCATCTCTCTCAAAACACTTATGATAAGCAAGGATTCATTTGTAATTGCTGTTCATGTTGTTGTGGCGTTATTGGGAGTGCGATAAAGATGAATAACATGAATTTGTTTACAAATTCAGATTATGTACCTGTTTTAGATTTAGATAAATGCAAAAAGTGTAAAAAATGCGTGAATTTATGTTCATTTCATGCTTTATCTTATATAGTTGGTGATAGCGAGGATAAATCAAAAGATAAAATCTTACTAAGAGAAAATGTTTGCATTGGATGTGGTATTTGCGCCTCGAACTGTCCAACAGGCGCAATTAATCTTAAGAAAGTTCGGCATTCAGAACCTGCAAATTCTTTCATGGACGCAGCAATGAAAATGTTACAAGGACGTAACATATAATATCCTTTTTTTCATTAAATAATCTTTAAAATATTTTTTTCTATGATTTTAAATGCAAAAAATTTAATTATAATGAAATTAATGAAATATTCTCCGTAATAGAAAATATTTGAAAATAAACTATTTAATTTTATATAGGGGAATTTTACTTTGGAAAAAGTTAAAGAAATTCTGGAAGAAGATGAAACGATATTATGGGCTGGAAAGCCTGTTTTTAATACTATCAAAGAAAATTATATTGAAAATAGAAATTCAATTCTTTTTATTATTACTTTATCTATGATATGTTTTTTTTCTTGCCCATTATTTATCTATGTCTTCGAAACAGCATTATTGAAGTCTGGTTTTTTACATACATTTATTTTAGTATTAACTATTTTCTTTTTATCCTTTC
This sequence comes from Promethearchaeota archaeon, assembly GCA_011365055.1. Next base: position 111,746 of record RDOG01000001.1, read on the forward strand.
TATTAATTTCTATTTTTGGATTTTTTTACGAATTCAAGAATAGAAGATTTGAAAATATCCAATATCTTCTAAGCTCCAAAAATATTTTTATTATTTCAACTAAGAATCTCACATTAAAAGGTTATATCGATGATAAGCATTGTGAATTTATTAATTTTCTCTGTAAAATAAAGGGAAATATTGCATCACTACCATTAGATCAATTTAAACAAGTGGAAATTTATCATTATAATGATAAAATTTGGTCAATTAATAATTATTACAATATATATTTCAAAATTAATTCAATAAAGAAATTTAAATTGGCAGGAATAGATACGCCATCCCTTATTATTGACTATTTTACGAGTAAAATGAATTTCATTAGAAAATATAAGTATGTAAAATGTGAAACTTATGAAAAAAAAGAATAGATATAGGAATTATCTATTAAATACCTCAAGCAAAAAGATTTTTTATTACTTATTAATAACTTTTGATATTAAATTAAAGAAATTAAGGATAAATTCCTCGTAATCTAATTGCGGTAGCGACCCGTTCGATTGCCGAGGCATATGCTGCCATTCGCATTGAAATTTTTTTCTCAGTATAAAGATCATAGACTTCTTTGAAAGCGAGACCAATAATTCTATTTAATTCTTGATTAACTCGTTCTAAATCCCAGAAAAATGAATGTAAATCTTGCACCCATTCAAAATACGATACTATAACACCACCACTATTTGCTAAAATATCTGGAACTACAATGATTCCTTTTTCTTCTAAGATTTTATCTGCGGTTTGAAGCGTTGGACCGTTTGCACCTTCAACGATATATCGTGCTTTGACGTTTTCAGCTATTTTATTAGTAATTTGGTTTTCAGTAGCTGCAGGAATTAATAAATCGCATTCTAATTCTAATAATTCTTCATTAGAAATTGGCTTCGAGCCCTTAAATTGGACAACTGAATCAGTTTTTATCTCGTGTTCTTTTAATTTTAACGTATTAATTCCATCAGAATTAGATATCCCACCTTTTTCATCACTAACTGCGATGATTTTACAATTATATTCTTGATAAAGAAGCATGCCAATCGTGGATCCTACATTCCCAAAACCCTGAATTGCAATTTTAGTATTTGATCCTAATTTTTCTTCTTTTTTCTTGAAAAAATCTTTAATAACATATAATAATCCTGTTCCTGTTGCAGCCTCTCTTCCTAAAGATCCTCCAATTTCAACTGGCTTTCCAGTGACTACTCCCAGACTTGTCTGACCCACATTCATGCTGTACGTATCCATAATCCAGCTCATAATTTGTTTATTTGTGTTTATATCTGGTGCTGGAATGTCTTTATATGGAGAAAAAGTTTGAATACTCGATGTATATCTTCTTGTTAATCGTTCTATCTCTTTTAAACTCAATTCTTTAGGATTGCAAACTATTCCTCCTTTACTGCCCCCATATGGTAATCCTGCGACTGCGGTTTTCATGGTCATCCAAAAAGCTAATGCCATGACTTCTTCCATTGTAACAAAAGGTGAGTATCTCAATCCCCCTTTGGCGGGGCCTCTTGCTGTTGAATGAATGACTCGAAATCCTTCAAAAACTTTGACAGAGTCGTCATCCATGCAAACTGGACAATAGACTATGTTAATTCTCTCTGGATGTTTTATAACTTCATGAACATTTTTATCTAAATCAATAATTTTTGATGCTTGCTCTAATTGGGCAAGTGCATTTTCATATGGATTAATCAAAATTTACACCAAAATAAGTTGAATTAATAAATTGATATTCTTAATAATGAAAATCAATCAAAAAAATAAAATTATGGGTTTAAGAAATCATGAATTTTTAATCATTTCTTCTAATAATTTCTTGTTTTTATCAATTATTTCATCTGAAACTGTAACAATATATTCTTTTGGCTTGTTTTTCATGACATGCTTTATAGATTCAAGTGTGTTTTTCTTCATATTATAACAGATAGGATTAGGTCCCGCTTTATAAAAAATCTTATCCTCTGTCTCGCTTTTTAATTTGTCAATTAATCCCTGTTCTGTTACAATGATGAATTCTCGTTCATCTGATTGTATTACATGCTTTTCCATTTGACTGGTTGATCCCACAAAATCAGCAAGCTCTTGAACTTCTGGTTTACATTCTGGATGTGCAAGGATAATTGCTTTAGGGTATTCATTTTTTACCTTTTTGATGTATTTAGCATCAAATTTATGATGAACTATGCAACAACCATTTTCTGGAAGGATATTTACCTTTATCCCAGTTTTATTTTGGATATAATAACCAAGGTTTTGATCTGGAGAAAAATATATTTCTTTTTTACCGATCTTCTTCGCTACTTTAAGACAATTTGCTGAAGTACAAATATAATCTGCTTGAGCTCTAGCTTCTGCGGTCGTGTTTATATACATCATTATTGGCATTTCTGGATTGTTTTCTCTTGCTTCTTTTATCAAGCTAACAGGTGCCATGCGTGCCATGGGGCAAATAGCTTCATAATTCGCAATATAAACATTTTTGTCTGGGTTGAAAATTGCTCCTCCTTCTGCCATGAAATATACTGCTGCAAAAAGTAGGTTTGCCTTACTGCTTGATTTCTGAGCAAATTTTGCTAATTGTAAGCTATCTGCTATGTAATCCGAAATCTGTTGTATTTCAATACTCTGGTAATTATGTGCTAGTATCAAAAAATCTTCTTTATCTTTTAATTTTAAAATCTCTTCTTGTAAATCTTTAATTTTTTGATCTTTATTTAACAAAATTAAACCCCGAATGAAATCTTCATTAAAAAATATATAAAAGTTAAATTATTCTTTCAAGGTTGTTTTGAAATGCATGTCGCAGAATCCACATGAATGTTCCTTGCTCTTATCAAGAGTAGAATGTAAATTACAAAGAATTCCTTCTCGTCTTAAATTCGTGCATATGGTACAAATTTCTTCCATTAAGCTTTGTTCTGAAATCCTTTCATTTGCTATATTTTGAGATATTCCGTTTAATTTATCTATTTGGTCTTTTGCATCATCAGTCTGGAATATATCATCAAAACTTCCTCGTTCACCTGATAAATATAAGGAAACTGAAGGTTGTGTTATTCCAAGAATCTTTGCGATTTCTTGTTGCTTCATTTTATAATTTTCGTGAAGATCTTTCACGATATAGGCTTTTAAAGCTGGTAATATCTTTTTTACGACAACTTCGCATGGAAATAACATGTGGGCACCTTTTATTTTAAAAAATTTTTAATATTTTAGATGAGTCAAAAATTAATATATCTTCTATTAGAAATTATTTCTGTTTATATATATATTTTACACTGTTATATTGTTTTGTGAAAGCTATTATAGGCTTATTGTTACATTTTTTAACATAAAATTTAGTTTCTTTTATTTAACCTTCATATTCCAATTTGATTGTATTTTTAATTAAATCAAACAATTGGTCTTTGGTTACAAATTCTTTTTCCAATTGATATTTTATTACCATGTAAGCACCGCAACGATAATCTTTCTCTGAATTTTCTTGTCCATCTTTATAAAATTGACATTTTTTTTTGCATAATTCATTTAATAAATATTCATCTAATTCATTTAATTCCGTACTTGACAATTTTAATACCTCTAATCAAATTTAAAATTAAATGCACGGCATTTAACTTCATCAATTCCAAATAAATCATTAGTGCATGTTTTTGCTCGATAACGACATCCTCCACGACAATCCGATATATATGGGCAATTTAATTTCATACATTTTAATTCTGCTTGTTTCCAAATATAATTTTCAATAATTAAATTCCAACAATCTTCAAGGCTTTTATCTTTCAAGTTTCCAACAGGTTCTTCTGAAAATAAACCACATTTTGTAACATCTCCATTAGCCATTATTGCACAAAGGTGAGTTCCACAAGCAAAATCGTCCTCCCAGTCATATATTTGTTCACCCCAACCATAATTATTCAATATATTTGCTGCATCTTCACATTTTGCATGGAAATCTTGATTATTGTTATAATCTCCTGTTATTGTTGGGACATCTAAATACCAATTATCCACTTTCAATTCTCTTAAAACATCTTGTAGTTCATTCATTTCAGAGACATTCTTTTTATGAATCATTGTGGAAACAGATATAGTAAAATCATATTGTTTTAAAATTCTTATTTTATTAATTGTTTCTTCAAAGCTTCCATCTTTTTTACGGAATGCTTCATGACTTTTTGTACCATCAATTGAGATTTGTATTTCTTCAACTTTATTTTCCAAAAATCTAATTATAGATTCATCCAATAAGAGCGAATTCGTGAATAAAATTTTCCGAAATTGATATTGTTCTAGCTCTAGAATCATATCTTTAAATGACGGATGAAGTAAGGGCTCACCACCTGAAATCATTAGCTTTATTCCTTGCATGTCATCATAATACTTCAAAATTTTGGAATAGATTTTCTTATTTAAATGAATTGGCTGTTTTTTATCAATATAACAATGTACACAACGTAAATTACAAGCGGTTGTTATGTGAATTAATAAGTTTCTTAATGTAGGTTCCTTTGCTTTTTTTACATTAAAATCTCTTACATATTTTTGGGATTTATTTTCAAATGCTAATCCATTTTGAAATAAATAGGTAATGAAGTTTCTTACATCATCTTCACTTGCTCCAGATTTTTTAATTACCTCATCTATCTCATTTTTACCGTCAAATAAAGAAACAACTTTTAAGGCTTCTTCATCAATTTCATACATTTCATTTTTTTTAATATCATATAAAACAGGTGATTCTAAATATCTTAAATTAACGTGTTTCATTAATGTAGGTCTCACGATTATCAGCTTGTTATTTTCTTTCTCTCTTATATTTTTAATCAATTTTATTATAAAAATGGATGTTTAAGATATTTGATATTACCTAAATCAACTTTCGTGTTACGGAGTAATACTATAAAGTTGGTTAGTATTATGGGTGATATGTTTATTTTATATTAAATAACACAAAGATTTTCGTCCGTACTATTCTAATTTTCACCTAGATTTATATATTTAAAATTCTAATGTTATAACAATAAACTTGGTGATGAAGATGTATATCAAAAAAGTTGTTAAGAAAGCCAAAAAGACTGCATGCAAATGCGGAATGGGCTGTTGAAATAATTTTATTTAACAATTAGAAATATTTTTTATATTACTTCTCTTTTTTTATGCTAGATTATGTTTAAATTTGTAAAATATTAATTATATTGGTTTTAATCTTAAATTTTAATATTGATATTTTATATTCCTTTATTTTTTTATAACAGAGATTTTGGATTATATTCATTTTATTTGTATAATTTATGTAAATTTATATGATAATTTTTAAATCTCATTTAACTATTTTTTATTGAAAATTATGATAAAAAATAATCGATTCATCTGTCTCTATTCTGGTGGAACTGATTCACCAGTCGCTTGTTATTTAGCGATTAAAAAGGGAATGCAACCTCTCGTTTTACACTTCCATTTCATGGATTTATATCCATTGACCGATGAAAAGTTTAAGTATAAAGCATTAGAAGGAGTAAAGGAACTTAATAAATTCTTAAATAATCCAATTAAAATATATTTAATTCCTCATGGGAATTCAATTGCAGAATATATGAAAAATTGCTCGCGTGAAAAATTATTATGCGTTTTTTGTAGGAGAATGATGTATCGGATTGCTGAAGTTATAGCAGAACAAGAAAATACAAATATTATCATTACAGGAGAAAGTCTGGGGGAAAAAGCTAGTCAAACACCCATAAATCTTAGGGTTATTGAAAGTGTTTTAAAACATTCAACAGTTTTTAGACCCTTGATTTGCTTTGAGAAACTAGAAGTTGAAGAAATCGCTAAAAAAATTGGAACATATGAATCTTCAATAAAACAAAAAGTTTGTTGCTCCTCAGTCCCTCAATATCCCGAAACTAAAGCTCGCTTACACCAGATAGAAGAAGAGGAATCAAAATTAAATATTGAAAAATTGATTGAAGAAAGTATCTCTAAAGCTGAAATATTTCAAAGTTAAACATTTTACAAATAATCTTTTTATTCTATCATTTCCAAATTAAAATTAAGTGATTAAGTAATGGAGTTTATTCGAGTCTCGCAAGGAACTGCAGCTGTTTTAGATTTATTAAAAATGAAAGTAGAAGTTAAACCTACTACTGCTTATTTGATGGTATATCATCCAAATAAGTGCCTTTCTAATTGTCAATTTTGTCCTCAAGCAAAAAAAAGCAACTCTGATGAACGTTTATTATCAAGAGTATTATGGCCGAAGTTCGATTTTAAAGAAGTAGTTGAACAACTTGTAATTTCTGAAAATTTTAAGAGGATTTGTATTCAAACAATTAATTATCCAAATATGTTTAATGATGTGAAATCTATTATCAAAGATATTGCTACAAATACTAAAATTCCTATTTCAATTTCTACTCATCCTTTAAATAATGAAGAGATGGAACAATTAAAATCAGTTAGATTGGAAAGGATTGGTATTCCTGTTGATGCAGCAACTGAAAAATTATTTGAAAAAATTAAGGGAAAGGCTGTTAATTGTCCATATAAATGGAATAAGCATTGGGAAGCTTTAGAATCTGCAGTAAAAATTTTTGGTAAATTGAAAGTATCAACACATTTAATAATTGGGTTGGGTGAAACGGAAAAAGATGCATTAAATTTCATTCAAGAAGCGTTTAATAAAAATATCTTAACAGGTTTATTTACATTCACACCAATTAAGGGTACGGGTTTGGAAAATCAAATTCAACCATCTTATAATCAATATCGAAATGTCCAAATTGCACGTTATTTAATAATTAATAATATTTCTAATGTATCAAGGATGAAATTTAATGATAATGAACAATTGATTGATTATGGTGCATCTCAATTAAAACTAGAAACCATCATTCGATCAGGAATTCCTTTTCAAACATCAGGTTGTCCTGGGTGTAATCGGCCATTTTACAATGAAAGACCTGGAAAAGAAATGTATAATTATCCTCGAAAGTTAACATCGGATGAAATTGATAAAATTGTCCAAACAATAAATTTAATATCGTGAAAATTTTGAATTTTAAAAAAATATTAGAAGGAAATATTGATAAATCTGAAATATTTCAAATAATGGAAATGGATTGGCAAGATTTTCAGAAGATTTTGGAAGTCACACGGGAACTAACTGATAAAAATTTCGGTAAAAAAATAAAAATTTATGTTCCTGGTAAAAAATTTCCAGCAATTTCAATTACAGGTAGCGAATGTTCATTAAATTGTGCCCATTGCAATCAACATTATTTAAAATCAATGATTGATGGTTCAACACCTGATTTATTATATGATGAATGCATTAAATTAGATAAACAAGAGGCTGTAGGTTGCTTAATATCTGGAGGATTTAATGAAAATTTTCATTTACCATTTGAGAATTATTTTGATACGTTAAAAAGGATTAAAAAAGAAACAAATCTTATTTTAAATGTTCATACTGGTCTTATAACTCCTGATCTAGTTAAAAAGTTAGAAGCGACTGAAATTGATATTGTTTCTTTTGATTTAGTTGGTAGTAATGCTGCAATAAAAAACGTGTATGGGCTAGAAAAAACAGTTGCAGATTATGAATCTACATTTAAAGAATTAATGAATTCATCTATAAAATATATTTCCCCACATATTTGCATAGGATTAAATTATGGTAAGCCATCTGGTGAAATTGATGCTTTAAACATTATTAAAAATTTGAATCCATATTTAATTGTTTTATTAGGTTTAAGATCGACTCCTGAAACACCTATTTCAAGTATTAGCGTTGATCCAAAATATATGGTTAAGATAATTGCAATCACAAGATTAATGTTTCCAAGAACTGAAATCTCATTAGGATGTATGAGACCTATTGGTCAAGATAGGAAACAGATTGACCTCGGTGCATTCCATTCGGGTGTTACTAGAATTGAAATCCCAACATACGCCACGCTTGAAGAAGCAGAGAAGTTAGAATATAAAATACAAAGAATGGAGTGTTGTTGTTCAATTCCAGAAACTCTTGAAAAAAAATTTTTAAGTTAATAATTTCTGAAATTGTTTAATATAAATTATAAATAATTAGATTTACATTAAAAATTTGAATATGCAGGTATGTCCGAGTGGCTTAGGAAGTGGTCTGCAGAATCACGTACGGGAGTTCAACTCTCCCTACCTGCTCCATTAATTTTAAATTATGGAATAAGAAAAATGCTTAAAATATTTAATGATTTAACCCAAAGAAAGGAAGAGTTTATTCCTTTAGAAGAAAATATGGTGAAGATGTACGTCTGTGGTCCTACAGTGTATGATGATTGTCATATTGGACATGCTAGAAGCTTTATCGTATTTGATGTAATTAGACGTTATTTAGAATTTAAAGGATTCAAAGTAATATACATAACAAATTTTACTGATATAGATGACAAGATGATTAAACGGGCAAATGAAGAAAAAACAACCATATTTAATTTAGCAGAAAAATATATAAATAGTTATTTTGAAGATTGCGATAAATTAAATATAAAGAGAGCAACTGAATATCCAAGGGCTACAGAATTAATTGATGAAATGATAAAAATTAATGAAATCTTAATTAAGAAAAAAAATGCTTATATTTCTGAAGGAAATGTCTATTTTAACATTTCATCATTCCCTAATTATGCAAAGCTTTCAAATGTAAATTTAGAAGAAACTCGATCTAGTGAAAATGATATAAAAAAGAAAAATCCTCATGATTTTGCACTTTGGAAAGCTAAAAAAAATGACGAACCAAGTTGGTCTTCTCCTTGGGGGCAAGGAAGACCAGGATGGCATATTGAATGTAGCGCAATGAGTCAGAAATATTTAGGTGATACTATAGACATTCATGGTGGTGGTCGTGATTTAATCTTTCCACATCATGAAAATGAAATTGCTCAGAGTGAAGCCTATACAGGGAAACAATTTGTTAGATATTGGATTCATAATGGTTTTGTAACAATTAATAAAGAAAAGATGTCAAAATCTTTAGGTAATTTTTTTACTATTAAAGATGTTATAAAGAAGTACAAACCCGAGACAATAAGATATTTTTTAATATCTTCTCATTATAGGAATCCAATTGATTATTCAGAAGAAAATTTGATACAAGCAGATCGAACTTATCGTAGATTTAATAATACTATTATCCTTATTAAACAATTAATAGATTCAAAAATGAAAATACAAAAAGATTCGGATCAATTTAAACATTTACTGAAAATAACAAAAGATAAATTTATTGAAGCCATGGATGATGACTTTAACACTCCCAAAGCTTTGTCAGAATTATCTGAATTAATAAAATATATCAATAAATTAGAATCTCAAGAAGAAGTTCCTTCTTTATTAGAATTAAAACAAGCACAATCGCTATTAAATGAAATTGGAGATGTATTAGGAATATTGCCGAATGATACGATTTCAGATGAATTATTAAATAATTTGATTGAATTAACTGTTGAAATAAGAAATGAGTTAAGAGAAATAAAGCGATTTGAGCTTTCTGACAAGATTAGGGATAAACTAAAAGAATTAGGCATTCAATTAACAGATTCAAAAACTTCTACATCATGGAAATTCATATGAGGCTAAAAGTTCTGAAAATGTTTTATTATATCTGCTTTTGTTATGATACCTTTTATTTCACCATTTAATACTAGAACAACTGCATCATTTTCAATAACTAAAGATTTTATTTCATCTAAAGATGCATTTGCAGAAATTTCAGGTAGTGATTCATCTATTTGATCAATAATTTTTTGTTTTAAAATTTCTTCTCCTTTTTCTAATAATTTCTTCGTTATTGATTTTTCTCTTATACTTCCTATAATATTTTGGTTTTTATCTAATACAATTAATTGAGAAATCCCTTTTTTATTCATTATATCTGTTGCATTAGATATATTATCTTGATCCGAAACCGTAATTACCTTTTTTATTGCAAAATCGATTGCTTTTTTTTTATTTTCTTTAGAATCATATATTGCATTTAAAATTTTTTTAAGAGTTGAAATTCTTGGATCTATCGTATTATTTTCAATACGCGCAATTAATGATTGACTTACATTTGCGATATTTGCTAATTCAGATTGTGTTAAATTTGCTTCTTTTCGCAATTTCTTTAATTCATCTGGTGTAGGAATGTGAAACATAAAAATCAACTAAAATCATTTAAACTTTTTTTAATATAAATATTACTCACAATCATTTTTTAATTATAATTTTATAGCAAGTTTTATATATTTTAGGTCTTTTATTTTTCTAAGTAATTTTTTGATAGTGCCATTATTACTGAGAGTAATAGTAGTAAAAAATTGAGGTGTAATTATGAGTGAAACGCTCAGAACATATGAAGATATTAATAAAAAAATAAAAAATGGAGATATAGTTGTTGTTACTGCTGACAAAATGAGTGATATTGTTGAAAACGATGGCATCGACATTGCTGCTAGAGATATTGATGTTGTAACAACTGGCACATTTGGTGCAATGTGTAGTTCAGGTGCATTTTTAAACTTCGGTCATGCAGATCCACCTATTAAAATGGAACATGTTTGGTTAAATGATGTTCATGCTTATCATGGGAATGCTGCAGTTGATTGTTATTTAGGTGTTACACGAAGAGCAGATACAGATATTAATTATGGCGGAGGCCACGTCATTGAATCTTTAGTTGCAGGGGAAGAAATACACTTAAGGGCAACTGCTTATGCTACAGACTGCTATCCAAGAACTCGTATTGATACAGATTTCAGAATTAACGATATTAATCAAGCCATTTTAACAAATCCAAGAAATGCGTATCAAAGGTATGTATGTGCTACCAATGGTAGGGATGAAACAATTTATACATACATGGGAAAATTATTACCAAACTATACAAATGCAACTTATTCAGGCGCTGGTGTTCTTAGTCCATTATCAAATGATCCCGATTATGAAACGATTGGAATTGGTACGCGAATATTTTTAGGTGGAGGTATAGGTTACATAACATCTCAAGGGACACAACACAGTCCAAAAACAGGATTTGGAACAATATTTGTATCTGGGGATTTAAAACAAATGAAACAACAATATCTTAGAGGTGCTACATTTAAAAATTATGGTACTACGTTATATGTTGGGCTAGGCATCCCAATTCCAATTTTAAACAAAGGACTCGCTAAAAAAACAGCAATAAAAGATGAAGAAATATTAACAGATGTTTTAGATTATGGTGTTGGTAGAAGAACGCGACCTATTTTAAGAAAAGTTAATTATAAGGAATTAAAATCAGGAAAAATTCAACTTGGTGAGCGTGATGTAAGGGTATCATCATTATCTAATCAAAAATTATCAAAGGATATTTCGGAACTTTTACAAAAATGGATTGAAAATGACGAATTTTATCTAACAAAACCTGCAGAAAAACTTCCCACTGAAATAGATTTTAAACCAATGAAAATGACTGAAGAAATTATTTATGTACGTTCTATTATGAGAAAGGCATTTACTATTACGATTGATACTCCTCTAGAATCCGTGGCGAATAAAATTTTAAATTCAAACGTTAATCACCATTTTGTTATTGATAATGGTGATTTATTAAAAGGTATTGTGACTTCTTTTGATATTACAAGAGCTGTCGCAAAGAATAAAAAGACTTTGGAAGATATAGTGGTAAAAAAAGTAATTTCAATTAGACCTGATGAAGAAGCGCGTACTGCCGCTCGTGTAATGGAAAAAAATAACATCTCAGCATTAGCAGTTATTGACAAGAAAAAGAAATTACTTGGTATGATTTCAAGTGAAGATTTGTCTAAACTTTTAGGAAAATATAAACATTAAAGAGGTGATATGATGGATTTGTCCTTAGTTTTTGATTCGGAAAAAGCTAGAGAACCAATAATTTCCAACATTGTTCTAAAAACGGGCATATTAATTAATATACTCAATGTAAAAATTAACGATGAAGGAGGAATTGCTTTAATTTCTGTTCCTGATGATGATATTCAAGTATTGATAAATTTATTAGAAAAACAAGGTATTAAAGTAACTTATAAGAAAACTATTCAAATTGATAATGAATTATGTATTGAATGTGGTGCTTGTGTTTCACTCTGTGGAGTAAAAGCTTTAACATATGGTGAAGATTTTTCCGTTAAATTCAATGAAAATAAATGCATATATTGTTTTTTATGTGTTGATTCATGCCCCCGATTCGCAATAAAATCAAAAGAATCTGATCAAATCTCCTAAATTTAAATAATTCTTATTTTTTCTTTTTAAGATTAGAAAAAATAAATTGAAGTGTTTTAATTATATCGAAAAATTTGGATAATCTTAGATATTTTATATCTATTTTTTTTCTAAGAGCAAGAAATGAAACTTAAAGTTAAAAATGATTTTTGAAAATGATATAATAAATAGACTTATTGAGTTGATAAATATCAAATCCGTTAGCAATGAGAAAATTAAAAAAATTGAAGCAATATTATCTAACAAAAAAATTGTTGTTGCTTTTTCTGGAGGCGTTGATAGTTCTTTAATTGCTTATCTTGCAAAAAAATTTGGTATGGACGCATATGCAATAACTATCAAAAATGAATTTATTACTGATGAAGAATTTGAAGCCGCGAAATCCGTAGCAAATGAGATTGGAATTAATTGGAATTCTATCCAAATTAATGTATTAACTGATCCGATCATTCAAAATAATCCTCCAGACCGATGCTATTTTTGTAAAAAGAAAATAATGAGAACGCTTGAAAATATAAGAAAAATTGAGAAATTTGATATTATTGTTGATGGAACGAATGCTGATGATGCAAATGAATATCGTCCAGGTTTGTTAGCTTCAGAAGAATTAAACATAATCTCTCCCTTTAAAGAAGTTGGAATGACTAAAGATGAAATAAGAAATGTATCAAAAGAATTTGAATTATCAACATGGAATAAACCAAGCATGGCATGTATTGCAACACGATTCCCCTATTTTGATTCTTTGGATCCTAAAAAAATTGAAATGGTTAGGAAATCAGAGTTTTATATAAAAAATGAATTTAAAATTCAAGTTTTAAGGGTTAGATTTCAAAATGATGAAGCTCGCATTGAAATAGGTTCAAACGAGATGGAAAAAATTCTTAATAATACATCCCTTAGGAAAATAAATGACCAATTAAAAATAAATGGTTTTAAAAAAGTTTTTTTAGATTTAGCTGGTTATCAATCTGGGATTTATGATAAAACACAACTTAATATTGATTAAAGATTTGAGGTATTTGCATGGATTTAATTAAACAAACAATTGAAGATTTGGCTTCAATAAGGGAAAAAAAACCACTAATCCATAATATAACTAATTTTGTTGTAATGAATCATTCTGCCAATGTTCTTTTAGCTTTAGGTGCATCTCCAGTAATGGCACATTCGTTAAATGAAGTTGAAGATATGGTCTCTTTTGCTTCAGCTTTGGTACTTAATATCGGGACTTTGGAACCAATATGGATTGAATCAATGGTTAAAGCAGGGAAGAAAGCAAAATGTCCAATTATTCTAGATCCAGTAGGTTCAGGTGCTACTAATTATAGGACAGAAAGTACAAAGAAAATTCTAAATGAAGTGAAGGTATCTGTTCTTCGTGGTAATGCTAGTGAAATAATGAGCTTGATGACATTTGAAAAGACCACAAAAGGTGTTGATTCCATTCATTCCGTTGATGATACTCTTGAAATAGTTGAAAAAATTTCTAAAAAATATAATGGATTAGTAATAGCTGTGTCTGGTATTGAAGATCTTATTACAGATGGAGTAAAATCAATCCGGTGTGCCAATGGTCATCCAATGATGACTTTAGTGACAGGATTAGGGTGCGGATTGACAGCTACAGTTGGTGCTTTTTGTGCGGTTCAAAAAGACTTTGTCTTAGCGTCTGCGGAAGCACATGGATTTTATGGCGTTTGTGGTGAATTAGCTGCTGAAAAAGCAAAATATCCAGGAACGTTTGGAACAGAATTTTTAAATGCATTATATTATTGTGGTGAAAAAGAACTTAAATCAAAATTAAAACTTAAGGAACTTTAATTTTATTTTATTGTGATGTTATTGAGTCGAAAGACAATAAAAGATTTTGTAAAGTTATATTTAGTTACTGATAGAGGACTTGCTGGTAACAGAGATTTTGAGGAAATAATTCTCAAATCAATTGAAGGTGGTGTTACCATCGTTCAATTACGAGAAAAAAAAATGGATGCTAAAGAATTCTTGATTAATGCAAGCCATTTAAAGAAAAAATTAGATGCATTGGATATTCCTCTCATTATTAATGATAGAGTTGATATTGCATTTGCTTCGAATGCAAGTGGTGTTCATTTAGGTCAGTCCGATCTTCCCATCAAACATGCAAGAAAAATCTTAGGAGAAAATAAAATAATTGGTGTATCTATATCTACTGTTGCTGAAGCATTAAAAGCCGAAAAAGAAAGTGCTGATTATATTGCAATTAGTCCTATATTTGATACTCCCACAAAAACTGATACTGATCCTGCTGTTGGTTTAGATGGTATTGCTGCAATAAAAGATTCCATTCAAATACCTATCGTTGGTATAGGAGGTATTAACAAGACAAACGCTAGAAGCGTTATTAAAGCTGGATGTGACGGTATAGCAGTGGTTAGCGCAATAATAGCTGCAGTGAATCCTAAAGACGCTGCATTTGAATTAAATAATGAAATTAAAAAAGGATTAAAAGAAAAAAAATAATTATTTTATCCAAAAATATTTACGTCAAAAGGCATACTTTCTGGTGCTTCTTTTTTAATTACTTTCTCCATGATTATTGCACTTTTATTACAATTTGCTGCACATACTCCGCATCCAATGCATTTATTGTCAAAAACAACAATTTTTTCATCCGAATTATCTGACTTCATTGGATATCTATGATAAATTGCCTCCATTGGGCATTTTTTGACGCAAATATCGCATAAAATACATATTTCTGCATTAATTTTTGGTCTATAATTACTTTTCTGAATTCCAGGGGTTTGATGTTTTTTCATTGGAGAAAGCATTGCACAATGGCAGCTACAACAATTGCAAATTAAAGAATATGCTTCAAATCCTCGACTATTTGCACCATTATGAACGAGTCCTTTTTTTTCGGCTTCTCTAATATGCTTTATAGCTTCTTCCTTGGATATTTTCTCACCAATACCCATGTTAGTTAATGTTTCAGCCACAACTCCACATGCTAAACAACCATTTTCACTTGAATGCGTTAATTCACATGGCTCACCTGCCATTTCCCCAATTACTCGGCATTGGCAAGGTAACCGAACAAATATCTCATTTCTTTTGACTAATTCAGAAGCTAAATCACTTGGTAAAACTTGTGATTCATTTTTAATTTCTTGATTTATTTCAATTATTTTTCTCTCTTCAATATCATATGGAAGTTTTGGACGTAGGATTGGCGTATCTGTAAGAAAGAACATTGGTGGTAATACTGTATTCATTACTTCTCTCAATATTTTTGCTCCTTTTACTAGATTTTCCTTACTATCGCCACATTTCAAATAATATAATTCCAACATGCCTGGTGCTAACGGTAATATGCCAAATTGATTGCTAACTTTTATAATAGTTCCCCTATCAGCAAGACTATTCAACATTTCTCGGACTTTATTTTTATCCATTCCAGACTTTTTCGCTATTTTTGCTACTGAATAGGTTTCTCCAACTTTCTCAAAATTATTTAAAAGCTGAATCTCTTCTTCATTCCAAATCATTCTTAAAAATTCCATGACACTCTTATGCTTCGGAGTGCCAAGTCCTTCTCCTATTTTCAATTTTTGCCTAACTTCTTCATAATAATCAACGTCTGACAATTAATCACTCTCTTTTTTAATTTTAAAAAAAAATTTATTTTAAAATTTATTAAATTAATGTAAATTATCATATGTTACGCTTATTCTAAAAATCAAAAACATAAAAAAAAGATAAGTAAAAGAAAAGTTCAATTAATTCAATTTTTTAATTTGAAAATGCTTTTCTTTAATAGATTTATTTTTTCTCCAATAAAATAAAGCCATTATCACTCCTAATGCCAATAATAGAAAGATAAATTCAAATCCAGGTATTGGAGGGGCTGATGTGACTGTCCAGCTATTAGAAGTCATGTAATAGTCCTCCACTAATATCCAATTCTGTTCTGTAGTACTCCAATTATACAATTTTTGCGAAGACACCACGTATTTATAAGTATTTATAACACATACCATCTTAATTGAACTATTATCCACACCTTGACCATTTGATTTTCCATTCCAATATGTATAGGTTGTTCCTGCTATTTCCGAGTTATTTATTTGCGCTAATGCTGATAGTTGTATTATATTTGATTGATTATAAGCTGTTAAATTAGTGCAAACAACTGAAGAATAAGATAAGATATTAAATCCTCCGACTGGTTGCCAATTTGAATCAGATCCATTATAATGTGCAAAAAATGTCATATTTACTCGTAGATTCCAAGTCATATTTGTTGCATTCGCTGAATAAATACTTCCGTAAACAGAATCGGAGAATAATGGGCCTGAATGTCTAGTTTGATTCAAAGTTTTTATTTCCCATTTTGTATAATTTCCTTCTTGAAGTACTGTTCCATAACTTTTTGCGCAATACATTACGTACCAGTCTCCTACTCTTAACAAATAAGATTCAGTAGGCGATGAAGTTATAGGAATCACCGTTAAAAAACTTAGACTTACGGCTAGAAGGAGAAAAAGAGCTATTACTCTATTTTTTTTCCTCATAAAAATCCCTTAATTATGTATTTAAAATTTTAAAATAAAGTATGACTAAAGATTTTTGGGGTTTGTCATATAAATTTTATTTTATGTTTTGTATTTTTTTCATAAAATTGAAACTTAATGATATTTTTAAATTTCTTTGCCGTTTAAAATATGATTACAAAATTTTTTCAAGCATTTCTCTTATTTAGAATTAATAGATATTTATAATTGAAATTTAAATAATAATTAGAAAATTTATAATTTAAACTCATATTCACAATTTATTTAATAGTTTTTAGAGGATTGGTATATATATGAATCAAAAATCAAATAAAATAAGGAATTATAGATTAATATTTATATTTGCAGCTATTTTTAATTTCCTATCAGTAATTATGTTTCTTATAAATTATGATCTGCTTTTTAAATCCTTTGGATACAATCTTTCTTTTGATCTTGTCTGGACAACACAATTTCTTGGTTTTATAACAATTTTTGGAATTGGTTATTTAATTTTAGGATTTGATCCTTTAAAAAATACGGATATTGCTTTATTGGGAGCTATCGGAAAATTTTTTGTATTTACAGTTTTTCTAATTTTCACAATCTTGTTAATAATTCCTCCTGCTGTTACGCTAATAACAATTATTGATGTAATTTTTGCAATTTTATTTATTGAATATTTTATATATATGAAAAAAAATGAAAATAAAAATTCTTAATTATAGATTTCTTAAAAATGAGCAATAATTTCAATCAAACTAATGGTGATCCTACAACAAGCTTATCTATTTTTCCCCCTAGCATTTTCACAATTGTAGGCAATAAATCTGAGATTTTAGTAACTTCTAATTCCGTGGCGTTAAAGTTTGAACCTCCAATAACTAAAGGAACCTTAGTAGCTCGACTAAGGTCATGAGAATATAAGTGGTCATTTTTTGTAAATCCATGTTCATAATTATAAACGGCATTACCCAACGTTGATGTCAATATATCACATGAATTTGGGTTTCTAAATAATCTAGCAACTTGATCACAAATTATAGGAAAATCTGTTTCATGAGTTCCTATCAACCATTCATTAATATCGTGATATTTACCGTCAATTAATTTGGAAGCAGAATCAAATTTTTGATATTCAAATAAATCACCATCTTCTTGAATTAGCTTGACTTTATCTTTATTATATTCTATAGCTCCTTCAATTATTTTTGAATTCTTTTTTCTTAGGATTTGGATTACTCCTTTATCCTTAGTATTTTCATCTTCTCTATAATAAAGGATTTGTGTATCTTGAATATTCATTAATTGATCAATTAAATTGATATCTTTTTCCGAAAATGATTTTAATTCGTTTAAATTAGGGCGTTCTCCATGAATTTTGCTTCTAAAATACCATTGACCAAGACTACCAATTGCTAAATCAAAATCTCCTAATCCTTTCCCCCTATCCTTTCCTTTTCTAAGGTTCAAATTCACAGGTATTGGCTTTAACCCAATATTTTCAATAAATGGTACCAAATCAACAACTTTTTTAGCTTTATAATTCCCATGATCCGATGTAAAAACAAAAACAGTCTCATCTAAAAATCCTAGTTCTTTTAATCCTTTATATTTATTCCATCCCTCAATTAAATGTCCAAACCAGATATCTAATAACTTTAAAGCTCTATGATATTCTTCACTATCATATCCAAAATTATGCATCGTATCATCAGTAGGAAATCCCCAGCTTAATACAACACGAGGTTCTTCTTTATTTTTAAAAAATTTTTTAGGATTATTAAATGCATCCAAGATTTTTCTCATAATAAATTCTTGTCCACGATTAATGTTTTCTCTTTTAATGTAAAAATACCATAAATATAGAAGAATTACTCCTCTTACCGTTGGATAATTGTAAGTTGAGCCACGATAGACTTGGCAGAATAAATTAAGGGAATTTCCATCAATTTGTTCATATAAAGTTTTAATATGTTTATCAAGAGTCTGAGTAAGCTCCCAACCAGCTAAAGAAGCATAAGTCCTCACTATATCATCTTTTCTATCCCACCAATGCATTCCTGGAACAGAAAACTCATCAGTATATGTTCCTGTTTGAACTGCTAATTGAGCTGGAACGGTAATGCCTGGGAATATTGAAATGCATTTGCTATTAATTGAATTATCATAAACGTATTTTTTGATGTTAGGTAGGAAACCTTCTTTTAATAATTTAAAGAATTGATCATACCGAACATCATCCATGATAAATATAATTGACCTGTCAATACCTTTCATTAATTCAAGCTCCAAATGTGATTAGTCTTTTTGTGGACATCAATATTAAATTCATTAATTGAATCGCTTTAAAAGATCCTAATGAACCATGTATACACGAAATTTCGGAGAATTTTTGAACTTTATCTACACGAACAAAAGGACCAGTTATTAATATCGGAATGGGATGACCCGAATGCTCTTTCATATAGCAAGGTGTAGAATGATCTGATGTAATAACAATTGTGTCGTTTTCATTCATATTTTTGAGAATATGAATTAGATTCTTATCAATTTCTTCAATAATCTCCTTTTTACGAATAAAATCTCCATCTTCACCCGCAATATCAGGTTCCTTTACATGAAGAATTGTTAAATCGTGATCTTTTATTAATTTTGAAGCTGTGATAAACTTATCTTTAATAGATAATTTTTTATTTGTATCAGATATATCTGGAACTTTTACAGGTATTCTTAAAAAACGTGCAACGCCTTTATATAAAGGAAAACTACTCACAAATATTGGAGACTTAAATTTATAGCGATCTTTTAATGATTCTTTTAAACCAAGAAATCCTGCACCTCTAGTAACAATAGCATTTGCTTTTGTAATATTATTTTCAGATAATTCTTTTTGAGCTTCATTAATAAACCAATTAAGAAAATTTGCTGTAATTCGTGAGGTTTTATTTTGATTTGTTGGTTCTACTCTTAGAATATATCTTCCTACTTCCCTCGGGTCACTATCAGTAATTCCCGCTGAAGCATTCTCACCACTAATAACTAAGACTCCTCGATATCCCTTAGTGTGATAAACTTTATAATTTAAACACCAAAATTTTTCCGTTTTTAAATTATTTAATCTTTTAAATAAATTTTCTGAATCTTTTCCGCTTATTCTACCTGCCCTTCGATCTAATATCCTTTTATTCTTGTCAATTGTTGCGAAATTCATCCTTATGATGACAGATCCTTGTGGGACTTCTATTTCGCTCCCTAAGGCTTCTAAAGCACCTCTTCCTGGATATTTTTCAAGTTCATAACCAAATAAAGCAAGATGTGCAGGACCACTTCCAATAGGAATAAATGGTTCTATTGCAGTATAAATCAGTCCATTAGCTCCTTTTTTAGCTAAATTATCGAGGTTAGGAGTATTTGCAACAGCTAAAGGTGTTCCACCCAATTCTTTAATAAATATATCTGGCATGCCATCTAATATTAAAAAAATTACTTTATAGTTCGATTCTCTGGTGTAATTCTTATAATAATAATCCCAATCACGCATGGTTTAACCTTGAATTAAGAAATTTTATATCTTTTATTATAAAAAATTGGATTGTAATTAACTAATCTCATTTATTTTTATTTAATTTTTTTGAAGATTAAAAAATATCGACTTCTGTTTTTGCAATAATATGGTTAATTATATCTATCTTTTTATTAATGTTAATGACATTTTGGAGAGTTAGAGTTTGGTATTTTCCACTGGTTGGGGAAGATAAAATTAAATCTCCAGATTTAAAGATTAAATATTCAAAAACATCATTTATAATCTTTCCCAATTGTACTCGTTCCGTAGATAAATTGATTCTTTCACCCATGATTCCTTGTTTATAAAAAATTTGATTACTAGTGACTTCCAAATAGTTAATTCTTGCAGCTAAAAATGCAATTAAAAATAAAACACCAAATATTAAAGCCATTACAGCATAAAATGTCCAATAAAAATCTATAGGAATTTGAATAAATAGAAGAATGTCTTGAAGAATGTTAAAATTGGCAAAAATACTTAATATTATAAGAATTAAAATGACTACAATCAATATTGCGACAATTAAAAATGTTTTTCCACTAGAAAAATCAAAAGCAACTATAAAAAGGTTCATTACAAATATTATAACCCAAATCCAAGAAAAAATTCTTATTAAGTCAGGAGTTTGTAACATTGGGATTATTGTACAGATTAAAAAAACTAATGTTAGAATTTCCAATGGCCAAAAGAAAATTATATCTGAGTATGAATGTATTTTTATTGAATCAATTTTTTGATTTGAAGTATTTGCCATTTTATCTCACTTATGCTTAATAATTTATAATTTTTAATTAAATTTCATCTTAATAAGTTGAAAAATTTATTTTTTTTATGTTATTATTATTAAATTTAAAAATCTATATTTTATTTACAATCTTTGTTTTTTAAATTAATTTTGAACTAAATTTTTCATTATAATTTAGCTGATTTTATGATTTTAGTAAAAAAAATTGTAAAAATATTAATTAAAAAAAAAAAAATTGTAATAAATTTAAATTTTAGTTCAGCTTTTTTTATTAGATTGAATATTTTAACATTAAACTTGATATTTGATACTGATGACCAAAAAAAACAAAATAGAATTGAATTTAAGCGATATAGATTTAAAGATTTTAAAATTACTTCAAAAAGATGGAAGAATTCCTATTTCTGATATTCATAAGCAGACCGGAATAGCAGAAAGTACCATAATTTACCATCTTAAAAAATTACATTCAAACTCAATCATAAAAGGATACATTCCGATTTTAGATTTTAATAAATTAGGTTGGAATGTATTTTCACATGTGGGGATTGAGGTTGAACCTGATAAAATTATGCCGGTTTGTGAAAAATTAAAAAGTTATGATCAAATTTCGGAAGTATTAGAAAGTGCAGGTAAATTCGATATAATAGCTACAATATATAGTAAAAATTTAGAATCTTTAAGTGAATTTTTAGACCAACAAATAAGAAAAATTCCAGGTGTTAAAGAAATTAACGTAACACCCATATTAAAAATTCATAAATTTAAAAATTTCGAATATCCAAAGGAATAAATATTAATTATTTGTCTTTTTCTTCATCAGATTCTAATAATTTTGCTTTGATGGATTCCAATTCGTGAGCTTTAACAATATCTGATCTTGTAATTATTCCTAATATTTTTTTGGGATTTCTCCTATCAACAACAGGAAGTCTGCCTATATCATGCTTTAACATTTTAATCATTATATCATGTATTGTTTCATCAGGGAACGATGAAATTAATTTTCTTTTACATAAATCTTTAGCTAAAATTTCTTTATTCCCATCTAAAATTGCTTTTCTTACATCACTAAAAGCCACAATACCAATAAGCTCTTTTTCTTTATTAAGGACAGGATAACCCATATGTTGCTCCATTTCAATTTTTTCTAATAATTCAAAAATGGGCATTTCCTCATCAATTGTGGCAACATTTTTATTCATAACCTCAGAAACTTCAATATCATCATATAAATCCGTGTAGTAATTGTATTTTATTCGGACTCCTCTTCTGAGTAATTTTAGAGTGTAAATATTTTCCTCTTTCATTATTAATGAATTAATTAAATAACTTAAAACACAACTTATCATTAATGGAATTATAAGTAGATAATCTGAAGTCATTTCTACTGTCATTATAATACAAGTTAATGGAGCACGAGCCACACCAGCGAATAAAGCACCCATCCCGACCAATGCAAATGCCATTGGATAAGATACTTGTCCTGGGAATAGAAAATAGAATAAGAACCCAATACAACCACCAAAAGTTGCCCCAATGAATAAAGAAGGTGCGAAAATTCCACCGCTACCACCACTACCGACAGTCAAAGACGTTGCAAATATTTTAAATAACCCTAAAAGTAATAAAGTAAAAACTGGAATTCCTAGTCCCAAAGTCAACTCTATCGTTTCATAACCGACGCCCATAATTGATTGAGAGAAGAATAAAGCTATTAATCCAACACCCAATCCTCCAAGAGCTGGTTTTAAGTAATTTGGTATTTTAATTTTATCAAAAATGTCTTCAATAAAATAAAAGAATTTAACAAAAAAAATACCTAAAAATCCCAATATAATTCCTAATAGTGCATATAATATGAAATCAAAGGGTCCATTAAACCAAAAAACAGTTTGTATAAAAAAAGCTGGATGATTTCCTAAAAATAATATTGATATTAAATTTGCTATTACAATGGACATTATTAAATTGATTAATATTTTTGCGTTTAGTCTTGTCATACTGAGAATAACTTCAATACCAAACAATAACCCTCCAAACGGTGCATTAAATGTTGCAGCGATTCCTGAAGATACACCACATGCCACTAATATTTTGATATTATTTTCATCTAATTTACTAACTTGACCAATTGTCGAACCTGCACTTGCACCAATTTGAGCAATAGGTCCTTCTCGCCCTGCCGAACCTCCTGAGCCAATAGTGATGCTAGACACTAGCATTTTTAAAAGTGCAACTCTTTTATTTATGCGTCCACCTTTTAATGCCATGGATTCCATTATTTCTGGAACTCCATGACCTTTTGTCTCCTTTCCTAATCGATTTGTTAGAAGCCCAACAATTAATCCACCAATAACTGGAGGTAACATGATAAAAGTGGCGCCTAAATAAAAGGGAATTAAATTAAATAATAAGTGGTTAAAAAATATTAGGTATCTAAAAAATATAGCTCCAAATCCACTAATAACTCCAATTAAAATTGATAATAAAAACATTAAAAGCATTTTATGCTCGTAGATATTATGAATGAATTTTTCATTCATTTTTTTTAATAAACTCTTAAATTTAAAATTCAAAATTTGCACCATAGTAAAATTAAGAACTATTTAAAACGACAAACTCTCAAATTTTAAAAAAGTTAATTAAAAAATTTATTTCTTATAAAAATTACAATCTTTAAAGTAATAAATTGTAATTAAGTCAAATTATTTTTTTCTTTATGAAGCATTTTTCAATTTTTACCATTAAAATAAATTATTTATAAGGTACCTTTACTTAGATACCAGAAAAATATATAAAAATTAGATAAAATTTTAGACATTATTCCTATTTGAGAAAATAAAAGGAAAATAAAATGAGACTCTGTGAAGAATGTTACCATTTAATTGTAAATGGTGATGGAAAGAAGTTCTGCTTTTCAGAAGGGTTTAATTTAAGAGATTCTTCTTCTTCTAAAAGTTGCCCATATTTTATTAATAAAAATGAACCTTTAAAACCTTGTCCTGACTGCCAAGGCATACATAGAATGAAATCTGATTTCTGTAAAAATTGTAAAATCGTTAAAAACTTAGATTTAAAGTATAAAGAAGATTATGAAAATGAAAAAGTTGGAAAATATTCCTTAGAAGAAATTGAGAATATGAATAAAGAAATCCATTTTGTAGAAGACGTTATTAGTTCAGATATTCTTGATTTAATTCAAAAAATAAAGAATGAATTAAATAATGGCATCAAATCTCCTTTTTTCTATAAAAAAATAAATGAAGAAATTACACTATTAGAAAGACAATTATCTATTACTAAAGAAATTGTAAAAATAGATGAGATGATTAATGGCATTATTTCATCTATAAATAAAGTAATTCAACAAGTTAAAGATAAAAACCAAACAGAATTCTCTGATGAATTAGATCTTATGAAAATAGAAAGTAAATTATCAATACAAATAATTAAATTAGTATCAAAAATTAATAATCTAATAGATGAATATCATCTTGAAGAATCAGACAAAATTTTAAATGATCTAAAAGAAATTTTTAATCATCTCAAAAAGATAGAAGATATTTCACAAGTAAAGGAAATTCAAAAAAAATTCATAGTATTTAGAGATAATATAGTCAAAATTTAATCATATTCTACTATAATAATTTCAAAATTTTCTTAATAATCAGTCTAAAAATTTAAAAATTATTAAATTGTTTATTTATAAAAATGATTAATTGAAGTTCTATGTACGTTCATATTATCGGAGATCGAGATACAGTTATTGGTTTTAAGCTAGCTGGTGTTATAAAGGGAACAATCATTGAAAGTTCATATGAGGCAAAAAAAATAATTGATGGTTATTTATTGAGTTCAGATATCGGAATTATAATAATCACAGAGACAATTTTCCATGATCTTGAAGATTTTATCCTAGAAATTAAGACGAAAAGAAGAACTCCAATCATTACAGCGATACCTGATAGAAAAGGAAGCCGAGATGATATAATTACAATAGATAATTTATTAAGAAAATCTTTTGGATTTAGATCTTAGATAAAACAGAATAAATTTGATAAATATGACTGTAAATTTAGAATTAGAAAAATTGGATGAAGGATATAAAAAAATCTTTAATGAAGTCATCCAGAAATTTAATAAAGAAGCGGAAGATATCATATTAGAAGGCTATAAAAAAGCTAAAAAGATTAAGGACGATGCTAAAGCCGAAATTGAAAATGAAGTTGAACGAATACTTAATAAAGCAAAAAAAATTGAATCTGGGAAAAAAAATAAGATAATTTCAAGTCTTGAAATAGATTTAAGGAGAAATACGCTTTTAAAGAAAAATGAAATTATTGAAGATATATTAAATCAAGTTATTGAAAGATTAAAGGAATTCAGTAAAAATAATCCAAGATATAAACATTATTTACTACATTTTATTGAACAAGCTATTGACACAGTATTAAAAGTGAAATTAGCTCAAATTGAAACAAAAAGGACAGAAGTTATAAAATTTTGTGAAGCAATGAATTTGAATCAAGAAAATATAGTAAAAGAAGATTTTGGAATTTTAATTTATATAAATGAAAACGATAAAAAATATTTAACAGATAAAGAAATTAACGAATATAAGAACAAATATTATAAAAATATTAAAATTGAGATTGATAATAACATTATTGGGGGAGCTCGAATAGTTACTTCAGATAATTCGATATTATTTGAAAATACTCTAAAAAATCGATTAGAACAAAGGAAAACTGATATTATTAGAAAAATCTCAGATATTTTATGGGGTTAATATGGGAGACGCAAGGATAAATTGGATTTCTGGGGCTGTAGTGAAAGCAACTGGATCTGAGATTAAAAATGCTCGTATGCATGAGATTGTAAAGGTTGGCGAAGCGAAATTAATAGGAGAAGTTATAAAATTAGATGGCGAAGTTGCTCATATTCAAATCTTTGAAGAATCAACTGGATTAACTCCTGGTGAACCAGTCGAATTAACGGGTGCACCTTTGTCCATTGAATTAGGTCCTGGTATTTTAGGAGGAATTTTTGATGGAATACAAAGACCTTTAACCTTATTAAAAAAAATATCAGGTATTTTTATTAAAAGAGGAGTTACTGTAGAGCAATTATCAAGAGATATAAAATGGAATTTTGAACCAATTATAAAAAAAGGAGAGATTGTTAGGGGAGGACAAATAATAGGAAATGTCATTGAAAAAGAATATTTTAAACATTATATTATGGTTCCACCAGAAATATATGGTAAGATAGAAAATATTGTTCCCGAAGGCAAATATACAATAACTGAACCTATTGCAACTCTATCAAATAAAAATTTAAAATATGAATTATTTTTAGTTCAAAAATGGCCTGCTAGAAAACCTCGACCATATAATAGTAGGTTGAAATCCGAAGACTTATTTATTTCAGGACAAAGAGCTATTGATACTTTTTTTCCTATAGCTGAAGGTGGAACTGCTGCAATACCTGGAGGTTTTGGATCTGGAAAAACTGTTACTCTTCAAACTTTGGCAAAATGGTCTCAAGTCGATTTGATAGTATATATTGGTTGTGGTGAACGTGGGAATGAAATGGCAGAGGTATTAGAAGAATTTCCAGAAATAATTGATCCACAAACAAATAGAAGTCTTATGGAAAGGATGGTTTTAGTTGCAAACACTTCCAACATGCCTGTTGCTGCAAGAGAATCTTCAATTTATACTGGGATTACAATTGCAGAGTATTTTCGTGATATGGGATATTCAGTTGCCTTAATGGCTGATTCAACAAGTAGATGGGCTGAAGCACTAAGAGAAATTTCGGGTTATTTAGAGGAAATTCCCGCTGAAAGAGGTTATCCTCCTTATCTAGCTTCTAATTTGGCAGAATTCTTTGAACGAGGAGGTAAAGTTCATAATATTGGAAATAATAAGACAGGTTCTGTTACTATTATGGGTGCAGTATCTCCACCATCATCTGATTTCTCTGATCCCGTAGTCCAAATAGTTAAAAATTTAGTTGATGTCTTTTGGGCTTTAGATAAAGATTTAGCTTATGCAAGGCATTATCCTGCTATTAATTGGAATATTAGTTATTCAGATCATCTAAATACGGTAATAAACTGGTATCAAGAAAATATATCAATGGATTGGTTAGAATATAGAGCTAAAGCACTAGATATTTTAAGACAAGATGAAGAATTAAAGAGAATGGTCAAGTTAATTGGACCAGATGCACTTCCCGACAAGTTAAGATTAGTTTTAAAAATGATAGAGATTTTAAAAGAGGGTTTTTTGAATCAAAACGCCTATGATATAATAGATACGTTTTCAACACCCAATAAACAATTTAAAATGTTAAAAATAATGATTGATTTTTATGAAAAATGTTCTGATCTTGTTGATAAGAAAGTACCAATATATCGATTTTTAAATTTGCCAGTTATTTCTGAAATGATGAAAATGAAATCAAATGTTCCAAACGATGAATTAGAGTTATTAGATCTTCTAGCTAAGCGTTTTGAAAAAGAATTATCAGAAATTGAGAGAGGAATTGTGGGATAAGGGTTTAGTATGGAGAATTTAATAACTTATAAGGGTGTAACTAAAATTCAAGGACCTCTTTTATTTATGGAGGGTAATGTAGGCATTGGATATAATGAAATTGCTGAAATTGAAACGCCAACCGGAGAAATTAGAATCGGTAGAGTTTTAGAATCAAGTATCAAATATTTATTAATAGAAGTATTTGGTGGTACTTCAGAATTATCACTATCCGAAACTAAAATTCGTTTTACTGGTGAACCATTACACATAATTGTATCTGAAGAAATGATGGGACGAATTTATAATGGATTGGGGAAACCTATCGATGGGGGTCCAGAAGTATTTCATGGTGAAAAAAGAGATATTAATTCGAGTCCAATAAATCCATTTTCTCGTGAATATCCAAAGGATTCCATTCAAACAGGAATTTCCGGGATTGATGGTTTAAACACACTTGTCAGAGGACAAAAAATCCCAATTTTTTCTGGTTCTGGATTACCTCATTCGAGATTAGCTGCTCAAATAGCTCGACAAGCTACAATTAAAAATAAAAAAGAAAAGTTTGTTGTTGTTTTTGGTGCAATGGGATTAAAACATGGATTAGCAGATTTTTTCAAAACTGATTTTGAAGAATCAGGTTCTTTTAAAGATGTAATAATGATATTGAATTTAGCAGAAGATCCCCCAACTGAAAGATTAATCACTCCGAGAATTGCACTAACAATAGCTGAATATTTGGCATATGAATTGGATTATCATTGTCTAGTGATTTTAACTGATATGACAAGTTATGCTGATGCTTTACGTGAAGTTTCTTCAGCAAAAGGTGAAATTCCTAGTAGAAAAGGATATCCTGGATATCTATATACCGATTTGGCTACTATTTATGAACGAGCAGGGCGTATTAAAGGAAAAACAGGAACTATTACTCAAATCCCAATTTTAAGCATGCCTAATGATGATATTGGGCACCCGATTCCAGATTTAACAGGTTATGTAACAGAAGGTCAAATTTCATTATCTAGATCGTTGCATATGAGCGATGTTTATCCGCCGATTGAACCTCTGTCATCATTATCGCGTTTAATGAAAAGCGGAATTGGAAAAGATCATACTCGAGAAGATCATGCAAGTTTAGCAAATCAATTATTCGCATCATATGCAAAATCAATTGAAATTGAAAGTTTATCTAATATAATTGGAGATGAAGAATTATCTGATCTAGATAAAAAATATTTGAAATTTAAAGAAAGTTTCATTAGAGATTTTATTAGTCAAGATTTTAATGAGAATAGAACTTTTGAACAGACTTTAGATACCGGTTGGAAGGTTCTTTCAATACTACCAAGATCAGAATTAATTAGAATTCCAGAAAATTTAATTGATAAATATTATGGAACAAAATAAAGCAAATTAAGGTAAAAAAATGTCTTTCTTAAAGGAAGTTAAACCTACAAGAGGAGAATTACTAATACTCCAAAAAGATCAATTATATATCAATAAAGCAGTTTCCTTATTAGATGAAAAAGCTACAGTTTTATCTATTCGACTAAAAGAATTAACTTTTCGAGTAAATCGTTTAAGAAAGGAAATCCAAGAAAATTTAGCTGAAGCATTTAATAAATTAGCATTAGCAAATATGCAAATGGGCTTGGATGGTGTTGACGAAATAGCAGATACATCTAGAATAAAAACGGAAATATCAATAAAAGAACAAAGTTTTATGGGTATTGTCATACCTGAAATAAATTTGATGGAAATAAAAGTTCCGTTGCCAGATTTCGGAATCTTTAAAACAAGTATTTATTTAGATGAAGCACAAAAATTGTTTTCATACATTTTAGTCTTAGTTTTAAAATACACAGAAGTCGAAAATAGTGCATTTAGAATTTTAACAGAATTAAGAAAAACACAAAAGAGATTGAATGCTTTAGAATATATATTAATTCCCGAATACAATAAAACAATCAATAAAATAGAAGGTTATATTGAAGAATCAGAAAGAGATGAAATTATTTCCATGAAAGTAATAAAAGATTATATTTTACAAAAATCTTCTAATAAATGAGAAGTTGAATTTTATGATGTCTATTAAAAATATTTTAATTGCAATCGATGGGTCTGAACACTCGGAAAAAGCAATTAATTACGGGATTATGCTTGCAAAACAAAACGGTTCTAAATTATTTGGATTACATGTAATAGAAGAAAAAGTACTATCAGCATATAAATTAATGAAAAAAAATGTCAATGAATTAAAAAAAGAATTACATGAAAAAGGAAGGTATATTTTATCAAATTTTGAAAAAATTGCAATTTCAAATAAGATAGAATTCCAATCAGAAATACGGGAAGGCCTAGCATACCAAATTATTATTGAATTTGCAGAAAAAAATAAAATTGATTTGATTATAATTGGTCATAAGAGTGATACTAGACCATTAACTTCACGTTATATTGGAAGTACTGTAAAAAGTCTAATAGAATACATAATTTGTCCTATTTTAATAATAAATTAAAAAAGAAGTGATAAAAAATGAATAAAACACAAAAAAAATTTGTTATTGTTTGTTTGGGTGCATTTTTAATATTCTTAGTAAATGCAGTAACTATAACTATTACAATGGCAGCAACTATTAGTCAACAACAAGCGACAACTAATATATATGCTCCAATTGCGGCAGCACTCGCGGTTGGTTTAAGTGGGATTGGTGCAGGATATGCAATAAGTTCTACTGGCTCAGCAGCAGTAGCACTTTTAGCTGAAAAAGAAGAAGGTTTTGTCAAAGCATTTATAATCGTCTCATTGGCTGAAGCAATAGCAATTTATGGTTTGATAGTAGCTTTAATGATAATACTTCTATAAAACAATTTGACGGTTCTAAATTATGAAACCCATGCAAAAAATGTCCATAATTATCCCAAGAGATAAGTACTACAATAAAGTAATCCTATATTTAGGTGAAATTGAAAAATTTCATTTTATAGAGGTTGATAAGAGTAAATTTGATTTCCAACCATACGATCAGAAAACAATGAGCGATATAGATAACATCATAACAAGAACACAAAGATTAATTGAGAAATTTGAATTCAGAAAACTTTCTAAACTAAAATTAAAAAAGGAAAAAGAGAAATTTAGCACAGAAACAGAAGCTCTCGAACATTTTATAAAAAATTCAGATAGATTATTAGGATCTATTGAACAAAACGTATCAAACTTTGAAATGAATGAAGCAAATATAGAAAATGATATCTATTCGTTATCAGTTGAAGGTACAGATCAAGTAATGATTGAAATCGTTTTAGAAAAGAAAAAAGTATTTTTAGCAGAATTAATGAAAGCATTTAAGGAATATCAAAAAGAAGTACAAGAAATCTTTAATAAATTTATTTTTTTAAAGAAATATATTTGGGCTTTTGAAAAAACTGGTGGAAATGAAGTCATTAGTATAATAAATGGATGGGTTCCTAAAAATCTAGTTAAAAGAATAAATAAAGATATAAATAAAATAACTGAAGAAAAAAGTGTCATTAAAGTTGAAAATCCTCAGAAAGGTGAATTACCTCCTACACTTATAGAAAGAGCCTCAATTTGGAAACCGTTTGAAGCAATAACATCCCAATATGGAACTCCTAATTATTATGAATTGGATCCAACAAAATTAGTTGCTTTCATTTTTCCTATGCTTTTTGGATTGATGTTTGGAGATATAGGACAAGGAATTGTAATAATGATTGTAGGTCTTGTTCTAGATCGAAAATTACATCGTTCTATCACAAAAATATTTTTTTGGTGTGGATTAGCATCATTTGGCGGAGGATTTTTATACGGAGAATTTTTCGGTTTCTCTTTCCAAGAATTAGGATGGTATCCATCGCTCCCACCAATCCTGTCCTTATTTCCTTATGTTTTAACTTTTCTACCTGTTTACGACGCTACAGGACATTCTTTAATGGAAACTAATTTTTTGTTATTGATAAAATTCTCTTTATTAATTGGTACTTTACAATTATTATTGGGTTATTCATTACAATTTATTAATAATTATAAGAAGAAAAGTTATAGTGAAATGCTTGGCGTTTCATTCCCAACAATTTTATTCATTCTTTTTTTTATGTATTCATTTTTTAATTTTGGATTGACTTTCCAAGAATATTTATTTCCATCATTTTTAACCATGGGATTACCCCCCATCGTTTTTATTTTAATTCCCATATTTATGTTATTATTTAGCAAATTGATTTTAACAAGGTTTAAATATTTTAAAAATGATCATAAAGACTCTGTAGTCTCTATTTTTGGAGAAAGCGCGCTTAATGTCTGGGAAACTGGACTCGGATTTATTTCAAATATTTCATCATATTTACGAATTTTTGCTCTTATAATGAGTCATTGGGCTTTAAATGCAGTTTTTAGGACTATAGCAGATCAAATTTCATTGCATTTACTTGGCATACCAAGTGGAATAATTATTGGAATCGGAAACGGCGTTATAATTGCAATTGAAAGCATGTTAGTTTTAACTCAAAGTCTCAGATTGACCTTTTATGAATGGTTTGGCAAATTCTACCAAGGAAATGGCATTAGATTTAATTATTTTAAATTAAGAAATGATATTTTCATTTTAGAATGAGTGTGATTTAATGGAAGAAGTAGAGGAAATAATGAAAAAATTAAATGATGAGAAAGAAAAAATAATAAATGATGCTTTAGACAAGAAACAAAAAATTATTGAAGAGGCTTTTCAAGAAGCAAAAAACATGCGGACTAAAGAGATAGAAGAGTCAAGAATAAAAGCACAAAAACTCCTTAACAATACTGTTGATGAAGCTGAAGAATATAAAAAGATGAGAATTTTAGAAAGTAAAAAATTAATAGAGGAAATCTCCAACCTACCAAGGGAAAAAATTGATAAAGCTATAGAAATGGTGATTGAAGAGGTCCTTGAAGATTGAAGATAATTCCGATCAATAATTATCATTATTTATATGTTATAGTTAGATATGAAAGTAAAAAATTATTAACTGTTAAGGATTTAATATATTTAGCAAATTCTTTAGATATCCCAACATTTAGACAAAGGTTATTAAAATTTTTTCCAGATTTAGTGACCAAAATATTCCCAAATTTAGATAGCATCCACAAATATTTTACTGAAGACGAAATCTATTCGGTTTCAAGAGTCATTAAAAACTCTCCTATTCAAATTTCAAATTTTCTAATAACTTTATTTCTATTAAATTTTGAAGTTGAAAATATTAAAACGATTATAAAATCAAAATCTCTTAATTTATCTTATGAAGAAATTAGTAGAGATGTTCATTTAATAACTGAAAGAATATTAGAGAGAGAACGAATCTTAAAAAGTCTAATTTATTCAAATACTCTCTTAGAAGGTCTAGAATTTTTTAAAGGAACATTTTATTATGAATATCTTAAAAAAGCGTATGAATATTATGAACACTTTCAATCATTATCCTTCTTTGATATTTTACTTGATTATGGACTAGTTAAAAATACATTAGAAAGCTTTTCTAAATTAAATAAATCAGATAGAAAAATAATAAATGAATTTATTAAAACTTATGTTGATTTTTATAATTTAAAGACAATAATTAGAGGAAAAAACCTTGGTTTTGAAGAGGATTTTCTAAACCAAGTTACATTTTTAAATCATTCACCATATCAAGGAATTATCAAATTAGAAAATGTTAATGAGATCATAAATTATATATCTGCTAATCCAAATCAATCAAATTATTTCAATTTTAAAGGAAAAAAAACAATAGAAGAGTTATTAACTCATTTTAGGGCCTTTTATCATCAAAAATGTTTAACTATTTTGAAAAAATGGGGAAAAAATAATTTATTTTCTATAACTTCACCCTTTAGTTTCTTATTGAAAAAGAGATTCTTAATTGAAGATATAAAATTCATTAGTATTGGTATTGACTATAATATCAGACCTGATGATATTTTAAAAAGATCAATATTATGTAGACAGATTTACCAATAATTCAAAAAAAATTTGTAAAAACTACTAACATTAAAAAAATCTATTTAATTTTAAATATAATGTTTTTTTTTAGATTTGATATGATTGATATTCCAACGAGTTTAGATTTTTATCCAACCTTATTAGATTTTTTAGAAAAAGAAAAGATTGCTTTTACAATTACAAAGAAATCAGAATCGGAATTCTGGATTGAACCATTACAGAGTGATATCATCACCTATCTTACAATAGACGAACTTAACCATAAAATTTTCTATGAAATTTACTCATCTGAAGATGATGAATATTTAGAGGTCAACTCAATAAAAGATGTAGAAAAATTTGAATTTATTGAAGAGTCACGTTGCAAATGGAATAATGAAAAGGCAATTGAAGAAATTTGGTTGGTTCTAGACGAAATTAAACTTTGGGCATTTAAAAATAATTATAAAATTATTGAAAAAGAGATGATTTAGCCTTATAAATTAAAATTATAAATAATTAAATAATATAGAAAATTCAATTATTAAAATGGGAGTAGATGGTAATTATTTTAACAAAAAAGATGCTTGATGTTTAAAATATTACCATTTAATTATTTTATATTAATAATTGGGAAAAACTAAGAATATTGAAATTTAATTGAGAAGTTTTCCTCAATATTATTAATGTAAAGGATGAGAATAATGCAAGAACCTTCAGATAGAATAAATGAATTCATCTATATGCTTCAAAAAGAAATTAAGGATGATAAGAAAGTAGATAGTATTAAAAATCTTTTCCTAGAAGAATATAGATATTTAAGGATAAATTTTGAAAATAAATTAAATAAAATTTTTGAAGAAAATAAATCATTAAAATTAAGGGTAAAAAAATTAGAGGAAAAAATTGAGAAATTAAAATATAAAGGGAAGGAATCAATTCATGTTAAGTCTAAAATAGAAGAATTATTACCATTAATCACTAAATTAAATAAGATTTCAGATATTGCTAAAGAAATGATGTCTAAAATATTTATTATTTTAGTTGAAGAGCAATTACAAACAATTATTAAGTTAGCAGATTCTCATGCACAAGAAAAATCCTTTTCTCAAATAGAAGAAGAAAATCTCTATTATTCTCTTGAAAATTTGATTCATTCAGATAAATTATTAGAAAAGGCAATCAAAATTGCTTATAAAAGTGAACATCAAGAGAAATGAATTAAATATGAAATAAATTGGGGAATTTAAATGTCGAAAAATAAATTTGAAGAGTTTTCTATTGAAGAGACTATGAAAAAATTTAAAACTACTGAAGATGGTCTTACAAATGAAGAAGTAGAAAATCGAAGAGATGAATGGGGTTATAATTCAATTGAAGAACATCATGTAAATCCCGTTTTAAAATTTTTTTCATATTTTTGGGGACCTATTCCTTGGATGATTGAAATAGCTGCAACCCTCTCAGCTATAACATTTGATTGGGCAGATTTCATCATAGTTGTCATATTACTTTTTTTTAATGCAATAATTGGATTTTGGCAAGAATATAAAGCCGATAGTGCTATTGAAATGCTTAAAGAAAAATTGGAAATCAAAGCTCACGTACTAAGAAATAAAAATTGGATTAGTATTCCTTCTCGGGACTTAGTTCCAGGCGATATAGTTAATATTAAACTTGGAGAAATTATACCTGCAGATTTAAAAATAATTTCGGGTAAAAATATCGAATTAGATCAATCAGCTCTTACTGGAGAGTCCCTTCCAGTACATAAAGAAATAAATGATTTAGCTTTAATGAGTTCAATTATACGAAGAGGCTATGCCAAAGCAGTTGTAGTTGGTACTGGAATGGGTACATACTTTGGTGAAACTGCAAAGTTAATTCAAAAAGCTAAACCACAAAGTCATTATCAAAAATCTATAATGAAAATAGGACGTTTTTTAATAATTCTTTCATTGAGCTTAGTAGCTTTAATTATGATTACTGCTTTATTTCGAAGGACTTCATTTATCGATACATTACAATTTTGTTTAATATTAACCGTTGCAGCCATACCTGTTGCATTACCTGCAGTTTTATCTGTTACAATGGCTGTAGGTGCGATACAATTAGCAAAAAGACAAGCTATTGTAAGTCGACTTGCTTCAATTGAAGAAATGGCTAGCATGAACATTTTATGTTCTGATAAGACAGGGACACTTACAAAAAATAAAATGAAATTAGGTGATTCAAAATTAATTGCAGATATAAAAGAAAAAGATTTAATACTATATGCAGCATTGTGCTCAAAAATAGAAGATGAGGATCCCATTGAATTAGCAATTTTTGAAGGACTCAATGGGAATAAATCAAATTTAAGCAAATGGATAATGAGAGATTTTTTACCTTTTGATCCAATTATAAAACGGACTGAAGCCACTGTAAGTAAAGAAAATATTGAATTTAAGGTAAGTAAAGGTGCTCCGCAAGCCATAATTCAATTATGTAATACAGAAGAAGCAATAAAAGAAAAAATATATGAATTTGTTGATAGCGTTGGGAAAAGAGGCTATCGTACAATAGGGGTTGCAAAAACGGATAATGATAAAAATTGGAAATTTCAAGGAATTTTATCTTTATATGATCCACCTCGTGACGATTCTGCCAAAACTATTAAAGCTGCAAAAAAAATGGGCGTTCAGATTAAAATGATTACAGGAGATCATAAAGCTATAGCACGAGAAATAGGAGCTCAACTGAATATTGGATCAAGAATTTATTCAGCAGATGAAATATTTGCAGAAGGAAAGGAAAAACCTCTGATAAATCTAGAAAATGTTGATGGATTTGCTCAAGTTTATCCTGAACATAAATATCGAATTGTTGAAACATATCAAAAAGAAGGAAATTATGTTGGAATGACTGGCGATGGCGTAAATGATGCACCTGCCTTAAAAAGAGCTGATGTCGGAATCGCTGTGTCAGGAGCAACAGATGCTGCACGATCTGCAGCGGACTTGGTTCTAACTTCTGAGGGTTTATCAGTTATTGTTGATGGTATAAAGGAGAGTCGTAGAATTTTCCGCAGAATGACTAGTTATGCAGTATATAGAATAGCCGAAACTATACGAATTTTACTTTTTATGACTTTTTCAATTTTAATATTTGATTTTTATCCTGTAACTACGGTGATGATTATAATCTTGGCGTTGTTAAATGATGGTCCAATTATGATGATTGCATATGACAATACTATACTTCCTGAAGAACCTGTCCGATGGAATATGTATAAAGTTTTGATTATTTCATCAATTCTAGGAATTATGGGATTAATTGCCAGTTTTACATTATTTTGGATTGGAGAAGTACTTTTAAGTTTAAATCGAACTATTATTCAAACCTTAATTTTCTTAAAATTAACTGTTGCAGGACATATGACCATTTATTTAACTAGATCCGATGAACATCATTTTTGGAAGCGACCACTACCCGCAAGTAGGCTATTTATTACATCTGAAGCAACTCAAGTTGTTGCAACCTTATTTGCCGTATATGGGATTGCTATGGCACCAATCGGTTGGTTATTAGCGGGATTGGTGTGGGGTTATGCCTTAATTTGGTTTTTAATAAATAATCTTGTAAAAGTTTATTTATATCGCTATATTGACAAGAGGATCTATCATACTTGGGATAAGCATATTGAGAAACAATTAAAATCAATTCATCCATTTCCCCAATAATCTTTTTTAAAATAAATTAAACCTTTTGAATTTGAAAAGGAAATAAAAATAAAAAGTAAGTAAATTTAGGACTTTGCTTTTTGTGCTTTAATTGCTTTCATTGATCTAGGCATTAAGTCATCTTTAGATTTACCAGAAACATATTGAAATTCTTCTTCAACATATTTATTCATGACATCATAGAAGAATGCATTTGGTATATTGACAGGACAAACAGGTGTGCACCGTCCACAACCAATACAAATGTCTGACATATGTGTCATCTTTGTAAGCCAATACAATACTGGATCATCTAATTCTTTGGCTTTACGCTTGGCTTGGATTTCACAGCGACCGTGTGCTTGACAATAACAAACTGGACAAGCATTTATACACTGTCCACAAAGTCTACATTTTTCTATTGTCTTCATTGCTTTTTCAAACCGTTCATTGTCGGATAATTTCAAGTAATCGTTGATCTCTTTTTCTCTTTGTTTCTCTGCTTCTTGAACTAATCCATCGAAGTATTTTTTTCTTGCATCTTTCAAGTTATCAGTTTCGCTTTTAATGCCATCCATAATTTTTTTACCCTTTTCCGAATTCACGATAACTCTTATTTTATCTCCCACTAGATCTATAGAAAGATCGCTAATAGATGGAGCTCTTTTAACGCATCGCCCGCAATTATCCAATCTTTTTACTTTTAAAATCTTTTCTTTTCCATCTATTTGGATTGTAAATTTATCTGCTAGAGTTTCACCCGATGCATTTTCAGGATCCAAATTTTCCTTTTTAATTTGATTAACAACATCTTTCGATGAAGCCCGTCCCGGGCATTCAAGCGTGATTATGAAAAGATCATCCAAAATAACTTGTTTTAATTTACTTAATTCAATTAATGCTCGGGTATCACATGGTCTAGCAAATAGTGCTACTTTTTTACCACGTAATTTAGAATTAAGAAATTTGGGAGATGAATCCGCTCGAGCAAAATCATAAGCAAAATATTGTGAAAGTGGAATAGGATCTAATAATTTTAATGGATCATCTACTGCAATTGGAGTAAGATCAAATCTACTCTTTTTTATTTCGAATCCAATTATTGTATATCCATCTTTTATTAATGCTTTTAAAATATTATTTACTTCAGCAATATTTATTATGCCGCTTTCTCCGACATTCATATTTTTCACATCAAATTTTTAAATAAATTTAAATCTGCCAAACTCTTTGCGAGAGCAGTCCTCTCATGGCTAAGCTTTCGCCATGAGGCTCACCCTTCAGGCAGTTATGGTTTTAAATTATTCTTTTTTTTGTTTTAAGGGATTGGGGCCTAATTCTATTAGTTTTTTGGTAAAATTTGTCGCGATATCTGCAAATCTAGCACCCTCAGCAGCGGAAACATAATGCATTTCAAGTCTTTCCGAGCTA
This sequence comes from Promethearchaeota archaeon, assembly GCA_011365055.1. Next base: position 150,576 of record RDOG01000001.1, read on the forward strand.
ATACCTAAGGTTTTACACAGCATTTTCATGTAGTTAATGTTTCTTGTTGCCAAAAGGTTACCAGTTTCGTATTCGCAATCACCTACGAATCATCCAACAACTAAACAACCATCTGCTCCTTTTCTAAGTGACCGTAATATATGTTCTGGGTCGACTCTTGCAGTACAAGGAACTAAGATTGTTCTCAATGATGCAGGATATTGTCTTCGTATCGTACCCGCCATATCACATGCTCCGTACCCTCATTTCCAACAAAGAAAAGCTGCTATCTTTGGTAGGAATTCACCATTCGACATTTTCTCACCATTACTTTATGATTTGAAAAATTCCATCAATCACGCCTTCAAACGTTTCATTTCTGAAATATCTAAGGGTCATTGCATTATTTCTACAAATGGCAGAACATGCACCACAACCTCGACATAGGATTTCGTCAACGATGATCTTTTCGTTTTGTATTGAGATTGCTATATATGGGCAAATATCCATGCAGAGACCACATAATGTGCATTTACTTGAATCAGACATGGCACGTATCAATTCTATATCATACTTGCCTGCTTTCATGAGAATACCTGCTGCGCTTGCGGCTCCTTTAGCTTGATTAACGGTTGCATCAACAGCTTTTGGTCCTTGAGCAAATCCTGCCAAGTAAATTCCTGGAACTTTTGAATCAATCGGATTAAGACGGGCATGAAATTCCTTGAGATATCCGTCTGGACTTTTTTCAAGTCTCAATTGCTCTGCAATTTTTGTCGTTCCTGCTGACGGATAAGGTGTGGCACTTAAGACAACCAAATCAGCTTCATATTCTATTGATGTTCCAGTTCCTTCATCTTCTAAGTAACAAATCAAATTCTTAGTAATTGGATCTTCTTCGATATCACCAACATTTCCTTTGATGAATGTAATTCCTTCTTCTCGAGCTCGTTGATAGTATTCTTCATAATCTTTACCAGGGGTTCTTATATCTCTATAAGAGACTAGGACTTCTGCATCAGGATATTCACCCTTTACTAATTTGGCGTTTTTTATTGTAACTAAACAACAAACACCTGAACAAAATGCATGTTCTTCAGATAAATTAGAGCGAGCTCCAACGCAATTGATCATTAGGACTTTTTTAGGATGTTCATTATCCGATACCCTTACCAAATGTCCCTCTGTTGGTCCATTTGCAGAAAGTAATCGTTCCAATTGGATTTGATTAATCACATTTTCATATTTTCCGTAGCCGTATCTTCCCGTAGTAGATTCAAACATATCCCATCCTGAGCATGCAACTATTGTTCCAACATCTAATTCAAGTTCTTCAGGTTCTTGACTGAAATTTATGGCGGTTACCTCACAAGCGTTCACACATGCAAAACATCTGACACATTTATCCATATCAACATTCGGTACTGTCGGGACAGCTTGAGGAAAAGGTATAGCGATTGCTTTTCGTGGAGAAAATCCAAAATTGAAATCATTAGGAAAATCAATTGGACAGACTTCCCAGCATGCACCGCATCCATTACAGATATTGGCATCAACGTACCGCGGTTTTTTAGTTACTTTCAATTTGAAATTACCAACAAAACCTGATACTTCTTTGATTTCAGTATATGTCATTAATTCAATATTTGGATGTCTATTGACTTCAAGCATAACAGGTCCCAAGATTCAGATACAACATTCATCAGTCGGAAATATTCTATCTAATTTTGCCATATTTCCGCCTATTGTTGAATATTTATCTATTAGGTATACTTTGAAACCTGCATTAGCAAGATCTAATGCTGCCGTCATTCCACCTATTCCTCCACCAATGATTGCAGTAACTGGTTTGACATCAACAGATTTTCTTGGAACCTCTTCAAGTAATGAACCTCTTTTTACTGCGCCCTCGATTAATTTTTTTGCTTGTTCAAGAGCTAAATCTTGTTCCTTCATATGAACGAAGGATACTTGCTCTCTCAGGTTTACGAATTCTAGCTTTCTTTTTGGTAAGTTAGCTTCCTCTAATACCGTATGAAATACGGGTTGATGAGTTTTTGGAGTTCAAGCACCAAGAACTACTGAATCTAATCCTTTATCTTGGATACATTGTTTGATGAAATTTGCACCTGGTTCACTACACAATGCAATGTTCTGATCAGCCATGTTCACGCCTGGTAATTGTTTAGAATGTTCAACTAAATCTTCAACGTTGATAATACTTGCGATATTTTTACCTCAGCGACAAATGAAGACCCCAACTTTAGGTTCTTCTTGACTTTCAACCATTTTTTTCACCGTTTCTTAATGCACTCATTTAATATTAAACCAATGCAAGATTAAAGATAATTATTATGCTTTTTGCATACCTCCTTTACGAGGTTTGTTGATTATAATTTCCAATTAACTTAACTTACTACTTTTAAAAATGTTTAATAGTTTTACATCTAAAATTTAAAGATTGCTTTTTTATTAATTAAAATAAGATATTAAATAAATTAAATCAATTTAAATCAAAATATCATTAATGAAGATGAAAATAGCAATAAAAAAATTGCCATGTTTCCCAATATATATCAGAATAAGGATCTTCATTAAATTTTAAACTAAAAATTAAAGTTCATGTAGTTCTTTTTATAATTTATAATAAAAAAAAGATTTTTATTACCAAAATATTTATTGTGTTACACAAATTAGGGAAACTATGAGATTCATAAAAAATCATTTTTCCTTAAATTAATTTATTCTAAAAAAAATATTGAGGCGAAAATCAAAAATGACCGTAAAAATAGGTATTAATGGTTTTGGTAGAATTGGTAAGCTTGTTTTTAGAGCCATTTTACAACAAAAAGCTGATATAGAAGTTGTTGGGATTAATGACTTAACTGATACGAAGACCCTTGCAACTTTGTTAAAATACGATTCAACCTTCGGCGTGTTACCTAATAAAGTTGAACATGATGAAAAATCATTAATTATTGATGGAAAATCTATTCCAATTTCTGCAATAAGGGATCCCGCTCAATTGCCTTGGAGCTCATTAGGAGCTAAAATCGCTGTTGAAAGTACTGGAATTTTTACTAAAAAAGCAGATGCTGCAAAACATATTACTGCTGGTGCCCAAAAAGTTATTGTAAGTGCACCGAGCCCAGATCCTGATTTTACCGTCGTAATGGGTGTAAATGATTCTGGTTTAACAGCAGCTCATCAAGTTATTTCAAATGCATCATGCACAACAAATAGTTTAGCACCACCTGCAAAAATTATTAACGAAAAATTTGGAATTGAAAAAGGAATAATGACAACCGTCCATTCATATACAAACGATCAAAGGATTTTAGACTTTATTCATAAAGATTTGAGACGTGCAAGAGCTGCTGCAGCAAACATTATCCCTACAACAACGGGGGCAGCAAGAGCTGTTGGTCTAGTAATACCCGATTTAAATGGTAAATTAAATGGAATTGCCTTGAGAGTACCCACACCTGATGGAAGTGTAACAGATTTAAATGCTCAATTAAAAAAGAACGTAACAAAAGAAGAAGTTAATGCTGCTTTAAAAGAAGCTGCAAATGGTCCTTTAAAAGGAATTATGAAATATACCGAAGATCCAATTGTCTTAAAAGATATTGTTGGTGATCCTCATAGCGCAATAATTGACGGTGATATGACAATGGTTATCGGTGGCAACATGCTAAAAATCCTTTCATGGTATGATAATGAATGGGGTTTTAGCAACAGAATGGTCGATTTAATCTTAAAATTAGATAAATTATAAGTCATATTACTCTTTCTTTTTTTCTTAATTTTTTTAGTAAAATTATTTTTACTTGAAAGCTTCTTAATAAATGAATGATATATTTTATACAAAAAAAAGCTATATCATTTTAATTAATAAAGAAAGAAGTTGGGGAATTTTCAATGAATATTCAGAAAACCCCCTCGGGGACAAAGGGATTGGATAAGATATTAGAAGGTGGTTTGCCAATTGGGAGAGTAGTTCTCATTAAGGGTTCTCCAGGAACTGGAAAGTCTACCTTAGGTGCACAATTTTTATTAGAAGGGGCGAAGTTAGGTGAAAAATGCCTATTAGTAATTGCAGAAGAAAATCCCGAGAATTATTTAATAGATTTTGAACATCTTAAATTTAGGGATTATATTAAAACTGAACAAATATCAATTTTTGATAGTGCTAGTGCTAGAGTTGGATATGTATTGCCACGCAATCATCTCTCCATCCACGATGCAGCCATTCTATCAATTAAGAAATCAGAATTTGATGAAGCATTAATTGAATTAATTGAATACATAAAACGTGAGAAAATACAACGTTTAGTAATTGATTCTATTCAATCATTCCTTCATCTGCTTACGACAAAGGATGAAGTAAAAATAAAAGATATTTATTATAAAATTGTTGAATTATGCCGTCAGAATAAAACTACAACGTTATTCATTTCTGAAATAGGAGGCATGCTTAGTGAATATGTTGTTGATGGAATTATTGAATTAGGATGGCATGTTGATAGTGAGAAGCGTAATAGATTTATTTATGTAGAGAAGATGAGGGGTTGCAAGCACGATACTGACATTCATCGAGTTGAAATTACAGAAAAAGGATTACGGATTATTGAAGAAATTTCAACTTAGGGCGTATTGAAAATAATGTTGGATGCATTTGTTAATGCTCATCTTTCTTTAATTTTTTCTTTTATCTTAATTGCTCTAATTTTCTTATTTGTAAATAAATATGATCAATATAAATATAGAAAAAATGTCTCTATTTACTATATTGCTTATTATTCTTTCATTACATTTGGATTTTTCCTTTATTTTATGGTATATTACTCATATGATGTAGTAATTAAAACTATGTTTTTCAGGATGAGATATGTGGTTTGGGCCCTTGCTCTATTTTTTGGAGCAGGATTTTCCTTTAATTTTTTACGTGAAAATTCATTTACTATTAAATCAAAAAAATTTTATTTTATTTCTTCATTAATTACCTTTTCAATAATTTTGTCATTTTACTTAAATTCTGGGAATGATTTTGCTAGTTTCAGTATTGAAAATCCCATATCTTTCATTATGGTACTCACTTTTTATTTAACATTAAGTACAGTAGCAGTATTAATTCCTTTTCAATTTTTTAGATATTCTTATATTAATTGGAAAAATCGTAAAAACGTCTATAGACCATTTTCTATGGCAATATCCTTTTTAATTGCTGTTATATTGGTTAATATATTCGCTTTTTTGAAATTAATAACTTTATGTACAATTGGAAATTTTATTGGAAATTTATGGATTTTTTATAATTTTTTAAATCAATCTGATCTAAATATTTTCGTAGGGGAAACCTTTGAAGAATTTATTGAAACATCTGATCAAAATATAGCAATGCACAAGCAGTTTGAATTATTTAACCAAAAATTATCGTTAAAAAACCAAACTTTAATAGAATATAGCAACATAAATAACAAGATAAATATTCAAAAAAAAATAATTTCTGATTTTTTAACATTGGATAAATTAATTTTATTATTTTCACCAAAGGGACAATCAGAGAAATTAATTAAAAAAATAGAAGAGGAAAAATCCATAAAATTGATAAAATATTTCGAATATTCAACAACAGATCAAACTATTAAAAAAGTAAAAGCCAATGGGGCAGATGTAACAATCCTATCCATAGATCTTAGTATTTTATTTGAAAGCATTACAATTTCAATGGAAGAGACATTAAAAAGAAACGAATTTCTTCTCATAATATTTGATTCACTAACAGAATTAATTAATTGGCATGGATTTACTAAAACTTATAAATTCCTAAAGAGGCTACTCGATAAATTTAATGAAAAAGAAGGTATCACCTCAATTTTTATTTTAAATGAAAAATCTCATGATGAAAAAATAAAATATTCATTAAGGGTTATTTTTGATAATATATTAAGAGAAATCTGACAAAATTGTAGTGAAAATATTGTTTAATCCAAGTTTATTTATCATAAAATTAATTTTATTGGCACTATTTCCTTTTTTTTTGTATTTATTAATAAAGAAATATATTAAAATAAAAAATTTTGAAGATGATGAGATTTTTTTGTCTATATTTCTTGGATTAATTTCTGCAGGTCTAGGAAATATTGTCTATATAATACTTGACTTTTCAATTGAATGGAATTTAATAGAACTTAATAATTTTTTAGTTAAAATAGATTTAATTTTATATATCATAACCTTAATATTCCTTTTTTATTTTTTTATCCTAAAAACCTATAAAACAAATTGGAAATTGTCAATTATTATCAGAATTATTGTAATTGGATTGTTTATTTTTGCATTAATTTCAATAATTTTAATTCCAATAGATCCTAATACTTTACTAATAGATTTTTCAAATCCTCTAGTCTTAATATTTTTAATTTTTGGATTTTTTATTACTCTCTTTTTATCAATAATTTTCACACATAGTCTAATAAGAAAAGTCGGGGAACAATTAGAAGTAAATCAATTAGAAATATCAATACCATTTTTGGTAATCGGATTTTGGATATCCATATTTGGCACGATAATAACATATATTACCGTTTCAGGCGAATTTTCGACTATTATTTATACAGTTGGCTATTATATTTTTATTATTGGATATTTCATACATGAACCTTTTAGAGATTTAATTGAAACATTAATGGAAAAAAAGATTGAAAATATTAAGTCTTTTAATAGACAAGATTTTATCGAAAGATTTGGATTCCAATTACCTAAAAATGCAAATTTATTATTATTACACTCAGATAATATTGAAAAACAAAATTTTATTTCAAGATTTATAAATTTTTTAAATAAATATAATATTCCGAGTATTCTATTAACTCCTAAGGGCAATTCAAATAAATTATTAAAGGATTTTTATAGTATAATTGATAGATCCAATATTTCAGCATTTGAATATTGTGTAGATAAAGATCTTGAAATTAAAAAAGATGAAAAATGCATTAAAATATCGTCAGATCTAAGTATTTTATATGAAACTCTCAAAACTACTGCAATGTCGTTCAAAAACGAAGAATTTTACTTATTTGTAGATTCCTTAACAGATTTAATCACTTTACACGGATATGAAAAAGTCTACATTTTTTTGAAAAAAATTACTGATTTCTTAAAAGATTATGATAGTTTATCTATTTTTACAATTAATCCCGAAGCTCATAAGACATCTCATATCACTTCATTAGAAATTATAATGGATGGAATTTTAGAAATGAAAGAAAAAAAAATAAAATTAATAAGATTTTAATAAATTATTTAGCAGCGTTTTCTAAGGCTTCAATAACTGGTAGTTTTTTACCTGTTAAATAATCTAACATGGCACCGCCACCAGTGCTAATGAAATTTATTTTTATGCCGAGATCTTGGCAATATCCACCCATCTCTCCGCCACCTACTGCAGAGAACTTGGCTTTTGGCATAGCTTCAAGTAATCCTTTGGATCCAAGATGAAAAGGTTCGACCTCAAAAACACCTGGTGGACCATTAGCTACAACCGTACCTGCTTTAGTTATTATATCTTTATATTTTTCAATAGTTTTTGAGCCTATATCGTTTGATGGATCATCGGGATAACTTAATAATTCATTTACACCGACTTCCTTTCTTTCTCCCTTTATATTTAATGCAAGATCTACAGGTAATTCAATTTTATCTTTATATTTATCATAAATTTCTTTAGCTGTTAAGATATATTCATCAAATTTTTTGATTGGTTTCTTATTAATTGCGCCAATTTCTATTCCTGCACCCGCTAACATTATATTTTGTAATAAACCACAAACCAAGATCTTATCGGCTTTGTTATTTTCGAGTAAATTTTTCATAACTTTGAATTTTGTATCGACTTTTGCGCCTCCAATAACGAATATGACAGGTTTTTGAGCAGCTCCAAGTATGTTTTCTTCCATGGTTTCTACTTCTCGTTCTAGGATTTTGCCCATGCAAGATGGAAGAACTTTTGTGAATCCTATTAAAGAAGGAGCAGACCGATGCGCCGCACCATATGCATCATTTACATATAAATCAAATAATGGCGCGAGTTCTTGAACCATATGAGATCCTGCCATTTTATCAACATCGTCTTTTAATTTCACTTCTTCAGCATAAAATCTAACATTTTCTAAAACCAAGACTTCTCCAGATTTTAAACTCTTTATTGCATCTTTTGCTTTTGAACCGTATAAATCATCAACAAATTTTACTTTACCATAAAGTTTATTCATGGCTTCTGCATGAGGTGCGAGAGATGTAAAATCTTTGCCACCAGGACGACCTTGATGGGCAATCAAAACAACTGCTGCTTCTTTTAAAGCATCAAGAGTTACTTTAAGTTCTTCAATTCTCAATAAATTCATTAATTTATTTTCTTTTCGTGTTATTGTTGAATTAATATCAACACGTACCAAAACTTTCTTTCCTTTTACATCAAAATCATCAAGAGTTTTTATACCAAACTTCAAATTGAATTCCTCCACGAGAATATCATTTTATTTGGAAAATTACTTTGTGTAAAAATTAATTTTTGAGTTAAAAAAATTTGTTATAGAAGAAAAAGTTACAATTTCATTCTTCTATTTCGTATTTAGTCCCATATAATTCTTTAATTCGTTCAATGGATTTTCTTTTACTAAACTCTTTAAGATGTTTTGCTTTTCCAACGGGGGAAATCAAAATATTAATAATTTCAGAAAATGGTGATGAAAAAATATCCTCTGTATTATATAATATTTGAGATCTTGTTACTTTTAGTGCATCTGAAACAGGGCATGCTTTGGTACAAGCAAAACAATAGAAACAATTATCTTTATTTTTAATGGAAACTTTTTTTCCTGTCATTTCAAAGACATCTGTAGGACAAACAAGGCATTTATCGCATCCATCTGGGCATTTATCTGCATTTAATATAAGGTTCCCTTTAAGATAACGCTTTACCTCTATACCTTCTTTTGTTTTAATTATTTTATTAGGTCTCAATTCTGGTAGGGATCCATTTTCTCGTAGAATTAATTTACGTTCTTTATTTGTAGTAAATTCAAAAGCATCCGTTGGGCATAAATAATCACAGATGCCACAGTATATGCATAACTCGGTGTTTACTTCAACAGGACCACTTAATTTTTTCTTAAAATCTTCTTCTGTCGGCTCAAAAATTGCTAATTTAGGGCATGTTGGGATGCATAAACCACAATCAATGCATTTTTCAACATGATATAATAACTCATTTCTAAATACAATCATCCTGTTGCTGTACATGACCGTGTTCTTGTCAATTTGATCTCTGCCAATATAAGGAATCATTTTACTCACTTTCGATAGTTACTTAGATTCTTATTAAGACTTTTTAATGAAGTTTTATATACTTTTTTGAAGGAAAATTTCTGTGAATGTAAATGGAAGATGAAAAAATTTCAGTAGGTAAAGATGTTCTTTTACTAAATAGGAGACAGCCTCGTAAAAGATGGCTACTAAAAATAAAAACTGAAGATGAAAAATTTCATACTGATAAAGGACTAGTTGATTTTAAAGAAATAATAGGAAAAAAATATGGGGATATTATAAAAACGAATAAAGATGATACAGAATTTATTCTTTGTAAGCCTACTTTATTTGATTTTATTATGAAATCAAGACGTAAATCGCAAATAATTTATCCAAAGGATGCTGCAATTATAATTCTCTTTTCCAATATTCAACCAGGATCAAAGGTTATTGAATCTGGAATTGGTAGCGGTGGTTTGACCATGGCTCTAGCCAATGCAGTTAAACCATCAGGAAAAATATATGGATATGAAATTCGAGAAGATTTTATAAAAATAGCATCAAAGAATCTAGATCGTACTGGATTAAGTGAATATGTTGAGATAAAAAATAAAGATGCGTCCAATGGATTTGATGAAATTAATATTGATACTATTATTCTGGATTTAGGAAATCCTTGGGAACTAATCCCAAAAATTAAAACGTCTTTAAAAGGTTCTGGAATTTTAACAAGTTTTTCTCCAACAATAGATCAAGTAGATAAAACCGTTCACGCTTTAAAAGTTAATAACTTTGGAGACATTCACACTATTGAATGTCTCATTAGAGAATGGCAAGTGGAGAAAAATAAAGTCCGACCAGATTTACGAATGATTGGACACACGGGATTCTTAACTTTTGCGAGAAAAATTAATGAATAGAATAATAAAGTAAATAAACTTTAATTTAATTATCTATCTAGGTGGATAAAATGGTTAAAATAACTGTACAATTCATGGGAGCAATCCAAGATAAAGTGAAAGCACGAAAATTAGAAATTAGTACTAATGGTAATAAGACAATTAGTGAGATTATGGCACTAATATTAGAGAAGTTAGTAGCTGAAGGAAGAGAGAGTTTTATTAAATATGTATGGAATCCTGGCGAACCTTATAAAATTCAAAAGGGGATGGCGATGTTGTTGAACGGATTACATGTACGATCTGAAAATGAAGATCTCGAGAAAATTATCGAAAAAGACAGTGAACTTTCGATTTTTCCACCGTTAGCTGGTGGTTAATACTTATTTCTATGAATATTTAATCATTAATATAATGAGATGATTCCAACTTGTCTGAGATTAAAGCAGATTTATTAATTATAGGTGCCGGAGCTGCTGGATTAAGCGCAGGTATTTATGGTGCCAGGCATGGTTTAAAAACGCTAATATTGGAAGAAAAAGTTGCAGGAGGTATGACTGCAACTGCTCCACTTATTGAAAATTATCCTGGATTTATTAAACTTCCGGGTATTGAACTAATGGATAAAATCAGCGAACACGCTACAACGGCTGGTGCAGAAATTATTGAATTAAGTAAGATTATAAGAATAGAAAATCTTAAGGAAAATTTTTTTGTTTATAATGAAAATGGTGATAAATATTCTGGGAATGCATTGATACTAGCCATGGGATCTGAGTATCGAAAATTAAATGTTCCAGGAGAAAAAGAATTTCTAGGACGAGGTGTTTCATATTGTGCAACTTGTGATGGGCCTGCATTTAAAAATAAGAATGTCGTTGTTGTTGGAGGCTCTTATTCGGCTGCTGTAAGTTCAATTTATTTATCTCAACAATTAAAAAATGCAATTACATTGGTACATAGACGTGATAAAATGAGAACTGAACAATTTCTCGTTGATCAAATTATGAGCGACTCTAATATCAATAAAAAATGGAATTTTATAGTAAAAGAGATAAAAGGTAAAGAAGTAGTTGAAAAAATAACAATTCAAAATGTTATAAACCAAGAAATTATGGAAATCGAGGCTGATGGTATTTTTGTAAACGTGGGAGAACTTCCAAAGAATGAATTAGCTAAACAATTAAGAGTTAATTTAGATAAAGATGGTTTTATTATAGTAAATCGTAGACAAGAAACAAATATACCTGGAGTTTTTGCTGCAGGAGATATTACTGGTGGATTACTCCAGACCATCGTAGGTGCTGGTGAAGGGGCAACGGCGGCAGTAAATGCATATCTCTACATCAAAGGTGGTTGGTACATCTAAAATTTAGATTATTTTTACTATATTATTGGATCGTTTAATTTTATTTTCTTTTTCGAGTTTTTGAAGATGACTTTCAACAATTATTAATCCAATAACTTTCATTAAGTTATTTGGAAAAAATAAATTCACTATTTCATCTATTCGCATTGATTTATTTCTCAATTCATTTAAAATAATCATTTCTCTCTGTATAATTTTTGATCTAATTTCATCAATTCTTTGTTGTACATTAAGAATCTTACATCCATGAGATGGTAAAATAAAATTTATTGGCATCTTTTCTATTAGTTCTAGACTTTGTAACATTTTTGTTACTCCACCAGAGCTTGGGGAATACCACGTTACCCCTTTTTCACCAATAATATCTCCAGATAAAAGATATTTATGATTTACTTCATATAAGCAAGTATGACCTGGTGCATGACCTGGACAAATTAAAATTTGAAATTTATAATTACCTAATTTAATAATATCTTTATCTTTTATAGTTGAAATATGGCAATCTGAAGATAATTCTGACATGGAACATAAGAATTTGAAATGTTCGTTTATATTTAATTTGTTATCCCATGCAGCATTAGTAGATTTGAAATATTTATTTACTAAATCCATATCAAATGACTTATTAAGTAAGTTAATATTTAATGCACTATTTTTTTCGGTTGTATTTATAAGAATTTTAGGATTAATCTTTTCTAAAATTGTGGACATTGCACCCATATGATCTGGATGTGCGTGCGTAATAAGTATAGTATGGATTTTTTTAATATTTATTCCATAAATTTCCAAGTTTTGAAAAAGTTTCTTTGTAAATTTCTTTAAACCACAGCCAACATCAATTAAAATTACTCCATTATCATCTTTTATTGCGAAAATATTTGCTGATGCTGGCCACATTGGCTTATCTGCTTTAATAAAAAGAAAATCATTCATTACGAATTTATTCATAATATATCATTAAATTCTTTTTGATTATCAAAGAGGAATAATTCATATTTGAAACTGAAATGAAATAAAAAATATTTTTCCAATTTATGAAATAAACTGATAAACTTCAAAAACAAGAATCATCATAAATCAATCAATTTTATATCTAACTTTTCTGAATTATCTTTAAGTATCAATAATCATAATATAACAACGATTTTTTTCAAATCTTCCGTCTAATTCTTCAAGATATTTTTTCCTGATTCGTTTATATTCCTTGAATAAATTCTCATAGAATAAAAGAACTATGTTTACTTTCAAAACGATAAAATTTTTTACCAATACAATGATCTTTAACTTAACTCATTAAAAAAGTAGGAAAGAGTCAATTTTTAATTTATTATGTAAACGAGGAATATTCATGCAATCTGAAATTACTAATTTTTTTATGTATTTGGCACTAATCTTGGCTTTTATTTTAGTAATCGTAAAAATGATTATTTCTGGTTATACGTTTAAGACATATAGAGAAAATAGAGAACATAAATTATTAATTCCAATAGCTATTTTGTTTTTAATGTTCGGTATGAGTCGGATTTTATTAATCTACTTTGATTTCTATTTAACTGGATTTAATGATGATTTATTTCAAACATATTCATTAATATGGAAGATTGCGATAGCGTTTCAAAGTGTGGGTTATTCTTTTATGATTTTTGTTGCAGAAAAAGAGGTTTTTAAAGAAAAGACTAAATTTATCATTTCAATTTCAAATGCAGTTTTTTTAATTGCAATATATCTTGTTCCGGACATAGTTATGTTTCAAACACTAATTACTATCTCGTTATCGATTGTACTCTTAATCATTCCAATATGTTATGGCTATCTAGCTAGAGCTACTATTGGAGTGGCAAGGAAAAAAGCATTATCAATTTTTATAGGATTCTTCATTAATATGTTTGGCACAATAATGCTTTTGGAACTCTTTGTGGATGCGGGAGTGGCTAATTTTAGGATTGATGAATATACATTTAGATATATATTATATAGTATTTCCATGGTGATAAGAATGGTTGGATTATCTCTCATTGGCTATGGTTATACAGCATAATAATGACCAAGGATGAAAATTATAATTTATTTAAAAAAATTGAAAATTAATATAAAAATAATAACTAATATTGGGAAAACTTTGGTTTGAATATTAAAAGAAGAAATTACATTCTGATACTATTTTTTTTTAAGATAATGTTTATAATGATTCGATAGTTTACATATTTATTATTTTATTCGGGGGTTAATTTGAGTTTAAATGAAAGTTCAATATTAAGAGCATTAACTTTAGATAATGTCCGAAGAGGTCTAAAAATAGGATACATGATGTTTAAAAGCTCCATTAAACATATTCCACTTTCTGCTAATTATGAAATTACGTATAAATGTAATTTAAATTGTGAGCATTGTTATTTTAATAAAGCTGTTAAAGAAAAATTAGAGCAAGGTATACCAACAACTGAATTAACAGATAAACAATGGATTAAGAATTTCAAATATCACAGATCATTAGGTGTTCGATCTGCTGCTTTAACTGGCGGAGAGCCAACCCTTAGGATGAAACTTCTATTTGAAGCAAATAAAATCTTTGATTTCATTCAAATTGCAACAAATGGAGTCATAAAAATGCCAAAATTTCCAGGAAAACAACCTGTTATTTGGAATTCTTTGGATGGAGCTGCTGAAACTCACAATAAGATACGAGGAGCAAAAATCTTTGATCGCGTCATTTCAAATATTCAAGATGATAAACGAATTTATATAATAAGCTCTATTAGTAGCTCAAATTATAATGAAATTGATGAAATTGCAAAAATATCATATGACGCTAATGTTGCGGGTTTATTTTTAATTTTTTATACAGGTTATCCAAAAGATCCTTTACTTCTAAATCCAAAACAATGGCGAAAAGCAATACAACGAATTTCTAAAGTAAAGGAGGATTATGGTGATTTCGTAATCATAACTAAAAAAATGCTTGAGACTTATATCACGAAGGCTCATGTTAAAGATTGTGGATTCAAGAATGGAAGTGCTGCGAGTTATTTTCCAAACGGGGAAAAGAAGTATTGTGTCATGGGAAATAGTCCAGCACTTTGTGCTAACTGTGGATGCGTGGTTCCAGTAATTTCACATTGTTTGAGTAAATTTGACCCTGAAACAATTGAATTGATGAAAAATGTTCCGTTCTAGTTAAAAGTTTTTCTAAAAAAACCCAGATTAATTAAAAAAATTTATTAAAATTACCCAATTTCTAAATTCCTAATAAAATAAAAAAATAGAAAAATAAAGAGTAAAAAAAGATTCCATTATTTTCATTCTAAATAAGATTGTAACAGCATTTCAACAGATTTTCGTGCAACCTTATCTGAATAACTTTCTAATGTAGTGAATTCTAGAGCTTCCTTTGGACAATAAACAACGCATTGTGGTCCTTTTTGATCATTTATCTCAATATCTTTACATTGATCACACATTCGTGCTTTTTCATTGGTCAGATCAATGTGAACAGCACCAAATGGGCAAGCTTTGATACAATGGGCACATCCATCACATTTTGCATCGTCGATTAGAATTCTTCCCGTTTTATCATCTTGAGTTAACGCTTTTTCAGGGCAAGCTCGAACACATGGTGGATCTTTGCAAAATTGACAACTTAAAGCGAAATTTAAAATGGGTTCAATTCTAACACGTCTAATATTTGAATGATAGGGATTGAAAGAATTGTGATGTACAACTGCACAAATAAACTCACAGATCTCACAGCCTGTACACTTATCCGGATCACAAATTATGGTTTTTCTATCTCTTTTTAATAATGACATTTTCATAATCACTTCCTTAATATAGCCATTTCCTTTTCACAAAATTCTAGACCCAGTTCCTGTAGTTTTGCTTTTGAAGGAACTCCATTATTATCCCAGCCTCTTAATTTATAATAGCCATCAAGCATTTCGACATATTTTTTCTTATCAATTACCCAACCGTCGGTTACTCCATCTTTTAATTTTTCTTCGTAACATCGGGCAGGTAACATATCATCTTGTTTGGTTGCACCTTCGCGTAAATTGAAGCATTTAGATAATACTACAATTCTTTCTCCTGTTAAATTTAATTTTTTATCGTCCATAGGTATATCTGTTATCATTTGAAATACTTCAGCAATTTCCGCATCGTTAGCATAAACTCCTCTCGTGAATTTACACACAATCAATGAATCTATAACTCCATACATATTCTCAGTGGGAATAACATGCTTTCCTCTGTCAGGCTCTTCGATACTTCGGTCTACCTTTCCTCCAACATCTGGCGAATATGCTCCGTTTCTTAAATGGCAGCCGCCTCTAATTGAGACCCCAAAACCAAGTGCTGCAGTTTTTAATGCTCGAAGTACATAACCAGGTATTTCAAGACCCTTAATCTGCATTGCATATTTAATTGAATCTTTTCCAAGTTTTAATGCTGCACCCCTTGAACCTTCCGCTAAAATATCGCCAGCTTTCGTGCTTCTATTGCTAATATCTTTAACCATTTGAACTACAGCATCCCCATTTCCAAAAGAAAAATCTAAATCTCCAGTATCCGCTTTTGTTAATAATCCTTTTTCAAAGGCTTCCATACCAAATGATATAGTCACACCGCCGCTCATAGTGTCAATACCTAATTTATCACATTCATCAATAGCTGCAATAACCGCTTCCATATTATCTGTAGAACAACAGCTTCCCAAAGCAAAAATACTTTCAAAATCTACTGAACTTATCGCACCCTTATATGGGCCTTCTTTTACTAAACAAAGATGATCACATGCGATAGGGCATTTCGCACAAGCAACTTTCTTGACAACCCATTTATCTCTCATAGCTTCTCCTGAAAGAGCTTCTGCACCTTTAAAAAATCCTGATTGAAAATTTCTAGTTGGTAAACATCCTAATTTGTTAAAAACTAGTGTATTTATTGGAGTACCTAAGTCTCGATATTTGATAGTAGCTTTCCCATTAGCTCTTTTAATTAGGTCTAGATATTTTGCCATTACTTTTGGAAAATCTCCAGCAACTGGAACGTCGTGAGAGCCTCTAAAAGCTATAGCCTTCAGATTTTTTGAACCCATTACACACCCCATTCCAGTTCTTCCAGCTTGGCGACCTCTATCATTTGTAATGCAAGCAATCTTTACTAACTTCTCTCCAGCAACTCCAATTGAGGCTACAGCTATTCTACTATCATCCCATTCTTTTCTAATTATTTCTTCGGTTTCAAAAGCATCTTTTGTATTTTCACCCCACAAATGAGAAGCATCCATAAAATGAACTTCTTCATCGTCAACAAATAGATAAATAGGTTTTTTTGATTTTCCTTTTATGATTAAAGCATCATACCCTGCACGCCTCATTTGACTACCAACACTACCTGAAGAAATTGCCATTCCAAATACATTTGTAAGTGGACTTTTTGCAAAAACGCCATATTTTGATGCAGTTGGTAAAAGACTTGCTTGTGCTGGACCTAGAGCAAAAATTAAAACATTTTCAGGAGATAAAGGATCACAACCTTTAGGTAATTCATCCCAAAGAATTTTTGCTCCAAAACCATATCCACCAATATAGTCTTCACAAAATTTCGAATCAAGTTCTTGAATTGTAAAAGTCTCTTTATCTAGGTCAATTTTAAGAGCCTTACCTGCATACCCTTTCATCTTTTTCAATTTCCTTTAATTTTTATTGATATTATACGATTTGTTATTATATCTATTATATTGAATTTTAATTCCTACTTTATTTTCGTTATGAATTATAATCCATAACGTTTACATAAATAAACAAATTAAATAAATTAAGAAACATATTTTTTCTAAATATTAAAAAATTATGTTATCTCTTTAGTTATTGATTGAAAAAATGTTTTACATGATTTTGATAATCTTCCAATTCTTTTTTTAATTTATTGTTTAAATTCGATTCTTTTTTTTCTAATAATTTGATGTCTTGATAAAAAATTTTAATAAACATTTCTATAAGTTCTTCTAATTCAGTATTTGATATCGAATTGTCTAAAATTATAATTTTTTGATTTATTTTTTTAAGAATTCGATTTATGGCAATTTTCATAATTAGATAAAGAATAATCAATAAAATTCGATATTTTTCAACATGTTTTTCCCATCCTATGATCAATTTTTTATTAAAATTCTCAAAATAAACTAAATTATAATCATCTTTGATAGGGAATTTCTTCTTTTGAAAAAAAATCTCAATATTATTAATTTTATTAATATATATTTCGAGTTTATCATGTTTCTGAAGATTAGAATTTCGTTTTAATTCAGAGATTATATTTTCATTAAATATATTTACACATTCTTTAATGATATCTTGATCTATATTCTTTAAAGGAAGTTTGAACTTCATTTTATATCAAATTATTTACTTGATATAGTTATATAAATTTTAAAAGTATTTAATTAAAAGTTCCAGATTTTTGTATCATTTCGTTTCAAATAACAAAATAATGAAAGTCCAACTCCATAGCCGAATAATATTGAAAAAAGGATTATCGAAAAGATTGGAGAATAAATAGGAATAAATCCAGGCCTCGATAAAAAAAAAGGAACTAATATACCCAAAATGATTAAAACTGGTACAGTACCCATGTAGATTAAAAGTCCATAATTTAGTTTAATTATTTTTTGACCTAATTCATCATTTTTATTGATATTTTGATATAACAACAAAATTAAGGTAAATAGTAATATCCCATCAATCACTATAAATATTTCAGCAAAAAATATGATTTGAAAACTTTCATAAAATGTCAATATTTCAAATAAGAAAGCAATTGAAGAGCATATCATTGTAATCAAGAGATAATTATTCATAAAATTTTGATTTTTATAGAAATTTATTTTCAAAAAAACTCATCTCAAAATATTCTGAGAAATTTAAATTCAATTATACCTTTAATTTGTTATTTCGTAATTTAATATTTTATATACTCATTAAAAACGCTTTATTTTTTTAATATTTAATTTCATTTTAAATAATTTGATAGCGTTGAATAATAAAGGACCTTCTTCTATCACTTCATATCCTTTTTTTTCAAAAAAAAGTCTTGATGATTCTCTTGCATTAAGAAGAATATAGCGTAATCCTTTATTTCTCGCCGTATAATGAATTGCCTCTAATAAATTACTCCCAATTTTTTTAAGTCTTAATTTTTCATCGACTACAAGATATTTTATTTGACCTATTTTCTCCTTTAGAAGATGAAATCGAGCAGTTCCTACAATTCGATCATTTAATATAGCAATGAAATGTTCTGCTTCCTTTTCAAATGAATCTTTTTCAGATCCTTTTGGCTGATTCCATGGTTCAAAAAGAATCCTCCATCTTAATTGATATTCTTTTTCTAATTCTACATTAGTCTTTGGTTTTCTTATAATCAAAATATCGTTCATTTAGTACATTCCAATATTTTATTCAAAGATTTTTAACTCGAATGTGTTTTCTTTTTGCTGGAGAATTCCATCAAATGAATTTAAAATTTTATTTAATTCTGTTCTTTCATGAGCATTTGAATGAATTGAAAATAATGCAGAAATCTTAGAGTTTCTTAATAAATCGTTTATCTTTCTCAAAAAGAGATACACGGGTTTAAATCCATGCCAATTTATCAAATCGGTAATCGAATCAAAAAGTAAAAAATATTTTTTATCTTGTAATGAGAGATGAGCGGTTTTTAAAGTTTCATACAATATGCTTAAATCAATTGGGACTCTAATTAATGAATTTTCGATTTCTCCTACAGAGTTTTTATCAACACAATATTCAAAAACTGTTATATTGAAATTTTTGCTATCAGAACCATTCAATTTTAAGAATTTTCCTTTTTGTGTAATTAACACGCATTGCACGTTTGAAATTTTGAAATAAGATAATAATCTTGATAAAAGATTATTATTTAAGTTAATATCATCAAAAAGTAAGATTATTTGTGAATTTTCGGGAAGTTCAAATCCAAAATTGTGTTTAAAATCGTTAATTTGATTGGAAATTTCATCTTGTTTTGATTTTTGTATTATATTTTCAACTAAAAATTTAAATGGTTCATGTAAAACATATCCTATCAAAAAAATTATCTCTCCTACCATCAATATGAACATGGGAATATCGAAACTAATAATATAAAAAACACTGGTAAAAATACCAATCAACCAGGCTCCGATTACCATCATTATCTTTGAAATAATTAAATTTTTTGAGACTGGTTTACTACTTTTCAACTTAAATATTAATGCATAAGTGAACATTAACCCACCGACCATTAACGTCCCTAAAGCACCAATACCTGTTATGCTTGTTAAAAAATCTGTATAATCATATCTTAAATTTATAGGATTTATAGGAAGAACACTGAATGATATAACAATAAGTACATATAGAATGATTAAGACCAACGCTGAATATCTATAAAATTTAGGCTGATTTTCATACAATAAACGGACTAAAAAATGACCGAAAAATGACATTCCAAGATAATATAAAGAATGATGAATACGCACAAAAAGAAAGCTCAACTCTAGCGTCCCGTAAAAAGCAGAGAACTTTATGAGACCATAGAGAAAATTTGCCATGCCTAAAGAAATATAGGAAGATAATATTAAATAAAAAAACATCAACTTTTCAAACTTTTTATTCTTATTATATTTAATTAAAATTACTAAGACAAAAAGGGGAAAACTACTCGTAAAAATTATAATTATAATTAACGTGAATGGATCCATTATTGATTTTCTCTGAGCTCTTTAAATTAAGATATTTTATTAGATATAGAGGATATAATTCAATATTATTTTTAAATCTTCAGAAAAATTAAAAGAAATTAAAGTAAAAAAACATTAAAAAATTTATAAAATATTAAACAATTCTTTTTTTAATTTATTATTAATTTATTTGAATGATAGAATGAGAAATGATTGAACCAGCTCCAATTAAAAGAAAAAAAACAAAAACTGAAAAACTAGCTTATGGTATAACCATTGCTACCATTACACCATTTCAGATCTTGCTGATTATTTGGTTTTCATATTCGATTTGTCATTCACCTCAATTAATTGCATTAGGAAACCAAGGATATCCCCATATATACATATATCAAATAATAATAGATACTATTTCTATCTTTTTTATCTCAATTTTTCCACTCCTTCCCGTCTTTATCTTAAATAAAAAAGGAAAAATAAAGTCTTATACGACCCAACGAGAAGATAGATTTGTATTATTGGGTTTAAGTTCAATTGGTTGGTTTATTGTTATTCTTGTGTATATAATTCTTGATCAAATATTATTAGTAAACATGCGAAATTTTATAATTTTTGGTACGGCATATTTTATTATTGCATTAATAAACATTGTAATTACATCGGGCCTTAAATTTAAGACATCATTACATATGTCTGGTGCTACTAGCTCAATAACGATGTTATATATATCTTACGCTTACTTTGGTGGGGTGCCTGAATACCAATTACTTGCTTTATTATTTTTATTTCTTCCTCCAATCGCATGGGCAAAATGGAAAATGCAAAAATCCTTCCAAAGAGGTCATACAATACCACAACTCATCTCTGGATTTTTAATTGGATTTATTGTTGTATATCTTACAATCATTACATATAGATTCTTAGGATTTCCAATTGCTTGGTTCTAATAAAAATTAATATTTATCAAAAAAATGCTATTTTGATCAAATTTTTTAACTTTAATTCAGATTATTAAGGTTGAATTATTGCTATATCCCCAAATTTTTCTTTAAATTTCTTAATACACTCATTAATTAATAGCTTTGCATGGGATTTATCTTCCCAATCTCGCACACATGAACATTTTTGATCTTCTAAATTCTTATACGTTCTAAAGAATTCTTTAATCTCATTTAAATAATGTGCTGGTAGTTCACCAATGTCATTAAAGGAATTATAAAAAGGATCATTGGCAGCAACAGCAAGAATTTTTTCGTCAAGACCCTTCTCATCATCCATTATAAGAACCCCAATAGGTATTGATTCTATTATTGTACAAGGAGTTGTCGGGGAATTAATCAATACCAAAATATCTAATGGATCATCATCATCAGCATATGTACCAGGAATAAAACCATAGTCTTGAGGATATACAACACTAGAATGTAAAATCCTATCTAACATTAAAATATTTGTTGTTTTTGAAATTTCATATTTTTTTTGAGTACCTTTAGGGCATTCAATAATTGCATATACCAAATTAGGTGGATCTGGTCCAGGAATTATATTTTTCCAATAAATCATTTTTATTCAAATCAATAATTAGATAAACTCTAATTAAAATTCTTTCATTAAATAGTACTTTTTAAAATGTTAAATTGAGAAAATCCAAGTATATCAAAAAAATTATAAAAAATTCATCAAAGTATAGAAAAAATGGAAATTTTAAAAGAAATATAACTGACCTTATATTTCATACTAAACCATTTAATAAGTTCACGTAATACAGAACCTTATTATAATTTATGAAAATATATGATATTTAAAAAAGAGATACTTTTATTCACTTTTTTTTGCTAATTTTTCAATTTCATTTATGTTTGCTCGCCATAAAATTAACGTACCAATGATTGCACCGATTATAAAAGGAAGTGCTATTTGAAGTGGAAATATGGGGAAGGGTAACAGAAAGCTAGGTGGCGGATGTTGAGGATTTGTAGGGATTGTTCTTAAATAATATGAAATACCTGCAGTAATCCAAGTGAATGCCCAAGCAATAAAAGTAGCTACACCTAACCAACCTGCTCTTTTATAAAGTGTTTGTTTTTTGAAGTACGAAAGGTATGTTTTCGCTACTAATACAACTATAACGGCAAAGGAAGGCCATGTATGAACTATAAAAGACAAATCCCAAAATTCAAATGGAGGCGAATTAACTGTTATGGCACCTATAAATCCTGTTAAACCTGCAAAAAGACCTAAAAAATAAAATACCGTTGCAAAACTACCAAAAGCTCTGTGAGATCTGAAAAGAATTTCATTAGATTTTAACATAAACTTCTTTTTTTTATAATAAAACGCAAAAAAACCCGTCATTATTTGCACAGTAGCACATAATGCACCGAGCATTGTAACGATAGTGTTATATTCTGCAGTAGAGCTAATTACCATTTATATTTCTCCTTTTTTTTATATTTATTCTGATTTATATAAAAAAAATCTTCATAATTAAAATTTGATATTTGAATTAAATTAATGAAATAAAGGAAATTTAATAGCAAATCTATCCAAGATTATTCAAATTAGATAAATTTATAAAAGGAATAGATATTTGGGATAATAATTTGGGAAAGTTTGCCCAAAAAATCTTTTAATATTTTTTATATTATGATTAAAATAGAGTAATATTTAAAAATTGATAATTCTTACTTTTCAATTATTGATATAGATATTAAATTTAGGGATTTATTTAAAAATTTTATAAGATTGAAAGAAATATAGACTATCAATTATTTAGATACCAATAAAAAATTCTGTTTAGAATTTTTTAAAGAATTAAAATTTGGATGAATAATTAATGAAAAAACGCAATTTTATTTTTTTTTTCTTAATATCACTGTTTTTAATTTTTTTAATTCCAGTTAAAATTAATGCAAATGTAATTCAAACAGATAGTACTATTTTATATTTGAACAATCCAAAATCTAGTGAATATTTAAAAAGTAATGAATATGATTCATATTATATTACCGTTCCAACAGGCTACACCCGTATTTTCATTGGGATTCATTCTGATTTGGATATTGAAGTCAATATTTCATATAATGCAAATTTTACTCAAATTTTTAAAACTCAAGATACTCCTGGTTATAGGACTCCCGAAATAGTTGATTTTTATATCGAAAAGACAATGATGATATATATTGGAGTTCATGCAAAAGCAGGGAATGGAAGATTTGATATTATCGTTTCTCAGATTTCAATTGAATCAATAATTTTATTAATATTTATTTTCAGTTCAATTTCTGTAATAACAGCTACATCAATTATCTATACAAGAATTAAAAGGAAAAAATATTATAATAAATCTGGAATTAAAGATTCAATTCAGGTAAATATAACACCTATTGATGAAGTTCATGGTGAATCAATAAAAGAAATCATTATCAATAAAGAAAATTCACAGATTCCTAGCGAAACTAGTACCCGTAGATCTGATATTATAACACCAATATCCAAACAAACTCCTAAATTAATACAGACAAAGCCAAAAACTGAGCCTATAAAAACAATAGATGCAAAACCTTCGATAAAAATAGAAGAAAAGGGAAAGGTTTCAATTAAAATAGAACATGAAATCATAGATGATAAATATATTTTCAAATTACAGGTACAAAATGATACAAAATATATAATTAGTGAAGTAATTTTTCAAATTAATTCCTATCCTAAAGATTGTCTGGAATTAATTTCAGAGCAGACAAAAAAAATCTCCAAAATAAATGCTCTAAATGTTATTGTTTCATCATTCGAATTTCGACCAACAAAGGATTTCTTGAAAGGAAAAATAAATTATACAATAACTTATACCAATCATAAAGATAAATTAGAAACGTTTAAAGATAATCCACACGAAATTAACGTGGTTTGTGGATTATTACAACCAAAAGAAATTGATGCGGGGGAATTTGCAAAGATAACTCTTTTAATGATGGATTATAAAAATGCAACTGAAGAAATAAAGATACCCTATAATTCTAAATTAATTTTTAAGAAGTTAAAACAATTAATACCCTCTAATAATTTTGAATTTGTAACAATACCAGAAGAAAAAATGCTTGAAGATGTATTTGTAGGAGAGCTTCAGGGTTTCGCTGAAGGAAAATTTAATAAAAACAAGATTGGTTTGATGATTACTATATATGGAGGAATTAATTTAAATTCAAGTTTAGCTAAGATCGAGGCATTTTGTCAAGATATTACAATATTATCTCCGTTAATCAGAGAAATTGGGGAATTTATTAAAGATCAATTTTAAATTATAAATGAATTTATTGTAATTATATAAATTACAAGAGAAAAAGGAAGGAGTAATATGAAAGAAATAATAATTAAAACTGGTGGGAATATTAGGCATTCTAAAAATGCCTTAAAGAGCCCAGAAAAAGAAGAAAAATCAAAAAAATTGAATCGATTTTTGTTGGAGTGGATTTGTATTCCTATAGATTAATTAAAATCTTAAATTAATAAGGAGTTAAATTAAAATGGATTTTAGAAAGCAAATATCAAATTTAGATGAAAATATAAGATTAGGCAAAACATTTGTTTTTAATAAGAGAATTAACGGCTGGGTTTTAATCCCTTCATTGGTCATGCTAATTTTAGCATTGATATTTTTGTTTATGACTATGGGTGGATTAGGAAATACCTGGTTAATACCAGCAACTCCAATTTCTTTAATTGGGCTTCTTTTTTTAACGTGGGCTTTATTCAGAAGGATGCATTTTCTAGTGATATCAAAGGAGAATATTTATTGGGATTGCAAATTTATGAGGAAACAATCATTATATTGGCATGAGATTTCTGGATTGGAAAAGTTTACTGAAATTACCAATTACGCATTTTGGGAAGTAGGAGAAGATGAGATGATCATATTTCATCTAGAAACTGGAAAAGAAGTAAAAATAAATTGTTCGGATTTTCCAAAAAGTGGATCCCTTACACCTTATAAATATATTTCAACAATTGTCGAAAAATATTCGGGAAAGAGAATCTCACCTGGTAAAATTAAGACAACAACTTGGTGGACTAGTTAAAAGTTCTTATTCTTTAGAAATAATTCATTTATTTTTTTCTTAATGAATTATCTATATCTAATATACCTTTTAAATATTTTAAATATTAATTTACTTCATCAACTTATCTTTAAAAAATTTGATGATATATAAAGAAATTAAATAATTTTAAATTCAAACAGTTAACAGATCAAAACCAAATTCTTCGCTAACGATATTTAAAATAGATCTTAGTTCATTCAATTTATTGATATCACCTACAGCCTTTACTTCACCTGACATGTATGCTGTCATTGGATCTATGTCACCTGTCATGAATTTTTGCATTGTAGCTTTAGACATTTTTAAGGTGATGTCAACTTTATCAATATAACCTAATTTGTATTCGAATTTTCCATTTTTTATAAGAATAGTTATTGCATAATCGCTATCATCAAGAGCTAAAGTTAAAGATACATTATTTAATTCATTAATTTCTTTTTGAACTTCTTTATTATGATCAATATAATCTACAACAGTATCAAACATTATGGGCATAAATGTTTTTATTATATTAATACCTTCTTTAACATCAAATTGAGCTGTTTTACTTCGAATAACATCTGTAATGTCTGGAAATTCTTTAACAATTTTGGCAAAACCGATCTCTTTGGCTTTATTGAGCATGCCTACGAATTTAGGAATCCCAGCTTTAACTAATTCCTTTTTAGACATAGATTTAACTTCATCATAAAACTTTCTAAATTCTTCCAATCTGACCCATCCTTTGAAGTATTAAACAATATTATTATTAAATTATACATTTTTTGCACGATTAAAAAACATTTTGAAAATTGTCATATAAAAAATCATTTGAAAATTTTTTCAATTAGCGCTTTTGTTGGTTTAAAATATTCAAGATCACCTTTCCAAATAGAAATTATATCTCTAAAGAAAGTTTCAAATTCTTTTACAAACATTTTCATCTTTTCTTGAATAATATCTTGTTCTACTTTTACCATTAATGCTAGAATAACATTTTTTCCTTGTTCAACAATGATATTTTTTTCACCCTGTTTAATGCTTGAAAGTATTTTATCACTTTTAGTCATTTCTTTAACAAATTTAACAATAGTGGCAATTCCACCACTCATTAAAAACCGATCAACATCAATATCATCAATAAAAGAATATTCATATAAGCAGATTCCATCAGTTTTTATCACATATAGTTTTATAAGATTACTTTTCCAATTTAGCTCTGATAATTTGGGAAACCCATATGCACCTATCGAAATAAAAAATAATCCTATAATTTCGGATATATCAAATAAAAATCTAATATTAATTATTTGAGGAAAAAATTGAATTCCCCTAACTAAAGCTGCAGCACCTATGAATAAAACACATCCTATAATAAAAGTATAATAGAATTTTTTTGGACTAGTAGTCAATGAGAAAGCCCATTTTGCCGAATAATATATTAGAATGGTAATAAGCGGAATCATCACTACTATTAATAAAATTAGACTCTCGATATTAGAAAAAACATAATAAACAGAAACAAAAATGGATATGCTAATTAAAACAGCGATGAGGTATGTTCTCCTAATGATATCCCTTTTAAAAATTTGTTTTAAAAAAAGTTGATTTAAAATAAATATGAAAAAAATTACTCCTATTACTAAAAATATTCTATCTAATAATCGAAAGACTAATTCAGCAAAATAATAGTGATATAAGAGAGAAAATAGCTTATAAAGCGAGTATCCTAAAAAGAAAAAACTAGATCCTAAAGCGATATTTCCTTGAATTTCCTTTCCTTCTCTTTTTGAAAATGCATTATACAAAAATAGAGTGCAAATCTGCCATAATATAAATATCTCTAGATATATAATAAAAATTTCCAAATCGAGATAAAAATTTCTTTGCAACTCTTTCAGAACAACCCAAAATTTATTATTTTTTTAAATTACTAGTTTAGACTAAAAAATATAGATTTTGTATATAAATAATTAATCTAATAATCTTCATTCTTAATTTTTGTTGGTATGTTTTTAATTTCTTTTGCCATTTCTAGTGCCATTTTTTCACCTGTTTTTAATTCTTCGAGTGTAGGATGACCATTAAATATAACAGGTTCTAAAAAATCCCAATGCATATTCTGACTCAATTCATCAAAATCCTTTTTAGCACCACCACTCCACCCATAGGAGCCAAAATACATTACTTTTTTATATCTCACGTGTTTTTTTCTTAGAAGATCCATGAAATATTTCATTGGAGGAAACATCCCATATTCATACGTAGGTGCACCTATTATTAATCCTGCAGATTTATAAGCATCAGCTAGAATAAATGAAACATCTTCATTAGGTACCCGATGTATTGTTGCTTGAACGCCTTCATCCGCAATGCCCTTAAGAATTGAATTTAACATCACCTCTGTATTTCCATACATGCTTCCCCAGACAATACATATTTCTGGTTCTGCAAAATCTTGATTGTAGCTAGCATACCTTTGATATTTTTTGATGACTATATCTGGTCTTCCTCGCCAAATTAATCCATGGGATGGTGCAATCATTGTGATTTCTATATTCGACAAATTATTAATTGCTTTTATAACGTTTGGCGAGAATGTAGCAACTATATTAGCGTAATACCTGAGCATTTCGTTTTCCCAATAAGCTTTATTGACCACAGGTGTTTCATCATCATAAATACTGCCTTGATGAACGCCATATGCCCCAAATGCATCTCCTGAAAATAATATTTTTGAATTTATCTCATAAGTTGCCATGGTCTCAGGCCAATGAACATTAGGAATTTCTGTAAAAGCTAATTTCATATTTTTTCCAAGATTTATTTCATCACCAGTTTTAACTGCTTGTACATTTTCATCTATTCCGTAAAAAGCTTTAACAAGTGCCACACCTTTTTGAGTTGTTAAGATTTGAGCATTTGGTGCGATTTTGTCAAGTAAATGCATGAATCCTGTATGATCTGGTTCAAGATGATTTAAAACAACATAATCAAGATCTTTCATTTCAATAGATAGTGATTTTAAATTTTGAATAAGGACTTGAGCAGCACCTCCCCATTCTCGTACTAATTCTATTATTGCTATTTTTTCACCTTTTAATACATATGAATTAAGAGCTACGCCATGAGGAATAGGCCAAATACCCTCAAATAGGTCTTCAGTATGAATATTTGCACCCACCCAATAAATATTATCTTTCAATTTTGTTGCAATCATGTTTTTCTTACCTTTTTTTAAGTTAGAAAAATAAATTCTTTAAATTGCATTAAAAAGTTAAAGATAAATCATTATTAAAAAATTTCAATTTTTTTAATCTTGATAAATTATTTTTGTAAATAAATTGATACATAAATGTCTAATATTAATAATAGAATTTTTTATTTTTGTTTTTTTTAAGCGATATACATCAAAATGTATTTTTTTTATCTTAAATCCGCCCAATTAGCCTTTTGAATAAATAATTAATAATTTTATGTATAATTAAAAAAATTAATTATATAATTTGAATATCTTTATTCAGAATTTTAATATTTATTTAAAATCTTTTAGAAAAATTGCTAAACTTTTTAAATAACGCTTATTTTTACCTCAACTAGATTTTAAAAAAATAATTCAGTTTGGAAATTCTAGGAGGAGATATAGGTGCAAATCCTTATACCTACAGAATGGCTTTTAACTGCTATAGTAGTTTCTATATTAGCTCTAATTTTAATATTCTATTTTTATAATGGAAGGAAGTTTAAATCAACAGAATTCAAAGTTTTTGTTGGATATATTAGCGCAATTGGTGGATTATTAATTCTATTTACTTTACTTTTATCCGTATTTAAGGGTGATCTTATATTTACGCTAATATCCATGCCTCTTGGATTTGCATATGCTATCATAATAATTAGATATATAATTAAAGAAATTAGATCATCAAAATTGAAATTAGAAAACGTTGTTAAGCAAGGAAGTGAAGTAAGTATCAATGTATCAAATATTGCAACAGAATTAGCTGCTAATGCAAGTGAAGTGAATGCTTCAGCAGAAGAAATTGCAAGTACAACAGTAGAAGTATCTACTGGAGCTAAAGAGCAAGTTCGGCAACTTTCGGAAATAAAGGAATCTGCTTTTAAAATAAACACGCTTGCAATAGATGTCAAACATTCTAGTGATAATATCAAAAAGATCATGGATGTAATAACTAATATTTCTGATCAGACAAATTTGCTTGCTTTAAATGCAAGTATTGAAGCAGGGCGTGCAGGTGAACATGGAAGAGGATTTGCAGTTGTCGCAGATGAAGTCCGAAAACTCGCTGAAGAGTCGAAAATTGCAGTTGGTAATTCTAGTGAAAACATTATAAGCATAATTAATAAAATAAATGAAACTGTTAATTTTATTAATAGCATTACAGAGAAGATCGAGGTTGCTGCTTCGACAGGTGAAGAAACATCCACAGCGATGTCTGAAATAAGTTCATCTTCAGAAGAACAAACATCATCCATGGAAGAGATCACTTCAACGTCCTCTAAATTAAGTCAACTAGCAGAGGAACTTAAAAATATCTTAACTCAGAAAATAAAAATAACTAATAAATAGACTAAATTTGATTAATTTCTTTTAATTTAGCTAGTTTCAGTTTCATTCATGATGGAAATAAAAAACATTTTAGTAAATATATCAGTATATAAACATCTAATATTTATAATGTAATTTTTCATATTGTTGTTTTTTTTAAGGAATTCACATCATAATGTATTATTTTTATCTTAAATTCATCCAATTAGTCTTTTGAACATATGATTAAGAACATTATAAGCAATTAAAAAAATATATTTTTTCATTTGAAATCTATTATTCTGGGCTTTAGCCAAAGTTTAAAATCTATTAAATAAATTGCAAAACTATTTAAATAATGCATATTTTTATAACTACTAGATTTTTAAAAATCAATTTAATTTGGAAATTCTTAGAGGTGATATAATTGCAAATTCTTATACCTACAGAATGGCTTTTAACTATTTTAGTAGTTTGTATTTTAGTGCTTATTTTTATATTCTATATTTATAATAAAAGAAATTTTAGATCATCTGAATTCAAAGCTTCTGTCGGATATTTTGGTGCAATCGGTGGATTACTATTCTTAGTGATTATACTTGTATCCGTTTTTAAAGGTGATCTTATAATCATCATGATAATTCTTCCTCCTGGATTTGCTTTTGCTATATTAATGATGTTATACATTACTAAAGTAATGAAATCATCACGGTTAAATCTAGAAAACGTTGTTAAACAAGGAAGTGAAGTAAGTATCAATGTTTCAAATATTGCAACAGAATTAGCTGCTAATGCAAGTGAAGTGAATGCTTCAGCAGAAGAAATTGCAAGTACAACGGTAGAAGTATCTTCTGGAGCTAAGGAGCAAGTTCGGCAACTTTCGGAAATAAAAGAATCTGCCCTTAAAATAAACACGCTCGCAATAGATGTCAAACATTCTAGTGATAATATTAAAAAGATCATGGATATAATAACTAGCATTTCTGAACAGACAAATTTACTTGCCTTAAATGCAAGTATTGAAGCCGGTCGCGCAGGCGAACATGGAAGAGGATTTGCAGTTGTTGCAGATGAAGTCCGAAAACTTGCTGAAGAATCAAAAATTGCAGTTGGTAATTCTAGTGAAAACATTATAAGCATCATTAATAAAATAAATGACACTGTTAATTTCATTAATGATATTACAGATAAAATTGAAGTTGCTGCTACGACTGGTCAAGAAACTTTTACTGCAATGTCTGAAATAAGTTCATCCTCAGAAGAACAAACATCATCCATGGAAGAAATTACTTCAACATCTGCAAAATTAAGTCAATTAGCGGAGGACCTTAAAAATATTTTAATTCAGAGAGCAAACGTTACTAATAAATAATTTTAAAAAAATTTCTTTGAATTACAATATATAGAATTATCAAATAACCAATTATTGATATATTTCTAGGATTTATTAGTCAATATATTGACTATTAGGAAGGACTAAATTTTTTTATTACAAATTTACAAGCAATATCGATTTTAATGGCAGAAATAATAGGAGCACTTATTATCAGAGCTTTTTTTATTTTTGCGGGTGTATGTGGCGTTGCTCAATTTTTAGAACATGCAGTATTTTTGACATAAATTCCGTTATTTTTAATCCCAATCATAGGAATGTTTTTTATCACAGGTGCATTACTTGGAGTAATTCTTAGTGAAATTCCCAT
Organism: Promethearchaeota archaeon; assembly: GCA_011365055.1. The sequence goes on from RDOG01000001.1 coordinate 182,202, forward strand.
TTGGGGACCTATTGCTGCGGTTCTTTTAATAGTAGTTGGTGCATTATTTATAGTAGAAGCTCTTGTCTTCTTAAATATTTTATTAAATTTATAAAAATATCAAAAAGAAAAATTTTTAAATGCGAAAAGTTGATAAAAATTGATGAATTCCTTTAAAGACGAAATAAAAATTGATTTTGCTTTACTTAAATCAACCTTGAAAAAAACTTTCATTAAAGGTGAGATACTTTTAACAATTAGCATCTTTATCGCATCATTAATAACAATTCCAAATTTCATACTTAGGGGATTTGAATTTTTTATTGTTATAATTTTTTTAATTATAATGATATCAATTTTTATTTTTGGTTCTTTATTTTTTAAATATTTAAATAACATTCAGTCATCCCAAATAATGAATATCTCAACATTGACGTATGAAATAGATAAGGAAAAATTGCACATATTTATTGAAAATAAGGAAAAGGAAAAGCAAGTTTTCTCATTTCCATTAAAAGATTTCCAAAATGGCAGAATAAAAAAGATAAGTAATTTAAGATTTGATATTAGAGAAATACCTGATGAATATCCTGCTTTTATCAAGTTTCAACATGGATTTATGACTCGCTCCGGTAAAGCTTTGGAATTAAATTTCAAGAATTCGCGTGTATATTTAACCCCCAGTCAAATTAATGAATTTTTTTTGAAAATTCATGAAGAATTAAAAATATTATTTAAAAAAGAAATGATTAAATCTAAATTTGATAAAAATAATAATTTAAACTACTTTGAAATAATACCATCTAACAAATAGAGAATTTTTAGAAATTTTGAATTGAATTTAAATTATAAAACTATTCTCTATAAATTTAAGGCTATAATAAACTTAGATAAAAATGAATATATTATAGAATTTAATGGTCTAAAACGATAAAATATTCTCTATTTGATTGTATTTTTCATTTGAATATGTTTTATTCCCCTCTTTCAATAATTAGAGAATATATATTTTTATTGAAAAACATCTTTAGAATTTTGGCAAAAATAGACCCACTCAAATGTTACTTGACCTAGTGAAAAGTTATTTTCTACTAGCTAAATTATTTTTTTACCAATTAAGGTAATTCGCCTCTTTTTTTTAAAATTGTAAATGTTCGTTCAATTTCTGGAAAATCACTACCATAAATATGAAGAGAATTTGAAAAATCAACATATTGTATGAGATCTATTTGTGTCTTCATTCTTCTTGTAAGCTCAGAAGCAACCCACTTTCCAACCTCTACAAGTCCAGCACAGTTGCTCCCCCATGCTTTATACAGATCTCTGGAGCGCCACGAAGTCTGCATAATTAAATACCTCTCTTTCTCTATTTCTTGATCTTCAACAATCCTAAACCAAATTCGTTGTAAACACGGGGCACCACTAACTTTTAAATCTTTCCAGGCAGCCCATGTGACTACCTGAAGCTTTCTCGAAATACTCTCTTCTACACACTTCTCTATCAAGTATTCCATCTGATTAATACCCAAGTCTTCTTTTAATTCGTCTTTTACAAAAAATCGAATTATAGGTAACCCTTTTTTTTCTAAGAATTCATCATGTTTTTTAACTCGTTTTCCCCAGTTCCAAATTCTTCTATGATAGGTATAAGATAAACTTCCCTCATCAACCTTCTGATCGATAGTACCTTTTAATACTTCATCAACATAAGTTGGATTTAATTTTATATCAGAGGTGCTCACATAATCCGCTTTATGAATCCGAGGTTCACTTAAGGGATTGGTCACATTCACGGTTACGGTTGCTTCTTTTGATGGAAGATCCTCATAATGGTTTGGCATGATTTTACCATGATCCCAAACGGCTTTTAAGGTTTTAATCCATGCTTCTCCTAAGCTTGGCGCTTCAACATACAGAACGGGTAATTGAAATTTCTCCATGGTCATCAACACACTAACTAATCATTTTCCATGGACTTAAAAAACAATTCTTTAAATGATCAGTTAAACATTCAATATTAATTTGATATAAATAAAGGAGTTAAGAGGATTATTTATTAAATTTTAATTTCTTTAATCTTTTTTGAAATAATTTATTATTAAGACCTTTCATCTTCTCAAGATCACAGATATCTTTAAATATAACTTCATTTCGGTCTATGCTTATAATTTCAAAGCCAGGTAATTTAGAAATTATTTCCATCATTTCATGATATTGCTTTAATTGAACAGGTACTTCAAATTTAACGCAAAATTCAGATAATCCTTCTAAATATGCCTTAACAATTAATTGGCTTAAATTTAATGATTTATTAAAATTTATGTAAATACGATTACCTTCAGTGGTTTCTTCATATTGTAACAAATTCTCGAAATTTTGCATTTTTGGAAGATCCCCTTTAGAAGAATATTTAACAGAAGGCATCTAAATGTAATATACAGTACTACTTTAAATAAATTCATCATATTTAAGTTATGCAAACATAAATTTTCTTTTAAATAAAATAAAAATGAGAAATTTATGTTTTAAAGTAAAAACATTTATTTATTTCAGTTGTTTTCTTGAAGTATAATGAAATAATTTAGAAATTGCTCTAACTGCTCGAGTAAAATTATCAAAAACCGGAATTCCAATTTTTTCATATTCTAGCTTAATCTCGCGTCCAAGTATTTCAATATCTATATCTTCCAATCGTTTCACTGTTTGTCTTAAAGTTATGAGAATTGGTTTTTCATTTTCATTTTTAAAACGTTTACATATCCTAATTAATGCTTTGAAGTCTTGTTTAGCTATTCTATTTGTTACTTGATCAATAATAATTAAATCTATATTTTCATCACTTGCTAAAAATGATAATACCCTAGAAAAATCATTGGTCATCATGTAAGTAGGATTTCCAAGGTCAATTGGATTTCTTGGTATCATTCCTGCTAGTTTTAATTGAGTTTGTATCTTTTCTTGAACACTTTGTGATAATTCTGGAACTTTTAATCCATACGAGTTACATAAATCTGAGAGTTCTGTTCCTATAGAGCCTCCACCAGCAATAATTCCAATTTTATTTCCATTTAATTTTGGGATGTAATGAAAAATAGTAGTGTAATCTATTAATTCATCAAAGCAATTTGCTCGGATAATGTTATTTTGTTTAAAAAATCCGTCCCATAGTTCTTTTTTACCAGCTAAAAATCCCGTATGACTTCTTGCTGCTCGAGAACCATCTTCAGAAAGTCCCGCACGATAAATAATTGTTGGTTTTTTGATCATTTTCATTACGTTTGGAATTTTTTTTGCATCGCTTTCAGTCAAACCTTCAATATAAGCAGCTACAATATTTGTATTATTGTCTTCCTGCAAATATTCAAGAAAATCTGCAAAACTTAAATCACAAGCATTTCCGTAACTAATTGCTTTGCTTAAAAAAATATTATTAGAGATTAATTCTTCAATAAAATATACCGTGATACCTCCTGATTGAGCGAATATTGCGACATCGCCTTTCTCTTTAGGAAATTTTTCTCCTGGAAGAAGAGTTATTTTACCTTCTGGACAATATATTCCAAAACAATTTGGTCCTACTATTCTTATTGAATTGTTCGCTACTAGCTTCTTAATTGTTTCTTCTAATTCAGCGCCATTTTCATCTAATTCTTTAAATCCGGAACTTATTATTATGATACATTTAACAGATTTATTGATACAATTTTGTAATTCTTCGACTACTTGCTTAGCGGGTACAGTTATATAAGCAAGCCCAATATTTTCTGGAACTTCGTTTAATGATGCATAACTTTGAAGGCCTAAGATAATTTCCTTGGAAGGATTTATTGGATAAAGTTTTTCTTTTGGAAATCCGAATTCTAGAAGGGTTTTCAAATAATAATGACCAAATTTAAATGGTTGTCTTGAAGCACCTATTATAGCGATTGTTTCTGGAAAAAAAAAGTTTCTTAAGGGATCCATTTTAAATCATACTTTTAAAATTTAGTTTAAATCAGTAAAAAATCTTTGTAATTAATCTTATTTTATAATTTAAATTTTTCTTTTTATTACATAAATTTAAAGAGTTTTTTTTCTTTACAACATAATTGATGAAGATTTTACATTGTCCGCAGAAATTATCCTTGAGTGGTGCTGAATTTTATTTCCTTAGGATTTCTGAAGAATTAGCAAAACGTGGTCATACAGTTAAGATATCAACTTCAAATGCTTTAGATTTTATTAACTTAAGAAATCCTTCTGAAAAAATTCATCAAAAAACAGAAGAAAAAATTAATGGACTTCAAATAAATCGATTTCCAATTGACTATTCGTTCAAAAGTTCATTAGTTGAAAGCATTTTAAATTCAAATATCGATGACTTAATTAAATATATTAAATTTTTTAGTTTTAATATTAATGATCTATATAAATTTTTAATAAATGGACCATATAGTCCTCAATTATTTAAAAATTTATTGAAAACTAAAGCGGATTTAATTCATAGTATAGCAATTCCTTATGCTTCAGTACTTTATTCTGCCATTATTGGTAAAATTAAAGAAATTCCCAAGATCTGCACGCCATTTTATCATTTTGAAAATCCGCGTTACGAATTTAAATCATATATTAACATTCTAAATTCTCATGATTTTATCTTAACAAATAGTGATGCAGAATCTAATTATCTTATAAAAAATGGAATAATTTCACAAGATAAAATTCGTAAAATTTTCATGGCAGTTGATGTTGAAAAATATCAAAAAACAAAAAATAAATGGTTCCTTGATTTACACGAAAAAAAAGGACCTATAATACTATTTTGTGGGCATAAAAATTTTGAAAAAGGTGCTTTGACCATTTTAGATAGCATTCCATCTGTTGTTAAAGAGATACCAAATGTACAATTTGTATTTATTGGTCCAAGTACAAAAGCGTTTATTATAAAAAATAAAAAATTAAAAAAATATAAAAAAAATATTCTCAATTTAGGTGTTTTACCATATTTTTCTAAATTAAAAAGAGGTGCCTTTGCAGTTAGTGATGTATATGTAATGCCTTCAAGAAGCGAGGCTTTTGGGATTTGTTATTTAGAAGCTTGGGCTTCTAAAAAACCTGTAATTGGTTCAAACATTAATGCAATTCAAGAAATTATACAAAATGAACACGATGGGTTATTAACAAATTTTAATGATCCACTAGATCTTTCAAAAAAAATTATCTACATGTTAAAAAACGAAGATCTAAGGGAGTCAATGGGAAAGGAAGGATATAATAAAATCATCAAGAATGGTTATACATATAAAAATTTAGTAAATCGAATAGAAACAATATATAAAGAGGCATTAGATAAATATTGAAATCAAAAATTTCTGGAAATCCCGTTTTAACAGTAAGAAATAATTCTGATTTATATGTAGATGGTATTAAGGCGCAAGAATTAATAGATCGATATAAAAGTCCTTTTTTTATTTACTCAGAAAAAGTCATCAGATTAAATTGTAAGGGATTTTTAAAATTATTGAAGAATTATTTCAAAAGATTTCAAATATTTTATTCCTACAAATCAAATCCCTTTCCCCAAATATGTGAAATCATTCATTCTGAGGGAATTGGTGCTGAAGTAGTATCCTTGCAAGAATTAGATCAAGCATTAGGACTTAAACTTGAAAATGATAATATATGCATTGGAACTCCTTACTTAACAAATGAATTATTGAAACTAATTTTTTCTAAAAAAATAAATAATATTGGATGTTGGTCACTACCTCAAATGGAACAAATTGTAGATTTATCTAAGAATTTACAAAGTGTACTAGATATTATGATTCGTATTAGACCTAATTCATATAAAAAAACGTTAGGAATTAAAATTTCAAAAGAAAATTGTCAAAAAATAATTAATTTATTAGATAATACATCTCTAAAAATAACTGGATTACATTCTCACTATTCAACTCAAATGATGAAGGAAAATTTGTATATCGAAAATTTGAATTTGATTCTAGAAACATATGAGATTTTAGAAAGCATGGGATTTAATTCCATAGATTCTTTTAATCTTGGAGGAGGATTTCCAGAAGCATCAATTTTGAAATTAGAAGATTTAGATAAAATATTTTCATCAATAAAAGATAGAATGGAAGAATCAGGTTTTAATAATAAAAACATAATTTTTGAACCAGGAAGATATTTTATTAGTGATGCAGGTATGGTATTTTCTAAAATACTGGATATCTTTAATGATTTTGATGAAAAATGGATAAGATTAAATATAGGTACTAATTTTTTGCCTCGGACATCAAAATCCAATTTTAAATTCTTCTGCATAAATAAAATCACTCAACCCAATATTGAACAAGTAAATATATTGGGTAATTTACCCTCAGAGATGGACTTCTTTGCTAAAAACTATCTTACAATAAAAGATATTGAAATGAAAGATAACATTTTAATAACTAATGCAGGTGCTTATACACAAACTTGGTCTACGCACTTTCCCTATCCAAAACCACAACATTTGTTGATAAGAAAGGATAAAAATGTTCAAGAGCTTATCCCGTAACTTGATCTTCAATCCAATTTAAACTATATTTATAATCTACTTTTTCCCATAAGTTTGAAATGAGGATGAATAGAAAGACACAGGTAAAACTTAATGGCATTACCATAATTATTGATAAATTTCCAAGTAATTGCGATTGTAATAAAAGTCCTAAGAAGAGAAATAAGTCAACAAATAATAATCCTGTAAAAAAATATAATGTTAAAGAAAATTTGCCCATTTTTATTAGGAGAATTTCAATTTTTTTTGATTGTTTTTTATCTAATTCATAATAAACATAAAATATTTGGAAAAAAAGCATGGAAATTCCTATAGAGAAAATAACATATAATGTTGAATCAGGAAAAAATCCAGGGAACATAAGTAAAATCAATTCTCCGATACCTACAAGAGAAATTATTGTTCCAGTTTTCCAATTTCTCTTTGAAAATTTACTCAATTCATTATTTTGAATGGCTTCTTTCAAGTATTGTCCTAGAATTGTTCCTATTATGACAAAAGATAACCATGGGATCAATGGAAATTGCCCATAAATAAAAATATCTAAGAGAAAAACCAAAGGATGCGCAGTTGGATAATAATACCAACCCATTCGTATGATATGTATTGGTCCTTGACCATTTATTAATGGAAGATAAGCTATAATTAAATTAAATAAAAGAATTCCGATGACAATAAACAATCTGGTCTTTTTTGGTACTTTTAACAAAAAATAACTAATAATATAGCACAATCCAATTGAATGAAAGATTCCCCATAAAAATAGCCAATCCCAAAAATTCGTGCTTGTATAGATTCTAAATACTGCAGAATAAGGTGAAAAACCAAAGTTTGGAAATATATAATAAATTGCAGCTTCGACGATGATATTATAAATGAATCCAAAACAAATTAAAAATAAACCTCTTCTTAAAACATGTTTTTTTATAAGTTCATCTGATTGTCCAGCTTGATTTCTTCTATCCTTCATTAAAATTATTGAGATTCCTACTAAGATAAAAAACATTGGAGCTCCAACTGCAGCGAGACTATTTAATATTCCAAATAAAATTGAATTTGTATTATCTACCCAGTAATTTGAAGAATGGGAAAGGATTAATAAAATAACACAAAAACCTCGAAAAGCATCTACTGATTTTAATCGTGGAGGTTCAATCCTATTTTCTAGGTTGTTAATAAAATCACCTTGTAATTTTTCTCTCGAACCAATTTAAGCTATATTTAAAGTCATTTTTTGCCCAAGCATTTGTTAATAAAATAAACAATAAGATAAATAAGACATCTAATGGTACTACAAGCCAAAAAGGCATGGTACCCAGTAATGGAATTTGTATTAATACGCCAATGATGAGAAAGAGATCAACCATTAGTAAACCCGTTAAAAAATAAATGCTTAAAGAAAATCTACCAAGCATTCCTAGAATGTAATCAAGTTTTTTTGATTCCTTGTGATTTATTTCAATATATCTAAAAACGAGCATATATAGTAATATCAATGCAGCGGTAATAAAAAGTACATATAACGTGGTTTCTGGAAAAAATCCTGGAATAAAAATGAAAATTAGACATATCAATCCTGATGTTAGTAGAATTGTTAATTTTTTCCAATATTTATTGATAAACATTTGTGGTTCGTTTTTTTTCATATGTTCTAATAACGTTTCTCCGACAATTGTTCCTACTATGGCATAAAATATCCAAGGAAAAATGGGATATTGTCCATAGAATAAGATATCTAGGATTATAGTAATCGGATGAGCTGTTGGTACGTAATGCCAATCAGGTTGAAACGTGTGAAATGGTATACCGCCAAAGAATAATGGCAAGTAAGTAATAATAATAGTAATGATTAATACGTTAATTGCAGCAACTATTCTTATTTTTATGGGAGTTTTATATAAGAAATAACTTACAAGGAGACATAATCCAAGGATATGAAAAATTCCAAATAATGTTAACCAATCCCAGAATGATGAATTCGCATAAATAATATATAATGCAGAATTAGGGGGATAAATATAATAAGGAGCTATTAAAAATATTAAGGCCTCTGCAATAAAATTATAAAAATAGCCAAAACCAATTAAAAATAAACCTCTTTTTATTATGAGGTTTCTAATTTCATTATCACTTTTTCCATTTATTTTCATTGTATCTACCATAAAAATCATTGATATTCCAATTAACAACATAAAAAGTGGTGCACCTAAAGGAATTAAGCTATTAAAAATATAAAATGGAATTGAATAAACATCATTACACCAATAATGTGATCCATGAGAAATAATTACGAGAATAACGCCGAATCCTCGAAAGATATCTAATGATTTTAATCTTATTGGTTTTATGGCATTACTTGTATCGTTAATAGAATCACCGATTTTCATCTATCATGAAAATTAATAATCCATTAATAAAAAGCTTTTTTAGGATTTAGAATTATTAGAATTAGAATTAGATTAGAAAATTTAAAATTAAAATTTTCATATTTTGATTTGTACTATGTTATCTAAACCTGTAAAACCCAAATTAGCTGCATCAGTAATATTATTAAGAAATATACCACCTAACTCTGAAATTTTAATGATTAAGAGACATAAAAATATGAAATTTTTAGGGGGATTTCATGCATTTCCTGGTGGAAAAATGGAATTTGATGATCAAGTTTTAAATGATATTAATTATTTTGAAAATAACTTTTCAAATGAATCAAGAAGATTTTTTCAAATTGAAAACAAAGATATTGAAACAAAATTAATACATGCTCTTTATATAACTGCAATAAGAGAATTATTTGAAGAAGTTGGAGTTTTATTGGTTACTAATGAAGAAGATCAACTAATAAATTTAGAAATAATTAATAATTTAAACAAAATTATTGAATTAAGAAAGAAATTATTAACAAAAGAATCAAAATTTTCTCAAATATTGAATGATAACAAATTAAAACCTATTTATCACCATTTAAAACCGTTCAAACATTTTATTACTCCCGAAATTTCTCCAATTAGATATGATACATATTTTTTTACCTTAAAAATGCCTCAAAATCAAAAAGTTTTATCTTTATCAAAAGAGATAGAAGACTACAGGTGGTTAGAACCAAAAGAAGCTCTAAAAAAATATAATCAAGGTGAAATAAAATTGATACCTCCCCAATTGGCATGTATTACTGATTTAAAGAAATTAAACAGGTAAAAAAAATGAAGGAAGATAAAAATTTCGAAGAAATTAAACAAATATTAAAAGAAGCAAATAGCAGAATGAGGCCAATAGAATTAACACTACCTTTAAAAAAGTTAGTCAAGTTTTGTGAAATTATAGATGAAACAAATCTGATTTATAGAGAATTATCAGAAGCAAAAAAGAGAGGTTATAAACAAGTTCCAATACCAGAATCTTATTTATTAACATTCATTTCTCCGATAACGCATGAATTTTTTACAACAGGGATAGGGAAGCATATGGGTAAGGAAATAAAGGGAATCATCCATACATCATCCAAAATTGAATTTAAAGAGCAATTATATTGTGAGACTACTTATTTATTAGAAATGGATTTAAAAAATGTCATTCAAAAGAAAGGAAAAATGGGTGATTTTATTGATACAATGTATCAAATTTCTTTGAAAAATGGAGAAGGAAAAGTTTGTTTTGTTGATTATCATGAATTTTTTATGAAAATTAATTAAAGAGATTTAAAATTATGAATAATGGTTTTTATTTTGAAGAATTAAAAATTGGTCAAAGAATACCAGAGCTGGGAATTAAAATAATTCCAGAAAAAAATAAACAATATTGTAGAATTGTAAAGGAGATAAATCCATTACATTATAATTTAAAATATGCACAAAGTTTAGGATATAAAGATATCGTTATTGCGGGAGTATTTACGTATTCGTTTTTCACAAAAACAATTACAGATTGGATTGGTGAAAATGGAAAAATTAAGGAACTTGAGATATGTTTTCAAAATCCTGCTTATGAAAATGATACTCTAATTCATAAAGGAATTTTAATTGATAAAAAAATCATAAACAATAAAAAATTTATTAAGGTCGAAATTCAGTCTGAGAATCAAGATGGGGAACATTTAGCAACCGCTAAATTCATTATAGAAATCAAATAATAATAAAAAAAAGGAAAATGTGATGAATAATGTTTTTTGTCATAAACCCTAAATCTCAGAATGGAAAAACAGGGGAAAAATGGGAGAAGGAAATAAAACCATTATTAGATTCAAACAATTTAAAATATGACTTTAAACTCACAGAATATAGAAATCATGCAACAGAAATTGTTAGACAAAAAATTAAAGATGGTGAAAAATTTATTATAGCAGTGGGAGGAGATGGAACTTTTAATGAAGTTCTTAATGGATTTTTTGAAAATGACGAAATAATAGATCCAGATTGTGTATTAGGATTTTTCTCCAGTGGGACAGGCTCAGATACAATAAAAACTTTGGGTCATTCAAAGGAAATTTCTGATCAAATTGAAATTTTAAAAAGTGGTATTATAAAAAAGGTTGATGTTGGAAAAGCTTGTTACGTAGATTTTGATGGAAATAAAGTAAGTCGTTATTTTATAAATGTTGGAGACGTAGGTTTAAGTGGGGATGTTGTTGATAGAGTTAATAGAACAACCAAACGTTTAGGAGGAAAAATTTCTTTTCTGATAGGTTCAATTCGTGGGATACTTCATCATAAACCCGTACAATCTACATTTATTTTTGATGATGATGAAAATAATAAATTTGAAGGTAATTTAAATCTTGCAGCATTCGCAGTAGGAAAATATTTTGGAGGCGGGATGATGATATGCCCAAACGCGATTAATGATGATGGATTACTAGATGTTGTTTCAGGAATAGACATGGGAAAATTGAGATTGTTGAAGAACCTTAAAAAAATTTATAAAGGGGAACATTTGGATTTGGAAGGTGTAACTGAGCATCAAAGATGTAAGAAAATAAAAATCATTTCAGAATCACCTATATTCGTTGATCTAGATGGCGAACAAGTTGGCACGACAGAAGCAGAATTTGAAATAATTCCCGGAATAGTTTCCATTAAAACAGTTGAAAAAAAAGAATCTGATAATTAATCTCAAAATTTCATTATTTTTTTTACTTTTAATCCAATTTTTGGGTAATCGACACCAAATTTTAACCCATACATTGGTATTTTTGCGCACATATTTGTACAAAAATCTTCCCTTATTTTACTCATTCTCTCATCGATGAGATAGTCTTTTTTGTATAAATCTTTTTCAAAGAAAAAAGGGATTATTTTTTTATAACAATCTGTAGAATCAATAAGTTTTATCTTAGATTTTATCTTACCTGTTAATTTCATCAAAACAATAGCTTTTAAAGGCAATGACTTTTTTTCAACTTTAAATCCAGATTTTCCAAGATCTACTATCGTGCTTATATCTCCAAAGCTTGATTTCAATCTAGATGCTACCTGAAGCTCTGGGGCCAGATAATTAAATAAGTCTTTTTTTAAACTAATACTCGAAATAAGAAATGTGGGAATAAGTTCTATATTTTTTTGTTTAATTTTCATCAATTGATAAAATGGAATAATGTTAAACTGATTTTTTTTTCTTATAATGAAGGTTTGATCGTCCGAAACCATTTTATATTGATTTGTTAGTAAGGATAAAGCAAAAGTACTCTTTCCAGAATTTTTGGGGCCAATAATTAAAATGCATTCCTTTCCATTACTTATACATGAGGAATGTATTCGATAAATTCCTTTTTTTTCCAAGAAATAACTAAAATAAAAATCAATTAAATTTATACAAATATCGAAATATGCATTGGGATTTTTTATTAAATTAATTGCAAAATTTTTATTAAAATCTTCTTTAGATTTTACGGGTGATTTCTCCTCTTGAAAATATCCATAAAATACATTATTTTTATACCAAACTTCACCTAAGGATTGTTTCCAAATTAATTTTGCATCATTTGGTATATCGATTAAATTAAATTTCTTGCTTTGAAATAATAAAAGCCACGCATTAATTTTAGTTTTTTTAGCTGATTTAATTAAGAATTTATCATAAAAAATGTTAATATATTCATTGATTGATTGTGAATTAGTTTTAAAACCAAGAATTATATTTTGAAATTTAATATATTTGGTGAATATTATCTATTATCCCTCTTAATAATCTAAAGATAAGTTATTTTCTTCATTAACTTCAAATTTATCCTTGATTTTCTTTATCTTACCATATTTACCTTTATTTAATTGTAAAACATTATTAAACGTGCTTACATAACCATTATTAATTTCTATAAAATCATTTAAATCAAATTCAAAGATTTCTTCATTCCAAAGTGTTAATAAAATACAACCTGTAGGATCCCCAACTAAAAACGTTCCTACGGTAAGATTGTTTTTTACTCTTCGAGGTTGGTCTTTTCGTATGATTTTTAATTTAATGTTTACGTTTTTACTTCCTTTTTTAAGATCTCTAACATTAAAATAATCAGCTACGGAAATGGGTATTTTTTCTTTAATTCCTTTAAGTTGTTCAGCACTAATTTCAATTGTCGGAATATCTTCATCTAATACCTCAACTTCTCCCTTTTTTCCCTTACTTATTCTGAATTTATTTGCAAAACTGGATACCCAACCATTTTTAATACTTATTACTTTTCCTATATTTTTATCTGTTTCTAAAATTTCTTTATCTCCCCAGACTTGATAAATAATTGAAGCTGTATCATCAGCAAGCAAATATTCTGCAACTTCAATAGTTTCTTGTGTTTTTTTCAAAGTTACTGTTTTAATCTCTATTCTATCGATTAATTTACCCATTAAATTTGCTGATTTTGTTAAATCATTTATCTCTCCAATCTTAAACCATTCGTCAGCCATATTATTCACTTTAATTAATTTTTTTTAATCTTATTTAATAATAATTTAAATGCATCTTCAATACCATCTCCAGTTTTTGCTGAAGTTTCGATATATGGACAAGGAATTTGTTTACAAAATTCTGCAGCTTCATTATATCTAATTGATCTAAAATTTTCTAAATCTTTTTTATTACCTACTATTACAACAGGGATACGTTCTTTAACACCCAACCATAATTCTTTCAATCGTTCCCTAGCAGTAGGATTGAATGTTGGTAATCGTGTCAAATCAAAAACAAGTAATGCGCCTTTTGCACCAGGATATGCAGAATCCCTAGCAACTTTGAATCTAATTTCTCCGGGTGTATCATTTATAATTAAATCAAATTCAAGATTATCGTATTTAACATTTTTAATATGAATCTCACCAGCCATTGTCATTTCATATTTCTTCTGAAACGTATTTGATAAGAATTTTTGAGCTATTGCAGTCTTTCCCACCGATGCACCGCCTATAATTAAAATTCTTATTTTTTCAGATTCCATCATCCAATTACGCATCCTATTTTTCTGATCTCATTTTTTTTCATTTTCTTCTTCTACTTCTATTTCTTCTTCGTCGTCTTCGTCGATAAAAGGAATGAATTCGGATTTGATGAATTTAAAATTTAAAGATTCAGAAGAATTTTTTTTAATAAAATCATAGATATCTTGCCCAATTTCATTTAATGTATCCATTCCTTCTAAACCATATTTATGATCTATTTCTATTGTTTCTTGAGATTTATTTATTGCTAATAATTGACAATAATCACTACTTTCATCTTGAATTGTTTTTATCTCTTTTATTTCGGAGATTTTGAATTTTAAATTTTTATTAAAAAAGACAAATTTATTTTTATTATATTCTAATTCTGAATGAGATATCAATATTTTTTTATTATTTATTAGGGAGGAGATGCTAGCAATTGTTATTAAAAATGAAATTGGACCAAAAAAACCATATGAAACGATTGCAAGCATTATGTTGATCAAAATAATAAATGAAAAAGGATTTAATATCAATGCTTGAATAATGATAACTGAGCTATACCAAATTCCATAAAAAAATGTACAAATGAACCAAAAACCAATTAATAGTAGTAGAATAAAAATAAAATTTTCTCTAATGGATGTAGATAATGTAATATTCATATCATTTTTTTCAATTTTCATGAGATCACTTATGAGTTACTATAATTTTTACAGTATCAATCTATTAAAATGTTTAAGGAATTTCATTAAAAATAAAAATTATTATTCATTAATTGAAGATATGACGTGATAGTTATTATTTTAAATGATTTTAATTTTTTAAATTAGATCTTATTATTTATTATTAGAATATCATTTATTTTTTCTTTGATAAATACATCTAATTTGATGATTTTTCGATTTCATCAACTGAACCCTCAATTAATAGTTCCCCTTCAATTAATTTTTTAACATATTTAAATCCTAATTTCTCGAGTGTTTTCAATATCTTATAATTTTCCGCTAGAATTATGCCTTGGATTGTTTTAACTCCTCTTTCTTTGGCAATATGAACTAAATAATTTATTAATATAGAGCCTATTCCTTTTCTTTGGAAACGATCCATAATTACTAATGACATTTCTGCTTTTTCAGGTTCAAGAGGATTAACTATAAAACTACCAATTCCAATTAACTTATTAAAAAATTCTTTGTCCTTGCCTTTATATTCTACTACAACTCCAAAATTTTTATCGAAATTTACTCTAGTAAATCTTTTTACTCGTTTAAGTGGTACATTTTTCCTCCCAGCAAAAAATCTAAAATAAATAGTTTCAGGACTTAAGGAATAATATAGCTCCAATACTTTTTGATCATCATCAGGAGTAATTGGTCTAAATAATAAAATATCTCCATCTTTTAGTGTAACTTCCTTTCTGTATTTTTGAATTTCTGGAGATTTTACTCGAATTGAGAACATTAAATCTACAATATCATTTAGAAAGTTCCTATAGAATATTGGGCCTTCCATCTAACCAAATTCTAAAAATTCTTTTTATGAAACATTAGAAAAATATTGATAAAACTATTATCTTTAATAAATAGGTTTAATTAATATAAATATCGAAATACTTGAGTTGAAAAAATAATGTCAGAAGAGAAGGAATCTAAACCTAAAAAAGAATATGGTACTACTTGGGACAAATTGAAAATATTAAGCTTAGGAGGAAAATGGGCTTTTGGAGTAGGAATAATAAAGGAAAAATCCGGCGATAGAAAGATTAGAATGGTGAAAGGAAAGTTAACAAATCCGTTAAAAAAGAGTGGTGAATGGAAGGAAATAGATTTAACACAAGATCCAAATCCGATTTCACAAGTTCAGAAAATGAATTTTAAAAGAAGAGAAGAGTATAAAGCCATGATTGATACTCTAGATGAAATGTTTAATGTGCTTGAAAAAGAGCAAGAAAAAACCTAAATTATTCATTTCTTAATAATATTTTTTGCAAATCCCATTGTAATTCTGGTTCTAATGCTTCAAATCCACATACATCAATACAATCTAAACAAAAGGTGCACTTTTCTGGTAAAATTTCTATTTCACCAAATCCAATTATATTAGGTGAAATATTAAATTCTTCAATTTTATTAGTTTGTTTTAAAGAATTTAATAATTCAGCCAATCTTTTTCTATTTGAAGCTTTGGAATTTTTCCATCTTTCAATTACAGATTCAAGTGCATATTTATCTCGAATTATTATAGCATTTGTAGGACAGATTCTAGCACAAGCTGCACAAGCAATACAATTATTTTCTATAAATTTAATAGTTCCAAATCCTTTTAGACCTTCAGGAACTTTTACTGATTTAATATCTTTTATATTTTTTATTTTTAATTGATTTATTATTTCAATTATTCTTTCTCTTTTGGTTTGATCTTTCCAGCTAGATGTTATTTCAGTCACCTTATCTTTTTAATGAATTGTTCGATTCTATTTTCTAAAATATTGTAGTTTATAGAAAGTAGATCTATCAATTCGATCCTATCATGATTAACATTTATTGAATTAAGTAATTCTTTCGTAAAAAATATTAAATTTTCAGCTTTAGTAGAGCCATCTGAATGATGACAAGACTTTTCTGGGCATTTTAAGATTAGTACTCCACTAGCTCCCAGTAATAAAGGCTTTATAATATTTTCAGGAGATAATTTACCTGCACAAGTTACTTTTATACACGACATATTTGGATTTTTATATTTTTCAATCAATTGAATTAAATCATAACTAAATGCAGCGCAATTCATACAAATATAGGTGATTATTTTAGGTCCTATATTGGTTCTATTCTTAAATACATCAAATATCTTGTTTAGAGCTGTATTTATCTCTTCATCAGAATATAATTTTAATTGAATTGCATCAGTTGGACAAATACTTGAACAGATACCGCAACCTCTACAACGTATTTGATTTATTTGTATTGTAATTTGTTTATTATGTTCATCTTTGACTGCTTTTATAGCATTGAAAGGACAGACATGCATGCAATTTTTGCATCCAATGCAATTATTCTGAATGATTTCTGCCCAAGTTTGTTCGATTTCTAATTTATCATTTTTCAAAAATTTATATATAGCTAAACTTGCAGCTCGAGAATGTTGCACTATTTGGGAAAAAGTCATTGGATGTATGCAACTTCCAGCTAAAAAAATTCCTTTTTGATTTGTTTCATTTTGATATAATTTGTTATATAGTGTCTTGAAGTAATTGTTATTACTCTTTTTAATTTCAGTTAATAACCCTATTGTATTATCTATATCATTATCTTGAAGGGGATTTGATAAAATTATATAAATTGGGGCAAAAGTTGAATTCAAGTTCTCTGAATTGATTTTTACAATATTATTTTCTGGATTTCTTGAATCAATATTTAACTTATAATTTCCTCTTATGAATTGAATTCCCGAATCTCGAGCCATTCTATATAAGTTTTCGGAAAAAAAAGGCGTATTAATATTCTCATATAAATATATAACTTCAAATCCTTTTCTTTTTGCTTCAATTGCATTTACCAATGAATAAATATTTGAGACCGAATCGTTTAATTCATTTTCTTTAAATGCTCCATTAAGAAAGATTAATAAATTTTCATTTTTTTTACAAATAAGCTTCCCATTTTTCATTAAAGAAACAAATTTAGTATGATTTATTACGTTTTTCTTTACATTATTGTTATAATGGATATTTTTTTCAGATAAACCTGTACAGATGCATATAGCGCCAACATTGATTTCCTTAATTTCATTTCTTGATGTAAATTTTATACTATAGTTGCCTGGATCTCCTTCAATGTCATTAATTTTCGAATTAAGATTAATATCAATTTTATCTGTATTATGAAGTAAATCAATTAGATTAATCAATGGATTTGGGATTATATTGCCTTCAATAAAAATTTTATCAACATTTATTAAATTTCCGCCTAATTCTGGTTCTTTTTCAATTAAATAAATTTGAAAATATTTTGATAGTTCTATACTTATCATAATTCCTGCTAAACCGCCACCAATAATTGCAACAGAGTGTTTTAGCGGAAACTCTTGAAAATTTTTTACCATCAGTTATCCCTCTCTTTAGATAATATGGAAAAAGCTATTGCCCTAGCTTGTAATATTGTTTGAGGAATGTTCTTTGGACCATCAATACAGCCTATGCTAAAAATATTTTCAATTTGTGAATTTGTTCCTTGAAATCCCCATTCATCAACGTGAATGAATCCATATTTATCACTTTTAATACCAAGATTTACTAAAAATTCAATATTATTAGAAGGAACTAATGCAGGAGTCAATATAACTAAATCAAAAACAAGTTCTTTATTATTATCAGATTGTTCAATGGCAACGTATAATTTCTTGGTTTCGTGATCTTCCTCAATTCTTGCAACTTTTCTATTAATAAAATTAATTTTTTTTTCTCTTGCTTCTTTTAAATAAAAGAATGCATCTTCTTGCAATCTTAAATCAATATATGATATTGTAACATCAATATCTTGATTTCGTAATTCAATTGCGTGTTTTAAAGAATAACTACAACAAATTCCACTACAATATTCATTATATCTAAAATCTCGACTTCCTACACAAAGTATTATCAATGCGTTTTTCGGTTTTTTCCAATCCGAAGGTTTTAAGATTTGACCTTTTGTTGAATTAGTAGAATCTAACATTCTAGCAACTTGCAATTGTGTTATTACATTTTTATGGAGACTAAAACCATATTCATTAATTCTTTTCGCGTCAAATTCTTGAAAACCAGAAGAAATAACCAAATATTTAACTTTTATTTCAAGAATTTGTTCTTTTGCTTTCAGATCAATCGCATTTTTAGGACAAACTTTAGCACATTCTTCATTACAATCTATACAATTTAATCTATCAATCACTAATTTATTAGGAACGCAATTTTGAAATGGTAAAAAAATTGCTTTTTTTTTCGTCCAATTAAAATTAAAGGAATCATCAATAGAATTTGGACAAGCATTTATGCAAAGACCACAATTATTGCAATCATTATTGATGAATTTAGGCTTTATAAATAATTTTATTGCATATTTATTCTCAATTTTATTTATTTTAATAATTTTAGAAGACGTGAAATATTCAAATTTGAAATCATCATCCAATTTCATTTTATAGAGACATTTTCTTATACCTTGAGTTTTTGTTATATAACCATCATCAGAAATACAACTTGCACAATCTTGATTTGGGAAACATTTTCCAATTTTGACTGCCATTCCTCCAATATATGGTTCTTTTTCTATTAAAATTGGATTTAAACCAATTTTTTTTAATTCTATAGCGCAATGAATGCCTCCTATGCCTGCTCCAATTATGGCGACATCATAAGACATTTTAATTTACCTTAGAAAATAGGGAATGGTTTTCAAAATTGTATGCTCATCAATGTGAGAATATCATTTAAAAGAT
The DNA here is from genome assembly GCA_011365055.1 of Promethearchaeota archaeon. Next base: position 201,609 of record RDOG01000001.1, read on the forward strand.
TTCTAAATATTTATCTAAAATTAGTCTTAATTAAATAAAAAAAGAAAAATAAAGGAAAAATTATAGACTAAGTTTTGCAAGCAATTGCATTGGTTTAGTTTGATGGAATTTCACGTTTAATTCCTTAGAATCACCCAACCCCATGGCCATGGCCATTAATTGGGTCAAATAAAAAACAGGAATTTTTTTCTGACCATCTAATTGTTGAAAACAAGCTGGACAAACAACACCGAAACACTCAGCACCTGCATTAATTGCGCTATTTATTTTGCTATCTGTTACAGCATCTCCGATTTCCTTGCTTGTATTAGCAGCACCAGAACCACAACAAACCCATTCTTTCTCATAATCTACAATTGATGCTCCCAATGCACTGACTAATTCTCGAAGATATTTTGGTTCAAATGGATCATCCCATTGCATTACATCATGAGGTCTAGCATAATGGCACCCCGTATGACAAGCAACCTTCAATCCAGTTAAAGGTTTTGTTACAAGAGATTTGATTTTTTTGATACCAACATCTTCAATTAAGACTTGGACAAAATGTTTAACTTTTGAAGTGCCTTTAAATTCCTTTTTCACTTTAGAAAGTCTAGAATTTACTATTTCTTTCTTATATTCGCTATGTTTTAATTCATGATTAACTGCTTTTAATGTTTGAGTGCAACCATTACATAAACTAATAATATCTTTACCTTCAGCTTCTGCAATAGCAAGATTACTTGCACCTAATGTCAACCACGTATCATTACTAAAACTATTGAATCCAACAGGATCAGGACAACATGCAAATGGTGCATCCGAAACTTCAATACCTAGTTTTTCTAATACTAATCTAGAAGCTTGCTCTAGGTGTGGTAATCTATTTGGAATTACGCATCCTAAAAATAATTTCATATCTGCCATTTCTACACCTCACTTTTTCGCTAATTTTTCGATAATAGCTTCTGCTCCTGTTTCTTTCATCAATATCTTTATTTCATTTACATCAGGTTGTGGTATTTTTGGCAGATTCATTTGATCTCTTCGTCTTTCTATTGCTGTCATTAATGGGATTGCCTTTCCATTTTCCATGATAACTGATGCTTGTGCAACTGGCCATTCGGGTCCTATTCCTGCAGCTATTGCTTTATTTTTTAAAATATAAAATATTTCAGTTAATTTTATTTCGTTAGGACAAATTTCATCGCACGTATCGCAATAAGTACAGCCCCACAAACTTGTCAAATCATCTTTTTTCAAGATAACATTTTTAAAACCAAGAAAAGAATTCATAATTAAGCGTCTAGGGCTATATTTTTCTTTACCAATTAGATTAGAAACTGGACATTGTTCTGTACAGCGTTGACATTGATAACAATATGAAAATTGAGCTGCCTCGTGAACATCTAATATTTCTCTTTTAAATTCAAGATCCATCATTTTTGTTTCAATCTCCTTTATCCTTAATTTTTTTGTGTAATGTACTCGCTGGAAGAGTAAATCGATAAAATACACCTGCAGGATCAACAACTTTTTTCAAAATATCTTTAATAGATAATTCCGTACTTATTGAAGCAATTGCACTTATCATTTTTGCACCAGGATCTAAAATATTTGCTGCTTTTCCATAACATCCCAAACAAGGCGCACCTACATTAGGACAGAGACATCCGCATCCCGCTTTAGTTGCTATTCCTAAACATATATAACCTTGTTCTAATAAACAAGTTTCAGGATCTTTAATTCCCTCATAATCTCTTTTTAAGGCACTCACGGTTTTATCTTCTTTCTTTCGACCACAAGTAGCACAGACTGTTTGCTGTTTGAATTGAAAATCTGTTTTATTTTTCAATAAATATAATGCTAAATAAATGATGTCTTTAGAGATCTGAGGCATGTCAGGAAGTGGCATATTTAGACCTAAACCTTCCATTCCATCATTCTTTATAATAATAGTCTCTAGAGGTTTATCTCTTGGTTCTACAGTATAAAGCCTTTGTAAAGGATCGCTTGGAGTGTATATATAAGAGAATGTTGAAAGTTTTAAAAACAAAATTAAAAATTCAACAACGTTATTTATTTCATCTTCACTCAAGCTATTTTTTTCTATTAGTATTTTACATAACAAATTTGCTTCATCATTTGAAGGATTTGGAGTTGGACCACCAGTACCTAAGGAAGGTAAACCTTTTTTGGTATAATTTTCATCAACTCCGCTGCCAGTAATAGAACCAAAACATAATCTATTTTTATTAAGTAAGCAATCTTTTCCTTTAATAGCACATTTCGAACAAACATTCTCTTTTGAAGGTGCTGATGCAGTAGCATAAGCATACAAATATTTAGCAAACCCGGTTATTTGTTCACTTAAAGGAGGGCAACCAGGTATGAAAAAGTCAACATCAATAACATCTTGTATTAATTCTACACTTTCTTCAATATCAGGCACACCTTCTTTCGGTAAACCACCTGTAACAATGGTATCCGCAGTATTATATTTTCGATCTAAAAGATCCTCTTTGGTATAAAGATTTGCCAAACCTGGAATATTTCCAAAACAAGCACAAGTTCCAAATGCAATAACAATCTTACATTTTTCTCTAATTAGTTTTGTATTTTCTAAATCCTCGTGAGTTCTAATCATTCCTTCAATAAAACCTACGTCTACTTCTTTATCTTTTCTATTTTTTAAAGAATCATGCTTAAAATCAACGACGGCAGGCCAATATACAATATCAATTAAAGGAACTATATCAAGAAAATCTTCAGCATCAATTAAACTTTGATGACATCCCCAACAAGAGGATAATTGCATAAATGCAACTTTGACCTTTGGTAATTCAGCCATTTTATTTTCCTCCATTTCTTAGGGGTGATGGCCCTAATTCTTTAATTTCTTTAACAAATTCATGCATTAATTCCGTTAATTCTGCACCTTCAGATGCTGAAATAAAGGCAAATTTTACACGTTTTGGATTAATTCCAAATTGTTCAACCATTTTTTTCACTAAAGGCATCTTTCGTTCTGTTTTGTAGTTACCTTTCACATAATGGCAATCACCAAGATGACATCCACAGATTAAAACTGCATCTGCGCCATTAATTAGACCTTGTAATACAAAATTTGGGTCAATTCTTCCACTGCACATAATGCGTATTATTCTCAGGTTTGGAGGACGCTGCATTCTTGAGGTTCCAGCTTGATCTGCACCTGCATAAGAACACCAATTACAAAAAATTCCCAAAATTTTTGGATCAAAATCTTCTTTCGCCATTTTTTTTCCTCCTAACTTTTAGAATCCTCCATTAGTGCTGCTTTTATTTGAGCATAGATTTGTTTATCCTTAAAATGAAGTTGTTGTATTGCAGAACTTGGACAAGCAGCAACACAAGTACCACATCCTTTACATAGAGCATCATTGATAGTAGAAACTTGACTTATACCAACACCTTTCATTGAAATTGCACCATAAGGACAAAGTTCAACACATGTTCGACATCCACAACAGAGTTCTTCATCAACTACGGCAAAATAAGGTTCTATTTCAACCTCGCCTTGACCCATTAAAGCAAGAGCACTTGACGATGCTCCTTTAGCTTGTGCAACACTATCTGGAATATCTTTTGGTCCCTGAACTGCACCTGCAACGAATATACCATCAGTTAACGTATCAACGGGTCGTAATTTTGGATGGGCTTCCAATAGAAAACCATCAGCACTACTTGATAAATTTAATAATCTGATAATCTCTGGAAGTTCTGGACTTGGGACCAAACCAACAGCAAGTACAACCATATCAACTTCTATTTCAACAGGTCTTCCAATAAATGTATCTTCTCCTCTGACAATTAAATTTTTTGTTTGAGGATCTTCTCTTATTTCAGCAATTCTACCACGTAAATAATTTACACCATATTCACGCTGAGCATTTTCGTAAAATTCTTCGTAACCTTTTCCAAAGGCTCTTATATCCATATAACTAATCCACAATTCTGCTTCAGGATGCTTTTCTTTATATTGTCGTGCATGTTTAGTAGAATACATACAGCATACTCTAGAACAATACGGATTACTTCCTGTTTGTAGATTTCGTGAACCAACACATTGGATAAAGAGGACCTTGTGAGGTTCTTTTAAATCAGATGGTCTCTTAACTTTTCCTTCTGTAGGTCCGAAAGAACTTAATAATCTTTCCATTTGTAAGCCAGTTACAACGTTTTCATATCGTCCCCAACCGTATTGGGCCAATTGTTCTGCAGCATATGTTTCAAAACCTGATGTAACAATAATTGTACCAATATCTAATTCGATTATTTCATCAGGTTTCTTTAAATCTATAGCTTCTTTTTCGCACGATTTTACACAAAGTCCACATTCAATACAAACATTTTTATCGATAGTATAGACTAAAGGAACCGCTTGAGGGAACGGAATATATGCAGCTTTCCTCGGACTCATACCCAAATCAAATTCATTGGGAGCTGTAACAGGACAAATTGTAGCGCAATCTCCACATCCTGTACATAAATCATTTTTAACAAATCTTGATTTATTTCTTACTTTAACTTTAAAATTGCCAACGAAACCACTAACCTCTTCAACTTCAGAATAAGTCATCAATGTAATATTTCGATGTCTTGATGCTGAAACCATTTTTGGAGTTAAAATACAAGCAGAACAATCCATAGTTGGAAAAGTTTTATCTAATTGTGACATCTTTCCGCCAATACTTGGTTTTTTCTCAACTAAATAAGTTTTATAACCCGCATCAGCTAAATCTAAAGCACAACTAATACCTGAAATACCACCTCCAATGACTAATGCAGTAGGAGTGATTGGATATTTCTTTACTTCTAATGGTTCGAGATTATTACATTTTCCGACAGCAATTTTCAAGATATTTTTTGACAATTCAAAAGCTTTTTCTGGCTCTCTCATATTAACCCATGTACAATGTTCACGAATATTTGCTTGTTCAAAAAGAAATGGATTTTTTTCCGCTTCTTTCATTGCATTTCTAAAAGTAGGTTCATGCATTCGAGGGGAACACGCTGCAACAACAACTCTATTTACTTTACCTTCTGTTAAATCGTCCTTTATTAATTGTTGACCTGGATCGGAACACATAAATTTATAATCTTTAAATTCAACAACATTCGGTAAATTTTTTGCATATTCCGCTAATTGTTGACAAGGAATCACACCGTTTATGTTACTACCGCAGTGACAAACATATACCCCTATCTTAATCTCATCTTCTTCTTTCTTTACCATTTTTATTTTACACCTTTAATCCTAATTTTTTTAATACTGGAGTCACAGGCGTGGTTTGATCTAACAGTCCCATATCTTGGGGGCTTATTCCTAATGCTAGTCCTATTAATTGAGTAATAAATATAACGGGTAATGCTAAATTTGTTCCATAGGCTTGATTTACTTCTGTTTGACCAACATCAAATTCGAAAACACAAAAAGCACAAGGTGTCGTTATAACATCAATTCCTACTTTTAACATATTCTCAACTTTTGTTCTTGTAAAATCAAGGCTAACATCTTTAAATGCAGCTCTAACACCACCGCCTGCACCACAACACATTAATTTGTCTTCATATTCTACGGGTTCGGCACCGATTGCTTCAAGAATTTTTTCTAATACAACTGGGGTTTCTGAAGATCCTTGACCTCTCACTTTTGATGGTTTTAAAAAGTGACAACCATAATGTACTCCCACTTTTAGTCCAGTCAAAGGTTGAACTACTGCATCTCTAATTTTATTATATCCCACTTCGTCCCTAAGAATTTCAACAACATGTTTTACGTGAGAAATGCCTTTCCATTCTTTTCCAATTTTATTTAGCTTATCATTAACATATTTTGCTTTTTCTGGATTTCCATGTAAAATATGGTTTGTTTCTTGAAGCGAACCATAACATCCATTACATGTAACTATTATATCATTTCCAGATTCTTCAGCTATAGCTAAATTTCTAGCTGCAATAGTAACCCACGTATTTAAATCAAAAGAACCAAATACACCAGGGGCTGGACAGCAACTTGCACCTTTCATATCTTCTAATTCATATCCAAATTTTCTCATAATATCAATCGTAGCCTTTTCAATTCCTGGATATCGATTTGGTGTTAAACACCCTAAAAAATAAGACATTTTCTTTAAATCATCATGGCTCATTTTTTAGCCTCCTGTTGCTTTTTCTCTTCTTCTTTTTTCTTAACATTTTCTTCAAGAACTTTTGCAAAACCAGTTTCTTTTAAGAGCGTTTTAACTTCTTCCAATCCTTCTGGGTAAGCATGAACTGTTGGTGGGACTTCTTGTAAACCGATTTTTTTTCTCACAGCTTTGGTCGGATCATTCACAGGTACAGCATGGCCGAATTTCTCAAGTAATCCCGCAACAAATAAGTGCGGAGCTTGCAAATTGATGCCTGCTTTAAAAGCAGCATTTCTTAAGGCCCTAACAAAATCAGTTGTTGGAATTCCACGAACGCATCTTTCTTGGCAAGTATAACAAGTGGTGCAATCCCACAATTCTTCACCACCTAAAGCTTCCTCTTTTAAACCCATTTGGGCTTTTCTGAAAACTTGTCTTGTACGCCAAGCAGTCCTACGGGAACTCGGGCATCCACCAGTACAAGTACCACACTGAATGCATGCTCTAAATCTGTCGCATTCATCCCCAAAGAACTCTTTTGCGTATTCTATAATTTCATCGAGGAATTCTTGGCTCGGATTCTTAATCATTTTCTTATTGATAGACATATAATTAGCCACCTAAGGAAAATACATTCCATAATAAACCAGAATTAAACTCAAATCTAATTAATTCTTTCATGATTTAATCGATTAAATTTCTATGAGACGATTTAATCTCAATATTTAAAAATTCCTATGAAACTTAAGATAACTTATAAATTTAAAGCTTAAATAAAGTATAAGACTTTTAATATTAATTATTAAAATAAAATTAAATTAAAATTCGTCTAAATTTGTTAATTTTTTTAAATTAATTTCTTATATTAATTTGTAAAACATCATAATCTTTTAAAATATATTTCAATCCAACTTTAAATTTTTTCCCTTCTGTTCTTAAATTCCCATATTTATCTTTAATTGCGGTAGATACAAATGCATATCGAAACTTATCAACAAAGTCTCTGTGTAATCTTCTAGCTACATCAGCTACAGTTGAATCTTCCGGAACAACCAAAGGTTCAATCAAATCCGCTTTTTTACCTTTTGGTTTTAAAAAAATATTTATTAAACGTAATTTATGATATATTTCTTCACGTAATTCAGCCAAATTTAAACCCGTTTCAGCAGAAATCCTTATAATTCTTTTACCTTGTTTTTCTAAATCTTCGAGAAATTTCTCTTGTTCAGCAGTTGAAATATCCATTTTATTACAAATAATTAATGATGGAATATATACTCGATTTCCAGCTAAAACATCGATAACTTGATCTACTGTTACATCTTGATGAACTGTTACCAAAGCATTTATTATTCTGAATTCATTAAAAATTGATTTTACTAAATCCTCATCAATATGATTTAATGGACTTACTGTTGTTGTTAAAGCGACACCACCTTGTTGTGTCTTATAAATAGATATTAATGGTGGAAATTGATCTAATCGAATACCAACATCATATAGTTCTTTTTCTATGATGTCTAAATGTATATGTGGTTGATTCCAAATATCTAGCATTATTAAAATTAAATTTGCAGTTTTAGCGACGCTGAGAATTCTTTTTCCCATACCTTTTCCTTTTGAGGCTCCTTTAATTATTCCAGGTAAATCTATTACCATAATCTTAGCATGTTTATATTCCATTAAACCAGGTATTGCATCAAGTGTTGTGAATTCATACGCTGCAATTTTGCTTTGTGCATTAGTCAACTTGTTGAGTAATGTTGATTTTCCCACAGATGGAAATCCGATTAATGCTACAGAACTATCCCCTTGTTTCTTAACATCAAAGCCATCTTTTGATGAAATTTTAGAACTAGTTAAAATCTTATCTTGAATTCTATTTTTTAATTTCGCGATTTGTGCCTTGAGACTACAAATACTTCTCATTGTTGCTTTATTTGGAATAGTTTTTGCGAGTCTATCTTCTAACTCTGCTAGTTTTTCCTCAAGATTTACCATTAAATTTCTACCTTAAATAAAATAGGAAATTTTTTGTAAGAGATTAGTAATTTCTTCATATTAAAAGAAATAAAAAAAAAATGATATAAAAATATGTTTCTGTGTTTCTATTTATTATTAAATCATAATATTATTAAAATATAGAATATAACAACGAGAAATATTGTAATACCCGCTAATGCATAACAAATTATATCAAAGGATAATTTTCGAGCAAGTCTTAGCAATAATTCCATCATGAAAAAACCTATTACTGCAACAATTCCCATATAAATAAGGTATGTCCAATCAAAAGCAATTGATTGGTTATCTATAAAAACTGTTTTTAATATGTCTAAAGCAACGATTCCTAAAACAGCAGGCAAGGAAATCAAAAAACTCATTTTAAAAGCATCTTCTTTCTCATAGCCTCGAATCAAAAGATAAGACATTGTTGTCCCTGATCGACTTATACCTGGTAGCACTGAAAATCCTTGAGCAAGACCTACACCAAGTTCATCAATTATTTTTCTATTTTTCATTGATATTTCGTTTAAATTATATTGTTTTCCAAGTCTTAGTAAAGTTCCAGTAATAATTAATGCAATACCGATAAAAGCTGATATTATTAAGCCATTAAAAATTGTAAAAAATTCTTCTATAAATAAATATAGAGGAATTCCTATGATGGCGGTACCAATCGTTGCATATATTAAAAATCTTAAGATTGATCTATCGGTTTTTAGCGCGTCCAAGTAAGTTTTCCAATATTTAATTAATACGGCTAATGCCGTACCTAAATGAAAATAAATTGCAATCGTAAATGCCGAAATTACTGTTTCATTAAAGAAATTAACAGTTATTAATATCACAAAACCTTCACTACTTACGGGAATCCATTCAAATAAAGCTTGTATTATGGAAATTATTAAAAATTGGATGAAGTTCAAACCCATTAAAGCACCACTCTTTTCATAAATGTATTAAATAAATCCCATAATAATCATTTTCATTTGAAATTTATAAATCTCATCCTGTAGACTTAAAAAAAAAAGGTTTTAATTAAACATAAAATTATAATAAATTGAAAGAACATCCTTGCATAACCTTATTTCATTGTTTATCTAATATGTAATGATGGTTGAATTATTAATACCCGCTCAGAATATTAAATCAATTCAAGCTGCAATAGGCAATGCAGATGCAATATATTTTGGTGTTGAAACCTTTTCGATGAGAATGCATGCAAAAAATATAAAACAAACCAATATGAGGCAACTAGTTGACATTTGCCATGATAATAATATAAAAGCTTATCTAACAACGAATATCATAATTTATGAAGGCGAATTAGAACTATTAAAAAATTTAATAGAAATAGCAAGATCATCAGAAGTCGATGCTTTAATAGTTCATGATTTTGCAACGATTGAATTAGCTAAAGAATATAACTTACCCTTTCATATCAGTACTCAAGCAAGTATATCAAATTCAAGGGCTGCTAAATTTTATGAAGATTTAGGTGCTGATTCTATTACTCTAGCCCGTGAGCTTACGTTAACACAAATTGCAGAAATAATTAATAAGCTAAATAAAACGAGAATTCAAGTTTTTATTCACGGAGCAATGTGCACTTCTATTTCTGGACGCTGTTATTTTAGTCAAACCTTAAGCGGTACTTCATTTTTTTCTGCAAATCGTGGGAAATGCATTCAACCTTGTCGAAATGAGTGGCGAGTTATATCAAAAGATGGACAAGAGTTAGATTACAATGGTTATTTTTTCCTAAATTCAAAAGATCTCTGTATGATTGAATACATACCTGAGTTAATGGAAGCTAAAATTCATTCATTCAAAGTTGAAGGGCGCATGCGATCACCTAGATATGTGGAAGTGGTATCGAAAATTTATCGAAAAGCAATTGATGAATATGAAAACGGAACTTACACAAAAGATAAGGCTAAAATTTGGAAAAAAGAATTAGAAAAAGTGTATAATCGAGGATTCCATACTGGTTTTTATTTTCAACAACCCACGATATCTGATATTAACCACCAAACTAGTGGAAATATGGCTACTGCTCGTAAGATAGAAGTTGGAAGTATCATTACCTATTATAATTCGAATAAAGTAGCAAAAATTAGATTTTTTAAAGGTCAATTTAAACCAGGAGATGAAATTTATATCGAAGGTGGAGAGATGGGAACATATTATCGGCACGTACTTTCTGAAATATTCCATAAAAATAAAATTTGTCAAGAAACACCAGATATTGGAAGCATAAAAGATGGATTTGTTGTCACCATTAAAGTTGATCGCGTAGTAAAAAGAGGAGATAGAGTATTCATTTATAAATGAATTGAAATAGAATATTAAAAAATGAATAGAAATGATTCTTTTAAATCAAATATTAATTGATAAAATTATTTATGATATATAATTATAAAAGTAAATTCTAATCATAATCATTAATTTAACGAAAGATCTTCATTTGATAATAAAATTTTGAAATATATAGAAAATATCATTGAAAGAGGGAAAAATAATAGATTTAAATTCTAGAATTTACCTTATTTCTAATAATTGTTGTATTTTATTGTTTAAGGGGTGTTAAGAATTTCTTCAGACCGAAAAACAATAGCAATTAACAAGGAAATTGCTCAAAAAATTAACGAAATTGCTAAAAAGAGGGGAAAAACAACTTATGCATTCTTAAATGAAATATTAGAGGCTGCAATCCTTGCAGAAGATCTTGATTTAGATTGTAAAGAAGTAATCAAAACTAGTTACAATATACAGGTTATTAGAGACGCAGATCTATCATATGTGCCTAGATCATTATATAATTTACTTATGGAATTAGTATATCCAGAACAAAAAAGTATGATCATAGAAAAAACTCTCGAGTTTGGAAAGTGGTTAGGATCATATTCTAAGGTTAGATTCGCAGGAAAAGAATTAGATACCGTTATAAACATATTAGATTCGTTATATTCTCGTACTGAAGAGAAATATAATATTAATATTAAAAATGATAAAGAATTAATCTTTCAACGATATACTTTATTCCCGAATGTTAATCGATTAGACTCTGAAACCTATATATATGAAGGATTATTTTCAGAATTTGGATATAAATTAAAAAGTCGAAAAGTTACAGAAAGTGATTATGAATTGATTTTTTACAAATAATGCAAATAATTTATATCTTTTCTTTTTAAATGTTGTTAAAATATATTTATTCTTTAATATCAGGGAGTTATTAAGATGTTAATAGGAGATTGTTGTATTCGCAATGCAAGACAACCACATATTAGTAAAAATATTGCTGTAATTTTTAAGGATAAACAATATAATTGGAAAGAATTAAACGAAGCTTGTAATTCATTAGCACATGCGTTACAAGAAATTGGTGTTAAAAAGGGAGATCGTGTTGCATTATTATTGAAAAATTCAGATGCAGTCATAATTTCTTATTATGGAATCACAAAAATTGCGACGATCGTCCCAATTAATTATATGTCAAGTAAAAAAGAAATAATTTATATTCTTAACGATTGCGAAGCCGAGGTACTAATAATTAGTAATAATTTATTATACCACGAAGAAGCTATTAAAACAGAGTGTCCAAAAATTAAAAATATCATCGTTTATAATCAAGACGGGTTGGGAACGCCACCTCAATATAAGAATTTTGAAGATTTAATAATAAAATATTCAAAAGAAGAACCTATTCCTTTCAAAGAAATATTAAGTACAGATATGGCTTATTTAATGTACACTGGAGGAACTACAGGTCTTCCTAAAGGTGTAATGCTTAGCCATGACAGTCTTTTAATAAATAGCTTGTCAACAGCAACATATGTAACAAAAAAAATAGATCCTGATAATTTGAAGATTTTAATTGCAATCCCTTTATTTCACATTGCAGCTAATATTGGAGCCATGCAAGCGGTACTTATTGGTTCTACCATGGTTATTATGGATGGATTTGTAATAAAGGACTTTTTGGAAACGGTAGTTAAGCATAAATGCATTGGATTTGGTCTAGTTCCAACGATGATTAATTTATTAATAAATTCTTCTGAAATCGAAGAATATCGAGAATATTTAGAAAAAAACATATTAATGATTGTCTATGGTGCATCTCCAATGGCTCCAACCGTTCTTCGTAAAACAATAAAAACATTTCCTGCATCTGATTTTTTCCAATACTTCGGTCAGACAGAATATTCTCCAGTCATGGCAGTCTTAGATCCTATAGATCATGAAAAAGCACTTCAACCAGGTAATGAATATTTACTCACTGCTGCAGGAAGAGCAATGGTTGGAACAGATATTAGAATTGTTAATGATGAAGGTGTAGATGTTAAGCTTGGAGAAATAGGAGAAATTATTGCTAAAGGCTATGGAACAATGATAGGTTATTGGAAAAATCAAGATAAAACTAATGAGACTATCAAAGATAACTGGTTATTTACTGGTGATATGGGACGAATGGATGAAGATGGTTACATTTATTGTGTAGATCGAAAAAAGGATATGATCATTTCTGGGGGGGAAAATATTTATACAAAGGAAGTTGAGGATGCATTATATAGCCATCCAGCAATATTAGAATGTGCTGTGATTGGAATTCCAGATGAAAGATGGGGAGAGGCAGTTCATGCAGTGGTGGTATTAAAAAAAGGATTCAAAAAAGGTGAAAATATCACGGAAGATGAATTGATAGCTCATGTAAAAGATCAAATCGCTAGATATAAAGCACCAAAAAGTATACAGATTAAACGATCACTTCCAAAAAGCGCACAAGGAAAAATTTTGAAAAAAGATTTGAGAGTTAAATATTGGGAAGGAAAAGAAAGATCAATAAATTAAAACTTTTCAATTTTTTTATAATTTGGACTTAAAAAAATCAAACAAGGCTTCTCCGACTTTTTCATAAGCAATAAAATTAGTTAGATTATGATCTGCTTCCTTAATTTCAATAAATTCTTTTGGTTCATTAGCCAATTCAAAGAGATTTTTAATTTTTGATATTTGCATTAATTCATCTTTTGTTCCAGCAATAATTGCTATAGGTATTTTAAGTTTTGAAATTTCTTTAATAGGATTAAATTTTCGTGCTTCGTCTTTGACATTCTTAAAGATTTCATCTTTTTCAATTCCTTTAACTTCAAGTTTGAAAATTGGATCTGATCGCATCATATTAATAACAGGTTTGAACCAAGTAGCAAATTTTTTAATAAATAAATATTCAGTATCAAAAACTGGTGCCCTAACACAAACAGCTTTTGGACGAGAATCGATTGCACTAACACAAATAGCAACTCCCCCGCCCATGCTTTCACCAAATAATCCAATTCTTGTTTGATCTATATTTTTTAATCCATCAACAAAATTCAAAGCATTTATGACATCATATATCTCACCTTCAAATGAAAATTCTCCATCGCTTTCACGATGCCCACGAAAATCAAATGCCATGACGGCAAATCCTTCTCTAACTAACTTCAATTCGTTTTCTAATATCTTATCTGCATCTCCAGGGAATCCGTGAAGCTTAATTATTAAGGGATAGGGAGGTTCTTTCTTAGTAGGATAAACGATTTCCCCCACTATTTTCACTTCACCTTTGCTAACAAAAGATATTTCTTCAAATTTCACTTGAAAACCTCAATTCATTATTAAATTAAGCTTAAGAAAAGTTTTATCTATTCAAGTTTTATTTTATAAATTATTACAAAATTATTAAATTTTCTTAATTAAATGAAAATGCAAGAGATATCACCATGATAAAACGTTGTAATCTTTTTGGGAACGAAAACATCGGAGTATTTGGTTGGAGTTGTGATGATTATTGCCTAGTAGGCAGTGGAATTGAGAAAAAGAATAGATTAATTCTTGAAGAAATATTAAAGGTACCTATATATGAAGTAAACATTTCCCAAGCCAAAATTGTTCACACGTTAAGTATTGGAAATAAAAAAGGAATTTTAGCGCCTAGAACAATCAGGGATGATGAATTAGACATCTTAAAAAAAATTTGTGGAGTCGCTACAAGAATTCCACATGAATTAACTGCAATAGGAAATCATATCTTATGTAATGATAATGGTGCCATTTTTAATCCTGAATATAATTCAACTATTAGAAAAATTATTGAAGATACTTTGGATATTGAAGCTGTACCCTATAATATTCTAAAAAATGAGCCTGGTTTAGTAGGAACTCACGCAATTTGTAATAATAAAGGAGTTTTAATTCATTCAGAAGCGGATGAAGAAAAATTAAAAGAAGTTAGCGATATATTAAAAGTAAAAGCAGATTTTGGAACGTTAAACTTAGGATATTATCCTGGTGCAGGAGGAATTGTAAACTCTAATGGCGGAGTAGTAGGAAATGAAACAACAGGTCCTGAAATCATGCATTTGGGTATTACATTGGGTTTAAATGATTGAGGTTGTAGAATGTTTCCTCCCGAAATACCTCCAAAAATAAATTATATTACAAAAAGAATTAAGGTAGGTAATTATAATTTAGCATATTGGGACGAGGGAAATAAAAATAATGAAGTTATATGCTTCATCCATGGCTATACGGGAGATAAATTGGACTGGTTTTTTCAGATTGAAGAGTTTAAAAATAGATATAGGTGCATAGCTCATGAACACAGGTGCCATGGAGAATCTGATGTTAAGGATGAAACTGTGACAATAAAGGAACTTTCAGATGATTTTTATCTATTCTTAAACAAAATGAATATTAATAAGATAAATCTATGCGGTCATTCAATGGGTGGATTTGTTTCATTACAATTTGCTTTAGACCATCAAGATATGTTGAATAAATTGATATTAGTTGATACAACCGCAAAATTGGAATTTACAGAGTATGCATTTGACATGATAAAAAAAATAGGGTATTATGAATTTGCTAAATTAACTGCGAAATATACAGAATTTCCACTCAGAAAAAGACCCTCTGAACTTAAAGATTACTATAAAAAATTATCTAAATGGGAAATGGATAGAAAGAAGAACATTCCAGATTTTGTTGCCATTAATTTTATGAAATCATTCAAAGGACAAGATGTTGTAACTCGATTGAAAGAAATTAAAACAAAAACTTTAATAGTTTTCGGAAAACAGGATTTGTTAATTGATGCACGAATCCATGCTAAATTATTACATAGTAACATTCCAAATTCAATATTAAAGTTAATTGAAGGTTCGGGACATAACCCGACAAGAGAAAAAATTCCTGAATTCAATAGAATTTTAGGAGATTTTTTAATAAATAAATTCTAATTAAAATATAAAGGAAGACATCATGAAATTAAATCAATTTTTGGTTCAGACTGAAATAGGAATAAAAAAAAGAATTGGATTGCTTTTCAAAGAGGATATTATCGATCTTTTTTCTGCCTATGTCTTATATCTTACTCAAGAAACAAAAGAAACGAAACCATATGAAATATCCAATGTTCGCATATCAAATAATATGAATGAATTTATAAAAGGAGGGGAATTAAGTCTTGAAGCTGCAAAGCAAGTAGAAAAATACATTAGTAATATTTCTGATTTATCTGAATTAATTGGACCCAATAAAGAAAAAATAGTTTTTAAAAAAGATGAAATTCGTTTTGCACAACCTCTTGATCCAATTTATTTTGTAGATTTTTTAACCTTTGAGAAACATTTCAATCAAGGATTACATATGTTAGCTGATTATGGGACTTGGAAAAAAACACCTGTTGGTTATAAAAAAAATCCTGGAACTGTTATTGGCGCATTTGATGACATTATGATACCAGAACGAATTACAAAATGGCTAGATTTTGAAATTGAATTTGCCATAATAATTGGAAATTCCAAGAAAAAACAAAAAAATATTTCCAAAGAAGATGCATATGAAAATGTTTTTGGATATACTATATTAAACGATTTTTCTGCCAGAGATATGGAAATTCCTGAAATATTACTACGCCTCGGACCTTTTAAAAGTAAAGATTTTGATACAGCAGGTCCCATGGGGCCATATATTCTAACTATAGATGAGATCAAAGGACATCCTGAACTTGAAATGGAATTACGTCACAATGGAATAATTGAACAAAAAGGTAATACTAAAGATATGATTTGGAAGGTTGATGATTTAATTGAATATACTTCTAGAGATCAAACATTACATCCATGCACTGTCTTATGTAGTGGAAATCCAGGTAGATTTGAGGAGAAAGATACAATTAAAAAATCTAAAAGACTTAAACCTGGTGATATAATTGAAACTGAAATTGAGAAAATTGGTTTGATGAAAAATAAAATTATTAAGAAAAATTAATCATTTCTTTTTCCTGAAATGAAATCATTAACCATTATTTCTGCTTCTTGAATAGTTGTATTTGTGGGAGGTTTTTTACAACAAAAAGCTGATACACTTTCAATTGGGCCAGCGGTTTTTCGATCCAAAGCAATTTTTACACCTCTAATTGCATCTATAACTATTGCAAAGGAGTTTGGTGCATCAATTGTCGTAAGTCGAATATCAATTGTAATAGGTGAGTTATGAAAATAATTTCCTAAAATCCAAAAATAAGATTCTCTCCTATTTTCAAGAAAATCAACAAAATCAGTTGAACCTGAAACTACTGGTACTTCTTGAAGTTCAGGAATTTGGCTTCTTACTGCTTCGGATTTAAAACTTCTTTTAACCCATCTCGATCTTTCCACAGAATTGAGTGATTCCATTGCACCTCCAACATCCAAACAATAAGTTTCCTTGATGATAATTCCTCTATCAACAAGCATTTTTAATAAATTTTTATGAATAATAGTAGAACCTATTTGATTCATGATATCGTCTCCTACAATTGGTATTCCTGTATCCTTGAAACTTTTTGCCCAATCGGGATTAGAAGCGAGAGGAAAAGGTCCCGCATTTATAAAACCACATTTTGCTTTTAATGCTTGTTTCGCATAATATTCTGTAGCTTTAGAAGCTCCAGATGGGACTAGGTTTAATAAAACATCAATCTCATTGTCTCTAAGAACTTTCGCAACGTCAACAGGTTGAATACTTGAAACTTTCACAATTTCTTTTATAGATTCTGCTATTCCATCATGAATTTGACCCATTTTGATATCTACTCCAAGTTTTGGAACATCAATTATCTTGGGCGTATTATTTGGGTCTGAAAATATAGCTTCAGAAACATCTTTTCCGACTTTTTTTTCAGCAATATCAAAAGCAACCGTAATTTCAATGTCAGAAGGCCTATATCCTCCAAAAGAATCATGAATTATCCCAAGGGATTTGTAACCGTTTTTTTTATAAAATTCAATACCTTGAATTAAACTAGAACAACAATTCCCAACGCCAGCTACTGCAAGACGAATTTTATTGCTCATATATAATCACTTTTTAAAAAAATTATGATAGAAAACAATAATTACTTTTTTTTATAAATCTAATTCTTTCAAAATTTATTTAAAAGAAAATCATAATTTAAATCAAATCTATAAAAGTTTTTTTAAATATTAGATAGTTCCTCCTCAATGAGGAAACTCTGGACGTAACTATAATCAATCATTGATTAAGTATTAACCTAATCTCATCCTTGTCGTTTCACCCTCATTGAGTTTGAGGTGTACCCTTTTTTGGTAAAAAAATTAGTGAAATAACGAATTTATATTATGAAGTTATTATTTTCTTATGGTAACCTCTGTGCCTAATGATTCACCAGGCATGGATTTATCAAAAATTGCTCTTACGACTCCATTTTTTCCGTGAGTAGCTTGAATTTTTCCTCTTAGTATCTTACCTGATCTTGTTTCCCATTGAACTTCCTTTCCTATTAATTGAGCTGCAATTTTATCGTCATCATAATCGGGGAATTTAATTAACACGTGTTTCATATATTGATGATGGCGTGCTCTTCTATAGTTCATTATTCTACCTTTTAGACCTTTTTTTATTTTCACTTCTGCCATTTCATTTGCACTTTTATTTTAATTTAAAAACTTAAAATATTAAAAAGATTAAAAGTTTTTCGCGTAATTATATTTTTAGAAAATTAAAAATTAATAAGAAGGATTGACAAATGGTAGAGGAATTAAAAAAGAAATTTAAAGAACTGCAAGATTCATTTAATGCTTTATTCGAACAAAAACCAAAAAATGAAGAATTAGGTACTGACATTATAAAAAAACAAGAACCTTTTTTTGAAAAATTAACAAAATTCTCTGAAAATATTGCATTAGGCTTTGAAAACATGCAAAAAAAATATAATGAAGATTATAACAAAATGAAGATTTCATTTCAAGACACGCAAAAGAAATGGGATGAAAAAATAAAAGAATTAGAGAAAAACCAACAAGAAAAGAAGGACGAATGGAAAAAAAGTTTTGAGGAATGGAAAAAACAGAATCAAGAGAACCTTAAAGAAGGATTAAATTTCTGGAATAAAACAGGCTGGAGATTATATATTCAAATGCTTTTAGGAACCATTCCAGTTATAATAATTTTGATAATAATATTCAATTTACTGAACATGTTTTTTTAATAATTAATAATGTGTAGAGTATTGTCAGAAAATTTAGACATAATGATCAATATCCTTCGTAAATATAATTCAATCGCAAAAAAATCAAATCGAACAACCGACTTTCTATTATTTTCAAGTTTATTAAAAAAATCTTGTTATGATTTTAAGAATATATATAAACAAATTAATGAATCAGATTTAAAAAATGTCATATATGAAGACAATTTATTAGGATTATTTCAATTTTTAGATAAAAAATCATTAATTGATTTTAAAAAATCTGTTAAACAATTACAATCATTTAAATTTGGAAATTTTCTTTTTTCTAGTAATGATATTTTGGAATTTTTTATTAATCTACGAGAGTTTTTAGACAAAAACAATCATCCAAAACAAATGGAAAATTTATTCTTTTTATTTGAAAAATTATTATTAATTTAGGAGGAATTTTCATCTATTTCTGATTCAATAATTGAATCGAGTATGTTTGAAATAGCATCTCGACTAAGCATCCTATTAAGTTGAGTATTGACTTCTATTTTTTGAAGAAATATTTTTAAATCCCTGCGATTTTCGAATTGATGTGTAAAAGTGGTTCCTTGAACTTTAATATTTGCAAAATCATTATCTAAATTTACATAAATTCCACCTAAATTTCTATCATGTTTCATCATCATTGGGTTATTTCCTGAACCTTTGACGGTATAATAATCAAACTGTCTCAATAACTTTTTAAACGAATTAACTTTTCCCATTTTTTTTCACCAAATATTACTTTAATATTATATAATTTATAATTCGAGGAAAATATATATATAACGTTTAAATTTTGAAAATATGCTCTAATATTAGTTAAAATATTAAAAATCTTAATAATAATTATTTTAAATTTTATAAAAAAAAAGGAATAAAATTAAAAGATTTTTATTTTACATAAATGCTACATTAATGATTATTTTTAAATAAAATTCCAAACTTTTTTAAATGGGAGATTTATTATGAATGGAAAAAGGGATGAGCATCTTATAGAAAGGGATCGACCTTCAGATTCACCATATTCTTACAAAGCAATTGTTAAGCTTGTTGAACTCTTAGAAAAATTTAAGCTCTTTAGATTTACAATCAAGATTCCTCATAACATAATAAGATTCTTGACATTATTTGCTGCAAGTTTTATGACACATATTGGACCATGGAAAAGAAACGTTTCTAAAACCGTAGATATAATTTTTAGAAAAAAAATGCAAAAAAAATATGGTGAAAAGAAAACAAAACAACTTAAAAAAGCTATTTCATTTATAAATGCAAGATTTTTAGCAAGAACATTCATCGAAGATTTATTTTATTTAGCTCCCTTAGTGTCTTACAAAGAATTATATAATAAAGTTCTTTCTTGGCATCCAGAAAACAAAGGCGGATTACAAAGAATTAAGGACGCATTGAAAGAAGGAAAAGGTGTAGTGCTTTTAGGATGTCATCAAGGTGCTTTCCTTATGATGACAATGTCTTTGGGGGTTTATAGAAGAGGGGGTGAATTTGATCCTATTGCATCTTTAGCCATTGAAAAAGGATCTATGAATGCATATATTAAATACATGAAAAAAGTAATTAATATAATTGAATTGGAACAAGGTGATAATGTAGATAGAAAAACACTAATTTATAATGTGGTTAAGAGAAAGGGAGTATTAATGGAAGCTATTGATAGGGGTCATAAAAATTACCCAAAATTACCTTTATTCGGTTATCCTGCACAAACTCCGATTGGTCCTGCATATTTAAATGTTAAATATGGCACTCCTATCTTACCTGCATATAATATTCCACACCCTAAGGAATCAAATTGGAAAATATACATAGGAGAACCATTAAACTTAATAAAATATAATCCCAGTTCTACAAATATGACAGAAAAAGAAGTTGTTGAAGAAAATTCAAAGTTGATAAACAAAGCATTAGAAAAAATTATAAGGTCTAGCTATTTAACGTGGATGTATTTAATGCTCTTCCATAAATTAAAAGATATTAAAGTGAAATAACTTTAAATTGAATTTTTTTAACGGTATTTGATGCATATGATCAAAGTAGACATTCTCGGTTATTATGATGAAAAAATTATCACAAAATTAGATAATGAACTACCAGATATAGAATTTTACGAAATTGAAAAACTAGTAGAAGGAGAGAAATTTCAAGATATTCTAATTATTTCAATACCAACTAAAAAGCGTAAAATTAGAAAAAAAGGTTTTACAAAAGAAGAAATTAAAATAATTCAAAATTATTTAGATAATGGTGGAAATGTTATAATCCTTTTTCCAATTAATGAAAAATATTTTGATTTAATGGATAATTTTTTTGAGCCATTTGAATTTTCTGCTGTATTGAACAATGAAGAAAAGCTATTACATATAAATCCTAATCTCATTTTTTACGAAAAAACGAAAAATGGAGATTTTATTTCAGGAAAACGTTTTGTAGAAAAATACATTCATTTTCTTTTTCCCCATAAAGTTGAGACATTAATAGAAGGAGATTATTCCCCTGTTGTAGCATTAAAACGAATTAAAAAAGGAAATTTATTTTTATATGGAATGGGTTATAATAATTTTTGGAAGGAAGATATTACTAAGGTTTTTAATTATCTTTTACTCAAATATGAAGAATTAATGGGAGAAATTCAAAAAGACCAGAGTTTTATCTTAGAGATTATCAATCAGGCCAGTAAATTCAAACAGAATTTAATTACAAAAATATATTCAAGGAATTACAAAGAAAATCATTCAATAAATGATATACTATTAATAGAAAATGAATTTTTAAGACAAAAAATTGCTAATGGATTAATTGATCAAGATTTTTATGAATATTTTAAAGATCTTAGTGAAGCAAAAATAGAACAGGAATATATCAATTTTAGAAAGATTTTTAATGAAAAGAATTACAAAAATGCCCTTTATCAATTAACGAAAGTCATGGTTAAATTTATCATCAAGGGCAAAATTTCATTTGAACGATTTAAACTACTAATTGAAGAAGGTTATTTACCAGAAGAAGCACTTAGTTTAATCATTTATTTTAACAAACCACTTTCTCCAGATGATTTTAGAAATTATCGTACAAATATTAATAACCTTATTAAATGGAATAGAAAAGTAAAATATTTAAGTGAAAAGAAAATTAAGGATAAATTCTTTGAAATCTCAGAAATTGAAGCAGATCAAACTAAAAAATGGGAAGAAATTAAGAAAAAAGAGAGAGAAAAAGAATTTGAAATTAGGGAAGAGAGAAGAAGGGAGAGAGATAGAAGAGATCAAATCCTTAAACAAATGGAAGAAAAGGAACAGGAAAAAGAGCAAATTAAAGAAATGATTCAACAGGAAAGACTAGAAAAAGAAAAAGAAAAAGTAGAAAAATTAAGACAATTAAGGATCCAAAAATATGAGCAAGAACGCCAAGAGTTATTACAGAAACAAAAAGAGCGAGAGCAGAGATTCTTAGAAATTAAACAACGAAAACAAGAAGAAAAGAAAAAAGAACAGCTTAAAATTAGAGAAGAAAGAGAATATGAAACTGAAAAATTAGAAATGCTTAAAAAAAGAAGAGAGCAAAGAGAAAAGGAAAAATTAGAAGCGGATTTATTATTAAAAAAAGAGTTAGAAGTACAAGATTTATACTTAAAAGAAGTTAGGGAACGCCTTCAGGAAAGATTGAGAGAAATAGATAAAAGAAAAGAAGAGAGACTTGAAAAACAACGTAAATCTTGGGAAAAGCTTCAAGAATTAAAAGAAAAACGATTACTTGAAATTGAAACTCAATCAAAAACTGAAATTACATTACCTGAAGTAAAAGAGAAAAAAGTTCTACAACAAGTAGTAGAACAAAAGATACCTGCAGAACCCAAATTAATACCTCAGATTGAAGAACCAATAATGAGTAATGAAGAAGTTCTTGAACAAATAATTTTTCCTTTGATTGATCTAGCTCTTAATCCATTATATTCATTAATTGAAATCATTGATTTAAGACAAGAAAATAGAAAAGAATTATTATTTAGATCTGATGAGGGGGAAAATTTATTATATATTTTAGAATTATTTTTAACGCCTAAAGAAAGAATTCTTGAATCTTTTGAGTTAAAAAGAGAAATGGAAGATTTGTTTTAATTATATTTTTTCTATTATTTTCAATATTTCAGGAATCTCCGAAATTTGGAAATCAGGAATTACATCCACAATATTATTAGTAGGTAGGTAAAAACTCCTTTTAATTTGAATAGTTTTGAAACCTAATCGCTTTGCGCCAAATATATCTGCGTGAATATCATCTCCAACAAAACAGCAAGATTCAGATTCAAGCTTTAAATTATTTAACGCCTCTATAAATATTTCCTTGTTTGGTTTCTTAACACCTATTTTGGCTGAACTTAGTACAAAATCAAAATAATCTTCTATTTTTAAATTTTTTAAAATTTGAAGTATTCCTTTATGGTAAATAGCATTACTGATAATAGCTAATTTATAATTTTGACTTAATTCTTCTAGAGTATCTTTGACACCTTCCTTTAATTCCCAAGCTTTTATTTCATATTTATGATATATTTCAGCAGACTTTTCTAATAATTCATCAGAAAAAGGTATATTTAATTTTTTAAATGATAATTCAAGTATGAATTCAGTAGAAAATTCTTTTTCAGTTTCGAAATATTTTTTAAAACATTCTTTTTGGACTTTCCTTGCAATATTGTAAAAGGAATTAGAATCCTCAATCATTCCTTTTTTCTCTAAAAAATGTTCTAAATCTAATAAACCATTTTTTAATAAATGTGTATAATTTTTCAATTGAAAATTTTTAATTTCGATCAAAGTAAAACCTAAATCAAAAAATATCCCATTAAGATTCATGGTCATCTAAATAAATTAAATAATTATAATTTATAAAATTAATCAGTAACAAGCAAATTTTCAAATCTACATATGTAATTCGTTAAATAATCATTCTTGTAAAATTCTCCTTTATTTTAGATAGTAAGATCTTTAATGATATAAATTAATTTCATTAAGTTATTTATTTAATACTAATAATCCCTGAATGCTAGCATTTTCTAAATCGAGTTATCTAGAGATATTCTTTATCTTATAGGTATTTATAGATATGAATCTAAGGTTATCTATATTTTTAACAAATTAACTAATATTCTATATTTAATTCATTTGGGTCAATTTTATCGAATTTAGTTTTAAACTTCATTTTTTCATATTTATCATTTATAGTGATGAGTCCTTTACTTTAATTAAATTTAAAAATTATAATTTTAACAAAAAATGTGGTTGTTCGTAAAAATGTTTTTTAATTATAAAAAAAGTCAAGATTATTTAGCTCGATGTAAAACATGTAATAGACCAATTAGTATCTATTTATGGCGTACTAGAAAAATTTGTTATAATTGCTCAGATGATTAAGATCTATTTTTTAAATAATTCATTAATCATCTAGAAAAAACATAGAATTATAGATTTCAGCCCCATTATAGGATGATCTAATAAATGGACCTGTAATTACTTTCTTAATACCAAGATATTCTGCTGTTTTTTTAATGACCATAAAATCTTTTTCAGAATAGTATTTTTTAACTTCAATTTGAGCTAAAGAAGGCTGAAGATATTGGCCTACTGTAAGAATATCACATTTAGTTTGAGAGATTTCCACAATTAATTCTCTAATCTCTTCCATTGATTCTCCTAATCCTACCATAAATCCGGATTTCACTAATTGATTTGGATCTAATTCTTTTATTATTTTTAAAACTTTAATAGAATCAAAAAAACTAGAGTTAGGTCGTATTTTTGGATAAAGGGATTTAATTGTTTCAATATTATGCCCCAAAACATCTGGTTTAAGAGAAATAATTTTTTTTATCAAGGATTTAGATGCATAGAAATCTGGAATCAATAATTCTATTCTTACGTGTGGTAATTTATGTCGAATCAATTTTACAACTTCTAAAAAATGTGATGCACCTTGATCTATCAAATCATCTCTAGTAACCGAAGTTATGACAACATAATTCAAATTTAACTCTTCAATGGCTTTTAACACTGCCATTGATTCATTATGATCGATAAAATTAGGTTTTTCATATGAAATACCACAAAATTTGCAATTTCTAGTGCAATTATTACCTAAAATTAGAAATGTTGCAATTTTTTTATTGAAACAAGTAGCTATATTAGGACAACTTGCATCATAACAAACCGTATTAACGTTTAAATTCATCATCAAATTTTGTATTACCTGAAATCCTTCAGAATTTACTTTTTTTTTAATCCATTCAGGTTTTTTCAATTTAAACTTGCTCTAATCATTGGATAAATATAAATTTTTAAAAGCATCTCTAAACATTTCTGAGAAGCTAGGGTGAAAAGGAGCAGTACTTACTAGATCAATAGGGCTTAATTCAGACTTAAATATATATAAAAACTCATGAATTAATTCTGAAGAACATTGACCAATTAAGTGAACACCTAACAACTTTCCCGATCTTTTATCTGCAATTATTTTTACCATACCTTCAGGTTCTTCAACGATTCTTAACATTGGGTTCATGGCAAAAGGATATCTTGTTACTTTAACATTATATCCTTCATCTAAAGCTTGCCTTTCCGTAAGACCGATACAACCAACCTCAGGAACTGTCCGCAGTGAAATAGGTATAAAAGTCGGATAATTTATTTGATTTTTATTAAAAATTTTCTGAATTACAACCATACCATCCAAGGTTGCTAATCCAGATAATTTCATCTCATTTTTTAAGTCTCCAATGACAAAAATATTATTAAAATTGGTAGAATGATCTTTACCGATAATTAATTCTCCAAATTTATCAATAAATTTGTTTGAAACTAATTTTGGAATGCATTTTAATTCATTACGAAGATCTAATATGAGATCATACTTTATTTCTTTTATTTTTTCACCTTTTTTATATTTTAGGACTTTTTTTAATTTATCTTCTACAATTTCAGTGATAATTATATCGTTTAATACGCTAATATCCATTAAATCAAAGGATTCTAGAAGAATGGATTGAATCTCCTCATCGATACATATATCATATTTATTTTTTTGTTCCAATATAGTAACTTCACTACCAAAAGCATGTAAAATTGATGCAACTTCAAAAGCAATGTAATTGCTACCGATAATTATTACATTTTGAGGAATAGAATTACATTGAGAAAACGCATTAAGAAAATCAGTCTCACCAAATTTTTCAAGATCCTTATTCTCCATCAATCCAGTTGCAAAAATTATGTATTTAGAATTTAAAATTTTAGATTTCCCATCAATAGTTCTAATTTCGACATCATGTAAAGATTTAAGATGTGCTTCACCCATTATCAAATCAATTTCAGAATTTTTTATATTCCTTTCGATCCCTTCTCTTAACATAGTTACGATAGAATCAATTCTTTTTGTAATCTTTTTACAACTTATCTTGAAATTATCTAAATCAATCCCCATATTCCTTTTTTTTATTTTTTCGAGCAATTTCAAATTTTGAGCAACCTGAATAAATATTTGGGAAGGAATACAACCTCTATTTACACATGTGCCGCCAATTAGATTCTTTTCGATGAGAACTACTTTTTTTCCTAATTCCATTGCATTTAAAGCTGCTGAATATCCTCCTGGTCCCCCTCCAATTACACAAATATCATATTGATATTCTTCATTATCAGGAATTTCAATAATTTTAGTTTCCACAAAATTTAATAAATTTCTTAAATTTTCTTCACTTTCTATAATTTCTTTTATTCTTGATAGAAATTGAGCTCCAACATGCCCATCAAATGGTCTATGATCCATGGTTAAACTCAAAGTCATCATAGGTTTTGATTCAAATTGACTTTTTTTATTTTGAACTACTTCATTTATAATTTTACCTACACCTAATATAGCAGATTCTGGAGGATTAATGATTGGCGTAAAAGCTTCAATTCCAAACATCCCTAAATTGGTAACTGTGAATGTGCCTTTTGATAAATCATCAAGCATCAATGTTCCTACTCTTGCATCCCTTGCCAACCTTTTGATTTCTTTAGAAATTTCGAATAAAGATTTTTTATCAGCATTTTTGACAACAGGAACTATTAATCCTCTATCAGTTGCTGCTGCAACACCAATATTTATTTCTTCAAGTACTTTTATTTCACCGAATTCGATTGTTGAATTAATAATTGGAAATTCTTGTAAAACAATTGAAACAATTTTTACTATTATATCAGTAAATGAGATATTCTTAAAATATTTTTTATTTATTTCTTTCCTTAAAATTGAAATATTATCAAAATTAATCTTCATAGTTAATGTTAATTGCGGAATTTCATTAATACTATATTTCATTCTATCAGAAATTATTCCACGAATCCCATCTAAAGGTATGGATTCTCTTATTAAGATACCCGAATTAGTCAAATTCGTTGGGCGTTCTAAAAATGTAATGATATCTTTTTCAACTATTCTACCACCAGGACCCGTACCAATCACATATTTTATATTTACATCTTTTTCCGCTGCTAATTTTTTCGCTCTCGGTGATATAAAAATCCTTCCTCGTTCTATAGGAAGATTAGATTGAGTTATTGTAGGCATTACTATTGGTGTAATTATTTTTTCTTCAATTTGTTCTTCTTTTAATATTTCTTCCAAATCCCCTATTTCTTCCTCTAAATCTGTAGTTATTATTGCTAATATTTTACCCACGGGAACTTTTTTCTTTTCTTCAACCACAATTTTTCTTAAAAATCCATCAACGGGACTTTCTATTTTCAAAGTTACCTTATCTGTGTCAACCTCCAAAATTTCTTTTCTTTTTTCGATTCGATCGCCTTCTGCAGCAAGCCATTTTATAACTTTTCCATGAGTCATTGTCATACCCAATTTTGGAAGCAAAAGTTTAGTCATAACCAATTTTTTAACCTACAATTATTTCTTTATCAAATGTATAATTAGAAAGTTAATAAAAATGTTAATTAAAATTGAATGAAACATAACTATCTGTAAAGGGAGTGTTTATATACGGGACGTGATTACAGTACTATGGATGTTTCCGCCATTCCCGTTATAAATATGCGAATCTCCGATAAGGAAAAAAGAATAGGATTAAAAAGCACGCAGAGACTAAATATAGTTTAACGCTCTCTGATTACATTCGGTTGCTCATTAGGGAAGATATGAAATTTGTTGAAAAATCCCTGAAGCAACTTAAGGAAGAATAGGAAATCATTAAACAACTGCAATTTGAAAATGAGAAACTCTCAAAAGAAATTGTCTTCCTAAAAGAACGAATTATGCTACTAATTGAATTAAGCACCAACAAGATCTTAAAAAAAATAGATGGGCTTACTATATCTTCTAACCAGATAGAAAAAATTGAAGACCAAATTTTAAAATTATTAAATGAAGAAATCGTTTTTATGAGGCGTTATATGGGTATTTTTACTTAATTTCTTCATCTTGGAATATTAAAAATCCGTGAATGATAAGTCCAATTTAAAGAAGAATATTTTTTAGTAACCAATTCATTAGCTTTTTCAATTTCGTTAATTTGCAGTGGTTTTTCCTCAAATTTAAAATTATAATCATTTTCAAATGTAGAAATGATCGATTTTATTAAATGATCATCCTTAAAATTACCATAAAAGTCATTGAATAAATTTGTCGTGTTGACTTTTACGCTTTTTATAGACTTTTCATAATGAATTTTACTCTTTGAAGCAAGGCTTTTATTTAATTCATTCAAATTTGAATCCAATAATAAAGTACCATGATGCAGGATGACATTACCTTTGCGGAATTGAGAACTTCCTGAAACTTTTTTTCCTTCATAAAATAATGAATTAGGTGATACGAACCTAACTTCAAAAGATAATGCTTTTAACGCTTTTATAATAGGTCTCAGAATCAAAGAATATGAATCCTCCGCCGAAAATGAATGTATCTCCCATTCATTAAAGATCAAAGAAAAATTTAAACAACCCAAATCTAAATAGACTGCTCCACCTCCAGAGATCCTTCGAATGATTGGAATTCGCTTTTTTTTGCAATAATCTTCATTTATCTCTTGGTGTAAATATTGGTGTCTTCCGATGATGCAACAAGGATGAACCTTCCAAAAACGTAAAATGCAATTAAAGCCATTTTTACTGATTTCTTGAAACAATACATCTTCTAATGCCAAATTCAAGAAGGGATCATTGTACTCAGGAAAAATTAAACGCCATGTTGAAGAATCATTGGTCTTCTTAATCATTTTCCATCATAAATGACAATTTATTTAAAATTAAAATCAAGCAACTTGTTGCATTGAACTTAAGCCTTGTTTTTTTAACCGATTATTATATTCCTGGTTGATATTATCAATGAAGCTCAAGACTTCTTCATTTTCAATTGTATAACTTTCCTCAATGCTTTTTACCATGGATCTTATATGAATAATGCCCGATAATTCTTTATCACACGTCTGTCCAAATCGAGGTGCTCGACATTCATGGCAGACATGAATGGCAAAATCTTGAAATGTTTTTACAGAAATTGGCTTTCCTTTAATGTAATCCGGACCAACTTTAGATGATCCACATGGAGAGCTCCTTATAACATTTACTTTTTTAATCAAACCATCTTCTACTTCTGTTTCAAAAACTGGACATCCGAAATGATGGGCAAATTTATCAATTTCAGGGATTCCAGTTATTGGTTCCACGGAACACATCGTGGGAAAATCAAGCACGGTAGCATT
Source organism: Promethearchaeota archaeon (assembly GCA_011365055.1). The sequence continues at coordinate 231,091 of RDOG01000001.1, forward strand.
TATTTCTTGAAGTTGTCGGAAAAAACCAAGACCAAAACTTATTCCCAATAATGTTGGCTTTTCTAATTCTGCGAGGGCAAATACTTGATCGGGATGTCGTAAATATGATATGTATAAATCACAATCTACAATATCCAATTCATAATCATCATCGAGCATCACGCTGGCAGGTATTTCCTCAAGTAAAATCCATTCACATTCGAATACTTCTCGAATGTTTTCAAACGCGCGCTCTCCATATTTGCCATCTGTTACAATACCTAATTTCGTCGTGTGATTCACCTATCATGAATTAGATAAAAATTCTTTAAGTTCTTTTATTTCTAAAATTTTTTCTTCTTGGAGTTTCTTGAGTATGTAATTGGTTACTTTTTTTATATCTTCTTCTTTTATCTTGTTTAAAGACCTGTGGGTTAAAATAGATTTCACGTTTTTTGGGGATACGACTTCCTTTGGTACTAATTTTTGCAAGTTTACGACCAAATTTGGCTCGATATCCAGTCCTTTCAAGATTCGGAAAGCACAAGCCCCGCTACACCCATCAATTACCACGATATAGGTAGAAAGTAAGTTAGTTTTCATTAAAGATGCCATTTGGTCCTCTTTTAATAAGTTATATCTTAGAAATATCGTGAAACAAAGCATGTTGCTAAACTCTGAAATGGGGCTGTCTTCACTTAGCTTGATTGCTGCTTGTCTTGCTAATTCCCCGTTATAATCGGCACCAGAACAAGGAATTAAACTAATTCGTTCATATTTTTTTTGCTCGTTCATAAATTTATTCCTTCTATTCAGCTTATTATTTTAAAAGTTGTAATAATTCTTTCTTGAGTGCAAAAGATGACGTTAGAATCTTTTCACCATTAATCACGATAGAATTTTGCTTCAAGTTTAATTTTTGAGCTTCTGCTGAATTTAGAGACTTGGTTTCAAAATTTACGTGATCCATATACTCCATCAAGACTTCAAACGCGCTATTAATGAAATGCTCATATATGCATGCACACGCCTCTAATGGTACGAAAATATCTACTTGAATCTTTTTTTCTTTAACTTCAATTAATTTTATCACCTTCACGCTTCAATTTCTTCTTGTATGTTCGTAATTATCTTGAACTTTTTAATATTTTTGATAATTCTATCAATTTCATGGAGTAATTTATAAATATGGAAATCTCGAACTTTATAAAAAATTTTTTTTCCTTCCTTTTTCTTTTCGAGGATATCGGCATCAATTAATATTTTCAAATGTTGGGATGTCGCGGCTTGACTCTTTTTTAAATGTTTTTGAATGTCACAAACACATATTTCTTGCCCATTCCTCAATAAATCAATAATTTTTAACCGATTTTTATCTGAAAGAGCCTTAAAAATGTTAATGCGTAAATCTTGTTTTGAAGTCATTATTCTCAACAAATATTTTATTAAATTATAATACTACGATGCATCGTATTATCGCGATACTTTTATATGTTTTGTTTTTTCAAGAATACTTGGTAATTAACCATTTATTAAGTTTTTGAAAAAAGTCGTGAAGAACCATGGACAAAAAAATTGAGAAAGTTGGCGTTACTGCATGCACGGGTATAAACGATATTAACGGTTCAATAGCAAGGATGGCAATATATAAAGTCTTAGAAGAATTAAATCCAAAAGATACTGTTTTAATCTGCCTTCCTGCCTTGGCTGCGGAAGTCGAAGAAGACGTGGATTTTGTTCGCGATTATCCTGCAATTATTTTGGATGGTTGCGAAAAAAAATGTGCTGAGAAAGTATTTACAAAGTTTAAGAGTAATATCATAGGGATTTATAACGTGGATGAGTATCGAAAAAAGCATCCTGAATTAAAACCGCTCTCAATTCTTGACATCGAACCGGATGGAGAAAAGCTTGCAAGCCTAATAGCCCAAGATATCTCCAAAAAAGTAAGTGAGGTGGTTAAAAATGACTGATAAAGTAGCTATTGTCGCATGCACGGGAATGGGCAAGGCATTAGCGTCTGTTGGAAGGCATGCTGCAATTTATCTGACCACGGAACTTCGACCTGTTGATACCATTAATGTTTGTTTTCCTTGCACGGTAGCGGAAGATGATGAATCTTTTAACTTGCTTAAAAAATATCCTGTCATCATCATTGATGGGTGCTCCGAAACATGTGGAAATAAAATTTTGTCTAAATTAAATTCCAACGTGATCGCACATTTAAAAGTCTGGCAAATCTTGGGAAAATATCGGGATTTAAAACCAGATAATCGCGTGCGAATTGGAGAAAAAGGAATAGAATTGGCAAAAAAAATTGCTGAAGAAGCAGCAAAAATAATTGATGAAAGATTAAAAAATAGGAGATAATGTTACTATGAGTGAAGAAAAGGAAATTGGCGTGATTATGTGCGTATGCACGGGAAAGTGTCCAGGATTTGCAAAGATGGATATTTGGGATTTTATTAACAGGGTTCGCGTGGAATTACCCGTGGAATACGCGTTCATTCACCCGCAGTTATGCGAAGAAGATGGCGACAGGTTCTTAGAAGATTTTTTACGCCCTGGTCGCAAGTATTTGGTTGCAGGATGCGCTCCGAACATGCAATATAAATTATTCCGAGATTCATTTCAGAAAGCGGGTCTTGATGTGAAAAAAGATTTAATACCTTTAGACATTAGAGAGATGACAACCGACCAAGCAGTGGACTTGTTAGATAAAACGTTGGAGAAACTCGAGAAGGAGGAATGATGAACTTGAGCGGCGACTATGATGCTGATAAAGAAACATTCATGGGAGTAACCAGAAACAAGATCCCTTGGTGGCCAACCATTGATTATGAGAAATGCGATTTTTGTATGGAATGCGATAAATTTTGCCCGCATCAAGTCTATGAAAGAAGAGAAAATGAAGAGAAGAAATTAATCGTGAAGAATCCCTATAATTGCGTGGTTTTTTGCCGTGCATGTGCAAAAACATGTGCACCAGATGCTCTTTCTTTCCCTGACAAACGAGAAATCACCAAATTAATTAAAAAATTAAGGGAATCATAATGTCCAAAGCAAAGAAAAATTCAATCGTTCCTTGTAATGGACTTGATAAAGTCTTGGGTGTCATTGCACGGTCTATAGCTTTAGAAATTGTAGAAAAAAATCCAGAAATTGAATTAATTTGCCCCGTTCTATTGAATAGCGGTGACGAGAAATATGAAAAACTCTTGAAAGAATCGGAGGTGATCGTGGTAGATGGTTGCATGACTCGATGTGCAACAAAATTACTTGATCAACGTGCCATCAAACCAAAGAAAAAGATATTTACTCCTGACGAAGTTAAATTGTATGGTACCAAGCTTGGAAAATCCTTGAAGCTGGATGAACAAGGGCAAAAATTGGCGGAAAATGTCGCGATTAAAATAATCCAAGAATTGAAAAAATCAGAAACAGAAGTATTTGAAACCCGAGAACTTGAAAAAATCGAATTATTTGAAACAACCGTTGATAAATTTCATTTCACTGTCCCAAAGACAGATTATTATTTTAATGAAAATGATTGTTGGATAAAACCTGAGGGAAATAAAGCATTAATGGGAATTTCAGATTACCTGCAGACCAAGGCGAGTGACATAATTTTCGTGGAACTACCCGAAACGGGGCTAGAATTCGAACAATTTGATGATTTAGGTAATTTTGAATCCGTCAAGATCGTGTTACAACTCATTTCTCCTGGGTCGGGAAAAATTATAGCTGTAAATAAAGAATTAGAATCATCTCCAGAGTTGATCAATAAAGATCCCTATGGAAAAGGATGGCTTATCGAATGTGAATTAAAAAATTTTGATGAAGATAAAGAGCTATTATTAGATTGCTCTTCATATTTTGAATACATGAAAAAGAAAATAGAAGAAGATAGAAAACATTTACAAAATTGAGATGAAATAATGTCAAAAAAAGTAGTTTATATCATCCCATGTAGTGGAATTGGAAAAGTTTTTGGTAGTATCGGACGTGAAGCATCCTATATTGTTGTTTATGAATTAGCAAAGGGAAAAACAAAAAATGAATGTCTTCCCTTGATTGTGAAGGGGAAAAAAGAAATCATTGAATCTTTAAAAAACAACAAGGTCATCGTGATCGATGGTTGCCCCTTGAAATGTTCCTATAATGATGTGGAACAAGCCATCGGACGGGTTGACGCACAGTTCATGTCAACAGATGTCGTAAGAGAAAATCGAGATTTAAAACCAGAACAGAATATAATACCAATAGGTGATAATGCAAAGAAACTTTCACGAAAACTTGCAGAAAAAATATCCAAAAAAGTTGATGAGTTATTGCAAGAAGAGGAGGAAAATAAAAATTGAAAAAGAAGGAAAAAATTGGTATTATTGCATGTAGCGGTGAAAATCTTATTGGTGGAACGCTTTCACGAGCAGCAGCCCGAATAGTAGTAGAAAAATTATGCCCCGATAAAACTGTTATTTTATGCCAACCACTCTTCATGGCAGGAGGCTTGGAACGACATGGGGGGCAAGAAGAACGAGATTTTGCGAAAGATCACCCTACCATTACCATTGAAGGATGCGAAGAAGAATGTGCAAAAATCGCTGTGGGAAATTATAGTGGACCAGTTACGAGCACAATCCGAGTAAAAGATTACATAGATAAAAATCCTCAATTAAACCTTTCATCGAAAGAAGAATTGGACGAAAATGGCATGATTCTTGCTGAAAAAATTGCGCAAGATATAGCAAGAATAGTTGATGAACTTTTTGAGAGTCAATGATTATTTTTTTTTTAAAAATCAGCTAAGGTATTCATAATTAAGTAACTTCGGAAAAATTAATTTTTTGTTAATAGTTTCTGATTTTATACCTTTTGAATCGAGACTCTTGCTTATTTATAGCTATTAATCTGAGATAATTTAGTCTACCATAAAAATTCATTCGAAAATCACATGCTTATTTTTCAGATCATTTCGAGATCGTCAAAATATTATGCACGAACTACATATTTGAGTAATATAACTCCGATTATATGAAAAATTTGTATGCATTTTCAATATACATCTATATAGTGATTTTTTCAATGTAATGACCACCTTACGATTTAAATCAAAAGATGAATTAAATTTTTTCCAAGAGAATGCAAAAGAGAAGTATAACATACCGTTCTCGAAATATATTCGCATGTTGATTGATGAAGACTTGAAGGGGGAGCGAAAATCTAAAGAAAAAATTGAAGAAGAAAATAAAATCATCGAAGAATTAAAATTTGAAAATGAATTTTTCCGAAAAGAAATTTCTATTTTAAAAGAGCATTTTACGTTTACCGTTGAATTAAATACCAACCGTATCTTGCAAAAATTAAATAATTTGACCATTCAAATCCCAGATTTTATGCAACACGAAGCTAGCATCTTAGAATTGTTAAATAAAAATATCAAAGGAAAACGAGTTAAGTTATCATTGACAGAAATCTCGCTACAGATAAATTTGCCGGAGCAAGTCATAATGAGAATTCTCGACAATTTGATTGAAAAAGAGACCGTTAAATTATCCCAGAATATGAAATATGGGAGGATAGATTAAGATGATTGACTTGGATGAGTTATCGATATCTCAATTGGAAAATATATTAAAATTAAATTAAAAAGAAGAATTAAAAGAAAAAAATTTACGATCTAATGAAGATTTAATAAACGAATTTTTAAACTCGCTTAATTCAGAAACTACTAAAAAATCATATAAAGTTGCATTGAAGAAATTTATTAAATTTATTAAATTTATTAATAATAAGAACTTGCAATTAACAATTAAATTAGATTTTGAGAATTATTTTAATAATCTTAATAATTTAAACGTGAGAAAGAAAACCAAAAGATTACAATTTGCAGGAATGAAATCCTTTTTTCAATATTTCATTCATAAACAAAATATTGATCCCGAAAATCGGTTGGACTTACATTTTATTGAAAATCCATTAACGGATATTCAACGAAGATGGAAAAATGATAAGAAAGAATGACACAGGGAAATATTAACGAATGAGGAAATCAATCGGGTGTTACAAAAATTAAAGGAAATGAATTACCAATATAATATTATTTTCTTCATTCTTGCAGATATATCAATGCGAGGTAATGATTTAGTGAATATAAAGATTAAAAACATTCAGTTGGAAAAAGCAATCATTTCAACATGGGTTAAGGGGAAAATGAGGAGATATTTTTTTGGATTAAACCTTTAAAATGAGTTACAAAGCTTTCTAATAATGTGAAAGGGCATAAATAATGTTAATGATAATAAAGAATATCTTTTTTCATCACGAAAGGGCGCGAAATTATCGGTTACGAGTTTTTTGTCGTATGACTTTCCTAAAATTACGCAAGTGATTAAGGAGGTAAACGGGAAAAAGTTACTATACATAACTTGAGGAGAAGTTTTAAAATGAATCGGACGAATTTAGACCAGTCAAGAGAACAAGTTAAAGCATTGATGAATCATAAGCATGGATTGGATAATGTTTATAATAGATCCACTCATAAAATGTTATTATAGTGGTTTGATTCTTATGAAGAACTTTAAATTCTATTATTTATAGTTCTAATAATTTTTGATGTAGAAAATAAAAAATAATTTCAGTTTTCAGAAATTCAGCTATAAATATTTCAAAAAATTTAATAGTAAATTAGCAGTGGACTCGCATTTAGCAGATACCAAATTAAAACCAATTTTTGGAGTTTTTAAACCTTTAAATTGGTTGTTAAATTCTTCAATACACCAATTAATAAGTTCTTTAGAATGGATTTTTGATAGTGCAATCAAATGAGGATAAGTAGATTTTTCAAATATAGATGGATTTTTTAATAATTCTTGAGTAATTTGATTTGCTAGCTCGATTACCTAAAGAGATAATGATCAATGCTTTTCCGTTTAAATTGAGGAATGCTGGTTTATTAAAGGATAGCCGGGAGATCGTTACACAGGAAATTTGGAAAAATTATCTTCCTAACTTGAAATTGAAAAAGTTCAAAGATTTTTTCTTTACAATTTCGATTTTGTCCATTTTAATGATGGATATTCCTAGGATGAGATTTTATAAAAAATAAAAGGTTGGTGAATTTTTTAAAATCAAAGATATCAAATCTTCCTAAACCTACGAAAAAGTTATTTTTTAAGCAATTTTTTAAGCTATACTTTCTTTTCATATCTAAAATTTTCTTTTGTGTAACGTTCAAATCTTTCATGTTGACGTTTCTCTACTTATTTTCTGCGTTCAAGACATTATCAACCTTTTAATTGAATAATCCAGTTTGCTTTCGACAAATTTCTTTAATTCTTTCTTACTTTCATTTTTTTTAATTTCAGGGGCTATTGGAATACTGGATTTTTTTATGACGGATTCAAAAACAACTATTTGTATTAAATTCCAAAGCTTTGCATTAATAACTTCCAATTCTTTAGAATAATAAACTGCATAATATTGGAAATTTAATGGGATAGGACTTAATTTGGACCTTATTTCTTCAATATATCTTTCATATTGCTCAAGTTGAGATGATAATGATGGTTGAGATGATAATGATGGTTGAGATGATAATGATGGTTGAGATGATAATGATGGTTGAGATGATAATGATGGTTGAGATGATAATGATGGTTGAGATGATAATGATGGTTGAGATGATAATGATGGTTGAGATGATAATGATGGTTGAGTTTCCAAAAATCGTTGATTAAAAAAAGAATTTTCTTCAGGAAATTCAAGATCAAGAACTAAAGCAGCTATTATTAACAAATACGAAATGATTTGAAGAATGAACATTTTTGCTGAATGAGGGGTCGCTTGTTCATAAATCAAATTTTCTTTTTCATTAGATTTTAATTCATTTTCCAAGTCTTTTATTTCAGTAAAAATGGGTTTAAATCTATTCAAGAAATCAAGGATGACTTCTTTTTCGGAACCTGTCAATTCAATATTAAATAAGGAACTTTCTAAATCCATTGTATAAAAATCAACAGGAAATTTTCTTTTTTGCTCCGTTCTGAAAACTTTTATTAATTCTACATTATGTAATATATCAATAATTGGTCCAATTGCTTGAAGAGAAATTCCCACTAATTTTTATAGTTGATATTTATTTCTTTTAAATGTATATAATTCAAAAATTAATTTCTTAGAGATCTTAATCTTCCTTTTTTTCATCTTTTTTAATTCGTAATTAAAATTTGTAATGTTCATAAGATCTCACTTTTTCCCACAATTTACCTTTATATGCAAAATTATTTTTATTATCGTCAATATAAAAGATTTTATAGTCATTTTCCCTTAACATTAATAAGGCATCTTTCACAGTAAAAACTTTAGACTTTTTTTTGTTTCCTCTCATCATCAGTCAACATTTTAATCATGCAAGTAATAATAAAACTTGTTTGTATTTTGTTGAATCTTTTCTAGCTAGTAGGCGGCCTGCTAGGCCTTCCCTGCCAACTTCGCCGTTTTCAACTAATTCCCTTAACTTTGCTAATTCATATACTTCATCAACTAATTCGATAAATTGATTCAGATCATCAAAGCTGAAATCCGAAGTCATTTTTTTCATAATTAAATAAAGATATAGATCATTTATATAATTATTAATATTATATAAATCTGGACTTTATATTAAAAAATTACCCTATCGATATAATTAAAAGCTTTTATTATATTATATTTTGAGGAACGGAAATGTTTGAGGAACACATAATTTGGAAGAGTACAGTGCATGAAGGAGCACAGTACAATGGTAAAGCTTCTCTGATATTTGGATTTATTACAATTATTTGGATCTCTACAACGACTTTTTTATCAATTTTCCCATATTTTCTTTCGACACTGGGCTGGATTATTGTATTTCCTGGTCATATTTTCGGTGCTATTCCTATTTTTATTACTTTTCTTCTTTTAGGTCTCTTTCTTTGTTTTTTTTTTATTTTTACTCGATTAACATATCTTAAAATTTATGAAAAAGGAATAGAAGTGCGTCAACCTTGGAAACCATTCATTTCTCAATATCTTCGCTATGATGAAATTGATGAAATTGGAGAAGTCGAAACTGGGCGAACTGCGGCATATGTAGCGATTGGTGAATCGTATCATAGAACAGTAAAACATAATCCAACGGGCAAACTCATTATAAAACTAAAAGATGGTAGAATTTATGGAATTTCCATAGCATGGGTCGATAATATATATCATGCAATGAAATTAATAAGGAAAAATTATGAGAATTTATTTAATTCCAAATTGAAGGAATATAAAGTAGAAAATATATATGAGAATTTAATTGATTCTAACTTAAAAAAATATGAATTAATTGATGAACAAAAGAATATTGAAAAATATGGAGGACTTGGACCTTTAATATTTAAGACTAAACCAAATTCTCAGTATATAGAATTTATTATAGTTAATATTTTTACAGGTCTCTCATTTAGTGCTGGTTTAGCGGTGCTAATAATTCTTATTTTTCGTTTCACCACTGCAGGTGAATGGTTTGGAATTTTAATTCTTGGAGTAGTGGTATTCTTCTCCATTTCAATTCTAATTTTTTTAAGCACTTTATCTTTCTTAAAAACAAATTTAATTCTCTATGAAAATGGCTTTAGAATAAGAAAATATTGGGTTGCTTTTAAAAATATTCCATATACTTTTATTTCATTAATTGGAGAAATTCATTACTATAGTGATGATGACACATTTACAATTCACTTGAAGAATGATAATAAAATTTTATTAAATTCTAAAGCCGTGACGGGATTAGATATAATAAGAAATTATTTAATTAAAAAAGCTCCAAAACAAAACAATTTAAAGAGACTTGAGTAAAATAAAAACGTAGTCAAAATAGATGATAATGATAAAAGTGAAGCATCTTTCATAAAATCAAAAGGAATTTAGAATTTTAAAACGAAGACTATTGTTGATTTACTTCGTCCATTTGTGAAATGAGCAGGAGGAAAAAGACAATTATTAGGTCAAATTCATAAGTTTGCCCCTAAAACTTTTAATAAATAGATTGAACCATTTGTAGGATGATGTACATTAATTTTCTATTTATTGCCTGAAAAGGCAATTCTAATTGATAAAAATAACACCTTATCAATACCTACAAAATAATTAAAAATAAAGTTAAAAGTTTAATCAATTCTCTAAAAAAATATAATAATGAGAATGAATATTTTCATGAAGTAAGAAATAATGACAGAGAGGATTCTTTTAAGAATTGTTCAAAAATTGAAAAGGCATCTCGTATCATTTTTTTGAATAGATTTTGTTTTGATGGATTATACAGGGTAAATAGTGAAGGATATTTCAATGTTCCATTTGGAAAATATAAAAATCCTAAATTTTATGATGAAGAAAATTTACAAGCTGTAAATAAAGCTTTAAAGAATGTTGATATATACTATGGATCTTTTGAAAAATGTTTAGAGTTTGCCGAAAGAGGGGATTTTATCTATTTTGATCCCCCATATCAACCAATTTCCGATACTGCCTATTTTACAAGTTATACTAAAGATAATTTTGGGAAAAAATCTTAACAGAAATTGTTTAATGTCTTTAAAGAATTAAATCAAAGAGGCTGCAAAGTTTTACACAGTAATTCACATAATAATTTCATTTTAAATCTCTATAAAGATTTATAATGAATTAATACTATTTTTTTAATATATCTAATATATTTTAGTTAAATTCTTGAAATATTTCCTTAATTGGATAAAAATCATGAAATATTTTTTTTAATATATCCTATTTTGGAATAACACCGATTATATATCTTTATTTATAATAGATTTAATACTTAAAATTCTGTTAAAAATAAGATTATGAATTTTGCCATAAATATTCAAAAATAGTTCGTTGGATCATTACCATTATAGGAACAGCAGTCCAGATAGCGTGTTCAAAAATTTTATTTTCTTGGAATATGAAAATTGATTCTTTCATATCAGCTATTAGAATGCTTGTTTTATTAAAATTTGGATGAGGTTGATTAACAAATGAATTGGATAATATTTGGATAATTCCCAATTTATCATCGAAAGTTGGTGAAATTTTCTTAAATTCTATATTTCGAGCAAACTTTTTGCTTTCTTTTAATAAAATTTTTTCGTCAGGGAATATTATTGATTTAATTTTTACATTCTTATTTTTTAATTTTTCTAAATAAGAATAAAATTTTTCATATTTATCAATACTTGAAAATCGAACAAAAATTTCTTTATTTGAGTTTGATAACATGTCAAGTATTCGGTTTTCAATATTTATTTCACCTTTTAATATCCATAAATGCTCAAATTCTCTTTCAAGCTTTTGTATATTTAATTGTTCCAATTCCTTGATGGCTTCATCACTTGCAGTTAAATATGTATTTCTCAATCTTTCCACAACTTCTACAGGTGCTACAGCTTTATAGATATTTGGCCGACCTTTTTGATAATTAATAGCACCAAATTTTATTAATTCGTCCAATGTATCATATACTCTCGGTCTAGGAACTTTAGAAAACTTGTGAATCTCAGTTGCAGATGCTTGTCCTAATGTATTTAAAGCACAATATATTTTTGCTTGATACTCCTTGAATCCTAATTTGACGAGCGATGCTATCGCTTTTTCATTTATCATATCCATTTAAATTTCACTAATAAAATTTTGTCACTCGCATAGTTACAATATATTAATAAATTACTAATATAAATAATTTATTGCAATTCATATAAAATTTGGTGATAAAAATGAATGATGAGAGAAAAAAGAATAGAATTTTGGCTTTAGTTTTTGGAGGAATCCTTTTTGTAATTATCCTACCAGTTAATTTAAGTATTGCGGCTTTTTTCCTTGATATTTTATTATTTATTCCAGGAATATTCATTTTTCCAATTAATCTTATTACTGGAATTCCTATTTTAATTATTGGTTTTTTTTGGGCTATTTGGGCTAATGTAGATTTATTCGATAAGGGGAAGGGCAGCCCAGTTCCAACTAAATCAACCGAAACTATATTCTTAGTTAACTCAGGACCATACAAATATTCTCGAAATCCAATGATTTTTGGGACTTATTTCATATTCGTTGGTATAGGAATGCTTTTTGATTTAATAACATTGATCTTGATAATTGCTACATTAATGCTTGTTGGTTTAATAATTTATGTCAAGATTACAGAGGAAAAAAGACTTGAAGAACGATTTGGAGAGTCCTATAGAGATTATAAAAGAAAAACTTCTTTTATCATACCATGGATTTCAAAAAAACAAACTTAATTATTCATCTTTTTTCTTATCCGTGTATTTAAAATAGGTAAAATTTTATCATATAAAATGAAAAGATAAGGAGCACCTTGATTAAACAAGAAAAAAATCTCATATATTAAAAAAATAATTCCAGTTGGACGAATTCCAGATATGAACAAAGGAAATTCCATGAAAAATGATTGAGCCAATCCAATAATAAAAACAAATCCTATAATTTTCAAATTTCTTTGACCAAATTTCCCCGAAGCATAAATGATAATTAAAGTAATATAGCCAATTAATACATTTATAATCCAAATGATTATTTGAGTATCCATGTGTCTTACAGTATTTACTATAATGTCATTAATTGGTAACCAATATGAAATAAATGGTGTAAGCATCCAAAAACCAAAATACAAGCTTGTAAATAATATTAAATCCTTTTTAATCAAATTTTTATCATCTTGCTTTGTTAAATTTTCAAAAACAATCCAAAGCCATCCGAATGCAAATATTGCATATGAAATGGTCATCATAAAATCTGCACCAAATTTAAGCCAGAAATATTCTCCTAATGGATGCGGTATTTGAATTCCGCCGATCCAATATTCTCTTACAAAAGTTCCCGCAGGATAATTTGGACCAGCTGGAAGATTCCACCAAAAAACTGCATCAATAATATAAATTAAAATACCAGTAATAATACCAGCTAATAATGGATTCTTTTTTTTCTTAAAAATTAAAATAGTAATCCAGATTATTAGAAAGATTCCATCTATTATGATGTAATCATATTGAAAATTCCTAGCTGCATCATTTATTGCTTCAAGTATTTGAATTTGCATTATACCAACACGTCAATCAATCATTTTTTAAAGGTTATGATAGATATTTTCATAAATTTAAGTGTCAAATTAAGAATTTTATTTGTGATTTGAATGGAGTGCAATGTTTATTATGATATTGGAGATTTTAGGATAGAAAAAAGGGATTTTCCACAAATTGGTGATAATGAAGCATTAATAGAAGTAAAAGCAATCGGAATATGTGGAACAGATGTTCATAAAGCAATGTATAAAACGGTTAAACCACCAATCGTTTTAGGTCATGAAGTATCTGGAATGGTGAGGCAAGTTGGAAATAAAGTAACAAAATTAAAGATTGGAGATAGAGTAGCACTAGCACATCATGCCGCTTGCATGACCTGTAAATATTGCAGAAAGGGGCACCATTCTTTATGTGACATGTATCTAAAAAATAATTTTGAACCTGGTGGTTTTAGTTCATATTTAAAAATCTTTCAAGAACATATTGAAAGAACTGCTGTGAAAATTCCTGGAACTTTATCGTATGAGGAAGCAGCATTTATGGAACCCCTTGCATGTTGTTTAAGAGGTTGGAGAGCTTTAAAGATAAGTCCAATGGACAACGTTTTAATTATTGGTGCAGGACCGATTGGCTTATTATTTCTACAAATTGCTCAAATGTCAAATGTAAATGAAATATATATTTCTGATTTAATTGAATTTAGACTAGAAAAAGCGAAATTACTAGGTGCAACAAATGTTATTAATATTTCTAAAGCGAATTTAAACAAAAAAATTTTGGATTTTACTAATAATAGCGGAGTTGACACGATAATAAATACCGTTGGAATTGATTCGGTATATCAGAATAGTATTAATTTGTTAAATAGTGGTGGTAATTATTTATTTTTTGCAGAATGTGTTGATGATTCAAAAATTACGTTTTCACCAAATTTAATCTACAAAAAAGAATTAAATTTCGTAGGAAGTTATTCTTCAAGTCCCTATGATTATGAAAACGGATTAAATTTAATTAAAAATAAAAAAATAAATGTTAAAGAATTAATCACGCATATGTTTGGACTGAAAGATTTACAGAAAGGGATCGAATTAGCTCACGAAGCTAAAGATTCTTTAAAGATAATGATCATTCCTAAGTTGTGATGTTAAATGAAAATGAAAGCTGCTATGTTTCATGGGCCTAAAAATGTTAAATTAGAAGATATAAATATTCCCAATATATCAGATGATGAAATCCTCGTAAAAATTAAAGCTGCAACAACTTGTGGAACAGATAGAAAATTATATTTACGTGATACAAAAAAATATCCTTCATATTTTAATCCTCCCACAATATTTGGTCATGAAATTGCTGGTGAAATATGTGAAATTGGGAAAAACATAAAAAATCACGAAATCGGAGAACGCGTGTATGTTCATGATTCAGGACCATGCTTGAAATGTTTTTATTGCAAAATTGGAAAACACAGCTTATGTGAAAGTATGACATGGAATTGGGGAACTTGGACAGAATATTTGAAAGTTCCTAAAGAGATCATTCAATGTGGGAATGTTGTTAAAATTCCGAAAAATCTGGATTTCACGGAAGCTGCATTAACAGAACCTTTGTCGTGTGTATTATATGGTGTAGAACGCTCGAATATAGCCCTTGGAGATGATGTTGTTATCATGGGTGCAGGACCCATTGGATTATTTTGGACAAATTTGGTCAGAAATAAAGGAGTTAAAATCATCCAAGTCGATTTAGATGATAAAAGACTAGCTATTGCGAAGAATTTGGGTGCAGATGTTATAATTAATCCAAATAATGAGGAAGATCTAATTAAGTCTGTGAAGGAAAATACAAGGGAGAACAGAGGGGCAGATATTGCTATCGAAGCTATAGGATATCCGCAAACATGGGAATCAACTATTAAAATGGTTAGGAAAGGCGGTACGGTAAATTTATTTGGAGGTCCCCCAACATCATCAACAATTTCAATAAATACTTCTTTAATTCATTATGATGAAGTTAATGTTATGGGTGTATTTCACACGACTCCAAGATACGTTCAATCTTCAATAGATTTACTATCAAATAGGAAAATAGACACAGATATTTTCATCTCAGAAAAATTATCATTAGATAACCTAGATAAAATTTTAGATAATCTAGAACATCAGAAAGGAATAAAAACCGCAATCATCCCTTAATTATTAAAAGTTTTTTTCTTATCATTTTTTTGTGTTTTCTTGAAATCTCGCTCATCAGATGCAGCTTTTCTTTCAGTTTCACGATAAATTTGTTCTCTTAATCTTTCTGCTTCTTGTTCTGATAACCATTTTAAATATCCTTTTTTTCTTAAATTATAAGCAGCTTCGAGTATTAACAATAACTTAAATCGTTCACCTATTTCCATTTGAGCTCTGCCAACTAATCTTTGTAACAAGAAAGGACCACTCTTTTTTTCTGTTTGTTTTGCAATATCTAATATTTTTTCTTCTAAAAGTGTTAATTTTTCGGATTCTGGAGGAATAGTGCGAGTAGTGTGTTGAAAAGTTAGGGATATTTCAAAACATTCTTCTATTAACTCATTTGCAAATTTCATATCAATCATTCTAGCTAAACGGGATAAATCTTTTCTCCAATCGGGAATGCTTTTTCCAAATTTTAATTCAAATTTTTCTAAAAATTGCTCCATTTGTTTTCTCATTTCTACACTTGGAAGTTCTTTAGTTATCATAACTATACGGGTGTATTCTCCATCGTGCATAATTAATCGCGCTTCATCTCGTAGATAAATTTCTTGATTGGATACTTTCATATTATCATACATTGAAATACTTTCTAACACCGAATTCATAGTATAAGTGCTTAATTCAACACTCGGAATTGAATATGAATATAAAAATTCTGAAGTTGATTGGTCATACACCATTATATGAATGAGATTTGAAGCAGATTTAAATCTATATGAAATGGTGTCTCTAAAACCTTCTTTAAACTCTTTCATAGGCTTATATTTAAATCTATATCGGTAACCAATATAAAGTAAAACTCCTATAATTAAATAGATATACCAAGTATAACCTAAAAATACTAAAGGATAAATAGTAATAGGATAAAATTGCACGGAAAGTTGAATTAAACCAGAATCCCACATTTTTAATGAACGTTTACATTCAAATGAAAATTGTAAACTATATAAATTTAAAGGTATTTGACATGCGAATGCAGCCCAACCATTTTCAATTTCAATTTCACATATGTATTCAAATTGAAATCCACTAGTATCTACAATAATCATTTTACATATAAGCGTCTCATTATTAATTAAAAGTCCAGATTCTTTATCAATCACTGAAAATTGAAAACTCATAAATTCACCTTCAACAAGTAACTTGGGTGTTTGATCAACATGCCAATTCATCGCTGTTATAGAAATTGTTGCATTCCTTTTTGCTGAAACATTCAAATTAATTAAAATTGATGAATTTTTTATATCTAGGGCGCTAGAATTTAAAATTAAATAAAATAAAGTACCTGATGTTATATCCATACTAAGATTAAATTCAGCAGAATAAAAGCAGCCCTCATAATAATTGAGATTTCCAGAATAAATGAGAGCTAATGAAGTATTTCTTACTTCATATCTAACTTTACCCCATGAAACATTAATGTAAGAATCTAAAAAAATAGCCGAAAAATTTGCATATATTGTTATTATTTCGTATTGATACCAATTTATTTGTTCTGTTGGAGAATATAAGTCAGTAGATACGTTTAAGAAAGAATTTAACGCTAAAATTGAAATGTTAAACATTGTAAAATTTCTTTCCCATGCAAATGTGGAATTATGTTGTTCTAATGTAAAAAATAAATAATAATTACCCTCATGCAATCCAGAAGAATTAAAGTTAAACCAATAATTACCGTTAGAATCATTAAAAACAACAAAATAATGAGCTTTAATTGATAAGTCATTAAAATCATAATCTGTTAAAAAAAATTGTGCTGATGCATTCCTAATAGGATTTCCTGAAGGAACATCAGTAAAATTAACTCTATAATTCTGAATAGTCGAATTTACATAAATTTCATAGGAAATTGACGTATTAGAAGTTGAAATTTCACTATCATTAGCAATAATTCTTAGTATTAACCACGAATAATTTGATTCGAAACCATTTTTACTACAATATAATTTAAGGGTTCTATTTCCCGCAATTTTATTTGTTGTATTGATAGTTAAATTATATACTCCAGATTCTTTTTGAAGAATTATTGCATTTAAATCATTATTATCAAAAATTACAGATATATTGGCATCTTTGATTTTGGAATTATTATCTTCATCCCAATAAGTTACATTAAAAGTAAAATTATCTCCCCAGTTAACTTGAAAAGTAGAGGTAGAATAAGTAACGTTTGTTGCATTAACAAGCGTATTAATTTGAACATGTACAGAATTGGTCATGAAACCAGTTTTATTGAAAGTTGCTGATAAATTCAATACAGAATTAAAGCCATATGTAAAATTAAATTCCAGATTATATATTCCATTACTTAAATTATACAAATGGTAAACAGAATTATTCAATAAAAGTTCTGATTGCTCAATTTCAGTTAAATATATTGAATTATTAATAGATGCGGATATTGAAGCGCTTAAGATTCTTTGATTAGGAAAGAATGAATTATTATAGGAAAATGAGACGTTAAAAAGATTGTCTTCTTTTACATTTATTGGTGTAGCATTAATAATTTTTAGATTTGTAGAGGTTAATTCCATTTTAATTTCAAGTTTTAATGTTTTTACCTCTGTTAAAAGAGAACTTGCGCTGATCCTAACATCATTCATCCCAATTTTAAAGAAATCATATTTAGCGGATGTAGAGTTTAAAATAATTTTATAAATTCCATTTCCTATAAAACCACACGGTGCAACGTAATTATTATTTATTGAGCAATCAACCTCTGCATTATTAATCTGTGCATCTAAATATAAATCAGTATAAAGTACAAAAATAGTTATATTTTCTGAGTACCTATATGTGAATTTACTGAAATTTGTTGTGATTGATGATTGATGATAAAAAAAATTGCTTGTCAAATCGTTATTTAAAGAATTAATCTTTCCATTTTCATTATTAGGCGATAAATTAATTAATATTAAGAAAATTGATGAAAAAAATGTTAAAATAATTAAAAGCAATATTAAATTCTTTTTTATTTTGCTCATAATTTGAATTTTCTTAATTTTCATTTCGGAAAAATTCTCCAAGATTCAATAATTTTTATATCAATTAAATTACTTCTATGATTATATATTTTTAATGAAGAGAAATTTTATTCAATAAAATCGATTTAATTAGTATATGTTTGAGGTCATTTATAATTAAGGTAAATTAAAATGAAAGCAGTCATAATTGCAGGCGGCAAGGGAACTAGATTGAGACCAATAACAAGTCACATACCAAAACCACTTGTTAATATTATTAATGAACCAATGCTGGTGCATTTAATAGAAATTTTAAAGAAAAATGGAATAGAAGAAATAATTATTACAGTAGGTTATTTAGGTCAACAAATTAAAGAAAATTTAGGTGATGGATCAAAGTATGATGTAAAATTAAACTTTTTTTTTGAGGATCGACCATTAGGTACAGCTGGTGCACTTAATTTCCTTAGAGATCAATTAACAGAAACATTTCTAATTATAAGTAGTGATATTATTTTTGATCTCGATTTAAAAAACATGTTAAAATTTCATAAAGAAAAACATTCAATTGCTACTTTAGCTTTAACAGTTGCAGAAATTCCTGTAGCTTTTGGCATTGTAGTTACTGAACAAGATGAAAAAATTGTTAGGTTTATGGAAAAACCAACTTGGGGAGAAGTATTTAGTGATAAGATAAACGCAGGAATTTATTTATTGGAACCAAAAGTTATAGATTCAATTCCAAAAGAATCTAAATTTGATTTTAGCAAGGATTTATTTCCTCTTTTATTAAAAAATGGTGAAAATTTATATGGTTATTCAATATCAGCAAATTATTGGCTTGATATAGGAACGCCAGAAAAATATCTCCAAGCAAATCAAGATATCCTCACGAAAAAAGTAAAGATTACACCAAAAGTAGAAAAAAAAGATAATGACGTTTGGATTGGAGAAGGTACTAGAGTTAGTGAAAGTGCAAAAATTTGGGGACCAGTTTTAATTGGTAAGAATTGTGTCATTGATGATGGAGCTGTAATTGATAGATTAACAGTAATCGGTGATAATTGTTTTATAGGAAAAAATGTTCACATTAAAAGATCTTTAATCCTAAATGACGTTTCTATAAGAAATAATACGTTTATTGAAGACAATTCAATTATATGTTCAAGAGTTGATATTGGAGAAGACACCAAAATTATGAATGGTTGCGTGATCGGAGAAGGAACTAGAATAGGTTCTAAATCATTCATAAAAGAAAGAATTAAGATTTGGCCAGATAAAGTAATAAAACCAGGAAGTAGAATAAATTTAAATGTAAAGTTTGGAACTTTTCTATCTCAGAATTTATTTGGACCTTTCGGAATTACAGGTATAGCGAATATAGAAATTACTCCAGAAATAGCGACAAAAATTGGAGCTGCAATAGGTACTTTCTATACGGAGCGATATAAAGAAAAAGTAAAAGCTATTGTTGGAAGGGATTCAAGAATTATTTCAAGGTTATTAAAACGAGCCTTAATTGCTGGTTTAATGTCTACTGGTATTCAAGTTTATAATCTTGAAATTATGCCTTTACCTTTAATAACATATGCCACAAAAATATATGATGCACATTTTGGCATTTCGATTAAAGTTCCTTATGCAGAAGAAACTTCAATAAATATTAAAGTCTTTGATGAAAATGAAATGGATATTTCAAATCGAGAAAAGAAAAAAATTGAGAAAATATTTTTTGAGGAGAACTTCAATAGGGTAGAACCTTCCCAAATCAATGATTTAATTTACGTAACAAGAACTCATGAACAATACGTTGAAGAAGTAAAACAAATAATTGATGTAGAACTTTTTAAAAAAGGAAGACCTAAAATTGTTTTAGACTGTGGTGATGGTTCAGGTTCATACTTAGCACCTAATTTATTGACTGAATTAGGGTGCGAGGTAATATCAATAAATGCACAATTAGGAATGGCAACACCTATTAAAAAATTTGCTCCTAAAATGGAATCCCTTTCTGTTTTAATGAGATCTGTTAAAGCATTAAATGCAGATTTAGGAATCGCATTAAATGAAGATGCAGGAAGAGTAATTTTTATTGATGAAAAGGCACAAATAATAGAAGGAGACATTACAGCTGCATTATTTGCAATATATCGTTTAAAAGAATATGGAAAAGGCAAAATAGTTATTCCTGTTCATACATCAAATCTTGTTGAACAACTTATATTAAAAAATAATGGAAAAGTAATTAGAACGAAAACGGGTAATAGACCATTATTAGAAGATATTGCTAGAAATAATGCAATATTTGGTGCAGAGCCTTCTGGTGCTTTCGTTTTTCCCGATTTTCATCTATCAAGAGACGGTATTTTCAGTTCAGTCTATTTAATTCAATTGATGCTAAAAGAAAATAAGAAAATCAGCGAAATGGTTGCTGATTTTCCAAATTTCTATATGGCACGAAAAACAATAAATTGCCCTCTTGAAAAACGAGGAAAAGTAATGCTTTCTTTAATTGAGGAAGCATACGATCATAATTTTAATACAATGGATGGTATAAAAATCTATTTTGATTATGGATGGGTTTTAATTCGTCCATCCGAAAAAGATGATGAATTTGACATATTTTCGGAAAGCAGAACCCAACATGAAGCAGTACAGATAGTAAATCATTGGGCGGATGAGATTAAAATTATAATCCATGAATTAGAAACAGGAATTTGAAAAATTGGTTCTATTTCTTTATTTTTTCAGCTAATCCTTGTAGAAATTGTATTATCATAGTTTGCGCTGTATTGACTTCACCGGTACCTAATAAATCATGAACTTTTTTCAAAAATGCAGCAATTTCTCGCGTTTTAAATACAATAAATTGGCGATCTCTTATTTTTTCAATAGTTGTTGAGGATTGTTCGATATCAACTAATTTACTCATTTTACCACCTTTATTATTTATATTTATTTTAATTAATAAATATTGTTTATCTCTAAAGAAATCAAATATATCTTATATTTCTTTGGTGTAAACATCATCAAGAGCTTCAATTAATTTAGGTTCTGGACTTTCTTTTGCAAAATCCACCGCTCTTTCTATTTCTTCATCTACAAGTTTTTCAATATTTTCAAGTGTAGATTCTTTAACATTATAATCCTTTACTAACTTCATTTTATATATTTTAATACAATCTTTATTAACCCATTCATTCACTTCTTTTTGATCCCTATAATTTGCAGGGTCATATTTTGAATGACCTTTATAACGATAAGTTTTACATTCAATTAAAGTTGGACCGTCACCCATTTTTGCTCTTTTTATTGCATCCTTTGTTTTATTATATACATCTAAAACGTCTTGACCATCAGCAATAACTCCTGGAATTCCATAACCTTGGGCTCGCGATGAAATATCTTTTATGTTTGATATATCTGTTTGACGAGTCCCCATGGCATATAAATTATTTTCACAAACAAATATAACAGGTAATTTCCAAGCTGATGCAAGATTTATACCTTCGTGAAATGTTCCTTGATTTGAGGCTCCATCTCCAAAAAAACAAACAGTTACTCTTTCATTTTTGTATTTCAACTTACAAGTAAGACCTGCACCCGCTGCAATCGTCAAACCACCACCAACGATTCCATTTGCACCTAAAATGCCAATATCAAAATCTGCAATATGCATACTTCCTCCTTTAGCTTTGCAATATCCCGTTTTTTTCGCAAATAATTCTGCCATCATTAATTCTAATGAAGCTCCTTTTGCAATGCAATGACCATGACCTCGATGTGTACTAGTAATAAAATCATCTTTAGTTAAATTAGAACATACGCCCGTTGCAACAGCTTCTTCACCAATATATGTATGGAGAGTTCCAGGTATTAGATTAAGACCAAAAATATCATAAACCTTTAATTCAAAATTTCTTATTTTTACAAGGGTTTCAAAGATTTTAAGTAATTTTTCTTTGTCCAAATCAAAATCCTTCTTTAATATTCATTAATATCTAAATAATCATTTTTTTTTATAAAATCAATAACGAGCTTTTTCAATTTTTTTTCATGACCCCAATAAAAATGATCTGCACCTTCAATCACATCATAATCAATGTTTGATAAATTTTTGCATAACCTATTAAACTTATCAATAGTACAAAACTGATCCAAGGCACCTACTATAAGATATTTAGGTTTAGTTGAATTTTTTAGAAAATTGAAGGAAAACATCATTAGAGGTGGAGATATACCAATTAAATATTTTATAGCAGGATGCTCCCAACTAGCCTCAAGTCCAACTTTACTACCCCATGAATAACCACAAAATCCTATATTTTCAGAATCAAGACCTTCAACTTGAGAATTAAAATATTTTATAGCTGATAATACATCTTTCATTCCATTGGTTTCAGTAGGATTATCTCCTTGGCTTTGACCTACACCTCTACAATTAAAACGAAGTGCAATCATATTATTTTCAACCATACCTTCACAAATTGATTCAACCACATTATTATGCATGGAACCCCCATATAATGGATGAGGATGAAGGACTATTATTCCTGGAATTTTCTTATTTACGGTTTCTGGAAAATGAATTATTCCTTCCAATTTTAGGGATTCTTCATTTTCAAAATAAACTCGCTTCTGAACCAGCTAAATCATCTCAATCATTTCAGACAAAAATTATTATTTATTAATTTAATAAAATTTTAAATGTATTTAATTTTTTTTGAATTATTATTAAAGAAGAGAATATAATATGAGTAAAAATAATGAAATCATCCTATTAGGAACGGGATGTGCGGTTCCGAGCAGTTCTAGATGTGCCCCAGGCACTTTATTATCGTATGAAGATGGGCTTCTTATTCTTTTAGATATAGGCAGTGGAATTACAAAAAAAATAGTTGAAAATGGACGAAATGTCATAAATTTAAAATATATACTTATCACACATTTTCACGTGGATCATACATCAGATTTGATATACCTGATCAAAGCAAATTGGATGTATCAACGTGAAAATAATAATGAATTAATAATCATTGGTCCAATAGGTTTAAAAGAATTTTATAAAAATTTATTTAAAACTTACCACTATTTAAGTGAAAAAATTAATTTTACCAAATTAATTGAATTGAAAAGTAATTCTAAAATTATTTTTAATGATCATTTAAAGATTTCAGGAATAAAAGTCCCTCATAGTAATTACTCAATGGCATATATAATAGAGAGAGATGGTTTTAACATTGCTTATAGTGGTGATACAGATTATGACGAAAATTTTATTAAATTTATTCGTAATTCAGATATTTTAATCCATGAATGTTCTCTAATTGATACTAATAAAAGACCGGGTCATGTAACACCCTCTGAAATAGCGAAAATTTCGAGTAAAATTAACGCAAAAAAAATTATTTTGACACATTTTTATCCAATTTGTGATAAATATTTAGAAGAAATATATAAAACCATAAAAAATGAATTTACTGGTGAATTAATATTAGGACGAGATAACGATATTATCTTTTTTTAAAGTCAACCATAATAATTTTGTTGCGTTTTCAATTTTGATTGAGATTTTTTTTGTAAGTAATCTTGTAATTCCTGCGAAACGGCTTCAATTTCTTCAATTTCCTTGTCAAATTTGGAAATATCGCCATTAAGATCGTATAATTCATTTAAAACTATAAAAATTGATCTCGATGCTCTCGGATCTCGTTGCAACATAGGAAATGCTTCAGCTAACAAGCAAACACCATCCATACCATAATGGATATTTGCCCATGCAGGGATTACTCCATTTGCACCTGCAATATATCCTCCATTCATTAACTTAGTTAAACCACTCTTTGATTTGAGAAAAAAATCGATAATTTTCTTTGATGTACCTGAAACATAAACCATTCTTTTTTCTTGAGTAATGTTTTCAGGTACAAAAGCTCCTGTTGCAATTATTTCCTTAGCGCCTAATTCATGACATTTTTTACAGATATAATCAGCAAAATAATAAATTCCTGCTGAACTAGAGGGTTGCTCATCTGCAGTAATTATAACAATATCTCTTTTCAAAGATAATGCTTCTCGTTTGTCACCAGAAATGCAATAAAATGTAGTTCTAGGTAATCTAATCTTTGCAGAAAATGCAACCATTGCTTGTGCAGGCATATCATCATAATATATTCTAAACATAGATTCTGCTTTAAATTGACCTACCAAGTTTAAAACAGCAAATTTACCAACCATTGCTATACCTGGAAATCCAATTATGATTATGGGATTATCTAAATCCAATTTTCCACTATATTCTTCATTTTTTTTAAGTTTAATCAAAAAATTTTACACCAATTCATCAAACGATACTAATTAATTTTTAATGAAGATTTAATTTAAGAATCTAATGGAGGAGGAGTAATTTTTTTTATTTTTTCATTTAATGAAAGCCATTTTAAGAACTTTTCAGATACGGGAAATGAATCATAAAGTATTTTCCTATTAGCTTCCAATAAATTATCTTGAATCTTCAAATAAGAAGCAAAAGTCAATATTCTAAGATCTGATTCACCAATTTGTTTCAAAGTGTTTAATGCTATTCTATTCCAATCCTTAGTTCTCAATAGATGATGGTCAAATATTGAAATAGGGATTTTTTTTAAAATCTTTCGCATGTTTTTTATTGCATTTATTCTATATGCCAGATTTTTTTGAAAATAGCTTAGATAAAGTGGCGGACCGCCAATTATCGCAATATTAGGATTTGACTTCAAGATCCAATCTGTGGTTTCATTTAATATTGGACCTTGAACATCTGATGCATGTAAAATTGATTCATCTTGATAAATAACTTGTGACATAATTATTTTTCCACCTTTAGAATTTAGCTCTCCATGAAAAACGGGATCTGAAAATTTAATTTCCGTATCACCTTCAAAAAATGTCATTTGATCAGCAAATTCTACTTTCTCTGCAATTTTTTTGCATTTTGAAATGAATAATTTTGCGCGATTTTGTGAATTTCTGCTACAGCCTAAACTAGGATTCTTAATAAGTACTTTTTTATTAGAATATAGCTCATCAAAAATTTCAAAATTCGAGTTTAACGTAAAATAATCTTCAATAGGTGGTTTAAAGTGGTCATGATGATAATGAGAGATTATTAAATAATCTACATCCTTAGAAAATTTTAATATTTTTAATGTAAATTTAATTAAATTTTCATATTCAATGGGATGTGGATAATAACCATCCCGATTTGGCGCCAAAGCGCAGCCAGGGTCTATAATTATTTTTAAATCGGGGGTTTTAACTGAAACAGCAAGGCTTCTTACCCCTAGACTCTCTGCAGAAATAGGTAATAATTCAATATTTTTGAGTTCATTCATATTAATTCTTATATCTTTGTTTAAAAATCCAATTTTTAAATTATTTAAAATTTAAAAATTAATCAATATGTAATAAAATTATTCACATTTTCTTTTAAAAAAAATTTATTAAAATAGATATTTAAAAAAATAGCTAACTAAATGGAATTTTTTTTGTCGAATATATTATTGAAAAGGTTCCATATTATTTTTTGAATATTAAATAGAAAATTTTGATTAATTAAAATATATAGTTTCGACTAAAAATGTCAATGTTTAAATAAAAGGATGAATTTTAATAATATCGTAATCAAATAGAACGTTTTAATTAAAAATGTTCTTAAATATATAAATAATTATCTAAAAAAAAACGTGTCAAAAATGGCTCTTGATGAAATTTCATTAAAATTGGTTGGTGGTTTAGGAATAAATGCAATTACGAAAAGAACGAGTGCTGAAATAGGAATAGTTCACGGTATTTTATTCAGGCATAAACAACATGGCATGGCAATTTTCTTATCAACAATTTCATTAAAACCAGGAACTCGCAAAAGATCTGACCAAGAAAGAAAACCAACTATTGTTGGTGGTTTAACACAAGAGGATTTAAAAGAAGAGATTAAAAAATTAAGAAAACAAAAATGGACTCCAATCGGACATATTCAAATTGATATAGGAAGATCGGCAGTCAAAAAATTTTTAGATAAAGAGAAGCCCTTTGCTTTAATAAATTTAGAAGAAGCCTTTGGCTTAGATTCTGAAGATCCAAGATATCCCGAACCTGATTTAACTTATTTTATTTAATTTTTTATTAAAAATTTTGAAAAATAAGTGCATATATTTTACTTATTTCAATCAATTCTTTAAACGTGACAAATTCGTTTAAAGAATGTGCCCTTTGAATGTCACCACATCCAATAGTAACAGTAGGCATATATCTTCTAAAAAATCTTGCATCAGTACATGCTGGATGAATTATAAGAGAATAATTATTTGAAATGGTATTAGCTGAATTTTTAACTAAATTAATGAAATTATTACTTGATTTAGATATTGATGGGGGTTGTATATTCATTAATTTAATCTCAACATCATCTAAACCAGATTTTTTTAAAATTTTTCCAATTATATTGAATAATTTAAAATGATTTGTCCCTGGGAGAGTTCTAATATCAATATCAATTTCTACTTTATCTGGAATAATGTTCAATTTTATGCCTCCCTTTATCATAGTTGGAGATAACCGAATTTTTTCAAGATTAGATTTATAAAAATTTAAAAATTTTGGAGAAGCTTCTGCAAGTATTTGGTCTATTAACGGCAAATATCTATTATAAATGGGTTGATTAATATTTCTTATTTCAGGTAAAACATTAAAAAATAGTTTTATTTTTTCTATTGCATTATCACCTAAAAAATTTAAACTAGCATGAGAAGTCTTTCCACTAAATATTAATTTTAACCACATTATTCCACTTTCTGCTGCACTAATTCCCTTATCCCAAAAAATACTATTTGAAGGTTCACCCACAATGCAAGCTGTTCCATTAAATATTGTCTTTTTATTTAAATACATTAATGATTTTGAACCTGTTTCCTCATCGCATGTAAAAATGAATTTTATATTATTTTTTAAAGAATCATAATTTATCACGTTTGATATTGCAAAGATAGCTGAAGCGATACTTCCTTTCATATCGCTACTACCTCTTCCAATCAAAATATCGTTTTTAATAATACTATCAAATGGATTTGAATTCCATTTACTTATATCACCAACTGGTACGACATCAATATGCCCATTCCAAATTAAAGTTTTATTTTCATCTGAATTTTTTCCTTTAAAAGAACTAATTAAAATAGGAATGTTCCCTTTAGATTTAATTATTTGTGAATTTGCTCCCAAATCTTCCATTAATCCCATCAAATAATTTAAACAATTATGAATTTCAATTTTATAATCATTTGAAGGATTTATAGTCTTAAAAGATATTAAATTACTCAAATATCTATTAATTTTATCTTTATTTTTATCAATAGAAGTAAAAATTTTTTCCATTAGCTAACACTAATTTAAAAATTATATTTTTTTTAAGTCGAAATTTTTGACAGATTCTACCAATTCTTCCATTATTAAATCTGTCATGCCCAAATTTGTACCACTTTTAAAATTAACTGCCAAAATAATTTTATTTTTAATGTTTTGCATCATTGTTGACTCTTCGCTTCCTAAAATAAAAATTATTTTATGGATGTTTTCTATCCTAGATTTCCAACGAAGCTCGATCTCTTTAATAATTGCAGTTACCAACTCATTAGTGATATTAATTGTAATTTGGGGTACTCCCGTCATAGTTAAAATGCAAATTCCTTTGATTTCATCGTATTTTACTTTCTTTTCAAGGAGAGTCTTGTTTAATTGTGATAGTAAGTTAGGATTTAGATAATCAAATCTATCAAATTTATCAACTTTTTCTAATAATTCATCGATACCTTTAAAATCATCAATTCTACCTGTCCATTGACTTAAAATCTTACCATATTTATACATGAAGGAATTCTTAAATCGTTTTAATTTTTTAAATGCTGCAATAGTTGAATCTTTAGTATCAATCATTGCAATAAAAAAGACCTGTGCATCTTCAATAATTATGAACCTTTTTTCTCCAAAATCAATCAAATCTATAAAATCGTAGTATGTATTTGAAAACATCTCTTTAGAAAAATCAAATAACGCAGTGAAAAAACCTGAAAAAAGATCTTTATTAATATGATCGTGCATTCCATCAAAGCATTTATGGAAAATGCAAATACCTGTTTTTTCTACAATAAATACGTGATGAAACATAATTAATCCCTTTTAACTTGCAAGTTTGGAAATGAAAGAAGAATATTTTTCACAAAACTTTACAATTTCTTTTGTTTTTTCACCAAGGCTTGCTAATATGATTTTATCAGTAATTGGGTAGCATACTAATAGATCTTGATTGTAATTAATTATTATATCATTAAATTTCTTATTCATTTTTAAATCCAATTCATTAATTTTATTTATTGCTTCTGTTAGGTTTGCTACAAATATTTTTTCATTAAATTCTTCATTACTAATTGCAACTAGTGGCAAACCTTTTGTAGAACCTGAAATACTAAATAAACATAACATCTTCAAACGATTTTTATCAAATAATTTTTTTAATCCTGCTTTTAATTCACTTAGAGAACTTATTTTTTTGTCGATTTTCAATATTAAACCTCAAAAAAGAAATGGAATTAGAGTTTCAATAGAAACTCACAACATGATTTACCATCAGCTTTCAAACTAATTTGTTCTAATTCAACATTTGTGCCAAATGCCTTACTTGCAGAAGTTTGAATTAACCCTTCTGTATAAGTACAATAAAACAAGTGAGTAATGTCCATCTCGGCAAGTTCAAAGGGACAAACGTTGAATTTCACGCGAATATTCCCATTTTCTGGTTTTACTTCTGCTCCACCTTCACCCAAAACGGGATTTAAAACATCCGATACAATTGCTTCAGAAAAATTTTCAGGAGTCCATGCATCTATTTTGAATCGTTCTTTCATTCTTTTAACAATCCCTTCGCCCACACGTTCTCCAATTAGCCTATATACGGTTTTAATGGTTTCGGGCCCCATAATATTATTCATTTCTTGAATACTCATTTTAAAGATGCTTGAAATAAATTTATATTTTTTAATATCGTCAGCCATTATCATTACCTCTATTCAAATATCGTTTTAATTTTTGCACTTGCATCCTCCATTTCTAGAGTGACAAGTCCAACATTAGGTTCTGAACTAGTCATTGCGACCAAAATGACTTTACCAGACTCAAGCAAAAATAAATCTCCCTTATTAATTGTTATGTGTAAGCTACAAAATTCGCCTTGAAAAAGAGATTCGGATGCTCTTTTTGAAGTACCAAGTAATGCAGCGGACATTGCTGCTATCATTCTCTCACTTGCTTCAGCAGGAAGCGCAGAAACTATGATTAATCCATTAGTTCTTATTATTGCACTGCCCTTTATATCTGGAACTTTTTTTTCTAATTCACTTAAGATTGCCTTTGCATCATCAATTTTCGACATTTTTTTAAAATCCTCCAGATTTTCTTCAAATCCTTGAATTTTTAATTCATTTTAAGTTATAAATTGAATAAATTGATGATAGAATTATAATTTGAAGATATAAAAAATTATTTAATTTGGTACTATACATATTTAAGAAAAATTTAGTAAAGACCATCTATAACAAGGTAAACTTTTATTTTGAAATCAAAAAAGTATTTTTTTTTAATAAAAATAATCAAATACAAATCAAAATCTCAAAAATTTTAATATATCAAAAATAAAAATAAAGTTTAAAATAATCTGGTAATCTATCAATATTTCATTTAAAATTTAATGGAGAAATTTAATTGGTAAGAGGAAAAGAAATAGATGATTCATTCATATTTGACGATCTCTGGGAAAAAAAAATGGAAAAAGAGAAAATTTCTAAAAATTTGACTCAGATTTGGGTAACTATGTTTCAATGGCCTATTCCTATTAATGGACTTGCTGTAGGTGATCTAACTGGTGATGGATTTTTAGAAATAGCCGGTGTTTCTGATGATCATTTTTTAAGAGTTTTTAATCATACAGGAAAAGAATTATGGAAAAAGGATCTTTTCGATGCAGTGATTTTTTCAAAAATTGGGAACTTAATATCGAAGGAAGATAATAATGTTTTAGTTGGAGGCGCAGATAAACTATTACATGTTTTTGATAAAGATGGAAATGAAGTTTGGAATAAAAAGTCAAGAAAATGGTGGTATAATGCAAAAATAATCGATATTAACAAAGATGGAGTTAATGAAATAATTGCTGGTTCCAGAGATAGATCCCTTTATTGTTTAAATGGAAAAACCGGAGAAGAAATTTGGTTACACGAATTTGATGCTTATATTAAGTATTTAGATGCTATTGATAATATGGTTGCAGCTGCCGCTGATGATGGCATTGTCAAAATCTTTGATGAAAAAGGAACAGAAAAATTTAGTGATGAATTAAATGAGAGAGTTTTATATTGTGAAATTCTAAAACACGATAACATTAACTATCTTGGAGTAGCAAGTGCCGAAGGTGAATTTAAAATTTATAATATAGATGATAATAAGATAATTTTTGAAAAGGAAATAGAAGAAATAATAACAAGTTTTAAATTTACTAATAAGATAAAGAACCAATTAAGTGTATTATTGGGGGATAATAATGCATTTCTTTACAATATGAATATTAAGGGTGATAAACTCTGGGAAATTTCAACAGAAGAGGAAAATTATTGCATTGAACTAGGAGACATCCAATCGAGAGGAGTAGAGGATATTATTGTAGGTGGAAAAGATTCTAAACTTAGAATTTTAAATTCCGAAGATGGAACGGTTAGAAGCTATTATTCACTAGATAATTTTACTACAAACATTATATTGGCAGATATTGATAATGATGGTCACTTAGAGATTGTTACATCGGGAAGAGATCGTACAATACGAGTATTTCGGGAGAAAATTTAATTAAAGATATCAATTTAAAATTAATCTGAGATTTTTAGGTTGGACGAATTGGATTTTTCTCATTTATTGGATCATACTGTCGTTATTTTTACAAAGAAAGAAATTTTGATATAATTTTGATTTAATAATTAAAATTTATTGATAGAGAATTAAAAAAAATGAATAGAAAAAATTTTTGTTTATACTTTTTCATTAAAAAACATTAACTTGGTGAAAATATGGTTCTCATGATGTATAATGAAGCATTGAATCGAGCATTACGAGAAGAGATGTTAAAAGATTCTGATTTAATTTTAATGGGAGAGGATATAGGTAGTGCTTGGCAAGGTGCTTTTAAAGTTACTAAAGGTCTGCAAGAAGAGTTCGGAAAGGATAGAGTTCGAGATACACCAATATCTGAAGGTGCCATTATCGGTGCTGCAATTGGAGCGAGTATTACAGGAATGAAAGTAGTGGCAGAAATTATGTTTGGAGATTTGGTCACTCTTGCAATGGATCAAGTTGTAAATCAAGCTGCAAAAGCGAGGTACATGTTTGGGGGAAAAATTTCCGTTCCTATAGTAATTCGACTTCCATTCGGATCTGGAGGTCAATATGCCACGCATCATTCTCAAAGTCTTGAGGCATGGTTTATACATATCCCAGGCCTCCGTGTAATTCAACCAAGTACACCTTACGATGCTTATGGATTAATGAAAACTGCAATTAATTGGCCTGATCCAGTTATTTGTTGTGAGCATAAATTTCTTTATAGAACTGAAGGTGAAGTTCCTGAAGAAGAATTTTCTATCCCCTTAGGAAAAGGAGACATTAAGAGAGAAGGAGATGATGTTACCATAATCGCAACATCAATTATGGTATTAAGAGCTTTAGAAGCGGCAGAAGAATTATCAAAGATTGGAATTTCAGCAGAAGTTTTAGACCCGAGAACAATTTCACCACTTGATGACGAATTAATTGCTGAATCAATTAGAAAAACAGGTAAAGCAGTCATCGTTCATGAAGCTTGTAATAGGGGAGGTATTTCAGGTGAGATTTCAAAAGTAATAATAGAAAATACTTTTGATTATCTCGATGCACCCATTAAAACTGTTGCAGGATACGATGTACCTATACCTTTTCATCCTGAAATGGAAAAATGGGTTATTCCAAATAAGGAAAAAATTATTCAAGGCGTAAAAGAGATTATTTAGGGATATAAAATGACAAATAAATATGATGTTATAGTAATTGGATCAGGTATTGGAGGATCTGCTGCTGCTGCATTAATGGCACATGCAGGAAAAAAAACTTTATTGTTGGAAAAAAACGACTATATTGGAGGAGTAACTAGTAGTTATACCAAAGAAGGCTTTACAATTGATCAAGCTATCCATTTCTTTCCAGCAGGATTGAATGGGAGGTTTGGTAAGATATTAAAACGAATTGGAATGTTAGAAACAACAAGTTTAAAGTTTAACAGCCATCTTGAGAATAAAACTGGATTCAAACTGAGAGGAAGCGATAAAATTATAACAGGTAATCTAATGATGGGAATGGTGGGACAAGGAAAAAAAACAAGTTCAGAAAAAAGTTCACAATCTGCTGATCCTTCAAGCGTGGTAACAGGTTTTGGATTTACTAAAGAGGATCAGAAAGATTTAATGAATTTCTTTGGAAAAATTTTGCAAATGTCAAGAAAAAAAATCATCCCATTATATGAAGAAAAATGTACTTTAACAGAATATGTTAATCGATTTACTAAAAATCCTGTAGTACATAATTTGGTTGCTTTTGTGGTTGGAGGCATGTTTACCATTAGTCCAAGAATTTCATCTGCAGCAGAATTTATTTGGGGATTTCAAGAAATGATTACTAATTCTAATTTAAGTTATCCTGATGGTGCATCTGTAGCGGTCCCAAAGGCTTTTATAGAGGGTATGGAGAAGTTTGGAGGGAAGTTAAAAACAAATGCAAGAGTTTCAAAAATTCTCGTTGAAAATAATAAAGCAATTGGTGTAGTCAGTAATGATCAAGATTATTATGCAGATATAATAATCAGTAACGCAAGTATCAAAAATACAGTTCATTTAGCGAATGAAGAAAATTTTGATAAGGATTATCGAGATAGAGTCAACAATTTGAAGCCTAGTTATTCTTCAATAACTTTCAAGGCAGCCTTGAAAAAACCAATTATAGAAGATATTTGTATGTTAAATTTATTTCATGGTGAATTATCTAATATTGATAGTGATTCTTCTTCTTCTGATAGAAAGGCAAAGACAACTGGATTTATGAGTGTAATACCTAGTAATTGCGATCCTTCTTTAGCTCCAAAAGGAAAACAATTAATAATTTTTGGTACGATGTCTCCAGTTGAAGGTGTGAAAGATTGGAAAAAATGGCTCGATTTATATTATAAAGATATTTTAAGCTATATTCCAGAAATTGAAGATAATTTATTATTCTTAGATTCAACTACACCACACGATTTAGTTAAGATTAATGAAAAAGCCATGGGACCGGTTGAAAGTACAGCATTAACGCCAGAGCAGAGTGGTCCATATCGTATATCTTCTGAATTGCCAGTGAAAAACCTATATGTTGTGGGAGATTCGGCAGGAACTAATACACACGGAGTAGGGACACAATTAGCTACGGATTCAGCAATAAAATGTGTAGATATGATTTTAAAAGGAAAATCTTAGATGATTAATCAACAGAAAGTATCTATTGAAGAACTTTATAAAGAATTTCAATTTTTTTTATATTTATTAGGTCAAATTATAAGAAAGAAAAAACTTGATCTTATTAATTCAGAAGAATATGAACACTTGTTAAATAATCTAAAATCTAATATAAATAATTGTTTGAATGAATTAAAAAAACAAAGTTCAAAACAATTATGTCCATTATGTAATGAAAATATAGGAAATAAAAGTTTTTATATGTGTGAGAATTGTTATTCGATTTTTCATCAAGATCATATAAAACATAATACACCCGAAATTATTTGCAATAATTGTAAAAGTTCATTATATAGAATTAAAATATTGAGTCACAATATATGCTTATCAGATTTCAATACAACCTTAGAAAAAATAAAAGTGAGTAAAATAAGTTTATTTTTTTAATTAAACAATTCTTCAAGTAATATTGTCTTAAAGGGTTCATTTAATATATAGAATTTTTGTTTACCAATTTTTTCAAAAGAAACTATTCCTTCTGATTCCAACTTTTTCATATGCCAAGTTATAGCTTGAGATGAGATGCTCAAATATTCAGCTAAATCCCCATGACTTGCTTTTTCATCATTTAATACCAAATATTCTAAAATTTTTCTTGAAGAATCTCGCTGTATATAACATAAAAGAATCTTTGTATTTTCACCATTATCATTATGAGTGAAAAATCGTCTATATCTTCCCTCTTTAACAGAATCTATTAAATTAGCCTTTTCTAGTACGTGTATGTGATATTGAATAACTCCCATTTTTTTATCCAATTTTCTGCATATTTCCCTTAAATGAATACCCTGATTATCTTTAATGAGATTATAAATTTTAGAACGAGAATTTTGTTCTAATTCAACAGAACATTCTTTATTAAAAACATAATCTGCAAAAATATTTAAACTGAAACCTATAATTATTAAAGTTATTGAACCATCAACTGCGATTATAGAACCAATAAACATATTAGAGTCAATTGAACTTTCATTCAAATCAGAAATTATAATATACTCACTAGAAGAATCTGCTATTTGATTTTGAGCAGGAATAATTTTAGAGATATTTACTATTTGTAACAAAGGTATGACTAAAGTTGCTAAAAACAATATAATAACCATAAAGTAATATCTCTTCTTCATAAATTCCACTTATTAATCAATTTTTTTTTTTGAAAAAAATATGCAATAATGAATTATATTCTGTATAGAACTCATAAATTTTAAGAATATAAATATCTTTTCAATAAGACAACATTGGAAAACAAATGTATTAATCGAAAATTAGATATTTTAATAATGAAGCATTTTATGGAAGAAATTTAATGAATATTAGTAAAATGAATTAACTTATTTTTCCAACATCTTTAAAAGCAGCAATAATATTTTCTTCTAATCTTTTATGAAGATAATCATAAAAATCTAAAAATGCGTCAATTAAATCTGCTCTAAATACACCAGCTATACTTATAATACTTCTATTATTTTTTATAATTTCTAATAATTTTTCATTTAATGATTTTTCAATCTTGTACCTACTAAGTGATTCATCAATTACTAATTTATCTGTGGATATTTCATTATATGTATTACCAATCCCCTCCAGTACTTGAGCTTCTGAGATAATTCGCTCAATAAAAATTCTTTTTAATATTAATTTAGCTTCTTCGTAACTTTTATGTTTCTTATTTAAATTTTGATGCATCGAATCTCTAATGAGATATAATTTCAAATTATTCTCTACTATTTGTTTTAATATTTCTTCCGTTTTTTCATTTTCCAAATATTGAATTGAGCAATCAAGTAATAAATCTACTTGTTTTTTCATTTTAATAGCAATATCAGGTCCAATTAATAATCTGAAAAATAAATCCATCGGAATTACGGAGACCTTTGCTTTTAAATGATTTTCCATCCATTTGTTTCCAATTTCGATTTCATTAGACAAATAGTCTAATACTATATCTTTATTTTTAATAAATAATGCATTTTGTTCTTTAATATCCATAAATTTCACTCAACGACAAATCTTTATTCATAAATCATTTTTTAATTAAAATTTTAAATATATTCAAAATTCGTTTAATTTTTATTATTAAGAAATTTTAATTCTTTCTTTTGCACATTTAGAACAAATGAAGGTCGAATCTTCCCCTTTTTCAAGTCGCTTCGATAATTTGATTCGTCCTATTTGTTTCATTTTATATTCATTTCCACATAATCTACAAATAAATTTCTTCTTATTTTTTTTTGTCATTTCGAATTCATCTTTATTCTGGAATTACTGCTTATTGACCGCTGTAAGTTCTTTTCACATTCATATATTATTTACTTTTTTAACATATTAACTTTAATAACTTTTTTATAATTTTTTTTTTAAATGAATTCGTTATTAACCAACTTTCATAGGCGAATGTCAATGAGTAATAAAAAAGTGAATCCTCTAAAGTTATACATTGTTTCAGTTCAATATCCTCCACATATTTTTGATATAGAAGGAAAAATTGTAAATGAACTCGCATCTTATTTAAAGCGAAATGGTGAAGAAGTCAATTTTTGCACTTTAGGAATAGGAGACGAAATTGAAGAAGAAAAAATATATGATCCTATTTTAGGTAAGAAAAAGGATAAAAATCCTTTAATCTTATTGCGATTTTTTGCAAAGGATTCAAAATTAATAAAGAATCCTTATGAAGGAACTAAAGCTGAAGAATTAAGGCGGTTTAGTTCAATTTCAAATCCAATTGCACAATTTGTTGGAATTCAACAAGGTATTATTCATCTTCATGGTAACAATGCTATACCATTTATTAGTAAAATAATTAAAGAAGATTTATATCTTGTTGACGAAACCGGTTCGAGAAAAAAAATAATTTCTACATTTTATGATTTGGAATCATACTATTTAAAAACAGATCCTAATGTTAATACAAAAATTTTAAAAGAAATACAAGAGATGGAATCACTTTCTTTTAAATTTTCAGATAAAATAGTGGTCAATCGAATTTTTATTAAAAATCTATTAAAGGAAATTATGAAAAAAGACTTTGAAGATGAGAAAATTTTTCTTATTCCAATTCCCGTAAATCAAGATTTTATTGAAAATGATTATAATAATTCAAATTCTTTATTAGAATATAGAGAGAAATTGGCTATTTGGAAAGATTCAAAACTAATATCCATGTTTATTTCTTCAGATCAAGAATTTGGGCTTGAATTATTACTAAATAATATCGAAAAAATATTGTTTAAAATGAAAAATAAATTTAGCATCATCATCTCTATAGATAATTTTAAGGATCAAGATTTATTTAATAAAATTTCTAGAACAATAGGAGATTTGAATAAGCAAGATAATATTCAAATATTAATATTAGATTTGAAGGATAAAGAAGAGAAGATAAAGGTTTTGGATGATTCTGAATTTTATATTGCACCTTCTAATAAAGAAAAATACGATATTAATATTTTGGAAGCTTGGGCAAGAAAAAAAGCGGTTATTGCGTTTAATACTCAAAGTAATTTAGAATTATTTGGAATAGATGAAATTACAGATCAGTTGAATGAAACAGATTTAGGAATACTAATTGATATAAATGATAACTCAGTCGATCTTTTAGAAAAAAGCATAAATATTCTTTTAAATGATTCACAAAAATCTAAATTAATGGGAGAAAATGGTAAAAAGAGGGTTACTAATAATTATACTTGGGATAAATTTATATCAAAATATTATGAAATATATAAAAATTAACGATTTTTTAAAAAGAAATTGTAAATTCTACTCTTTTTTTTATTGTATTTTTAAGAAACTATTTAAGAGTGAAAATTCAATAATTTCTAGATTCATGCTTATTCTTTTAATAAAGAATTTTAATTGATGTTTGGGTAATAGGAGATTAGAATTTGAAAGTTCCGGAAGGTATGAAGGAGATATTTGAAATAAATCCACTTTTAAAGTATGCAACTTGGGTAACACCATATTTTATATCCGAAGAAGATGGATCTACTGAAAAATCAAAAGAAAGAATCAGAAGCTTTCAAGAGAAAATAACTAAATTAATACAAAACTCTCAAAAAAGAAGTAAAGAGCAAAAGGGTAAAAAAGCAAGAAATATTCATTTAGCAACCGAAAAAGAAAAAGCGCGTTGGGATAGATATTTTAATTCAGCACTTGGTTTATTACGAGCTCGATTACAAATTCGGATGCTTCAATATGGAACTCCACAATTTAAATCAAATTTCTTACGAGATCTCGGTGCAACTATTGGTAATAAAGTGATGATTACATTTGGAAATCTAATTGATGTAATTTTTGCACGCAATATCTCAATTGGGGATGGTAGCATTTTAGGTATGGGAGCGGTATTAACTTGTGAAGAAATTATTGATGGAGAACTTTATCTTGGTAACATTGAAATTGGGCATAATACATTAATTGGAGCAGGTGCGATAATCATGCCTGGGGTTTCAATAGGTAATAATTGTATTGTCACGCCTGGAATAGTCTCTTACGATGTTCCAGATAATACTTTATGTGTTGGACTCCCTGAAGATGTTAGAGTTCCGCTAGAGGGAGAAAAAATAAGTTTAACTGATGAAAAGAGAAAAGTACAAAAAACTCCGTGGGATTTATTTGATTGGAAAGAATTTTTACCTTCTTTAAATTCATTATTAGTAAAAAATATAATATTACAACTTCAAAAACTTCCAATTACACAGAATTTAAGGCAATTTCTATTAAGATTAACAGGAATGAAAATTGGTGAAAATGTAATTATTGAAGATAATGTTAATTTTGATCCTTGGTATCCTGAACGAATTACAATTGAAGATGGTGCTAAAATAAAAAAATATGCAGTTATTTCAAC
This sequence comes from Promethearchaeota archaeon, assembly GCA_011365055.1. The sequence goes on from RDOG01000001.1 coordinate 269,881, forward strand.
TCATGAAGGAATGCCTCCAAAAGAATCAGAAATTAAAGGTTCCTTCAGAGTCGGAGAAGTCATTATTGGAAAAAATGTTCTTTTAGAATCAGGTACCGGCGTTTTACCTGGAGTTCATATAAAAGATAATGCAGAAATTTTACCCTATACTTTCATTGCAACAGATGTTAGTGAAGGGATTCAAGTTGAAGGTATTCCTTCAAGAAAAGTTGGAGAGACATTTGATATCCAGAATTTCATGGCACAATCTCTAGGATATACTGCTACTGCTTGGGATGAAATACAGCAAATCCGTTTAGAAGAAGAAGAAGAACAATTGATTGAAAAACAGGTTGAAGAAGAAGAAAAAAATATACGGCATAATAGAGAACCAGAAATCAAATTACCAAAACCTGAAAATGAACCAGAAATTACATTATCAAAACCTGAAAATGAACCAGAAATTACATTATCAAAACCTGAAAATGAACCAGAAATTACATTACCAAAACCTGAAAATGAACCAGGAATTACATTACCAAAACCTGAAAATGAACCAGAAATTACATTACCAAAACCTGAAAGTGAACCTGAAATTACATTACCAAAACCCGAGGAAGAAGCAAATAAATTAGATCATATTGAAGAAAATCTTGAGAAATCAAATAAATTTAAGCTCAAAGTTTTACGTAGTGAAAAATTAAAAGATAATATAATTGAATATGAAGAAAAAAATGTAGAATAAAATTCATATATTATATAATTATTTAAAATAAAAAAGATATTAATACAATTCTAATACAGAATATGCTTCCTTAAACCCAAATTTTTTATAAAATTCTTTTTGTTTTTCTGTCGCATTAATATGAATTACTTCTGCACCCATACTTTTAAGATACTCAATTGTTTTTTCTATTAATTGTTTCCCAATTCCCAATCCTCTTGCTTGACTATCAGTAATGACTGTTCTAATATATCCTTCAGCGAATCCGTGAGGACTAATAATTAACTCTCCAAAAACCATGCCGCCAAGTTTTTTAGATTCCCTTGGATTTTCTGCAACGATTAAACCGTGTTTTTGCAGTCTATCATACATTCTTCTTTGAATTCCCCACTTGAACCGCTTTTCGGAGAATTCAACTCCTTGAGCTTCGCATAATTGTACCATTAATCTTTTTAATTCCTCGGTATCATCAGGAATAGCCGTGCGAATCTTTAATTCCATAAAATAATCACCAAAAATTTCTTCTTAGGAATAATTAAATCTAATATCTTATTAACGTTCTTTAATACTTATATATTGTTTAAAAAATTATGTTTCTATTTCATTACTTAATTGACAAAAACATATACTAAAATAAAAAAAGGAGTTGTTCTTTATCTATTTTATAGCGGATGATGGAGCTCAACTATACTACGAAGTCCATGGACCCGAAAATGGAAAACCAATTTTTTTTTTACATGGATGGGGTATATCAAGTGCTTTGTTTTCAGAACAAGTTACTCCATTAAAGGAATTAGGCTATAAAATTATTTTGATGGATTCTCGCCGTCATGGCAAATCAGATATGGATAAAAGATGCATCGAAATTTATAAAGACAACTTGCTTGATTTGATGTATTCAGATTTTAAAGCATTAAGAAAATTTTTGAATATTAATGGCAAGTATATGTTATTAGGACATTCAGCAGGAGGTGCGATCTCAGCATTAATTGCAACATTTGAACCACAAAATGTAGAAGCTTTGGTTATGTTAACAAGCTCATATACGATCTCTGAAAATCCCGCCATATTAATTATTTGGGAAATGGTCCCATTATTTGTACAAGCAATTTATAATAAATATTTCCGATCAGGTTATAAATTAGTTTTAAGAAGCAGACCGGTGATATATACTCTAGCGATGAGCTTAGATCAACCTATAGATAAAATAAGATCATGGATTGAAGATTTTTTAGTTATTCCTAGAGAACAATTATTATTGGAACATAAAAATTTTTTAAGACACAATATTAAAGATAAATTAAAAAATATAAAATGCCCAACTCTTATCATTGCAGGTGCTTTGGATTTAGTAACGCCAAAAATAATGTCTAAAACTATGCATGAATTAATTCATAATTCTGAGTTACACGTAATTCAAAATGCGGGACACTTGGCAATGATTGAAAAAAAAGATGAAGTAAATAATATCCTAGTAAATTTTGTGAAAAAAAATTATGCAAATATTTCGAAAAAATAGTAATTTAGAAAATCCTATTCTTCTAAAGCATTTTTTATTTTATCATAAGCTTCTTGTGCTGCATTTCTTACGCCATTATCTTCATCATTTTCCATTGTAAATTTTAATTTATCTAAATATTTTGAAACTACACGAGGTTTTACAGTCCCAATTTCTCCAATTGCATAAGCAGTATAATATCTAACGATCCAGGATTCATCTAATTCCAATCGTTTTGCAATATGATCTAGATGTGATTTCTGTTCGATTAACGAATCATCTTCTTTTAAAATTAAATCAGGTGCAACACGACCAATATCTCCGAGGGATTTTGCAGCACTACCTTTTGCCCCTTCGTGTTCATCATTAATTAAGACGTATATTAATCGAGGAATTATCTGTTCAATTAAATCTGGATGAGATTCAGAAAAGTTAATACCGATTTTGCCAAAAGCTTTTGTTAATGCTTCTCTTACCCAACCATCGTTCTCATTTTTCAGTGTTTCGATCATTTCAACGACCATTTGAGTTTTAAGTTCATTATCTAATGAAATTTTTCCTAATTCACCTAAAATTTGAGCTGAATAGCTTCTTACAGACCAATCAGTATTTTCTTTCAGGGATTTAAGGAGAACTTTAATAGCTTCGCTTATATTCCCTTCAGCAACCATTTCAATTGCTTTACGTACTAAATTCTCATCAGGCATATCTAGTTCATCCCCACGAGGTGAAATCCATCACTTTTTTTTGAATTTGATTTTTTCAATCATTATTTTTTAATTTTAATACTTGATTTTATGTTTTAATCCTTTAAAAATCTGAGAGTATTCAAGATTAATTTCTTTAAAATATTTGGCTAAAAATTTTTAACTCTCGATTTCGGTATAATATCAAACTTTGGATCTAAAACATGCCTACAATTTGGGCATTTTTTTCGGTAATTTATATAATTTTTAAGATGTTCCGTGTGAAAAATTTCTTTGCAGTAATAACACTGAGAATAATCTTCGAAATCTTTAACTATAACGGATTCACATAATGAACAAATACGAAAATTTTTTAAGCACTGCGGACATTTTTTTTCAGATTTAGAATCTATTGGACTACCACACCAAGGACAATTGAATTCTACTTCGTGGTTGACTATATCAGAAACGAGTTCTTTTGCTTTCAATTTCCATTTTTCCATTTGATTTTTAAATTCTTCACCATCTTCTTGTGTCAGATCCTCAAATGGATAATAATCTAATTTGTCAATCCAATAATTAATTGAACGAAAAATAGGATTTGAATAATCATTTAATAATCTAATTAATTGTGCTTTAAAGGCTTTTATTTCTTCAATAATCTCAGCTAATTGCTCTCTTCCATCGATTATTTCTTTTTCAATCTCTAATAGTTTTATACCAATCTTCTCTTGAATAACGGATTTTAAAACAGTCTGTAATTTTTCCCTATTATCAGGGTCTATTGCAACTAATCCAAAAGCTTTTACGTTCAGAATTTCTCCCACATTTAATGGAGACAATGCACCATCAAGATCTTGTTTATTAGCAATTGCGTAAAAATTACAATTTTCATCAACCTTATCCTTATATATATCATAAATTTCTTTTGCCTGATTTAAAGATTCTTGTGTTGAATCCGAAACTAAGAAAATAATATCAGCACCAGATATGAAGTTCTCCCATATCGGTCGAAATCTATCTTGACCTGCCATGTCCCAGACCATTAATTGTACTTCACCAGATATTAATAATTCAGAAATACCCGCACCAATTGTAGGAATATGCTCAATTGGTATGGTTTCTCCTTTAAGTAATTTTGAAATAGTTGTTTTCCCAACTCCCGGCGGACCTAAAAGGACTATTTTTAGCACACTCTTTATAACGGAAACTATAATATCATTAAAATCATTAAATTTTTCAGCATTTCCATCCCAATTTTCTAAAATGTTTCCAAATTTGAGTAAAAATGCCTCTCCTACTGCTCGTATTTTACTTTTTATTATTTGTTCATCATCCTCTTTATCAACTATTAGAACAATAAAAATATCACCAAAATAACCATAAACAAATTTTAATGTCTTAAAGGTTAAAGATTCGATAATTTGTTCACCGATTTCACTTGCAAAATTAGTTAATGCAGCCATGAATCCAGAAACTAATTTAGGATTTTCAATTGGCATCTTTTTTAGAGAATATTGATATAATTGAACCTTATTCTCTCGATATAAGATATAAATTTCGTAAATCAAAAGATATATTTCACCTTAAACTAATTATAGATGCAGATTTAATGATTATTCATATTATTTATTCAGTTATAATAACATTCTCCAATTTATTCTTTTAAGTTTTCTTCTTAAAATATTCAATATTTTCTTCAAGTAATTTAATTATTGATGCTTTTTTCCCTTTTTTTTTCGGGCCTTTAATTTTTTTTAAAATTTCTTCTAAAATAATGATAATTTCAAGGTCTCCACTTGTATTTTTGAAATCATTTAGAATTATATTGTCAAAAATATCTTCAATGCCTTCAAATTTTGCGAGATCACCATCAAAATTTTCCAATTCTTTTGAAAAATTATTAGAGAGAAATTCATTTATTCCTTTTAATTTCATATGCATAAAATTTGCGCTATCAGTTGCATCTATCATTGCAATAGAGATTAAATCACCAGATTCTTGGCAAATAAATTGCTTATTATCTTGAATTGTCAATGTCTCTAATCCTTTATTAAATAAATTTGTAGAAAAGGAATTCATGGCAGAAAAAAATGCAGATAACATTGAAGGATTCATTGTAATATCCATTAATGGGTTATATACTTTAAAATAAATACAAGTCCCAAATTTTGTAAGTATCATAAAATTATGAATTACCATCTTATTTCCTTAATTTTTCAATGAAGATATAATTATCAATTTAATGATGTTAATTTATTTCTTTTGGGTTCATACCTAGCCAACCAAGATGTATATGTTCATTATCTAGCATTATCAATCGTTTTTTTAATTGAAATTTTGGAGACACGCTCGCATAAGAAAATAAAGGAACTAATTCTTTCCAGATATCTTTAATATAGAATTCTTCAGTTAATTCAACCTTAGAATTACATATAGGACATTCAATAAAGTTGGGGCAAGTATTTAATTCAGGAAACTTTTTTGTGTCAGGATACCATATAATAAGAGTCATACATTTATTTTTACAAAAATAAATCCCAAAAGGATAAATAATTTTCTCCTTCCTTTTCAATTTTCATCTCTTCTTAAAAATTATTAAACCTTATCCTTTTTCATCAACCTTTTAATCTAGTAAAAGTTCTAGTAAAAATATAAAAATTAATAAAATATAAAAACAAACCAACAATTAGATTTTTATCAATAAATTTAATTCATATGAGAATTTTAAGGGAGCAGAAAATGTCATCAGAAGGTAGTGAAAAAAAGCTTGCTTTTAAGATTATATTAATAGGAGATCCAAGTGTAGGTAAAACTTCAACCATTCGTCGATATTCAGACAATAAATTCGAACAATCATATTTACCCACCATTGGAGCTGATTTCAATCTAAAAGTTGTGGATATGGAGAATTTAGAGATTATTTTAACGATTTGGGACATCGGTGGACACGATAGGTTCTCTATGATACGTAATTTTTATTATCAAGGTGCCCATGGTGGATTTCTAATATTCGATATTACCAGAAAAGAAACATTTGAAAACATTAAAAATTGGCACCAAGATTTAATTAAAGGTGCGAATGCGAAAATTCCCGCAATAATTATTGCAAATAAGGCAGATCTGCAGAGTGAAGCTAAAGTTACAGATGAAGAAATAAATAATTTATCAAAAGAAATGGGTTTACCATGGTATAAAACTTCTGCAAAGACAGGAAAAAATGTAGATGAAGCTTTTAATAAAATAGCTGAGCTTATAGTAAAAGACGTAAGTGGTTGAATAGTCCCTAGAATTTTTTAATTATTAATCATAATTTCTCTGAACCTAATGCTTTATATCTTATATGTTCAACTGAAACCCAAACAATCCCAGTAGGGACTTCAATTTTTTTTGCAAGACCCTTAGATTCAAGAGTGTATAATATCTCTTTTACTTTTAATTGATCAATTAATTCTTTACCAAATGGTTTTTTTGAAAGATTTACTTCTCTGGTGATTTGATCGATGAATTTTCTCTTCGATATTATATCTAATACGGTAGCTTCATCTGTACTTAATTCCGGTCCTTTATTAAATTCTGCCAATTTCTTTAAAGATTCAATTTCTTTTTCAGAAATTTTTCGTGGGGATTTTGTATATTTATTTGAAATATCAGAAGTTATTTTTTCTTCTTCCTTTTTATCTTTCTTTTTTTCAGACATTATTAAATCTCTTATTTTCTAATTTTTAATTTTAAAATTACACGAATAAATTAATATAATTATAATAATTATTTCATAAACATAAAAATAAATAATTTTTTTACTCAATGAAAAATATATTAAAAAAACGTTTGTTTTTTATTAATGAATTTTATTTGGTGAAAAACATGGTTGAAGTTGAATGGACGGGGAAAAGAATTGCCTGCATCATCATTTTCACTATTCTTTTGGGATTACCAGCAATTGCTTTTTATATAGGATTACCGATATATTTCCAATCCGTAATAACTTTAGATATGATTCTAACAGCCATACTTGGGGTCTTATTAGGGTTATTAGTTGGATTTATTTTAGCATTTGGCGGCGGAATGGTGTTTTTAGCAGGTTTTTTAGGTGGTTTAATAACAACTTTAATTGCAGTACTAGGATTAATGTTCGGAGATACACTAGGAGGATTCACTGGAGGACTATTAATCAATTTTCAGGATATATTGCAAGTTATTCCATCAATAGGACCAATGATAGGATTATTAGTTAATCTAGTTCTTGCGCCAATAATGTTAAGTGTTCCAATTGATTGGATCTTAGTAGAAAGAGCGATGTTGCCTGATAGTTTCTACCCATGGTTAATTCTTTTTGGTTTATTACCATGGATATTAGCGGGTTGTGTCGCAGGTTTATTAAGAAAGGGTATGCCAAAAGGTGCAATGGGTGGAGCTTTAGTTGGTATAAACTTAATGCTAGTTATCTTAATTCTTAATGGTGCACTTGTTGCATTGGCATCAATATTTCACATAACTGCTTTTGATATATTTTCAGGATTAACTACAGGAATGTTTAATAGGTCTTTCTTTTGGTATTTGATGTCAATGTTTGAGGCAGCAGGAATATCGGCAACATTTGGTGCTTTAATTGGTGCCTTACGTGGTCCAGCAGAAGAAAAATAGTATGTCACTTAATTTCAACAATAATTTTAAAAAAATATGCCTTTTTTTTTTTCTTAAAACTTAAAATTTTCGATAATAATTATTTTAAATAAAAATTAAAATAAATTCAACAGAAAACTCACTTTTCGAGACCTAGGAAAAACAAAATCATTTAAAAGAGTATTTATAAACCATTTATAAATAAACCCTTTATAAGTATTGAATTTTTTAAATTTACAATAATTTGAATAATACATATATTTTTAAAATAAAGAGAGAGATTTGATAAAATTGGTACCAAAACCAACTTACAAAATCGTAAATATTGTTGCTAGTGTTAGATTTGGAATAGAAAATCTTATAGATTTAAATAATATAGCGATAAGAGATAAGAGGACGGAATATAATCCTGATACCTTTCCCGGATTAATCTACAGAATCCCGCAACCGAAAAGTACAATTCTTGTTTTTAGTACCGGTAAATTAGTTTTAACAGGATTGAAGAAGGCAAAAGATGTCCAACCTATAACGCAAAAAATAATGAAAGTTATTAGTAAACATGGTGCAAAAATTACATCGGAACCCGAAATTAAAATTCAAAATATTGTTGCGAGTGGAGATTTAAGTTTAAAGTTAAATTTGGATTTGATGTCCATCAGTTTAGAACGAGCTTTATATGAACCTGAAGTCTTTCCAGGTCTAATTTATCGAATGGAGAATCCTAAAGTTGTATTTCTAATTTTTGCAAGCGGTAAAATAGTATGCGTGGGCGCAAAATCAGAAGAAGACGTGCAAGAAGCTGTTAAACTTCTATTAGAAGAAATAGAAGAACTTGGTTTCAGTGGAGACGTATAATCATACTTTTTTGGGTATAATTATAAAAAAATAAAAAAAAAACGTTTATTTTATTCTCAATGAAGCTATTAATACGATGATACCAGCTATTAAGCAAATAATACAACCAAAAGAAATACTATAAAAGAAATCAAAACGACCCCAAAGAGTTATTTCTTGTGTCCCTTGACCAGCAATTAAATTTAAATTATTATCCGTAAAAAATGATGCTTTTATTCCTGGTGGAACAATCCCTAATGCAATGAACAAAATATAAAGAGCTGCACCTGCTAAAAGTAAAACGCCGCCAATAATTGCTATAACTTTATTTTTCCCCATGCTAATTATAGCAATTACTCCTCCGATCAATGAAATTATGACAGCAATTAATAATGAGACATTCGCTGTGACATCTGTATCTAGAAATATTGCGTTGCTAATTATTGTATTTATCCAAGAGCCATCTCCTGTAAAAATAGATAATATGTTTATATAATTACCGCCAAATGGATTTCCTAAGTATATTATGTAGCTACTGCCTCCACTAGAAGGTATTGCTTCTCCAAAAAGCAACCACCAAGGTAAAAAACAGGCTAAGATTCCTATTATTCCTGCAAATATAACTGGCTTACTAGAATCACCACCACGACCCATAAAAAGACCTCAATAAATTTTATTGTGATTACCGTCTATTAGTTCATGTACCTATAAAAATTCTATTACTTCATCTTTTTTAAGAGCGTTCAATTTACCAGTTAAAATTAATTCTTCTAAAAAGGCGGCAAGCTTTATGGAGTCATAATTAAATTTTTCAGATAAGATTTGAACGGAAATTTTTCCTTTTTTTTCATTTAACTTAATAAGTTCTTTTAATATTTCTTGTTTTTTATCATCATCATGTAATTCTTTTACATTTTCAATAAATTTTTTCAAATATTTGTTATCTTCATTATTTTCTAGATTAGTCATCATATAAACTCCAATAAATAGTAATTTTTATTAAAATAATTAAAAAACATTAATTTATCACTTTAGAATTTAATAAAGAAAATTTACTAAAAAATTTCTGTTAGAAAAGGAGAATAAATTAATTGAAGTATGACGTGATAGTATCAGGTTCAGGTCCTGCAGGATCAACAGCTGCAAAATTCTCCGCAAAATATGGGTTGAAGACTTTACTGATTGAGCGACACGCTTTAAATCCGAGATTCGAAAAACCCTGTGGTGGAGCCATACCAAAACAAGTTTTTAACGATTTTAAGATACCAACTAAAGGCATCGTTGAACAAATAATTTATGGTAGCACTGTTTTTGCACCTAATGGGGATCAATACACTATAGAAATTCCTAATCAACCATCGGGCTGGAACGTTAAGAGGTCAATATTTGATAAATATCTTTGTGATGAAGCTTTAAAAAAAAATGTAGATGTGTTAGAAAATGCCTTGGTTTTTGACGTGTTAATAAAGAATAACACCGTGGTTGGAGTAAAGGTAAAGAAAAATGGTATAATTAAAGAAATCTTTTCAAAACTCACCATTGCTGCTGATGGTGTAGGATCAAGAATTGTTAAAAAAGCGGGATTAAGAAAAAAATGGAATCCCAAGGAGGATTTAGGCAAATGTGCTGTTGCATTCATTTCTGGTTATAATTTAAAAAATGATGAAAATGATAAATACTACAATCAATTTTATTTATCCAATGAGATTGCACCAAATGCATATGCTTGGATGTTCCCCTTAGCAAATAATATTGTGAATATTGGCTTAGGAATACATAGAATTTCTAATATTAATCCGATGGAATATTTAAAAAAAATGATTATTTGGGATAAAATTAAGAATAAATTTGTTAACCCAAAAATATTATGGAAATCAAATTTCCCTGTACCCTTATGTGGAATTAAGGGAAAGACTTTGACAAATGGTTTAATTGCCATAGGTGATAGTGTAGGATTCGTAAGCCCCATGCTTGGTGAAGGGATTTATTATGCTATGTGGACGGGAAAAATTGCTGCAGAAATTGCTTTAGAAGCCAATGAAAAAGATGATTTTTCAAAAGATGGTTTAAACAATTACAGAAAAAAATATAAAGCATTGAAATTTCATTCTATCTTTTCAACGCATAAATCATTACGAGATATTCTAATGAGTGATATGGAAAAAAATGTAAATGCAATAATAAAACTAGCAAAAACGCAAGAAGAAGCTCAAATCATCATTCAATCGGCACTTGCAGGAGATACAAGGGAAATTTCATCGGAGTTAATGGTAAGTGCTCTCGATTTAATACAAAAAGCTTTGAAGCAATAATAAAGATTTTTTAGTTATAAGATAACATAAGAATAGTTACAAGTTAATTCAAATATATTTAAATTTAAAATTAATAAATATCTTACTTGAAATGGGGGGACAATTAAAAAATCTTTGGAAATGGAAAATTTGATAAATGACAAAAAAAATAATGACGATTTATTATCAACATTACGAGAAATTAAGTATGGAAAGGAAGAACAAGAAAAAAATAAAACACCAGATCTTGCTGAATTTGTTCTAATGGAAAAAAATAAGATTATTAAAGAGTTCTGTTGCGGTAATTGCGATTCAAAATTATTCTTTGATTTATATTTAAGAATTTCAGATAAGAAAAATATAAAACATATAAAATGCAGTAGTTGTGGGATTGAATTTTGGAATGAATAAAGTTATTCTTCCAATTTTTCTATCGTAATAAGCATTCCTGATCTTACTTTTTCCAACAACCCAATATTCTTTGTAATTTTACCAACAAGATTAATTTCAGAATAAGGTTCCATTGCTTCTTTAAAGAAACAAATTGCACCAGACATGGGCCAAAAAGCAATATCTCCTTTTTCTGCATTTTTAACAGTTTTTTCTCTTCCAATATCTAATCCAATATTGGACATATATATTTCATTTACTTTATAAATATTAGATTTTCCTATTATGGGTAATAAATCCCGAATGGCTTCAACAGTTCTCGCATTTTTAATGCGTTCTAATTCCCCTTCCATCTGCTCGTTTTCATCTTGAATTGTAATTTTAATTTTGATTACATTAAGTTCATCAGAGTCCATAATTACTCACCTATTTTAAATTTAATAAATATTTATATTGAATAAGATAATCCATCACTTCCACTAGTTCTCGCTCTAGTTTATGTTTAGATTTTTCATAATCTTCCTTTTTGATTTTATTTTCTTCAAAATTTTTGTTTAATTTCTTTATTTCTTTTACCAACTTATCCTTTTTAAGGTTTAAATTTTTATATTCTTCCAAAGCTTAAACCTAATTAAAATTTTGATTGAATTTTTAATATATCTTATAGAAATTTCAATTTAAATTCGAGTATAATTTAATTATTACAGACATATTGAATGATTTGTTGACATATATTATATTAGAATTGAATAAAAAGAAGTATAAATAATAATTGTAAAAAAAAATGAAGAATTAATAGATTTATTAAAATCAAATTATATTTTTTAGAATTGAATTAAAAGCACCAGCTTTTATTGCAATTCGTAAATTTTTAAATAAAAAAGTTGGATGCATTAGAGATTTTAAATAATTAGGATAATTTTGACCAAATGCTTTAGATAGAGTTACGGGCCAATTTTCAACTTCAAATCTGTATCCAAACTTATTAAATCCAACATGTCGATATAAAGATAATATCAAATGGCACCCTGTACATAAATTTGTTAAAATATTTAAGTCTTTAATGTTCTTAGCCTCTTTTAAAACGGGATGGTTGGATAAAGTCAAGCCATTTAGAACTCCATTATTTAATAATCCACTAATACAACAGAGACTTTTTGATTTCGAATGTTTTAATTCTTTTACTTGAAAACCAGCATATTTAAAACAATTTCTTATTCCATTAAATTGCTTAGACTCCCTCATATGACAAGAATCAAAAGGTGCAATAGTAACTTTCATATCTTGTCTAATGGATGCTTGAATTTCAGATTTTAGCTCCCCAATATATTCTGTGCAATGTTTCACTTCAAATTCATAAGGAACATAATAAGGAATAACTTTTTTAAGCATATAATAACATGATGTACAATAAACTAATACAGTAGAAGGTTTAAACCTCTTTAATTCATCTATTAAAATTTTAGCTAACTTTTCTGTATTAGTCCAATTCCCCAATTCTAGATCAATTCTACCACAACATGCATTTTTATGAGTACCTTGTAAAATGCCATAATCAATATTTAAAACGCTCATAATATCAAATAAAGAATTTAAACTATCAGGTAATGCATTAATGCCACAACCTGTAAAAAGAACAACGTCTTTTTGACCTGAATTCTTAATACTACGCCTTTCAAAGAATTTCGATCTTTTTGGACTTATAGATTTAAAATATTCTTTAAAAAATGGAAACATTCCTGGAAAATTTAAGTTAAAAAAAGGAGGAATTAATAAATAACCGAAATTTTTAATTTTGTTATTATGATTTTTAGCTAATTCTATCTTTAAAAAATCTTTAATTTCCTGTCGATTAACACCTCGAGGACAAATTTCATTACAGCGAGCACAAAAAGAGCAAGAATAACACCATTTAGAAATTTTTAGATGATATTTGGAATCTTCTAGAAAATTGCGGATATCTTCGCTCATTTTAATACCAGTCATTCTAGAAGCCTGGCATAATCTATCGCAATATCCACATCCAGTACACTCACTTAAAAATCTTGCTTTAATTACATCTGATATTAAGAAATTGACCCCCTAATTTTTTAAGATATTTCTTAAAACATTTAATTTCAATATTTATATTTCTTTTTGAATAATTTATCTAATAATAATTATATAACTTAAGAGAATTGTCGAAATTTTAAAAAATGAAAATTTTAATTACAACTAAACGGAAAGGAGATTAAAATTATGGGTGATTTAAGAGAAGTTGTTATTGTAGATGCAATAAGGACCCCAATGGGTCGAAGTGGCTGGAAAGCTGCCACTAAAAAAGGAATTCATTATTATTCGACGGCACAAGAAATGACTGCACAAGTTCTCAAAGCAATTGTTGAAAGAGCTAAATACATGTCAAGTTCATTTGATCCGAATGAAATAGAAGATGTAGCATTTGGTTGTTCTGCGCAATTTGGAGAACAGGGTGGTAACTTAGGAAGAATTGGAGTATTAGTTGCAGATTTGCCGGATAGTATAGCTGGGCAAACTATTGACAGATATTGTAATGCAGGACTACAAGCAGTAAATTCACAAGCCATGGCAATTGCTACAGGAGCTGGAGATATAATGATTGCTGGGGGAACAGAGTTTTTATCCAGATATCCTTTAGGATCCAGTCTCAGTGCAGTTTATTTCGCTAAAAAAAGTGATAAGCCATATTCACATCGCATTCATAAACATTTTATGAAGAAATCAACAATTATGGGAAATTCAGCAGAATTAATTGCGGATCAATATAAAATTACTAGAGAAGAATTGGACGATGTAGCGGTCTATAGTCATCAACAAGCAACGAAAGCAAATAGAGATACCGAATTTTATAATAGAAGAATATGTCCACTAAAAACCACTCAATTTGAGGAAATAGCACCGGGAAGAACAAAATCGGTTAGAGATGAAAATGGAAATATTAAATATATTAGAGCTTTGAAGGATGAAACTCCACGATCAATGTATCTTGATGAACCAGATGCTGCACGAGAAAAATTAAAAGCTTTAAAACCAAGATTCCGTCCTGTAGGAGGAATAGTAACGGCAGGAAATTCGAGTGCAATTGTTGATGGTTCATCAGCAGTATTATTAATGAGCAGAGATAAGGCGGATGAATTAGGAATCAAGCCTTTATGCACATATGTGTCAAGTGCAGTTGAAGGATCAGATCCAATTTTCATGCTTTTAGGACCCGTCCCCGCCATGTACAAAGCTTTAAAACGAGCAAAAAAGAAAATGGAAGATATGAACGTAATTGAACCAAATGAAGCTTTTGCTTCACCAGTAGTAGCCTTCGCTAAAGAGTTTGGATATGATTATTTAGATCCTAGACAAAATCCATTAGGAGGAGGAATTTCGATAGGTCATCCAATAGGATGTTCGGGATCCATGTACTTCGGCGAAATGTGCTGGGCTTTAGTTAAAAGAAACCAGGAATGGGGAATTCAAACCTTATGTGGTGGTGGTGGAGTCGGTATTGCGACTGTTGTTAAAAGGGATAAAGGAGAGACACCAACAGCATTGAAAATACCTCACGATTGGGCCATCGCAGAAAAAATAAATTATGATATTCCAGCAAAGCAAGCAGAACGTGGCATTGTAGATAATAAAATGATGTTACCAGACTTAATTAAAAAATATGGACCGCTATAATTTAAAAATAGCTATCCAATTCTTTTTTTTCTTCTAAAATTGGTAACCAATCAATATACTCAGATTGATTAGTTGAAGGAATTCGATCTTCAATAAAATTTAAAATTAGATTTTTAGAATTTTCAATCGACATATCAGAAGTATCTACTTGTAAGAGGGAAATTTTAGAATACTTATCAATTACAATCCCCATGATACTTCCAAGAATCTCAGCCTGGACATTTTCGTTAATTTTTAAATCATTAAAATTTTTATTTATCAATCTTTGTTTTAATATCGATGGATAAGAACGTAAAATCACAATTTTATCAATTAATCCTTCGGGAATAAATTCAAAGTAATGTCCTTCAACTATAATGATCTTTTCATCTGATGATGATTTCAAATAATCTTGAAAAAAGAGAAAAATTTTTTCATTATTTACAATGGGAACATTTCGTTCTTCATCCCAATCTTCAAAAAATTCATTTTGAATGACAATAGAATTGATTTCAAATAATTTTGAATTTGTTGTTTCGCAAATTAACTTTGCAAGAGTTGTTTTACCAGTTCCTGGAGTTCCAGTAATGATTATTACTTTAACCATATATATCAATACTGTAATCTAATTGGTGCAGGAAGATTATTAATGAAAACTTTACCTTCATCATCAACTTCAATAGATCCATTACCTAAATATTCTAAGGTCTTTGGAAATATTTTCCAATCACCTTCACGCTTAAGTTCATCCTGATTCCTTTCTGTTATCTCATTCAAAATGGTTTTATTTTCAGTTTTTTTCAAAAATTCAATAGTTATTTCAAAAGGTATTTTGACTGTTATGGGTTTTGAAACTAATAATAATGGACCACCATCAATTTGTTCATTTACAAGGATAGTACTTGAGGCAATATGTGTCTCTCCTGCAAGAATCGCATCCCTAACAGCATTATCACCAATAAACTTTCGTTTTCCATTTTTCATTTTTGTAAGATCCGCAGGATGAACATTTATTGTTGGATATAACTTAAAAATTCTTTCTGTTACAATACTCATATAACCTGCCAAAGCAATAGCGTCAATATCGTGTTCTTTTAGATGATCTACGTTTTCTAAATCATAGTCCGCTCTCAAATTTAAGTCTTTTTTTGTATCGTGACCTCGAGAAGTGTAATAATCCCAAATATCATTAATTTCATAAGGTAAATTGTTTTCCATTGCTATTTCCTTTATCTTACAACGATTTAAATCCTTTCTATCTGAAAATAAAAATGCGACTTCATATGGACAATTCCCGAAAGCTTTTTTGAGATTTTTTTGATTTTCGAGAATCTTTTTTATATTTGTTCCGGATCCGGACATAAATCCTGCTACTCTCATTGGAGTTTTATTTTTTGAAGGATCAAAAAGTTTTTTTCTCATTTTAATTAAATTCCTTGCACATTTTTGTTTGATAATAAAAAAAAGGTATGTGATATTTAAAATTTAATCTATAACTACATCAGCAATGAATTTTATTTTTTTATTCATTTCATTTTTTTTAATAGCAGCTCGAAAATTTAAAACACAAAAAGAACAAGACGTTATTAAATTATCATATTTTATCTGTTTTAAGTAGGTATGGGCAATATCTTCAGATAATTCTCGATAAAGAGATCTAATTCCTGCACCAGCCCCACAACAATGAGATTTTTCCCTATTTTGTTCCACTTCTACCAGTCTGAGACCTCTAGCTCTAATAATTGCTCTAGGTTCGTTGTATATGCCTTCTTTTCGCCCTAATCTACAAGGATCATGATAGACAACATCATCATTTTTTTGAGTTAATTTAAGATTTCCTTTTTTAATTTGTTCTGCTAAAATTTCTGAAATATGTTTTACTTTTAAACCAGTGGTACCTAATAATTCGGGATAATACGTTTTAAAACATCGATAGCAACCTACACAAGGAACGATTATTGTTTTTATTCCTAATTTTTTGAATCTTTTTACATTTTGTCTGAAAATTATCTCTGCTAAATCTTTTTTTCCAGCATCAAAAAAATAAATTCCGCAACAACCTTCATTTTTAAGTATTTTAAAGTCAAAATTAGCTTTTTTTAATGCTAAATAGGAAGATTTTGCTA
Organism: Promethearchaeota archaeon; assembly: GCA_011365055.1. The sequence goes on from RDOG01000001.1 coordinate 286,704, forward strand.
CATCTTTTACTAAATATGAGGGTAAGCAACCAAGAAATAACAAATTTTCAGAATTATTTTCTTGGAATGGTTCAGGAAGCCAATCTAATCTTTTTTCAGGATCACCACGAACCGAATTTCCTGTATTTTCAATTCCTTTTATAATTTTTTGTTGTTTATCTAATGGAGTATAACCATCCTTCACTAATTGATCACGAGCTTTTGCGACTATTTTTGAAATTGGAATATTTTCAGGGCAAAAAATTTCACAAATGCCGCATTCTGGGCAATTATAAATGCTTTCTATTATTTGTTCTGTTATCTTTCCACCAGACAATATCAATTTAGAATTTTTTAAGCGACCAATAGGCGAAAATTCTTCATTATTAGTTTCAATATATGTAGGACAAATAGATAAGCACCCATTGCATTCAGAACATTTTTTTATATCGTCCATCATAATCAATCATCTTTATTTGATTTATTAAAGGACGAATTAATACTTTGTTATTTAAAAAAGTAACAAATTGAAACCATAAGATAAATTGAATCAAGCATACATCATTAAAACTTCTTCTGTTAATTCTTCCTTATTCTCATCATATAATTCTCTAATCAGGATGATTAAATCTTCATCAGACATTTGATGTAATTCTTCATCTGTGTATCGGTCTAACAATAATTGATTCAATCTTTCTTTATTTTTGATTTTTAAAGAATCCAAAACTCTTTTTACTTTAGCTCGCATGAAAAAACAAGGCATTTTTATAACCAAATAAATTTATTTCTAAATATTCTAGTTGATTTTAGAATATAAAATTTGACCTTTTTCAGTTAGAAATATTCTATTTGGTGCTTTGAATCCGATATACCCCTCATATTGTAAAATTTTTAAATTTCTATAAATAGTTGATGGGTGTTTCGAAAAGTGGTTTTCAATATCTTTTTTTTGTATTTCACCCTTTTCCTTTAATAGAAAAACAATATCCTTTATAAGTTCAGTGATTTTAAGTCTAAATTTACTCCTCAAATATAATCGATTTCTTCTGCTAATAATTAATCCTCTTTCAATTAGTTTATTAATTATATTGGTTAAAAATTCAATAGATAATGTTTTTTCGTCTTCCCCAAATTTAATTAAGTATTCTTTTAATTCAGTGATGTTAAAGCTTCTACCCCGTTCTAATAAATTAAGTATTTTATTCTCAATAGATTTATCTGCAAAAAGATTTTCATCTTTATCCTGGATTTCATTTACGATAATTTGATCTATTTTATCTTTATAAGAATAAATTTTTTCTTGAGATCTTTTTAATAATAATTGTTCTAGGAGTTTTACTTGCTTCTCGAGAAGTTCATTTTGTTTCTTAGTCAGACTTTCTAAATTTTTGAAATCTATTGTTACCCTTGATTTTCTAGGAATTCTTTTTTTATCCTTCTCTTGTTCAAGTTTTTTCTTATCAGGTTCTTCTTTAATTTCAAATAATAAATCGCTCAAGTTATAGCCTCTTTATAAATTTTATCAATTAAATCAAGATCAAGTTGTTTTAAACGATTTACATACATTTTTGGATTCTTTAAAAGTACTTCATTATTTTCTTTTACCCAAATAAAAAAATTGTATAAAGTATCAAACCCTTCTTTTAATAACTCCATTTCCTTATTTATTTTTTCATTATCTGGTTGCTTTTCCTTTTGAAACGCTTTATTTTTTATTCGTATCTTTTTTTGAATTTTTAAAGAAGTGTATTTATCATAAAAATTTGGTCTTTCTTCAATTTCTTCAATTTTTAATATTTTAGCTTTATTTTTTTTTAATTTTTCTATAATTTCTTCACAATATTTTTTAAAATCAACGTAAAGCTTACCTTTACCTAATCTATGCATGTATCCTTTATCTTCATACCGCCTTTTTAATATTGATCCTATATTACTCTTATATTTTTGTTCGACACCAGGTGGGAATTCATAAGTTATTATATAATCCAACTCAAACTACCTTTTTTTTAAATCATAATTAGTAAACATTCAATAAAAATTTATTGAATTTTTGTCATTATTTGTTACATTTTGATTCAATTAGCTCTAATTTGTTAATTTTTGACTTTTTTAGATCGATAGTATATGAGTATTAGGATATTAATATCAATTAGGTCATAAAGATTTAGAAGTAGAACATTTGACTAAAAAGTGAGTAATATACTGATAATATCTGAAAAATTATCAAAATATTGTTAAAATTGTAATGTAACAAAAGTAAAAAGAAAAGTAACTGAAAAACCGGCTAATAAGAAAGGAGAACAACTATTTAACTAACTAAGAAGCTCAAATCCTTTAACAAAGTTTAATGCTTTAAAAGAAATTGAAATTTAAATGCATAATAGCTTAGAAATTTCAAAATTATTAGATATTTTAAAGGAGCTAATATTAGAAAAGGATCAATATATCTTCTTAGTGGTTGCTAATGCCTTAAATTATTTTTATGAGAATTATATTTCATTTTTATTTATTTCTACATCATAAATATTTTCAAAACATTAATCATTTGAAAAATCTTGATTTAAAAAACGAAAAAAAGTAATGAAATATCTTCAATATGGTGTAGATGCATCTTCTATTATTCCAAACCTTATTAATTTTATTTTCCAATATGAAGAAGATACTCAAAAGACTGTTCTTGATGTTTTAACAGGATTTTCTTATAATGAAAAACGTGTAAAATTAATTATAGAGGAAATCAATGGAAAACAATTGAAAAAACTCAAAAAGGAAGTAATAAATTTATTAAACAAATGCAAGAAAAAACTGAAGAAACAGAAATGACAAAAAAAGAAATAATAGCAATAACTCATAAAGAAGATTTAGATGGTATAGGATCCGCTTGTTTATTGAAAAAAAAATTTGGTGACTCATTAGACTTAATATTATCGGATTATGGTCATTATGAAAAAGATTTAGAAATTATACTTAAAATTTCTTGTAAAATGATCATAATTGCAGATTTGGGTTTTAATGAAGGATTAATTAATTTAATACCATTATTTAGAAATTCTAAAGCTGAAATAATCTGGTTTGATCATCATCATCTAGCCGAAAAATACAAGAAAATACTTCAAGATTCTATTACTTTGGTTCGAGCAGAAGATAAGACCGTTAGTACAGAATTAATTAATAATTTTTATTTTGGAAATGATAGAATTCTCAATAAAATTGCGAAATTAGCACATATTTCAGACAACAAAATACATAATGAAACAGCAAATAAATTAGGTTTAGTAATTGATGGATCTCAAAACAATGAAGAAGATTTACTAAAAATTATTGAATTGTTACTTAACGGTGAGTTTGATAATAATTGGATTAATAAGAAATTTCTAGATTTACAGAATAGTTATATGGAAGAATATGAAAAAATAATAGAGAGAATAGAAGAATATAAATTAAAAAATTTAAGAATCTTACTATCTTGGTCAGATCTTGTAACAGCAAGTCGGATTTCACAATATTTTATTGAGCTACATAATCCGGACGTTGCAATTGGCGTCAATTCAAAAACCAGACAAGTTAATTTGAAAAGTAAAAAACATGTTATAAGACAAATTGCTCGTGCATTTCATGGTGGCGGTCATGATCACAGAGCAGGATTTATTTATCCTAAAAATCCCATAGAAGAAAATAAAATATCGAAAGATCTTTTAAATACTATTTTTGAGAATATCACGAAATTTATCAATATTACTTAGTATTTAATATATTTAGAAATTATATAGAAACAAACAAAGTGATTAAAGGTATATAAATTGAAAGGTCCACTTGAAGGAATTAAAATTTTAGATTTAAGTCAATTTATTTCAGGTCCTTGGTGTACAAATTTATTGTCAACTCAAGGTGCGGAAGTTATAAAAGTTGAACCTCCTCGAATGGGAGAGAGTTTAAGATTATTCGCTTTATGGGATAAATATATGTATTTTTTCTTTTCAATATTTAACTTAAATAAGAAATCTATTACATTAGACATTCGGAATGAAGAAGGACAAGAAATTTTTAAGGAATTAATTAAAGATGCTGATGTTTTAGTTGAAAATTTTACACCTGGTTTAATGAAAAAATGGAATTTAGATTATGAAACGGTTTTGAAACCTCTCAATCCTAAATTGATATATGGTTCTATATCAGGATTTGGACAGACAGGCATAGAAAAATATGTTAAAAAACAAGCATTTGATCTCAATATTCAATCGGAATCAGGTATTCTTGATGCATTAGGTGTTGATGGACCTCCGAAACTACCATTTGCAGACTTTTCCTCTGGAAATGTTTTAGCTTTAGGTATTTGTCAAGCTTTGTATTATCGAGAAAAAACTGGAAAAGGACAATTTATTGATCTTTCAATGCTCGATTTAATGTATGCAATAAACGTTCGTTCACAAATTAGAGAATACATGCCTCAAGCTCAAAAATTTGAGAAAGCAACTCAGATTCTTCCTACTTATAATCAATTTCCAACAAAAGATAATTCAAAAGTAGGAATTGTAGTAATAACAGAAAAACAATTTAAAAACCTTTCAAACGTTTTAGGAAAACCGGAAATTTTAAAAGATAAAAGATTTCGAAATGCCGTTGCAAGGATGGATCATATTCAGGAATTAGATGCAATTTTAACAGAATGGACATCTAAAAAAACAAGAGAAGAAATTATTAAAATTTTAGATGAAAATCGAATTCCTTGTGCTCCTGTTCTCAGACTTGATGAGGTAAGGCAACATCCTCAATTAAAGGTCCGAGACATGTTTTTCAACAAATTTGATATGACAAATTATCCAGAATTAGAGTCTGCGACGGTCCCAAATGTCATTCTTAGGTTTTCAGAATCCCCGGGAGAAGCTAAGACCCCTGCACCCCAATTGGGAGAGCATAATGACGAAATTTATAAAGATTTTCTAGGTTTTTCAAGAGAAAAAATAAATGAATTGAAGAAAAAAGGGATTATTTAATTTTATTTGTATTCGAAACTGCCATATTCTGTCTTTATTGTAAGTGCATTAAGAGTGGAACTTTCGCAACGTCCTATTTTTTTTGCTGGAATTTCAAATTTTTTTGAAATTTGAATTATTTTTTCCGCAATTGATTCTTCGCATATTAATTCCAAACGGTGGCCCATATTAAAAACTTGATACATTTCCCGCCATGGAGTTTTAGAAGATTCTTGAATGATATTAAAGATTTCCGGAGTTTTAAACAGATTATCTTTAATATAATGAATGTTTTTTCCAGTTTTCAAACACTTTGTTTGACCTCCACCTGTACAATGAATTAATGCAGATATTTTTTTTCTATAGGTTTTAAAAATTTCCTTTAAAACAGGTAAATAGGTCCTTGTTGGAGATAATAATGCTTCTCCAATTGTTAATCCTATTGATGGAATTTTTTCTAACAAATCGTGCATACCATAATAAACAAGATCAGAATTAATTAATGGATCAAATGATTCAGGATATAATTTTTGATATTTCTTTTTTAATGTTCCATGTCTCGCTAATGTTAATCCGTTACTTCCAATTCCACTATTATATGTAGATTCATAAGAACATTTACCAAAACTTGCAAAACCTATTATAACATCATTATTATTAATTTTTTCATTTTTAATAACATCATCTTTCTTTCCTCTAGCGATAATAGTAGAATCAAGTATCAAGGTCCTCACTAAATCTCCAACATCTGCAGTTTCTCCACCACTTAATTGAATATTTATCTCCATGCTTTGTAATTTATTAATAAATTTATAAAATTCATCAAAAATTACTTCTAAAATTTCTCCAGTTATTAATTTTTTATTCCGACCTATTGTGTTAGAGAGTATTAAATTATCGATTATCCCAACACAAGCAATATCATCTAAATTCATCACTACTGCATCATGTACGATCCCTCGAAAAGCGTTCAAATTATTTGTTTCCTTATAACAGATATATGCTAATGACGTCTTGGTTCCTGCACCATCAGCATGCATTATATTACAAAATTTAGGATCGTTACCAAGAACATCTTCATTAATTTTACAGAATGCAGTTGGATAAATACCCTTATTATGAAATTTTAAAGCTTGGTAAACTTCATTTTTTGAGGAAGAAACTCCTAATTCTTCATATTTTTTACTCAATATATATCACGCTAAAAATAATTTGAGTATTTAATTAACAAGTTAATATTTTCTTCTTATTTTAAAAATTATATTCCTATTTTCTAATTTTGATTAAATTAATTATTTATAAAAATACAGTTTTGAAATGATTATTAAGTGAGTTTAGTATATTGTTTTTTAATATCATTTAATTAAAATATAAAAAATAATTACATATAGATGGTGTGGTTTATTGCAAATTAGTTTAGAAACAGAAAAATGCATAGGTTGTAGGCTTTGTGAAGTCATATGTTCATTATCTCACGAAAATGCGATAATTCCCTCACGAAGTAGAATAGAAGTTGTAACAATTAATTCTTCTGTTGATATTCCAGTTTATTGTTATCAATGTACCGACGGATCATGTGCTGAAGTTTGTCCAGTAGATGCAATAAATAGAAATGAAAAAGGAATCATGACAATTGACCAAGATACTTGTATTAATTGTCAAGCTTGTGCAAAAGCATGTCCTTTTGGATGTATAGGAATTAATAGTGAAGGAAAGATCTTTAAATGTGACTTATGTGGGGGCGATCCTGAGTGTGTTAAAGTCTGTCCAACGCAAGCATTAGCTTATAGGCATCCGGAATTAATCACCTATAAGAAAAAATCAAAATTTGCTGAAAAATTTTTAGAGATAACTTCTGAAGTAAAGTGAAATTCTGCAAATTCATTGATATAAAAGATAAAAAAATAAAGTTTGCTGAATTTCAAGAGAAATCTTCAGCAAAAATATAGATTTAACATGAGGTTTAACAATGAAAGGTTATTTAAATAAAATTTTGAGAGTAAATCTCACTAATGAAAAAATTAATGACGAAAAATTTGAGGATTCTATATTAAAAAAATATATTGGAGGTCAAGGGTTAGGGACTCGAATTCTTTATGATGAATTAAAACCTGATATTGACCCATTAGGTCCAGATAACAAACTTGTTATTATGACTGGTCCATTAACAGGTGTAATTTCAAGTAAGTTCGAGATCCTTGCTAAAAGTCCAATCTCAAAAGGTATTGGAGATGCAAACTCAGGAGGATTTTGGGCTCCAGAATTAAAATTCGCAGGATATGATGGCATCATAATTGAAGGAGCAAGCCCAGAACCTGTATATTTAACAATTTTTGATAATGATGTAGAAATAAAATCAGCAAAGAAAAAAGGATCGCAGATCTGGGGAAAACCTACATCAAAAGTTGCAAAATTAATTCAAGATAATTATGAAGATCCTAAAATACGCGTGTTATCCATCGGTATTGCAGGTGAAAATAAAGTAAAATTCTCTGCAATTATAAATGAAGAAAGAGCGGCAGCAAGGTGTGGTCTTGGAGCAGTGATGGGATCAAAAAATTTAAAAGCAATTGCAGTTCGAGGCAGGAATTTAAATAAAATAGAAGTTGCTGAACCCAAAATGCTAAGAGAATCCATTCCAAAATATTTTGATAATATGAAAAAAGATTTAACAGTTCAAACCTTTTCAACATCTGGGACTCCATCAGGAGTAAATATTTCTAGCATGATGGGAGATATGCCAACAAAAAATTGGCAATTAGGAGTTCCAGAAATAGATAAGATAGACGTTAATGTCATAACAAAACAATTATTAAGAACTCCAACATGTTGGGCTTGTCCTATTCATTGTCATAGATTACTTAAAACAACAATTGATGGGAAACAATTCATTGGAAAAGGTCCAGAATACGAAACTTTAGCAGCTTTTGGTTCCATGCTTATGATAAATGACTTAATAACTATAGTTAAAGCAAATGAGGCATGTAATGATTATGGATTAGATACTATTTCGTGTGGATCATTAATTTCTTTTGCCATGGAAGCATTTGAAAAAGGTATAATAACTGAAGAAGACATTGGTATGGATTTAACATGGGGTAATAAAGATTCTACAATCAAATTGATTGAAAAAATAGCTAAAAGGGAAGGTATTGGAGATACATTGGCAGAAGGTGTTATGAGAGCATCAGAAAAAATAGGCAAAGATTCATCAAAATTTGCAATGCATGTAAAAGGATTAGAAATGCCAATGCATGATCCACGTGCAATTTTTGCAATAGGTTTACATTATGCAACGGAACCAGTTGGTGCAAGACATTCGTCCGCCAATCAATTAATAGCAATGAGTATGGCAGCAATGGGCATTCCAGAAATTGGAGTTAAAAAAGCACCTAAAAGAACAAAAACAAAAAATCAAGCAGATACAACAATAAAAGTTCAAGATCTTAACACTATTTCTAACTCACTAGTCGTTTGTGCTTTTGCAACTGCAGGTAAAGCTATATTAGATCAGATAGAAATATATAATGCTATTACGGGCTTATCATATACTATTGATGATATGTTATTAATAGGAGAGCGTATTACTAATTTGAGAAGAGCATTTAATATGAAATTTGGTCTTACAGCGAAAGATGATATTCTACCTTCAAGAATGCAGGAACCACATTCCAGTGGGGGATCAGCGGGTGTAATAGTCGATTTAAAACCTATGTTAGATGAATATTATGAATTAAGAGCATGGGATCCAGTAACAGGAAAGCCAACAAAAGAAAAATTAGTTAATTTAAGTCTTGAAGATTTAGCCGTTTAAATAAGCATCAATTCAGATTGTATTGACATTGCAGATCTTATGACAACGCCTTCAAAATCTTCCCTTATTTTTGATTCTATTATTTCAATTGTGAATTTCATTGAGGGTATTATTTTTTCCAAATAATTTGACAATGTTCTTAAAGTAGAATTAAAAAATCGCTGTTCAAACTGCTGTGAAATATATTCGATTTTATTCTCAGTAAGTAAGGTTTGGATATCTTGCATGTTTTTGGATTCAAAAATATATTCTACCTCCATTTGTAAACTTTTAACATCAGGTTCTTTTAATTCTATCATTAACTTTGCTTCATCAAATAAGAAGACTTCTCTAAGAAAAGCTGTTAACAATTCACCACCATAATTTTCTAAAAACGTCGACCAGTCAATTTTATTAACTTCAATTTGCCATAAATTCCATTCTTTTTGATAATATTTTACAAAATTCCATGCATTAACGAACCGAACCTCTAGAATCATATCAATGAATACATCAAAATATTCTCCTTGTATATCAAATTCCTCTTTATCCAGAAATCTAGCTAATAAAGGTGCAAATAAAGAACGTAATTGAGTAACTTTTGTGAGATTTTTATTCTTACAAACAGGACATACCAATTCAGGATCATCTATCAATTGATAAATTCTATTGCATTGCTTGCAGAAAAATGAAGATCTTATCTTGAATCCTTCAGCTATTTGCATTTCACAGTATTTTTTTTGTTCTTCAATCCACTGAATTCCTTCAGGAAAGTCAGCTTTCTTCGCAAAAATTTCACCTTTTTTGAACGCTTCTAAAGCATTATCAAAATTTTTAATTTTACAAAAGTAAGAAGCGTTTTTCACGTATTTTTTGAATTTATCATAAAAATATTGTTGTCTTTTTGTAAGATCTTTCATTAATGTTTTATATTCTGGTGTTTCTTCAAATTTATCTTGTTCTTCAAGCATGTCACGAGCTAAAATATTAAAAGATTCTTGGATATTTAAACCTGTTTTAACCGAAGTTTCAATATAGCCCATTTTCTTTTTATTGGCGAATTTTTCACCCTTTTTATTTATTTCTTCAGCTAAATCATATTTATTACCAACAATCAAAATAGGAATTTTTCCACTCAATTCTCGGATTTTTGTATACCATTTTTCCAAATTCTTTATAGAGTCTTCAGATGTCTTATCAAAGAGTAATAAAGCTCCAGATGCCCCAAAAAAATAGTCTGATACTAGTAATGATTCCTGGCCTGCAAGATCCCAAAGTTCTAATTCTAAATTGCGACCATCAATATGCATAATTTTGTTCGAAATGTTTGCACTAGCAGTCATTTTATATGTATCAAGAAATTTATCTAATGTCCAACGTTTCACGAAAGCCGTTTTACCAACTTCACTATCACCGACCATTATTATTTTAAATTTATCAGTTTCAAGTTCAAAATCTTTGCTAAATTTTTTCTCCAAAAGATAACGTCTTCGATATTCTTGGAATATTTGCTTTCTCGTGAGATTTGAGAACGTAGGATCTATCTTTTGGATTGCCTTTTCCGCACTTTCACGAACAAGTTCGTTAGAATCCAATAAAGCATCAATTAAAGCATCAACCACATAAGGACTAGCATCACCAATATCACCCAATCCTTCAGCAGCCCACATTCTTATATCATCATTCATATCCTTTAATTGATTAAGTAGTGGTTTAACAGCTTGTGGATCTTTAAGCTTTGAAATTTCCATTAAAGCTTTTTTCTTCTTTTCTACATCTTCGGATTCTAATAATTTGATTAGACGATTGATGTTTGTCATTTTAAAACCCTATAAAAATGAGATGATAATTGATATTTTTATGATGTAATTTATTCTTTATCGTAATAAATAATTCTAAAGGTAATGTGCCAAAATGATTTAAAAAAATATATTTTTTATAAGATTAAAAAGGATGTATAAAATTAAAAAAATTAATGAATTAAAAAAATTTAAGAAAGGATAATGGCAATCCCTCGCTCCTCTCCTTTCTTATCTTGTTTTTACCCACTTTGAATCAATATTTTTTGATTTTTCTTTTTTTTAATCCTTTTTTTTGTAACCATATTATGAAAAATCTATAATTTCATACGATAATTTTGTATAAAATTGTATAGGTTATTTATAAATAAAATGAATTCTAGAATCTAATAATATAGAAATTAAAATTTTTTATACATGTTAAAAATTCTAAAAGTGGAAAAAAAAAATGATAGATTCAGAAAAAATTATTTCATCATTAAAAATTCCTAATGAAGAAAATTTTAGGTTAAATTTTCTTGAGAATTCCAGATTATTTAATTTAAATAATAGAGAAGCAAAGATTTTTTTACTATTATTTAACCTATATAGAAGTGATAATAAGGCTAGATTCAATTATAATCGTATTTACAATCAAATTCAAGAAGAAAGAAATCCAAAAATTTCAGAAATACATATTAGAAATGTTTTGAATACATTGGTTAAAAAAAAGTTTATAAATTATGAAATCAGCCATAACAAAATTACTTTATCAACATTAAAATCAAGATATAAAGGGGAACAATTTGATAACGAATTAAGAAGAATAAAGGATGAAGACTTAAAAAAAATTATTGATGAATTAGAAAAAAATTTGAAACTTGAGGATTTTGAAGTAAAAAAGCCTGAAATTAAAGATAAAAACTTCGAATTATATAAAAAGTTGATAATTTCGGACTTGCATGCACTTTTAAATGATCTAATTCCAAAAAAAATAGAATTAGATGATTTGCAATTTCAAAAGAAGATTTTTACTAATTTTAATAAACGATTAGAAAATATAATAGATAATAGTTTTTCAAATATAAACGTCCATTTACCTTTTGAAATAAAGGAGAATTTTAAAATTAAGTTAAAGAAAAACATTGAGAAGTTACAATTAGCCATAAAAAATAAAGATACTAGCAAAAGTAAAGGAAAAAAGCCGAGATTATATTTTTTTGATGAAGAATTAATAAGAAAAAAAATAAGAACATTAGAAAAAAAATTCGAAAATATATTTATTACATCAACATTTGGATTCAGTCTAATACCAGATGAAGTTAAAATTTTAATACAAAATTTAAATTATATCAATTTAGTACAAATTGAAGACGTAAATCTTGAAAGATTTTATGAAATTTACTTGTCAAAGGATGAAAATATTCTAAGAAAACAATTTAATTCAATCAATTCAATATCAAATTTATCAAATCCCAAGTTCACAGTTCAAAAAGTACGTAAATTAGTTAATATATTAATTAAAAAAGGTATATTAAGGGAAATAATACCAAGTGAAGAAACCTCACTTTTAGAAAAATTATTAGAGACATCAGACCTTTTAAAAAATTTAAGGAAGAATGAAAAAATTTATCAACTTCTTCCTGCAGAATTGGCTATAAGAAAATTAGTTTTACAGACTATTAGAGAACATACTCTTAAAATGGATATTTTGAACTCTTTTTTAAAAGACTACGATAGTGATTTTAAACCTTCTGAAATTTTTAAACCATCCCATACAGAGATTTTTCAAGATTTAAAAAAATCTTTTAATTTAATTAATAAATTAGAGAAAGAGTTTGAAGAAATTAAAATATATAAGGAGATTTTTGAAAAACTTGACTATGGTATCATCATTTTTGAGAATGAATTCTTAAAATATTTTGATTATAAAGCACGTAATATATTCAATTTACTCGAATCTGAAAAGTCTCAATTACATTATCTTGAATTTTTATTTAATAAGGATATCACATATTCAAGTGAAAGAGGAAAAGAAAATTTAAGAGAACGTTTAGAAGATCCAAGATTACGTTGGAATATAAATGTAGAAGTTTTAGGAATTAATTACAAAATGAGTATCTTATCAGATTTAATAGAAAAACGTAAATTATATATAATAATTGAATGAAAAATAGAAAAATTTTTGGAAAAAAAAATTAACACAAAAGAAATTTCATCATTTTCATTTTTTAAATACAAAAAATTACTATTGTAATTAAGTTTTTTATTTTTAGATTGTATTATTAATTCAGTAATTTCAATTTTAAATAAGTTTGAAATTGAACAAAATGAAGATAATACAAGGAGTATTAATTTACATATAAGTAAGAATAGTACCTACTATAAAGAATATCTTATTTTTAAATTTGATGAAGTGATAATATGGCAGTTTTAGATAGAAAAGAAGATTTAATTACAAAAATTATAGCTTCAGTATTTGATCTAATTGAAAGGGCTCTGTTGGGTAAACGATTTTTTAAATTGATAATAAGGATATTAAATGGCCTTCATCTAAATTATATTACAAAATATTTAAAGATGGACATGTTACAATCAGTTAACATATAGGAGATGTAAAAATAATGAGAGGATATATGGGCAAATATTTAGATGTTAATTTAGACAATGAATCAGTTCAGGATCTTGAAATTGAAGAAGAAATTAGGGAAAAATTCATTGGTGGCTTAGGTTTAGGAGCTTATATTTGCTATAAAGAAATTCCAAAAGATATTGATGGATTTGACTCAAAAAATATTATTGCATTTATGACAGGTCCTTATACAGCTAGTGGTGCACCTGCATGTTCAAGATATGAAGTCATAAGCAAATCACCACTAAATGGATTGTTAGGCGCAGCAAATGCCGGTGGTTTTTTTGGTCCAGAATTAAAATTATCAGGATATGATGGAATTATAATAAAAGGGAAGGCCGCAGATCCAGTATATCTATTAATAAATGAAGGAGAAGTAGAGATAAAGGATGCATCTAATATATGGGGCCATGATAGCTTTGAAACAGAAGACAAAATTCGAAATGAAAGAGGAGATGATGGACTTAAAATTGCGTCAATTGGTCAAGCAGGAGAAAATTTAGTGAAATTTGCATCAATAATGAACGATAGAGGGAGAGCTGCTGGAAGGAATGGACTTGGAGCGATCATGGGTTCAAAAAAATTAAAAGCCATCGCAGTTAAAAGAAAACCTGGAACAAAGATTACTGTAGCTAAACCTGAAAAATTGAAGGAATTAACTAAACTGATAAATAAAAGTATTAAATCAAATATGGTTACAAAGATGTTTTCAACCCATGGAACACCAATGATGGTATCTCTTGGTAGTATTATTGGAGATGTTCCAGTAAAAAACTTCCAAAGTGAATGGATGGATAACTTTTATGGAATTACTGCATCATCCATTAGAAAAACAATTTTAATAAGAAATAAGACTTGTTACGGTTGTGCTGTTGCCTGTAAAAGACATGTCAAAGTTGATGTTCCAAAATATAAAATGGAAGCAGGAAGTGGTCCTGAATATGAAGCAGTAGCTGCACTTGGTTCTAATTGCATGATTAATAATATTTTTGCGATAGCTAAAGCTAATGATCTTTGTAATAGATTTGGTTTGGATGTTATTTCAGCTGGTTGTGCCACGGCATTTGCCATGGAAGCATATGAAAAAGGATTAATTTCTAAAGAAGATTTGGGATATGAATTAAATTGGGGAAGTGCAGAGGGATTAATTAGCTTAATTAAAGACATAGTACTAAGAAAAGGAATTGCAAAAGGTTTAGGTGAGGGTACTAGGGATTTCGCTCGTGAACTAGGTGAAATAGCTGAAGAGTTTCTTGTCGAAGTAAAAGGGTTAGAAGTTCCAATGCATGAACCAAGAGCAAATATAGTCATGGCATTAAATTACGCAACTTCACCTTTGGGTGCAAAACATACAACTGCAGCTGCTTCAATATTTTTTATGTATGGAATGAGTGGACCAGATTTTGGCCATACTGCCAAATATTCTATTCATGCATTAGATCCGCTATTACCTGAAGGCAAAGTTAAAACAACTAAAAATATACAAGATTATCATTATATGATGGATTCTGTAACAATATGTGATAACCTTAGTGTAGTTCCAGTTTTATCGAATCATTATTTCTCAGCATTAACAGCACTAATAACAGGTTGGCCTCAAAAATGGAAGACTCAATTTTTAAAGACTGGTGAACGGATTTTAAACCTATGTCGTGCTTTTAATTTAAAACACGGTGCAACGAAGAATGATGATTATCTTCCAAGAAGGATATTAGAAAATCCACTTCCACAGAGCTTGGGAAAAGCACCATTGATCAAATTAAAACCACTTTTACAGCAATATTATATGATACGTGGATGGGATTGGGATACAGGTCAAATAACAAGTGAAAAATTAGAGGAATTAAGTCTAGATGATATCGTCAAGAATTAAACAAAATAAATTTTTCTTTTTCTAAATGAAAAATAAAATATAGCAACCCATTCAGTAAAAAAGAGAATAAATTGAGATGAAAAGAAAATTAATTGATTTTCTTCATAATTTCTTCCAAAGGTTCTATGAATATTTTTTTAATTTCATCTAAATCTTTTTTATTTTTTCCCTCAAATCTTAAGACTAATTTAGGTTCGGTATTTGACCCTCTAATTAGACCCCAACCGTTTGGAAAATTAATTCGAACACCATCAATGTCAATTACCTCATAATGTTTTGCTAAAACTTGTTTTAATTCCTCAACTACTTTAAATTTGTGTTCATCAAGACATTTAATGTTAAGTTCGGGGGAAGATACTGCTTTTGGGAGATCATTATATAAATCATTTAAACTTGCAGATTGTTGAGATAGATAAGTAATTAATCTAACAGCAGCATGAATACCATCGTCAAATCCTTTATATTTAAAATTGAAATAAAAATGACCACTTAATTCACCTGCTAAATCTATTTTATCCTCAATTATTTTTCGTTTTATAAAACTATGACCAGTTTGATAATAAATTGCTTTACCACCCATTTGATTAATTGTTTTTTCTATTAAATTTGAACATTTAACATCCATTAATATTTTAGCATTAGGTAATTCTTTCAATAAAAATCTTGAAATAATTGCTAGAGTTTGATCTCCCTCTAAAATCTTTCCTTTATTATCAATAAAAACAACTCTATCTCCATCTCCATCAAAGGCAATTCCAAGATCTGCGGATGAATTTAAAACTTCAATTTGAAGATCTTTTAAATTTTCATATTTTGTTGGATCTGGAAAATGATTAGGAAACGCTCCATCTAATTTTGTATATAGCTCATAAACAATACAACCTATTTTTCTTAATAATATAGGTGCTATAACCCCTGTTGTTCCATTTCCAGAATCAACAACCACTTTTAAAGCTCTTTTAGGTTTAAATCTGGTTGTATGAAAATTAATGTAATCAGGAACAATATCAAGTTCCGATACTTTTCCAACCTCAGTTTTAAATTTCCTTTTTTCTATTATTTCTTTTATTTTTTGAATTTCTTCAGGAAAAAAGGGGAGTTTTGATTTATTTAATTTAAATCCATTAAATTCTGCGGGATTATGACTTGCTGTTATCATTATTCCGCCATCTAGTTTATGAATTGCGTTTGAAAAGTACAATAGAGGTGTTGGAACTATTCCAATGTCCATTACATGTATACCCGTTGATATTAATCCAGTAATTAAATTTTCATGTAATATGTCTGAACTAATACGATTATCTCGCCCAAGCGAAATTTTCTGGAAATTTCCAAATGTACCGAATGATTTACCTATTAAATTAGCAATATCGGGAGTAATATCTTTTCCATATATACCTCGGATATCATAAGCTCTAAACATTGACATAAAAAATACCCAAAATGTTATTTTTTTGCTTGTTCAAGGATCTTAGCGCCTTCTTCAAGTAATGAATCTAAAAATTTTTTATCTAAGGATTCTCCAGCAAGACGTAGTAATGGTTCAGTTCCAGATGGGCGTATTAAAATCCAGCTTCCATCTTCAATAACAAACTTAAATCCATCCATATCTTCCTTTTTAATAATTTTTTTTCCTAAAATAGATTGGGGGAGTATCGTTTGTACTTTCTTCATAATAATAGCTTTTTCAGAATCTTTGCAAGGAAAATTTATTTCTTTAAAATAAAAGTTGCCAAATTCGTTTATAATATCATCAATAATCGAAGAAAATGATTTTTTATAATAACAAATCATTTCGATAAGTTTTAAATTTGTATAAATACCATCTTTCTCTGGAATGTGTTCCTTGAACATTAGGCCTCCAGAAGACTCTCCACCTATCAAAATACCTTTTTCTCTTTTCCATTTGCCAATATATTTTGATCCAACGGGTGTTTCGATTACTTTAATATCATATTTTTGAGCAATGGCATCGATAATATGAGAAGTGCTTACAGTTCGAACAACTAATCCAGTTTGATTATTATCAAGATAATATTTTAATAGGGTAGCAAAAATTATGTTAGCAGAAATAAACCTACCCTTATTATCTATTGCACCACTTCTATCGGCATCACCATCGCATGCTATTCCAATATCAGCATTTTTTAAGATGACATTGTCTTTTAATTCACTCAATAATTTCTCATTTGGATTTGGCATGTTCCCCCCAAAATTAGGATCGAGGTTTTTATGGATTACTTCACAATCTAATCCCATTTTTTTTAATATCTCAGGAACATAAGTTCTTCCAGTTCCATATAAGGGATCAAAAATAATTTTTAAATTTGCATTTTTTATTACATCAACATTCAATTTTGCTAAGATATTATCAATATAAGCTTTTTTTGGTTGAAATTGAACAATCAAAGAATTATTGAGTGCAACTTGAAAAGCCATTAATTTTATTAATTTATTTTTTTGAATTTCTTGGATTCTTTTAACAAGTTCATCAGTAACATCAGGCATGGCGGGTGCGGCATATTCCGGGATGAATTTAATTCCATTAAATTCTGGGGGATTATGACTCGCTGTAAACATTACCGCTCCAGCAGCATTTTTGTGAATAATAGCATATGTTATAACGGGTGTTGGAACATCAAATTCACTTAAATATGTTTTTATACCATTTGTAGCAAGAATAGAGCTACAAATTTCTGCAAATTTTCTTGAATTTTTTCTTGTATCGTATCCAATAACAATCCCTTTTGGACCTTTTCCTTTAAACAAAATATAATTCGCAATACCTTGTGATACAATAGCCACATTTTGCTCAGTAAAGGATTCGTCCATCCTTGCCCTCCATCCATCAGTTCCAAAATAAATATTTTCGGTCAAATTAAGCACCAAATTTTTATCATTAATAGAAATTATAAAACTGTTACCGATTTGGCTAAATTTCTAGGTTTATCGGGATCATGCCCTCTTCTAATAGCACCAAAATATGCAAATAATTGCAGAGGAATTGTATAAGTTATTGGTGTAAATATATCAGGAGTACCTGGTGGAATTCTAAATATAGCATCGGATAATTTTTGTAATTTCGTATCATCATCTTGTATGACAGATATTATTTTTGCGCCTCTTGCTTTCATTTCCATAACGTTCCCTATAACTCTATCTCTTGTATTATCAGGAGGACAAATAAAAAGAACAGGAAATCCTTCTTCAATTAATGCAATAGGACCATGTTTACTTTCACCTGCTTCATACGCTTCAGCATGGGTATAAGATATTTCTTTGAGTTTCAAAGCACCTTCTTTTGCTGTTGGTACGTTTATTCCACGAGCTAAAAAATAAAAATGATCTTTGATTGCATATAAATTTGCAATTTCTTTTATATGATCTTCTTGTAATTCAATAATTTTTTCGATAATATCTGGAATTTTGGTGAAACCTTTCCTATACTCTTCAAGTTTTTTTTTCTCTAAAGAATCTTTCTTTTCTGCAAGATTTAAAGATATCAAACCGAGTGAAGTCAATTGTACGATGAAAGTTTTGGTTGCGGCAACACCAATTTCTGGTCCAGCTTGTGTTATAATGACATTGTCAGAAATCCTAGTGATAGAACTTCCAACTACGTTTGTTATTGATGCAATTTTTGCTTTTTTTCTCTTTGCAAATTTTAAAGCTTCTAATGTATCAGCCGTTTCGCCGGATTGACTTATTGCAATAATTAATGAATCCTCATTAAGTAAATCTCCTGCATTATCTTCAAATTCAGATGCAATAATAGGTATTACAGGAATTTTGGCTAAATTCGCAAAAAGAAGTTTACCAGCTAAGGATGCATGAAATGAGGTCCCTGCAGCAATAATAAAAATTAATTTAGCCTTTAAAATAAGATTAGAAAAATCATCTATGCTTTTTGAATTGATTAATAAAGTATTTCGTATAGCTTTTGGTTGTTCGTGAATTTCTTTAAGCATAAAATGAGGCATACCACCTTTTCTAGCCTCTTCTATTGTCCAACTTATAGTAATGTAATCACGTTTAATTAATTCTTCTGGATTTCTAATATCCCATATTTTAATTTCTTTTCTTGATAATTCAACTACTTCGTTATCCCATACTTCAAGGACACGGTTTGTATGAGGTAAAAACGCGGGATCGTCACTCGCAACAAAGAAAGCTTCATTTGAAATTCCAATTCTTAACGGACTACCATTTCTTGCTACGTATAATTTATTTGGTTCTTTTGAATAAATGATCACAATCGCATAACGACCTTGAATTTTTTTTACAGTATTAAATATTGCTTCCCTATATGATAATCCCTGACCAAGAAAATCTTCAATTAAATGAGGAATAACTTCAGTATCGCACTCAGATTTGAACTCATGACCTAATTCTATTAATTCCTCTCGCAATTCTAAAAAATTTTCAATTATGCCATTATGAACGATACAGACTTCATTCTTACAATCGACATGAGGATGAGCGTTTATTTTACTAACCCCTCCGTGTGTAGCCCATCTTGTATGAGCAATTCCAATTGTCCCTGTTAGGGTCAGTATGTTTAATCTTTCATGAACTTCATCAATTTTTCCTTTATCTTTTTTTATTATCAATTTTTCATTATCAATGGTAGCGAAACCTGCACTATCGTATCCTCGATATTCAAGTCTCTTTAATGAATTTTTTAAATATGAGGCAATGGAAAGATTGGTCTTATTTTTTTTAGTCAAAATTATACCAGATATGCCACACACGTAAAGAATCGCTCCAACTAAACCATAAATTTAATTATTTGAATTTTAACAATGATAATTATAAAGGTATTTATTGATAAAAAAAAGTTGGTGTTATTCTTTAATATCTTTTTGAGAGTTTTTTATTGATTTATCAATATCTTTCTGAGCAGCTTTTAAAACAATTTTTAAATTTTGGTCTATGAGTTCATCTTTAATGGAAACCTCATTGATTGAAGGAAGTTTAAATTCTCCTGTCCTCATGTAATGAACACTTTTTTGCATTCTTTCTTTTAAAAATGCATTTTGATAAGCATATTTAATTGGAGATACTGTCGAAATAATGCCTCTTAATTTATTAATAATGGGAATGACTGTAATGTTTTTTACAGCATTATTCAAAATAGAATATGAGGTTTTTGGCCAATAATTATTCACCCTCCAAGAATCTATAGTTTCATGAGGAAGAAAATAAATAAATTCTCTTTGAATTTTATTAATAGAATCCACATCCCTAAAAATTCTTGTAAATTCGCCGGGATTTATAATATATTTTAAAATTTCAGAATCTTTCCTCGGTAAAACCCAATTCTTTTCTAATTCCTTTTCTAATATTTCTGAAATAGTCGTAGTCTCGGGTTTAATCATTATTCCTGCTACGCTCTTCTCTTTTTCAAAGCAAAGATTGACCATTGGTTTTAATAATTTTTTATTTTCAGATTCTACAACTCTCGTGATAGAATTATCAAATAGAACGACATCTGGTGAATCAAGTTCAATTAAATCTAATGCATGCCCCGAAGCGTCATCGATTGAAAATATCTCATCTAGTACTTTATACTTTAAATTTTCGTTTAATAGCTCAATAGAGACTGCTTTGCAATGCTCATCAAATCGCTTAGTAGATTTAAAAAGTAAGGATCTATAGAGAAGATTCTGTGGAATGTTTCGAAATTTTTGTATAAATAAAAATTTCCCAATATCAGCAAAATTTATTGTTTTAGTCATTTCATAAAGCGTACCATCTATTAAACTCTCACAAAGCAAATCGAACTCTTTCTGTGTTATGAACTTTTTAGGGGATTTACGAGTTTTTGTCACGATATCGCTTAAATATTCTATTATTAATTGAATATCTTTAGAACTATGTCTTCCAAAGTTTTCTAAATCCTCATCAATTATTCTTGAAGATATATAACCTAATACTTGACTAAATCTGGAATCTCCTAAAACATTTCGCCAAGTTTGAACCTCCGATAATGATAGAATTCCAAGAATCTTTAAACTATCCATTGCTTAATCCAAACCATTTCAATTTATGATCCCTTATTGTTTAATAAGGATAATATCTTCATTCGCGGTAAATAAAAGGTTGATTAGTAACTTCCGTTATACATATCAGGTCGAATAGTATATCGAAAATTACATCTATCATCTTCTAGTGACGATTCTTCAGATATAATATTAAATTCATAGCTGGGAAAAATTGTAGTAATTACTTTTTGACAGACTTTTTTACAAAAAGCATCGCAAAGTCCCTTCTTGCAAGGTTTGTTATTAAGATCATTTTCACTCTTTTCTAAAGAAATAGAAACAAGAATAAAGCCATGTCTTATTTTTTTGGTGTATACTTTTGAATTAATTGAAATTCTTTTTTCAATTTCATTTTGAAGGAATTCGCTAATGCTTAGATTTGTCCTATCTTCTAGTCTATCTAAAACCGTTATTAGTTGGGATAATATTGATTGCACTTCAGGTGAAATCTTATAATATATATTTCTAGCGTCTACTCCCGCATCAACTAACTCTGTAACCAATCCAGTTTCAACTAATGATTTCAATCTTCTTCGTAGACTTGATAAAGATACTTTCGAATCATTATTTTCCTTTTTAGAAATTATTTTTAAGAGATCTTTTTGGGATAAAGGGGCAGTTACTTGGTTATCTAAAGCTCTTAATATTTTGAATGCATCAGATCTAATCTCTCCAGGAGATTGGGAAAAGAAAGAGCGAATTAATGCATTAAAAACATCTTCTTTTGACTTAAATTTTTCTAGAGTACTGCTTAACCCTTCTTTTATACTCATATTTTTCATTCCTCAATTTTGAGAAGTATATTTTGCAAAATACTATTAGTATATAAGATCGCAATGGATACTTATAATAGTAATTATTATGGCAATATTATTTAATTTTATTATTGCGAATTTCCTAAGGAAACTTATATACTTAGAAAATGTTTCAACTCTAAAAAATAAATCTTTTATTGAAAAAGATTTATTAAAAAGTGTTAGTAAAGATTATTAAATATAATAATTAGATGATTTTTATGATGGACGTAAAAGCTTTTGATAAAATTCTCGCACGGATAATAAAAAGTGAGCCGGGTATTAAAAAAGTGATACTTGCAGATAGAACTGGACTTACAATTGCTCATGTAAGTAAATTCTCATACTATCCGGTTGACGTAGATGGGATTGGTGCAATTGCAAGCGCAGTATTTTGTGCAAGTGAAGAACAAGGAAAAAGCTTAGACATTGGTGCACTAAATATTGTGACTTCAGAATTTGAAGACGGTAAAATATTTGCAAGTTCAGTTGGAAGTGGTGTTTTAACGTTAATTTCGGATAAAGACGTAAATATTGGTATGATCCGACTTGTTATGAAATCCGCTTCAAGTGAATTAGAAGGTGTACTTAATGAATTCTTAGGTGAAACTCCTGTTAGTTTAACTGAAGAAGGAGAAGCAGACGATACCGACTTAGCAGATGCACTAGGCGAATTAGATAAAATTTAATTTTTTAATTTCTTTTAATATTGAATAAATTACTTTAATTCTGTTCCATAGTCTGTTCTAAATAGAAATAGACGTATCTTTTTTTAAGACCTTCGATTTTCATATCCTTATATTTAAGATCTGCTCTATTCACAAGTCTAATGATTTCATATTCGTTTAATTTTAGGATTTTTGAAATTACATCATACATTTCCAGTAAATTTAACATTTCTGCTTTTCTAATATATTCTTTCTTTAAATAATCATAAATCCATTCAACTCTTTTTAAGTCCTCTTTTGAAATTTCATCATGAACACGGTACATTACTCCAAAACCTTTTCTTCGGAACATAAATAGAGCAATTGCTATAGCTATTATAACTCCAATATTAATGAATAAATGCTGTATATTAATCAAATATTCGGCTAGTGCTTGTTGTATAGCATTTGTAGAAGATACGAGTAATTGACCTCGAATTTGAAGATACCTAATCCCAAATTGGCCAGAGATAGCAGCATAAACCGCTAAAATAAAGCCGTATTTATTTAGAATACCCAATTTATAGTTTGTTCTTTTACCAACTGTTCTCATAGCGGCTATTAACATTATCAGAGTAAATGCTAATTCAAGACTTATCAAAAGTAAGCTAAATTGAGATACACCTGCATCTCCTGCACCGAATAAGGCTTTTAATTGTTCAATAGTATTAGGATTTAAGAAGAAAAGAATTGTAAAATTAAATAATATATATGGATACATGAAAAAATTAGTCATTATAACAACCAGATTTTCATAATTTTTTTCTCTACGATTTTCGCTGGTTAATGCCATGATTAATGGAACGATACAAAGAAGTAAAGTAGCAAATAACGTAACTTCTATTAAAATTTCCCAGAATAAACCCCCTATACCAAAATTAACTTGAACAAAGTGTAGAATCAATAAATAACCAAAAGATAATAGAAAAATAAATGCAGCTACCATAAATGGCATCAATATAACAATTAAATAAGAAAATTTATTTTTGTGACTTGAAAAAAAGCCTTCAACATTAGTTGCGCTCCTTCTAGCAGCAGTAAGTATTGCCCAACTTTGTAGAATTAACCAACCACTTGCACCTGCAGATAACATTATCATTGGTATTGCTTCGTAACCAAAATCAGGGAGTAAACCAGTTAATAGCTTTATAAGGTGCATAAAAGCTATTAATAAAATAAAAAAAACTGCAATTTGTAATAATATTCTTTTATTTGAGCTTTCAAATAATTTAGTTTTAAATTTTTCATTTTTTACCAATAAGGAGAGAGTAAAGAAAGTTAATACAAAGCTGGCCGAAATATATAGGGCTTCAAATCCTGGAGGTGCAGGAACAATAAATGCATAAACATTAGACATTAATCCAATTCCAATAGGCAGCCTAATGAGGTTTAAGAAAGATTGATAAAAATCTACACCAGTATTTGGGTTTAATGCATAAAAAATATTTACCATTGCAACAGCAATAATAAAGAAAATTATAAAAATGAAGGTAAAAAAGTCTAATCGTAACGGAAAGAAACTTTTCAGTTTTCCTTCATCATCAATTGCAGTCCACTCTTCTTTAATCTCGTCCTCAAGTTCCTTGCTTAAATCTTCATCGTTAATATTATCCTCGCTCATGGAATTTTCCTCAAAAAACTCCTTTTAAATCTTGGATTTCTTTTGGATTTACTGTTTGAGGCCATCTAATATTTTTAAGAATTTTTAAAATGTCTTCTTCTTTTGGAAAACCAAATTGTTTAGTAATCCATTCTTCAATATTTTTCTTGGAGATTTCAGCGATTTCTCTTATTTCACTATCTTTACTAGTCATTAAATTTTTCCAATTGATATATGAATTCAATAAATAAATCAGATTATAAGAGTCGGATGCATGTGCAGAGATTTTATAAAAATATTCGTTTAATTCTACCTCTTCGATTGGTATGTTTTTATTACTTTTTTCTAAATATTCCTTTGCTTTTAACATGAATTGAGTTCCTTTAGTATATCTGTGTTCCTCGATAGCTTGAACACCTAAGCAAAATGAGTATTGAGATTTCGAGAAATTGAGCATGGCTTCAAAATATTCTTGACTAATATTTTCAGAGCTACTAATTTCAAGTGTCGAAAGAAATAATTGACAAACATGTTTCATTTGAAGAATCTTAACACTATTTAATTTTTCAGTCAAAACAGTATCAAAAATATTGCAAGCAATCGATTCAAGCATTAAGATTATAAATAAATTTAAATTTTGAACTTTTCTTGTTGTTTCTTCATTTTCTATTTTTAAATCCAAATTACAATAATTTACTAATTTTTCGAACGGAAAGATTGGCTCTAATTCTTTAAAGATGTTTAATACGCCAACAAATCTAATTATATTTTTTAAATCTTCTTTTTGTTTAGCCAAATTCATTTTAAATTTTGAAATTTCACTAAAAATCTTTGTAATATTTTTATATTTTTCGATAAAATCTTGTTTTTTCTTTTTTACACCTTGATTTATTTTCGAGAATGATTTCTGTTTATTTTTAAGTTCATTAGATTTATCTTTGATTTCTTCTTTTATTTTTTCAAATTCATTTTTAGCAGATTTATCAGTTTTAGTTTTTTCTTTTAATTCTGATAATTTTTTATTCAATTTTTCGATTTCTTTTTCCATGCCCTCAATGTCTTTTTCCAAATCTCTTGATTTTTTATCTTCAAGGGATTTAAAATAAGCATCGGTACCAGAAACAAAATTAGCTCTTTGCCAAATATCTGCAACATAAAATATTATCGCCCTAGATTTTTCAAATACCAATTAATCATTCTCCATTTAAATAGAATTAATGCAATAATCTAATAATGTATGAGTAATAAATATTTTTTGTAAATCTAAAAATAAAAGTAAAAAAATTTGAATTTTTCAAACTAAAAAACACTTAATTTCAACTGATTTTTCTTTTTTCAAGCATTTCTTTTATTATATTTACTAGATTCTCTCCTGAAAAAGGTTTAGTGATATATTCATCAGCCCCAAGTTCATACGCTAAATTCCTATCTTTATCGAAAGTCTTTGCTGTAAAAACCAAAATTAATATATGTTTTTTTTCCGGATCTTGTTTAATTTTTTGGCAAACTTCAAACCCATCTTTTTTAGGCATTTTTAAATCCAATAAAATAAGATCGGGATCTTTTTCTTTGGAATTATACAATCGATTTAAAGCTTCTTCACCATTATACGCTGTAACTACACTAAAACCTTGACTTATAAGTAATTTCTGTGCCAACCTAACAGTATCTTCTTCATCATCAACAATTAAGATTTTATTTGGCATTTTCCCGACCCAATAAAAGAATTTAGGGTTCTATAAACTTTAATTCCTTGGCTTTTATAATAACTACAAACATGCTTTTATATTTTCTTTAAGATTTAATAAAAATTAAACCTTTATACAATCTCAGTTAAATTTGTGGAGATATAGCCTTCAGTTGCATCGTAGGTAACAGCGTGCAATTCAGTTTCAGGTTGAATGCCGTAAAAAATTAAACATTTATCATATGTTTCTAACTTCCAATGATTTGTAACCATATGCCCTAATGTTCTTACTATTTGATTTTGTTTTTCACTTGCTAAAGTTATAGTTACATTTTTTTCTGTTTTCCGAAGAGCTACTTCTTTTGATAAATTCTTTTTTAGTTCGTTTAAATCATACAAATGTGCTAAATTATCTGTTCCAATGAACGTAAGTACGGGACCAGGAAAAGTTTTTTCCAATTTTGCTTGCATGTTTCTTAAATTACTAAATGTTTTGTCAATATCATCATCAAGTACTATTTCTTCAACCCCTTCTATCTTTTCTTCTTGAATGGTAAAATTTATGATTTGTTTTTTTATTTCTTCCTTATTTGTAAAACCATCTAAATAATTCAAAAAACCTTTAAATGATAGACCTTCTGGCAGAATGCAAATGACTCCCCTATTTAAATTTAAATGATTGATTAAAAATGGTTGGAGAATTGCGAAATAATTCTGACCAATATTATGGCTTATTTCAAAGAAATTCCAACTTCCTTTTTTAAATCCTCCACCAAGCAAATTATCAAAATCCTCAATACCAGTTGAAACGAATTCAATATTGGGATCTGGAATTGGAGGTGGTTTGATCATAATTGAGGGATATATCAAATTAAATCGAGGAAAATATTGAAATCTCCCATTATTTAAGGAAAATACGTATTCTGGTTGAGAACACTTAACACCCCTAATTTTTTTCATTTCAATTGTTCGGACACGATGCATTCCGACCCTTCTATCTTCTAATATAACAACACCATCAGCTAAATAATCCAAATAATCGTGAGTTTTATCTTCCGTCACTAAAACTAAATTATAATTCTTTTGTCTTACTAATTCCATCAAAAAAGGTTCAACTTTTTGTAAAATTTCTTTAGGTTCTTTTAGATCTTTTTCTATAATCGCATCCCAACTATCAATTATTATGGTTCCATGTTCCATTTTTTCAGTAATTTCAACAATTTTTAAAAGAAATTCAGGGGCATTATGAAATACAATTTTTTTCTTGAATTTAGCAATAATTGTTTCATCAATAAATCCAAAATTAGATGCATCTATTAAAGCATCATCACAATTGTGATCTTTTAACCAAGGAAATTGTTTTATTAAGGATGAAGGAGATAAACGAGATGTTAAATAAATTGCATTTATTGTATTAATCAAAAGAGCAAGTGCCAGAGTAGTTTTCCCCGTTCCTGCTTGACCCTTTATTAAAAGTGTAAATCCTATTGGTGATGATAAAGCTTTTTTTATTTCTGTGGGATGATTATAGTCCAAGATTTTGCCAACTCCTTTAATTACCGTTAAAACACGTTTAAAGTTTATAGAGGTACTCTAAACCACTTGAAACTTTTTCAATTGGTTTTTATTTTAAATTCATTTATTTTTTATTATTAATACGCAAGTGAACTATATTACATTATTTTTTCTAAAATATTTAATTTCTTCTTTTGAATATCCTAATTCTAAAAGGATCTCTTCTGAATTCTCACCTAAAAAAGGCGCTTTATTGCGAATCTGGATAGGAGTTTCAGATAAATTAATTGGTGAAAGGATTTGAATTTGTTTTCCAAAATTTGGATGGTCAAATTCTTTAAAGATTTTTCTTATTTTAATTTGAGGGTGATTCATTACCTCATTTAATTGTAATACAGGACAAATACACACTTCCAAATCCTTAAGTTCCTTAATCCATTCATCCCTAGTTTTTTTTAAAAAAATTTCTTTTAAAAATGAATATATTTCTTCTTTTTTTTCAATTATAGACTCTTGATTTAAATATTCAGATTTTTTAAAGTGATTAAATAAATTTTCCCAGAATTTGGGCTCCAAAGCACATAATGATATAAATTTACCGTCTTTAGTCTTATAAATGTTATAACCAGGATGACCACCTGTTAAGCGTTCATTTGAAGGAATGGGTATTTGTTTAGTGTGAAAAAAATTGTTATATATACCTATCATCCATGAAAATGAAACATCAATGAGAGCGAGATCAATGAATTGACCTACTTGGTAATTATTTCGTGCTATTAACGCAGATAAGATTGAAATCACTGCACACAATGCACCTCCAAAATCAGCAACTTGAACACTTGGAATGATTGGTTTTGAATCTTCTTTAGATGTTAAATATAATGATCCAGATAGACCAATATAATTAAGATCATGACCAGGATCATTGTAATACAATCCTTCTTGTCCAAATCCTGTTACCGAACAATAAATAATTTTCGGATTAATTTCTTTAATTATTTCATAATCAATTTTCAATCTTTTTTTAACATCAGGTCTAAATCCTTCAATTATAACGTCACAATTTTTAGCTAATTTATAAAATATTGTTTTTCCTTCTTCGGATTTTAGATTTAAAGTTAAAGATCTTTTATTTCTGTTCAAATTTGAGTGATAAGCACCATAAACTTCTTCACCCTCCTTATTTAATAAAGGAGGACGATTTCTGATGGGATCTAATTTATTAGGTGATTCAATCTTTATTATATCAGCGCCTAAATCTCCTAATATCATTGTTGCATAAGGACCTGGTGCTAACATTGTTAAATCTAAAATTTTTATTCCAAATAATACAGAATTCGTATCCATATCTATCATCCAATTAAAAAAGACTAAAAGTAAATGAATAAAAAAATACTCAAATACATGTCTATACAATTTGAATTTGATACCTTTATAATGTTTGAATCATTAAAAAGAATCAGTAGTATAATATGAATAGAAATTTATGTTACAAAATATAAGAAGTAATATAGATAATTTGTTTAAATTACCTTAAAAAATACGTGTGATTTGATAATCTCTTGTCAAGTGATAAAGTATGGCTAAAATGAAGTTTTTTAAGTGTCCAAAATGTGGTGCATTACTTCAATTAAATATTGAATTGCCAGAAAATAATGATAAATGGCCTATGATATTCCAACATAAGCATAAAGCACCCGATGGAACAGAATGCATTATTCCAATAGGCGTTGATCCCAATTATAGCATTAGAGAAGTAGGAAAGTGTTAATTATCTCTTTTTTAATAAAATGCCATATTTTCAAAATGAGTCAAAATGATTAAAACTGAATCTTTTAATGATGAGAAAATTAAATCTTTTTTAAAAGAAATGAGAATTCCTTTTTCTCAAAATTCTGTAATAATTAATTTGAAAGATTACGAATTAGAATTGCCATTCAATTCAAATATTGCATATTTGATAAATAAAAAATGCGTATCTTGTCAGTTAGATTGTTACAAAAGAATTCAAGTTAGTTTTAACGATGAATTAGATGAAGAAATCGGTAAAATAAAAAGCTTTGAAGGTAAAGTCAGAGACTTATCGGAATTAGAAATAGAATTTCTCTCAAGAGTTCTATTAATCTATAAAAAACCCATTAAATTTTTTGATTTAGAAAAACATGTTCATATTTTGGATAGGAATTTAACAGAAATAATATTTTCTATTGTTGGAATGAAATCCGTTGGTAAATCAACTATTTTTAAATTAATTCCTGGTTTTTCGTCAAATGATAACAGAAAATTTCAGGAAGTTACAAATGAAACATTTCCTCCAATTAAATTAAAAGCATTGGATGTAAATGATGATTTTTCTAAAAAAAATATTTCCCCGATTTTACAAGATTTTTTAAATTTAACATTCATGTTCATTATTGTCTCAGATTCCACTACAAAAAATGTTCTTTTTATAAAAAACAATATAATTGGTCAATTAAAGAGGATAAATCCTTCAAGCCTTCTTATTTGTATTGCAAATAAACAAGATAATAAGAATATAATGGATGGAGAATCAATTGAAAATTTAATAGGTTTAAGAACCTATGAATTAATAGGAACTAATCCAAAATGTAAAGAAAGATTAACTAAAATTTTATACGAAACTCTATTATTAAGGATTGAACAGATGAAGGATAATCATTGTTTTCTCTTTCCAACAAATTTTACAACAACATCGCAGCTTTGATCACCGTTAGCAAGTGATTTTGAAACAAATGATCTTAAATTAGGATTCACTGCTTGAACCAATCCATTTTCCCAAGATACAAATGCTTGACAAATAGATCTATGTTTTAATCCACGATGCGGGCATTTATATGGATCACCACAATAGCTTATAATAATTTCATCTTTACTTTTTATAATTATTTTAGGTTCATTAAATGGATAAATATGTTTTTCCCACGCTGCTAACCCAAACAAAACATATATTATCATTATGGTTTGCATTGCTTTAAGAGCATCGCTATCTTCATCTATAATTTCTAATCCAATATATTTCTTACCAAAATAATAACCTATAGGAAAACCTGCTTTCTTCGTAATTCTTACGAAATCATAAAAGTATTCATTTGAGCATATCCAATTGATTGTTTCTCCTGAAACTCCACCACAAAAGTTAAGATACGATTTTATTGGATTTTTTGAAAATTCTTTAAAATATTTTATTGGTTTTAATAATACTTTAAAGAATTTCTTAACAATATTTTTAATACCAATTGATACTAGTTGAGGTAAAAATTGATTTCCAATATTTTTATTCATGTATAATGTTCCAGATCGAAGAAGTAAATGCCAGAATTCTGCACGATCATCCCAAGTTATTTTATTTTTGAATGTTATAACTTTTTGAGTGAGCCAGGAAGGAGGATTCTTTTCAATATCCCATAGTTTAAATCTATAGGGAGGAGAGATTTGAAGATTAATCTTTACAAGAACTTTAGCAATTCTAAATAAACCTCTTATAAATCCTCTACTTTTACATATTAATACGTAAAAATTTCCCCAATTTAATAAAATAAAGAATAAACATAATCCAAAAGTAGCAAATCCTAAGATTGAAAATTCAAAAATTGTATCCAAATTTTGCATTTTTATCGATACTAAATTATAAATTTGTTAATTAAAGGAAATTAAAAAAAATAAAGAGAAATTTAATTACTTATTTTTTTTCTTTTTCGTCAATTTCCTTGAATATTTCTCTTGAAATTATGAATTTCTGGATGTCCGTAGTGCCTCCAACTACCCACATAACCGGAGCCATTCTCCAGTGAGATGCAATCGCACCAGTATTTTCTGTTATAACTTTCCCTGCATGGGTATAAAGGCTCGTGTGTGTAACGAATTTTTCCATTTCAGTTCCATAAGCAAATGCCATTGAAGCTGGAGTTGTGGCATCAGCACCTGCATCGAGGGATTTTGCAGCTTCAAGCGCTAATAATCTTGCTGCTCGCAATTGAGTGGCAGCTTCTGCAAGTCTAAAGCTAACCCATTCAAAATTTCTAATTTTTTGTTTAAATTGAACACGTTCATTTGCATATGCGATTGATTCATCAAGACATCTTTGTGAATGTCCAACACAGGCTGCAGCCATTCCCATTCTTTCTGTATTTAATTCATCCATTAGCTGATAAAACCCTTTGCCTTCCTTACCTAATAATTGAGTATCAGGAATTTCACAATCTTCAAATATCAATCGAGCTACGCTTCCACCTTCCATCCCTGCTAAATCATATTCTTTTTCTACTCTAAATCCCTTGAATTCTTTTTCTACTAAGAATCCACTCAAAGCTTTTCGAGCATTTTTTTCTTCTTCCACAGTTTTAGTTCTGCAGAATACTGAAATTACATCTGCTTTACCACCATTGGTAATATAGCGTTTATGCCCATTTAAAATCCACATATCGCCTTCTTTTCTCGCATGTGCTTTCATCATTGTAAGATCAGATCCTACATCATCTTCTGTCATTGCAATAGCGCCCACGATTTCACCCTTTATGAGTTTAGGCAAATATTTATCTTTTTGTTCTTCGGTACCAAATGTGGCTAAAGGCATACCAAAAAGTGTCGCTGAAACAAGTCGAGTCATTTCAATTGCGCCATTTACCCAAGCGACTTCTTCACAAGTTATTTCTTCAATGGTATTTCCGTTTCCTTTATTAGAACCACCATATTTAGAATCGTGTATATTTCCGCAATATCCTTCCTTTCCTAATAATCTCAGAGCTTCTCTTGGGAACTCTCTTTTAGCAGTACATCCTTCTCTGAGAGGCTCTATTTTCTCGCGTACGAATGCGCGAATTTCCTCTCTTTTTTTATTCTCTTCTTTCGTATAAAAAAATGACATTTTTCATTACACCTAACTTTTTATAACTCCTTTTGACGATTTAGAAGTCAAAAGAATAATCAAGCGAATTATTTATTCACATAAGCAGTTGTTAAGTTCTTTAAAAAAATTTCTCCAAAACATCAATAAAGCTATTTAATAGATATAATTTCATAAAATTTAAGATAGGGTGTGCTTAATTTATTAGATTTAGAATATATTGATAAAAATAATGTTACAATAACTAATGAATTTATAAAAATAAACTTTTTAAAAGAAAATAATGAAGTAAAAATTCATTTTTTTTATAAAAATAAAAATAAATGGGTCTTAATTGCAAGTAATTTTCAAAAAAATGATGAAAAAAAACACAATAATAGATTATTAGAAATTGCTCATGGGATAGTATCAAATGATCTTCAATTAAACATATATAATATAATTAAAGATAAAGAAAAGATTAAAGTCATTCTTAAAGGTCATAATGAGTTTTACCAATTAATCATTCAAATTACTTTAATTGAAAATGATAAATTCATCCATATAAAGAACATTCTTTCTATTTTCAATGAAATTAGCTTAGAATATTTAATGAATTCTTTTAATTTTCGTCTAAAAGGCATAAATAAAAAAAATCCTAAATTTGTTTGGATACCAAACCTGAGACCATATAAAAACTGTGTGATAGGTGACCACGTATTTAGGTCTCCAGCCATAATTTTATACCAAGATGGAATGTCAATGAGCTTAATTCCAGATTTAGAAATATTATACGGAAATCGGAAAATGCAAACATGCATGAATTACCTAAAATCTAATGATTCGAATGAATTTCCATATCTTTCCTTCGGATTTATGAAATATGGAATAAAAGGACATATTTATTATGAACACACAAACAGAATGAAAAAAAAATTTAAAAGAACTCAGTTATTATTTGGCTATCATCTACATTTCGATAATTCTGAAAATTTTAATGAGTGTCTACGTACGATAAATTCTTTTTTATGGAATAGATACGCAAAAAAAATTCTTGATTCCACTGTAAGACCTCAGGTACTTTCACTTGATAAATATGGAAAATATGCTTATGATGCGATTTTTACTAATTTTAATGGGATTTGGAGAGAAATTGAAATAAATTCGAAAATATGTGGTGGTTATTATTATTTGACATGGTCGGGAGGTAAGAAAAATCCAAAACCAAAATTTAAAAAGGATATAATTGTTTTGGAAAAAGCAACTAAACCAAGTTTAATATATAGAATATTTCAAAATTATTTAGCATCTTCACTAAACTTTTTAAAAATATCAGAAATTTATCTAAGAATAATTGGAGGATTACCAGCGCCTCAATATATCTATAATCAATCTTGGTTCTCAAATATTAGAAGTGCAATTGGTATGATGTATTTCGCTCAACAATGGAATGACAAGAATTTAGAAGAAAATGCAAAAAAAATGAAAAATTTGGCTTTAAATTCACCTGAAAATCAAGGATTATTTCATTCCGTTTTAGCATTATATGAAGAACACAATGAACTTAAACACAAATGGATTCCTGGAACAGTAGCTATTCTTCCAACAAATCACTTTCACATACCCGATTGTAGTTGGACGGCATTTTGGTTATTAAAATGGTATGAAATATATGGTGAAGATGACAAAATACTAAAAAAATGTAAAGATTTAGGTGAATTACTTATCCAAATCCAACAAGATAACGGATCAATACCAGCTTGGGTAAAAATTCAAGATGAAAAATTTGAGATTAATGAAATTTTAAAGAATAGCGCATCAACAGCATGTCCTATGCTTTTTTTGACAATATTATATAAATACACGAAAGATAAAAAATATTTAGATGCAAGCAAAAAAGCAGCAAAGTTTATCGACAATGAGGTGATTCCAGAAGATAAGTGGTTTGATTTTGAAACTTATTTTTCATGTTCTCGAAAAAATTTTGATGAAATTGATGAATTCACAGGAATTTATCCTCAAAATAATTTATCTATTCAATGGGCGGCAGAAGCATTTAAAGAATTGTATAAATTGACACAAAATAATTTATATTTAAAACTAGGTTTACACTGTATCGAATTACTCTGTTTATATCAACAAATCTGGGACGCTCCATACATCTCAATAAACACGTTTGGTGGATTTGGTGTTATGAACACAGATGCCGAATGGAATGACGCTCGGCAAGCACAGTTTGCATTAACTTTTATGGAATATTATGAAATTACTGGGGTTAAAGAATTCTTTGAGAGAGGAATTGCAGCTTTAAGATCATCTTTTACTTTGATGTTAATAAATGAAAACAAAAATGTTGCACCTGGTAATTTAAAACGGTTTAATGAATTTGATACTGGTGCAAGTTTCGAGAATTATGGTCATTGTGGAAGAGATAGAAAGATACTTGGTTATATTCAATTCGATTGGGGGTCAGCAAGTGCATCTTGTTCATCAGCTCTCGCATTAATGCAATTTGGAGATATATATATAGATATGCAATACCAAAACGTGTTTGGTATTAATGGTATTTTAATAAAAGAATTTAATATAGGAGAATCCAAGATTGAATTAACTTTAAAATTAGAAGTCAAATTTGATAGAAAAATCATTATTAAGGTACATGAACCAAAAAATGAAAAATATAATATAATTATCAATAAAAATAAAGCAGGAATAAAATCTAAAAAAGAATTAAAAAATGGAATTTTGATAGATCCTCAAGTCTTAGAGTACCAATAAGTAACACTTTTATAAAATGCGGGAACTTCGTTGAATTCACCTACATTAACAGTGACTTTAATTGATTTTTGATATGGAATTGTTTCAGGATGGAATCTATAAGAAGTTATTTTTTTTCCCTTTTTATAAGTTAAGCCGTGATAGAGGTGGCTGAATTCTCCTTTGTTGTAATACCATGCACCCATGAAGTAATCTTCATTTCCAGTACTCTCGTATGAATTTTCTTTTTCTCCATCAATATAAAATTTAACATTTCCTTCCAAAAATGCTAAATTCGTTGGAAGAAAAAATTTAACTTTAAAAGGTAATTCAATAGGTAACCAAAATAATTTTTTTTGTTGTTGACTTAACATTACGCCAACATAATGCCCAGGACCATTGTTGTTATCAAGAATTATATAAGGTTTATCTTCTTCAGCTTTCATATCTTCTTTTCGATATAAAGCATTAAAATATAACATGTCTTCTGTAAATTCAGGCATAGTTTGGTAGCTAATTTGTCCATAAAATGCATTACATTTTTTTTTACTAATATTTTCAATAACTACTTGAGCAGATTTTTTAAAAGGCATTGGAAAATGAGAATAGTATCCACCACTTGTCATACCAACATATAGCGAACGTGATGAATTTTTTTTATATTTTCCCCAACCTGCACCAAAATAATCACCTATGGGAGTTTTTACTCGTGGCTCTTGTTCATCATCGAAATAAATTTTTAAAATTAATGATTGTAATCCTTCTATTTTTGAAAATCGTATAAATTCCAACATATTTAACGGTGAAAAAGTAAACCAAAGACAATTTATGATGCCTGGTCCATCTTCAATCTTAGGAAAATTATATTTACTCATCCCATTGATAGTTACAAAATCTTTATGATTATGACCATTATAAAAATCGTGAGTATGCGTTGAAATTTGTTTAACCCTGACTTTCTGGTTTCTTGCACGTATTAAGTCCGAGATACTTGTCCCGAATACTTTCATTGGCATAAATATATTCTCCCATTCTATGAACATGCTTTAATATATTTAAAATTTCTACATTTCTATTAGAATATTTCGATAATGATTTATTTTGTTTTCGATTCTTTTCAAACTATCTTCAAAATTTTTCTTACTTAATTCACCACTTTTGTATTTTTTTATTAAATCATCCCTTAATTTAAAAAGAAGATGTAATTTTTCTTCAGTAGTTTTATGTGGTTTACTATCTTCTTCATTTACTGAGGGCAATAAGTTTTTTACGTCTTCGAAATCTTTATTTTTTTGAGCTGCTAAAAAATTTTCATCATCTTTTTTTATTTCTACGCCCTTTTTTACCGAAGTTGCTAAATTTTCATATTTAAAGATTAATTGTCCAAACAAATCTTCAATATCAGACATTCTTTTTGAAGTGTTCTTAATTTCAGAATTAAAGTCTTCGATATTTTTTTCAATTTTCAGCATTTTAGAAGTTAAATTATTGACCTTCAAATCAAAGTTTGTTAATATTTCATCAATATTTATTTCAATATCATCTTTAAAACCTTCTATATTATGAATTTGAAATTCATTCAATTGTTCTTCCATGTTTTTATAGATTCTTTTGCATTCAATTTTAAATAAATCATTATCTTTATATAATTCCGCAAATTCTTGTTCAAGATTTGTTATCCTATTATTTAATTGTCCATCTGAAAGTTTTAAACCCTTTTCAATGAGTTCATTTTTTTTAAATAATGATATTTTTATGGAGGATTTCAAATCATTTGAATTTTTTTTAGATACTATAATTTCGCCATTATTGTTTACATATTCCCATAAATAATTAGCGAGATTATAAGTAAAGCTCTTATTTTCTTCGAAGGTTATTCCTCCCTTTAAATCATCTCGAAATGTTTCATAGGAACCAGATAATAAAATTAATCCTTTCCGATATTTTGATATGATAAATAATGGACATTCAGGAGGAGTTGATGTTTTATTTGAAAAAAGAACTTGATCTTGAGAATTTATTGTTGTTAAAGAACATCCACAACGAAAACAAAATTTATTTATTGAATTAAAAGGAGTTAAGTTCCCTTCCATATTAATTAAAACATAAGAATTAATTCCTAGATTAGAATTTTGATCCATCACTTCATTATTATTAATACCAAGTCCAAAATGTTTAAGTAATTCATTTAAGTTAGTTCTACGCCCTTGGTCTCCTCCTGCAGAAGAAAAGATCATTAAAATTCCACCTTCTGCAACGAATTCAATTAAATTATTAATTTCTTCACTCCTTAATTTTGAACTATCTGGGCAAAGAATAACAAAAATAGAGCATTTTTTAAGTGATTCAAGTTTTAAAGGAAATTCTATATAAATTTCAGATTGAAATCCAATCTCTTCAAAAATATTTTTAAAAATAGAATAATTTTCATTAACGCGACCCCATTCTTTTTGTGTCAAATCAAATGCAATTATCTTATCTGACAGCATATTTTATATTTGAAAATTTTCAATTAAAAGACCACGTATTTAATATAGAAATTAGCTAATTAGGAAATTTGAGGTTACAAGCTCTAATGTTAATATTAATTTTAAATAATGAATCCGACGATAAAAATAAAATTCCCTTTCAAGAAATTGTCGAATCAAATATTCCAATAATAGAGAAAATTGGAGATTTTCTTTTTGAAATGTTAAAATTAAAAAAGGAGTTTCTTTTGGATTCTATAGAAATACAGAATATTGAATTAAAAAAAGATACAGAAATCACCTTAATTTTAGAAAATAAATATGGTTCGGATTTGAAAATAAATTATAAAACCTTAAATTTAACTTTGCCTAAAGAACATGTAAATCATTTATTAATTGGAGGAATTCTCATCTACATTACTGAGAGAAAGGTCTTACATCCAATAATCGAAGCTCCAAGTTGGGTTAAAGGATTGAGGGAAGAACGGTTTGTTGAATTTGAATTAGATGAAGATTTTGTTGAAGAAGAAGATCTTGAAAAAAATTTACCAAGATTGATGTTCAAAGTTGCAAAAAAGGAAGATATATTGTATAATTTTTTATATGCAGTATCAAGAGGTTTGTTAATACTTATTAATAGTCCAAAATAACTTGATTTAGTAACCCATTACTTGATTATACTCTTTTAATGTTTCTTTGACATCCCAATCCTCATGTACTATCCTATAAATGGTCTTAACTGTTTGTGTTGGATCTTTTGATTGAAATACATTACGCCCCATCGCAACACCTGCACCTCCTGCCTTTAAAGAATTTTTAATCATCACTAGCACGTCTTCAAATGTTTCAACTTTTGGACCACCCGCGATAACAACGGGAGCAGGACACCCGTCAACTACTTGTTTGAAGGTATCTACGTCACCAGTATAGTTTGTTTTTACGATATCAGCCCCTAACTCTGCAGCGACACGTGCAGCAATCTTCACATACTCAACATCATGTTCATTCTTAATTTTTTTTCCTCGAGGATACATCATTGCAATTAAAGGAATTCCCCATTCCCTACAATCTCTAGAAACTTTTCCTAAAGCCATTAACATTTGAGATTCATCTTCATCACCTACATTTATATGGACTGATACACCATCAGCACCGATTTTTATGGCCTCTTCAACAGTAGTAACCAATACTTTACTGTTAGGATTGGGTCCTAAAGAGGTGCTTGCAGAAAGATGAATAATTAACCCTATATCCTTTCCATGCTTCCTATGCCCATATATTGGTAAACCTAGATGACCTAAAACAGCATTAGCTCCTCCATTTGCTACTTTATCAACCATTTCACCTATATCAAATATTCCTGTAACGGGACCAACCGACATCCCATGATCCATTGGAATGATTATTGTCCTTTTAGTATTTCGATCTATTATTCGTTCTAATCGCACCGCCTTTCCAATTAAACTCATAAAATTGACCTCTTCTTTTTATCAACTTATAAATGACTATATTAGATAATTATGATGTTAGAAATTCTTAACTTAAATATATCTAATATTTTCATTTACAATAACGATAAGGAAATTTAATTGATAAATAATATTTTGTAATTTAAAGAACAAAAGTTCAGAAATTAATTTAATAATAAGAACTTTAAATATTCTTTAAAAATAAGAATTAATGTATTATAAAATTCTATCAAAATGGTGAAATTATTGGGGGATTTTAATAAAAATATAATAAAATCAATAGTTAAAGAAATATATTTTATTCAAAAAAATGGAAATTATATTATTGATATAAAATTTGTACCTATAAGCACAACTGATGAAGCAATTGTTTCGGGTTTACTTTACGGATTATTAGAATATGGCCAAAATGTTACTCAATTTCTTCCTAAAAATAAGATTTTGCAACATGTCATTTTTTTATTGGAAAATAAAGAAAGATATTGTATATCTTTTGCTTATAATAGTTATTTTTTAATAATAATTTCGGGCATGCAAGATAATTCACAATTAAATCTAATTGAAGAATACTTAGCAAGTATTAATATTCAATTTCAAATATTTCTTAAAGAGTTCAATTTAAAAGAGGAAGATTTTTCTCGAATTGATAAATTTAAAAAATTCAGAGATATTATTTTAAAAGAATTTGATTAATCAGGTTGTTTTTCTTTTACCATTTCGAGCAATGTCTCATTGATTGAGTCTTTTATATCTTTTATTTTTGATATTGGGAATTGATTGAAGAGAGTTTGGAAATATTTTTCACCAGATAATTGATGTTCTTTTAAGAAATCCCGAATCATTAAAGCTAAATAGGTTTTAAATTGATTTACTTCAACTTGAGAAATTTGGTTTAAGAGAAAATTCTTTCCTTTTGATGTAATAAAATAATGAATTATGCGTTTATCATCAATATCTTTATCAAATTTAACGTATTCATTTTCAATAAGATTTTTTATTATTGAAGAAACGGTCATTTTCGAGAAGATCGAGTT
Source organism: Promethearchaeota archaeon (assembly GCA_011365055.1). The sequence goes on from RDOG01000001.1 coordinate 326,650, forward strand.
CGAAATTAAATCTTTTTGAATAATTCCAGGATTAACATCAATAATTTGCATTACATGGCATAATTGTTCTATTTTCATTTCAATCACAATTAATCATAGGTATAGACCTATATTTATACCTTTCTACTATTTATATCGAATTATGAATTATAGAATTAAATAATTAATAAGAAAAAAAATGGAAAATTAATATTTTAATTAATTTTTTCCATTAACCTTTTATCCATTTTAATTTCTTCTTCTATGATATATTGTAAGTGATCAGTTTTTTCTTTTCCATTTAAGACTTCCATTTTTCTTATGGCTAATGGATCGACTTTTTCTCTAAGCATCTTGAGTTCTTGTTCAGTTGGGGGTTTAGTTTCAGGAATATTATTAGGAATAACAAGTTCAAATCCAGTATTTTCAATGACTTGTTCTTTTGTAATACCAGGATGAATTGATTTAATTCGCATCTTTTTTGTTTTTTCGTCAAAATCAAGATATGCTAAGTCTGTAATGACAAAATTAGGTCCTTTACCACCTGCTTTTGGCATCTTACCATCAATAAATCCAACTCCTGATCTAAAAAACAATTTTTCTGAGGCGACAAAAGTCCTACTATCATGTCTAGTAACATAAAGATTCTGTCCTCTTGAATATAATCCTGAAAAATCTGGAATTCCTGCTGCACCTGGTAATCTTACCTTTGGTTTATCCCATGGACCAATACACATATTATTTGAAGACCCAAATTGGTCTACTTGAGCAGGTCTAAAAAATTCAATTGTCGTTAAAATATCATGAGGCAATAATTCGAGTGTGCATTCCCCACTATTATGTATTCGATAACATCGCTGAACTTGAGTATTTTCTAGCCACATTAAAGAAACTCTTCGAGCTTCCCAAACAAAAGTATTTCCCATGATGTAATGAAAAAGAGCTTTTGGAGCATGTGTCACTTTAGCCAATGTAAATGCAGACCAGACTAAAGGAGTGGCTACACCCACTATCATAACATCACTATTAGTAACTTCTCTAGCCATTAATACTGTTAACATTTCATCTACACTATATTCTACCATTAAATCACCTTCAGGTCATTATATTCAAGATAGACCGTATGCCTCCTATTTTTTCTAGATATTCAGTATTATCTTTTAATGAAATGAATTGATTATTATATTCCTCAAAATCCATAGAGAGATATTTTTGAATATGAATTGGATCAAACGTGTAGAAAGGATAACAACTTGTCGGATGTGCACCATATGGTACTTTTACCACAGCATCCACTTTTTGCATTGGTAATTGCGCTTTCAATGGAGAACGAATGATATCTTCAGTTTCAACTATTTTTTCACACGTAATGATAGTCTTTTTGGCAGTTTTTGCCATATCATCATCGATCCAAACCGTTCCAGGGATATTTCCATTACCTTTTTCATCGGCATAAGGAACATGAAGAATTGCGACATCTAATTGAATGGGAGGAACGGCAACCAGACTTTCATTCTTTAAAGGATCTGAAAATTCTTTAAGATCATTTCTAACTTTTAAAATATCCGTATCTAAGATTCCTCGTAGAGGCATAAAGGGAAGCTTCAAATATATTGCTTTTAAGCCTAAACAAATTGATGCTTCTGTTTCTTCAATAATTTTTAACTTTCCTTCTTCTACAGCTTTTCGATATCTTGGAGCTAAACCGAATAGTTCCATACCCACAAAACTGGCTTGAATTCTATCAATGCAACCAGCACCTGCAAGTAAGTCAGCACAAATACCACCAACAAATGTGCATAATCCTAATTTTTTTTTCTTTTGCCTAATTATTTCTCGAGTAGCAGCAACCGCTTTTCTCCAAAAAGAGAGACCACCTATACCAATAAGGTCTCCATCTTCAACATATTGAGAAATAGCTTCTTCTAAAGACATTATTTTATTTATAGCCAAGGATTTTCCTCCAAAAATTTGAGTAACAATAATTGAATTAATTTATTAATGTTCTTCAAAGTATCATATTAGAAATACAAATTATTAAAACGATATAATTTGGGACTAAAATTTACAAATAATATTAATTAAAATGAATATTTTCAATAATCAATCAATAATTTATTAATATTATTGAAAAAAAATATTAAATAGAATTTTTTATCGTTATTATATTTTATTTTAAATTAAAAAAAATAATTTAAATTAAAAGCCATCTTTTTAAATTATTACGAACTTCTTTTTCGGTATTTATAATAGTTTTTTTTCTAAAATAATGAACATATCTGTAATATATTTCTTCAATCCGATTTAACTTCGTTTTTTCACTTTGTTTTAGATCAATAATTCTATATTTTATTGGATGATATCCCATAAAATCTGAATTTAGTCTAAAAACCATAAAACCATCTTCTTCGAGTTCTATTAAAGTATGATCAAAAACAATTGCACACGCCAGGGAATTTAAATTTTGAAATCCAAGATGGTTGATAATATCAGTTCCAGATAAAAATAGACCCAATCCAGGATGACTATGATACCATCCAACAAAAAATAATTTATTAGTCTTTTCTACAAGTAAATCATTTATAGTTGCTGCGAAAATATAATCATCCATTTTGAATTGCACGTGAATACTACTACCATGAGTTATAGGTATGGCATCTTCTATCAAAACATGGTTTCCTTTATTATACCCCACTAATAAACCGTAGACCTCTTTCCATCCAAACTTTAATCTATTCGCATGTTCTATTACATGATGTAGCATCCTTGAAAAGGGTTTTTTCTTAATTAGAACCATTCCTTCAATATTTTTTTCTGAAATTGGAATCCACCTATATTTCTAAACAATCGGCTAAATTTAAACTTGAAAATTATAAATCATATTTAAGTTTAACAAATTTGAAATCATTCAATTTAATTATCTAATTTGGTGCTTGAAATGACTCGAGATAAAACAAAAGAAGGCCTCACACATTTAGGAGAAAAACAATCCAAGATAATTTCGAATTATGACCCAAATTTATTGGAAAAATTTGAAAATAGACAACTTCGAAGAGATTATTGGATCTCATTGGATTGTTTTGAATTTTCAACATTATGTCCCATTACAAATCAACCAGATTTTGGAAAAATCCTAATAAATTATGTGCCTGATAAATATTTAGTTGAATCAAAATCATTAAAATTATATTTAAGCTCATTTAGAAATCATGGAGATTTCTCAGAGGATATTGTTAATTTAATTTTGAATGATTTAGATAACCTTCTTCAGCCAAAATATATCGAAGTTCGTGGAAATTTTAATGCAAGGGGAGGAATTAGCATAAATCCGTTTGTAAATCACGGAAAAGATGAAGCTTGGAAGAAATTCGCTGAAAAACGGTTTTTAGATTATCAATTGTATAAAATTGAATAATATTTTTGAGGATTATCCCATGTATGAATTCAACGTAAGTTGTATGGACAATAATGCTAGACTCGGAACAATGAAGACAAAGCATGGTACTGTAGAAACGCCTGCATTTATTAATGTAGGAACTAAAGCTACTGTACGAGGGATGATGATAAAAGATTTGGAGGAAATTGGCACCCAAATATTAATCGTGAATGCATTTCACTTGTTTCTTAAACCAGGGGTCGAGCCAATTAAAAAGGGAGGAGGGTTACATAAGTACATGGGCAATTGGAAGAGACCGATCATTACCGATAGTGGGGGATTTCAAGTAATGTCAAAACAGTTTTTTAAAAAGATTACAGAAGATGGAATTTATTTTAAATCGCCCTATTACTGGCCAGATCAGAGACATAAAAGTGGTATTCATTTGTTAACTCCCGAAATTGCTACACAAGTCCAACACGATTTAAATGCGGATATTATAATGTGTTTTGATGAATGTCCTCCCTATAGTAAAAAGAAGGGTCACGATTACATGGAACAATCCTTAGAAAGAACATTAAAGTGGGCCAAAAGATGTAAAAATTATCATATAGAAAAAAAATCAGAACAAGCTTTATTTGGAATCATTCAAGGGGGAAGTTACTTAGATTTAAGAAAATTAAGCTTAAGAAAAACTTTGGAAATTGATTTTCCAGGTTATGCTTTTGGGGGGTTGAGTGTTGGAGAACCTCGTGAAGTCAGAAACGAAATTCTAAAAGAATGCGTTCCTCTATTACCAACTGATAAAATAAGATATTTAATGGGTGTGGGAACTCCAGAAGATATATTTGAAGGAGTTGAACACGGTATAGATCTTTTTGATTCAGTTTATCCAACTAAAAATGCGAGGCATGGTAGCGCGTTCACTTCGGATGGAGAAATAACAATAGATACAGTCAATAATTTTGAATCTTTGGAAACAATAGATCCAGAATGCGATTGTTATGTCTGTAAGAATTATTCTAAATCAATAATCAGTCATTTGCATAAAGATCCTGGACAATTAATTGGAAGAAAACTAATTATTTATCATAATTTATATTTTCTCAATAAATTAATGGTCAATATAAGAAAAGCTATTAAAAATGCGGAATATAGAGAATTTAAAGAGAATTTTTTCAAAAGATATAATAAATAATATTAACAGAGATAAGACAAAAGTAATTCTTTTAAATGAATTTTGTTATTTTTTTTTCATACAAAATGGTGATAATTATGGGAAAATATGAGATTAGAACTTGGGATTCCCTCACTGTAGGAGAAAAAGCATCTTTAACGAAAACCATCTCTGAAGAAGACGATAAAATATTTGCAGATATTAGTGGAGATTTTAATCCAGCACATACCGATGAAGATTATGCAAAAACTACACAATTTAAGACAAGAATAGTACATGGAGCACTAACAAACTCATTAATTTCAGCAGTTGTTGGAATGAAATTGCCAGGTGTTGGATGCATTTATGCAAATCAAGATTCGAGATTTACAGCTCCTGTCCATTTCGGAAGTAAATTAACTGCATGGGCTGAAGTTGCTGAAAAATACACTAAAAAAGATGGTAAACTAAAATTCGTTAAGATTAAAGCTTGGGTTGCAATAGATGATGATCCAGTTGACCCAAGTCAAAATGGAAAAAATGCTGTTGAGGGCATGGCAACAATAATGATGTTAAAATAAATTTAACCATCTATTTTTTTATTTTTTATTGAAAGTTATCTTCTCCATTGTTTATATGCTAACCGAATATCTGAGTCATTTACAGTTTTTCTATGTGCGTGTAATGATAACTCTCTCGCCATATTGGCGATTTCTATTGCAATTTCTTCCAGAATAACACCTAATTCTCTGGCAGCTTTTTCTGAAACTCTTTCTGCCTTTGCTTCTCGAATTAATCGATCTAAAGGAGCAATAGGAATAATTTTATTATCTCTTTTATCTTTGCCCATTTTTTATCCACCTTATCCTTATTAAAATTCAAAAAAATTTCTTTAGTATACCCCTATAATTTGTTAATAAAGATCTAATTATATATAAGATTTACCTCTTTCAAAAATATTAACTGATTTTTAGAAATAAATATTTAAGATAAAGAAATATATTTATTGTCGAGGTGAAATAATTTAAAATTTCAATAGAGGTTTAGTTAATGGCAGATGACGAAAAAAAATCCAAACTCAATGCAGCTAAGGATATACCACCAGAAGTATTAGAACAACTCCCTGATTCAGTTAAACAAGAGCTAGGGATAGAGACGGATTCCAAAGAAAAGGAAGAAATATTTTCTTCTGAGGAAGCAAAAAATATAACAGAAGGAATGAATAGGATGAGCACGGCTTTCGAAAAAATTGGATTGACATTAATTGGTCGTATGGGAGAATTCGCAACAACTCTTGAACGAGTAATGATGATCGTTGCTAGAATTGAGAAAGTCGAAAATTTAGTTGCTGAAATGAAATATTTTATGAAAGGACTTCAAAAAACTCTAGATAATTTACAGAGATCTGTTGATAATGTGACTGCCATGGATTTTACATCAGAATTAAAGGAATTAAAAACATTATTATCGGGCGCCCCAATCCCAACTGTAACACCTTCTACAACAAATCCTATTGAAAAAGTACAAGAAGTCCCTCTTGAGCCTGTGATTCATATCGAAACTCCACAAATAAACTTAACACCTACAAATACTTCTGATAAAGTAACGCCATTAGACGATTTAATTGCAAATTCTCAAGGAAACGGTGTTCATTTAGCTAAAAAAGCAATAGAAGTTCTCGAAAAATATCTGGAACCTGGTTTAAAATCTAATGAAATTGCAGATGAACTTGAAAAATGTAAAACTTTCATTTCAGAGAAATATAAATGGATTCCAGCTTTATATGAAATAGGAAAAGTTGCAAGACAATACAAAACAAAAAAAGATACACCGATTACTCCAAAAGACATAATTGCGTTAAAACAAGAAATGAATGTTTGGTCTCAGAAATTATGAAAATATAGAATCTTTCATTCAAGTTTTATAGAATAAATCGAAATCTCTTCTTTTTGAGACTTTATTAATTTTTCAATTAATTCTTTATTTTTAATTTTTACTTGATTGATTTCTTCTTTTAGAATATTTAATTCTTTTAATTCTAGCTTTAATGCATCTAATTCTTCGTTAGATTTTATGAATTTCTCATTTAGCGAACTTTTTTCTTCTTCAAGCAATTTTAATTTTTTCGCCATTCCTTCTTTTGTTTTATTTAATTCTTCATTATTCTTTTGAAGGGCTTCCATTTTGTCTGGGTCTGCAGTCAATTCAAGTTCAGCTATCCTTTTTTCAAGTATTTTCATTAATGCCTTTTCATGAACCATTTTTTCTTGCTGTTCTTTTACATTTTCTTCTAACTTTTCTTTTTCTTTATTAAATTTATCTAATTCTTCATCAAGTTGATTCTGATATTCAATTTTAGCGTCTTTAAATTTTTCTTCCAAATTCTTTATTGATTTATCCTTTTCATGTATTAATGTTTCTAATTCTAACTTTAATTCTGTTTTTTCTTCTTCCAAATTCGCTAATTCTCGTTCTTTATCAAATAAATTATTTTTAGTTTCATTTAAAATTTGAGTCAATTCTTTAATTTGTTCTAAATTTGATTTTTCAATTGATTCTTGCTCTTTATAGACTGTTTTTTTCTTGACGTTATCTAATCTTAATTCATGTTTTAAAGAAGAAATGACTTTGCTTTTTTCTATTAACTGGTTTTTAAGATCTAATATTCTAGATTTCGAATCTTTTTTTACTTTTAAAATCATTTCATTGTTAATTCTTAAATTTTCTTCAATAATTCCCTTTTCTTTTGTTAGATTCTCTATTATTTCTTCCAATTCTTTGTTTGATCTTTTCTTTTTCTTAGTTTTATCCTTTAATTCTTCTTCGTTTTTTATTTCTTCTTCAGAACTTTCATCAATTTTTTTTATTTGAAAAAATTCCATTGAAATTCACTATCTAGTAGAAATAAGTGTAAAATTCAGTCATCTAAGAGAAAACCACAGCTTTGACAAATCTCTTGATCAATATCAATTTCTGCCCCGCATTGTGGACAAGTCAATCCTAATATTGATAAACTATCTCCAAGTCCAGAAGTTGGTTTAGGAATAGCTGGCGGAGTAGGTGAAGTCGTTGGTACTATCGAGGGAGAGGGTGTTGATGATTGTGCAGTTGATGGTGATTGAGTCGAACTATGATATTGAGATTCAATAGCCCCCAAATCGAAAGTGATTTCTAGTTTATCATTCGACACATCTTTTTTAGCAGAAGTATCTGCAGAAGAATAAGTAGACCAAAAACTATCAGCAGGACGTGAGTCAGATTTTTTTTTCTTAATCATTTCTTCCAATTTGTCAGTAGAACCAATCAATTTAACTTTTGTATCAATCCCATCCTTTTCTTTATTTACTTCCAAACTATCTTTATAATCTTGAATTCTTTTTAACAAATCGGGCATTTTGCTACCTAAATCAAAAAAATCTATTTCGCTCATAATTTTTTTTCCAAATTTTCTCCCCAAGGAATTCTTTATATTATCTGTGATTTCAGCATCTGTCGTCTTTTTTAATTTATTAACCATTATTATTTTATTTTCCTTTCTGTCTATTATTCGAATAGCCCACTTACTTTTAATTTCGGCAATTTGAAAAGTGAAGTCGGTACCTGCAATCTTTATTTCGTCAGAAAGAAACTGAATATCAGATCCCATTTAATCAAAACTTCCAAAATTAACATAATTACAAATAATTGATATTAAATTAAACTATATCATTTTATTTATGATTAAAACAATTAATAAGTTTTATTTAAATTAGACTTTAACCTATTGAAACTAACTTTTTATTTAAATTTAAAAAAAAAGTGTTATAATGAGATTTAATTTATAATTTAGAAACATCTAACTTTTTTTTACAAGATGGACAGGTTTTTCTCATTGAAATCCAAGAAATAAACTCATCTTTATGAGAACTAATTCCACATTCTGGGCATTTATAAATTTCATCAGGGTTATCTAAGATATCACCACAAACGATGCATTTCTTAATTTTCGCACCGCATTTGTCACATTTATCGAGGTTGATGTAATCCAAAATGTTATTACATTTAATACAATTATATGATCGATGAGGAAGCTCAACTTTTCTTATTGGTATTTGATACTTTATTATTAGGTGAGATTTGAATTTTTTATTCAATTTAGTATGATAGGCTCGATTAAAAATAGCTGTGATAGTTAAGTACATCGAAAATACTGCTAAAACTAAACAAAGTATAAAGATTAACCAAGCGGGCGTTATCGTTGAAGTATCAATAATAATAATTGCTACTAATAGTATATCTATTGCAGCAAATAATTTCAGGGAGTCGTCCATCCACCCACCAACGTTCCGCACTGTTCTATTATGTTTATCGTGAAAGTAGAGATTTATTTCTTTAGTAAGGAGCGGGGAAATATAAAGGAAAATGATAATTAGAGGTAACAGACCCAGTATTGAAAACATTACAATATATGAAGCATCCCAAAATAAGTCTAATAAATCGGGAATAGTTAAAAAATTTTCAATAATCAATATGGCGAGTCCTAAAATCAAGATACTACCATATGCAGATCTATTAACTGAAGCTTTAAAACCTACATCTTCTTTGGCAGTAAAATATTCAAAAAAATATAAATCATTATCATTATGCCATTTTCTGTGAGCAAGAAAATTAAATTCCAAAATTTTAATATTTCTGCTAATAATGGTAAGAACTCCAAATCCGATTATATAAAATACTATATAAGCAACTACACCAATAATAGCCATTACTAAGATACTTGGAAGGCTAAAAAGATTTTTTTCTAATTCTAATATTTGGAGAACCCCTATATCAATCAAAAATGCATCCAATGCAAAGATACCAATAATTGAAATTGCGAGCAAGACTGCGCTTAGAATAACTAAACCCATGTACGTTAATGCTGAGCTTCGATGTTCATACTCATTTTCATCGTTAATAGAATGTAATTCATTTTCGTCCAATACTTCTACACCTCAAAAATTAATTCAATTTTTTAATTATAATATTAATTTTCCTTTTAAACATAAACTTAAATCTTATTAGGTGATTTTTAATTTAAAATATATTGATTTTGGTATCAGAGGCTTTGATTATGGACAAAAATATTTGCGCTTGGGATTTAGAAGGTCCAATAAGTTGGGTAGATTTTGCAGCTGCTTTATTTCCATTAATGGAAATAAAATTAAAGGGAAAAAAACATTTAGATAAATTTTTTGAAATGATTAGTAATTATGATGATTTTTTAGTAGACTATCCTAAAGAAGCTAAAAAAGCAGGAGTCTCAAATTATCAGCCAGGCGATACATTAAGATTATTGGCACCATTCTATGTTTATTTCTTTACAAATGAAGAATTAAAACAGATATCACAATCTAATCCGGGATTAATTCCTGGAATTGATTTCACAATGAATTATCTTAAGGAAAAATGGGAAATATTCGTTATATCAACAAGTTATACACAACATGCGCATAATATAGCAAATTTATTGAATATTAAATTAGATAATATTTACTGCACGACCTTAAATTTAGATAAATTAAAAGCAGAACTCTATGATTTTGACAAATATTCAAAGATTTTATTAGATGAAATCTTTCAGAAATATCTTAAAAAAAATCTTGCTCTTATGGACGTTATTGATGACTTGAATACCTTTTTTTGGAAGGATGAAGAATCATCTTACGTGAAGGTTATGAATCAAGTCATTGTGAGGGGAGGAAAAAGAAAAGAAGAAGCAGTTATAAAAATATCAGAAAATACGGGAGTCCCAATTAAAGACATCATAGTTATAGGCGATAGCATAACGGATAAAAATATGCTTGCTTGCGTAACTAATGAAAAAGGAATCGCAGTATCTTTTAATGGAAATCTCCATTCCCTTCCGCATGCATCTATAGCATGTACAACACCCAATTCAGTCGGTATATTGCCTATTTTTCAACATCAAGAGAATATTTGGTCATTTTTAGAAGAATGGCAAAAAGCGTATAAATTATTTAAAGAAAAACCTAAAATCATTCCTAATGGAATGATTGATAAAAAAATTAAGGATTATTTCATTAGACAAAATTTTACACCTAGATTAGATGATTTGAGAAGTATTCATGATAAAGGGTTAAAAGAAATCTTAACCCTTCAGGTTAAAATGCGGAAACAACTTCGAGGTTGGATGGGAAATTTAGGATGAAAACTTTAGATGTAATTTCAATAGGCGCTGTTTTACTTGACATTAATGCCAAAGTCGAAAGGTTTCCAAGTATTGATGATGAAGTCTTTGTACCAGAATTAATAATGTCAGGGGGAGGTTCTGCAGCAAATATTGCAATTGCATGTTCACGACTTGGATTAAAATCAGCTTTTATCGGGAAAATAGGAAAAGATGCAAATGGCGAATTCCTAAAAAAAGAATTTCTGAAAGAAAATGTTAATATTAATGGATTAGTTCAAGATACTAATTATAATACAGGAATGTGTTTCATACCGGTATCTAAAGGAGAAAGGATGATTTTTGCACATTCAGGAGCAGCAAATCATTTAAATCCTGAAGATATTAAAAAAAATCAAATTCTTTCTACTAAAATTGTGTTACTTGCGAGCTTGAAAAATTTAAAGCCGCTTATTCAAGCTGCAGAATATGCAAAAGATGAAGATATTTTAGTAGCATTAAATCCAGGAACCTTAATCGCAGATCAAGATTATGGAACCACAAAAGAATTGGTTCAATTAACGGATATTTTTATTTCTTCAGAAAAAGAATTAAATAAGATCATGAATGAAAAATATACAAATATATCATTAAAAAAGATTTTAAAAATGGGTCCTTCTGTTGTAGCAATGACTAGGGGTTCTAAAGGAGCATTAATTTCTGAAAAAAATCAAAGAAAAGAAATCCCAGCTTATAAAGTTAAGGTTGTCGACACAACGGGTGCTGGAGATAGTTTTACAGCTGGATTTTTGGCAGGATATTTAGAGGGGAAAGATCTGGAAATATGTGGAAAAATGGGTAATGCAAATGCTGCCATCCTAATACAGAATATTGGAGCAAGGAATCAATTAGCTAAAAAAGAAATTTTAGAAGATTTTATTAAAAAAAACTGACGATCACAATAAAAGCAAAGTTTTTAATTTCTAATAGAAGTATGGATAATGAAATGAAGACTGAAAACAAATTTAGTAGTGGAATCCCAGCTTTAGATGAAATTTTACAAGGAGTTCTGGAAGGAGATAATGTAGTATTTCAAGTGGATAATTTAATGGAATATATACCATTTGTAAATGCATTTTGCAGGAGTGCCACTATAAATAAAAAAGATTTAATTTATCTACGTTTTGCAGAACATGAATTTTTATTACCTGAAAATGTCCATGCTACAGTCTATGATTTGAACCCGGAAAAAGGTTTTGAATTTTTTATATCCCAAATAATTGATATTATTGAATCACATGGGTATTATGCTTGTTATGTTTTTGATTCTCTCTCTGAATTATCAGTTGGATGGTATTCTAATGCAATGCTAGGCAATTTCTTTATGCTTATTTGTCCTTATCTATATGAATATAAAACAGTTGCATATTTTGCATTATTTCGCCATTTACATGATTCTAAAACCTTTATGGACATCCATAAAACTGCACAAGTAATTTTTGATGTTTATGAAAAAAATAATGAGATATATATTCATCCAATAAAGGTTATGGCAAGATTTTCTTCAACCCTTTACACTCTTCATAAATGGAAAAATGCTAAAGATCCAAAAAGCGATTTTCAAACAATTAAAGAGAGTGCTATTATTGCTGAAATTTTATCTGAAAAGCATTATCAATGGTTGGAACTTTCTAAATTACATTTAGATGCTTGGAATCTTAGTTTCCAAAAAGCAGAAGAAATATTGGAGGGATTATTACTTGGAGAAATATCTTTAAAACAGTCTGAGATATTTAAAAGCAGATTATTAAAAAAAATTATAGTACAGGATAATCTATTATTTCCATTAGCAATGGTTTATTTTGATTTAAATGATTTATTATCGATTGGGAAAAGAATAATAGGCACGGGGTATATAGGAGGTAAATCTACTGGCATGTTGCTTTCTAGAGCAATATTAAGAAAAGAAAAGCCAGAATTGCACGATAAATTAGAAATTCAAGATTCATTTTTTATCGCTACTGATGTATTTTACACTTTCTTGGTCGAGAATGGTTGTTGGTGGATGAAAAGAAAATTAACAGATCCTGAAACCTTTCTTCAAGGGCAAGAAGAAGCAAGAAAAAAAATACTCTCAGGAAGTTTTCCACAGTCAATTATTGAAAAGTTTAAGGAATTATTAGATTATTTCGGCCAAACACCTATTATTGTTAGGTCAAGTAGTCTTCAAGAAGATGCTTATGGAAATTCATTTTCTGGTAAATATTCAAGTTATTTTTTAGCAAATCAAGGCAATATTGAAGAAAGATTGAACGAATTTATGAATGCAATTCGAAAAGTCTATGCTAGTACCATTGGAACAGATGCAATGACTTATAGAAAAAACCGTGGTTTGTTAGACAAAGATGAACAAATGAGTATTTTAGTACAAAGGGTATCAGGCTCAATTTATGGAGACTATTTCTTCCCTCAAGTAGCAGGAGTAGGACTTTCTTTTAACCCCTATGTTTGGAATGAAGCTATTGATTCGCATTCCGGTTTTTTACGTTTAGTTCTTGGTTTAGGAACACGCGCTGTTGAACGTATAGAAGATGATTTTACCACTTTAGTTGCATTAAATAAACCATTATTACGAGTTGAGGGTAATTTAGAGGATATTAGGAAATTTTCACAAAAAAAAATAGATTTATTAAATTTAAGAAAAAATATAAAAACAACAGAAGATTTTTGGGAAATGAATTTTATTGAAGATTTTCCAATTCAAATTTTTGGGACTCAGAATTTAGATATAGAAAGAAAAGGTAACCAAAAAAATAAAGAAAATTATTATTCTTGGGTTATAACGTTCAAAAATCTTTTAAAAAATGGTCAATTCATTCAAGACATGCAAGAAATGTTGGCAACACTAGAAAAAGTATATCATAGACCAATTGATATCGAATTTACTGTTAATTTTTTTGAAGATAATATCTATAAAATTAATTTACTTCAATGCAGACCCTTTCAGATAAAGTATCAAATTAAAGACATAGTAAAACCAGAAGATATTCAACCAGATTCAATTATCTTTCAAAGTTCAGGACCAATAATTGGACCAAGTACCGCAACAAAAATAGATAAAATAATATTTATTGATCCTACAGGTTATTCAGATCTGAATATTAGTGATAAACACAAGCTAGCAAGATTGATTGGTAAAATAAATCAATTAAGTGAAAATACAGAAGATGTGATAATGCTCTTAGGTCCTGGTCGCTGGGGGACATCAACTGTAAGTTTAGGCATTCCTGTGAGGTTTGCTGAAATACATAATGTTTCAGTTCTATGTGAAATATCTGAAAAAATAAGTGGAATGATTCCAGATGTTTCTTTAGGTACTCACTTCTTTAATAATCTAGTAGAATTAGATATGATGTATGTTGTTATTTATCCTGAAAAAGAAAATTTTATTTTAAAGAAAGATTTCTTTAAGAATGCACCTAATTGTTTACCAGAATTAATCGAGGATTCAGATCGGTGGATTAATATAATCAAAGTTATCGACACTAAAGATGATAGATCTTATTCCATACATATAAATATTAATGCGTATACTCAAAAAGGATTATGTTATAAAATTATGAAATAAAATTTATCCGTTCAATAAAATGCCATTTATAAAAATTCATGTTCCTATTGGTCTTGATCACTTAACTCATCAAATAATTCTAAGAGAACTTCGAAAAAATTTAGTCTCCATTTTAGGGATTAGAGAGGATCATGGTCATTTGGTCATTTATGAAAGTCCTTTAACAGCTCGTGAAGTCCATAAAAATCGTGATAAGAATTTTGTCTTCGTAGAAATTCAAATGTTTTCTGGCAGATCAGATGAAATAAAAGAAGCTTTATTTTTAAAAATTACTGAAATTATAAAGAAAAATATTAAAATTAATGAAAATAATATTCTAATAAACATTATCGAAACAGAACGAAAAAATTGGGGTGGAAGAGGAGGTATTCCATTATCGAAATTAAATTTAGGATATTAAAAAATAATATTATTTTAATAGAATCTTCATTTTATCAAAGCGTTTTTTAAGTAAGTTATCTGTCCCTATATCGGTCCTGTGAAATAAATTTCCTTTTATGTATTGCATTGATTTTTCTGCTATTTCTTCTGCTTTTGTTGTATTTTCCGCGATTCCTAAAACTGCTATACTACGGGATGTTGTAGTTTTTATCTGATTGTTTTCTTCATAAACAGAGGCATAATATAATTTTGCACCAATTTTATTTATTTCGGATTTATTTATTTCAACGGTGGTAGGTTTCGGATTCTCAGGATATCCATCAGGTGCCAAATATTTACATACAGTTGCTTTATTTTCAAATATTACTTGGATTTTATTCAAATTTCCATCAATAATTGCCTTACAAATGTCAATAAAATTGGATTTCAATAAAGGAAGAACGTTCATTGCTTCCGGATCTCCAAAACGTGCGTTATATTCTATTACTTTTGGTCCATTTTTAGTCATCATAAATTGTCCATACAATGGACCTTTATATTCAACACCAGTTTCCTTTTTAATACAAGCAACTGTTTTTTCCATAATTGAAAGAGATTCCTCCATAGAATTTTTAGAAACGAAGGGGAATACATGCGTTTCAAGACTATAAGATCCCATTCCACCAGTATTTGGACCTTCATCATTATTATAAGCTCTTTTATTATCTTGTACTAGGGGTGTTGGAATAACATGCTTCCCATCAACAAATGCTTGGAGAGTATATTCTTCGCCAACTAATTTTTCTTCTATTAATACACTGCCAGTTGTTTCTATCAATTCTTTTGCATAATTTATTGTTTCTTTTTCAGTTTTTAAATGATCTCCTGTAACTTTTACACCTTTTCCCCCAGTTAAACCATCGGGTTTTATAGCAACTTCAGGATTTTCTTTAACAAAAAGTATTACGTCATCTATTGAACTAGTTATTAAAAGCTTGGGATTACCAGGAATTTTATATTTAGCCATTAAATTTCTACAAAAATTTTTTGAAATCTCGATTTGTGCAGCAATCTTTTTTGGACTGCAACATTTTATACCGATTTCCTCAAGAAAATCTACTATACCATCACCTAAGGGACTTTCAGGCCCAACTATGCAAAATTCTATATTTTTATTGGAAATAAATTCTTTTAAATTTTTAAAATCATTTAATTTACTAATTTTGATTTCCTTTGATAATTTATTTATTCCTGGGTTTTTACTACCCATGAAACTATATAATATAGCCCCGCTTTTTGTTAAAGCTTCTCCAATTGCATGTTCTCGTGCACCATGACCAATAAGCAATACATTTACCATAAAATACACTTCCATTTTTAATTAAAATTAAAAATATTGAGTCTTTAAAAGTATCTTTTTAGAATTTTTAATTTAAATAAAAGATCATAAAACTAAACATGTTATAAACGACTTTTACCCAATTCTGTCTCTAAAATATTAAAATCTATGGGAGTTTTAATTGGGTATTCTCCGGTTAAGCATGCAAGACATAATTTATTTCGAGGTATTTGACAACATTTCACCAAGTTTTCAATGGTTTGATATTTTAATGAATCCACCCCAATAATTTTCCCAATTTCATCAACAGTTTTAGTTGAAGCTATCAATTCTCTTCTTGTGGGAAAATCTATCCCCATATAACAACTTGAAATTATAGGAGGACAAGAGATCCTCATATGAACTTTTTTAGCACCAGAGTCCTTCAACATCTTAACAATTTGTTTTGCAGTGGTTGATCTTACAATAGTGTCGTCCACTAATATAACATCTTTGTCTTTAATTTGACTTATTACAGGATTTAATTTTAATCTTACAGATTTTTCTCTAAAACCTTGAGTAGGCATTATAAAAGTCCTATGAACATATCGATTTTTCATCAAACCTTCCCTTAAAGGAATCTTGGAAATTGCGGAATATCCTGTTGCAGCAGTTCTGCCAGAGTCAGGAACGGGAACGACTACATCGGCCTCGACATCATCATTTTCTGCCAATTGCCTACCTAATTGCTCTCTTACATCATAAACACTTACCCCATCAATTATTGAATCAGGCCGTGAAAAATAGACAAATTCAAACATGCAGAACGCTTCATTATCTGAATTTTTTCCTTTTTCAAAACATATTCCTTGTTTATCTACTTTCATTATTTCTCCAGGTTTTATAGATCTTTCAAGTTTACCTCCCAAGGCGTCTATAGCTACACTTTCAGATGCGATAATTGTTAAATCTGGATTGCTTGAAAATCCATAACAAAGAGGTTTAAATCCAAGAGGATCTCTGATTGCATATAATTCATCATGTTCATTTAGTAAGGTGATTGAATATGAACCATCCAAAATATGCATGGTCTTTTTTAAAGCTTCCATCCAATTATGATCATTTCCGTTTAAATTTGCAGCAATGACATGTGCAATTACTTCAGTATCAGTGCTTGTATGGAAGACGTGTCCTTTTTCTCGATATCTTTTTTGTAATTGAATGAAATTAGTTAAAGTACCATTAAATGCAAGTGCAAAGCTTCCACCTTTCATTGGAGATTGAAAATGAAAAGGTTGTGCATTGTCTAAACTTGAAGTAGATGTTGTAGAATATCTCACATGACCAATAGCAATATGTCCAAATATCCCCGTCAGGATTCTATCCGTAAAAACCTCATGAACTAATCCCATATTTTTATATCCATTTATTCTTTTCCCAGCATGAGTATATATTCCAGCAGATTCCTGACCACGATGTTGAAGAGCCATTAAGCCATCAAAGATAAACCTAGATACTTGAAATGATGAATCTTTTGAATGAATCCCAATTATCCCGCATCTTTCTCTAGGTTTATCAAATAAACACAATTTTATTTGGCCTCCATATAGCCTGAAATTGCGTTTTTCCATATTCTTTTTAAATCCGTTAGATCTAAAGAAATTTCATCAATAATAATTTTTGGAATTTTAGTAACTTGACCAAGTCTCTTTACATAAACATGATTCTGATTGAGTTTTTTAATTACTTCATTTTCATTGTCTGGTTTTATACTGATGATATATCGTCCATATGTTTCGGAAAATAATAATTCGTCATACATTATTTTATTTTGTGTCAAATTTTTTAAGGAAATTTTTAATCCCAGTTCATTACCCATACATTTTTTAATTAAACATATTGCGATGCCCCCTCGAGAACAATCTCGAGCAGATTCTATAAAACCTTCTCTAATAAGATCTAGAAGAACGTTATTTGTATTTAATTCCTTTTTAATATCAATCGTTGGAACATTTCCTCCCTCAAGTTCGTGAATATATTCGTAATATTCAGAACCACCCATTTCTGGAAGTGTTTCAGATCCTATCAATAAAATAATATCATCAGGATTTTTCACGTTTGAAGTAATTATCTTTTTATAATCATCAATCAATCCACAAACCATAATTTCAGGAGATGGTTTAATTGCAACTTTTGTAACAGCATCTTCATTATAGAATGAAACATTGCCACCTATACATGGAATTTTTGACATTTTTCCATAATCCGCTAAACCACGAATACCTTCACGAAATTGATAAAAAATTTCTGGACTTTTTGGATTTCCATAATTTAAACAATCAACCATCCCAATAGGTTCTGCACCTACTGAAATAATATTACGGCAAGCTTCAGCAAAACAGCCAGCAGTTCCATTATATGGATCTAAGTAGCAGTGTTTTGAATTACATTCACTTGCTATAGCAACTGCTTTTTTTGTATTTAAAACTCTTAACACTGCTGCTCCTGCTTGCCCGGGTTTTACAACCGTGCGATCTCCAACTTCATGATCATATTGGCGATATATCCATTCCATACTTGCAATATTAGGACTTAGTAAAAATTTTTTGATAGTTTCTGCTAAATCGGAAGGTTGAAGAGGTTTTTTAACATTTTTTAATTCATCTACATATTCGGGCTTTTTATATTCTCTTTCAATGACAGGAGAATCATCAAGTAAGTGTGATGGTAATTCGACAATTATTTCTTCTTCTTTTTTTATTATTAATTTTTTGGAATCAGTTACCTTACCAACTATTGCATGAGAAATCTCGTATTTCTCAAAAATAGAAATGATCTCTTTGACATATTCAGGTGGAATTACGAACATCATTCGTTCTTGGGATTCAGAAAGCATTATTTCATATGGTATCATCTCTTCCTCTCGTAAAAAAAGTTTTTCAATATCAATTTCTACACCAGTATTCCCACCACCAGCCAACTCTGAACAAACACAAGTAAATCCACCACCACCAAGATCTTTTAATCCCCTTACATGCCCAGTTGCTAAAGCTTCAAGCGTTGCTTCAATGATTAATTTCTTCGTGAATGGATCACCAACTTGTACTGCAGGCCTGTCTTCTTCTGAATCTTCAGTAAGTACTCTTGATGCAAAGGTAACGCCACCTAGTCCATCACGACCTGTACTTCCACCCATTAATATTAATATGTCTCCAGGTGTAGAAGCGTAGGAGGGTGATTGTTCAATATCTTTATGAGTAGCAATTCCAACACAACCTACATTTACCAAACAATTAGTTTCAAAACTTTTATCAAATTCAATTTCTCCAGCCACTGTTGGAATTCCAATACAATTTCCGTAATCTGCGATGCCTTTTACAACATATTTTAAAAGCCATTGTGAATGTGCACTTTTTATATCTCCAAAACGTAAAGGATCAACAAGTGCAATTGGTCTCGCACCCATACATAAAATATCTCTTACAATCCCTCCGATTCCAGTTGCAGCACCATTATATGGTTCTATTGCGGATGGATGATTATGACTTTCAATTTTAAAAACTAAAGCCAAATTATCTCCAATGTTTAAAACTCCAGCATCTTGACCAGGACCAACCATTACACGGGAACCTTCTTTATAAAGATATTTTAATTCCGGGCGAGAGCTTTTATAGGAACAATGTTCACTCCACATGATATCAATCATGCCAATTTCAGTCATATTAGGTTTTCTCTTTAGATTTTTTTCTATATATTTTAGTTCCTCTTTTTCTAAATCAACTTTAACGCCTGCATACATCATAATTTCATTTCAACTCTTTTATACTCAATAAAAAATAATGAATAAATAAAATTATAACAAATAAATTCGAATGGAAATAAAACATATTTTTGATTTTTTTTGATAAGGCGAACACTGTTCATTTGCCTCATTTTCACAATTAATAGATTACTAATTAATGTTAAAAAATAGAGATATTTAATCATTTTTTAGACGCTTTTATGTATAATTGACAATAAATTTGTCGAAAAATCTTAAACATACCTATAAAATAATTTTAATAAAAATTAAAAAAATCTAACAATCAACTATGAAAATATTTTGATTAAAATTTGATTAAAAAACATAATATAAAGAATTAAAATGAAAAAAAAAGTGAAATAAAACAAAAAAAACATTTAATATTGAAAGATTCATTTTCATATAAAAAAATAAGAAATATTCCTCTTCTTCTTTAAAGATCTTTAAGATATATCTTATATTTTCCGAGATTTCCTCCAAAATTTCCAGCTGAAATTTTTTGGACTCCAGGAAAAAGTTGTGCCACTTCAATGCATCTTTTCATTGCTTTTTTTACATCTTCCATTGTCAACCCATTTATCACGATTTCTGGGATAGATTCTACTCCATCTGGTACTTTTGAACTTTCAATTTTGTATTTTAAAGTAGGACAATAGGGAACATTGGTAGGAGGACCTATTTCAGGATATTTTCCACCAATTTTTGAACCTGCAGAACATATATCAAAGGAAGTTATGACATCGTCCATTTTTAAAAGTTCCCTAACGCAAATATCACCGGCATCTATGCCGGTTTTAATATTTTCGCAGAATAACCAAATATTTCCTCCCATAACTCCATCCTTATATGAGATATTTTCTTCTATTAGAAAATCATGACCCATCATTATAGGAACTGATATTAATTTTTTACTGTATTTTTCAATAATTTCTTCATAACCATCACCACAATGCCCAACATTATCCATCATATTGAATTTCATATCTGAATTCATCCCATCAAAAACAGCAGTGGTCGGAACCACTAATATGCCTTGTCGAATCCTCCTACCTAGACGATCATATAAAAGTTCTTGAGATTTCTTACCAATACCAGTTGTCCATAACTGTACTATTGCACCATCCCGACCATCAGGTGTTTCTTTCGCAGAAATCCATTTTACTAATCCACCTTCAGCATCGCCAAAAACAGTTGATGGTAAAGCAATAAAACTATACACTGCTTTTTCAAGTAGAAATTTTCTA
This sequence comes from Promethearchaeota archaeon, assembly GCA_011365055.1. The sequence continues at coordinate 347,661 of RDOG01000001.1, forward strand.
TTTGCAGTAATGATCAATTGAGAGACTGTACCCTCAAATGCTTCGGCATATTCTTCATAAAGGACTTCTGCCATTTAATCCCACCTATAAGTTTGGTTTTTCACCGATAATTTTTTCATATAAATTTATGTATGTTTGTCTTACAATATCCAAATCTTTACCTTTTCTATAAACGTCCTTATCTAAAATATTACCATCTTGCAACCATAGTCTACAAGAATCACCATTTAATTCATCAGCAACCATCAAATTACCCTTTTTATCACGTCCAACTTCTATCTTGAAATCCACAAGAAATATTCCAATAGAATCAAAATATTGTGCCATTGCTTTGCTGACATTTAAAGCTATTTCTTTCATTTTCTTTGATTCATCTAATGTAGCAACACCTAAAATTCTTAAATGATCATCAATGACGAGTGGATCGTGTTTTTCATCGTCTTTATAGAAAAATTCAACTAAATTTGGTTCAAATTTCATCTCAGGTTTTATAGGTAAACGTTCTAATATATGTCCAGCTGCAATTCGTCTGCAAACAATTTCAACAGGTAACATTTCAACACTTTTAACGATCATATATCGTGGTGGAATGTATTTTATGAAATGTGTTTTTACACCAGCAGCTTCTAATACTTGAAAAAGTTTAGAAGAAATTGCACTATTAAGAAATCCTTTATCCTTCAAAACATCGTGCTTTAAACCATCACCCGCAGTAATATCATCTTTAAATTCTAATATAACTTCATCAAGATTAACTGATTCATATACTATCTTTGTTTTACCTTCAGCAATTTTTTTACCTAATTTTATATCCGACATAAATACCAACTATTATTTTTAATTAGTTCTAAATTTCATATTTTGCATTCATATTATTCTATTTCAACTAATATGTACTATTTTTTATTAAAAAATTTTTATTATATTCTAATTGAAAACCTTTACCTTAAATTAAATGAAAAAATAAAAAATTTACTAAATAAATAATCAATTAAATTATTAATCTTTTTTTATAAAATAGGTATTAATATCTAAGAAAAATAAAAAAATAGCAAGTATTTTGGGATAAACTATTCATCGGGACTAGAAGGTGAATTTGATCCTTCAGATTCTTTCTCTTTTTTTAATTTTTTTGCATCTCGGATGTATTTAGGTTCTGAAGCTGCCTCAATTTTAAAAATGAATTTTAGGAAAAACATTTGTCCTGATTTAATTAATAATGTAAATAAAAGTATCAGAGCAAAAATACCTGTAATAAGACCACCCAGAATTAATACAAAAAGTCCATTGCTCGTCTCCCAAATTACATAGAAGAAGGCAACGACATTTAAGCCTCCAGTACCTGCTTGTATAAGCATTTCGAATAACATATAAATAGCGCCAGCAAGTATGATGACAATTGCAATTATTAAACCCCAAGATAATATTCTAGCGAACGTTTCTTTCTGATCTGTTGTCCAACTTGACATTTTAAGCCTCCAATTTATCCTTTATTGATTCATAACCACGAGCATATAATACTGCTAATAATATTGTTATGAAAAAACCGGCAAAAATTCCTCCACCAACAATCAAGATTTTAATACCCAAACTACCTGCAAGGAATGCTGTTAATTTTCCAGTAGGCATGACAAGATCAGCAATGAACCAAACTAGACCAACAACAGAAATTACGATACCAACGATAATACCGCCAATAATGATTCCTGCAAAAATTTCTTTCCAATTATAAGTTCCCATGTGAAATTTCACCTATTTTTTTAAAATTTTATAGAATTGCAATATTGTATCTATAATAATATGTGTAATTTCATGATATTATTTATTATTAGATTATAATAAAGAATAACGATTGCATTATTATTTAATATTATATTCATTTTCTTGATTTTATTCTATTTGAATTAAATGAATAAAGGGATAAGAATGATTCATGAAATTGAAATAAATACTTCAAAAAAAGAAGAAATCCTTGATATTACGAATAATATTTTAAATTTATGTAAACAAGAAGAAATATTTGATGGAATATGCTACATATATATCCCACATACCACAGCAGGAATAAGCATTAATGAAAATGCAGATCCAGCAGTTAAAAAAGATATATTAAAGATATTAAAGCATATTATTCCAGGGAATTTAAATTACGAACATGCAGAAAATAATTCACCTGCACATGCTAAAGCAATGCTTTGTGGATTTTCAATAGAAATTTTTATCGAGAATGGAGCTTTAAACTTAGGAACATGGCAAGGAATTTATTTTTGTGAATTTGATGGCCCTAGAAGAAGGTATATTCATGTAAAATTTATTAGAACTTAAATTTATTTTTATTGAGGAATGTGATATTTCCAAAATTATGTGTGAAATGAAAAAGCAAGGCTTAGAGCAAGGTTCTTGTTCAGTCAGAATGCCTGATAAGACAGATTTACCTGCCTGTAAAGCTACTTTGAAATTTGAGGATGGACAGTTTCATCGATTGATTACCTCGTGCCATCTTTCAAGACCCGAAGATTACTTTTCAATTTATCAATCAGGATGCAATTTCTCTTGCTTAAATTGTCATTCATGGGAATTTTCTCAGATATATAATGGGCAATGGATGTCTTCAGATGATATAGCGGATCTATCAAAAGAATATGAATCTATGATAACTGTTTGGGAACCAAGAAATCGAGCTTTAATGATTACTGCAATGGATTTATGTTTACATTGCGGTCATTGTATAATTCATAATAAAAGAGGTCCAAATTGTCCAAAAAAAATAAGCTCAGACAAAATCATATTAGGACCTCAAGGATTTGGACCTGCCAGAAATATAATTGCATTTACCGGCGGAGATATTTTATGTCAAGCAAAATTTTATAGTGAAGTAACAAAAAAAATAAAAGATCAATGTAAAAAAATGTGGGTTCTGCTTGAAACTAATGGTTACGGATTAACTGAGAAGAACTTAGATATATTTAAAGCGTCAGGAGTAGATTCTTTTTGGTTGGATATCAAAGCTTTCGATGAAAAGTTGCATAAAAAATTATGTGGAACTCCAAACAAAACAATATTAGACGCGCCTCAAAAGATAATTGATAGGGATATGGAACTTGAAGTATTGACACCATATATTCCTGGATGGGTTGAAACAGATCAAATTGAAAAAATTGCAGAATTAATTGCTAATATTAATCCAAATATTTATTACGTGATTTTGGCTTTTTTCCCCATGTTTAAATTGAAATCCGAACGTGCACCAACGCTAATGGAAATGCTAAAATCATTTTCCATTGCAAAATCTAAAGGATTAAAAAATGTTAAATTAGGAAATTTAGGTGTATTTATAAAAACAAATCAAGATATGAAAACATTATTAGCAGTTGCAGGAAAAGAAGCCATAGGTTAGGATAAAGCATGAGAGTTTTTCTTATTATTTTAGATGGATGTCCATCATATCAAATTAATCAAAAAAATACACCATTTTTGTGGAAAATGAAGGAAAATGGGTTATATTTTTCAAATTGTAAGACAATTTTTCCAAGTGTAACTTATGCCTGTCATACAACCATTATTACTGGAAGATATCCTAATGAACATGGAATGATTGGAAATTTATTTTTTGATAGAAAAAAACAAAAAATCTCTAATTATGACAATTTTAATGATTTAAGGGATGCAGTTAAAAGTGAAACTATATTTAAATTATTAGAACCAATTGAAACCGCAGCAATTTGTGAACCTATTCCGATTGATGCAAAGCATGTGACCCCATTTTTCTCGATTTATAGGAAAGAATTGCATTTACATAATTTAATCGTTTATAATGAAACCTTAAGACATATGAATAATTCTCAAATTAATTTTTTTTGTTTAAATTTTACGGGCGTTGATGGATATGGTGAACAATTTGGACCAGACAGTAATGAATTTCTTAATGAAATGAAAAAAGTTGATAACTTCATTTCGAAAATTTATGAAAATACGAATGAAGCAATTTTTTTTATTGTTGCAGACCATGGAATGGTTAATATTAAAGAATATATTGATATGAATGATATAATAAAAAAATTTAATGATAAAATTATCGTTGCACCTTCACATAGAATGTGCCATGTTTACTGCGATGAAAAGGATGTAAAAGATCTCAAGATTTTTTTAAAAAATCTTGACTATATTGATAAAATATTTGATCAAAATGACATAAAAAAATTGAACCTATTTCATGAAAGATCGGGAAATATTACTTTTTCTGCGAAAGAAGGATTTGAATTTGGGGTAAAAGGATTAAAAGGGAGCCATGGTGGATTTTTAGATATCGAAATGAATGTTCCGCTCCTAATTTTCTCTAAAAATTTAAAAGTTTCCTTTAAACATAATTTAAAAAAAGTTAGTATCATAGATATCGTGCCTACAATCTTAAGTTTATTTAATGTCGGTTTAGAACCAAGTTTGTTGGGAACGATTTTAGTGAATTTAAGTTAAAATTCCCCAAAACATTTTTAAATTAAAGTTTTATTTAGATTAGAAACTAAAGATGATTTTACATGAAAATCAATTTTAGAGAAAAAATCCATTCACGCGATGCTACTACTTTTAATGATGTGATTTTATTACCCGGTTACACGACCATTGAACCGGAAGAAGCTGATGTTTCCACTCATTTATCTAAGGATTTTTTATTAAATTTACCTTTCTTAAGTTCACCCATGGATACTGTAACCGAATCTGAAATGGCCATTGCATTAGCTAGATTAGGCGGGCTTGGTATAATTCATAGAAACTGTTCTATTGAAGAACAAATTGAAATGGCAAAAAAATTGAAGCGAGCAGAAAGTTTCGTAATTTCAGATGTCATCACTATTACTCAAAATAAAACTGTTGAAGAAGCATCAAAATTAATGAAAGATAAAAACATTCGAGGATTACCAGTTATTGAAAAAAATAATGAATTGATTGGTATAGTTACTTGGCGAGATGTTAGATTCGCAGAAAATATTTCAAAATTGTTAGTTAAAGATGTAATGACTAAAAAACCTGATTTAGTCACAGCACCTAAATCGATTTCTACTGATGAAGCTCTTCGGTTAATGCATCAACATAGAATCGAAAAGTTGCCTGTAACCGAAAATGGTAATTTGATAGGATTAATTACAACAAAAGATCTATTACTTAAGGGAAAATTTCCACTTGCATCTAGAGATCCCGATGGCAGTTTATTATGCGGGGCTGCAATTTCACCTTTCGATCTTGATCGAGCTATTGGATTGGCAAAAATCGCAGACATTTTAGTAACTGATGTCTCGCATTTTCATAACAAGAATTGTTTTGATGCAACTAAAAAACTCTTAAAAAAGATAGATGTACCTCTAATAGTGGGTAATATAGGAACTTATAATGCAGCTTCAGATGTCATTTCTAAATTAGAGGGTGTTATTGGTTTGCGAGTAGGTATCGGAAGCGGTTCTATCTGTTCTACTAGTGTCATTACTCGAGCTGGTTCTCCAACTTTATTTGCAACTGCAAACTGTGCTGATGCAGTTCGAGATCTTGGCGCAGATTTATCAATTATAGCCGATGGTGGCATTAAAAATCCTGGTGATGTGGCGGTTGCTATTGCAGCAGGAGCATCAGCAGTCATGATGGGTAATGTTTTTGCTCGATGTAAAGAATCTCCAGGTGAAATTATTGGTATTGGAGGAAGATACTATAAAAAATATTATGGTATGGGATCTGCCGCAGCAAGAAGCAAGCGATATTCATTAGATCGATACAGTCAACCATCAAAAGGCATATCTGAAGGTGTTGAAGGATACGTACCTTATAGAGGCCCATTGATCGATACTATTAATGAAATTATTGCGGGTTTAAAAGCAGCAATGGGATATGTAGGCGCAATTTCTATAAAAGAAATGTGGGAAAAAGCCCAATTAGCTAGGATCTCAGCAGCAGGAATGCGTGAAACAAATCCACATGATATATATTTACCGGATAAAAGTCAATCGGATTAAGCTAAAATATCAGGATAATCCGTAAAAATACCATTTATCCCTTTTTTCCTCAAATCTAGAATTTTTTCTTTATTATTTACTGTAAAAGGATATATTTTAAGATTGAATTTTTGTGCATTTTCAATAAATCCATTTGTTAAAATATTGTACTTAGGATTAATGGCTTCTACTCCAAGACTAACAAGTTTCCTGAATGGATATCCTAATTGTAAAATTCGATAAGGAAAAATAGTTAAAAACGCAATTCGAGCCTTAAATTCAATCCTTCTTATTTTCATTAAACTTTGAAATGAAAAATTAGAAAAAATTACTTCATTCAATAAATCATATCTTTTTATCATTTTTAATAAAATTTCTTCAATATTTTGAGCTTTAATTTCTAAATTAAATTGTATCTTTCCATTAAATTCGTTCAATAATTCCTCAACAGTTAAAATTGAATCTCCATTTCTCAATTTAAATTTTTCAAGTTCATTATAATTTAATCTTGAGATAAATTTTCTATTTTTAGTGGCATGATATAAATTATTGTTATGACTTAAAACTAAAATATTGTCTTTAGTTCTTTGGACATCTGTTTCTATCATATCAGCTTTTAATTTAACTGCTCTTTTAAAAGCACTCATTGAATTTTCAAATTCATAACCAGAAGCACCCCTGTGAGCAATTATTTTAAATTCTTTCTTCATTTAAAGCTCATTTCAGAATTTTTATAAATATTTATTGACCATTTAAATTTTAATGCTAAAATATCTTAAAAAATAATAATTAATCTAACCATTAAATTGTATAAAATTAAACAGATCAATGAACTTTTTTATTCTTATTAAATTATTTCAATTGAATAAGAGTTTTTATGGAGATTTTTTAATGACTGAAGTAGATCATTATGAAAATGTCAGACGAAAAATGAGAATAGGACAATTGGGCACACCAAAACATAAAAAAACAATCGAATTTTTAAAAGTTTTATATGATGATGAAGAAATTGAGCTTCTAGATAATTTTGAAAGAGGTTATCAACTTTTATCACCTGCAAAACTTGCAAAAAAAGCAGGTTGGGATAAGGATAAGGTAAAAAATATTTTGAAAAGACTCGGCAAGAGGGGTGCTATTTTTCATATGGGTGGCAACTATGGACTAATAAACTTAGTTCCAGGTTTCTTTGAGCATTATATTCTTACAAGAGGCGATAGTGAAGAGAATACAATAAAGGTAGCAGAATATTTAAGATGGGCTTTTTTAAATCTGACTCCCCAAATGTTTAATAATATGGATCCACCCATTTGGTTACCTAAATTACCTTATGATGCTGAAGATAAATTAATTGAAATTGATGAAGCTATCCCTTTAAAAGATCAACAAGTCTTTACAGGTGAAATGGTTAGAGAATTAATCAATAAAAATGATTACTTTGCAAAGGTTTACTGTCAATGTAGGGAAGTAGGAGAATTAACAGGCAATCCGTGTGAAATACCAAGAGATTTAGGGTGTTTATTGTGTGGACTCACAGCTAAGATTGGAGTGGATGCAGGTTGGGCAGAAGAAATTCCGACAAAAGAAGATGCTATCAAATATACTAAAGAATGCGAGAAAGCAGGATTGGTCCATTATGGGATGAATATGGGAGCCATTACATTCATCTGTAATTGTTGTAGATGCCATTGTTGTGGACTTGCAGGTATGGCTAAAATTGGAGTTGCAGATTATGGAAAATCCAATTTCCAGCCCAAATGGAATCCAGAACTTTGTATCTTCTGCGATAAATGTGTTAAAGTATGTCCGATGGAAGCAATCCTTCATCAACATCCAGTTAAAGATGAGAATGATAAGATGATATATAACTTACAAAATTGTCTTGGATGTGGTCTATGTGCAGCTAATTGCCCGAAAGAAGCGATTACATTAGTAAAAGTTAGAACAAATCCAACACCAGAAATGGGTGGAATAGGTAAACAAATTCAAGAAGGTTTGACAGGCAAATAAAATTTTATTTAGCATTATCTAACTCTTCAACACCATATTTTTCTTTTAAAAACCTACTAACATCAAGCTTAAGCATAAACCAAATGATGATTATTGTGATTAATAAAATAAGCCATCCTTCAATCCAACTCCCAGTTCCAGCTGTTGTTGTTGGAAATTGAATGAAAGAAATTATTAAAAACACCGCAATAATGATGAATATAAAACCAGTTATAACACTTAGTAGAACTGTTTTTTTAGTTTCCCAATTATTTTTTTTCGCATGTAGGACTAAATAAATTACAATTGAGACACCTATTGCAATTGTTATTAAAATTATAATAATTATAAAGACCATGGCTAATTGAGGAGAGCCAATAGAAGCCCCAGCCATGGCGAAAACTAACATCATGCCTAATTTACCCAACCAACAAGATGAAATAGTCTTTTTTATATCAAATCCAGTCAATCCAATAGGTACCATAACATTATCATCATTTAATGGAGTTAATCCAAAAAGAAAAATTAAAAACATAGTTAATAAAGGTCTTTGATTGACTAATAATTCCCATTTGTTTAATTTTTCAATATTTTTCTTTTTCAAAGCTTCTCTTGTACCTCTACCAATTAAATAACCAACAATTTCCCCAAGTAATGCACCAAGAGAAGCTGTTAAAGCAGGCAAAATAAACAATTCTGGAAATTTATTAGCCACGGGGATGATTATGAAGGTGTAAGGCGTCGGAAATGGAAGTATGTTACCTATTAAGCAAACCAGAAAAACAATGCATAATTGTTCTCCGAAATTCAATCCAGGGATTTGCCATGCAGACAAATTTAAAATATTTCCTAATTCTGGAAAAAAAACAAAAATCACGGCTAAAATTGTAAATATAGCACAAATACTTATGAATATATAATCAATTTTTTCAAGTTTCAAGATAACAACTTCGTTTTATACTAAAATTTTTAATAGAAAATTTATTTGAAGTTACTATAATCAGATAGTTCTTAAAGGTTATAGTTTTAACGTTTTTACTAAAAATATCTAGCACGAATTAGGTTGTGGCACATGAAGGATATTATAGAAATTAGATGGCATGGTAGAGGTGGACAAGGAGCAATTACAGCAGCTCAAATATTGGCTGAAGCAGCAAGCATGTATGAAGATAAGTGGGTTACAGCAAGCCCCTCATTTGGTGCAGAAAGAAGAGGAGCACCAGTTATCGCTTCCACCAGAATCTCAAATTCAAAAATTAGGATTCGATCACAAATAGAAAATCCAGATATCGTAATAGTCTTGGATCCGACGTTGGTTAAAGATGTAGATATAACAGCAGGACTTAAAGATGATGGAATAATTATTATTAATTCGCCTAAAGCACCTGAAGAATATAAATTCAGCAAAAAATATAAAGTATTTACGTGCGATTGCACTAAAATTGCATTAGATTTACAATTACTCGCAGCAGGTCAAGTTGTATTAAACACACCTATTTTAGGATCCTTAATTAAAGCTAAAGAGTTAGTCAAAATTGAGAATGTAAAAGTAGTAATTCAAGAACACTTTCCTAAAGATGGAGGAAAAAATGCAAATGCGGCTCAACAAGCATATGAACATACAATGGGAGGATCATAAAGATGAATAGAGAAGAATTGAAGAAGATGAAGCGTCCATTATCTTCTGTTTCACGACCTATAAAAGGAGAGGCAGGAAAGACAGGAAATTGGAGGACTTTGAGACCAATTCTAATTAAAGAAAAATGTGTCATGGTTAGAAAAGGAGAGATGAATTGCTTGAGATGTTGGATGTATTGTCCAGAAGCTTGTATTAAAAAAGCAATTCCACCAGAAATTGATTACGAATATTGTAAAGGATGCGGTATCTGCGCAGAAGAATGTCCTTCAAAAGCTATTCAAATGGATGAAGAAGCAAAATACAAGGAGGTTGAATAGCTTGTCTAAAAAAGTTATTTTGAATGGAAATCATGCAGCAGCTCATGCATGCAGACAAGTAAGGGTTCAAGTTGTTGCAGCATACCCTATTACACCACAAAGCCCGGTAACAGAGAAAATCTCGGAGTTCGTTGGTGATGGATTAATGAATGCAGAATATGTTACTGTAGAATCAGAACACAGTGCAATAACCGTCTGCATTGCTGCGAGTACAGTTGGTGCGAGGGTATTTACTGCAAGTTCGGCAAATGGTTTAGCATTGATGCACGAACAAATTCATTGGGCTGCTGGTGCAAGATTACCTATCGTTTTAGCATGTGTAAATAGGGCAGTGGCTGCACCTTGGAATGTTTGGACTGATGAACAAGATTCAATCTCTCAACGGGATACTGGGTGGATTCAAGTTTATTGTGAAGATAATCAAGAAATTTATGATACAATAATACAAGCATACAAACTAGCTGAAAAGATTTATGCCCCAGTTATGGTTTGTTATGATGGATACGTACTTTCCCATACACTGATGCCACTTTTTATTGAAGATCAGAAAAAGATAGATGAATTTCTTCCGCCTTACAAACCTCATACGAAACTAGATCCTGATGATCCTACAGCTATTAACTTAGTGACTTTTCCTTGGATTAGACATGATCCTGATAAGCCAGGGATTGAAAGATTCGGAGGTTATCCAGAAATAAGGTTTGGGCTTCAAGAAACTTTATTGGCAGTACCAGACGAATTTCAAAAAATTGATGATGAATTTGGAGAAAAATTTGGGAGAAAATATGGTATTTATAAAGAATATCTTTGTGATAATGCAGAATATATAATATTAGCATTAGGAACTTTAGCTTCTGAGGCTCAAGTTTCTGTAGATTTATTAAGAGATGAAGGTTATAAAGTTGGAGTACTTAGTCTGAAACTCTATAGACCATTTCCTAAAAATCAAATGATTAATTTCGTCAAAAATCATGATAAGGTTAAAGCATACGCTGTTTTTGATAGGAATTTAAGCTATGGTTATGAAGGGGCGGTTTGTAGTGATTTTAAAGCAGCACTTTTTACAGGTAATGTTTTCAAACCAGTCCATAATTATTTAGCAGGTATCGGTGGTAGAGACGTTACATACATGCAAATTAAAGATGCGATATTAAAAACGATAACACAAGTAGAAGATGGAAAAATGGAAAAAGAACAAGAATGGATTAACGTGTTTATCGAGGGGGCAGAGAAATGAGCAGTGATAAAGTTAATGTTAATAATATACCGGAAGAAGAATATATTTTACCGGGAACTCGTGCTTGTGCGGGTTGTTCTCTTTCAATTGCATATAGATTTGCATTAAAAGCTTTAGGGAAAAATACAATTGTTACGGTACCTGCTAGTTGTAGTACGGTTCTTCATGGGATGTATCCAGTTTCTGCAGTCAGAATTCCTATGTTAAATACCGCATTCGAAACCACAGGTGCATCCGCAAGTGGGATTCGAGCGGCATTAAATGTACTCGGAAAAAAGAACATTACAGTTCTTGGGTGGGCAGGTGATGGCGGAACTGCCGATATTGGAATACAAGCACTTTCTGGAGCTGCTGAAAGAAATACGGATATGATATATGCTTGTTATGATAATGAATTTTATTCTAATACTGGTGGTCAACGAAGCAGCTCAACACCTTTTGGTGCATTTACAACAACCACGCCAAAAGGTAAAAGAAAAAGAAGAAAAAACATGCCTGCCATCATGGCAGCTCACGGAATTCCTTACGTTGCTACAGCAAGTTCCTCATTTCCTTTAGATTTATATGAAAAGTTCAAAAAGGCAAAGGAACAATATAAGGGAGACACGCGATACATACATATTCAAGCACCATGTGCACCAGGTCATGGATTTGACACATCTAAAACAATAAAAATTGGGAGATTAGCAGTAGAAACAGGAATTTGGACATTATATGAAATTATAAATGGTAAATTCATTTTATCTCCTGAAAGTGAAAAAATTGTATCGAATAAGAAAAAAAGAAAGCCAGTAAGTGAATATTATAAAACTCAGAAAAGATTTAGATTCATGACAGATGAAGATATTCGCCAAGTTCAAAAAGATATTGATTTACTTTATGAAGATTATAAGAAATTTTTATAATTTTTATTTTGATTTTAATTCTTTCCAATTTTTTATAACAATAATAAAAATTGGTGATAACATACCTATTAGTAAGCTAAATTGAAATAATAAAAATAAAACTGAATGTTGAACAAATAACATGTTATTGATTAATGTTGAGGAGTTGAATAACGTTTCAAGGGATGCGAAGAAGATTAAGAAAATAAAGGCCAAGAAAATATAGTAGGGATAATCATTTTTACTTAATTTACCAAAATAATAAGTCTTATCACCTTTTAAAAAGAATTCTAGATGTAAACCAACATACGAGATAATAATAAAAATAAAGGAATAAATAATATTAATAAGAGGAAATGAAAAAAATATTTTTAAATAGGTAAAAATTGCTGAAATAAGCATTATAACGATTCTATATCGATAATCTAATTTTTCTTCCTTTTTAAAATAAATAACTATATTATCAATACCGATGATAAATAAAAATCCTAAAATGAAACCAGATAGAATTCCATAATAAATAAAAGGCCAAATGTCTTGGATAAACAAAAGAATTATCATCCAAATGAAATAAGGAACAATAATGAAAATAAATCCAATTAAAATTTGATTTATCATGGAACTTTTATGATTATTCAAGATTTTTTTTAGTAAAATATAGAAAACCGCGTTTAAGACGAATGCAGGAAATACTAGCGAGAGTTTGTTAAATATTTCATAAAACAATAAATGATTATATTGTAAAAATACGGGATTAATAAAAGTATTTGCAATTAAAGTACAGGAAATTGTAATGAAAAATACTTGAAATGTTTGAATGAATGCTTTAGGAGATTTATGATGTTCCCAATTAAATTTTTTCTTTCGATTTATAAAAGAAAAAATTGAACCTGCAAAAATAAATAAACCTAAGAAGATCAAAATTGAAGGAATTTCATAAGCTGGACTTGGAAATTTAGAGCCAGGAATGTAACTTTCATAAAGAATGAAGGCAAATTGAAAAATAATATGAACAATGACATAAATAAAAATTGAAACAAACCAAAATTGAATCAAAATATCCTTTAAATAAAGTTGATTAGTTCCACCACAGGTACATTTTGCTATTTCAACATTTTTATTTAACTTTTTTGTTTGTGTAATTACATAAATTGCAATATAAATCAAATACGATAATGAAATTAAGATAAATCCTATAATTATAAAAAAAATTAGACTAGTCGCAATAATTGTATCGAATGACATTAAACTTATTGAGATCCCTATATAAAATAAAAGAAAAGATACCATGTTCCACATAAATAAATTTTGAATATCTTTCATATTTCTTATATTAGTGCAAGTTTCACATAAAAACTTTCCACATTTATTACAAATAAACCAATCATCAAAATTATGGCGCGTAGTATCGTGATCTTTTCCACATTTTGAACAACTTATTTTATTTTTGAAAATTGACCGCTCCTTTCATTCCATTTCAATTATTTTTATCAATTCGTTATTTAAAATAGTATTAATTAAATTAAGATATATAGGATCGTTTGATAATTTATTTAAAAATTTACTAATTAAATTCGTTTTTTCAACAGAAAATCTATCCCCAATACAATTTATTTCATTAATCCACATATTATAAGAATCATTTAAATGGTTTGCTAAATTTAATCCAACAATACTTTTAAAATATAATTCATAAACCAAAAGATCTAATATTTTTTTTGAATTTGCTATCAAATTTGAACATTTTTTTTCTTCAAATGATTCTAAATTGTAAATAATCTTAGAAAATAAACAAATTAAAGTGTCTTCTCCATTTATTATGGGTAGAAAATAATTTTTCAATTTTGCAGGTTCAAACCTTCTAGAAACACCATGATATGAAAATCCAAAATTTTTATACCAAAAATTTGCTAAACGAGAATTAAATATCCCAAGTAAATAAAAATAGGATAGATTTTTAGAAATAATTATAGAATTAGTTCCCTTTATAATGGATTTATTAAAATCCAATGCAAATCTATTCTTAGAGGAGACTCGTGGTGAAATTATTTTTGGAACTTCGGTTTTATAAAGATGGAGATTTCTAACATTTGGAAATTCCCACCAGAGTTTCCTATTGTTTTTAATGCTTTTACTTCTTAAAAGTCTATATATATTTGGATATGTAGTTTTGAATTCAGATTCATTATTAAATTCATTATTAAGAACTATCCAAAATCTTTTTGGATCTGCTAAATAATATTCTTTAATTTCATTTGAATTAAGTATGACAGGGTGTACATGCTTCATTTCACCTTCAGTTAATTTCTCCATTTCATGTGAAAAAAAAGTAAAATAATTAAGTGCTTCCTTCATTGGGGGTTGAAAACCTGATTTCACTAAAAAATGGTTAGTATCAGATAAATAAATTAAGTCTTTATTTGATATAATTTCATTTTTCACTGCTTTTAATCGTTCATCAAGAAAAATCCAAGGTTTAAATAAAAGATTTAGAGAAAATATCCGTTTTTTATTTAATTCTATTATATTATTAGAAAGATCAATTTCAATATTTGAATACGAGATAGTTGGGAGCTTATTCTTTTGTCTTATAAATAAAATCAAGGAATTTGTACCAATATAGGATTGATTAATTTTAAATATTTTCGTTTGATCAGTAAATTGTTCAATTTCGATATCCCTATTTTGCATGATAATGAAATCTCTTATTTTTTTTGCTTTTTCATGATTAAGCCATTCTGTTGGTATAATATATCCCAAATTTCCATTTTTTTTAAGGCGATTTAAAGAAAAAATTAAGAAAAACAAATATAAATTGGGTTGTGTATCTTCATGAGATGGTCTGAAATCAAATTTACACCCCATATATGAGCCATTTTCGAAGATTTTTCTGTATTGTTTAATATGGCTCCAAGACACATAGGGAGGATTTCCAACAATTAAATCAAATTTTGGCATTTTATTTTCAATTTCATCATTATTTAAAATAAAAATATTAATATTTTTTATTTTTTTATCCAATTGATTCTTAAATTTCTCATAACTCATTATGAATTTCTCATTATTCTTTGAAATTAATGAAAAAAAACAAATTTTCAAGATATTTAAAGCAAAAGCATCAATATCATAGCCATTAATGTTATTTAAAATGATAAATAAATCCAAATTGTCGATTAACGGATATTTTGTGCATATTTTTTCATAAATTCCTTGTTCTTTAAATGATTTAATATGATTTATATAGGAATTTTTTAGTATTTTCAAAGATGAAAATAAAAACACGCCAGTTCCACAAGATAAATCTCCAAGCTTGTATTTTATTAAATTATCAAAGGATAAATCCTTTATTTGTTTTTCAAGAGTATTAGTTAGGATCCTATCAACAATATTAGATGGCGTATAAACTATTCCCTCTTTAATTTTTTCTAAATCCATGGAAACTCTTTCCTTCAAGAGTTGATTTAGATAATATTCATTTATCAAAGAGAAATCAGAATATTTTTTAATTAAATTTGTTATAATTTCATTTATTAGAGAAATTTGAGTTTCAGTAAACAATTGACGTGAATACTTATCAAAATAAGTGCTATTCACATCGATTTCAATCTCAATTTTTTTAAGGAGAAAACAAATTATTAGATTTTCAATATATTTTGGCAATGTTCGTTTAAGATTTTCAGATAAGGGAAAATATTTTTTCTTTTTAGTTATAAATTCTTTGAAATCTGTTTTTAATTTATTTAGGTTGAAAATAGGTTCCACGGAAATTTTCAAAAAACCTCCATGTTATTAATGTTCTCATTACATACTAATAATCCTTAAATAATCTTAATAGAAAATAAATTTGTTTATGACAGAAAATCAGATTAATACCGAGTCCCAAAATGAAGATTGGGATTTAAAGCAATCTTTAAAATACATTACTATAGCAATTGTATCGGGAATCCTAATATATATTTTAATTGATAATTTTGGACTGCTATGGATAGCGGCTCAAGGTTCAAAATTATTTTTAGATATAATAAGCATTCCAACCACCGTAAAATTCAATTATGTGGCATTTTATTCCCCATTTAACCAAATTTTTATTAGTGGTCCAGGTTTTAGTTTTCAAATAATTAATGCTTGTGCAGCAATCGAAGGTTTAGCACTCATATCTGCGTTAATTATAGCAACTCCTACATCAATTAAGAAGAAAATTTTTGCATTTGCATTCTTTATACCAGCTTTATTGCTAGCAAACTTTTTTAGGATAGCATTGACTGTTGTAATGTATTTAAATGGATTTTCTATATTTATTGCACATGAAGTCATTGCAGCAGCTTTAACAATTATTTTTATTTTTATTTATGTAATTATCATCAATTCATACATAATTCCGAATTTTGTGGATAGCATGATTGATTTTGTGAGAGGTATATATAATTCCATAATGAGGAGAGGTAAAGAAGTTGAGAGTAACAATAAATAAATCAATAATAGAAATATTAGATGGTGACATAACAGAACAATCTACTGATGCAATCGTTAATGCTGCAAATGAAAATCTAATTTTAGGGGGAGGCGTTGCAGGTGCAATAAGAAATAAAGGTGGACCAAAAATTCAAGAGGAATGTAATAAAATTGGGGGCACATTTGTAGGAGGTGCAGTAATCACGACAGGAGGGAATTTAAAGGCTCGGCACGTTATACATGCAGTTGGACCGAGAATGGGAGAAGGAAATGAGGAGGAAAAACTTAAAAATGCAACTTTAAATAGCTTGAAAGTTTTAGAGAATAATTTGCTAAAGAATATAGCATTTCCAGCGATAAGTACTGGTATTTTTGGATTCCCAATTGATAGATGTTCAGAAATCATGTTAAATACAACTATAAATTATTTAAAATCAGATACAAAAATTGAAAAGGTTGTTTTCGTGCTTTGGGGACAAGAAGCATATAAAATATTTGAGTCTACGTTAAAAAAATTGACTAAATAATTAAAAATCAATAAATATTTCTTTTTTGTCTCTAGAAGACTTATAGGCGGCCTCTATTATTTGATGGGCTCTCAATCCGATTTGTAGATCAGGATATGGATTTTCTTCTTTAATTAAAGATTCTATGAACGCTAAATTTTCGAAGAAATACGCACCGAACGAGAATTTCGTCAGAGGTAATTGTAGTTTTTCAAAATATTTTGAAATGATATTTTCGGATTTTATTTTCTTTTTTTTCTTTTTTAGATAATATAAAAAGGAATTAAAGTTAATTAATTGATAACCGTCTAAAATTATACATCCATTCTCAAAAAATATTTCAATTCTCCTTTCATCTCGAGGTATTCTATGCCAGAAGCTCGATAAACTTCCTGAAACCCCGTCTCCATATTCAAGATTAACTATAGCAGAATCTTCTAATCCTTCTTTCGCTAAAGAAGATAAATATCTTATATTCGCAGAAAGCTTCGATAATTTCGTGGTATCACAGAATAAAAATTCAAGCATGTCAACATCATGAATTGAATGTTCATAAAGACAACCTGCTCGTGCTAAGGTGGGATCTTTCCTCCATGTTGATGCGTGGGAGAACGTCCCAATAGGCCATTCTTGATCATCTCTAAATATAAAACCCAAGTTTGACCCCAATTCGTCCTTATTTTTGACAATTATATCTTTAAGCATCCAAAAGAAAGGGCAATGCCTTAAAACTAAACCTACTTGACAAAATACCCCATTTTTTTTCTGAATAGTCATCATTTCCTTTATATCATCCAGCTCAAACGCAAGAGGTTTCTCAATAAAAATACTTTTTTTTGCTTCTGCAGCTTTAATAAATAGATCTTTATGAAATTTTGTCGGAGTTGTAATGTAAAGAACGTTTATCTTTTCATTTTTAATTAATTTTTCTGGATTCGTTGTGTATATTTCTGCATTATAGATATCTTTCGTTTTAAATTGATGGATTTTATCTGAATTTATATCACACATACCAGAAATCTTCATCCTAATACCATATTTATTAAAAAGGAGTTTACTTTCAATTATTTCCTTTAATGAAATTAAATGTGCAATAGCTATGCTTCCCGTTCCAATAATACCAATATTAAAATCCATTTCTTTTCACTTTTTTATCAGTTTAATTGCACTCTCAGGACATTTTCTGATACAAATCCCACAACCAAAACATCTTTCTCGATTCACGACTAATTTATTATTTGAATCATACTTTCTTGCATCAAATGGACAAATATTTATGCAAGTTCCGCAATTTATACACTTTTTATTATCAGTAATTTCTATAAAATCAGATTTAATTATTTCTGGAGAAAGAAATTTCTTATAATTGTTTAAAGTTTCACAACAGCAAGTACAACAATTACAAATTACATAATAAAAATTAGGATCTGGAAAATAAATAAGTTGATGAACAAGTCCTCTATCATCACAATCGTTTAATAATTGAATAATCTCCTCTTTTGAGACTTCTTTAAAAAATTCTTTTTTTGAATCTATAGTATAGAGAGTTTGTCCTGGAGGAACTCCCAAACCAATGCAAGTATATATTGGATTGTCACAATTATGATGTTTTTTTCGACAATAACAATATCCTATAGTAAAAACGTGTGATCTGCTTATTATGTTTAAAATTTCTTGGTGTGGGAGGTATTTCGTTTCAACGGGAATGTTAATGTTAAGTGGTACAACTCTACCCCCCCAAAGACCTTGTAATTTTCTAAGAACGATGATTTTAAAATTTGGAAAGATATGATTACTTATAAAATTTAAAATTTCTAGAAACGTAACTTCCACTGCACCCATTAAAGTGGCAAATAAATTTCCAATACGAGGATTTTTCTTTAGAAATTTGTTTAATTTTGTTGAAATTTTATTCTTAATTGAATTCATTTTGATTCATTAGCAATTTAAACGTTAAATATTTTTTTATATGTTCCACAGAGTCAAAATTTATTATTTTTTTAAATTGAGAAAAGAAATAAATTCGAGAAATAACAATTGTTTAATCTAAATTGATATTAAATAAATCGTAAAAACTTAATGCATTACAAAATATTTTGAAGGGATTTAAAATTTCTGAGGAATTAATTTTAGGAATTGTCTTTTCAGTTTTTGATGAAAAGATTGGACCAAAAGCTGCTGCATGGATTCCGCCAGATTTATCGGTAGCTTTAAAGGATTATATTAGTTTTAAATCAATTAATTTATTATCCGACGAGAGAGGATTAATTCCAAAATCTTTAGCTATAGTTCCATTTCCCTCTCAAAAATTAAAAGGGTTAATAAAATCCTTAGAAATTAAAGATGATACAAGACGCGGTGGCGCAATTGACAGTTCGATAACAGTTCTGTTTAGTGAAAAAGGAGACTTGATTTTTTATAAATATATCAATAACTTAGAACAAATTATGAACCAAGCTGCGGCTACGATTAATAAATTAATCCAATCCAAAGCTGAAAAGGAAGTTATTGAAGAGGAATTATTTAATTTCCAAAAAAGCATTAAAGATTTGATAATGGAGTCTTTTCGGGAAAAAACTAAAGCTAAAGAAGCTAAAAAAAGTCTACTTTTGTTATTTAATTTGTTTCAAAAAAATCTAGATAAAGTTTTATATTCAATTGTTATGGGTGAACATGTTGTTGTAATTGGAGCTCAATCCTTAGTTGAGCTTGTAATTGATAGTTTAACGATTTTTAGTTTTGAGAAAATTCCAAAGATGAAATATTGGACAGAAGAATATTTTGATGCTGATATAATTGGGGGACCACCCAAGATCGCTCATTATTATAAGAAAAGCTTAATTTTGGATTTAGAAAAAAAGAAAATATCAAGTGGAAAGTCAAATAATTTCTGTAAAAATTTGATAAATAGAATAAAAAACATGGATTCTATTAATGCAGAAAAGGAATTAAATAAAAGTCTGACTAAATTTTATAGTCGAGCAAAATTGCTTCAAGATGTCCTCAATAAAAAGGAGAATTTTAATACAAAAATTGATGAGTTTATAAAGGATTTAGATTTTGATGAACTCGACTTTATTGAGAATTATTTGAAATTTCAAGTTCCTAAATTGGAAAGCTATATAACTACAATTGTAAAGGATTGTAAGAAAAAAATGAGCAAGATAATTAGTGGCTTTGAGAAAGAAACATGGTAAAGAGGTATTGAACGTGGTTGATTTTAAAGAAACTTTCTCTAAAAATTTATTTTATTTCATAGGAATAATTTTAATTGGAATTTTATGCATACTTTTCCTAATCTTACAGCCACATGCCCCCGCTCCTGAAATTTTAGACCCAACAAAAGGTAATTTTTATAATCTTGTCACCTTTGGATTAGGATTGGATACCACGGTATTAATTTTAACTATTGCTTCCTATCTAATATATAGATGGGAAGTTGGAGGTCGTTCTAATACTTCACTACTAATTTGGGGAATTTGCTTTTTCTTTTATAGCATTACTTTCGTTGCGCATATATTTAGAGGATTAGGATTTCCGTTAGCAAATGAAAATTATTCTCCTTTTATTTTTTTCCTTTGGCGATTCGGTATGATTTTATGGGCAGCGGGATCATTATATGGAATTCTTAGAATATTTGTTGAAAATAAAAGAATTCAAATCATATTACCCATGGTAGTTATTGGAATTGGTTTTGCTTGGTTTATTTATGGTCTATTCATTGTTGCAGATATAGAATTCATGATGTATGGATTTCTTTTTACAATTTGGATTCCAATCTGTTTTTCAATCAGTTACATATTCTTCATGTACGGACGAAAATCAGGTTATACTGGTCCAAAATTGTTATTTTTGGGATATCTTGGTTTAACCATCACTTACATGGGTTGGGCTCCGTGGCATTTTGCAGATGTCATATATTTTTATTTCGTTTGGTATTTTCTATTTTTACTCTCTTTAGTTCCTATATTAATTGGATTCATGCTTCTTTCTAAAGAATCGGAAGGATAATTATTTTGAGGAGATTTATTTGACAGAAAAAATGAAAATATTAGTTCCAAGCAAAAATATTGCTGCAACAGTTGAATTTTCTCAAGAATCCCCTGTAACTGTTAGAAAAATACAAGAATCGCTTCCAATAACAGGAAGAGTAAATATGTGGGGAGAAGAAATATATTTTGATATTAATGTTGCATCTAAACTTGAGGTTAATGCTCGTGCTGAAGTTGAAATTGGAGAAGTTGGTTATTGGGATTCGGGTACGGCATTTTGTATTTTTTTTGGAAGGACACCCGCAAGTACAAGCAATAATAAGCCAAAAGCTGTTGGTCCTGTAAATGTTTTGGGAAAAATTATTGATGTTGATCCAAAAATATTTTTGCAAGTGAATGATGGCGATGAAATCATACTAGAAAAAGTATGAATCATTGCATGTAAATCTCTAAAATCAAATAATCATCATTAAATAGATAGTAAAATAAAAAAAGTGCATTAATAAGTTAAATAATCTTCTAAATTAATATAAACATTTAAATATAAAATGAATTTAATTGAAACCATCAAGGGAAATTATTTTTCGATACAAAAAAAGTAAAATGCATTTGAATGACAAATAAAACAAGAAAAATCAAAAATTTCCTAAGATCTAAATACTAAGTAACACTAAATTAAAAGTTTAAATCAAAGAAAAAAATGTGGTAATTAAAATGAGTGATAAGACAGAAAATGTGGTTTTTATTGGGCAGAAACCCCCGATGTCCTACGTTATGGCCGTTTTTGAAATTGTGAACAAAGGTATTAAAGAAATTGTTCTAAAAGCTCGTGGGCGTGCTATTAGTAGAGCAGTAGACGTAGCAGAAATAGCCAGAACCAAAGTCATGAAAGACAAGGTTGAAGTTGGAGAAATTGTAACCGGAACCGAAATGATCGAATCCCGAGACCGCGGCAAATTCAGTGTTTCGACTGTAGAAATTACATTAAAAGTAATCTAAGTGTTGTGGGGTAAAAAAGGAATTAATTAATCCAAATCCCTTTTTATTTTTTTGAAAAAATAATTATCTTCTTCTCATTCGGTCTTTATTTTGACCTAAAGCTTCTGAGAGGACTACTCTTTTAAAAAAGTTTTTTCTATTTCTCATTTTTGGATTAAGTTTTTTTGGTCGTTTGCTCTCGACCTTTGGAGTCTGATTTCTGACTTTTCCAGCCTTTGTTAGAGAACCATGTGAACCTGGCATTTCATCACTCTTTTTTTAATTTCTTTTTTTCTATCGTTATTTAAAAAATTAATTTATAAAAATTTGTTTTTTTTCAAACGCTTTATCCCAATAAAATTTCAGTTGCTAAAAATATAACAAGAAGAAAACCAGCTACCAATAAATAAATGAATTGCTTATAAGGTAATTCATAATTGCCGAATTTAAATATTTTTTCAGATTTAATATCTTTTGATTTAAATATCAGTAAGCTTATAATAATAGAAAAGCAAACTCCTAAAAGCATTCCACCTAATACATCAGATAAATAATGTACACCCAAATATACCCTTGAAAATCCAACAGCTAATGGAATAACCAAGATTGACATTTTTTTCCATGTCTTATCTTGAAATAAAATAATTGGTAAAAGAAATCCAAATGCAGATGCCGTATGTCCACTCGGAAAACTATGTGAATCAGAGAGATGAGAAAATAAGTGAATGAGATCGGAGTATGTAATATAGGGTCTAGGTCGTTGAATTACTACTTTTAACGTGTTAACAGTTATTTGAGTTAAAAATCCAGTAATACATGCTATAAACAAAATAAACCGATATTTTTTTAAAAATTCTAATCTTTTATCGGGAACATAAGAAAGGAAAAACAATACTATTATTACCACTATATAACTGTATGATAGGACATCTGAAACAATTACAAAAAGAACATTCCAAAAAAATACAATAGGATTAGCTGTTTGCAAAACCGTAGGATTTAAAAATATTACTATTGTAGGATCAGTTACAACCAATATAGTGATGAATAAAATCAATATAAAGGAAAATAATCCAAATATAATAGCTAAATTAATTTTTGATTTATATCTTTTGATTGTAAGATCCTCATATTCTTCCATTATTCTCATCTTTTGAAATATTTTTTAATATACAAATTAATTTGATAATGTTTTAAAAAATTTTCTTATGAAAGATCAAATAAAATCTGTTAATTTCATTTGAGTTTTAAACGGTCGAAATGTTAAACCTAATCTTTTTTTAAATTCATTAACATTTTGAGGTGCAAAACCGCTGAAATGATTATTAAATGCAATAACTACGGTTTCATTAACTTTAAAGTTTGTTTTAATATTTTTTAAATTCATTTCAATTTCATTTAACACCTCCTCATTAGATCTTTGAACGCGATTGAATTCTGTGATAGTTCTATCTCCAATCAATCTGATGTAATAGAACTTTTGATTAGGCAAATAAATTGGTTTAATTCCTTCTAAATACGTGGTTACTAGAACGGATTTATTCCCATCGATATAGTTTGGAAGATCAGCGAATTCAAACCAAGAATTATTTCTAAATTCAAATGCTATAGGTTTAGATTTTGGAACTATATTTATTAGAAGTTCAAACCGCTTAATATTTTGAGTATTTAAAGAAAATTTTGGTGGAAATTGAATTAAATAAAACGAAATTTTATTTTCGATTATTTTCAATCTTTTAAAAAAAACTTCAATTTTAGATTCCAAATCAAGAGTGTTCATTTCATGAGAAATTTTCTTCCAAATCTTCACTGAAAACGTGAATTTCTCAGATACTTGCTTGGTCCAATTCTTTAAGGTCGCTTCAGAGGGGAGATTATAATATGTAGAATTTATTTCTGTAAAATCAAATATCTTAGAATAAAATTGTAATTGTTTATGTTTAGGTAGATTAATAGGATAAAAAGGACCGATCCAAGCATCATAATTCCAACCTGCACAACCAATAAGGAATGTTGTCATCTTAATCCTTATCATATAATATTTTTAGAAATTCATAAATAATAATTCTAAATTTTAATTAATGGTCAGAGAAATCAAACTTTATGGAGTTAATCGTTTTAATAGATTTTAAATAATATCTAATTTTTATGTTTAATTTTTTAAATATTTAATATATTTTATACGTAACTTATCCATTCTCGATTATTTTGGTTTTTACTCAATATTATTTTTTAATTCTTCAAGATTTTAATATGATATCTTCATCAATTAACAAATTATTGATAGAAATTTTTTCCCATAAAAACATGCCTAATTTATAAGGTATTTATAGTGATGCTTCATTTTATTTTATTGAATTTAAAATGGAGTAATTTTTGATGAGTATTTTCCCCTCAAAAGATAAGGATAAAATGGATGAAATAATTAGAAGATATTTGGGTACTCATTTTTTTAAAGATAAGAACGATAAAAATAACATTTCTTCAATGCGATATGAAGAGATAGAAGAATTTAAATTTATGGAAAAGGATTTTACAGATAATAGATTAATTGATATCTTTCATTATAAGTATTATACGGAGATTATTATTGATTTAAGGGAATTTAAAAAGAAAGATATTAATATCGTTTTTACTGATAACATTCTCACAATATTTGATGAGAATAGAAAATTTTTTAAAGAAATTAAATTTGATAGAAATTCTAAAATTGGAATTACAGAGAATAAATTTAACAAGGGTATTCTAAGAATAAAATTGGTCAGAAAAAATACCTGAATCTTAATTATTTATTTAAAAAACTACTAAAAATTTTAGAATTTAATATTTTTACATTAATGAATGTAATTGAAAAGATTATTGAGATTCATAATAAAACTATGATACAAAGGAAATTATGATACAAAGGGCTTTTAATTGAATTATTTTTTTTAAGAGAAGAAATATATTAACTATCTTCAATGCTTCAGAGATATTTCATTTCAAATAAAACGGCGGAATAATTTATTTAAAATTATTTATGGATGAATTGGAAGGACTTGATAAATTATTCGAAAGTGTTCGGTAACATATTATAAAAATAAAAAATTAAATCGCCCTAATTTTTTCTTGACTTGCATTTAAAAACATCCAGCTTATCCTCAATACCATAAACATAAAAGAAATTATTTAACTTACTTTTCATAATGATTAAAATTCAATTAATTTGAATAAATAAATGTGTTAAAAATGCCAACGAAGTCAAAGGTTGCAACTTTTGCAGGTGGTTGTTTTTGGGGTGTTGAAGAAGCATTTCTTAAGGTTCCAGGTGTTTTAAAAACCAAAGTTGGTTATGCTGGGGGTACTACTGAGAATCCAACATACAAGGAAGTATGTTCTGGAATAACAGGACATGCAGAAGCTATTGAAATTTATTTTGATCCAGAGAAAACTGATTATGAGCAATTACTTGAAATATTTTGGATTATACACGATCCTACCCAAGTAAATAGGCAAGGAAATGACGTTGGTACCCAATATCGTTCCATAATATTTTATCATGATATTGAGCAGCAGGAGAAAGCAAAATTATCAATTAAAAAATTAAATCTTTCAGGAAAATATCTAAAACCTATAGCAACAGAACTTTTACCAGCTCAAAAGTTTTGGCCAGCGGAAAAATACCATCAAAAATATCTTCAAATAAATTCTGGTGGATATTGCCATGTTAATATGAACCAAGTTAGAAAAAAGATTTCTGAAATATTTGAAAAATGACTTTTATTTTATTTTTTCTTCATTAAAGGGATGGATTTTTTATTTTATTATAAAAGATTTTAATTTTAACACCAAAAAAATGTCAAGATATTGTAATTGAACATATATATTTTGTATATTTTTTATGTTTTTTTGGCTAAATCATAAAGAAGAGGATTTTATAATGATTAATATAAAATTCTCAAAGAGGTGAAATAGATGGTGGATGATAAAGATGGTTATTTTTGTTACCGAATTAAATCATCATTCTCAGATGTGGATGAATTCACAGAAGTAGAAAAAGAATATTGGAAAAAAAATCACAACGATAATATTAAATCAAGAATTCTAAAAATATTAATTGATGGAAGGAATACTTCAAATACACTAGTCAGATATTTGATTGAAGAAGGAAAAAAACTGCTAAATAAACATAAATATAGAGAAGTTTTAATAATAATTTTTAATTTAGATTCATATGATGATGATGAACTTAAAATATTAGAAAAAACAGTAAATCCTTGTGAATATCTCACAAGGCTCCTTAAAATTTCACCAGATTATGCATATGATTCATGTAATAGTTATTTAGCCTTGAAAAATAGTGTTTATTAATTAAAATTAACAATGAGTTGATAAAATATGGAAAATAAATCTTCGGATTTAGTGGATAAGAATGTTTATAATTATATAAAGAAAGATCCTTTGGATAATTTAATCCGAAAGGCTCGTAACTTCCAATTATTTGAATTTTCAGAATTTTCCCATGGAAATTTATCAAAGATTCCAAAGCTTCAGACAGCTATTTTAACTTGTATAGACTGCCGTATTCTCGTTGAAAAATTATTCAAATTAGAAATTGGAGAAGCTGTTGTAATCCGAACTGCAGGAAATATAATAGATAGTTCTATTCTCAAAAATTTAATTATTTCTATTTATGGACTTTCTGTAAATAAAATCATATTACTTGGTCACTTGGATTGTGGAATGACAATAAATGAGAAAGAATTTAAAAAAATTATAAATAATATATATGTCAAAACAGGATTATCTATCGAAAAATTTAATGAAAAACTCCACAATACCATAAGTTTTCGGGAATTTATAGGAGGATTTAATGATCCAATCCAAAACATACAACTCCAATTGAAAAGGTTGTATTTGATGCAACAATCAAAAGTAATTCCTGATAACGTGATGATTCAAGGTTATCTTTATAATGAAAAAGATGGTTCTATAAAACACGTTGAATTTGAATTTAAATAATAAAAAAACAAATAAAGCGATATATTTAATATATTTTGCTTTATTAGAACAATAAATTATATACTCCCTGCAATTAATTAATTTGATTTTTGTTTTAGTAAGATTTTTTTGAGTGGTATGCATTGAACACCTTTTGGACTTGCAGAAAGTAAGCAACGAGCGCAAGAAATGCAATCAGCTTTTGTACTTGTTCCATTTTTCCATTTAGTAATTAAGTCTGGTTCTCTAATTAGCGGGCGTGAAAGGGAAATAAAGTCAATGCCATTATTTAAAATGCGTTCTGCAACACCCTTAGAACGAATTCCTCCTACCAATATTACAGGAACATTTCCAATTTCTTTTTTAATTATCTTCGCTTCAGGAAGAAAATACGCTTCATCGGATTCAGTTCTAATTTTTGTTCTCATGGCAGTTAAATTTCCGTTCATGGCAGTTTCATATAAACCAGCAGATGGTTCTATTGCAGCCACCCCTAAATTAGCTAATTTTTTTGCTAATATCTTCGATTCATCAATTGTTAATTGTGGATCTTCCTTTACAAAGTCAGCAACGTTAATTTTCACAGTTATTGGGAATTCTTTTCCTATTTCATCTTGAATACCAGTTACAATCTCTTCAAGTATTCTAAATCGGTTTTCGAGGTTTCCACCATAAGCATCAGACCGTTTATTACAATATGGAGAAATAAATAAAGAAAGTAAATATCCATGAGCACAATGTAATTGAACACCATCAAGTCCAGCTTGATAAATACGTGTTGTAGCTGATATAAAGTCTTGAATCACATTTTTTATGTCATCTTTAGTCATTTCTCTTGGTTTGACTTTTAATAATTTGTCGGGAATAGGACTCGGAGCAATTATATCTAATTTTTTTTGAGGCGATCCAATTATTTGACGTCCACCATGTGCAATTTGGGCAAAAAGAATCGCTTCATGATCATGAATTTTTGAAATTAGTCTCTTTAAGGATGGTATTACCTTGTCATCGTAAATTCCAAGTTGATTTGGTGCTGCCTTTCCTTTTTTATTCACGTACATGTAGCCAGATATAATTAATCCGACTTCATTTTTCGCCAATTCCTCATATAGAGTAATTGTATTTTCAGTAACATTTCCTTCCCGGTCTGCAGTACCCATGTAAGTTGCAGATCTTACGATTCTATTCTTAATTTTAAGATATCCAATTTTATGGGATGTAAACATCTTCAAGCCAGAGCTCATTTGATTTAGGCCTCAACTAGGGTTAAATTGCTTTCTTTACTTTTTTTAATTCTTTCAATTCCTCATCGGAAAATCCAAGTCCCTTTAAAATTTCATCGGTATGCTCATCAGGTAGGGGAGCACCAAAGCGAAAGTTTGCAGGGGTTTCAGATAATTTTATAGGGAAACCAATTTGCTTCATTTTTCCATGAATTGTATCAACTTCAATAATCATATTCCTAGCTTTTACTTGAGGATCCTCTTCCACTTCCCATATTTCATTCATAGGCGCTACACATGTATCAATTTTTTGTAATATTTCAAACCATTCGTCTCGTGTTTTTTGTAAAAAGACGTTCTTAAATACTTCATAACTCTGCTCCATCGAATCTTTATCAAATAAACCTTCTTTCTTGAGGGCAACACATAATTCTTGATAAAATTTTGGTTCTATTGCGCCAATTGTTATATATTTTCCATCTTTACATTTAAAAATTTGATATGCAGGTAAACCACCTGTCAATGTCGTATTTTTAACGTTTATTTTAACGCTATCTGTTAAATACGCTTGTAAAATATAAGGAAGAAAAGATACACATCCATCCATCATAGAAATATCGATATATTGTCCTTTTCCAGTTTTTTCTCGTGCAATCAAGGCTATTAAAATACCAATGATTGCATGTAATCCACCTCCAAACATATCTGCGATTTGAATACCTGGCAAAACGGGTTCCATTTCTCTTGTTCTATGCAAGGATGCTAACCCTGCAAATCCCGTATAATTCAAATCATGACCTGCTTTATCCCTATAAGGACCATTTTGACCATAACCCGTGATAGAACAATAAACTATTCTAGGATTAATTTTTTTAATTTCTTCATATCCTATTCCTAATTTGTCTACAACACCAGGTCTAAATTGTTCAACAATAACATCTGCTTCCTTTGCTAACTTTTTAAAAATTTCAACTCCTTCAGGAGTCGTTAAATTGATCGAAATCGTACGCTTATTTCTATTCAATATGTGGTGAAAATAGCTTTGTCTCTTTTTCTGGCTTTTATCACCTGCCATGGGTGGTGGAATTCTTGCCATATCTTGTTTCTTTCGATATTCAACCCTGATAATATCAGCACCAAAATCAGCAAGATATCTTGTTCCAAATGGACCAGGAAATAAGAGACTTAAATCCAATATCTTTATTCCTTCCAAAGCATTAACCATATAATCCTCTCCATATTCGAAAAATAGTTTAAGATTTAATTTCAACCATAAAATTGCTTCTTATTCTTCTTTTTTGCTCAGGTACCAGTTTAGATAGTCTTTATGTCGTTTTTTACGTTCTTCTAGACGATCTGCTTTATCTGTTTCTATAAGATCGCGTCTTTTTTCATGAGCATCATCAATTTCTCTTCTTGATAATACCAACCCACAACGCATGCAGTGATACAATTTTGTATTTCTATTATATTTCATCAATCCTGAGCATTCTGGACAAGAGGGCATTTTTACTTCACTTTTTGCGTAAATTTTCTAATTTTTATTCTATTTTAAGTGCCTAATTAAATTATCATAATGTAATTTGAATTAAAATGTTTTTTTATTTCTCATACAACTAACATTTTTCTTTTTTATAAAAATCAAAATTACACCCTATTTGTATTATCGGGATAACACTCAGGTACATATTTTTTATCTAATGAATGTTCTACAAGTAATTTTTAATTCATTGAATAATAAAGTGAAAAAAATGGTTGCAGTTAAGGTCTCTTTTATAGGTTATCCGGCTGTCGGTAAAAGTACTTTAATGAAATTGCTTGCAGGAGCATCCCCGAATTTAGATTATATACCTACCATGGGATTAGATTTTGGCTCAGTAAAACTAGGAGAACATGAAATAAAATTATGGGATATTGGTGGTCAAAAACAATTTGAACCATTGTGGAACTCATTTTTACAAGGATCATATTTAGCAGTAGTGGTTACGGACTCAACACCCCAAAATGTTTTACAAACTAAGCAAATAATTGATTTTATATTGCGTAAAAATAGCAAATGCAGGGTTATAGCAATAGCAAATAAACAAGACATGGATGGCAAAATGGGAGCAAAGACAGTAGAAGATGTATTGCGAGTTCCAACTTATCCAATAATTGCAATCGAGGAACATAATAAAGAAAAAATAAGGTATATTTTAATTAAAGAGTTATTAGAAGCAACAGGTAATGGTGAAGAAGAAAATGAATGATATCAAAAATAAATTACATTCAGTTGCCTTAATTGGATTTGACACGCTAAGTGGTCCTGTATTACGGTTTTCAAAGATTTTTTCCAAACAATCCTTAGATTTTGACTTAGAATCGAATTTAACTAGTTTTTATCTGATGTTTAATGGAGGAGGTCAATTCAAACCAAGAGAAATTGGATTTGACCAATTCAAAGTTGTCACTTTTATGAAAGAACTCGATCTATATTGTTTCTTTTTGAGAAATTTAGAATCAGGAAATTACAAAGAATTCGAAGAAATCGCTGAAAATATCTTTCCAAAACAAGAGTCACGTAAAGAAAAAACTATTAAAGAACAAATGATAGAGCTTTTAGAAGAACAAAAATTAACTGTTAAACAAATTAAAAAGCATTTTAATTTCAGCGTAAGCACGGTACGAAAATATTTGAAATCACTAGAAGAAGAAGGAAAAGTTGAATGCGTAGGAACGACAGATAAAACAAATGCATATCTTTATTCGACTAAATAAACCTAATTTATTTTATTTTTTCGGTCAAAAATCAAAGGTTTTTAAGATATTATAGAAAATAATTAATATCTAATTCTCGTAATTTCTTTGTAGAAATATTATAACTTAATGAGTTTAAAAAATATTAGATATATTTCAATTATTACCGACAAAATCATGCCAATTCTTTGGGGACTAATGTGAGCGATATAATAGATAAAGCTTTATTTGGAACCAGCGTCTTTAAAGATGAGACTACCTTTGATAGGAAATATGTTCCAGATGAACTCCCTTGTAGAGAAGAAGATCTTACTAGATTAGCTAGAGATTTTCGACCTTTAATTTTAGAAGAAAAAGGCGATTTTTCAGTTAATGTAGCTCTTATAGGTGCACCAGGAGTTGGTAAAACTGCTTTGGCGAAACTATTTAGAGATAAATTTACGAAAACACTCAAAAATAAGGGTAAAAAAATAAGATTTGTATATTTCAATTGTTATACTTATAGAACTAAATCAGCGATTATTAGGAATTTATTGGAAAAATACTATAACGTGTTTCAAGCACGAGGATTCTCAGATGATCAAAATTTAACCCAATTAATGAAAAGTCTCGAAAATGAAAGTGAGCACTTAATTTTAATACTTGATGAGGCAGCGATCCTTGGATCCGATGATATTTTAGGATTTATTCATGCTGCAGAAGCATTTCCTTTTGGGAAATCACGCATCTCAATCATATTAATAAATAGAATGACAGAATATAAATCACTTTTAAAAGTTCACTTGAGCGAACGAATTCAAGATACTATTGAATTGTCGGATTATTCTGCCGAAGAATTATACAAGATCTATAGTTATAGAATTAAATTAGGATTTTTTGAAGGTGTGGTTAGCCCAGAAGTTTTAGATTTAGTAATTGATATTACAAGTCAAACACATAATGCAAGGCATGGATTAGAAATTTTATATTATGCAGGAAAAATAGCAGACAGAGAAGGTAAAAAAGAGATTTCGCCCGAAATGATTAGAATTGCTAAAAATCACGTATTTCCCGAGTTACGTCCTGGTATTTTTGAAGAATTAAATGATCATGAACTCATCACAGCGATTGCAGTCTCAAGAGTATTAAAGAAAGATAAAAAAACAGCAACCACTATTGATGAGGTATTTGAATATTATTGCATTGTTTGCGAAGAAGAAGAGCAAGAAAAACATGCTAAAGTCACTTATAGAAAACATGTTGATTCATTAGTACAATCAGGAATATTATTTAGGGTCGTCGAATCAATAGGCGGGGGAAAACGAGGTAGAAGATCAAAAATTACGCTTCAAGACATTCCTGCAGAAATAGTTCATGATCGAGCTACGGAAATTTTAAAACAGAAACTATCAA
The DNA here is from genome assembly GCA_011365055.1 of Promethearchaeota archaeon. The sequence goes on from RDOG01000001.1 coordinate 379,961, forward strand.
CTACAAGTTAAGAAGGATTTTATCTCTTTAATTCTTAAACTTAGGGATTTTCTACTAATTCTTGCTGCCAAGCTAATTGCTTTTTGAGTTATTTTTAATTTATTTTTTTTACATACTATATAAATTGCTGCTGCTGCTATAGTTTGAGGAGATTTGCCTTGAAAAGTATTTAAATTTCTAATTTTCTGAATTATACCTAAAGATTCACCCAAAAGATCTTTTGGAAATCCCCCTTTTTGAATAATTTGTGTTAAATATAAGCTAGGATCGTTATTAGTTAATGAAAAATTTATTTGCTCTGCAATGAAATTACTTAATTTAATTAACTCTTTTTTCGTAATTGAGTCAAATCTAGAAGACAATTCATCAATGATATATTGATTATTTCTTGATTTCGCTGCCAAATACACACAACATAAACAAATTTTGATAATGGACCTTCCCTGGGTCTTATTTAATTTTTGAAACTTCCTAAAAAACGAGGCAGCTTCTTCTTCAATTTGATTAGGAAGTTCTAGATTTGCACAAATCGTCTTTATATTATGTAAACCTCGAATAAAATTCAAATTTTTTCCATTATCGAAATTTGATTGTTTTTGAAGTTGTATCAATCTACGGAACTTATTCTGAAAATAAAAATCTTGAATGTTTTTCAAATTAATTTGTCTAAATAGATTTGGATCTTTAGTAGTATTAGAAGTTGGAAAACTATTTACGGTCGGATTATTATATAGGACATCAAAAAAGCTCGGATTATCAAAAAAAATATTAGATCTAAAAATTAAGCCACAATTTCTACAGACTTCGCTTCCAGAATTTCTATCTATTAATATCGTTGATCCGCATTCTTCACATGTTATATTATTTTTTATTGCTTGCGTCAAACTTTTTTCTCCGACTTTTAACTTTTTTTCTTTCTTTATGAGATGGTCTTTTCATATCAACTTCTTTTTCTTTTAAGTAAAGAACATCCCCTTCTTTTATATTTTGCAATATTTTCGGCTCTTTTGGAATTATCGAAACATACGGATTTTTAATACTACCAAAGATATCAAAAATCCTACCAATTTTTAGCAATTCCTTGTTTATGACATCCATGTCGGTCATTGAAATATTTTTATCGGATTTTACGATAATTCTATTTTGAGAGCTTACGTGCAAAACTGTACCTAATTTCTTCATTTTCAATCCGTGTGGTTAAATAGTTGGAGAATTGGATTTATTAACATTTTTTTCTGAAAGATATTTATATAAATTCTTTTTTAATTTAATCAATTATATAATTAAAATATAACCATTATTTTTTAGTACTTGTCTTTAGTATCTTAGCTAACTTTTTTAAAGTAATGCTTTTTTTATCCTTAATAGAGACTGCTAATCTACCCCTTTGCCAAGGATCTCTCGAATATGCTTTATCTTCTACCTTACTTTCAAGGTTTAATTTGTGCGCTGCAAAGATCAACTTCTCTATTGATGGTTTTTCAATTGCTTGTTTGAGATTAACTCGTCTGCCTTCCCTCCTGGACTTATTCTTATCAAAATATGCAGGATAAAAATAATGCATTCCTCTTTTTTTCAATTTGTTTTAACTCCAGTGAAAGCATGTGATAAGTTAATTAAACGATAAATTTCTTTTTTTAATAATTATCATTTTTTCATATTAAAAAAGGTGTGATGCTTGCACGAATTTTCAACAGCTCAACAAATCGTCAGAACAGTCATGCGGGTGGCTGCACAAAATAACGTAAAAGAAATAAAGGAAATAAATATTGAATTAGGAAGATTCACATTCGTAAATCCTGACCAATTAAGATTCGTCTTCAAAATTGCTGCGGATGGCATCGAGCCATTAAAAAACGTTGAATTAAATATCACGATTGTTGAAGGGGAAATCACCTGTAAGGATTGCGGGTATCAAGGACCTTTAAAAAATTTAGAAGAATTGGAAGATAATCCAGAATTACATAAATTCGCAATAAATTTTGTGTTAGATTGCCCAAAATGCGATGGAAAAAATACCGAAATTACATCGGGGCGTCAACTATTAGTGAAAAATATAAAAGTAGATTGATTTTATATAAGTATTCCATTCAATTGTCCAATTTGACCAGGTCGACTTGTGACTTTTATTTTTCCAAGTTCAGTTTCTAATATTGCACCCTTAGTTATGATTTTACGCCTGTTGTAATCGATGCTAGCTTTATTTTCAATGAACGTTGAGATTTTAACTTTCTTTGTGACACCGTTTTTATCAGTAACGTTTATCTCTTCTGCTTGTAATATTTTTTGTTTTATTTTATGACCACGAGCTTTTTTAAACTTTGTTTTAGACGGCCCAATGAAAGTTTCTATAGCGGGAGAACCCATTTCATACGCTTTCTTCGATCTCGCTCGCTTTCTTCTTCCACCTGAACCTGATTTTTTACGTTTAGATTTACCTTGCCAAACTACCATTTAATCACGAATTTTCTTTTATTTCCATATTTTGAATATTCATTTAAATTTTTTCCATTTATTGATTTAATACAAATCAAGTAAATTGTACAGATGCATTAAGGTCAAAAGGATTGGTTCGCATTGCTAGTGAGAAAAGATATGGATAATCTGATTTTAAATGTTCCATATATGATAACCATTGAGCAATTAATAATGAATATACACGTTTTATATCTCCAGTTAAATGTTGATAGTCAGCTTGAGATATGGAAATTAATTCATCCCGATGTTCAAGCTCCTCCATTAGATGAAAAACGGCCCAAAGAAGCTCAGTAAAAGTTTCATGTTCTAATAAATTTGGATTTTCTAACAATGCGAGCAAAAAAGTTCTTTTTTTCTTTAAAAATTCCTTCAACTTTTCTAGATCACTTGTCTTGCAGTCTGTGCTGCAATCAAAGTTTTTCAAAAAAGACTTAACTCCAATAAAATCTTCGATTTCCCAATTAGTCTTCACTAGAAGTTTATTTCTTAATTCTTCAACCTTAGGATCAAATTCTGAGAATTTTTTTAATAAATAAATTCCTATCTCTGAGAAAAACGCTCCAATAACCATATTTAATTTCTTCAAAATGGCTTTTTTTTCTCTCATGCTTAATAATTGGTGAAGTATCAACGTTACCATTAATACCTCAATAGGAACAAATGCAATATCCCCAATTAAATAAATGAGAATATGATGTAAATCTTGAAAAATAATGAAATGAATAAAATAAACAATAATTGAAATTAAAATTAATGAGATACCCAATAGAAATTGCCATTTAAGTTCTTTCATTTATAAAATATCCACATGATTTCTATGAGATTTAAAAAATCATACTTAATGAACTTTTTAGCTAATAATTTTAAGATGTAAAAATGAAAAGAATTTGTAAAAATAGTATGTAAAAATTATTTTGGAAGTGCTAAACGTAAATTTCTTTGAATTAATCCTAAAGATGGTGCAGCATCGTTCCCTGTTAATGCAATGAATAATAATTTCGGAGAACCAACGATTACGGCATAGCCTTCATCGAACCTCACGTTTATTTCTTTCACGCCACCCTTCTCGATTGTTTCAGATAAAGTTCCTCCATTTTCTAGAATTTTAATGCAACTTTCTGAAATTTTTTCTAAATCTAAATCCGTCAATGTTTGTCCAATTACAACCTTTCCATTTTCTGCGCAAATTAATCCTTCAATCTCGGGAATAGTATCCATTAAATTCCCTAAAACTTTCTCGATTTCGTTTTTATCAACCATATGAACACCCAATGATACATTATTTGTGAATCAAATAATTTGTAAACAATATTCTTTCAATGTCAAATATCTTAAATTAATTTTTCTTTTATTTTTAAATATAGTTATTCTTATTTGTAATAAAACTAACAAACAAATTTAAAATAAATAATATTTATTTAAGAATAAGAAAAAGTACAATAAATTAAATATCAACAATACAAATGTTTCAACCTTAGTTTAGAATTAATTTTTTTAATCTGATAGAGGTTCAGAAAAAATTACCAAAATTCGAATTTTAAATTAAATTTTCTTATTTATTTTGTACCAAGATGGTAGTCAATAATGATTCTCCCTGAACATTTCTGAGATCCTTAAATGTTTAATCGACTATTTGTTTGAATTTTTAAAAAAGATATAAATGTTCAAAGAAAAGATTTCATCTTATGGAAGACGCTGAAAAATATAGATTTAATGTTTTAAAAAAAAAATCCCTTGACATAAAGTTAGATATAAATGAAAAAAGAGAGTTCCAATTTCTATTACATAAATTATTCAATGATTTTCCAGATAAGAACAATACTGAAAGATTTAAATTATTAAAAGAAAATTTAATTGCTGGTTCACTAGATACAGCAGAGATGGAGGAGTTGAATAAAATATTTAATAGAATTATAAAAAAATTTCTGGTATCTATTTATCAAGGAGAAGAGGTTTTATTTTTTAGAGAACAAGATTATAGGGGCGAGCATGTAGAACGTATTAATTTTACGAAAGACCTAGATAGATTTAATTCAGGTGAAAATCTTTTAAAAAAAGTAATTTCTCTTTTGATTTTTTACGACCATTTCTTTATTGGGAAGGAGTACAAACAGCTTAAAAGGATTTTAGTATCAGAAGAATATTCTGTTGAATTAAAAGACGCAATATATTTCGACACAGTACAAATCCTACTTTGTGACGATAGATTTAAGAAGAAGAAAGACTGGATTGAAAAAAAGGTTTCTGAATCTTCTATTGGTGAATTTTTTGAGCTGAATGAGGATCTCTATTTTGATTTAGATTACTGGGAAAATACTATCAGTATTTTTGAATGCAAAAGTAGAGAGGAAAGAAGGAATTTTATAACTAATTGGATGATAGAACTCTTTAAAAAAAATATTAAAATTTCTGAAAGTGTAAAACATCTTCTATGGCAACTTAATGAGTATGGATGGCAGAAAAATTTTATTTTAGGAGATATTATGGAATAATTAAAACTTTCAGAACATAATATAATAATAATTTTACGATAAATCAATTTCTCTTACAATATATCAAAATAAATAAATTATATACTCGAAATTAAATAATATTTGATTTATTTCGCATTCTTGAAAATATTTATATAAAAAAAAACCTTTTTATGTTAGAAAAGATTAAAAAATATATATCAAGGTAAATTATTAATAAGGTGTTAATTAGTGAAAAAAATTCTAAATTCTGGACCAATTGAGAAAAGCTCTAAGTGTCCTGGAGGTGAATAGACGGTTGATTGGCCGGCGTATCTTTCGATGAAACATTAAAAAAATTAAAAAGATTTGAAGGCGTAAAAGGAGTAATTGTTACCAACACGGAAGGGCTTCCTATTTCTACTACTTATGATACTGATAAAACTGAAAAAATTGCAGCCCACATAACGTCGTTAATAGGAAAAGCTCGAACTGTCGTTTCTGAAATCCATTCCGAAGCACCTGCTGAACAAATGAGTTTTCTTACTCTGACTACCGCTAATGGTGAAGTCTTAATAGCTCCCGAAGAGGAATACATTTTAATTGTAATGAAGGATAAAGGCGTTAAGATTTTCTAATCTGATAATTGGATCCAATTCCCAACTTATTTTATTTTAATTCGTATGACGCATTTTTGGAATATTTTATTTTTTAATTGAACTTAAAATTTTCACCAGATAATTTTTAAAGAGCCATTGAGAATAAACTATCTATGATAACTGAACATCCTAAATATAGAAGATGGTTACTAAGAAATACATTATTCAGTCGTGGGTTGGATAAAACTAAAGAAATAGTTAATTTTTACAGAAAAGATTTGAAATCTTTGTTCGATGAATTCAATAACGAATTAGAAACTTTAGGATCGCCCGCATTAAATGATCAAGTAGTAAATGAGATATTAAAACTTACAGAAGACATGTAATTCAACTTTTTTATTTCCTATTTTTAATTTGAGTTAGTAATCATGGATTTGGAATCGGCAACTAAAATAACTATTGGAGATAAACCATTATTTGATACTTATCTCAAGAAATATTCACCTGAAATATCAGAACTCACATTTACGAATCTATTCATATGGCAAGATTATTATGAAACAAAATTTTTTGAATGGAATGACCATCTCATAATTTTCTCAGATTCTTTTTTCCAAAAAAGCAATTCTTACAAAGCAAATAAGCAAAATCTCTTCTTATTGCCCCCTATTGGACCTTCAGTTGCGAAAATTATTACTAATTTATATGAAGAGATAGTAAACATAGAAGTACATAGATGCCCTAGAAACATTACTGAAGAAATTAAAACATATCCAACATTTTCATTAAATCAATTGACAATATTTGATGATCGAAATAATTGGGATTACGTTTATGATAAAAATGACTTAATTAATCTTTCAGGAAATAAATTTTACCAAAAGAGAAAGCTATTAAAACGATTTAATCAAAAATATAAACACAAATTTCAATTATTAAATGAAGAGTTGTTGGAGGACTGCAAAAAATTGCAACTTGAATGGTGCAATAAGAATGAATGCATGTTGAATGAAGATCTTCAACAAGAGCAAAAAGCCATTTTAAAAGCAATCGACCATTATTCTGAATTAAACTATCGGGGAGGAGTATTATTCATCGAGGACGAATGCGTAGCCTACACTTTTGGAGAGTTATTGAATAAAGATACATTGGTAATTCACGTTGAAAAAGCACACGTGGAATATGAGGGAGCATATCAAGCAATTAATAATTTTTTCATCAAAAAATGTTGCAAGGATGTTAAATATGTAAATAGAGAGCAAGATTTAGGAAGCCCAGGTTTACGTCAAGCGAAGTCAACATACAATCCTCATCACATGATAGAAAAACAAATAATTCATCAGATTGTTAGGTAAAAATACCAACAAAAAAAGCCACTATATCAAAAGTTTCTCCGCCAAAAATTTTTAGAATTAACGAAGTTTGCCAATAAATATAAAATATTAGTATCAAAATGACAAGAACCTTATCCAAGACAGAAATTTTTGCATTTTCATCCATTTTGATAAATAAATTCCAAGGTCTTTTTTCCATGATAAAATAATCACGTAAAAAGAAACCAATTATTAAAAAATTAATTCCTAGTTGCAAGATCCAAATGATAGGATCATTCAAAGATAAAAAGATATATTCCAAATGAAAGCTAAAATTCCAAAGAGGCCAAAAATATACGTGATGGAAAATAGCATATTCGTTTGTAGTGGTTATTAAATCCATTGAAAAATGTAGTATTATGCCCAAAAATGCGCATCCAATCAAATATAACAATTGATTTGCTTTAATCGTATCATCATTCTTACGCATGAAAAGAAAAATAATAGTAGATAGTAATATTGATGCAATAAGACCGAATAAAAAAGTGTGAGTTATTCCAGCGTGGAAATAAGAAGGATTCTGAAATCCAGTTATTAAATAAAAAAAAGGTACATCAAAGTCAGATATTATTGACGTCAACGTTATAAGAAATAACTTCTCTTTTCTGAGGTCTAAAGCCCTTCCGATTAGATAGCCTGCTAAAAAATGTGAAATTGGATTCAAGACGGGTTCCTTACTAATTGTCCTTAAAATGGTATAAGAATTCTACTTTTTTAACTTTAATTTTTTTTCTATCTTGAAGAATCCTACATTTTTAATCAGTTGGTAATAGCACGATTATACTAAATTTTTTATTTTCGATTTAAAAAATAAAATATTGAAGAAGTCTAAACTATCTATAATAGGAAAACATAAACATTATAATTTATAAAAGTTAAAATATTAACAGAAATTAATTCCTCAAAGAACATAAAAAAACAAAAAATGGTGTAGTTTGATGGGCGAACCGCCGCCAATGAAGTTACCAGACTTTCCAGACTTGGGTCCACCTCAAGATTTGGGTCCAGATGATTTAGCAGGTTTTCCGGGTTTCGGTATGCAGCCTTCTGGAGAGAAATCCTCAAAATTGATGGAATATCTCAAAGATTTGGAGAGTTCAATTCCAGAAATTGAAGCAGCTGCAATAGTTAGTGCTGAAGGACTTCCAATTGCAAGCGCCTTGCCTCGAGATGTAGATGAAACAAGAGTTGCAGCCATGACCGCAGCGATGTTAAGTCTAGGTGAACGCGCTGCTCAAGAGCTTATGAAAGGTGAACTTCTGCAAGTTTTAATAAAAGGTACGGATGGCTATTTAATTAGTATTAGTTGTGGTGAAAATGCAGTTTTAACAGTTAGTGCTTCAAATAACGTTAAACTCGGTTTAATATTCTTGGATATGAAACGAACAGCTGAAAAAGTCAAAGAAGAACTAGAAAAATAAAAAATAAATTTCTTTTTTAGAATAATTTTTAAAATTCTTGGATCCACTTGTACATTATTTTAAATAATTTAACAGGAAATCCAACAACATTATCAATGTCCCCCACAATATATTCTATGAACTTTCCACCATTTTTTTGTATTTTATATCCACCTGCAGCATCAAAACTTTCTTTTAATTTGACATATTTTTTAATATCTTTATCTTTTAATTTTTTAAATCTCACAATAGTCATGTCATGGCCCACCACTTTTTTCTCGTGTGTGATGAGAGCAAGACCAGTGATAACTTCATGAACTTTATTATTCAATTTTTTCAGCATTTGAATGGCTTCTTTTTCGTATTTTGGTTTCCCTAAAATCTCCCCTCTTACAACAACTATTGTATCAGCACCAATTACTATTTCATTTTTGCTTTTTAAAACACTTAATGCCTTATGAAAAGCTAATAATCTAACGTGCTCAATTGGATCCCGTAAATTTGGATTAAAATCAGATTCATGTATTTTAGCTTTTCTTATTTGGAAATCAATACCTAATTTTTTTAAATATTCAATTCTTCTAGGAGATTGAGATGCCAAAATAATTTTCTTCATTAAGTATTTTAAATGTGAATTTCTTTTAATTGTTATACCCTTTTATTGATTTTTTAAGAGACAAGTTTCGAGAGGTTACAAATTGATTCTGAATAGAATAGAAAAACTAAGAACAAAAATATTAGAAAATAATATTGATCTCATGCTTATCCTGAACCCTAAGAATATATTTTACTTCACCAGTTATTTTCCACATGCAACTGCTTTTTTATTCGTAAATGGCGATAAAAAAGAGCTAATTGTCCCTTCATTAGAGTATGATGATGCCAGAACTAAGGCAGATAAATTGGAAGTTGTCCAAATGGAATCTAATAAGAAACTTCTAGAAATTCTAACGGACTATTTAATAAAACAAGATAAATTTAACATTGGAATTGAAGAAGATTACATTACTTTTATTTATACAGAGCATATTAAATCCAAGTTAAAAGACTTGAAACTGAAACCCGCTAATAAACTTATCTCAGAATTAAGAACAGAAAAATCAAAAAAGGAAATATCTTTATTACAAAAGGCTGCAAGTATTACTGATGCAGCCATGAAAGTTGCACTTGATTCTATAGAGATTGGGATAATGGAATCAGAGATTGCTGCAAATTTAGAATATGAAATGAAAAAAAAAGGAGCTCAAGGACCTGCATTTGATACTATTGTTGCATCAGGGCCAAATTCAGCTTTACCGCATGCCACGATTTCCAAAAGAAAAATAAGGAAAAATGAAATCATCTTAGTTGATATCGGTGCTTGTTATGAAGGGTATTGTAATGACATGACAAGAACTGTGTTTCTAGGAACGCCCTCAGAAAAAGATAAAAAATTTTATGATACGATAATAAAAGCTAAAAAAGCAGGAGAAGGATCTTATGAATTTGGAATGCTCGGAAAAAAGCTAGATGAATTACCAAGAAATATCATAGAAAAAGATTTACATTGTGAATTCATTCATAGTTTAGGACATGGCGTGGGAATTGAGGTTCATGAATCACCATCAATAGGTCCAACAAGTGAAGAAATGTTGACAACAGGTAATGTATTTACAATTGAGCCCGCTGTATATGAATTTGATCATGGTGGTGTAAGATTAGAAGATACTTATTATGTATCTCAAAATAAAAAATTAATTTCGCTCAATAAATTCCCTTTTCAATTTGAAATTTAAAATTTTGAGAGTTTCTGCTACTCAGAACGTACTTTATTAATAAATAATCAAGTAAAATTTCAGAATTTAATATCTTAATAAATTAAGAAAAAGACAATATACTTTCTTTTTAAATTTATGAAAAAAAAGTTATTTTTCCAGATTGGGCCAGACTTGAAATACTTGTACCATCGCCCAAGCAATAAATAAATAAACTGTTACTTTTTGATGAAAGGCATTCAAAATTGAAAATGGAATAAAAACGTAAGCAATTGCAACTACACCTACAATAATGCCAAAGATGGCGTATCCATTCGGGTATTCTTTATTGAGCAAAATAGCACCTACATAAATTATAATGGCTATCGCAAAAAATAAGAAAAAATACATGGCACCAATACCATGTAACATGATGTTATAATCTGCGGGTACTCCCACTAGCATTAAAAAAGGAGATGAAATCAATCCTGCACCAGATCCGAGCCAGCTAAGGATCCTAGCTAATTTACACTCTTTGAATTGCGAAGGAAGAAAAATCCAAAGAGGAATCATGGCTACTCCTGCAATAATTAAAGCAATGACAAATAGTATTGGAGAGACGGGATTTGGTAAATAGGGTCTTGATATACCTCCAAAGAATTGTGAAGACCAATTAGCATCTAAAAATCCTAAAGAACTAAAATGATCAAAAAAGAAATTATATGGTCGAGGATAGAAAAACATTGCAATAATTGTCATTATGATAAAATTTAATGCACCAATAAACGCGAAAAAAATCAATGCTCGCTTTTTATTCTTCAAATCATCTATAGTTATGAAATTAACCATATTTTTCACGTCAATATTAACCCTAAAAAAATAAATATAAAGTATTTGCATCTAATTTAATATATTTAAAATATTATTGTTTTATAATTCTTTATCAATTTAAAAAAATGATGAAAATGAGTGCAGAAAATGTCAATGATATCTTTTTAGACGTAGTTCCGGACGATCAACCTTATGATAAACTTTATAAATTAGTCCTTTTAGGTGATGGAGCCGTTGGCAAGACGGCTATTGGCACAAGGTTCTGTAAAGGACTATTTCAATCTAATTATAAAATGACTATTGGTGCTGATTTCTTTGTAAAATCTCTAAAATTTCCCGAAGAGAATGTTAAGATGCAGATTTGGGACGTTGCAGGACAAGCGAGATTTCAATTCTTACGATCTACTTATTATAAGGGTTCATTCTGCGGTGTATTGGTGTATGATGTTACTATTAGAGAATCTTTTGGGAATTTAGAGAATTGGGTTTTGGAATTTCAAGAACAGGTTGGAAATACACCTATTATTATTGTTGGTAATAAAGTAGATCTCCCAGATCGGATGGTCACTCCAGAAGAAGGAAAAAACTGGGCATCTTCTTATTTAAATGCACCATACATTGAAGTATCAGCCAAAGGAGGCATTAACATTAATAAATTATTCAAAATAGTTTATGATACAATAAAAGCACAAATGAAAAGCATTGTAATTCCAAAAGTAAACGCTTTACCTATAGATCAAGCATTCAATGAATTGGATAATATCTTAAACACGATGGATAATCCACTCATCATCACGACTGCTTTGAAAATTGCTCGTTATTCGATTTTCAAAAAGGTTCCTTTTAGCGTTACAGTCCAAAACATGACTCAGTGGATTTATTACTTGGAGAATTATGGATGGAGCGACGAAATACGCCAACAATTGCTTGATAACATGCCAGCATGGCGACATAATTACCAAATTATTAATATTGAAGAATAAAATTGCTAATTTCTTAATTATATTTACATGTACTCACGGTAGGACATTACTTTTTTTTTAACCGAAAGTTTTTCAAAAATGAAGACCTAATAAAAAAATTAAGAGGAAATTAGAGGCTTTCGTTTTTTAGCAAATATGACAATACCGATGGTAGCTATCAGACCAACCAAGATGTATGTAAATTCAAATCCTGGAATTGGAGGTGATCCAGTTGTTGTGTCGTCTGAAGGTGCCCATGAAAAATCCACCCAATCAATATAGAGATTTCCTTGGGATCCGAATCCAGAGGAAAACACAATTCCATCAAAATATGTTGCTGGAAGATCAAATGGATCCGTGCTTTTCAAAATACCATTTAAGTAAACCTTCAATTCATTTGACGTGCAATTAAACTCCAATGTAATAATATACCAAGTATCACCATTATAGGATGTTTCTTGATCCAAAGAATTCCATATTATTGCACCACCATATCTTTGAATGTAACCTGTTGAATTGAAGCGAATTCTTGCCGAATAAAATGATGCTGATATTAAACTTATTTCAAAATCTGCATTAGTTTGCGCTACTTGAAGATAAATTTTTATTGTCCCGTTATTTATATGTGTGGTCCAATTATGTTTGGCCACACATTGAGTAGAAGGTCCGCTATCGTTTAACCATAAGAGATCTGTTCCGCCATCATAGCTAGATAAATTATTTACTGAAGTATCTGCACCTTGAACAAATGTCCAATTATTGCTTGTTGACCAGGAAACACTGCCATCCAATGTGTGAGCTAAAGAGGGAAATAATATTAAAAAAAATCCCCCTATTAGCATAAAACTTACTAAAAAAATGACAATATTCTTATTTTTCATCCAAATCCCTATATAAAAATTATTGTAATAATAAATAATTTTGTGTATTTAAGATTTTTTAAGCTACAAGAAGAATGATGATTATAATTATACAGGTTGAAAAATAACTCTCATTATCTGTACTATTTGTCAAGAAATCATTTGTAATTGTAATATTAATCGAAATGCCGAGTTTGTCTATTTCCCACCAACACGATCAACTGAAGTAGTGTAGATCACCATCTTGATGCAACCCTACCATTAATTCCTCAACCTCACCACACTTGGGACACTTGACATCATCTAGGATGAACTTTTCATCCTTTATCATCCGAATATAATAGTATTTCTTGCAATAAAACTCTAAATACACTTTAGCCACGATTTGGTTCCCTCCCCCGGCCTTCTTTCATTTCAGGTGAAAATGAATTGATTTTTCGTGGATTATTTATGTTCTTACTTCATTTTAATTTTCAACTTTAATTTTATTCTTTTTGTTAGATAATAAACTCTTCATTTTCATTTTTATAAACCACAAAAACGTGTAAAAAAAAAGTGATATAAGTGAAAAAGTAATGGATTATTTGCGCTTTCCGACAAAAACCTTTAAAAAAAGATTTAATTAAGTAGACTCCTACCTATTGTACTGATAATTTTATTTTAAAAAAATTTTTGTTTCAAAAATATTATATTTATCCGATTACATAACTAATGTAATATTAAATGTGAGGTTGTTATTAGTATGGAAAGTCAACTCAAAAAAATGATAGTAGAAAAAAGCATGACCGTTGGCAACTTATTATCTGAAATGAGTTTAGAAAGTCAATATTTTGCAGTCCTTGTAGATGGTCATCGTGTTGATTTAGATCACGTAATTGATGCAAACACGGAAATCATCATTTTACCAAGAATTGCTGGCGGATAATTTTCTTTTTTCATAGTAATTAAAAAAATGATTCTTTTGAACGAATCGGATGTATTACACAAGTTAGAACTCTATTTCAAAACTGGAAACGTGACTAGATTAATTAAACTATTGAATCACGTCGCCGATTCAAACATGAACTTTGATTTTTCAAAAATACCTAATTTAAAATTTAAAATTTCTAATAGTCTAAAAGTTGCATTAGAAACCAGTGTTATGTCTTCAGATTTCTCAACTTTCTTTAATATTCTAGATATCACTAATAGACTGAGATTATTTCGAAAAGAATTTTCTTCACTGCAAAAAAAACAGAAAATTTTTCCGAAGCATTCACACGTGTTTTTAGAAAATCTCAAGCTTATCTTTTCCAATATAGACCAAGATTTCATTGACTATGTGATGGATGATATACCTTTAATCGCCCTCGATTTAATTAATAGTCGTATATCAGAATATAGTGGGTCACGTGTTAGTATAGCTAATTTAAAGCATTATGTGGAAAATGTTTTTTATGCCTATACATTAAGAACGAGAAAAGTTGCGAGTTTTGATGAGTATAAACGCATCTATGAAGAAAATAAGAAACCTTATGACGAGGAATTTGTTTCCTTAGAATTGAAAATGGATTTCCAAGAAAATTTTTCATTTGATCCTATATCATTCCTCGAATTTGAGGAGACCCACGTAATAGATGAAGCACTTTTTCAATCTATTGTCGATTTAAGACAACAAGGTATCGTTTACGATTATCCAATCATCTCATTAGTGACATCCGGAGGAGTAGGACCACAAGGAAAGGGATTTGCTTATCTCACTCCAATGGATGATGTTGTCGAAATCTGTTCAGATTTATCACAGAACAAAGCATACATACTGAAATTCAAGGAATTCCTAAAATCAATTTTTCTTACACATCTAGAAAAGAAATTAAAGGAAGAAATCTTAGCTCCAGAAGCGATAGAAAATTTAATTGACTTTTTACAAGATAATTTACAATTAGAATATATTAATATAAATCATTATGAATTTATTATAGAAAAAATAGAGGATTACCTCGATCAGAATGATCTTAAATTGAAAGACAGAGATGATTTCTTAAAATATGTTAAAATGTCTCTTTTGAGCATACTTGCCCCAGTAAAATTAGAAGACCAATTCAAATTACGCATGAAGTTAATTCACGATAATAAATTACGATTAACAGATATCTGCAAATTGGTATCATTAGGAAATGTCTCTCATTTCGACATATTAAACCAACGACAATTCTTTATACACATGCTTGATAGATTAACTAAAATAAAGTTGGAAGATTAATGAATAATCGAAGGAGAAATTGATGATTTGTTCGAAGAAATAATCGATGATGTCTGGTTCGTACAAGGAAAAAATAATGGGAGATACGTCTATTCAAATTCACTTTTCATTGATGATGAAAAAAAGGTACTTTTAGACACGGGAGCGGGGCGATCTATACTCAAGAAATTAATAAAACGATTTGGACAACCAGACATTATTTTATACACTCACGGACACGAGGATCACGTTTCAGAAAAAGATTTATTTACGACAAACGAAAGATACGTGCATGAAGATGATTATCTCATTACAACAGACGTTAAGGAACTCTGTAATAGTTATGGTATCGATCAAACCCCAGAAATGGATGAAGTAATGAATATATTTTTTGCAACCATTAATTATAGCCCGTTGACAGACATTAAAACGTTTGAAAATCAACACATATTTGATGTTGGGAAGTATAAAGTCAAAGCCTTACTCACACCGGGACATACTCATGGACATTGTTGTTATGAGATTTTAGAACATGATTTGATTTTTTCAGGAGATATTGATTTATCACGATTTGGACCTTTTTATGGGGCAATGAATGCAGATATTATGAAATTTGATTCTTCAATTCAATTCTTAATAAATCGGAAGCCAAGATTATTGGTTACTAGTCATAAGGGAGTATACGAAGGAGACGACATTATTACAAATTTAAACTCATATAGAAATCGAATCTGGGAACGAGAAGAATCTATATTGAATTTTTTAAGCTCGGAGAAAACTTTTGATGAAATTCTTGCTGCTACAATAATATATCAAAAGCTTCCCGAACCAAAAGAATTCTTTCTTCCAGCAGAACGAATAATGGATGACTATCATCTAAAGCTCTTGATTGAAAAAAAGAAAATAATGTTTAAAGATAATAAATACTTTTTAAGATAAAATTGAAAAATATGGCGCTAAAATAAAGAAACTGATCGTATTTATTATATATAAAATAATTAATATCGCCGAAACATTGCGATCTGATCTTTGAAATTTATTTATCAATCCTTCTCCATTTTTATTTTCTTTTCTAATTTCATAAATGACTAAGGATGATATAAAAACGATTATTAGAAATAGAATTAAATAAAAATATTTAATCCAATAAAACACTGGAACTTCATTCAAATTAAATAGAAACAAATAACTAGATGTAGGATAAAAAAATTGAATCTTATTCCAAAAAACATGAGTTAAAACATTTAAATAATAGTTTTCAGTCAATATGATGAATAAAAAAATAAAAAAACTGCTAATAAACATATCAAAAAATCTTAAAGAAAGATTTACAGATTTGTAATGACCTAAAATAAAAATTAATAAAGTAATTATATATGAAATTAATAATTTTTTAAATCTTGATAAATTCTTAATTTTTTCATATTTCAGGGAGTTTAAAACGTCAAAAATAATTATGAGATTAATAAATCTTTGTATTTCTTCAATCCAAGGATATGCTTCAGTAATATAATACATGTATGCTTGAAAGGTATATATAGATAAAGATGGTAAAATAAAATAAATCATAAAGTTGAAAATGAATAAAAAAGAAAGAGAAAAGATACTATAATATTTACTAGAATTAATTTTGTTTGAAAGTCTTATTAAAAAATATGAAAATCCGAAAAACGTTAAAAAATGGAAGAATAATTGACCGTGTAAATTATAAAGATAAGCTGCATCTCCAAAAATACCAAAGATTATTAAATTTATTGTAAAATATATGAATAAAGAGAGATTAAAAATTATGTTTAACTTATTTCCTTTTCTTTCATCCTTAAATGTAAGAATTTCTACATTCATCCTCCCACCTCACCTTTAATCAAAGAAGATTATAGGTTTATTTGAATCTATAAGGATAAAAATTTATTTATTACAAAATTTTTCAAACCACTCATTAAAAATACCATTTTGCTTGAAATGCTCGAAATTAAAATTTTTACCAACGATTAATAAATTTCTTGAAGTTTTTAATAAATTATTAAAGCATTTGCGATTAAATACAGAATAAGATTTCATTTTTTTATTTTTATCTACAACTATATATTTATAATCATTTAAAAAAAAACTCTTGACATTAAAATGATCATATGATTTACAAGTATAATTCAATTCATCTTCTAATAATTCTTTAAAATAAATAAAACTATCTCGAGTTTCGCCTTTGACCTTAAAGAAATTGATGAATCCCATTGAGTAAGCCTGATTATCATTAATTAATTTCTCTTGTTTTTCTGCTTTTTCTATAAATAAATATTCGACTGTTAAATCAGCTTTTTCTGCCTTTTTCAAGATCTGTTCAATCAGATCATCATCTTTCACAAAAATCCCAGATTCAAAAACATGTTAAACTAATTTTTTAACAGCTTCTTCGAGTCCATCAATTGAGAGATAAAACATAGGATAAAGTTTTTCAATTTGTTGTTTAGTAAAACCTCCATATTTAGTCGGGTTTAACCAAACTGCTTTTCCAAAATGATCACGCAATCGTTTCAACCATACGATACCAGGAATGCCATCAGGATCGTTATAATATAAGGAGCCTCCACTTTCAAATAACTCTGATGTTGCCATCATTGCATCACCGAGGATTATGAGTTTATAATTCTTATCGTATTTTCTTATCACATCTTGCGTAGCAATCTTGCTTTTATCGCTCTGATACATATCTTTATAGAGATATTGATAGATACAATTGTGAAAATAGAAATACTTAAAATCCTTAAAGAATTTGACGTTATAAGCAGCAGAAAATAATTGATTGCATAGGTTAGCATATGGATCCATACTCCCACCCGCATCCATCAGAAGCAATACTCTCACGTTATTTTTACGTTCAGGTCGAAATATTAATTCTAAATCACCAGCATTCTTACAAGTCTGATCAATAGTATCTTCTAGGTCTAGTTCATCAGGGCACCCAATCCGCTTAAGCCTTCTTAATTTCTTAAGTGCAACTTGAATTTGTCTAATATCCAAGGTTAAATCATGTCTGTAATTTTGATAAGTTCTTGCCATTGCTAATTTCATCGCTTTCCCCATCCTATGTTGAGACCCAAATGAAATTCCAGAGGGATGATACCCCCAATCTCCAAATGGAGACGTCCCCCCTGTACCAATCCATTTATTACCCCCATCGTGACGCTCATTTTGCTCTTTTAACCGTTCCTCAAACAACCGTCTTAGTTCCTCTAAATCTAAAGATTTCAACATTTCAATTTCTTTTTCCGTCAAATATTTCATGTTCTCAGGATTCATTAACCATTCAAGAATATCATCATTTAAGGTGAATTTTACGTCAATATCTTTGAAATAATAAGCAAAACACTGATCAAAAATATCGAAATATCCTTCGCTTTTAACTAAAAGGGCTCGAGCAAGATAATATAGATTATCCAAACTGCAGTCTGCCAGAGGGAGGGCTTTAATAAAAGTAAGATATTCTGTAATAGTAACAGGGACTTTTTTATCTTTTAATAAAAAGAAAAAATCGAGGAACATCTAAAAATATCCTCTTGAGCTGCCTCTTGAATATAATTCCTTTTTGGTAAATTCCTCTAGATCTTGTTCTTTTTTGATTAAAGATCCAATAAAAGGAATTTCTTCTGCTAATTTTTCTTCTGAGATACCAGCTTTATTTAATATGGCGATCCAATCAATCAATTCACTCGTGCTAGGTTTCTTTCTTAAAAAAGAGAGTTTTCTTAACTCATAGAACTTTCTCATAACTTGATTGATTAATTTTTCTTTAATTTCAGGATGATGGACGTTTATAATTTCGCGCATTAATTTTTGATCTGGAAATTCGATAAAATGAAAAACACATCTGCGAAGAAAAGCATCAGGGAGCTCCTTTTCATTATTACTAGTAATGATAACTATTGGTCTATGTTTAGCTTTAATTTCTTCTCCAGTTTCAATAATAGTAAAAGACATATCATCTAATTCATTCAATAAATCGTTTGGAAATTCAATGTCAGCTTTATCAATCTCATCAATTAGAAGAACTACTTGTTCATCAGAAGCAAAAGCTTCACCAAGCTTTCCTAATTTAATGTATAAATTAATATTAGAAATATCCTTGTCACCAAATCGCGAATCGTTTAATCTTTGTACGGTATCATAAACATAGAGGCCATCTTTTGCCTTAGTAGTTGATTTTATGTTCCAAGTTATTAATTTTTTCCCTAAACCTTTAGCAATGCTATGTGCTAAAAGAGTTTTTCCAGTACCAGGCTCACCCCGAACCAATAATGGTCGCTCTAAAGCTATTGCCGCATTAACAATATTACGTAATTCTTTAGAGGCAATATAATCATCCGAACCCATAAATTTATCAAAGGTTTGATTCACTTATTGCACCAATTTTTTAATTTTTCTTTAATATTTTGTAAAAATAGAATGATCAATCTCATTATCCTTACAATATCAAAGGAATTAAAACTTTATTATTTTATAGGTTTTTATCTTAGTTATTACAATTAAGAAAAGTTTTTCTTCACCAGTGTTTCTGCATCCTTGAAAACTTGGACATTTCCCATGAAATTTTCACCTAAATTTTCTTTAAACATTCCTTCAAATTCGACAATGAAAGATTTTAGCCGCTTCATTATGAATTCAATTGGTTCTCCTTTTAAAATTAACGCAACTTTTGTATACTCTCCATCATCCAACTCGATTTGAAAATTTTTATAAGCTAATTTCTTCATTAAAGTATCTTCACCCCGACTAATTTCCATACCGAAATCTTGTATGGCAGTTAAAAAGCCACTTATTAAATCAGGGTCAACTTCCGAGCCAGTAGTAAAATCAAACTGATAAATCGACAAGCCTACACCTTTCGCGATTACCATAATATATTGTAATATATTAATAACGTATTTTTTTTCGATATATGATAATTGTTCTTCTTGATTATTTGTAAGAGTGCAGAGATTTTCTATCTGAATTTTTTTCTCAGGAAAACTACTTTGATAAATTTCTAATTGGTTACATCCAATTCTATTTAATTCAGAAATCCACGTAATAATATCATATTCAAGATCATTACGGGGTTTTTCATTTAAAGAATCACCCTCACGCTTTACTCCAAGATCCTCAATCCAATCCTTCATCTTTATGATAATAGAAGAACCAGGAATACTTCGCTCCATCTTAGACTTTATCTCATTTATTAAAATCAAGATGTCTCCAATCTTCCAATCATCTCTATTATCGCAATAATCGAAAAGAGTTATTAATCGCTTGAAAATTTCATCGGTATCCAAGATTTTTTGACTGATTTTTTCGATTTTACCTTCTAATTTTGAGTGAGATTCAAAAGTCATAAGAATCAAGTTCTTAATATAAGCTAAAAACCCCGTTGCTTGTTTCATATCTCGAGTCCATACGATCAATACTACATGGTTTCCTTCAATTTTTGATTCTATGATCATATTATCATTAGTTACTTTTGCCAATCCTGAATGAATAGTGGTAAAATTATTTTCATCTACTTTAATTTCCGATAAATCTAATGCAGATATTTGGTCTAATACAATGTTGAAAGCAGAAGTTTGATCGATTTTAAAAGATATTTTTGTTTCACCTTTCTGTAATTGTTTTTTTACTTTTTCTATTTCATCGATTGAAGATGTTTTGGGAATTACTAATGGGCACTTAATCCAAATATCCTTAGGAGAAATAGTTGCGGTTTGTGGATTTCCAAACGGATCCATATAAGATATCGATCCAAAAACCTTTGATTGACCACATGTTAAGGGAGTTAAATAAAAATCTACACCTCTAGATTCCCCTGGTCGTAAAATATCGACAACCTTAAGCCTATCAACTATCTCATATTGGGAAGTTGGAATCAATGTTACATTTATATCAGTAACTACCGTATTGGATATATTGCGGATTGCCGCTTTGAATCTTATTTCTCCTCCGACAAAGTCATATTCTCTTTTAATTTCAATTAAATCCTTAGATTCTTGAGAAATTGGCAATCTGGGTGCCTCAAGAGCTACTGGTTTTAATATTTCGGCAGGAAGGGGTTCTCTTAAAGGAATTTCTTTCTTTCTCTCAACTTTTTTCTCTATATATCTTTCAATCATTAAGTATTTATCTTGATTTAACTGAAAAAGCTCTTTTCCATCTCTTTCAGTTTTGATTACTAATCCTGATGAGATCAGAGGTTCTAAATGATAATTTATAGCTTTTATATCAATATCTTCAATTTCTTTCAAACCTTCAAAATCGACTTCTTGTTCTTGAAAAATCTTTGAAAATATCCTTTCTGCTTTTTCATTTTTGAGAGCTAATATGGAATCTTCATTTTTTCTTACAAAATCAAAGGGGAAGAAAACTACATACTTTAAATGCTTTTTACGATATAGGAAATTAAAACCTTCTAAAATCTTTAAGTGAACTTGAGCCACATGTGGATTTAAGCCAAGATTTTCTCTAATTTCCCTTAGATGTGATCCAGGTTTACCTCTAACAAAATCAAATATTAATTGTCTCTTTTCATTCTTGAGAACTTGCGTTCTTATTAACTTTTTTTCAGGAATTATAATTTTTTTTAGAAGTAAATCATAAATAGTTTTATTTATTTCTTCATTTGGATAATTTAACTTCTTTACCGCAGTTTTATAAAGAGTTTCGATATTTAACGGCTTTTTGGTGCATAAATCTTCTGCGATATTAAGAATATCAATTGCAACTTGATTGATATTTTTTAAATCATCCAAAAAAAATTTCTCCAAATGAATTTCTATTCGTTTTTTAATTTTCATTTATTATAACTTTTATTTAATAATAATTTCATATTTTAATAGGTATCTTAAAAAAAAAGAAAGTGAGAAAAATGGATCTTGGAAAAAATTTAAGATTCCATTAATTCTTTAAGAAATTCTTTTTGGAATTCTTTGGGTATTTTCTTGAATTCCTCTATAATTTCTAGTTTTTCTTCAGAACTAGCATCTAATTTCAATAAAATTTCAATGAATTCGTTCGGAAGAATCATAAAATCTTGATTAATAAATTTATTCAATTCAGCATCCTTCAATTCAGCCATATTCAGTAGAGGAATTTCATTTGAAATTAAGATTCGCAATTTTTCTTCAATAGATAGATCAGATTTGGAAAATAAACTTTGAACTTCGGGGATTTTAGAGGTAGGTATTTCAATAGGTTTTATTTTAGAAATTTTTAATTTTGTTTTCGCAACTTTAGGTTTCGTCTCTTTAGGTAGGCGCCTGTTGCGAACTACTACATAGGAGAGGATCCCGATACCAGCAATTGCGCCAATTATAAAGACAATTAGTAAAATTAATTCAAATGGTATGCCGCTAGGTGGTGTTGTAGTTACATCTGTTTGCTTGCCAATAATTGCATAAAACGAGAAATGAGTCAAATTTAATTCGAGATAATTTTCTGTTGAATTTAAAGTTGCATTTAATGCATTCCAATGAGTGCCATTCCAATAATAGATATCTAATTCATCTTCTTCTATACCCTCAGGTAGATTTAATTCGTCATAATAGATTCGAATGGTAGCATTTACTTCATAATCAGTTCGATTCGTCTGGATTCGGATGAAAACCATATAAAATTCAGGAACGGTTAATCCTGCTGGAGTTATGGTATAAATGGAGAAATCAATTTGCAGAGAAACATTTGCACTCACGTTCATATAAACGATAGGATTGGATGAATCATAAACTTTCATAATCGTGCAGACATATGGTTCAATTTCAAAAAAGCTGCCAGCTAAACCAGTCACTTCCGCATTAAGATTATTTGACACGGTGGTCATATGAGTACTATTTCGTGCAACAACCACGTAATAATATATACCAAGGGAAGTATGGTTCAAGATGACGTGGTTTACAAATTCGTTAGCTGCTGGCGTTAATCGGGATAAATCAAAGAAGGTTATTGGAGATGATGAATAGTAAATTAAATAATTTGTGGCCCAAGTTACTTCATCCCAACTCAGATATACGCTTCCGTTCGTACTTATAGCGGAGACTACGTAATTAAGCAAGGTTCCTTCAAAACACGAATTATTTCCATAAGTGTTATTAGTTCCGCTTATTTTATCAATACAGATACCATTTCTCAGAATTTCATTCCATTCTATGACGCCATGATGGGATTGGTCGACAACTATACCTGTAAGAACATTATCATAAACAATATTGAAGCGGACTTGAGTGTAATTACTCTGGAATAGGGAAATTCCATAATCCCAATTATCCGAAACGATATTATAGAATATTTTATTAAAATCCGCATTATATAACTCGAACCCATTAAGATCGTTATTAATTACCTTATTATGAATGAATGTATTGTTATCTGCACCAGAGAATAAGCTGATTCCGACTTCATTTTCATAAACCGAATTATTATAGAAATCAGAAATTCGGCAAGATAGGAATAATCCTCTTGAAGTTTGGTTATAGACGGTATTATTCGTTACAATAGCGTAGTCCGATCCATCCCACACTACTATACCATCAGAATTGTTATATACAGTATTATTATGAATGGTGCAATTATCTGAACCAAAAATGTAAATCGCATTCACGAGCGTAGTAAATATTTCATTCTCCGTAATGTTGGTAAAATCGGAAGTTTGAACGCGAATTCCGTTATTTGTTTCATAGATAATATTTTTATAAACGGTGTTATTACTTTCACTCCCCGTATTTTGCAAGTCAATTCCTTGATTCTTACATTTACTGATTTCATTATCATAAATGGTATTATTATTGCACGTAGAAAGAAGCAATATCCCGCTTCCAGCAGTGTCTCCTGTTATGTCATAAATTCGATTATCTGTACAATTATTATGATTTGAAAGATGAATTAAAATTCCATCCCCACCATAAAGCCCGGCTCCAGAATTATTAAATATTGTATTGGAAGTTAACTTGTTTGAATGTGATGAATAGAGGTAAATACCTATCCCGCCGTAATTAGCCAATCCAGTGTTATTAAAAACCGTGTTATTATGAAGCGTATTATTATGACAAAGATTTAAATAAATACCATTGCCCATGCTAATAACTCCACTTAATGAAAAAGAAGCGGTGTTGTTATGAATTGCACTATCTTCAACTTCAATTAAATTAATTCCAAAATAATCATTATTATAGAGCGTGTTTTCATGAATCTTTAATTCATTGCCAATTTCAGCATGAATACCCTCTTGATTGTGATGAGCAGTATTATTAAGAATCGTACAATTATCAGAACTATAGAGATAAATTCCTTGATATTTATTGGAAAATACTGAATTATTGATAATCGTGCAGTTATCAGAATTGATGCATTGGATTCCCCTTCCATCGTTCAGGCTTGAACAGTCGTAAATCGTGTTATTACTAACCCTACATTCATGAGATAAGTCTAAATAGATGCCGGTATCAACAACATGCGCCACTTCATTGTCTTTTATGGTATTATTCACAGCTTTATTTAAATATACACCATAAGCTGAGCAATCAAATAACGAATTATTATATATGGTATTATTTCCCGACTCCAGAACGTAAATTCCATATTGTGTGTTATCATTCCCATAAATTGTATTGTTTCTTACCGTATTATTTTGGGTATTAGTCGCGAAGTTAATGCCATATGAGGACGAATTTCTGATTACATTATTTAATATTGTATTATTCATGCTAGAACTTAGGGATAAGCCTCTTATTGCGTTTTCGATTGTATTTTGAGTAATAGTGTTAAAATTACCTTGAGTAATATTAATTCCAACACCTGATGACTGGAAAATTTGATTATTCGTAATGTTGTTATTGAGACACAAATTATTGAAATGTA
Organism: Promethearchaeota archaeon; assembly: GCA_011365055.1. The sequence goes on from RDOG01000001.1 coordinate 404,744, forward strand.
TTTCATTTGAATTATTCCACATATGATTATCCAAATACGTGTTATTTTGGCATTTAATCGTTGTAAATCCATAATTCAAGTTATTAAAAACAGTATTATTTAGGAAAATTGAATAATTAGTGCTTTCAAGATGAAAACCTCGTGGATTTCTAAAAACTGAGTTGTTCGTAGCATTAAAATAATGGGACGTAAATGCATAAATTCCATATTTTGTGTTATCATAAGCTCTATTATCTTGCATCGTAATGTTTTGACAACCTTGGAAGTGAAATCCATTTTCGTAATTATCATAGGCAGTGTTATTCGTGAGATTGTTGTATCCAGCATTAATAAAGTAAAATCCATTCTTGGTAAGTGAGCCGTATGCAGTATTATTAATTATATTAGAATGTTCAGTACCAGTTAAATCGAATTGATCTCCGTTATTATCATATGCAGTGTTGTTGACGATGGTACTTCCATCGCAACTCCATAAATAAAACCCGCGAGCGTTATTATGTGCTAAATTATTTGTTATGTTACTATCATAACATTGTAGTAAATAAATCCCATAAGACGTGTGGTCATAGGCAGTATTATTGATAAAAGTCCAATCATTATGTATTAAACCCCCATAAAAACCTTGGTAATTCCCATAAGCGATGTTATCCTTGAATGTCGTGTCATCACAATACCAATAGCAATAAAATCCCGCTGCAGAACCATATGGATTATTATGAGCAATGTTTGCAGTTAAGTTATTGCTTACTGATTGATACAAATGAAATCCAGCACCTGCATTAGCGGCATTGCCCTTATTTTCATATGCTTCATTACGAGTTAAATTGTTTTCATTAGATTGATACAACGTAAATCCTGCCCCTGAATTTTCACCCGTTCCAAATTGTTGAAAAGCAATGTTGTTATATAGCAAATTTTGATGCGATTGATATAAAAGAAATCCACTCCCTTCATATTCAGTTCCATCTGAATTATTATAGGCAGTATTATTTATCAACGTTCCATTCACCACATTAGATAATCGAATCCCCGTCGTGCCATTAAAAACGATGCAATCCCGGAGAATAAAATGCTTCGATGTGCTAGAAATGTTGATGCATCTTTGCCCCAATCCGCTACCGTTAACCACATAATTTTCTATTATATATGGATTTGATGCCGACCCGTTTCCAACGCTGGCAAAAGCCCCTAGTTGTGCATCGGTCTGAATGATAATTGGTTCGGAAGGCGTGCGATTGTGATAATAATCTAATAATGGAAAATTATCCTTGGCATTTACGGATCCAACAGTTGTATAGGGGGTATCCCAATAGATATTATTTACTAAACTCGCGCTAGGATACCGAGATTTATAATCAGTCCAATAATTTCCTAATGTGGATTGATTCCAGAAATTATTAGTACCATCATCGGAAACTTGGATGCCGGTCCCGTTATTATTTTCAAAATAATTCAAAAATATTGTATTTGCCGTTCCAGAGGTGACATTAATTCCATATCGTGCGTTATCGATGATCTGATTCCATTTCATATTATTCTGATCTGCGTTATCAAGTTGAATTCCATCTTCGAAATTATCGTGAATCATATTACACCAAATAGAATTTTGAAGAGTTGAGTTCAGATATATGCCTATCAAATTATTAAATATTTCATTATATTTGATAGTGTTTTGATAAGATGATAAATCAATCAGTATTCCGGAATCAGTATTGTTATGAATTATATTAGAAATAAATGTGTTGTTATTTCCAGACAGTACCCAAATCCCTCGTTCGTTAAATGAAGCATTATTACTTATGATGATATTATCTGGACTATTACTTAAAAATTCGATCCCCAAAAAATTAGCGCTAAGCTCATTATTTGTAATTTTATTATATTTTGCGTCATTAGTTAAAGAAATTCCAACATTATTATTACTAAAATTATTATAATCTAAATTATTATTTTGCGAATTATCTATATTAATTCCATAATTTGTATTGAAATATGCAGTATTATTAAATATTCGTCCATTTATGACATTTTCGAGCGTAATACCGTTAGTTCCATTAAAGACGAGGCAGTTACGTAGAATAAAATATAAGCTTGTACTTATAATAGAAATACAATCCAAGCCCAATCCACTCCCATTAACAACGTAATTTTCAATAATATAAGGATCGGATTCAATTCCAGAACCATCACTTGCAAAAGTTGCCAATACTGAATCAGTATTAATTGAAATAGGCTCGGATGGAGTATAGTTGTGAAAATAATCCAATAAGGGAAAATAATCCACAGATTTGGGAGCACCTAGAATTACATAAGGAATATCCCAATAAACATTATTGGATAGGGTAGAACTAGGATAGCGAGATTTATAATCACTCCAATAATTGCCGAGTGTAGTATAATTCCACATGTTGTCAGTGCCTTCATCGCTTGCTTGAATACCAGTTCCATTATTATCTTTAAAATAATTCAATGTGATTGTATTTTTCGATCCAGACATGATATTCACGCCATATTGAGTATTTTCAATAAAATAATTCCATTTAATTAAATTAGTATCAGCATAATTAAAATAAACAGCGTCAGAGCTAACTCTATAAATATAATTATACATGATCGTGTTGTTTTGGGAATAATATACATAGATTCCTCGAATACCACCAGAGATTTCGTTATCTAAAATAGAATTATTGGTTGAATCATCACGAACATAAACGCCATAAAAAGTATTGTCATAAATCGTGTTAGAAATAATGCTATTGTTAACGCATAATAAATCCAAATATATTCCGTGCGCATTATCATGAACAGTATTGTTAATAATTAGACCATTTGCTACATTTTCCAATTTTATACCAGCATGAGTATTAGTTATATAAGAAATTGTGCAATTTCTTATTATGAAATAATCTGTCGTACCTATGATTGTTATTCCATGTTGAGTTGTGCTTGTAGAAATAACATAATCTTGGATTATCCAAGGATTACTTTCCGAACCATCCCCAGTATTATTAGAATAATAACTAAATTGGGAATCATCAGTTATTACAAAAGGTATATTTGATTGTATTTCTAATTGAAATTGATCGTTTTCTGAAACAATCTCGTCGGTTTTAGTTTGAATTAAATTAAAATTAAAATATAGGGAAATGATGGAAAGCCCAAAAGAGGAAATAAACAAAAATAATAAAAAGGATGATTTAACTTTTTTGATATTCATTCTAATTCTACCCAATAAACTTTCTTAACTTTTTTAAAATATAGAATATTCTACATATATTTTAAAAGGGTCCAATTTTTTCCAAAGGCGGGGGGTCCAATTTTTTCCTTGTATTTAAATAGGATTTTTATAGGATAATTTTTCTTATCAATTCACAATTAGTATTACTTGATATGACAGTGTAATAGAACCAAAAAATACTTCTATGACACCGTCATATTCCAAATCAACCAAATATTATTTCTTTTTGCTTGAAAGATTGAGGATTATTACAGACTTTTATGTTAGATAAGACTAAATTTTAATAAAATAAGGTATTTAAACTTGGAATATAATAAATTCTTGGATTATATTTAATATTCTATAGGATAGTTTGTCATATGGCAAATGAAAGTTTAAAAATATCCGCAAAGGATTTAAAAACAAGTACGCTTGAAGCTCAAGATCTTATTATTCAAATAGGTAAATTACCAACAGAAGAATGGACCGAAGAACCAATGGGACCAACCCCGATGCCAGATTCTAAATCTCTACGTGATTGGGATTTTTTTTTGAACAAGAGATACAAACCAATGTATGCACCGCTATGTGATATGTGTTGTCTTTGTACTTTTGGTAAATGTGATTTATCACAAGGTAAGAAAGGAGCATGCGGTATTGATTTATCAGCACAATCTTCAAGAATTGTTTTATTAGCGACCTTAATTGGATGCAGTTGCCATACAGCACATGGAAGACATCTTGTTCATCATCTCATTGAAAAATATGGTCCGAACGCACCCTTAGATGTCGGAGATGAAATTGCTGTTGAGATGCCTAATACTAGACTAATCTGTGGATACAAGCCAAAAACGCTTAAAGATCTGGAAATGGCTCTTGAATGGTGTGAAACAACTGTTCTTCACGGCGTCGCGGCTGCGCATACAGGACAAGAAGGTGCAGCAAACGACTTTGAATCTAAAGCATTTCATGTATCCATGGCAGATCATGTGGGCATGGAAGTAGCAGATGTTGCGCAATTAACTCAATGGGGATTTCCCAAAGGTGATGAGGATACACCTTTAGTTGAATCTGGATTAGCCACGATAGATGTTACAAAACCTGTTTTGTTAGTTGTCGGGCATAATGTAGCACCAGGTATTGAGGTCATTGATTACTTACGAGAAACAAATCAAAGAGATAAAATGGAAGTTTGTGGAATCTGTTGTTCTATCCATGATCTCACACGTTATGATGATAAGGCAAAAATTGTTGGACCAATTTCATGGCAATTGAGAATGGTACGTTCAGGAGTACCAGATGTAATTCAAATTGACGAACAATGTATAAGAACAGATATCATTGAAGAAGCTAAGAAAATAAAAGCAAAAGTGATTGTAACAAATGATAAAGCTTGTCACGGACTCCCAAATTGGACAGATAAGGATGAAGATTGGATTATTAATCAATTATTTAATGATGAGGCTGATGCAGCATTAATTTGGGATGCCGAAAAAGCAGGTAGAGTTTCTGCGAAATTAACATTTAAAATGTTCGATAAAAGAAAGAAGTTTAAAATACTACCCACTGAAGAAGAAGTAAAAGAAGCTGTGAAAAATTGTACTTTATGTTATGATTGCCAACGAGCTTGTCCTGAAAATTTAGAAATTACTGATGCAATAAAAGATGTCAAGGAAAAGGGAGATTTCACTAAATTAGCTCAAGTATACAATGACTGTGTAGGTTGTGGAAGATGCGAACAAGCATGCTCCAAATTAAATGAAACTCATTCTTGGATTGTTACTGCTGGATCCGAAAAAATACGGAACGAGGTATTTAATTGTAGAGTAGGTCGAGGACCAATAAAAGATACCGAAATACGAAATGTTGGTGCACCAATAGTTCTGGGAGAAATTCCAGGCATAGTAGCAATTGTGGGATGTTCTAATTACCCTCGAGGAACTGAAGATGTAGCAAAAATTGCAGAAGAATTTTTAAAACGGCGTTATATAGTAGTAACGAGTGGATGCGGAGCAATGGATATTGGTAGATATAAAGTAGAAGATGATGATGGTAACATGGTAACATTATATGAAAAATATCCAGGTACATTTGATGCGGGTGGTTTAGTTAACACAGGTTCATGTGTTGCAAATGCACATATTACTGGTGCAGCGGTAAAAGTGGCGAATATATTTGCACGAAGACCATTGCGTGGTAATTTTGAAGAAATTGCAGATTATATTCTAAACCGAGTTGGTGCAGTTGGTATTGCGTGGGGTGCATACAGTCAAAAAGCAGCTTCGATCGGAACTGGATGTAATAGGTTCGGTGTACCAGTTATTGTTGGACCTCATGGAGTGAAATATAGAAGGCAATTATTAGGTAGAGCTGACAAGAAAGAACTCTGGGAAGTTTATGATGCAAATACAGGTGAAACCATTGATGGTGGTCCATGCCCCGAGCATTTGTTATATGCCGCAGATACGGTTGAAGAATGTATCGTTATGACTGCAAAATTAGCAATTAGGTCTAGTGATAATTTCAAGGGTAGACAAGTGAAACTAACACACTATATCGATTTACACAAGAAATACTTTGGAACGTTTCCTGATGATGTTTATAGATTTGTTAGAGAAGAAGCAGATATTCCAGTTACATTAAAAGAAGAAGTTATGAAACATCTTAAAGAAAAAGATTGGAAACCAACAAAAATTTGCACGAACACGACTACATTGAAACGATTAATAAGAACAAAGAAATAATATCCCTTATTTTTTTTTAATCTTGATTCTAAAGAATTCATAATCAAAATATACTTTAAATTAAAGTTTTTTTTACAAAATAAAGATATATTTTTCTTATAATGATATATCAGTAAATTTTTACTGCTTTTCCTGAATCAAAGCTCTTTTTTTTATTATTAATGATTTTAACCTACCTTTAATACTTGTTTAGAAAAAAAAAATTATGAATTTCTTTTATTATGGATAAAATGTTATTATTTTTATGCAAAAATCTCTATAGCAAAATTCATTTAAAATCAATTAATAATATTTTAACAAATTTAAACAAATTAAGTGCTTAGAAAAATGGAATTACTATTTAATAACTTAGAGCAATTTATATCAGATTTTAATTTAATTTTAAATTTCATTATCTTACTATTTCTCGCTCAAGTTACAATTATATTTTTAAGAGAGTGGAACATAAAAAGAAAACAAAACCTTAAAAATAATTATATTTTAGGTTATGGATTATATATGCTGTTTTTTTCAATTAATGTTTCTATTATTCTTTTCATTACAATGTACTCTACCTTGTTATCACCTGAAATCTTTAGTTTTTTTTATTTAATTTCGATATTAGTAAAAGGCATATCAGGATTGACCTTTTCTTTCATAATTGAAAAACAAATACAAAATATTGTTAAAAGCAGATTTTTAATTACTTTTTTTTTAATCTTATTATATATTTTAACTCCAATTTTCATTTATGTTCCAATTTTAAATCAATTAACAAATATTTTTAATATTGCATGTGCTTTAATACCTATATTAGCCTCATTATTTTTTGTTGTTAATTCACGTAAGGAATTTAAGGTTAAATTATGGATAGGGTTAATTGGAATATGCTTGATTCTAGTTAATTTAATTTTTATCAATAAAAATCCTTTTAAATTCACCTATTTTTTCCCAGATTTGCCCGTTCAATTAATAATATTTTTCAAAATATTAATGATATTTGGAGCTGTGTTTATGATTTACGGGTTCACTGGTTATTCATTTTTCTTAGAATCATATTGGAAAGATAATTTAATAGCTTTATATTTAATACACAAAAATTCTGGTTATTATTTATACGCTAAAGAATATTTAGAAAAAGAAGTTGAGAATGACGAATTATTTTCAGGAGGAATTAGTGGAATAGTAAAAATGATAATGAATTTTTCAGAAACTGAAAAATATATTGATACAATTCAAGTAAAAAATAAATTAATTCTATTAGAATATGGAGAAAATATGATTTCAGCAATGATAATCAAAAGAGAATTGTTAGATATAAGATTAATCTTGAAAGAAATTGTTATTAAATTTGAATTGTATTTTAAAGATAATCTAAATAAAGAAGATTTGGATTCAGATGCAAATCTCCGTCTTCAAAAATTTCAACCAATAGAAAATGTAATTAATGAATTAATTCGAGTTGAGGGATAAAAAATGGCTATTTTTCCAATAATAGGAGAATATAGAGGAATTTTAATGGTTTTAGAAACAATTGTTGTTATCATTTTTTTAGAATTTTCATTATATTTTTTCTTTAAATATTCTCAAAAAAAGAAAAAATCCATTCCAACTTATGTTGAATTAAACTGGGGAATCATATTTTTAAGTTTTAGTTTAGGAGCTTATATTTTTATTATTGAAGAATTTTTTTATGTTTATAGACCCCTATTTTTAATTATTGCTTATCTTTGTTTTAGTATTGGTGGTATAATTTTTTCTTACCGAACCGAAACGTCAAAAGAATTAAAAACAAAATACTTTTTCACAATTTTTTCGAGTTTTGTATCTTCAGTTATTTTAATATTGTTCATAATGATGCCTGAGATCTTACAGGTATTCGCGGCTTTAATGGCAGTGCCGGCTTATGCGTTATTATTATTGTATTTTTCTATTGCAATTAAAAAAATATGGGTACGTTATAAATTATCATCAGTTGTTTTTTTAACTGGAATAATATTTTGGCTTATTGGATTTGCATTTACGTCAGGAATTGCTTTAGAATTTTTTCAAACGCTTTTTATTAGAGTAATTGGGAATATATTAATAATAATGGGAACAATTGCTTTAGGATTTTTTATCACAACATTACCTTCATTAGATGAGATAGGATGGAAAGATAAAATTAAATATATTATAATCACCACATCTTCTGGAAAATGTTTATATAATGAAAATATCAAAGAAAAGAAAAATATTAATGAAGTATTATTGGGAGGCTACCTTTCAGGTTTACAAATTTTTATTAAAACGACAATGAAGGATCAATCTAGCCTGCAAAGCTTATCAAAAGAAAAAGAGGCATTTCTTATTGAGGAAGGCAAAAATATCCTCGCAATTATGATTGTAGAACAAAAATTAGAGATTTTAAAATATTATCTTAAAAAAATTGTTGAGAAATTTGAGGATTTTTTTAGTGAAGTATTTAAGGACTGGAAAGGAGATGCTTCGATTTTTAAACCAACAAAATATTTAATTAAAGAATTAATTCAATTTGAAGAAGATTAATTTCATATTAAATCTTGAATTTTTTCTTTATAAGAGGGATTTAATTCAATAGCTTTTTTGAAACTTCCAGCAGCTTCTTTTTCTTGGTCTAAGCTCATTTGAGTAAGGCCTAATCCAAACCAAATATCAGCATCCTTCGGATCTAATTCTACTGCTTTTTCAAAATATTCAATTGCTTTTTCATTTTCGTTCAATTCGCTATAGATACCGCCAAGTATGAAATAAGCGTCAACATTTTTTGGATTTATTTGAATTATTTTTTCATAAGATTTAATAGCATTATCAATTTTACCAATCTTTCTGTAAGCAACTCCTAAAACTAGATATGTACTTTCGTTATTAGAAACGATTTCAGCAGATTTTTTTAAATAATCAATTGCCTCTTCATATTTTTCCTGATCAAATAATTTTCCACCTTTTTCAAATAGTTTAAAAGCTTCATCAGACAAGGGCAAAACCTCTTTTTATTATTTAATAATTGAATTAAAAATATTGTTTATTTAACTTTGGTTAAAAATTAATTACTTATTTCAATATTTTTATAATAACTTGGACAATTTCTTTTGCAATATTAACGTTAGTTGCTTTTTCTGCACCATAAAATCCAAGAATTGGATTAATTTCTAAAAAATATAATTTATTTTTCAATGAAGGAATCGTATCCATCCCGAAAATTTTTAATCCCATTTTATTTGATAAAATTTCACCTATTTTTTTGGATTCCGTTAAAAAAAAATCAAGATTGGGATCCATTTTAATATAATCATCAGGAGAATGTCCTTTTCCTCCTAATGATATGTTATAGCGAAAATCTTTTTCATTTTCTCTAATAAATTGGCAAATCATTTTATTATCAATAAAAATAGTCCGAATATCGTATTTTTTATTTTCAATAAACTCTTGTAAATATATAATCGAATTTATTTGGGAAAATATTTCTAATTCTTTATCAATATCATTTGAAAGAATTTTTATGCCCTTACCTTTACTTCCAATCATAGGTTTATAAAGAATTTTTTTATGTTTTTTAATGAATTTCGATAACTGCTGTAAATCTTCTCCAATGATAAAGTCTGGAATTAAAATCCCGTTTTTTTTTGCAATTAAAAGGCAACTTGCTTTGTCCGCCTGATATAAATCGTGACTTGATGGTATGCAAATCGAACCATTTTGTTCTAAATGTTCAATAAATGTAAGAAGATAAGGAAGAGAAAACTCTTTTTGAAAATCAGGCACAGATCTAATTAAACATACTTTTGGATAATGGTTAAAAGGAATTGTAATTTCATTCCATGAAAGAATATTATATTGTATTATTTCTTTATCCAACTCTTCTATTATACGTTTTGTCTCATAAGTTTCTCGATTATTAGAAATAATTAATAAATCGTTAAATTTTGACATTTTGCCGATCTACTTGCTTATAATAATTCATAATATATTTTCTATTAACTAAATCTTCAATTATATAAAGAGCATCCTTCATATTTTTCTTAATTTTTTTATGGGTCATTTTTACTAATTGGGGTAAAGTAAAAAATTGATTTTTATCCATAAGTTTTGATGCAATTTTTAAAATATCAATTTCTTCTTTTGTTAAAATTTCTTTACACTCTGGAGTTTCAGTCCATAATACGATCATGGCATCAATTAAAATCTTTTCAAATACTTCTTCAATTATTTTATCTGTTCTTTTGAATTTTTCTAAATTGGATGTTTCAAATTCTTGTAATTCTTCCAAAAATTTATTTTCAAATCCCTTAACGATGATTGTTAAGGAATCCTCTAAAAACGTGGAAGGATTATCTTTGCATAATACAATTCCTCGCACGATTTTCCCATCATTAAGAAGAATGATTTTTTGATCGTACTCTAATTTTTTTAACTTTGCTTTTTCCCCAATGTTTTTAGCCATCATGTTAACAGTTGAAATCAAACCATGTAAATATTCAGTTTCAAGTTGTATCGGAGCAAAATATTTTGAATATAAAATGCCCCCATCCTTGATATGCGCTATTAGAATTACTAAAATATTTTCAATATCATTAATTTTATTGTCAAAATAATCAGAAGGTTTGGATTGGGATTTTATTAAATGCCAAATAAAAATGATTGAGCCAATAATTAAACCAATGATTAAAAAGATAATGACCCATATGAGTATATATTCAAACATTTTTTTCTCATTTCTTCAATTTACTTTTCAATAATTTGATTAAATATCTTAAAATATCTACTGGAAGGAACTTTTTTCAAACTCTTGTTTTTCAATATTAAATTTATCGAATAATAACTTGTATAATTGAATAATTAGCTTACTTTCGGTTATTTCTATTATTATAAAAGAAGATACATTACTAGAAACGAAACTCCAAGCAGCAGTAGCACTCCCTGGATTAAGAAGAAGTACTTTATTCTTATATTTTATCATGTCAGCATGAGTATGTCCCGATATTAAAACGTTCACATCTAAATTATGTGCCACGGAAACTAATTTATTCACATCCCCACGTGGTTGTACGACATCACCATGAATTAATCCGATTCTCCAATTCATTATAGTAAGAATTTCTTTATCTGGTGCCATTGATTGAAAGTCCATATTACCAGAAACGAGTTTTATAGGTGCAATCCTTTCAATAGAGTTAAGCACTTTTGGTAAAATTAAATCCCCTGTACATAGAATCAAATCTATTTTTTGCGAATCTATGAAATCCAATATTCTGTTTGGAATTTCTCTTGCGCGCCTCGGAATATGAAAATCTCCAATTACTAAAATTCTTTGCATCGAAAATTCACTAAAATTTCATAAGATTATATTTACATATAATTTATGCATCATAACAGATCAGTTTCAGGTGATGAAAAATGGATGACCAAAAATTAATTGCACCATGCGGAGTCTATTGCGGAGTTTGTCCTTATTTAATAGCACATAAACACGAAGACGAGGAATTAAAGAAAAAGCTAGCTAAAAATATTGGCGTAAAACCAGAGAAGATTGAGTGTGAAGGATGCAGATCAAATTATCCTTTCTTCTTTTGTCGCTCATGTACCATAAAAGCTTGTGTTTTGGAGAAGAAACTCGAAAGTTGTGCTTTATGTGATAAATTTCCTTGTGAAAAGATTGAAAATTATCCGTATCAACCATTTATTGAAAATGTTAAATGGGATATAAATTGCAGGAGAAAGTTGGGAAAAGAAGCTTGGATTGAAAAAACAATTAAAATAAATACTTGTCCGGCTTGTAATACCTTAAATCATCGTAAAGCTAAAAGATGTATTAAATGTAATGAAGAATTACCCAAGCGATATTAAATATCCAATTCCATTATGAAACTAGTTATTTTGAAATTATGGTTTTCATAAATTTTGATTGCCGTTTGATTATTTTTTTGAACAGTAAGTCTAATTTTTCCACCGCCTTCTTTTTTTATGATTTCTAAACTTGATTTTAACAATAATTTTCCAATATTTTTACCTCTATACTCAGGAATAACTGTAAATGGACCAAAATACCAATGACCTTTTTTAATAAAACTCGCAAACCCAATAATCTTATTATTTTCAACCGCAACCAAAATTTCTCCAGGGATATTTGCTTTTGTAAATCGCATTATATCTTTTTTGAACTTATTTTTCTTATATTCTATATTATCTGCTGTTAAATCTTTGAAATTATTAACATATAGCTCTAAAATAGTATCTAACTCTTTAATGTCAAAAGGTCTTATCTCAATCATTATTTTTTCCCTTACATAATTTTAAATGGAAATTTATTTAAATTATATATCATGACTAAATATCATAAAAAAAGTAAATCTAAGAAGACAAAAGAGAAAAAATTAGATGAAGACAAGATTTCAAAGGATTATTATAACATTAGTACACCAAAAGGGAAAGATAAAGCAAAAAAAATTTTAAAATAAATTAAATAATTCTTATTTACTGTTAGATTTATAGTATAAATACAAGTTAAAAAAATCAAATTAAAAAATTGGAATTTAAAGATCATATGAATAATGATTATTTATTTTTTAAAAATGATAAATTCTTCTCCTTAATTGGAGGAATTTCTTGCTATGTAATTGCATGGATCTTTTACTACATGCCTCAAGAATTTACAACATTAGGAATATTCATTCATTATATATCTTTATTCTTAATAGGACTGGGATTATATAATCAATCTAAAAAAAACAAAATTATAATTCTAATTGTAGTTTATCTAATATCTTTAATATTAGATTATCCTTTTTATGAAATTCGCCATGGATTAAGTTTAGGATTATTTTATTACATTACAGTCAACTTGATCCACATTACTTTATTTTTAAGTGTATTATTTATGAAAAAAAATGAGACATCTTATATTTTAAGCGCAGCTGTTTTCATAATTTTTGGAATAAATTTCTATTTATGGATGTTTATGAGTATTTTTCCAATTTTTTTAATCACCATAATCATATTTTCTATAAGTCTCCCGAGCATAATTGGTTCTATAATCTATTATTTCATTCAGAAAGATAATTAAGCTGTAATTAGATAATTTATAAAATAATAAAGTGAAAACTTCGTCGAATATTTAATTTTGTAATAATTAAATTGGAATGCTTCAAATTTTAGGACATATAAAGAAAGATAAAAAATATTTTATAAAATAAAGAAACATAGAAATAAAAAATAATAAAAAATAAGCTAAAATTAATATTTTTGGTTAAAAATCCATTTCTTCATTATTCCAGTCATCGTTTCTAAAGTCGTCATCATTCTCGTCTTTTCGTGTAAAAGATTCAAAAATGTCTTCATCATCGTCCGTAATTTTATTTTTTTTACCAATCTTCTTACTTTTCTTTTTTAATTTTTGCCAGTCGGACATTCTTATTCGACCTCCATTATTCGTTAAATTGTACATGAAAATTTTGAATATTTATGCATTTCCTCACCAAAATTCTTCGAATGAGTTAACATGTAAATTTAATTATTAAATTAATTTAGAAGTCAAAGAATTTTAAAGAATATTTAATTTTGAAGGATCTAACTTTCAGAAATAAAAAAAAGAGTTATAATTGAGAACCACAGAACGTGCAGAATGCAGAATCATCCTTATCTACTCTTCGACCACATGCTCGACAAAAGCGAGTTCCAGTATTTGATGAAGGCATAGACGATTCAGGAACATGAGCCATAACTTCTTCTCCCAAAATTAATTCTCCAGATCGATTGTCATATCTAAATTTAATTTTAAATTCTGTTCTTAGATCTATTAAAACACGCATTAAATCCTTAGACGGCATCATAACTTCGGCAGCAAGATTTTCCAATACTACTTTTTTACCATAGTAATTGACAATGGCTGCAAGCACTTGAGCTTTTAATCTATTATTTTTAAAATACGTAGAAATTGCACCTATATAAATAAAGAAAGCGGGAATAAATAACCAAAATCCCCACCATGCAAGACCTAAAAATGGATTATCCAAGACTGCTAAAATAATTGAAATTATTCCAATTATTGTAAATACTGTTGCAGTACCTATTGAACTCCAAAATGCTTCTGATTCATATTTGCGTTCTTTATAAAACCTCTTATCTTCATTTTCAGGCAAAATAAACACCAAAAAAATATTATTTCATTATAATTATTCAAAACAAACCTTAAAAAATTAAATTATTCTGGCATATCGAATACTTTATTTTGATATTCAATTTTATATTTGTGATGAGTTCTTTAAGAATTTTGGCATTCTCTGATTTCCACGCTTATTTACAGCAGGTTAAATATTTCAAGCTTGTAAAACAGTGTCTAATCCAGCATAAACCCGATGTTTTGATATTTTGTGGTGACTTTGTTGTAAATAGTTCATTACGTCAAATAGAATTTTTATTTAAAAAACTAGAATTCGATAATATATTTTATGTTTGGGGGAATTCGGACGGATATGAGCCTAATTTCCAATTAAAAAATTCGAATAATCTTCATCTTAATCCAATTAAATTAAATGATTTTTTATTTGTAGGCATTGGGGGTGATGAAATAGATTGCAAGCATCAAATAGAAAATTTAGAAAAAAAAGTTTCTAATTCAAAAGAAAAAATAATTCTTGTCTCCCACGTTCCCCCTAAAGGTGCATGCGATCTTTGTAATGATGGAAGGAATGTTGGAGTTGTTGAATTACGGGAATTTATTAACCTAATTCAACCAAAATTACACATATTTGGACATATTCATGAACAAGCAAGGAGTGAATCTATAATAAATTTAACGACATGTATTAATGTTGGCGCTGAAGGAATGCTAATCACTATAAAAAATGGAAAAATTGAAATTTTTTTTATTTAAAGTCTTTCAACATAAAGTAATCTAATTAAGTCAGCTACATCTTCTGCAGAGTCAGAAATTGATTCCATTCTATTTACCATTTCATGAACAAGAGTTGCCGTAAACGGAGAAATGTTTTTGTAATCTATTTTTTGAAGATCTCGTTTTATAACATAATTGATATTATCTACTTTATGCTCCAATACTCCAACCTCATTTACCATCTCGATAATTAATTGACTATCTTCTTTTAAAAGTTCATCTACGAGTAATCTGGCCTTTTCAACAGCAAGAATGGTAATTTCCATCATTTCAACCAATTTATCACTGACAGGAAGTAAAACTTCTAAATTATCAATAAGGATGAGACGACGACTAGCTGCGTTCGCGTGATTTGCAATATCATCCAATCTTTTTACTAAATGGGCAAGATCCTCACGTATACTAGGAGATAATTCACCTTTGGATAACTCTATTAAAATATCCCTCCGAATATCATCACATTCATGTTCAATATCATCTATTCTCTTAACACCCAGCCTAACTTTATCAAATTTTTTATTTTTTATAGAAACAATAACATTCTTAAATTCATTTATCGTGTCATACACCTTTTTGGCGTGTGCTCGCGTTTTTTTTATAATTTTAGCCTCTTTTCGAGATCTAAACCATTCAAATAACGTTCCCATTTTTAAACCTCTATTTAATTTCTAATGCTTTTTCTAATCCTTCTTCGGGATAAGGAAATAAAATTGTTCTATCAGGTTTAAACGAAGCATATACATTACTGCCTTCTTTAAACCAGATTTTAATAGCATGTTTTTTTGAAGTGAATAAATTACCCGTCTCTAATCTAACTTCAGTGATGTCGTTTCCACTTACGTATTTCGAGTTGATGATCTTCCCTTGAATTTGATTCATCTCTCCATTTTTCTCTCGAAGTATTTCTAAATTTTCTGCTCTGATAGCGACAATAATTCTATCATTTTCAATAAATTTATCATTTTTAACCATTATGGTTGTATTATTATTTAATTTAACGGTCGAATAATCTTTTTTCACCGTTTCTATAACACCCTCAATGAAATTACACGTACTTATAAATCTACAAACAAAAAGATTCTTTGGATTTTCATATATTTCCATTGGTGTTCCTTCTTGGATAAATTCTCCTTGATTCATAATGATTAAACGTTGAGAAACCATAAGTGCTTCTTCAGTATCTTGAGTCACATGGATACAAGTAACCCCTACATTCTCTACAAGATTCATCAATTCAAATCTTAAAGCCATTCTAATCTTAGCATCCAAGGCAGATAGGGGTTCATCTAGTAAAATCAAATTAATTTCTTTGCTTGCCATGAGTGCCCGTGCTAGAGCTACTCTTTGCTTCATACCACCAGAACATTCTCGAGGATACGCATTGGCTCTTTCACCTAATAAAACCATATATAGCATTTGCATGCCAATTTTTTGAATTTCTTCCAAATTTCCTCCTTTAACACGTGGTCCATATATTGTATTTCCTAGTACGGTTAAATGAGGAAATAACGCATAGGTTTGATGTTCAAATACCATCCCTACACCACGTTCCTCAGGAGGAATTTTACTCATTTTTTTACCATTAAATAAGATGTCTCCTTCATCTGGATCGACAATTCCCGCAATTAATTTTAAAAATGTACTTTTTCCAGAGCCAGTTGGACCGCAAATTGTAATATATTCACCATCATTAACTTTTAAATTTAAGTTTTTAATTTTATACTCGCCATCAAACTTTTTTGATACGTTCTTTAATTCAATTTCGGGCATTTTCTCACTCTAATGCTAATTCATACTCCAGATTATCGGGATATTCATACAACAATACATTTTCAGGATGCATCTTGATTTTAACTTGATTTCCTTCCTTTATATCAAATTTAGGAGGATATGTAACTTTCGCTTCAAGGGTTTCTCCATTATCTAATTCTAAGAATATTCGAAGATAAGAGCCTAAAAAAGCGGTTTTTTTTACAGTTCCTATTATACTATAATTATCTTCTTTGTCAATTGGAAGAATTTTTACAAGTTCTTTTCTAATACATGCAACAACTCTATATAATTCTTCAAATTTTGTATTGATTGAATATATCTTTTGATCAGAACTTCGTAGCGTTATTCTTGATTCATTATCGTCTTTTTTTTCTATGTATCCAACGAAGAAATTTGATTCGCCTATAAAATTTGCCACAAAAATGCTGTTAGGTCGAGTATATAAATCGTTAGGAGTCCCTACTTGAAGCATTTGACCTTTTCTCATCACAGCTATTTTATCTGAAATCATCATGGCTTCATCTTGATCGTGAGTTACGTGAATTGCAGTATAACCAATTTTTTTTATTAATTTCCTCAAATCAATTCGGAATTCATCCCGATAACGTTGATCAAGAGCACCCAAAGGTTCATCCAATAGGAGAATTTTTGAACCTGAAGCAATTGCTCGAGCTATACCTACTCTTTGTAATTCAGGTCCACTTAATTCTTCAGGGAAGAATCCTGCTTTGTCAATTAAATTAACTAATTTTAAGGCATTAAGCGTTTCATTTTCAATCTTTTTTTGAGACCAATTTTTAATTTTGCCTGAAAAACTTATATTATCCCAGACATCCATGTTTGGAAAGATTTCAAAATGCTGAAAAACCATCCCAATATTGCGTTTTTCGATTGCAATATTCTGTATTGGTTTATCATCAAAATAAATTTCACCTTCATCTATATCATTTAAACCTGCAATAGCTCTAAGAGTTGTTGTTTTACCACATCCACTGGGTCCTAACAATGTGAGATATTCTCCATCCTTAATTTCTAAATTGACCTTATCTATTGCTATTATATTCCCAAATTTTTTGGAAACATTCTTTAATTTTATTGTGGTTATGTTAAGTCACCTCCCGTTGATGTTCAGAGAGAGTGATATATCTTAATACTAATATCAAGATGAAAGATAAAATTATGAGCACCATAGATGCAAATGCTGCTGCAGGAAGATCCACCGATTCCACCCAATCAACTAACATTACCGGAATTGTTCTGATAGTACCCATAACAACAACGGTAGCTCCAGTTTCACCTAAAGATCGCGCAAATACCATTATACATCCAGCTAATATCCCATTTTTAATTAAAGGTAAAGTTACCTTTCTGAAAGTTGTAAAAGATGGAGCACCCAAAGTGCGAGCTGCTTCTTCATAACCAGGTTCTAATCCTTCTAAAACTGCAATTAATACCCTAACCATAAATGGAAATGTAAACACGACGTGTGTAATTAATATTAGTAAATATCCAGGAGTAAATATTCCACCAAATACACCAAAGGGACCTAATGTCCCCCAAAATAGAAAAACGGAAAAACCTAAGGCTGCGGAAGGAATAACTAAAGGTAGATCAACTAATGTATCAAGAATAGCGTTTATTCGACCCCATTTCTTCCGGACGATAATCAAAGCCATGGGTATTCCTATAACTAACGTTATAAGAGTTGCAAACAATGCGATTGTTAATGAATTCATAAGACTGAGCCATAATGTAGCCCATTTATTGTCAGATTGCAGAAAAACTTGAGCGATAGCACCTTCATTTCCAGTAAGATGAGTAATTAAGTAGGGAATTATATAAGTCGCAGGGATCAATACAAAACCGATAAAAAAAGTAAATATCACGATATTTCTTGTATATTTAACACTTTTTTTAGAGAAAAACCTTTCTGGACCAACCCAAACGCGATCTATTGGCAATCCTACTTTCCTAGCAAGAATTTTTATACAAATTAATAATAAAATAGCGATACTAACTAATATCATAGTTAAGAACGCGGCAGGAGCAAATAAACCTAAAGTTTTTAAGGATATTATTTGTATCGGAGCAGTTTCGGTAACACCATAAACTATTAGAGTTGCACCTGTTTCTCCAAGACTACGTGTAAATGCAAGAATAGCTCCTGCAATCAATCCCTCTTTCATTAATGGACCTGTAATAGTTCTAAATACTGTAAATTTTTGAGCACCTAGACTTTGGGCGGCAACCTCTAATTGTTTATCAACATTTAATATGACTACTTTGAGATTTCGAACGATATATGGATAAGTGAAAATAATATGAGCCATAATAATCATAATAATACCTTCAGGAATCAAACTTGTTTGACCAAAAATCCATGCAATACCATCAGATGAGCCCCAAAATAAATAGACAGAAAATCCAAGCGCAGCAGTAGGAACTGCCAGTGGTAAATCGACCAAGGTATCAAGTAAATTTTTTCCTTTGAATTCACTGCGAGCAAGTATAAGTGCCATTGGTAGACCAATGATAATATCAACAATAACCACTATACTTGAAATAAGGAAAGATCGACCTAAGGCAGTTAGCATATCTAAAAATCGTTTATTTCCAGAAAGAGGGTTAATAAAAATTCTAAAATTTATTTCTCCAAAGTTCATAAAAACATACCCAAAAATGTAAAGTATGGGTATTATAATAATCATAAAAAATACAGTTAATATGATTCCATTAGCTATCTTACCCGCAGTCGGAGTTGAAAATGCTTTTTCTATTTTTCGAATTGTTTCACTCAATATTTAACCTCTTATCCTGCTCGAGTAATGATCCATAAATCAGGTATGTATTCTAATACTTGTGAATTTATTTGTGGATTATAAATAGGGGTAGGAATAGAATATTTTACACCATTTTCAGCATTGAAGATAGAATTGAACGTGTTATTATAAGTAGAATTACTTAAAATAGAAGTATCAGTGGGTCTAAAACCATCATTAAATGCTTTTGCGATTGTTGAATTTAATTGAAGAAATTCGAAAAACTTTTCAGCTGCAGCTCTCTCTTGTGCCGTTACCCAAGGAGCATCAAGAATTGCAAATGGGTGATCGCTCAATAGAGTTCCATTTCCAGGATAAATTGCTACTGCCGTATCAGTTGTAATTTCTTTATTTATTTCGATAATCAGATTTTCATAAACTAAAAAAGCATTTAAATCCCCGGAAATGGCTTTTTTTGCAAGAAAACCAGTACTTGTTCCATAAAATAATATGCTTGATTCTAATATCTTCATCCATTGGTGCAATGATGAATTTGTTAAATCAGAAAAAACTAAATCTGATGTATTTTTGTTAAAAAATGAAGCAACTTGCATGATGACTCCCATAAAGCCAGAATTGGAGAGTTGGGGATCAGTATGTGCCCAATGAAAATCAGGAACTGTTGCTTTAATTTTTTTAAGATCATCAAAATTATTAATTCCACCAACTGAATTATTAAAGCTTGACCAAGTCCCTATGACAATAGGAGAATAAACAGGTGTAATTACTTTGGAAGTGTTGATAATATCACCTAAAGTCCATCTTGAATTGAGAAATGGAATCCAAATACTGGAAGCAGGACTTAAAATAGTTGGTTGAATCTCACCTGTCTCAACAGATACCATCATGCTTCGTGAACCCATGGCCCTAAAATTGAGTTGGATGTCTTGACCTGTTTCATTCTTGTACCATTGTTTAAACTCAAGGGCAATGTTTTCAATCCAAGCTCGTTTTTCAGAGCTATAAATCATATCTAAAGTTACCACGTTGAGATTCTGGTTGCTTAATAACAAACCAAAGGGAATTCCTATGGAGAATCCAATAATAAATAGGAGAAAATATGTCATTTTTTTGCCTTTTTTTCTTCTATGTATCTGGTCCATTAATAATTCTCCACTAATACAAAATTATCCAACTATCGAAAATGTTAAACCTGTAAACCACCCTAAAAATAATCCGATTAAAATTCCAATAATTATAAAAATGATAAAAAATCCGTATTGTTTAATCAGTGCCTTATCCATTAAAGTTTACTTCCAATTTAATATGATTGACGTTTATTCTCATGATATTTAAATATTCAACAAAAAAACATTTCAAATTATATGTATAACGATTATTTTAATCAAATAATTAAATTTCTATATTTTCTTAAATTTTCTGTAAATTTTAGGCATTTCAGATATAATCATAAATCATTTGGCGATCAAATAAAAAAAATGAAAATTAAATTAGAAAAGTCGTTCTATGGGTTTTACACCATAGAAATATAAGATCATTATTTAAAAAATCGTGATCCTCGAAAATCCAACCAATTACTAAAAACCAACCAAGGCAGTTTAAATAAAGATTTTTTGTTATGAATGATGAGGGTGGTTAAAAATTATCCTTATTAAAGATTAAATTAAATTCCAAAAATAATATCGAAGGGATTACTTAATGATTACGGAAAAATCAAATCAAAATAAAAAATTAAATCAAATCTGCGTTGCTAATCAAACGGAAATAACATATTTTATATGTCCTTATTGTAACAAAAAATTTCAAAAATTGATGTTATTATTCAATCATTTAAATAATTTCCATCTTAAAAAAGAAGAATTACAAGAGATGATTAACATTTATCACGATTTTATGGTAGAAGTCCAATTTATAGACGATATTACGGATAAATTACTTAATTCTGATCAATATTTACCAATAAAAGATATTTTGATTCAAAAATTTTTGGTTCAAGGTAATAATAATCTAATATTTGAAGAATTTTTTTCACAAGTTGATAATAAGACAGTTTTAAAATATAAGACACTTTTTAAAAAACAAATACAAGAGTACTTGAAATTTCTAACGTCAAAAATCGTCTAGATTAATTAATAATTCATCAAGAAATTTCCTTTTATTTTTCTTAATGAACTTCAAATGAAATATATATTGAAGATTTAATCAAAAAAAAAAGATAATTTTAGAGATAGAATTTGAAATTTTGTTTTTTACCCTTATTTCCTATTTTTTGAGATCGATTTTCTTCAGATTCTTTGTTTTTTTTGCGATTCCAGAAGAATGCGATGGAAATTGAAATAATACCTGTAATAAAGAGGAGAGAACCAATTATTATATAGAAGTTCGGATTAAAAAGGGATCCTTCAGGTCCTATTACATCAATTGAATGTATTATAATGACTATTTCCGTATTATTTGAATTTCTCGCGTTACCAGCCTTATCATAAGCTATCGCATGAACTTCATGAGTACCATTTGGTCCCAACCAATAGAAATGAAATTGATTTGTATCGGTACTTATACCAATCAATTCTTCATCCTTGTAATATTCGACCCTATCAATACCAGAATCACTATCTTGTAATCCTTTTACCCAAAGATCAACACTATGATTATTATGATAACCCCAATCAATTTCAAATAGGGAAGGTTTTACTCCATCAATAATTATATGAATTTTTTCTGTTTTATTATTATCATAATCATCAATGGCTACAATATATATGTCATGTTCACTAGAATTCGAGAATACATAGGGCGAAACTCCTATTGTAAATTCATAATCAATTACTCTTGTTATCGGAGAATCGAATGTTTTTTCGTTAATATACATACCAACCGATTCATTCGTTGCATCTAACCAACATTCTATTCTCTTTATTCCAGATAATTCATCAGCAACATTTACTCGTAATTTAAACGGTAAGTATGCTTTAAATATAGAATTATCATTTGGCTCAATTATCGAACATTCATATGGTGCATGCGGATCCCCAATGTAAACTACTTGTGGCTCTATTGAATCAATATAATTACCAACTTTATCAAACGCACGTGCATAAATCGAGTGATTACCTGCCATGTTCTTTGTAGTAGACCAGTAATATTTCCATATTCCAAAATCATAGGTGCCTTTCCCTAATAATTTTGTCTGGCCTGTACTATTAAGAGGATCTCCATCATAAAATAGAACATGACTTAAATCTTCTGCATAATTAACAGTTGCAATGCATTGTATTAATCCAGCTAGTTGTGGAGATATAAATGGAGTAACTTGCACCCCGCTTGGAGAAATATGATCAACAATCAGGCGAATCATCGAAGTTTTATTATTGCTATGATTATCTAATGCAACAATATAGAAATCGTTAGGACCATTTAGATAACCCGAAGTATTAATATTGAAATAATAATATCCATCGTCCTCTGGTTCAGATGTTATTTGTATTGGATTATTTGGATATCCACTATTGTTATAAGCTAAAACGAAATCTATACCGGATTCCATATCTTCTGCCAATACTTTAAGTCTTGTCTCGTTTCCGACAATATTATCGGATTTTAAAATTTTATTTGCATCTACTAATTGTACTTCAAGTGATGAAGGAGGTGCATTATCCCTTGTATTATATTCCCAAGGATCATGGGACTTACTGATATTTTCGTTCACAATAAAGATATATGTTCCAAATTGCGTATCAATTGATACATTAAAAATATATTGATCAGGAATCCCTCCAGAAATAGGATCTTCCAAATGAAATCCATATGTTATGTCAGTTCCGTCTAGACTTTCATTTGTCTTTGTTACATAATACTCATCGATACCTGTTATTTTTCCATATATATTTATGCCTTCATAATCAATTCCAAGCTTTCCATATAGGGAATTTAAATGTCCAAAGTCGCATGAATCACTATATCCAACTGTATAATTTTGCGTATTCTGAGCTTGATCGTATGTATTTCCCCCATACCAGTACATGTTAACTGCCAAAGGAGTTATTTCTTTTTTTTCTTCATTTTCAATTTTGTTATCTAACGCTAAATCCATTGCTTTAATTTTATCTAAAATAGTAGAATTTGTTTTAAAAGCTTCTAAAGCATCTTTTATTGGCATTATTATTTGATCACCAATAACTTTTGTAACTTTTAAGTCTGGTTCAGGATCTCCAATTTGATTTCCTTTAGAATCATAAGTAGTAATTTCCTTATAAAGAATATACGTCATTGAATAAACCCCCCAAATTACATCTCCTCTCCCAGGACCAATATATTCTTTATCATTAGATTTTGATGAAGTTATTTCTTCTGAATTGATAAATGTAAAATCGATACTACCATCTTGAGCGTCATTTTCCCATGTAAAACCTTCAAAATTTGCACCCCATCCACTCCCGTGAAGATCTACAACATATTCCATATTAAACTGCTTCTTATGATGATTTATTAACTTATAATTATATTTATTGACAGTATTTCCTTTTATATAGCTATAACTATCACTTCCAGGAGGATCATAAAGAATTCCAAATAATTCAAAATCATTAAAATTTGTATATTCAGCAATAATTTTTTCAATTTTGTAGGTTTTATCATTTTTATCTTCTTCTATTGGAATATCAGTAGGAATTTCTATAATTGAGAAATTAAATTCATCAAGATAGGAGAACAACCCATTAGAATCTAATATAACAATGGATCTTTTCATCAAATAATTCTCTTTAAAATCTTTAATTGCTATTCCACGATAAGGTTCGTCAAGATCTGGGCCATCAATAGGTAAATCCCAAATAAAATTACCCCATACTGTTATGAACAACCCTTCTTTAGTAAATTTTTGAACTCTTCCATTCCCGACATCTAAAACATAAAGATTATTATTTGAATCCTTCATAATTTTGGAGGGAGTAAGGAATTTACTTGATCCAGTACCTGAATTGCCCCACATCTTAATTATATCCCCCTGCGAGTTAAATTCTTTTATTTTATTTTCCATGCTATCAGTTATGTAAATTCTATCTTGATCATCTTCAGTAATCACGCATAAACTAGTGGGCAGGGTCAATTCCAAGTCTAAAATTGAGGAAATTTTTAATTTTGTCGTAATATCGAATATTCTTATATCGTAATTTTTGTTTGAATTAACAGTTAACAAGAATAATCTATCGGAAACAAAAAAATCAATGAATTCCAACTCTTGATATTCAACGAATGTTTCAAAACTCATAGTATTCGGGTTATAAATCATTATTTTATTAGGAGAATCTAAGATATATAACATGTCATTATCATCAATGATTATTGACCTTGGATTCATTAATGCCGTGCAATCAATTGTGTAATTATAAGTACCATTAGAATTGTAAATATCGATTTTTTTATCGACAGCATTTAGAATTGATATCTGCCCTGTTGAATTGATGGCAACACTCTGTAAATTATACTTCCTAATTTCATAGGATAGTTCCGGTACAATTTCTTTAATTCCGTATTTTGTTGATGTATATGTTTCATTATTGAAGTTATTTAAAAGGTAAATATTTTCAAGATAATCAGTTGTCAAGCTTTGGATAATATTTTCACCAATTTCTAATTCATGGAGCATAATAATTTCACTTGAATTAGAAATTTTTAAAATACTCATAATACTATCATTCTTGCTTAGTAAAAGCACGTTCTGTTCATCATCTAAAATTATTTTATGATCGTATCCGAAAACTTCGATAGACCAATTTTCTAATAATTCTTTAGAAGTCCAACTTAGTTTGAAAATAGTATTAGCATCTTGAGCTAAATAAAAAACATTACCAAGTTTGTCAATTTCTATTTGATCAGTTTCAGAAATATTAGAGATTTCCTGAAGATTTAAAATTTCATTCAAGAAATAAATACCCGTAAAATCAAGTTTATAACGATAAATACCTAAATTACCTAAACAATAGATATTATCCTCTTTATCAACGGTAATGCTTGATATATTAAAATTCTCAGGAAGTTCTATTTGTGAAATTAATTCACCATTTAAGGCATATTTAGCTACTTTATCAGAACCATACTCATTCCTTAATGCATGATATAAATATGTTTCAGTTTCAAATGACTGGATTTTTATATCAGTTCCAATTCCAGATATACCACCATCAATAATTCTCAAAAGCTCTCCATAATTATCATATGCATGGATGACATTTCCCTCCAAGAGATAAATATTACCTTTATAATCATAAATAGGTGTATTTAAAGTTGATTTTTCAGCCCACGAATAATCGATTGCATCGACGTAAAGATCAAAACCTGATTCCCCACCGTATGTCATGGTTCGGAACTTTATGATATTAATATTACCGCCTGTTTCGGACATTTCAACTTGGTTCAATTCTTTTATACCATCAACATAAACATCATACATTCCGATAGAGCAATCAAAATCGACCTTAACGTGATACCATGTTTTAGAAAATGCATACTTGAAATTTACCCATTGTTCCGAATCATAATTCCAATATCTTAAATGATTTTCTTCAATACTTAATGCAATTTTCTGAGTCGAATCATCATATAAATCGTATATGGTTACTTTATCATAAACTTCTGTAACGTAAATATAAAATTGAACAGAACCTGTCAGGTTAGAATCACCCATATTGTATTCTGTTGTAATGTACGTTTCATCCATATTATCATCCAACCACATTACATTTCGGTGCCCTGCAATTGAAGGAACTATTTTCACGCTTGCTTTATTCCAATTATTTGACGTGATCGTCCATGCATCATCATTGGGTAGTGTTCCCCATTGATCATCCGTAAATGATTCTGAACCTACATATTCAATATAAGTTTGATTTAAATCTCGATTCCTCCCTTCATAATAACCATCAGCCCAGCTCCAATCAATACCGTCAAAATATGTAAAAGCATCGACACCATATGTACCCCATGTGGCTATCCTTATTGCATTTACTTGCAATAAATTATTCCAAAAACCGAATTGCCCTTTATATTGCCCATTAATATAACATTTATAATAATATTGATTATTTCCATCATAATTCGATTCATCACAAGCAAATGTTAATTGCACATGATACCATATTCCAGTTTCACATCCTGTTAATATAGACACATCTTGTAAAATAGATCCATCATAACAAAACATTTGACTATCTCGAAATAATAATCTAGCAACTACAGTGTCATCATTCATTAAACCAAGTCCACCCACTCTTCCAGTAGAAATATCATCTGCAGACAACCAGAATTCAACAGTCCCATTACTTGAAGCGGAAATACTTTTTCTTAAATCAACATACCCCGTCGCATTATTATCATAAATCTTAAGTACATTCATATGACCATTATAGCCACTTATGAGTTCGCTATAAGTATTTTCACAAATGTTAGAGTCTGATTTATTGTCAAAATACCATCCTGTAGGGATTATTGTGCCCACATCATCACTCTTAAAAGATTCTTCAGCTAAATATTCATCTTGAATAAATTGATTCCTTCCTTCATAATAACCATCAGCCCAACTACAATCAAATGCATCCAAATACATATAATACGGTTCTGTTTGAAGATAATCAGAAGAATGAAAATAATATTTGTCAATATAGCTAGCGGAATATCTGAAAGTCAACGATCCTGAATATTCCTGACCATCTAACCAAATTTTAAGCGAATCAGTACTGGTATCAAACCAGATTTTTAAATGATACCATTTATTGTTAGAAATTTCAAAAATATTTGTATAAGAATCACCATTATTAATATTATACAACCAGCCATTTTCAACAGTTAAATAGACTCTCCGCTGAGTATCTTCATGTAAATAACATAAAACTTGTTGAGGTACCACATTTGTTAATAAGAAATCAAATTCGATATATCCCTCGTTCCTTTGATGACCAAAATTAAATTTGGCAAATCCTGCTGAGGAAGTTGCACTATTATCTTCAATTTCTAAAACTTTTTTATGACCAAATAATTCATCTTTTATAGATATTAAAACCTCATTTGATTGATTCCATATAGTCCAATTATTTTGAGAACTAAAAGGACCATCAGAATATGAAGTAAATGAATCTACGCCAATATAATGACCGGCAGCATCTAAAGATCTTCCGGAATATTCAATATCGTCAATATAATATTCTAATCCAGATTGACTCGAATAATGTAAAGTTCTAAAGGTTAATTTATTTACAAAGAAACCACTAGTTCCCGTCGCTAAAGGTTGATCTTCCAAATAGAGAACATTATTGATATAGAAATCATAACAATGATATGTCATATCAAATTCTATATGTACCTTGTACCATGTATTTGAGGATGCAGAAGTAATATCTTGCCAACTTCCACCAAAATAATATTTAAACATATTTGACTGAATAGAAAATGCTTGTATTTCTTTGGAATCTTGATAAAGATAAAAATTATTCATTTTATTGGCATCAGTTGATGATATCCATAAATCAATACTACCAATTGTCAAATCCTCAATTTGATATTCACAAGTAATATAAGTTTCATCTTCATTATCATCTAAACGCAGAACATCTTCATGTCCATTAACCTGTTCTTCGATAGTTACTTCACCATCTGGAGTTCCTCCCTGTACAATTACGTTCCAATTACCTTGCGTCTGAAAACTCCCGTGGGAATAACTTTCAAAGGTTTCCCTTTTGATTTGAATTAGGCTATTATGAAGATAATTACTTGATATATTCAAATCTAATTCAGACAATTTTGATGGAAATTCTTCTAAGGCTTTATATTTTAACACTCCGTCTTCAGTCAAAACTAAAACGTTATCCTGTGAATCAACACTAACATCCAGAGGCATGGAGTTGTTAATAGTGATGACGTCTATTGGAATTAGATTATTAGATGTTATTATGAGATAATGTTCACCACTCGTTGAATTTGTATCAACTATAAAAAGATTATCTTTTGAATCTGTTGTAATTCCAAAAGGGCAATTAAAAACTCCATCAAATTTATATAATAACTTGCCATTCAAGTCAAATATTAATAAATTTTTGTTTGTACCATCAGTTATATAGATTTGTTGATCAGAACTGATTGTAATAGATTGAGGAGCTCCAAAGGTCTCAAGTTCACCGTTATCATAGTTTATGAAATTACTCCAATCGAAAACATGCATGTAACCAATAATTTCATCACGATTTATATTCTTATCAATAAATAACTTGACAATTCTTTTATTTTCTTTTTCAGTTACAAAAAGATAAGTATCATTCAGATCATCAATGAATACCTCTAAATCTTCTGGGTTGTTAAATTCATCGAGTCCGCCGTTCCAATCATGTATTTTAAAAATATATTCTGTATCGGTAAATATATGTATTGAATCATCACCTGAATCAGTAGCATAAATGAATCCATCTGTATCTATTGTTATTCCTCCAATATCGGTGAAATTAAATTCAGATGAAGGTGCATAATTTCCCAATGTTAATATTAGATTACCCCATTTATCAAATTTAACTATTTTATGATTAACATTATCACATACGTAATAATTTCCTTCTTTATCAACAGTGATACCCCTACTTTTTGAGAAATTAATAGAATCTTCAAAACTTAAATTTGAGACAAAGGTATAAGTGGATAATTCTAGTTCAGCTATTGGCTTCCCAACTTCCCAAACAAAATTTTTTGTAGAATTGAATTTTTGTATTCGATAATTATATTTATCAACAACATAAAAGTTATTTTCATTATCAATCAATACTCCTGATGCAGAGAAAAATTTTCCAGCTTCAAAACCAAATTCACCCCACGAGTTATGAAAAATTCCGGAAGAAGTAAAATTCTGTACTCTGAAATTTCCTGTATCTAATATATGAACATTTCCATTTGAATCAAAATCAATATCAGAGGGGCTTGATAATGAACCATTAGCTGAGCCAAAATCACCCCATTGACCAAGAAAGTTCCCATTTTTGTTATAATAACGAATTACATTTTTATATTCATCGACAATATAAACATAATTTGAAGCATTAACGGAGATTTTAAATGTGTTACTTAACGATAAATCTTGCCATTTGCCAACTTCGGTTCCGCTTGGAGAAAATATTCTAACTTGTCTATTGCATGAATCTGCAACGTAAATAGTAGGATATTCAACGCCATTTCTTGGAGAATAAATAGCAATTCCCAATGGATACTTCAATTTTCCAATCTCTTCAGCATTTCCTTTTTCTCCCCACTCTGTAATAAATATGCCATTCACATCAAATTTTTGTATTCTATGATTATAATGATCCACGACATAAACATAATTACGGTATTCAAATCCATCCCATTCAGCACTTATGTCCAAAGCTACAGGGTTCTTAAATTGACCTGGTAAAATTCCTTCGGTCCCCCAAGATAAAATGAATTTGCCTTCAGAATCAAGTTTTACTATCCGGTTATTTAACGTATCTGTAATAT
The DNA here is from genome assembly GCA_011365055.1 of Promethearchaeota archaeon. Next base: position 434,657 of record RDOG01000001.1, read on the forward strand.
ATATAAAACCTTCATCATCCATTGCGATATCTCGTGGTTGATTTAAGTAAAGTGGTTCCTCAATGCTTGGATAAACAATATAATCAAATATACTAGAATTTTTTATTCCTTCGCTTGTATTGAAAGAAAAATAATATTCAACTGTAGTACCTGATGTGAAATCTGGTAATGTAACGGAGTATTTTCCGGAGGAAGGATATGGACCACTAAGGATTTTTGAATTATATTCTGATCCGGATGAATAAAATAAGTATCCATCTAATATTTCGATAGGTAAATCACCTATTGAACCATAATTTATTGAAATTAAAGGAGTATCACCTTCTTTGACATACCATGGGTTCCTTTCATGATTCGAGAAAAAATAATCAATAGATATAGGATTGGAAATTAATGCAGTATATAAATTATCAACTGTGCTTTTTTGTGTGGAATCGGTATTACCACCATCAACACACGCATACCAAAATTCATATTCGACATTGGGATTTAAATTGTTCAAACCTGACGCTCTTCCTAAACAAGGTAATGCCGTATTATCAGTTATTCTTGCTCTTATCGTAAAATCATCAGCTTCTGGTTGACTTGTATTAATAACTTGTGCAAAAATCCATGATTCATCATCCCGATTTAAAAAGTATTTACCATCATAACTACCATCAAAGGAAAGCACATCAATATAATCACTTGAGCCTCCACCTAAATAACAAGGATCTCTTACCAACCAACTATTGGATATAGAATAATATAATTCATCTGATCCAGTACCACCAGTGCATGCGAACACAAATTCTGCTTGATTAGCATCATCCTTCATTTTTATATTAGCATATCCATTATCAAAAATCTGAATATATTTATAATAATTTACTCCACATTGGAGAACTTTACAGAAAATTGGACCTTTTTCAGTTATTTTGGGTATTCTTGGATAATTTGGATAGGTAGTACTCCAAGATATTGGTAAAAGTTGACCTTCAGGGCTATTAAGCCCATTCATTAAAGATCCATCAGAATTAGTATTAATTCCCCAGACAGTACCATGGGAATCGGTTATAGAATCTTCCTCAGTTATCATATTAATATATTCTGGATCTCCTAGACTTGATGAACTATAATTAACAATGTATGTTTCTCGTGAGTTTTTATTTAAATCTGCTAAAAAAGAAACATCTAAACTGGACAAAAATTTATTTCTCCCATCAAAATATTCTGTTTCCCAAGAATAATCAACAGCATCAATAAAAATTGAATAATCATAATCAGCAGAAATAGTTCCAATATAAATATCGCTTATTCCTGTATCAGGAATGTTAAATAAAAAATCTTCTTCTGCTAGACCTTCATTATTCCAGAATGCCTGATTTCCATCAATATAAAACTTGCTAGTATCAGTTGTACAATCAAATACCCATTTTATATGGTACCATTTATTAGCAGTAAAAGGAATAGTGATTAAATTAGCATCTAAAAGAGGTTTATCAGTACTATCCCAAGTTGCAACGAAACCTGGATCATTTGCTTTATGTGAAAGCCATGCTCTGTAATTAGGATAACCATTCATCAAAATTATGCTAAAATCATCCGTAATTGAATCGCAAGAAAGCCAAAATTCTATTATTCCAGAACTCTGTGGAGTAAATGCATCATACATGTAGCAATCAGCTCCTGAATTAAAGTCTAGTAATTCGCATACTTTAGAGTGCCCATAATAATCAGGAATTACCCTTATTTCAGTACTAGTTCCTTCTACTGAAGTCCATCCATTAGGTGACGCTAAATTTGGTACATCTTCAAAATTATTACTCTCATCAAATGTCGAATACACAGCATTCCATGTTTGAGAATAAATTTCATAATTATCCTTATATATCCGAATAGAATCATAATATGCTTTTCCAGGCTCTATAGAAGATATATTTATGGTAACGGGTTCATTAATTCTATCTAAACCTGCTGTTTCTACTATATCAAAACTGAAAGTATTATTGTTCGATGAACCTAATAATGAGATATTTAAATTTTCGTCTAAAAATTGATGCTGATTTTCATTTGAAGTTAACATTATATTAGGGAATAAAATGAAAAACATGCTACTTAACATAAATAAAATTGAAAATATAACAAAGCTCTTTTTTCTTAAATTTTGCTTATTTTTTTTATTCAAAGCATAATCAACCCATGGTGCTTAATTAAAAATCTTGATGAATATTTTTTTTAAAAAAATAAGATAAACCAAACTGCGTAAACATGCGCATGAGGCATTATTCAATAAGAATCGAAATTAATGAAATTAATCATGTTTTTAATTTAAGTAATGATAGAAGATATTATTAATAATTTATAATTTTTACTAAAAATAATATTTCATATAAAAAGTTATAGTAAATATCGACTTAATAAAAGTTATTAAATGAATAAAGATAAAAAAATATTTTATTTTTTCTCCCAGATTGTAGCGGTTCCAATACCGCCTCCTCCACAGAGAGTCGCCATTCCAAATTTTAGATTTCTCCGTTCCATTTGATGAAGTAGTGTTACAATTAAACGTATCCCAGTACAACCAACGGGATGACCTAATCCAATTCCACTTCCAACCACATTTGTAGTATCTCTATTCAGTAATAATTGCTTTTCACAAGCTAGATATTGTGCAGCAAAAGCTTCATTAAGTTCGATAATTTCAATGTCGGATAATGACATTTTTGTACGGTTTAATACTTGTTTGACTGCAGGTACCGGACTTTCACCCATATAATCTGGATCGCAGCCACCAATACCCCAATTAACAAAAGTTCCCAATGGTTTTAAATTTAATTCTTCAGCTTTAGACTTTTTCATCAGTAATACTGCAGCAGCACCATCATTTATACCAGAAGCGTTTCCAGCTGTGACAGTTCCATCTTTTTTAAAAGCAGGCCTCAACCGTTCCAATTGTTCCATTGTTAAACCTGGTCTAAAATGCTCATCTTTATCAAAAATGATTGGATCTTTCTTGCGTTGCGGAATAGAAATTGGGACAATTTCATTTTTAAACAAACCTTCTTTAGTAGCTTTCTCAGCATTATTATGGCTTCTTAAGGCGACTTCATCTTGTTCTTCTCTAGTAATTTTATATTTTTCAGCAAGGTTCTCAGCAGTCAAACCCATTATTATCTTCCCACCAGCATGAAGTCCGAGATTTAAAGAATCAACAAAAGTTCTATTTCCATAACCACATCCTCGTCGGGCTTCAAATACCTGAAAAGTCGTATTGGACATGCTCTCAACACCGCCTACAAGAATTATGTTCATATCGGAATTTCCACGGAGTAGAAAAACCGAATCTATCAGCGCTTGCATCGCACTTGTACATACTTGATTTATCGTGGATGCACAAACAGTATTAGGTAATCCGGCATCTAAACATGCAACTCGTCCAACATTTAATTGATCACACCGTTCCATGCATGAGCCAAATTTCGCATAATCGATCATTTCGGATTTAAAATTATGATTAGTCTTTTCATCAACATCTTTTAAAATAGCTTTAATTACAAAGGATGCTAAATCTCGACCAGTAAACCCAGATAAAGTACCATTAAAACCACCAATTGCTGTTCGCTTTGCAGATACAATTACAATTTCTTCACTCATATTTCATCATCTCATATAAATTTACAAAAACAAACAAGAATAAATAGATAAAAGTAACTTATCCATAAATGTAAATAATATTTTATCGAAAGCGAATGGATCGTAAAAATATGAGTAGTAATAATGTTACTCCAAACGACATATATGGAAAGATTTCAACGTGGTGTAAGGAAGAAGGCATTTTTGAGAGGAAGGTAAAGGATCCAAATCATGAATGGGTTATATTAGTTAAATTACCTAGCAATCTCCAATTACAAATTGTACAACCAAATGATAAATTATTCATTGCAATTACTTGTCGTGTAAATATCGCCCCTCAGCATCTTAACGTTTTAAAAAAATCACCTGCAAAATTTGCAAATTTTAGAGCGGAGAGTTTGGAATATATATGCATGCGACCACTTGATCTAGGTTTTGATCCGAAGGATAATAAATTCTTTAACATTGCTGATAGAATTTTTCTTGATGGTTTAACGCAAAATTCTTTTTTCGGTTCAATTAGGGAAATAGTTCATGCATTTCAAAAAATTATCATCATTTTAAATAGAATTTGTGGGGAAGAAGATACGGGAAAAACGCCAGCAGCAACGGGAACTGTACCAGGGTTTTATGGTTGAAAAATTAATTTCTCCTTTTTTTGTATTTTTAATCAAATCTTTATGAAGGAAAATATTTATACAAAAATTAATTTTTAGTATTTGAAGATAGTCAGAATCAGATCTTGGATGAATTCCAATTAGAGATGAAGAAGAAGAATGATTGACCCTTGGTTTATATTTTCCATTATATTGATAATTGCTTCTGCAGCGATCACTTATTATTTCATTCATAGATTATACACTCAACGATGGAAGAAAATCCATTTTCCAGATAAAATAGAACGAATAAAAGTAAAAATTAATATCCCAAGAAGGAACTCTTCCTTAGAGGGAGAAATTTATCGACTCAAGGAAGTAGATTACATAGAAAATCCAGCACCCACCATTATTATTTGTCATGGTTATCATTCATCTCATGAACGCATGGATTGGGTAGCAGTCCCACTTGCATTACAAGGTTATAGTGTTCTTGCATATGATCATTTTGGACATGGTGTAAATAGAGCTAGAAGTAATCATCCTAGAATGATTGCAGAAATCATCAAGGATTTCACAGATATTTTAAATTTTGTTGAAAGTAGAGATGACTTGGATAATTACAGAATTGCTGTAATTGGATTCTCCATGGGAGGTCTTGTAGCTTTGACAACGGGATATACAGATCCGCGCGTGAGAGTAATCATTGCTAATTGTGCGCCTCATGACTTATCTCAAGTTTATACCAGCTTTAGTTTTTATAATAAATTCATATTTCGTGTCTTTTATCATTTAACAAAAAATAATTATGATGATGCAGAATACGTCCAAGAGATAAGTCCAAAATACTACGTTTATAAGCATCGATATGCAGGAAAAAGAATTTTTCTCACACACTGTAAAGATGATTCAACGGTTAGAATAGATCAATTTAACAAAAACAAAGCTCTTTTAAAATTAAAAGATGAAGATACAATGGTCTTTAATACTGGAGGTCATTCTTATTATAATACAGAAACTTTATTGATGAGTCAAGTTCTTAAATGGTTAAAACAAAATTTTTAATTTGATTTTAAAAGGGATTAAGATGACTGATTTAACGGAAGATGAGAAATTTTTATTAAAGATATTAAAAGATAATGGTGGTACAATGGGTTATAAAGAATTAAATAACATCTGTGGAGAACATTTTGAAGGCGTGAGATTAATACTCAAAAAATTAAAGGGATTAAATTTTGTAAATTATGAAGGCATGATGCCAATGTTTGATTCTATTATAACTCTTTCAAATCCTGATTTCTGATTATAATTGAGGCTTTTTTTTGTTTGATTTCCATCTACACTCAATTTATTCTGATGGTGATGAAGATATCGCTACTATATTGAGAACTGCATTACGGAGAGGGCTCAAAGCTATTGCGATAACTGATCATGCTGATGCTCAAGGTAAATTCATGTACCTGAGGACAGTCGAAGAACCAAAGCCACTTTCCGCATATATTAATGAAATTAAACAAGTTAGAAAGGATTCACCAATTCCAATTTATATAGGATTAGAAATTTGTGAGTTTTCATCTAATTACGAAGAAAATATTCCAATACTTTTTAACTCACTCGACTTTATCCTTGTCGAGACTTTTGCGGTACAAAATCCAAGTGCAAATAGATTTAATCCCTTAAAAGAAGCAATAAAGTTAAAAGAAATATTTAGTATTCCAATTGGACTTGCACACCCAAACATTGATTATATCGTGGTGAATATTGATGAAATTGAAAAAAATAATATTTTTCTAGAATTAAATTCAGACAAACTCTTTAGAGATCCTATTGGAAAGGATAATACCATTAAAAAATTGAAGGATGCGATAGAATTACACCCTAATATTAAACTATCCGTAGGTTCCGATGCACATATCATGTTCACTATTGGTGCAATTAAAGATGTCATGGATTTTATTGTAGCAAATGATTTTATGGATAAAATCATTTTTAATGACTAAATATTAATAATGCGATTAATTTTAGATTATTAAAGAAATTTTTTTTATTTTTGAAGTCTTTCAGATTAAATCGTGTAATGAAAAATGGAATTTAAAGAGATAGTCAGCAATCTTCCTGATAAGCCAGGCTGTTACTTGTTTAAAGATAAAAGTGGAGAAATAATTTATATAGGAAAAGCTATTTCCTTAAAAAAAAGAGTTTCGTCCTATTTTCAAAAAAGTTTGAATTTTGATTCTTCACCTAAAACCGAATTATTGGTTAATGACATTTCAGATATTGAATATATTATTACAGATTCTGAATTTGAAGCTTTATTGAAAGAATATGAATTAATTAAGAATTATCGTCCCAAATATAATAGAATGTACAAGGATGATAAATCATATCCTTATCTTCATATTACAGATAATGAAGAATATCCAAGGATTCTAGTTGAAAGATTATTTAAAGATGAAATAAAAGAAGAAGGCGCGTATATCGGTCCATTTTTGGTAAGAAAAAATTTAGATATTGCATTGGATACCATCGCAAAAATTTTTCCATTTTGTAATTGTAAGAAGCCTTGTAAACAACAAAAACGAGCTTGTCTTAGATTTCAATATAAAAAGTGTCCAGGACCTTGTGTTGGAGCTATCTCCAAAGAAAATTACAGGGAACAAATTGAAAATATTAGACTATTTTTAGAAGGTCATAAAGAGGAATTGTTAAAAAAATTACTCGAACAAATGACAACAGCATCTAAAAATTTAGATTTTGAGAAAGCAGCAAAAATTAGAGATCAAATTCAAGGGATTGAAAAAACGATTAAAAATATTCACTTTACTTCAGAACCCGAAGTTGAATCCGTTCAAAGTGTTACTGAATTACAAAAGGCTCTTAAATTACCTAAACCACCTTTAAGAATTGCAGGATTTGATATTGGGGGAAGTGATACTGGAATTTCTTCAGGTTCTTTAGTGATTTTCGAAAATGGAATACCTAAAAAGGAAGAATATAGGAGATTTAAAATTCGCACCGTAGGTCCAAATGATTATTCGATGATGCAAGAGTTGATTGAAAGAAGATATTCTAGAATTTTAAAGGAAAATGAAAAACTTCCAGATCTTATCCTAATTGATGGAGGTTTGGGTCAAGTTAATGCAGCTTATGAGATATTAACAAAATTGAACATTCAGAATCAACCAATAATTGGCATTGCAAAAAAAGAAGAATTGATATTTAAGCCAAAGGAATCTAAACCCATAAAGTTATCGCGAAATTCCAAAGCCTTATGGCTATTGCAAAGAATAAGAGATGAGGCTCATCGGTTTGCTATTGCCTATCATAAAAAATTAAGAAGCAAATCAACTTTAACTTCAATTTTAGATAATATTCCAGGAATTGGAGAGAAAAGGAGAAATGCATTGTTGGAACATTTTGGCTCTATCAACAAGATTAAAAATGCTTCAATTGAAGAATTACAAGAAGTTAAATTTATTAGTAGAAACATTGCTGAAAATATAAAAACTTATTTTAAAGAGAACAAATAGATTTTGATGAATATGATTAAAGCAATTGCTTTCGATTTACAATTTACATTAGTTTCCCTGAAAGATTTTTCATTACAAAATTGGTTTAAGATTTTTGATGAAGGATTTAAGGATATTATTCCTTTTCTTTATAAAAAGGGGTTTGAATTTGATGAAAAAAAACTCTATAGTACCTTACGAAGAAAACGAAATAAATATTTTGCTCAAACCATTACCGATGATCAAAGATATTATACTGAGGAAATATTAAACGAAACATTTTCAAAATTAAACATAAATTTAACACCAAGTGATTTTGATCGATGCATACACATCTATCATGATAAAGAAACTAGAGCTTGGAAACCAGATAAAAAATTATCTATTCCTTTACAAGATATCATCCAAAATTTATCAAAAAAATATAAACTTGCAATTATAACAAATGCTATTCAATATGTTACAGATGAAATATTACGTATTCAAGGAATTAGAGATTATTTTGATTTGATTATCGCTGATGCACGTAAACCAAGATTACCAAGTTTTCAGCAATTTCAAGAAAAAATGAACGCAAATCCGAATGAACTAGTAATGGTAGGTGATGATATTAGAGCAGATATAGAGCCAGCAATATTTTTAGGAATGAACACAATACACTTACACAGAGGATACGAATATAGACATGATGATATTAATCAACGTATAAGCCCAAGTAAAAAAATAACGAGGCTTGACCAGATTTTTGAAGCAATTTTGGATTTATAAAGAATTACATATCATTATATTCATATTTTACTAATTTAATTCCAAGAAAAATTAAATAGATAATTTCAATGGGAATATGAAAGAAAATTACGAAATATAAAGCTAAATCGTTCAATTGAAAAATAAATACATTAAAAGAGGCAAGTCCTATAATTATTATACCTGGAATCCCTATAAATCTAAATTTTTCATTAAAATCCTTATTGATTTCTTTATCAAGCTTTAAAACAAAAATAATAAAAATCAGAATTCCACCCATTATTACAAAAATTACTAAGCTAATTATTAAAATTAAATAAATTAAAAAAATATCAAATTTGAAAAAAATAAAAAGCAGTTCAAGTATATCAATCAAAATAAATCCAATGATAAATTCAATAAAATAATTTAATTTTAAAATTCTTAATTTTTCATATTGGTCCATTCATATCCCTTAAAATAACTTTGTATTTAATTATTTTTATCATCCCGAATACACCCGTGTCTTTATATTTCTCAATTATTCCTAATAATTGTTTTGGAGAATAATTAATTGGCATGTAACCAAATTCTTTTCCAAACTTAGAGAGATCAAGTTCCTTCTTCCACTTTAGCCAATGCTCTAGAATTAAAGCAGCTTTTCTATGATGAAGACTTTGCACGGCATGATACGTAATAATGAAAGCACCAAGAGCAAAAGTTGCTATAAATAGATAATAAGTAAAGAGAACCAATATTTTATAAACTAGGAACCAAAGAAATGAAAGCGCAATTAATGCAATTCCATAAATATTTATATGAACTCCATTAAGATCTATGACATTTGGACTTCGTATCTTTTTATATAACGTGGCCTTATCAATTTTTAGAACGGGACACTTCAGCAAAATATTTTTATCCAATATAAAATTAGGATCTAAATATTCAGCTCTGATTCCTCTTTGAATTGCTCTTTTTATTCGATATAATGGAATTTTCGTCCTAATGGTTTGTAAATCAAGTTGATCGAAAGATTCTTCTATCTTAACCATCCCGAAGATAATAATTTTGTCAATTTCATGGCGATAATATAAAAGTAAAGAGGAGATAGCGAAATTTGTAACGCATAAGATAATTAAAATGAAATAAACAAAATATTGAGTGTAAAAAAGTTGGATTATAATGTCATAAAGGAAAAAAATATTCCCAAGTAGATTAAACCAGAAGCCATAAGAACTCAAATGGCTTTGTTCGTCAAGAATTACGAATGTAACAAAAATTATTGAAGAACTTATCAATAATAAAAATCCTAACCAACCAAGAAATAATATTAAATTGAATTGAATGATGGATAATAAAATTATTACTATTATTGATATTGTTGAGTGAAAAATTACTAATATTGGATTAGTAAAGGTTTTTTTAAAATTAATTTCTTGCAAAATTATCAATTTAGCTCTCGATTTTTTGTAAAAATTACATTCATTCGTACAACTTATTGTCAGAATGAAAACATAAATATATTATTCTAGCATTATTATTCCGATGGTTTGTCCATCGAGGTAAAAAATCAATGAGAAATTTGATAACAATTCCCACAAGATTGGTGGTAACATGGGGCAACAGTAGCTCATGCACTGCATGTAAAGCAAATACATCTATTTATTACCCTATGTGATACGCTCGATGGAATAATTATTAATAGTCAGTTATTAATTCCCATAAAATTTTTCTTTATTTCAATTTTCTTAAAGGAGGTCAAATCAGATGCCTATTAAAAAGACCTCCTTTTCAGAACACTTTCGTCAGAGTCTAATAGCATTAATATTAGTGCCATTTGGATTAATTGCAGGAATTTTTATTTCCACCTTAAATCCTATATTATCATCGGTTCCATGGATTTTTATTGTTTTTCAGCCTTTCTTAAGTAATATAGGAAATCTCGGAGGAATATATTGCGGAAATCTAAGCACTTCACTCCACTTAGGTTTAATAGAACCAAGGATTTTAAATAATACGAAAGTCTTTAAGTCCATGGTCTCAAGTATAATAACTTTATTTTTGATAAATGGATTATTTATCGGATTCTTTGGATATTTCTTAGGGATAATTTTGGGTTTAATCAAAAATATCTCAATTCTTTCATTTTTCTTCTTAACAAGTTTAACTAATTTTGCATCATGTTGTTTTATGATTCCTACTTCGTTTTTTATCAGCGTATTAGGTATTAAAAGGGGATTTGATCCTGATGTAATATTATACCCAATTACCGCTACTTTGAATGATATTTTTATAGCTTTCATTTTTGTTGCTAACGTTAATTTATTTCTTATTATTCAAATTCCAATAAGAGAAATATTAGGTTTAATTTTTCTTATGATTACGATTGCACTTATCGGATTTTTGTTATTTTTTAATCGAAATAGTAAAAAATACAACCAAATATTCAGAGAATCAGTATTTGTTATCATAACATTAGCATTCTTGGATAATGTCACGGGTTCAATATTATCAGGACTTGAAAATAGTTTTAAAATTCTACCAGCCTTACTAGTAGTATATCCTGTTTTAAATAGCACTAGCGGGGCACAAGCTTCAATGGTTGCTTCTCAATTAAGTTCTGATTTTCCACTCGGTATTGTAGAACCAAAGCTATCGTTATATAAAAGGAAAAATTATAGAAACTTTTTATTTGCAGCAATTATTAATGGATCAATTATTTGCACCATTTGCGCTTTATTAGGATTTATGTTTGCTGATTTTTTTGGTATTAATCTTTTAATTTTTAATTTTATTTTAATTATTATTTTAGTTAATCTCTGTACATTTGGGATTTTACAATTTTTGGCGGTCTCAATCGCCATCCTTATTTATACAAGAGGTTTAGATCCAGATAATTTTGGAAATCCAATATTAACGTCAATCTCGGATTTGACTTCTATTTTATTTCTTAGCTTGTTTATAATAGTTCTGATTTAAAAAAATTAGGCATTTTTAACTTGTTTTATTTGTTTTATAGCATTATTAATGGCTAAAATTGAGACACCTAAACTGGCTTTTAATGGTAAGTTACAAATAATTAAAGAATCTTCATCAATTTCAAATAAATAAAGCTGACCTTCCTTACTTTTCATTATAAATTGATCCAATTCACCATTTTTAAAAATAATGGAAGTTTTAGTGCTCAAGTTTAAAAGAGAAGCTATCATACCTGCAATCATTACTTCGTCAGTTGTCTCTAGACTAGAATCAGTCTCTCTATTCATTGAAATGATGGGAAGCCCTTCCTTATCAGAAATAACTACGGTAGAAATTTCAGTTTTCTTAAGTAATTCCTTTAATATTTTAATATAATTTTCTTCTAATTTCTTTGGTAATTGTGATTCATACTTCATATCTTCTGCTATATCTTTGAAAAAATGTTGAATATTTGGAAAATCACTAGGTTCGTGACCTTCATCAACATAATCTAATTTTGCTAATTTAAGACCTTGATCATTTAATTTTAACTTACGGGCAAATTGACTAAATCTATAATGATGAATTGTTTTAGTTAATTTTCCCCTCCAAACCCACATTCTATTGTTGTTTTCATCAATAATCAGAAGTATTTGATTGCTATCCAATGATTTCGCTGGCTTAAGTTCATCATTATCTGCCATTCGATATATTTTTATTGAACTTTGCTCATTTACATCATCTAGTTTTAACACGGGGGGATATTTTGCACTCATAATAATTTACCATAAATTATTGCAGTGAAGTATTAAATCATCCTTCACTTTTATTTTTTTACAATACTGATATCCTAATGAATAGTAAATTTCAAATTGTCAAACAATTGGAATATTGAATAATTTTTATAGAGGAGAAACTTGTTCAATCTTTTAAAGAAAATATAAGAATTTGAAGGTGATTTTCATGTCAAAGAAAATTTTAATTGTTGGAAGCGGTATTGGAGGTTCTGGAATCGGAGCCTTAATATCTAAGGAGACACCTCATCAAGTTTATTGTTTTGAAAAAAATTTGATAATCGGTGGCCGTTGTGGCTCATATAAAAAAACTGATGATAAAAATAGAGAGTGGATTTTTGATGTAGGATGTCATATCTTCTCTACGTGTGACAAAGGACCTTTAGGAGAGATTTTATCTAGATGTGGAAAAGAAATTAAATGGAGTTATACTCAAGACCCAGGTCCTAGAGTTAATGTTATGGGAATGGAACTTTCAGGCATGACAAAAACGAAAAAAAAGAAAAGTAAAGAAGATACAACTAAAAAGAAAGAAAGTTTTACTGACTTCGTGAAGAACGTGTCCATTGAAGAAGCTACAAAGTATGATCAAATGAGACTGACTGAGCTCCTAGATGAATTCTATGGGAAGGGAAAAGGCGCAATGAATAGAATTGTATATAGCATGCAAGCAGGAGTCATGTTTGGCACTTCACCAGAAGAAACTTCTGCAGGAGAATTCTTACGATGTGTTGGTGATAATGCACGTCAAATGAGCATGGGTTATCCAATAGGAGGAGGGACAGGCATCATTCCAGAAACATATTGGCAAATAATGAAAGAAAATAGGGGAAGTTTATTCTTGGGGAAAGATGGTCGAGTATCAAAGATTATCGTTGAAGATAATGTCGTCAAAGGTGTGGAAGCTGGACCAGATAATCAATTCTTCGAAGGGGATATGATCATTGCTAATTCAGATATCAAAACAACGGTATTAAAATTAATTGGTGAAAAGTATTTTGATAAAGATTATGTAGAATATATAAAAAATTTGAAATGGGGAGGGCAAGTCTGTTCTTTAAAAATTGCTATTGATACTATTGTCACTGATCAAAAAATGCTTACATACGTACCTAAAATGGAACAGGAGGAAATGGGTGCATTTTTTATGGGATCGGGCTCAGATATGAATATGTCAAACATTGATTACGAAGCAATGGGAGTACCAACAAAAACAGCATTACTAGTAGTTCCGATCAGCAATCACGATCCAGCATTAGCTCCAAAAGGATGCCAAAATATTCATACTGTAAGCATGACTGCATTTGGAAAAATAACAAGATGGTCAAAAGAAGATGAGAAAAAATGGGAAAAAACATGTTTAGATTCATTATTAACATTGCATCCTGAGATTGAAGATCATATAGTGATTCAAGAGTTTATCGCAAATAGTGTTTTAGAAGCTAGATTTGGTAAGGAAGGAGCAGGGACAGGAACCGCACAAAATATAGATCAAGTTGGAAAAAAACGACCCTCGATGACATCTCCTATAAAAGGATTGTATTTTTGTTCAGGCGATGCTGGCGGATGGGGCATTGGCACGGAATTACCAGCAAGAGCAGTATTAGAATTGTTTGATATCTTGAAAAAAAATAATTTTCAATAATTTTTTTTCATTTATAATTTTTATTTTTCCTTAATAAAAAAACAATAAACGTATTTTGAATTAATATTTCAGATCTTTGGAATTTTTTTAAGTAATTTTAAATAATTATTTAGTATTAATTTTTCAAATTCAATAATAAATTTAAAATATTTCGTCTAATTTTAATTTTTCATGTACCTTTCATCATATTTTTATATTATTTATTAAATTGTAAGTCATGACAAATCTAATTAACATTTATATTGGTGCTTGGGATGGACGTTTATTTCAATTTATTCTAGAAACTTTAGAATCCAAACCAAGAATGATTCAAATGACACCAGCTACGGGTAATGCAAAAACCGCATGCTTAGGAGTTGCCATTAATGAGAGATATCTAGCAATAGGATCAGCATGGGGGACTTTAAATCTCTGGGAAAAGAAAGATAATACATGGCAACCAATTGAAAAAATAACTTTACATGGGGGAGAAAAGGATTTTAGTTCCGAAATTAAAGGAGTTGCAATGGATGATCAATATCTTTATGCAGGAAGTATAACAGGCAAAATTGAAATCTTTGATATGAATAATAAATTCAAGCGTGTCGGGGAAATAAAGAATCTAGGAAAACATATTCTTGGTCTTGAAGTGAATGATAAAGCCATTTTTGCGATTTCTAAAGATGGTAAGTTCACAGCATTAGATAAAAAAACAAGAAAAAGTATATTTGAAAGAAAATTTAAATCAGTCGGGAATTTTAAGACTCTACAAGCACTTACGATAAGCGATAAATACGTGTGTTTTGCAAGTTCTGGAAAAGTTCATGGATATATTTGGGATGATGATACCATGAAGTTGACGGAGATAGGAGAATTCACCAATACCCATAATACTTGCATGGATTTACATTTATATAAAAATATGTGTTATTCCGGCGCGTGGGATGGACAATTACGCAGTTGGGACTTGGAGTCAAATGATTCAGAACCCAAGGATTTGATTGAAGGGTATGGATCTCTAGAATCTGTTTGTGCTGATGATAATTTCATATATGCGGGCGGGCATAGTGGATCCGTATATGTTATCGATATTAAATCTCTAGATTTAGCTTTTAATATACCGATTAATAAAATAAATCCAAAACCAGGAGCACCTAACCAAATTAACGTGTTATTTTTGGGTTAATTCTATTTTTTATTTTTTTAATTCTGATTCTAAAGATTTAAAAAAAGTCAATCTATTAAAATCAATATATTAAAAAATATTAGCAACACAAATTAATTCTTATTAATTATTTGAGGGTTGATACAAATGTCAAATCCTTATGCCTCTAGATTTTGGACAAAATCATATGATAAACATGTAAAACCAAGCTTGGAACCATATCCTGAAACTAATCTAATTAAGATGTTTGATGATTCTATGAGCAAATATAATGATAAAATTTGCTGCTGGTTTATGAATAGAAATATTAAATTTGATGAAATGCGAACTTACATCCATAAATTTGCTACGTTTTTGCAAAGAAATGGATTACAAAAGGGAGATCGCGTAGCTATCAATTTAATTAATTCACCACAATACTTGATTGCTCATTTTGGAACTATATTAGCTGGTGGTGCAGCAAGTGGATGTTCACCACTTTTAAGCGCTGATGAATTGGTTTATCAAATAAATGACAGCGAAGCAAAATTTATTATTACTATAGATAAAGTACATGAAAAAGTATTATATCCTGTTTTAAATAAAGTTCCCAATTTAAAGGGTATTATTACTGTGGATTTATCTAGTTATATGGGGTTTTCTAAAATTAAGGTTTTTTTCGGAAAATTATCGAAAAAAATTCCGAAAGGAAAATCATTACCTTATCCTGGTAAAATTGTTCTCAAATTACAGGATTTATTGGAAAAAACTCCTGCAGAACTCAAAGAAATCAAAATTGAGCCTGAAAAAGATCTTGCTTTGCTTCAATATACGGGTGGCACGACAGGGACACCCAAAGGTACGGAACTAACACATGCAAACATTGGAAAACACATGCTTCAAATTGAGAATTGGATAGGTTTAGAGAAAGGAAAAGAAGTTGCATTGAGTGCATTCCCATATTTTCATCTTGCAGGATTAATCTTTTGCATGATGCAAATATATCTTGCAAGTTGCCAAATATTAATTCCTGATCCAAGAAACGTAAAAAATCTCATTAAAGAATGGATTTCGAAAGAACCAACATTAATTGCACACGTTCCAACGGTCTTTCTCATGATCATGAATAATCCAAAAGCACGAGATATTCCAAAGAATGTAACTGATAAAGTAAAAGCCATGATTTCAGGAGCAGCACCGTTTCCTGCAGAATCTATTAGAGAATTCGAAGAAAAAATGAATGCTAAAAATAAAATTTTAGAAGTCTATGGCATGACTGAAGCTTCTCCCCTTGCAACCGGAAATCCTTTCAAAGGGACTAAAAAGATAGGAACTGTTGGGCTTCCGTTACAAGACACTGAAGTAAAGTTGGTTGATATTGAAACGGGTGAGCCTGTTGAACTCGGTAATCCTGGGGAAATACTAATAAAAGGACCACAAATCACGCGTGGATATTATAATAAACCTGAGGCGAATAAAAAAACTATTAAGGATGGTTGGCTTTTCACTGGTGATGTTGGAATCATGGATGAAGATGGGTACATCACGATCGTGGATAGAACCAAGGACATGTTAATAGTTAGTGGATATAAAGTATATTCAATCCATGTAGAAGATGTGATGACTAAACATCCTGACATTGAATTAGTTGCAATTGTTGGCATAAAAGATCCCAACCGCCCAGGATCTGAAATCGTTAAAGCATACGTCCAGTTGAAAGAAGGTATAAAAGTAACTTCCGAAGTTGAAGAAAGCATTAAAAGTTATGCAAAAGAAAATTTATCTTCTTATGAAAATCCTAAATTATGGGAATTCAAAGAACAATTACCATTAACAGCTGTTGGAAAAGTATTAAAACGAGATTTACGAGTGGAAGCAAACAAATAATTTTATTTTTTTATTATTTTTTCCAAATCAGACGTATTAGTTAAATTCGAAATTACTTCTTTTTTGATATTTTCTAATAAATTAAAACGAAGCATGCGAGTTAAATGCTCTTTTAACTTGGTTACGTTATCATATAAATTGGGTTCATATTTTTTCAATAAATGAACATAATCAAAAACAAATTGATGATAATCTTTCTTTGATGGTAAAATTTCTCTCTTTGTTTTCAAATAGCCTGCTATAGAATCAAATATAAATGGGTTACCAACAGCAGCTCGTCCAATCATTAATAAATCGCAACGTGTTCTTTGTTGTAAAAGTTGAGCAGTTTTTCCATCAATTATATCTCCATTTCCTATAATTGGCACGTTTACCGATTTTTTCACTTGAGCTATGACATTTAAATTATTTTCTCGTTCATAATTTTCAGTTACAGTTCTACCATGAACGGTCAAAAATTCCACACCTTCGTGCTCTAATATTTTAGCAACCTTTACGGCATTAATGGATATTGGATCCCAACCAATTCTAATTTTTGCTGATACGGGAACGTCAGAATATTTGATTATTGTAGATATGATCTCCCTGATTTTTTCTGGTTGTTTCAGTAAAAAACCTCCAATTTCATCGTGCATGGCTTCTGGTGATGGACAACACAAATTCAAATCAATAAAATCGTGAGAAAATGATGATAATTTATCTAAAATGTGTTTAAATGTTCTGATATCCCGTCCAATTAATTGTAGGACTGTAGGGTGTTCTTCAGGAGGAAACTTAAAATCAGATGCAAATTTTTCAAAACTGTTGAATAAAGCATTTACATGATATTTTGGAGTGTATACCAATCCTGCACCTTGATTAAGAGAGCAAATCCTGAATGCATGATCACTAAACTTGATCATAGGTGCTAAAACGAGTTTATTTTTTATAAATTTATTACCTAATTTCAAGTTAATTACCATTTATCATGTAGTTAATATGTTTGCTTCTCGTTCAAATATTGCTTGAACCTCTTTTATGAGATCCTTTTGTTTTTGACCTTGACGAATGATTGCTCGTATTTTTGTTATGATTTGATCTTTGATGTATTCTAGAGACCATTTAGCTGAGATCACATCTTCAGAAAGAGGAGCTCGTAAATTAATGAGAAATTCAAGCATGCGATTCATTTGAATTTTCATTTCATTCATTTCTTGCTCTAATAATATGGGGTTTACTTTTGGCAAGCTATTATTAATGTCATTTTCAACGAGTTTTCTTATAAATGCAGATAAAGTTAAATTATGTTTATTATGAGCATGATCTTTCCATTTTTCTTTTTCAGCTTGTGATTTCATTTTCATTGTTAATAAAACTTGATTTTTCAAAAGAAATCTCACCTTACACTCAATTTTTATGACCCAATATATATTTTGGTATATAAAAATAATTCAATAAAAAAAGGAGAAGGATTCATAATATAAATTAATGCTCTTCATGATCATGATGGTGATGATCATGTTCGTGTTCAATATTAACTGGACGAAGTGAACCAATTGCCCACCCAGTTACTTCGTTTAAGGATGGATGAATAACCTGTGAACGATATATTGGTAAAAAGGAACCTGCTTCGGGACAACTTCGAGAATATGTAAGGTCGTCAGCTGATTTCAAGTCTAAAGAACAGACAAATCCTGCATTCATAAGATATACAAATGGTTGTACTAATATTGCAGCATGAGGTCCAATTACATGAGCTCCTAATATGCTTCGATCCTGATTAACTATCAATTTTACAAAGCCATCTTCGTATTCGTCTTGATCTAATCCCATGGCAAATCCCTTTGCAACAGAAGAATAATGTTTTTTTGCTATGTAAATCTTAAAACCTTTTTCAATTGCTTCAGCTTGCGTGATACCAACGTGTCCAATTTGAGGATGGGTATAAATTGCCCATGGCACGGATGAGTAATCCACCATTATTCGACCATCTTCATGTTCGACGTATAAATTGTTTTGTACAATTTCTACTTCATAATTTGCCTTATGTCTGAATTGAAATTTTCCGTTTGCATCACCCAAACACCAAATATTTTTCTTTGTAGTCTCTAAATACTCATTGGTAACGATCCAACCATGATTATCTGTTTGAACACCAGTTTTTTCTACTTTTAATAAATCAGCATTTGACTTTCGGCCTGTAGCGACAAGAATTTCTTCAGCAGTTATTTCAAAATTTTCTCCCGTTTTCATACTTTCACAAGTAACTGTTTTCTCCTTTCCTTTTTTCTTAGCGGCCACTGCCTTTGTATTCACGTGCACGTTCATAAAGCGACGCAAATTATTCAATAAAAAATCGCTTATTTCGGGTTCTTCAGTCGTTACTAATCGTGGTAACATTTCAATAATTTTAACTTCAGTTCCAATTGTTGAGAATATATGAGCAAATTCTGCTGCAATAACGCCACCACCTATTATAATTAAACTTTTCCACGGTTTTTTGGGGAATTTTTCTCCAAAAAATGATTCATTTGTTATATATCCAGCTTCATCAATACCTTTAATAGGAGGAATTAAAGATCGTGCTCCAGATGCAATTATAATTTTTTCTCCTTTTAAATTTTCAGAATATGTCTCATTTTGTAACTTAACTTTCATCTCATAATCTTTTACGAATTCCCCAACACCTTTATAATAAGTAAGTAGTGGATTCTGGTTAAGACTTTCTTCCATTTCCTTACTTTCATCTATTTGCGCCCACATTCGTTTTCCAATTAAATCCCAATCAATCTTATCAATTTTAAAATTAACCCCAACGTTTTTAGCAAATTGGGCCTCTCGAATAATATCAGCGGGATATACAAGCACTTTTGAAGGAATGCATCCGCGCGTCAAGCACGTTCCACCTATTTTCCCGCTCTCGATAAGAGCAACCTTCTTCTGACGAGCAATTGCTTGGCTCACCAAACTGAGTCCTGCACCACTACCAATAACAATTAAATCGAAATTTTTCATTTTAATCCCCAATTAAGAAATCAATTTTATTTTGTTTAGGTTAATTTAACCTTATAACTTTAATGAAAAAAATTACTTTAAATAAGGGAAATTCATTTAATTTATTTTATAAAAGTTGTTTATCTTGACATTAGTTCTTTTAAATAATGTTTACGCTCTTCAAAAAAATCACTTAATTCTTCATTTTTAAAAAGGGTTTCATAAATAATATCATCAAAAATTAAATGATCTAATAAATTTCTACCGTAATATTTGGACAAATCACCATTGAAATCGAGTCCATTTGGATAAATCTCCTTGAATTTGTTTATAATTCGTTCCACAGCTTCAATATTTCTTTTCATTTTCTTGGATTTGATGTCATCATAATCTATTATGAAGCAAATTAATGTTTCTTTGTCAATAAATTTATATTTCAATAACTTATTTTCGAGTTTTAATTCTTGAGCTTGACCACCTATTTCTTCCGAGATATCAGATAAAGCAGTTAAATACCCAGTAATGAGTGCAGAATCATATTGATTCTCATTATTTTCATAAGATTTGTGATAGATACAAGCTCCTGTTGCTCGCGATATTAAAAAAATATTCGTGATCATATAGTTCGCTTATTTACTTTTTTCATCTGCTAATAAGGACAATTTATCTATAATCACGTTACTTTTAGATTGAAAATCACCTAAAATAAGACCATATTCGCTCATTTTCCCAAGAGATTCTGCAATTTGACGCCATGAACCTTCGACTCCATCTAATTTTTCTTGAATCCCACGCGTGATTTGAAGCACTTCTTTTCTCGCATCACCCGTTAATTTTTTTACTGCTTGAATGTTTTCCTCTGATATCGTCTTAAATATCTTCATGTTCTCTTCAATTACTATTTGAACGTCTGATTTTATTGCAGTCACGACTTTAGACATGTAAGAAGATATAAATTTCGTAAGGAAATATATTAAAAAATGTTCTCGTCCCTTAAGGACTTTATATTTTTTGTCCAGCATCTTTTGACGTTCTGCGTTAAGATCTAAACTCCTCATCTCAGCTTCTAATTCTTTTAAAAAATCTTCGTCTTTAATCTCTTCCATGATATCAAGTCTCAAATTGCTATTATTAATCAAAGTGAATAATGAAGCTTCATTTAATAATGTTATTCTTTTCAACTTAGAGTCTAAATTTAATGGGATTTTTCTTGTAATTAATTAAAAATGTTTGAAAAAAAGCTTGAATCATCAATATATCTTTAGTATTTCATTTTTAGATAAAATATAATCCAAAAATAAGTCTTTTAATTTAAAATTTGAGAGAAAAATTAAGAGGTTTTTTAATTTAATGATAATTCAATCTACTGCAAAAAATCTGATTATTTACTAACACTTTTTGCAAATTTAAGCAGAAAAATGTTTGGAAACGCAATATAAGCAATTTACACTTAAGTCTTCTTCTTCAAATGTTGTGAGAAGATCAGAGTCTTCCCCTATATTTGCTCAATCTATTTTTATCCTTTCTTATTTATTAAAACTTAAAATATTTCTTTAATATTTTAATTTTCATATATCAATAATAAATATTTTTAGAAATAGGAAAAATTAAAAAAAGAAAAAAAAGGTTCGCCCGGGCAGGGCTGTCCACGCCGGCTCGTCTTTTCACCGACGCTTCAACCAGAACCGTTTATTCCACACCAAGATAGATTTCTCGCTTGGCGATTTCCTTGCCGTGCTCATCTACAATGGTCAAGTGCGCGGCACATGAAAGTCAGAAATCGTAATTTCTGATGACCATTTCTATTAGATTAA
Organism: Promethearchaeota archaeon; assembly: GCA_011365055.1. The sequence goes on from RDOG01000001.1 coordinate 456,297, forward strand.
GAGCAACGTCTTGAACTTTTGGATCGTTTAAATCAAAAGGCATGTTATTCACCTTACTTAAACATGGGTTCCGGTAATTTAACGGAATCTAAGATTTTTTTCTCAAAGATATCGATTGCTGCTTGCTTTACTGACAACTCTGCACCCCCAATATTATGATTGGTAGCCACAACCATGTTTGCTTTCGTTATGATACCCTTATCATCACTCCAGTATTCATGAATTAGTGTTCCTCTTGGAGCTTCGCTAACACCTGCAAGATTTCCTGCTTTGGGCATCACATCTGCTAATTTAACATCAGTGGAAACAATTTCAGGATCCTGTAGCAAGTTAGCTGCAATTTCAACAGCAGCAATTGTTTCAATAATTCTAGCCCAGATATAGGCGAACGTCATATGGCACGGCCTTCCTACAACGTCTCTAAATTTTTTGAATAATTCAGGAGCAAGTGCAGTTCGGGAATCCATCTTATCACAAACATTTAAACGAGCTAAAGTATTTGCTCTCCATAATCCTTCTGGATAACCAGTCTGTTTATGATAAACGTGCGTTGCCATGCTATGAGGACTAACATATTCACCTACGAATTCTTTATATTCATAAGAAGGTCTATCTTCTACAATTTTTCCTTCTTTATTCATGACTCTTAAGTGCGCTTTCTTTTGCCAGTCGTCTTCCCAAATGGTATGTTCACCGTTAGCTTTACATAAACCAATATAAAAAGTCGGAACTACAGCATATTTAGTGATAACATCTAAATAATCATTAACTAACTTATCACCAATTTCTACGACTTCTTTGCCAATTTCCACGAGTTGTGGAACATCTTTCAAGAATTTTTGTCTAGTATCTTCGTCTAATGGTTTTGACATACCACCTGGAATTGCTGTAATGGGATGAACTGCTTTACCACCAATGGCACGGCATAATTCTTGACCCCATTTCATTGCCCATAGGACTTTCTTACCCAATTCTGGTGCAGCATTTATGATTGCTACAACGTTGCGCTTCTCTGGCGGTGCCAAAGGACCGAATACAAGATCAGGGAGTTGTAGTGCTGCAATATGGAGAACATGGGAAGAGACTTGCTTCGCTTGAATCATAAGTTCTCTGAGCTTATAGGCAGGTCTAGGAATTTTGTCCCAAATACCCCATGCACCCTCAGTAGCTTTTGCAGCTGTAAGGTGGTGAGGAATAGGACAGATACCACAAATACGAGGTGCTAGTCGTGGAGCATGTTCCGCTGGGCGACCTTCAAAGAATTTTTCGAAGAATCGAGTTGAAGTAACGTTAATTTGTGCATCTTCAACTTTAAAATCTGGCCCAAGCTTTATTGTAACGTCACCATGACCTTCAAGCCTCGTAATAGGCTGGATTTTTAGTATTTTCGACATTTTTTACAACCTTTTTTAATGAATTATCCAATTTCTCTCGCGAGATCTATTGTTTAATTTTTTTAATGGTTAGTATTAGAAAAACTTATAAGATTTTCTTATTTAGATAAGAAAAATTGATGAAAAAACTAAGTTCCTTCACTTTTTTAAGTTTGTTATTACAACATGTAAGAATATATACCTTTTTATATACCAGCAGAGTAAAAAAATGGATTTTAACATACAATTTAGCAATCTTAAAAATTCTGGAAGAAGAAAAATATGTATAAATAAAAATTAAATCTAATTCAACTTTTAAATTGGAGGAAAAAGTTCTATTAATAAAAAGAAGAAAAGAAAAAAAAGTGAAATTTCAAAGAATATCAAAATAAAAATGGTCCCACAATCATTAAAGAAAGAAAATTTCAGAAAATACATTATGATTTATATTCTTATTGATACTTCTATGCGAATAGATGGGATGACAAGAATTAAACTAGAAAATTTAGATTTGAATCAAAGAAATATTTACACGAAAGGAAAAATAGATGATATAAAATATATTTTCAGAAGGAATTTAAAAAAAGAAATAGAAACTTATCTAATGATAAGAAAAAGAATTAATTCCGTTCATAATAATAATATTCCGTTATTTTTCTCCCATAAATCTATTTAGTCAAAATTTATGAAAAATACACAGATAAAATGCTTGAAAGTTGGTTTTATGCTTTTGAAGAATTATAAATTTTCTTTTTTTATTTTTATTTATGATGAGTTTCATTTTAATAGATTCGGAATAATTTGTATGGAAAGAAAAATCCAATTTACTCGGGATTAAATATGAACTTTAAAAACGTAATTTTAGAAACTCGTATAAATTATGATATAAGAACAGAAGATCACATGGAATATGATCGAATTGTACCACCTGATTGGTTATTAGTTAATGGTGAAATTAGTATATCCCAATTTAAAGAATTATTTGAGGATCAAGATATATTATTTTCAGAAGGAAATGTGGTATGGGGAACTATAATCCAAGCTAATAACAAACTTTTTTCTCCAGGTTCATATGACCATCCTGCAGTTATATTATATAGTCTTAATGAAAGAATTGATTCAAATCCAAAATTAATTAAAAAAGTTGCAAGAGACTTATTTTCATTAAAAGGTGAGCAAACAGATCAAGATCTTCAAGAATTCTCGGATAGGCTAAAGAGCGAACGTGCTTATAAATGGAAAGTACCTATTCCACCACGTATTTCAAATAATATACAATGCTTTTATACTACATCTCTAATTGTAAGAAAACATTTACCTAATGGTTATCTATATAGTAATCTGTTTCCATATTTAGTATGCCCAGAAAAAACAAAAGTGGGAACAATTTTACCCTCACGATACTGGTCTGAGAGGTTCCTTAAGAAATATTGGTAAGACAATGATTTTAGTCTTACATCCTTAATTTTCTTCTTGATTTTTTGAAAATAAAGAGTAAATTTATCTCAGTTTTTTTCTTTCCCATAATATGCTATCATAAAATATCTATTAATAATTGATTTTTTTTTTTTAATGAAAACTTTAATCCTTAATTTACAAAGGACTTTTCTGACGAAATCCTTTTCCAAGAATGATATTATCAACATTTGGGAGATCGATGTTAAGATATCTTGCAAAACTGAATAAATTTTCACCATTTAAATTACGTTCTTGAGCTTTCAAATATTTAAAGCAAAATTTTTTATTAATTTCAAGATTATTTTCCTTGGGAAACTTAAGTTGAATCTTTTGATATGCAGTTCTGACAATATCAGCCATGTTCCATCCTTTTTTTGCAAGTCGAAATACGTCCAAGATATCTTGGGAGACATCACTTTCTTTTATCTCAGCCCTATAAAAATTAAAAAACATATCAATGTATTTTGGAAAAGAAAGTAAGATATTATCCCAGCGAATAGGGGCTCTTACACCTATTTGAGCAATTTTCCATTTATCTTGTTGGTATTCGTCCATATCAAAGTGATCCCACAATTTTTTTCTTTTTAATGCACCCACTATTGAAATATACACGATGAAAAGTCCTGCAACTATATATTCGGGTATGGTTGAATCAGTTACCCTAATTTCAAGAGTATATGGTTTTTTATAATCTTTTGGAGGAGAATAATACATTTCATCATAATGTGTAGTATTTTCCAAAAGATATGGAAGACTAATTCTACTAAGGGAATTAAACATTTGATAATGATTATGAAGATACCTATTTGAAGCATTACCCGTTAAATTGTTGTTAAAGATTGGAGAATTTGCAGTCATGGCTATGATGAAAGGGATTTGTTGATGGATATGAGGAGCTATGAGTTTAATTTCTTCAGAATTTATCCCTCTTTTTTTTCCAAATCCGATATGATAATGGACTCCTGCTACGTCTTCCGCCTCAGAATAGGATCCCAATAATGCTATTCGATATTTTTCATCTTCCTCGATATTAACGAAATATTTTCTTAAACCTGCCTTAATTCTGAAATAAGCTTCATTAATGGAATCATATATTCCAGAATTATATTCGGACCCTATTGTTTGATCCTCAATATATTGTTCATCTTTTTCAATTCCCGCTTTGGGATATATCGGAGCCATTGATCGTATTTCTAAATTCGCTAAATTTATTGAAAACGATTCTACTTCGATACCCATTGAAATCTCGTGGTACGGAGGAACAGCTTCTGAATTAATTACTTGTTTTTTAATTCCTGTTAAAGTAAGTAAAAAAGGGGTTCCACAATTCGGGCAATCAAATTTTTTCTTTTTTTGAATAGTTATTTTATCTTTATCATCAAATAAAAAGTCTAAATTTTTTGTACATTCAGGACAAAAGCCAAGTTTCATCTAATCAATCCAAATTGTTGCTAAAACAGGTAAATTTTATTGAATATAAAATTCAAAAAAAATTTATTCATCAACACTTGTCCAACTATATAATTTATTGAGCAAGAAATTCTTATATCGACCATCTTCAAGTTGAATGGAGATATAATCAACTCCAGTATCAGACTTTTTGAAGTTAATGGAAACAACCGTGCTCCCAAATGCTGATTCATTTAATCTAATAGTTTCTGGAGTTGTTGCTGAAGTTTGTAGAATTATTTGCGTTATTTTTTTTATCATGATACCACCCAATTTTTAATTTAATCTAATAAATTTTAATTTTTATTATTATATTTAAGATTATTTATGAAATTTTAAATTAAGGATGGGTTCACCTGCATCAAGACGACAGATATTTTCAACCATTACTGATATCATCCGATCATGACTTTCGATGGTACTGCCTGCAACATGAGGTAAAGTTACCACGTTCTCCTTAAATAACGGATCTTCCGGATTTTCGGGTTCATTCCAAAACACGTCAAGACCTGCACCAGCAATGAGCTTATTTTTTAATGCATTATGAAGTGCATCCTTATTTATGATCGGTCCGCGACTGACATTGATGATATAAGCTGTTGGTTTCATTAATCGAAATTCACGCTCGCCAATAAGATCTTTTGTCTCAAAAGTCACTGGTACATGTATAGAAACGTAATCAGAATTCTGTAACAAGTGATCTAAGTCATTTTTATTACCTAAAAAATCTATTTCAAAGTCATATATGTCGCTAGGTTTAATTTTTTGTTTGATTGCCATGACTTTCATTTCAAATCCAATAGCTCGTCTCGCAAGTTCAATGCCAGATTGTCCAAAGCCAATTATACCTAAAATTTTTCCTGCAAGTTCCATTCCGATTGGGACACCCAACTTGCGTGTCTGGAATAAAATGTGGGCTTCATTAGATTTTTTTGCTAATGCCAACATAAAATAAAATGCTGTTTCTGCAACGGACTTCTTGTTAGTACCAGGAGCATTTGCAACGAAAATTTTACGATAATTAGCAGCTTCAATATCAATACCCTCAAGGCCTACACCGAATTGTTGGATAAGCTTGAGACGAGGAGCGGCATCCATTACTTGTTTATCAATAATTTCCATTGTCGGAATGAGAGCATTAACATCTTTTACTTGCTGATCCAAAGGGATGGAAGAATCTTGATAGATAAATATAAGAGTTTTAATTTTTTCTTTTAAACGAAGTTCAAGTTTTTTAGCAGCATTTCGCCAACCCATCCCACACCAAATCACCTTCATCTTATCTTCTCTCATTAATTAATTATAACATTTTTTATGGTTATCTTAACATATTTATTTACTATTTAATTAAAAATTTTTATTTAGAGAGGATTACTTTAATGAAACTAGGAACATGTCCCGTGTGTACAGAGGAATTAGATGGAAATTATGAAAAAAAAGAATTGATTTTAATTAAGAAAGGAGAAAAATTTGATTGTTATCAATGTGGTTCAGAATTATTTTTAGATTTAATTAAAGAACGACCCAGATTAGGATCTGAAAAGGCAATCATATTAAAATATCCAACATTAACAATGGGATTAGAGATAGAATCATTTTCTATTGATTTAAATAAAATGAAATTCGTTTCCATGGCACCAATTTATCCGAAGGATGGAATTGAACGAGAAGAAGAATTTAAGAAAGATATGACAATCGGATCTGAATTTAATTCACCAGTATTCACTTCTTTGAATGAAGCTTTTTTTAGGTTAAAAACTGCATTAAGAAAGTATTTTGTTAATTTAGAAACTGATGAGAATATGAGAATAGCATTAATAGGATCATATGATTATGAAAACGAAACTGCAGGGGTTCATTATCATTTTGCCTTTAATAAAGTGAAAGGAATTACTATTGAACAAGCAAAACACATTTCCCCGCTCATCCACCAACATATACCTTTCATCATAGCCATTACAGCGAACTCACCTATAATTCGAAAAAAAATGACAAAAATTGCATCAAATAGACTACTTAATAACGGTATGGCAATGTTTTCACCGTTAACTCGTGAAGATCTTGAAGAAATTGAGTTAACCAACCATTTTAACGAGATAAATTTCGCAAAAGGAACTGAAAAAAAGCCTTCAACTTTGGAAATTAGAGTTGTTGATTCTACTATTCCAGAATATATCATGGCAGGGTTATTTATAGCTTATATTTCAATTCTAGGAGCAATAAAGGGAAAAAAACCTTGGAAATATTTTAAATTTTCAAGACATGAAAAAGATAGAATAAATGCCGCTCGACGAGGTGTTAAAGCGGAGATTCACTGGAATAAGGCTAAATGGGTTATTCCTAAATATATTGACGCATTTTTTAATTATTATCGAACGGAAGTTAAGGAAAGTAACATAAATCGAGATATTTTAAATGTTTTTCGCTTGGCTAAAAGTTGGTGGAATGCTGCAGATATAGTCAGAGAATCTTACAGAATAATAGAGAATAGATACAAAAACAAAGGGCAAGATTTCATAAATCAAGAATTTTGCAGAAAGCTTTTAGAAGCACAAAGACGAAATTTAGATGGGGATAATTTAATTAGCTTCGCGCGACATTTAAACGTAAAAATCCCATCAATTGAAAATGTCAAGTTGGGTAAATATTTTTAATAGAATAATTAAGGATCAAAATGAAACTCGGACAATGCCCAGTTTGTTTTGAAGAAATAGATAAAGCAATTGACAAAAATATAAAATTCAAGATAAGTCAAAATCAGAATTTTGATTGTCCATATTGTGGAACTGAATTATTTATAGAATCACTAGGATCTAAGACTAAATTTAGATTGCCTCATAAGAACCCCAAACATTTAGCTACTCTTACAATAGGTATGGAAATAGAATCATTTTCAATAGATATAAATAAATTAGAAGTGAAAACTAAAACTCCATATAGACCAAAATATGGAATTGAAAAAGATGAAGAATTTAGTGAAGACATGACAATAGGGTCTGAATATAATTCTGCAGTTTTTAGTTCAATTAATGAAGCACTTTTCCGTATAAAGACGGGATTAAGAAAGTATCTCGTGAATATTGAACAGGAAGAACATTTAAGACTTGCTTTAATTGGTACTTATGCAAAGGAAGACACGACAGCAGGTGTTCATTATCACGTTGGATTTGGAAAAAAGAAGGGAATAAATCAGGAAGAAGCAAGATTTATTGCTCCACACATACATCAACAAATTCCTTTCCTCATTGCCATTACTGCAAATTCACCTATAATTAAAGGTAAAATTACTAATCTATCATCAAACAGGTTAATATATAATGGTGAATTCATGTTCGATATTCTAAATCGAAATGAATTAAAAAGAATTTTGATAGACACTTCTCATCTTGATGAAATTAGCTTTTCACGAAAGATAGAAGGAAAAAAACCGCCTACGTTAGAAGTGAGAGTCGCTGATTCCAACCTTCCAGAATACATCATTGCAGGTCTTTTCATCGTGTATATTTCCACATTGGGAGCATTAAAGGGCAAAAAGTTATGGAGATATTATAGACACGAAAAATACGAAATTGATCGACTTGAAGCAGGACAAAGAGGTGCTAAAGCTTCAATTCATTGGGATAAAGCTAAATTTCCAATTTCAAAATATATAGACGTATTTTTTAATTATTATAAAGAAGAAATTAAGAGTTCCAATACACCTCAAGACGTTCTAGATGTTTTTCGACTTGCAAAAACTGGTTGGATCATGGCAGATATCATTAGGGAAGCATATAAAAATGTAGAAGAAAAGTTGGTTGATAAAGGAGAAGAGGAGATTCAAAGACAATTTATCTTAAAATTTTTAGATGCACAACAACGGAATTTAAATGGAGAAAATTTAATTACTTTTTGTAAAAATCTAAGCGTTAAAATTCCCAATTTAGAAAAAATAAATCTTGGTAAAATGTTTTAATAATTATTAATCATATATGTTTATTTATGATTTTAAAATTCTAATTCTCTTCTAATCTAATCCTTGGCAATAGTTGCTTTTTTGAAATAAAAAATTATTAAGAATATTTTTTAATTCTTAAAAAAAAATTATTGATCAAGCACGCGACTAACGATCGACTTCGTAAATCTAACCATAATGATGATAAATAACTGCAGTATTAGACAAACCAAGATTATTCCAACAAGTATAAAGATAAAAAATATAGTAAAAATAAACCCAACAGAGCTAAATACGAAAAACAGGTATATTAATGAGATACTATAAAACACGGCAATTCCGAAGAATATTAAAGCTGCAATCCAAAGTCCCAAAACTATTTTTTCAATCAAAGAACTTACACGAAATCTTTCTTCTTCACCAAGATAAGATAAAAATTTGTCCCGAATTCTTATAAATATACCAATTCCAAGCAGAATTATTAAACAGGATGTACCTAATGAAACAAATATAAAAATTATTGACAATGCAGTATTGATCATCTGAGTTGCTACGAGAATACCAAAGAAAATAAAAGATATAGGTATTGTAAACAAACAAAACATTTCAATAATAAATGTTAATGAGAAAGTAGTTTTAAAAAAATCATATAAATTCATAAAATACCCCATTACTCCTTTTAATTAATAAATTTGTTGAAAAGATAATTTATTAATTAATTAGATATAGAAAATGAAAATAAAAAAATCTTTGATAATTTTTCTTTAATTTTTTTTCTCTTAAGTATTTTTTAATTATTAAAAAAAAAAAAATATTTTTAAGAATTTACACTTTTTTAAATAGATTTCTGTAAATATCCTCCACAAATTTCGGTTTATATTTAAAAATTATTTTTGGATCGTCTGTAATTAAAACGAAACTTACAAAGACTTTGTATACAAAAGCAGAAGTTATATATTCTGGAGGATATAAAAATAATTTTTCATATTTTTCAGATATTTCTTTTAAAACTTTTTTCGTTTTGAGTGGATCTTCTTTAGGTAATTCTAAATTAAATACATACCTAATTATTTCCTTTTTTAGAAATTCTTTCCATAAAGATGATCCTCGAGCACCTCTAATATGTTCTAATCGTTTGTCTGTAATGGTAAAGTTAATAATTTTTGAGTTAATTATTGCTTGATTTGAAAGATAATGTTGAACGCCTGAGGGTCTTCTAATTTTGGTATGATTTAAACTAATTTCCTCTACTACGCCTTCACGATTCCCAATTTTAATCAAATCTCCAACCTTATAAGGTCTAGTTATTATAATATATAAGCCTGCAATAAAGTTTTGAATTACAGATGTAGTAGAGAGTGCAATGATGGTACCAGTAACAGCAGCTATTGTTATGGCAATTTCTTGAGGTATGCCACCTTCAAATAAAAATGGCGAAAGATAAATAAAGATAACAAAAACTAAAATGATTGATATTAATCGAACTCCTGCTTTCACTCCATTAATGATATCTAAATGTAATTTCGCTTTTTTTAAGTATCGGCGCATAAAGAAAGAAATGATTACATACGTGACATAAATCGCTACTACGATTATAATAAATATCACCCAATTAAAGAGATACCACCAATAATTTACAAAAACTTGCATTTATGGGCCCTCCTTATTTGAATAAAGTGAAATCCATATATCATCAAGAAATTTATCTAATTGTGATTGGATGTCTTTCATCTTATCAGAAGTTATTATTATTGTTATCGAAGTTCGCCAAGAAATCGATTCAAATCTATATTTCGGTCTATATTTAAATGTAGATTCCCATTTATTACAAATGTTATCTAGTTTTTGTAACAAGATATCAGGGTCTAAATTTAACTCCGTCTCTATTTTAAAGACATATTTATCTAATTTTTCTGGACCCTTCAAATCCTTAAAATCAATATCTAACCAGTGTTCGGACTCTTCTTTCTTTATTTTCGATTCATCTTTAATCGCCTTATATATTACTAAATTTTCACCCATTGCTATTCGATTTGGGATTTGATAGATTATATTTGTCGTAGCATCTTCAATTTTCGTATAATTTAATCCGATCTCTAAAACAAATCCCTCGAGGTCACCAGTTTGAATATAGTCTCCTATATGATAAGGTCTAGTTATCATGATATAGAAACCAGCAACAAGATTTCCTACCGCAATTGCACAAGCAAAACCAATAGCTGTCGAAAATATGGTAGAAAAACTTAAAATTGCGGATGCATTGAAAATCCCAAACCCATATAATAAACTAAATAATATTATGATAGCTGCAATAAATCGAATTAAATATTGAATTCCATTGATTGCATCCTTTGGAAGTCTTTTACTTTTTGAAAATTTTCTTTTTATGACATTGCTTATGATTACTTCACTAAGCCATACGACGATTATAACTATTCCTGTTATTATTAAAATATTAATAAATTCATTTACATTAAATTGCATTTTAAAACCTCAATTATTTTATAACCATCTCTTTTTTCTAAAATAAATTATCATCATAACTCCAATAATGATCATTATTACTATACTTAATGGATAGCCCAAAGGTGATTGTAATTCTGGCATAAATTGAAAGTTCATCCCGTAGATACCTGCAATTAACGTCAATGGCATAAAAATCGTTGCAATTATGGTTAATACTTTCATTATTTCATTCATTCGATTACTTATTGAGGAAAGATACGTATCCCGAATTCCAGAAATCATATCTCGAAAGCTTTCAAGTATTTCAATAATTTGAACAGAGTGATCATATACATCTCTGAGATAAATAATGGTATTTTCATCGATTAGAGGCGAATCGCCCCTTGCTAATCTGCTGAATATATCTCTTAGTGGCCAGATAGATTTACGTAATAAAATATTGGAATCTCTTAAATCGTGAATTTTCTCTAATGTTTCAGTTTGTGGATTTTCAATAATTTCATCTTCAATATTTTCAATATATTGACCAAAATCTTCTAATAATAAAAAATAATTGTCAGTTATGAAATCCATAAGTGCGTAAGCAAGATAATCTGCTTTTTTGTCTCTAATTTTACCTAATTTATTTTTTATTCGTTCTTTAATAGAATTAAATAAATCTTGTTCGTCTTCTTGGAATGATATGACAAGATTAGCGCTTAAAATAATGCTAATTTGTTGTGATTTAATTATAATTTTTTCTCTATCAAAATTTAGCATTCTTAAAATTATAAACAAGTTTTCTTTATAGTAATCAATTTTAGAACGTTCCTGTGCATTCATAATATCTTCTAGAATTAAAGGATGAAAATTAAATAGTTTTCCAATTTTTTCTATTATCTTAATGTCATGTATCCCTCTTATATTAATCCAATTTACTTTATAATCAATTTTAATCAAATCTAAATCATCAATCGAGTCTAATTCTTTTTCTTTGAACTTATCTTGACCATATTGGATTAAGTTTATCTTAGTTTTAACTATTCTTTTTTCTCCCACATGAATGAGAGTACCTGGTGGTTTTCCAATAGTACTTTTCAGACTTTTTTTAAGAAAATCCAGCATTTAATCCCTCACTTTTGTATTTATAAGAATAATAGAATATAAAAATTTTAATCCTAATTTTGTATTTTTTGTTTCATATTTAGAGAATCTTGTTTATTTTATTGGTTGAATTATTTTTAACAATTCATTTTTTTCTTTCATTTTAGTAGAAATTTTTTGATTAATACTTTCACTTTCTTTATTGAGCACATTAAAACCATTTGAAAGATCAATTCTTTGAATCTCTAATTTTTTAAATTTAGATTCATGTTCATCTATTTTTTGCTTATATTCTGGATCTTGCATCATTTCACCGGATAAGTTCCTCAATTTATTCATTTCAACGGTACATTCGTTAATTTCTACTTCAAGATTTGATAATTCAATTTTCTTCTGATCCATTTTTTTATTAAGGTCTTCAAATTGACGTTCTAGTTCAGATAATTCTGTATCAATTACCATCAATATTTGTAAATCTAATTCTTTTTTATCCGTATCTATCAAATTTTCGATTTTTTGAATGTATCTCCTAATTGGAGTTATATCAGGTTCTTCCGCCCCTTTTTTAAAAAAAAGTGCAAGATTACTTTGCTCACCCAACTTTAGTACTATTATAATTAAATTATCTGTTTCATGTACAGATTTTTTTAATATTTCTCCTTCAAACTGAGATATTTTTAGCAAGTCATTTATATGCTTTAATCCCTCAGATAAATTCTCACCTAATTTTGGGACATTGATTGGTTGATCAAATGTACTTTGAAATACGGTGCCATCATCATAAAACATGGCAATATGTATGATCTCAGGAATTGTTTCTTTAATTCTCTTAACACTTTTTAAAACCATCTTAAATTCCCTCTAATTTTTCTATTATTGTTTTTTTAGGTCTTTTTATCCTAATTTTTAATCTTAATTTTTTAATAAACTCATTTATTTTTAATTTCACATTAATATTTTTTCGTTTAAGATATCTTCTTAGAAAAAACAGACTAATTATTAATAGAACAAATGATAGAATAATCAAACCAAGGTAAGTTTCCATCATTAATGTGTAATATAACGAGATTGCACATAATTGAATTATTGTTGCAGTAAATCCCAATTTTAAGAATTCAGAGAAACTAATTGGGCGTTCATTTTGTTCAGCAATATTCATCACAATAACATTATCACCAAGTGGGGTTAAATTATCTCCTAAATTCGCACCATAAGCAAGACTGTAAAATGCAGTTTTGACATGATTTGAAGGTAATTTTAATGTCATTACATCAATAACAGGAATTAAAACCTGTGTAATTGGTATGTTATCAATAGTGCTACTTAGAAATGCAGAAAACCATAAAATTGTTAAGATTACAATTAATGAATTACTCCCAGTTAAGAAAATTAGACCTGCACCAATTAAATTTAACACACCAACAGATTCCATCCCACCAGTTATGATAAATATTCCAAATAAATAAAGTATTAATTCTAAATCTATTTTACTATAAATTTCTTTTGCATTTAATTTACTAATGATAAGTAGAAAAAGTCCACCCATAAATGCAATCATATCTAGGGGAAGAATTGTAGATGGAACAATTAAAAAACATATCATCACTATTAACAAGGTCAATGCTGCCTTATAAAATAGTTTTTTATCTGGAACATAATTCCAAACGTTGAAATCTTTTAATACGTCCTTAGCCCGTTCTTTTGGAATCATTAATTTATCTTTATATTTTAAATAAAAATATACAAATGTTATAGCGAATAGGAAAAAAGCAAACAATCCTACATTGACAAAAAACTCAAGAAATGAAATCGTTGCATACGTAGTTATTAAAATATTTGGTATTGAAGATATTGGGAATAAAATAGCACCAATATTAACTAGAATCGCTTCACATAAAATATAAGGAGATGGATCAATTCCTAAAATTCTTGAAGAAACAACAGTTAATGGTATTAAGACAATAACAGAAAGAATATTGTTTAATATTGCAGATAGGAGGACGGATAATAAACAGAATACCAATAAGAGGTAAGTTGAGTTTCCCTTAGTCAATTGAATTAATTTAAACGCACCAACCTGAAAAACACCAGCAGATTGACAAATTTGCACAATAAAAAGCACGCCTATAATTAAAATAATTGCTCTGAGATTAACAAACCCATCTGTAGGAGTTCCAAATAGAAAATCAATAAAAATTGTTACATTTCTTCCTTCAACGAAAGTTAACACAAGATATGTGATGACCGCTCCAGAAAGTACCGCAATTGCTCTATTCACTTTATTGGTAATGATCAATAAAATGGAAATAATAAAGCAAGTAGTAATTATTATTGCACTTAGAACCATAGTCTTTCATTTAATTTTTTTTCATCCTATAATTTTTTGAATTCTTTTTACATATTGTATTTAATATTTTTATGATTTCCTAGCGTTCTTCTTCGTGCAGTTGATAAGCCCAAACACATAAATTCTACATATTTCTTGTCAAGAGCATTATTTCTAATTTTAAACTTAAGAATTTATCAATTAAAAAAAAAGAAATTAATGATCTAAATCTGCAGGTCTAGTCACGGGAACTATTTTTGATTGATAGGAGACTTTCGCAGAAAGTTCGGCTTTTATATCCGCTAGTTTTAATTGTTTCTTTTTTATTTTATTATCACGATCCAAGTGATCTTTCTTTTTATTAATCAAAGTTTTTTCAATTTTTAGATATGCACTTTCTGCATCAGTTATTTTTTGCTCTGAATCTCCTTTTCTTGCAATCTTAGCGAAATCAAACTGTTTTTTACCTAATTTTTCTCGAAGATCTGCAATTTCAGTTCTTATCTCTGCTAATCTAATCTTTTCTTGGGCAATTTCTCGTTCCATTAGTGCTATTTTATCATTAATTTCAGCAATATCTCTTTGACTTGTTGCTAAATTTTTTAGAAATTTTGCATATTCTTTTTGTTTTTTCAGAGAATCTTCAGAAAAATTAAACAAACCACTCTCTCTAATTTTATATTTTTTTTCAACGAGTTTGAGCGTATGTTCAGCCATATCTTCTCGACGTTTGGCTACTTTTAATTCGCTATCCATCAACTTTATTCTAATCTTGCTTCTTTCCATTTCATCTTTTGCCAAAAATTTTAAGTTTTTTGCATTTTCCCTTTCAGTTTTACCTAAAGTGATATTTGCATCTGCACTTCTTTTTATTGAATCTAAATCTCTCAATTTTTTATAACCCCTTTATAAGTGAAGTATTTTTTTTTAGTTAAAATTTGATTTTTTATAGAAAATAATCATTTAAAAATGGATCCTCATCAATAATTACGTTGTAGTACATAGCGAAAAATTATAATTGTAGAGTTATTTTAAAATTGAAGTCCATTGTCTTTATTAAAGAAAGAGAATTATTAACGTATTTTTCTCAAGATTAACAATATGATTATAGAAACAGCAACAGAAACTAAAACAAAAATGGTACCTAAATCAAAAGCAAAATCATCGACGGCATAAAAGAGCGTAATCATTTGAGCAACCAGTCCAATAATAAAAACTACTTGTAGATTTCTTAAAAAAACATTTTCTTCTTCTGCTGCTTTAGTATTCAACGCATCACGTTCTTGCGTCAAAGAATCTTTTAGTTCCACTATTAATTTTTGTAAACCTTCATAGAAATCATCTCCATGTAAAGCATGTATCATTTGCCGGAAGATTTTCGTTTTGTAGACACTAGTGAAAATTAGCCGATTAGTTCTAGTTATTTGCAAATCCTTATTTATTTCTAAGACTAATTCGTTAACTTCATCCTCTAAGTCTTCAAGATTTTTTATTAAATCTTTTAATTTTAAATCCTTATATCTTCGATCATGGATTAATTTCCAGACTTCTAATGATTTAAAGTTAAAATCTTGTAAATGAGTTAATATTAAATATCTTTGCACGTTCCCGAGTTCTGCTGCAAATAATACGTCAATTAAAGTATTTTTTACAGCATTCGGATCCTTAAACGAACTACTGGGAATAATGCAATTTCCAGGATGTGTTATATAAACGCAATTTCCATAATACGGAGATAAATTTGGGACATTTTCTATTTCTTTTGAATAATTTTCAGTATTCAATTCCCGCCATTTATCACTCCTCGTACACATGCCTAACGCCCACTTGAAGTATTTACCTTGTGGTTCAAATTCATTAATAGGAATTTTGGGGTCGCAATCCCACCAGATCCAGTTATGGTGCCAGGGAGATGCTTTTTCCTTTGTAGTTTGTATTCCTGCCTTAATGTGTTTTTTTAAAAATCCATTTAGGAATTCAGATGCAAAATAATCCAATTTTTCTTTCATATTGATACCATCACTCATTATTACATTATCAGGAATAGAAGCAATAATGAGCCGTTCAATTTCCATGTAATTAGAAAAATCTAATCTTGCTTGAACAACCAAAACACCTTGTGGATATAAATGACCATCAATCTGAATTTTACCATGTATCTCCAAATTCTCCCTACATTTGAAAGTGTCTTCCCCAAATTTTAGAGTTTGAGGCATATATAAATGACCAGTAGCAGCAATCCATTTTAAAGGCATGCGTTTTCCTTCATCATTTTCAAAATAATAGCCATCATATAATTGATTTTTATAACTACTATTTTCTAGAAGCCATTTTACTTCTTCATTAGTGAATTCTAAATCGGATTCGTATAATTTCCAAAAAATTAGTGAAGTCTTGAATTTGATTATCTGTTCAGCCATCATATAAACCTTGATCAATTAATTGATCATAATATTAATTCTACAAACCATCCTCTATCATCTTTGCCACATCGTTCAAAGCCAAATTTAGCGTGAGCTTTTGCAGATCGTTCATTCTCAAACTTATAATGAGAACGTATTTTAATATACCCATCATTTTTTACTTGTGCGATAAATGCTTCAAATAACTTCGAACCAATACCTTTTTCCCTGTATTCTTCCCTAATTGCAATTTGATATAACCAAAATTCTCCTTCTGCAGAAGTATTAGGGAAACCGACAATAAAACCCATTGGTTTTGAATTTTCTTCATAAATAAAAAAAGTTCTTTGAAAACATCGAGCTAGGTATTCATAAGTACCTGCTACGCTTGGTCTAACAAACGGTATAGAATTTTCAGCTATTTCCGTTACAGCAAATTTATCTTTGACTTTCGCATTTCGAATTCCCATAAAAGTAACTCGAAAAATATCTTTATATAAAATTTGATCAAGATTTAAAACACAAAAACACGTATATTTTACAAGGTTGTTTACTTTGAGTGAAAATAAAATCGACGTTGCTTGCATCGGTTCGTGTAACATGGACGTGATTATGGAAGTAACGGATGTTATTAGATTTGAAATGTTTGATAAAGAAGTAATTAAAAAATATACTGCAATTGAATACTCAACTAAATTAAATGTGGAAGGTTTAAAATTTGCTCCAGGAGGCTCTGCAGCTAACGTGTCTGTTGATTTGACAAATTTAGAAGGCACCAAAACTGCTTACCTTGGAAAAATGGGTAACGATTTCATGGGCCAAGAATGTATAATGGACTTGAAAAAGCATGGAGTAAATACAGATGGCGTGATTTATACAGATATGGAACGTACTGGTTTAGCTGTAATTTTAATAACACCATATGGGAAAGATCGATCAATTTTAGCTCATAAGGGGGCAAATAATTTAATTGAGCCAAAAGAATTGAATTTGGATCTGTTAGATAGATGTAATAGTTTAATTTGGACAAGTTTAACTTCAAAATCAGGTATAAATACAATCCAAAAAGCAATTACTTATATGAAAGAAAAAAATAAACCAATATACGCTGCACCATCGATATCTATTTTAAGAAATCAAGCAAAGGAAGCTCGTAAATTAGTTGAACAATCGGAATTGCTCTCGCTAAATAAAGAAGAATTGGAAGCGTTAACAGGTCAGGCACATGTTTATGCAGGTTTGGAGGAAGCATGTCGTATGGGACCTAAAATTGTGGCAGTAACTAATGGTAAGGATGGCTCATATATCACTAATGGAAAAGATGTAATTGAAGCAGAAACTTTCGAGGTGGACGTGAAGGACACGACTGGTGCAGGTGATGCTTTCGTCGCTGGATTAATCTACGGTTCAAATCAAGGTATGGGTATGGAAGAAATGATAAAGTTTGCAAGTGCATTTTCAGCATTTGAATGTATGGTATTAGGAGTTCGAGAGGGTTTCCCTGATAAAACAATAGAAGTTGTTAATTACATAAATAGTAACCCATTACCAATAAAATATAGAAAGTTAAAGTGAAAATTAGAAAATAAAAAAAGAATTTAAGTTTGAATTTTTCTATTTTATTGCGCTTTGTAATTTTTTAATAGTATCAGCTGCTTCTTTTTCGATATCAGATACAATTTGTGCAACAGATTTTAATGTGTGAATTCCACCTACAGTTTGTCCAACAAGTACCGCACCATGTTCGATATCACCTTCGTAAACTAAGTCATACCGGCGCATATCATCCATTAATTGTTGTGTCATATCGTCTTTTGTACCTAATTCTTTTTCTTGTTTAATTTTTTCTTCTTTTGATAAAATTGACGAATGACTTAATGCATATTCGTTTTTTAATAATCTGATAGGACCAAATGCACCACTACACATGAGCGTATCTTCATCTTTTGCTTTTAAGATAGCTTCTTTATAGTTTGGATGAAAATCACCATCAGTAGATGCAATAAATCGAGTACCCATTTGAACTGCTTCTGCTCCAAGTGCCATGGCACTTGCTAACGTACGACCATTAAAAAAACCTCCACCCGCAATCAAGTATTTTTCGGGGCATTCTGCATCTATCCATTCCCTAGTTTCGGGAATAAGCACGGAAGTCGTAATACCTTCATATGATTGATGTCCTCCACCTTCATAACCGACTGCGATAACACCATCACAACCAGCTTTTAAAGTGTTTTGACATAATGCTAGACTTGGAGAGACATGAAAGTGTAAAATATCCTTTTTACCATCAATATAAAATTTGTCCTTTTCTAAAATTTTTTGTGCAGTCATTGGATTTCCTGCAGACGTTACAAGAACTTTTAATGATTCTCTAATCTTTCTACTATCTAGTCTTTTCTTTAAAACTTGTCTTATGACTCTAGGGGCATCAGTTTGAATACGCGCAACACGAATATTACAACCAAAGACTCTATCGTCTTCGAGATTTTTTTCGAAATATTCAAGGTCAAACTTCATTTTTTCACCAGGGGTAATCATTACACCGTTTTCCCGGTCGATATAATGTGTTTCGGGATCTACAGGAGTTAAAATGCCCCAATGGCTGGTCAATCCACAACCGCCCGCATTACTGACTTTAACAGCAGTTTTATATGTTGAAAATGGACCCATACCAGATAGAAAAATAGGAACTTTCATTCCGAGCTCTTTAGTTAATCGAGTTTCTAACACCATATTCTCTCACCTTTTAATTTTTATCAAAATATTTTCTATTTTAAAATAAACGGTAGATTAAAAAAACAATTATAGCTTTTTATTTAAAGTTAATTATTAGAAATAAGATAAATCAATTGATAAATTATTCCATTAGAATAAAATTATTTATTAAGACTAATATTTTAAGCGATTTCTCCAAGTTTGAGTAAAATTATAAATTTTTTTATTTTAAATTTTAAAAATATCGGTAAACAAATAAAAATTAAAAAAATATGTCTTTTAAAATCCTTTATGATGTTTTATATCAAAATAAAAGATATCACTATTTTTTGAAAGATGCATTGTTGTCTTTTTAAATAATATTAATTGTACGATTATGTATAAATAGGCTATAAAGAACGCTAACATAAAGATATTTCAATTGTAAACTAATATTTAGTACCTTAGATAAAGATTAATAAAAAAAATCGTCATCTGAATGTTTAATACATCAAATTTTATAACTTTCTCATCATTTAACCACTTAAATAAAATAAAAAGGCGTTCAATTT
The DNA here is from genome assembly GCA_011365055.1 of Promethearchaeota archaeon. The sequence continues at coordinate 476,057 of RDOG01000001.1, forward strand.
TACTAGGATTTATCTCCGTTCTAATTTTTTTAGTATCTTCATATAAAAATATTTTTTTAATTAATAGACTCAATATTCGCAAATAAAAAATTCTATTCCTTATACAAACCAAACATATAATTGATAAATGATAGATAATTATATATTCCATACTTGATTTTTCGAGTTTTTTATAGAAGGTGTAGTATATATTGGATGAGGAAATTAGTATAATGTTACCAGATCATTACCATACATTAATTAATTCTATTAATGAGATGTTTTATGTTATTGATAGAGATTATAACGTCATTTTGATAAATAAAATAATGAATGATAATTTAAAGAAATTAAATCTTGATGTTGAACCCATAGGAAAAAAAATATTCGATATTTTTCCATTTTATACAGATCAACATAGAAATGAATATGAAAGTGTATTTTCTACAGGTAAAGAACTTGAAACCAGTGAGTTTACAGTAATTAATAATATTAAATATCATACCAAAATTAAAAAAATACCAGTCTTTTTAAAAGGAGAAGTTAAACAAATAATTACAATTGTTAATAATATTTCAAATCAAAAAGAAAAAGAACAAAAATTACTGGATTTTGTTGTTAAAACTGAAAAGCAAAATAAGGAATTAAAAATTTTAAATAAAATCATTGCTTTAGGAAATGAATCAAATAATCTGCAAAATTTTTTGGAAAATTCATTTGATATAATTTTAGAGCAAATAGGTTTTGAGAAAGGTAGTATTTATTTACATGATACGAAATCAAATCAAATAAAATTAGTTTTTCATAAAAATTTACCTCCCGATTTTATAAAGGCCATGAAAGATTTAGATTTGTCATCTGAACCTTGGAATTCAATATTTAAGAAAGAAGATCCCGTTATTATTGAAGATTTTTCAACATTTAATCTAAAAGAATTGGAAACAGATATAAAGACGACATTGATTCTCCCACTCCAAGCAAGAGGAGAATTTATTGGTAATTTTTATTTCTGGTCTTCCCATTTAGATACATATAATCAAGAACAAGTTGATTTTTTAATCAATATAGGAAAGCAAATTAGTCTAATAATTAAAAAATTTCAAGTAGAAGGAAAATTAAAAGAAATTGAAAAAAAATGGAATGCTTTAATTACGAATAGCCCAGATTTTATTTTGATTGTTGATCGTAATTATATAATGAAATTTATTAATAGAACCTTTCCACCAGACTTACCAGAAGATTTTATTGGAAAATCCGTTTTATCATTCGCTGCGATCGATACACGTAAAACTATAAAAGAATCAATAGATATTGTATTCAATTACGGAACGCCCTATTCATTAGAAATGATACGTGAACTTCCAGCATATGGTCAAAGATGGTTTCAAATCAAGATCCTACCAATAAAATCAGAAGGACAGGTAATTGAAACAATATTAATTTGCACGGATGTTACTGAAAATAAAATTTATCAAGATAAAATCAAAGAATCGGAGGAAAAATATAGAACCATACTCGAACAATCAATTTTGGGGATATTTATCCTTCAAGATAATAAGGTAAAATTTACTTCTCGGGGAATGGCGAAAATTTGCGAATTTTCAATGGAAGAACTTAATACTTGGACGGTCAAAAATTTAACAGATTATCTTCATCCGGATGATAAAGAAAACGTAGTTCAAAGAATGGTAAGATTTCAACAATTAGATCCAAACATTACACCACAAAACACTTATAGAATCTTTACTAAATCAGGAAAAATTAGATGGCTGAATTCATTTACAAATATGATTCATTATGAAGGAAAACCAGCAATGATGGTTCTAGCTTTGGATGCTACGGATCAGATGGAAGCAAAATTAAAAATTTCGGAATCAGAAGAAAAATATAGAACCATACTCGAACAATCAATCGTAGGAATATTTATCATTCAAGATAATGCGGTAAAATTTACTTCTCAAGGAATGTCGAAAATTAACGAATTCTCAATTGAAGAACTAAATAGTTGGACGATCAAGGATTTTAATGATACTCTTTACCCGGATGATCGAGAACGCGTGCTAAAAAGAATAGCAGAATTTCAACAATTGGATCCAAACATAACACCCTTAAACACTTTTAGAATCTTTACTAAATCAAGAAAAATTAAATGGATAAATTCTTATACGAATATTATTCATTATCAAGAAAAACCGGCAATGATGGTTTTAGCTTTTGATGCAACCGAGCAGATGGAAGCAAAGTTAAAAATTTTGGAATCAGAAGAAAAATATAAAGAAGCATATAATAGAGTAAATTTCTATAAAGATCTTTTCACTCACGATATTAATAACATTCTTCAAAATATCCTTTCATCTTCAGAATTATTATTACTTTATTGTAAAAAATTTGATTTTAGTGAAAATATTAAAGAAAAAATAAATGTTATAATAAACCAAATTGATAGAGGTGCGAAATTAGTAGAAAATGTACATAAACTTTCGAATATTGAAGAATCTGAAATAAATTTAGAACCGATAGAACTCATTCAAGAGTTGAAAAAAGCCATGATTAATATACAAGAAGGATATGCAGAAAAAGATATTGAGTATCATTTAGATTCTTTCGAGGAAGCAATTGATGTTACAGCAGATAAATTTTTAATTGATATTTTTGAGAATATCCTAATAAATGCTGCAAAATATAATGACAACGCAATAGTTGTAATTGAGATTAAAATCTCAAGATTTTATCAAGATAATGATAAATTTATTAAAATTGAAATAATTGATAATGGGAGAGGTATTGAAGATATTAAAAAACAATTAATCTTTAAAAGGACAGAACAAACAGAAATAATTGGATCCGGAATGGGATTGGGATTATCACTAGTAAAAGCAATTATTCAAAAATACGGGGGAACTATTTGGATAGAAGATAGAATTAAGGGAGACTATAAGAAAGGAAGTAATTTTATTTTATTAATACCAGAAGTTGACAAAGATAGTTAATTAATTAAAATTAAGCATTATTTCACGCTTCATTCAATTTATAATGAATTAAATCATATCTTTGGACCTTATTGTCAAGTTATAGAAAATGATGGAGAAGATAAGATAATAAGTTCTACTTAATTTTCAATAATACCTAATTATTTTTTATTGAACCATCAAATGCTATCAAAAAGTTATCTAAAAATATTAAACGGAAATTTTTAAAATTAAAAATAATTCAGAAATTATTACATAAAATAGATAAAACAATTAAAAAATCATATTTACTAGATAAAATTTTATTTAAAATAATAGAGATTTGGTGATTTCTTGGAGTTTAAGCAAATAAACGAGGTTTTCTCAGATAATTTGATTGATAAACAAGTTAAGGTACGCGGTTGGATATATAGAATAAGAGTTTCTAAGAAGTTGGTATTTATAACATTAAGAGATGCTACTGGAATCGTGCAAATTACTTGTGAAAAAGAAAAAATTGGAGAAGAACCATTTAATAATGTTAAAAAACTTACTATTGAATCATCTATTGAGATTAAAGGTATTGTAAGAGAAGATAAACGGAGCCCAGGAGGGTATGAATTAAACCTTGATACCATTAACATTATTCAAGAGGCGGACGTATTTCCCATTACTAAAGATCAAAGCATCCAGTTTCTGCTCGATAAACGCCATTTATGGTTGCGTAGTCAAAAGTTGATGAAAATATTTAAAATTAGGGCAGGTCTATTTAATGCTTTTAGAAATTGGTTCAATAAGAATAATTACATGGAAGTTCATTGCCCAATTTTAACTAGTTCAGCTGTTGAAGGAGGATCTACACTTTTTGGATTGAAATACTTTGATCAGCAAGCTTATTTAACACAATCAAGTCAATTTTATTTAGAAAGCTTAATTTTTAGCTTGGAAAAAGTGTGGACAATTGCACCTAGCTTTAGAGCGGAAAAAAGTAGAACCACACGGCATTTAACAGAATTCTGGATGCTTGAAGCAGAAGTTGCTCATGCTGACTTAAATGACATTATGAAAATACAAGAGGATCTAGTTTCTTATGTTTGTAAGGAAATAGCGCAAAATTTCAGGAGTGAGTTAGAATTTCTGAAGATAGATCCTAGTGAAATAGAAAAATACAAAGCTCCATTCCCTCGGATTACTTATGATAAAGCAATTGAACTACTTCTTGAGGATAATGTCAATATTGAATGGGGAGTTGATTTAGGAACTGAAGAAGAAAAAATTCTTACAGATAAATTCGATATACCAGTTTTTGTTACCGATTATCCAAAAAAAGCCAAAGCATTTTATCATCATATTGACCCAAGCCGACCAGACGTGGTGAATTGTGCAGATTTATTAGCTCCTTCGGGATATGGTGAAATTATCGGGGGAGGTCAACGGATTGATTCAAAGGAAATTTTACTTTCAAGAATACAAGAAGAGAATTTAGATTCAAGTGATTATGAATGGTATATAGATTTACGTAAATATGGTTCCGTAAAGCATTCAGGATTTGGTTTGGGAGTTGAACGAGTAATACGATGGCTTCTAAAATTAGAAAATATTAGAGATACACTACCTTATCCAAGAACTATTAATAGAATTTATCCTTGAAATTAATAATTACAACTTAAATTTATGATCTATTAGTAAAAATAAGGAATTTATTAAAAATAAAGGATAAAATATTTCGAATGAATATATGATAAATCCATTTATTAATAAATTTTTATTAGTTAATTCTATTTCAAAAAAAGTGTAAAAAAGGAATTAATCAATCATTCTTTCTTCGTATTCATTTTTATCTTCTTTCAAAGAATCTGCTTTCAAAACTTTTATTGTTTTGCTTTCTTCAGCTTTTCGTTTGGCTTCTTCTTCAGCTTTTCGTTTGGCTTCTTCTTCAGCTTTTCGTTTAGCTTCTTCTT
>RDOG01000020.1 GCA_011365055.1 Promethearchaeota archaeon
CATTTAATATGAGAGTTCCATTCCAATTTACATCAAATGAGATGTTTTTCCAATTAGAAGCAACATTAAATTGAACTATGCTTCCAGAAGCATTAAATCTTGAATTATTTTCCCAGTAATTATCATTTTGAATAGCTTGATTATTAATTTTTAATCCTATATCAACGGGAGTTGGCGTGTAATCTTGGGGATTAAATTCCATAATTAAAGTCAAATCAATTCCAAATGAAGTACTTAAATCAATTGAATAATCTTTTCCATCATCCGTACCATCATAAGTATGTTGACTACCCTTCCAATTTCCAGAAGTTGCATTTATTCCAATAAAATAAGTATAATATGTTCCATCATTAATTGTTAAATCACTTTTGATATTAATACTGTTGTTTTCTGTTAACTTGAATGTTCTCCAGTCAGAATTATTCTCAAACGTGTTTGGGATGTAATATTTCAATAATTTATGGGGTATGGGATTATCTATGCTTCCTGTAGAATTCCAAATACCAATGAAAAATGGTGCAGGATTAGCAGCTTCAATTTTAATTGTTGATATTGTAAAATTATCCGTTACATTAAAGGACATTGCAGGTGTATCACTAAGGGACAAAGATATTCCATAGAAATCTTGTTCTATTATTTTGGAATAATTATATGCCGTGAGATTTTCAATTGTCATATTAGGAGATAGAATATCCCAGGTCTCTAAATTTAAATTTAAATAATCTTGATTTCCACTTCCTGAGTTTCCTGCTATAGATTTTGCAATATAATTTCTACCATCTCCATTTCCCCAGACAGCACCTTCCGGAAAATTGATATTGATATATGCCCTTTTTACACCTACTTCAGTACCATTTTTCCATTTACAAGTAACAGTATAATTTCCTGCTGGATCATTTATGTACCACCCTTCAAAACTGATTAACGCACCTGAAGCAGATGCTGTCTTGTTATATGCATAATAAGTATCTAAATAAAAAGTCAATAAACCTAAATTGCTGCCGGAAATGGAATTTTTTAAAGTTACGGTGGGATTAACGAGGCTTGTGATTTCAGCAGTAGCTGGAATATTAATTGATTGAACATAATTATTTGATTTTGCGTTAATACGATATGTACTATTTGTTGCAGAAAGAATAGAAACAATCTTATTAAGACCACTAGTTTGATTGACCCAGTACATTTCATTAAGTACTAGGGAATTATTATACAGATTTGATACGTTCCAGCTTGCAGGGATCGTGAAATTGATTTGTTTGTTAGATGCATATTCATTAAATTGAAAATTAGATAATGTAACATTCCAATCAACGAGTTCATCTGAAGAATTTGCTTCAAATTCAGGAATTAATTGGAAATTTTTTCTGAAATTTAAATCATAAATAAGGTTAAATTCTACAGGCCAGTTTGTTGAAATATTATATACGGTATGAGTGGAGTTAATTGGAAGCCAGTTTCCAACACCGTTATTAGGAGCCCAGTTGCCATAACTTGGCTGATAATTTATGGAAACGCTAATCTCATGCATGCAAATAGAATAATTTTGCAATTCAGAACTAGCATTAAAACTGACTTTTATAAATGAACTTTTATTCACGTAATTAGAAATGTTTGAAGAATCCAAGATAATTTGAACTGAATTAGAAGGATCCGTTGTATTAAATCCACCTATCATTGTTCCAACAATAAAATCATCTTTATCATAAATACTATAATTTGCTTGCGTTAAATTAACATTAGTGAAGTTCAGAAACACGCCAAATGTTAAATTTAAGAGAGAAATTTGCGAATAATGGGCACCTAACTCGTTTAAGTTAATATAATAATCAATTTGAGTATAGTTGTTTAGATCTGATGGACTGACATTATAATAAGTTGAGAATGAACCCACATCAATACCATCAGCAACTTCAAAATATGAAAAATTTAGATTATTTTTTACCAATGCTGGAGCTTCAGTAAAATTAACAAGCATATTATTAATATTTAATTCAATATTTTCGGGATCTGGGTAATATGACAATGGTTTAATACTCACATTAGATATAAAATCTATATTTTGAAGCGAAAAACTACTCTGATCAGTACTATAAAAAGCTGCTCCTTGATCACCATCTTTTGAATCAGTATAGTATTCCCATAGAAAACCTTGTCCAAATAATTGCGTCGTGCTATTTATTGCAATATAATATGTTTTATTAAATGTTAATGAAGTATCTAATTCAACATATGGAATATCATAACTTAACCATTGTCCAATGCTGATTGGACTTGAAGGCGTTGATATTTCTTGTTTATAAATGAGTTCATCTGGTTTAGCTCCGGAATCATCCGTTGCATTCCATATTGATAAGGAAGTCTGTGTCCAGTTACCTTTTGCATGAAGATAAATTTTATCAATATAACTTGAATTGGATACTTTAAATTCCATGTAATAAGTACTTCCATTTGTATTGGCGAAAAAATTATCAGAACCAGTAAAGGTTTGAATTAATACATATTGATCTAATGCCGTAATATTGGTTAGAGTAAAATTTGTATAAGTTACATTCCAATTATTTGAAAAAAACTCTAAATCTTTCGTTGAATCTAAATTATTAATGGTACCAGTTCTTTCATAATGACTATATCCAGAAATCTCGTTTCCTACGCCCGAATATATAATATCTTCAGTTGATAAGGATTCTAAAATAAATGGATCTTCGAGAATCTTATCATTCTCAATCCCACTTTGATTTGGAAGAAAAGTTGTTGGTAAGAATGGTATAAGTAATGAAAAAGTGATTAGAAACAATATGAATATAGCATTAAATTTCATAGATTTAGATCTGATACCCATATAAATCATCTACTCGTTTTATGTATGATTTCCATCTATCTACCTAAAAGAAATCATTTAAATTATAACAAACTTGGTAAAATGTCACTTAAAATAATTTTGATTATGTTATTGTTATAATAAAATGTTAATATGTATCTCGATCATGAAGATGCCATTTTATTTGCGCATTTCTCATTAGATATTTAACACAGATACAAAACCCTCATTAATAAGGTTTAAAAAAAAATAAAATTGGTTTTAAGATTATTATTCAAACTGATTTATATGATTTGGCAATCATTCTGAATAGACAATGAATGATTTTTTTTAAGGGCTTAATTAAATATATAAAGTAGTGTTATTTCATTAATTATCATTCTCTTTCTCTCTATTTCCCTGTAATCTTCTCCAAAATATTCTTAAGAAATAGACAAATAACTACACCAAATTTTAAATATATATTATTAATTGATCAACAAATTAACGGAAATAATTAAAGTTGAATATACGTCTGATAATAAACATGCTTGATTTTCAAAATTCGGATTGATAAAATTGATGAAGAAAAATACCCGATTAATAACATTATTGATTTTTATTTGTATTATTTCTTCGTCTTTTTTTATGATATTACCTTTTAATAATTTAGATCAAGAAAATCAAGTTAATTTTTCGTCAATAACTGAAGATAAACCCTTACCAATAGACCAGTTAGCCGGAGATGGTAATATTCCAAATATTACTGCAATTTGGTTTAATGGATCGTTATTTAATTCCTCAATTTTTTGGAATGTTACATCTAATCAACTAGTAAATATAACAGCTAATATAACTTCTGCAGATTTATTATGGGGAAATTCCACATATCTTTATTACGATACAAATATAACAAGTGTCATATCTCCAATCCCCATACGATTCACTAATACGACAGATATTAATTCTGCACCTTTAGATAATAATTCAATTAATAATGTAATATTAAACGGAACATCAGTTGCGAATGATTTCAGAGCTGTTCAAGATGATGATGGTATACTACACGTAGTTGAGAATGGTTCTCAAGGGATTTTAATACCATATTCAATTAATCTTACAAGTCTCGGATATGATAACGACTTTGATTTACAAGATAAAGTAATCATTAGCATGGAAGGTCGTATATCTACAAAAAATAATACTTATGCAGGATTAATGATTTGGAATTGGACATCAAATTCATTAGTTGATGTGTCTCCATCTTGGTTTAATACTACTTCATTTCTAGAAAAGACTTTTACCTTAGAGAATAGCAGTCAATTTAACATCTCTCACTTTGTAAATAATGGAAATAATTCCAGGATAGAATTATTTGTAAAAGTGCAATCTCCAACAACGATTTTAATTGCTATTGATTATATATCATTTCAAGTGAAAAAAGACCCGAAGCAGGGTATTTATTCAGCTTTGATACCAGGACTTCCTTGGGATAAAAATAACCAACCAAACATTAAATCACCAGTTTTCTTCTGGATCAACGTGACAGATGAAGACGGAACTAATTCTACCAAAATATTCAAGCATAATTATTCTATCGTTGATAATACGCCTCCTCAAGTTGAATTTTCTATTGTAAACAATTCATATGTTTCAGGACTTGTAGACATCTGGATAAACGTCACTGATATGGAAAGTGGAATTCAAAATATTTCTCTATCAATTGATAAAAATAAATCTTATAATCAGTCAAAAATATGGTCATACACAGAAATTGTTGCACAAGATCCAAATTTAAATAATGTTTCCTTTAAATATAGTTGGGATGTTAGTGCCTTTTTTGATTATAATGGAACCAATGCCCCTGAAAACGCTACCCATGTAATTAATTTTACTGTTTGGAATCGTGCAGGTCCTATAAATGTAGGAATTGATCAATCGCTTTGGGAATCACGATATGAAACGAAAGGTAATTATACGGTATATATAGATAATGAAAATCCTTATGATCCTTATTTAAATGTAAGATCAAATGATGAGGATTTTAAATATTTAAACGAATTAACGAATTTTGAATTGGCAAATGCAACAATTACTGAATTAATTACTAATGCAACCTCGTGCGCAAATACAATATCTTCAGTTTATAATTATGATGATAATTATCACAGTTATCATAATGCATCCCATGGAATACTCATGCCTTATGCCCTAGAATTAGCTGAATACGGAATTTCAATTTTGGATGATATTAAATTCGTGAAATTTACCGTTGCTGCAAATACTTCTGCTGCAAATTCATCTATTGAGATTTATAATTTTTCTTCTAATTCCTTAGTAAATGTTAGCAAATTAGATGGGAGTTTTACAACTAATTACACGTTTATTATATCAAGAGACAATCTCAGTCAATTTATTAATGAGACTGAAAGTCTAAGAATAGAATTATTTCTAAATGCTTCCGATAGTCTATTAGCAGATTTTACCATTTTTGTGAAGTATATAGGGATTGAAATCACTTATTATAAAAAATATGATTGGTATTCCGATAATAAAATCGAAACAAACATGTCTTTACGCGTGGGAGGAAATGACGAGATTTCTTTTGAACAGATTAAAGTTTATGCAAATAATATTTTAATATTTACATTTCATAATTCTACAAATTTAACCAAAGGGGCAATTAATTACAATGATTACGCTAATAATTACGTGACATTTAATAGTTCATTATTACCGGATGGAACAGTTACGATCAAAGCTATTGTCCTTGATAACGCAAGTAATCAAAATATTACAACTAAACAAATAAAAGTGGATAATTCTGGACCTTTAATTAATTTAAATTATAATAATAATACCGCGTTTTCTAATAATGGAGGAAAAAATTGGATGATAGACTTAATTTCTTTATGTCAAGACTCCATCTCAGAGATAAGTTTTGTAGAGTTAAGAATAAACGGAACGGTTCCATTAGTTGCAGATGGTCAAAAATATCAAGTTATAAAATATGATAATTTTGGAAATGTAGAGTATAAACAAGAAAATGCAACTTGGTATGAAGATAATGCTGATCATTTATTCAAATATTACTGGAATGCAACCCAATATCAAACTAATGATATTTTAAACATCACGTTATATGCAGAAGATTTGCTAAGTAATTCAAATACTTCAATATATTTCATCTCTAAAGCCAATTATACTTCTAACATTACAATTGAAAGAGCAAATGTTGCTGAAATCGGATATAGCGAATCATATTTTCTATTTACTATTCTTTTTAATAATACAGGAAATTCAACATTATTTAATTTTAGCATCATGTTAAGCGCGCCGGTAGGATGGTCATATCATTACCAATTCAATCAGAGTGTTTACCTAAAACCAGGCCAAACAATGATAATAAATTTGTATATTCTCCCTATTTCCACCACAGCTGGTAATTTTTCTTTACAAATCATGGTAAAAGCATATTCTTATGAAAATTCATATCATGAAATAAACATCACAAAAACGAAAATTCTAACTGTATTAATATATCAGAAAAATTATGAAAATGAAATTCTGGTTGGACTTATTATATTTGGAATTATTCTAGGGGGCATTGCATTGGGTGTAGGATTACATTTTCTAACTAGGTCTATAAAAAGAACATCCAGAAAACTAAAAATTATTCAAGATCAACCAGCCACGAAGCAAAAATCAGGAAAAATATGAATCTAAGGTCTTTCTTTCAATAGGCACAACGTGTTTTTCTAATCGTTTTAAACTTTTCATGACACTTTCATTGTTAAAATTTCTTTCTTTAACTAACAAATTAAAAATTTCTTTCTTCCGAAGGGATCCCATTTCAATATTTACATCCTCTTTAACTTCTGGATTAAGAAACATGTTTCTAAGATTATCTAAATTTTCCTCAATCACGGGGATTCTTTCATTCATGTTAATTTGGTAGACCTCTATCTTCTGCTCTACCCTAGAATAATCCTTTTTATATTTATCTAATTTAACTTCATCATTAATAGTCTTAATTAATCTTTCTAATTTTTCTTTTTCTTCAATTGCTTTCTCTTTTTTCTTTATTAAACTAGAAGTATATTTATCTAGGAAATTTTCGATCGATTTATATTCCACCAGATATTTTAAAGCGTTTTTAGGACCAATTCCCTTAATTCCTTCATTATAATCGTTTCCAACCAAAATGCCTATATCAATTAATTGCTCTCGAGTTAAACCAAGGGATTTGAATACGGATTTTAATTCTACCATTTCAGGAAGAATTTTAATGATCCCCTTAGCTGTTCTTCTTATTCCAGTTATTGTTAAGTTCCGGATAAGACGCTGGCTTCCAAATAATAATGAATCCCAATCTTGGGAACTCGATGCCCAGACTTTTTCAAGATTAGTCATATAAGCTGCTTGAGCTTCTCCTTCTGATATCGCTTCAACAATGGGAACACCCATAAGATGTAATAAATGTTTAGATTCTTCGACCATTTCTTTATTGAGGAATATAGCTGCTTGAGCATATTTTTTTGCGGCAGAGTAGTCCTCTTCTTCAAGTGCTTTTTCATATTTCATTTTTGCCTCATTTCTTCGTTCCATTCTCTTATTTAGCGTGTCTTGTTTAATTTTTAATGGAGGGCCATCAAAAACATATACTGGTTTTATCCCTAACTCAATTAATTTTATGGTTCTATTAAAAAGACCTTTTAAATGACTAGTTATCCTCCCTTCTTGATCTGTCAACGGAGTTCCATCAGTTGCTTGACGAATTGTTGCTAAGAATTGATAGAGCGAATTATATGCATCGATAGCGATGATCTTTTTATTTAATACATCAAACTCTATTGGATTCGTTTCAATTATCTTACCTAATTGCGTGACACCCATTTTAAGGTACCAACATTAAATTTAAGAAAAAATAAAAAAAATTATTTTGAACCTTTAACATTCACGATAATTTTTTTGTTCATCACGTCCCAATATTCTACAGTTACGCCTTCTGTAATTTTTGCTTTCATCTCTTCATCTTTAGGCATCTCGATTTCGAATGTCTCAAATGAATCATTATCGGTTAACATGACCGACTCGCCCATTAATGCACTTACTAACGCCGTATTCTTTTCAATAATTGGTAGGTCAACTGCCGTATGAGAAGGAAAAGTAAGACTTCTTTTATTATTATCGAATAATCCTATGCAAATGATTCTTGCTTTAGCATGACCGTGTTTTCCTGATTTTGAAACGTCCACTGAAATAACTTTACAAGGTTCGTCCCCAACCATAAAATATCTTCCTGGTTTTAAGCCACTTGCGTGTCCTTTTTGTGTGCTCGTTTTAATCACCATTTATAAATTCTTAATAATAACGTTTTACCTTCAATTAGTAATTGAAATTTTTAAATCTTTTATCTAAAAGTAATGAAAAATAGATTAAAGTTTAATAGTAATTTTTGTCAGTGTTTTTAAGCAAGATAATTTATAATTTTTGAACATAAGGCAGAGTAATAATGGATACAGTTGCATTAAAAGAAATCATCACTCATCACAAAAAAATAAGAGCCTTATTTGATAGTGAATTTGAAATTGAAACCATCTCGAAGAAATTCAATATTATTTATAAAATAACTGGTTCTGAAATATCAATTCATGCAAAAGTAGGATTTAGAGGATGGAGTAAATCCGAATGGGACATTTTGAATCTTTTACATGAACGAAAATATTTGGTACCAAAACCAATACATTACATATCTTTATCCAATGTTAATATTGTTAATTGGAAATTTGGAGATTTAGAGCAAGAAAATGGCATAATCTTCTATCAACCTTTAAACGGAAAATCTTTGATGGATGAATTAAATAAAGAGAAGATATCAGAAGCTTGTAAACTATTAAATGATTATCATTCAAATATTGATTATCAAGATCATTTAATTTCCCATTATCAAGAAGTTGAAGTAGAAAGGGGATTAAAATATGCTAAAGATATATTTTCAGATACAAAATATGAAAAAGTTGCTAAGATGATGAAAAAATATTTGGAATTTAAAATAATTCCAAAATTCATTCATGGTGATGCTAGATTAGAACATTTTATCATTTTAGAAAATGCAATTGGTATGATTGATTTTGAGGGAGCATGTAATGGAGATCCTTTCAAGGATTTTGGAGTATTAAAAGCAGATTTAGAGTTAAATGGAATTAAACTTATTCCGATCTTAGAAAATGTACTTGGAAGGGAATTATCAGATGAAGAAAAATCGAGAATGGAATTTTTTGAATTGCGTAAACATTTAAGGGCTATAAAATTTGATAAGGATAAAAAGTCAAAAGAAATGGTAGATAGCATGATTTAATATCATTCAGTAATTTGGGGTAACATGACAAATAAGGTATTAATTTTAGACTCTTCAGCAATTTTAGGGGGATTTAAACCTCATTTAATTAATCAAAAACAATACATCACTTCAGGCGTGTTTAATGAAATAAAAAGTTCGGAAGCTGAAAAGAATTTAAACTTGGGTTTTGAACAAGGTAAGATATTAGTTAAGGATCCTTCAAAGGAAGCTTTAGATTACATAAATAGTCTTTCACAAAAATCGGGAGATAGTTTTGTTCTTTCAGAAGTTGATAAATCAATTTTAGCTTTAGGATTAGACTTGAAAAAAGAAGGAAAACTGCCTGTAATTTTGACGGACGATTATTCCATGCAGAATATAGCAACGATGTTGGAGTTGGAATTTGATTCAATAATAGAAAGTGGTATTAAAAAGCAAATTAATTGGAAAATTATATGTCCAGCATGTAAATTGGAATATCCCCACAGTAAAAAGCATTCAATTTGTGAAGTTTGTGGAACCCAATTGAAAAGAGTAATTAATAAATAAAAGAGGAAAATCCTTAAATGTTTATATTAAAATTCGTTATAAATAATCATGGAAAGTCAATGACGAACTTGTTATCTGATGAAAAAATGAAGAACTTTATGAGTTCGGATGGCTTTCCAACATGTTAGATTTTCCTATTATTTGAGGTATTTTGATGAGAATTGCAATATTAGATAGAGATCGCTGCAAGTCCAAGGATTGTGCCCCTAATATAAAATCCGTTCCTTGCGTTCGTGGTTGTCCTTTAGTTAGATCTGGTGCAGAAGCTATAGTTATTGATGAAGATTCAATATACCCTCGAGTAATTGAAACTGTATGTACGGGCTGTGCTATATGCGTTAAAAAATGTCCATTTAAAGCACTTAGCATCACGAACATAGCAGAAGAACTTAAAACAGACTTTGTTCATCGCTATGGTATCGGGATGTTTACTCTTTTTAGAATGCCTGTCATTAAACCAGGAAAAGTTATTGGTCTTATAGGACCTAATGGTGTAGGGAAATCAACAGCTTTACGGATTCTAGCTGGTGAAATCAAACCTAATCTTGGAAAACCAGAGGAACCTCCGGATTGGGAAGAAATTATCAGACATTTCAGAGGAAATGAGTTACAAAATTATTTTAAATCATTATCAGAACAGAATTTGAAACTCGTTCATAAACCGCAATATGTAACCAAGCTGCCAGAAGTAGCCAAGGGACAAGTTAGTGAATTGCTTGAAAAGGTTGATGAACGAGGTGTCGTAAAAAATTTAATTAAATCATTATCCATGGATAAATTTTTTGATAGAGACCTGAGTGTTCTTTCAGGTGGAGAGTTACAGCGAGTTGCTATTGCAGCTGTTGTAGCTCGAGAAGCAGATATTTATTTTTTTGATGAACCTTCTAGCTTTTTAGATATAAAAGAACGGTTAGAAATAGCGAAAGTTCTGCATGAACTCGCAGATTTAAATAAAACTGTCTTAATTGTAGAACATGATCTCGCAATTACCGATTATTTATCAGATTACGTTCACATTTTATATGGAGAATCAGGAGTCTATGGAATCGTTTCTCACTTGCATGGTGTTAGAGAAGGCATAAACATCTATTTAGAAGGATTTATTGCTGATGAAAACATCCGATTTCGGGACGAACCTATTCGGTTTCTTTTAAATCCTATTGCCTCGGAAGGATGGGAAGGGACAGAGACCATGCTTGAATTTGGTCGAATGGAAGCGGATCTTGGAAACTTCCATCTAAAAACAGAGCCAGGAAAAATACACAGGGGAGAAGTGATTGGAATTGTTGGAGAAAATGGATTAGGAAAATCTACATTTGTTAAATTGCTATCAGGCGAATTAAAACCCTCAGTTGGAGATCCTATTGATTCCGAATTAAAAGTGGCTGTAAAACCACAATACTTGAACATTGATTTTGACGGTACGGTGAGAGACTTCTTACAAAGCGTTGCAGGAAAAAATTATAATACTAGCTTATATAAGACTGAGGTCATAAAACCTTTTGGCATTGAGACCATAGAAGATCGCTATATAAAAGAAATTTCGGGAGGAGAATTGCAAAAGGTCTATATTGCACGAACTTTATCGACTCCAGCAGATTTATATCTTTTTGATGAACCATCTGCTTATATTGACAGTCTTGCTAGATTATCTATAACTAAAGCAATTAAGCGTAACATCCAGAATAAGAAAGCTACTGGATTTATAGTTGAACATGACATTCTCTGCGTAGATTTCTTAAGTGATTCGCTCATGGTCTTCACCGGTCAACCCGGAAGAGAAGGATTAGCATATCCACCAATTGGATTACAACAAGGCATGAACTTGTTTTTAAAAGGTGTTGAAATAACTTTCAGGAGAGATCCAAGAACCGGAAGACCTCGCATCAATAAATTTGGATCAGAATTAGATCGGAAACAGAAAAAAACGGGAGACTATTATTATATTTCTCCAAAGAAAGAAGAATGATATTATTTTCGTTTTTGTCCGACAATCCTGAAAATGAAGTACTTATCTACGAAAAATTTGATTGCAAAAACTATTAGTAATGAAGTTGCTAATGAAAAAAGCCATTGCAATAATCCATCCACGAAAATTAACTTGCCAACTTCAAGAAATGTTAATTGTAACAAGAGATTGAGGAAATAAAAACCCACTGCAACACCCAAATACACGATAAACTGCAATTTAACGTTCGTTTCTTCAGTTTTTTCCTTTTTAAATGTGATATAACAATCCAAAAAAAACTTCGTTGTATAGCCTATGGCCAAAGCTAGTGCGATGGCTAATGGTAAAATCATGAATAAAATGAATATGAATTGTCCACCAATATTAATCCCTGTAGTAATAATTGCAAATATCGTGTATAGTCCAAATTGTCCAGCTACTTCCTTCGTTGATTCTCCTTCAGTCACGGAATTCACTCTTGAAAGATTATAATTAAAATTAATAAACTTTTTGAAAAAAAAAAGGTTGATATTGTATTAGACTAAAAGGTGTTAAATATTGAGGAAGTTATTTTCTTCATGAAAGATGTGATTTCGTTAGTATTATAAAATTGATAAGTTTTGGAAAGTTTTGAACTATAAGATTTCTGTCTATTTTAGTTCATTTTCAATGAATTCATTAAATTTATTGCCTATTTTATTATTTTGCATCGAAGGTTTCTTGAAACATTGTAAAATGAGCCTCATTGAATAACCGTTTTCAACCCTTACGATGATTTGATTATACTCTTTCAAATGCCTACAATATCAACCTAAGTAATTAATGGCATTCTTGATATTTAAAGATATATGAAATTTGTCGGAATTATTGATGAATTGATGGTCTAGAACCTCATCTAAAAATTCAAAAAACGAATTAATTATAATAATCCAATACGATATTCAGTAGTCGTTACAACTATCTTAAGGGGAGCGGAGCTTGTCTGAAACACCACTACCACGTTTCGTGCTTCGCCAGATTGTTGAAGCGATTGCGTGAATTCAAAGTGCCCGGATGTATTTGAGATGGATTGAAGGCACCCTCCCACGGAACCATATGCATAAAAATACATGAATTGATCCCACGTCATCAAGCTTGCAGTGACGGTTCCATTACTGGTAAAATCCACTATCCATCGTTCGCCTTGGTCGAGTGTTACCCCCACGTGATTCCAATCATCAGAGGGTATCTCTAATGTTATCTCGGAAGTATAAGATTGCGGTAGCACTGACGGGATAACCAGCACCAGTGGGACAACCACAGAAATGATGATTATTGCCAGAATGAGAATGAGATATTTTCGTTGCATCATGACCACGAAATAACATGTACCTAAGTCACGAACGAGCTAGAGAGAATAAATGTTTCTCACACGTCAGTGATGATTTATGATTGGATTCAAAAAAACTAATGTTTTGGGTAGCAAAATTAAGAGGTGGATCTCGTCTCCATTGTTAGCTACAAATCCATACCGCTTTTAATTTTAATCTTCTTGCCAGCATATTCTAGTTTTCATATCCTTGCAGCAAAATCAAATCCCGATTCCACCGAGATGAATTCAACAAACAAATCAAAATTGTCTTGTAAAAATTTCTCCCCATCTGACAATTCTTTTAGTAACGAAATTACTTGAAATGCATTCATCATGGTCGGAATTTCGTTTTTTCCACCTCTAGTTTCCTTGAACCCGCTGTAAACCAAATCCTTTAAGAAATCAAACAGCAAATCTTTATCAATTTTTTCCTTTTCCTCATCTCCAAGACTAAACCAGCCTTGATACGTGCTTGAAAGCGTTGCATTATCTTCATCCCAATCTTTAAGACCGCCTTCTTCGTCCAAAAAGTTTAGCAAGACGTCATCTTGGACCACTCCATTCGATGCATCAGGCGGTATTGTCATCACGCTTGGAACTAAGAATAACCCAACGAAGGCGAAACAAATCACGACCATAACCACTAATTTCACGACGCGACTCCATTTCACGAATCCGGATAATCCTAAAATGAAAAAAGAAAAAATTGTCATCACGATCACCGCAATGAAGGAATATGCAATCCAATCAATGAATTCAATTAATGGGCGCGCGTTACTGAAATAAATAAAATTAAATGTTAAAAATATCCCCGCTAATAAGATAGCTATTGGAATGATTCGATAGAAAGTTCTTGTATTATTATCAAGAAATCTTTCAAAGTTATCCCAAACACCGCCTCTATCATTGGGCTTGTTAGTCGAATGACATTTATTCCTAAAACTCTTGCTCTTGGTTAATAGTTGATAAACCACCACCATGCATGCTGGAACGATCATTAATGCGGAACATCCATACCCCACCCAAAATAGCACTATATTCACGTTCTGCACGCATTCAACAAATAAGGTGTGAAATAGCGAGAAAATAATGGCGATTATAAGAGATGGTACCACGAACTTTTTCATGTTTTGAAATTTAGCTTTACATCTGGCACCATTAACCGATTTTTTTGAACTAGTATTTCCCATTTGTTTCATCCTTTATATTACTCGAAGCTCGAGCAAAGTCATAAAAAATTCATGTTAGAGCAAGATCCTTGGTAAGAGGTTATTATTACAAAAGTATTTATATTTCTTTCTGCCAATCCTCGGTTTTTGATCAGTTCCATGCCGATATCGCACGGAATTTTGCGCATTGCTGCGGTCCCGTGTCGGCATCGCTAGCTTTTGATCACTTTTGCGCATCTTAAATAGAATCATTTTTATGCCCGGACTTCCTCTATATATGTGAAACATGACGAAGAAGAAAAACATTCTCTCAGTTACCATCCACGGGCAAGTCGTGCCGATCGAAAACGAAACTTTAGAGATACCGTTCTTAATTTCCAGGGACATGTTCAATATCCAAACAATTAACGGACTTGAAAAACTTGGTAGCCTGAAAAAACTTGAGATCGGTAGTAGTAATATCAAGGAAATTCGAGGACTCGAAACATTGGAAAGCTTGGAACATTTAACGATTAAGAATGCTCACATCTCGGATATTTCCAACTTGAGCACACTGAAACGATTGAAAACACTCGACCTTTCCAATAATCAGGTCTCCAACATTGAGCCCATTGCTCATCTAACCCAGCTCGAAAACCTTGTCTTGAACTGGAACAAAGTCGAAAACATTAACCCCCTCAACGCGTTGAAAAAGTTAAAGGACTTGAAATTGCATAGGAATGAAATTAAATTTGTTAACCTTCAAGGGTTGTCTGAATTAACGGACCTTGACCTAAGCTGGAATCAGATCGAATCTGTATCGTTTAAAGGGCTTGACCACCTTGCAAGCCTCGGTCTCTTTAATAATAAACTAAAAAACCTCGATTTCCTTGCCGAACTCAAGAACTTGAAAAGCTTGTCAATAGATGAAAACCCCATCTATAGCACTCTCGGGCTCAAGTACATCCCCAATCTTGAATCCATTGACGGGCAGATCTTTTCTTACGGCGTCTACCAATTTCATCGACATTTTTACGACGAGCGCGTCCAATACGATGCCGATTGCTTCATCCACGAAATACATTACAAGCCTAAAGACCAAGAATACTTCTCCCAATCTGACATTCACGATGAAGCAGAACGACTTCGACGTGCTCATCAGTGCGAGCGCTGCGAAAAACTTAATGACAATACTGACACGTTTATATGCCCTACCTGCGATCATCTTTATGATAAAAAAAATAGCAGTATCCCAAAATTCAACTGCGACCATTCTCATTTCTGGATTTCTCCCAATAACATCGTTGATATCATCAGGACTCATGGTGAGCCTAATAACCTCTCCGAAATTCTCAAAACGCACCCTCGATCCGCTAAAGTTTACCAGCGGTATCTTGAGGATTCCCGTGCTAAAATGTAGTTACTTCATCATTGAAAAGTATAGGTTTAATATTTTTTTTTTAATAAAATATCATTCTAATCATTTATTTCCTTTAATATGTTATTTAATGCGAATTATATCGTTTTGGTATCGCGATCTATATGCACAAAAGTTATATTAAAAATTACCGTTATAACAACATATGACTATATGCACATAGAACGGTAAGGGAAAATATTAGATATGTCTACGATGAAAAAAAATGACTTACTTCATTTTGATATACATAACAATGTTATGTTGACATATGAAGACCATAAAAACATTTTCAATAAAAATATTAAAAACAACCCCAATAATTTAAACATAAAAGGATGAGATAAGATGCCAGCTGAAAGTTCAAGCTCTGAAGAGTTCGTATCGAATACTTCTGCATTAGAAGAAGCGGGTATAGATATATGCGAATGTGGATCAACAGATTTAATTAAAGATCAAACAAGAGCTGAAATTATTTGCAGAAATTGTGGATTAGTTTTATCTGACCATTTAATAGATTACAGAAAGGAACGAAGATCATTTTCTACAGAAGAAAGAAATTTAAGGGAGCACACGGGAAGTCCGTTAACTAATCTATTACCGGACATGGGGCTTTCTACAAAAATTGATAACAACACGAATTTAACTGCAAGGAACAAGCAAAAATTTCAGCGATTAAAAAAATGGCAAAATCGTCAAACATGGCATCAAAAGAATTTATCCATAGCGATGAATGAGATTAGGAGAATATGTAGTCAATTACATTTACCGGAATACGTCAATGAATCTGCAGCTACACTATATAGGAAAGTATATAAGAAAGATCTATTGAAGGGAAGAAGTATTAAATCGATGGTAGCGGCAGCAGTTTATATTATTTGTAGACAAAATAATGTACCTCTTCCACTTAAGTCAATCACAAATTTAAGTTTGGAATCTGAGAAAACAATTAGAAAAGCGTACC
Source organism: Promethearchaeota archaeon (assembly GCA_011365055.1). The sequence goes on from RDOG01000020.1 coordinate 16,518, forward strand.
GAACAATCTTACAAGAATTAAACCTTAAGGTAAATTCAGTTGATGCGATGACATTAATATCCAGAATAGGCGGAGAATTAAAAATAACCAATAAAATAGAAAAAGATGCTCAATTACTAATTGAGAAAGCTAAAGAAAATAAGTTGCTTGTTGGAAAGGATCCAAAAGGAATAGCAGCTGCAGCCATATATATAGCATCGATACAAAATGGCAAGCGAAGAAGTCAAACTTCTGTCGCAAAAGCAGCAAATGTAACAGAAGTAACTCTCAGAAATAGATATAAAGAATTAGTTGAAATTTAATTAACTATTCTGAAATTTTTTTATTTTTTTAAATTTTTTCTTTATAGCATTAAATTAATTTAAAATTAGTTTAAAAATTTGAAAATAAAACTAGATTTCATTAATCTTGCTCACATTTTAAGAAATATTTAATTTTTTAAGATAGATCTTCATCGGTTGCTTCAATTTCTAATCCTGTATTATGGCCTATATCTTCGAATATTAATTTCTTTTTTCCCTGTTTATCACGTTTATATAATTTTAGTTGCACTTCTGAAGTTAGACTCTCCATGATTCGGCTCTTCATTGCACCAAGACTGGGAGATTTTAAGGAACCAGCAGTTTCTTCAGATACTTTTAATTCTTTTTTGTGCTTTTTTCGAGCATTAAAAAACAATATATAATTTTTATTAGTTATTACAGCTTTAACTCTTTTTGGTTTGATATTTAATGCTTGAATTTTAGCTCCAGTATATGTTGTCAATAAATAAATCTTTCCTTGATGCCATATTATGAATAAAAAGCCTGGGAATTCAAATCCGAGGAATGGTATACGAGCGATTGAAGCCATGAAGGACGTTTTACCCTTTTTAAAATGGTTAGATTGCATCCAAATGTATCCATTAGGAAAAGATTTTCCCCAATCTTTTTCCATGTATCCTAATCCATTTGTAAAATCGATCTCTTTATCGTTAATGGTCAATTTTCCAACGATATCGTGATTCATACTAAGCATCCCGTGATAGCATTCCATGAAAGGAATGAATGTAAATGGTCCCATAATACCGGGAGCTAAAAGAGTTTTTTGCCATGGAACTGTATTTTTGAAATTTAGTTTACCTACGATCGAAAAACCTTTTTGATGGATGGAAAGATTAATTTTATCCGTAGTGAAAATATTTTCACCTATTTTAACCTTAAATTCTTGAGATGATGCCCAAAATTTATCCAAGGGATATTCAAAATATACTGTTTCACCAGTTGCACCATTCAACATTTGAATGAAACAATGACTTGTATTATTCGTTTTATCAAGAGAGATACCAGGTATGAAGGCGTATAAATTCTTTTCAGATGAATCAACTATTTTATAGTACCAACCCTCAAAATAATTTTTATTTTTTAAATTGCCTTGGAACATTGATGGATTAAAAATCTTCCGGATTTTTAACATGTTATATAATATTCAATTTATTCTTAAAAAAATTTGTTTTCCTTTGTATTACTTTTAAAAAATCATGTTACTACATGATATTCTCTTGATATTACACGGATTAATTTTAATCAAAAGAAAGGTGATCTCAAAGATTTTTGGGAGTTCATGAATGTCACTGTATAAAGAACTTGATAATTTTCAACAAGCAGAACTAAAAAGAAAGAAAAATAAAGTATTATACAATGAAAATAAATTTGAGGGGTTCACGGTAGAAGATATTGAAGCTTTTCAAAACATCATGTATCAAACTCATGAATTAGCCATGCAAAAGTTCTTGCATCATAATTCAGAATCTGATGGAGATATTTTAATAGATAGCTTATTAGCCATTAGGGACATGGAAAATTATAAAAAAGAACTAATCATAAGCAGGTATAAATCCTTATAAAAGAATAAAGATAAAACTTAATGCCATGAAGATGGTATATGCAATTAAAATGTAAAAAAATGGGCTTTTTAACATTGGATGATTCAATTTGCCTTGAATAATAGCATTATTTACTACTTCGTTATCTTCCATGAACTTGATTGTCTTTCCTAAGTGTCGCATGATCGAACTTCTATTATTTTCAGTAATATTGGAAAGATTTGTATCCCAAATTTGTGGTGTGGAAACTTCAATTCCAGAATTTTCTAAAATAGAAAAAATATCATCAGTATAGCCTCGAAAGCCAAAAATATTTGATTTATTTTTTGCTTTATCAATAATATTTTTATCAACTTTTTGTTTTTTCATAACTTTTTCTTCATCCATTGTTATCAGTGAAAATGTTACTATATATCTATAGGAAAAAAGAATGATTTTAACTTTTTTATTTTTCCGTGTAAAGTTTATAAAATGGAAGTAAACAATTTATAAAATGCAATTAAGTAAAAAAAACATTTCACGAATTTCAATTTTAATAGCAGCTTGTTTAATGGGTTCTGTTGGATTATTTGTAGATTTATTAAGCCAGTTTAATGAAGTTTCTATTAGTTTTTTTAGATCAATAATTGGATTTATATTCCTAACAATTTTTTTATTAGCAAAAAAAGAAATTAAGAATGTTAAATTGTTAGTAAAAAAGCCTAAATGGTTAATTTTATTAGGAACAACAAATGCTTTTTGTATATTATTTTATTTTTTTGCAATAAATCTTACAAATTTTGCGGAAGCTGCCTTTCTCCTATATTCAGGTAATGTATTTGCGATTATCTTCTTCAAATTGTTATTACATGAAGAGGTTAGAAAAATAAATGTAGTTTCATTTATTTTAGCAACGGTAGGTTTGCTCTTCATATCAGAATTTCAAATAAATAATTTAAATTTTGGATTACTTTTCGGACTTCTTTCGGGCATTTTATTAGGATTAAATATTACTTCAATTAAAAAATTCATGCAAGATGATGAGGTAGAAAATTTCTCAGTTTCTTGGTGGGCAATTCTGTTCGCTTCATCGATATTTGTTATTCCTTCAGTTCCACAATTTATTTTAATAAATTATATTAACATATTCATTATTATAGGGTTAGGTCTAATTCCTACAGCCATAGCTTTTTCGTTGTATAATAAAGGAATTAAAGAGGATGATTCAGGGGATATTTTGATACTTGCTTATGCAGAACCATTAGTTGCTACGTTATTAACAATCTTCTACCAAAATATCATTATAAGCCTTTACGTGTTGATAGGTGGTATCTTAATTTTACTGGGAAATCTTATAGTCTTACTTTCAAAACGAACTGGAACTTAGTCGACTTTCCGTTTTTTTTGGTCATATTCCTTTTTCAACACGCTTTTTGGTAATTTTCTTGCTGGATTTCCGATATATAGAGAATTTGGCTCCAATACCATGTCATCGGGAACATAACAACCTAAACCTACTATAGTATTATCGCCAATAGTAACTCCAGCTCCAACATGCGCAAAACCACCGATTATGACGTTTTTACCTATTTTTGTTCGCTTAATGTGTAACTTGCCCTCTTTTATTTGATGTGTGTGTATGATAGAAAATGCAGCACATTCAGTATTTGCAGCAATATCGATAAATTCAGGATCATAAAAACATTTATTAATCCTTACATTGGTTGCAACTTTATTTCTGAACGATAATAAAATAAATACATCCCAATAGACAAAAGGTGAATGGTGAATTAATTGCATGATGTATAATTTTAGTAAATAATTTGTCTTCCATGCTTTTACACGATGATCTTCTAAATCGTATTCACCTTCTTCTAGTCCTCTACCTAATATGATTCTATAGGTAAACAGGATCATCCAAGTGACTAATCCAATTCCAACGCAAAAGAAAAATATGCAACCCATTAATAGAAAAGGAATTGGAAGCAATATTAAGAGATCTATTGATAATACTCGAGTAGGAAATCCAAATGTAACATACATGTCGTACCAGTATAACCAAAGCGGCCATGTGCCGAATAAAATGCCTCCAAAGAATACAACTATGAATTTAAAGAAGCGAAGCCACCATTTATTTCGTTCAATCTCTTGGACACGCTCTTCACGAAAATCTATATTGTTGTGATCTTTAATTATATTTTTTAAATTTTTAATTTGTACAGGTGTAAAATCAGAATATGCTCCGATTCTTTTCAAGGGGGTTCCTTTATAGACACCATCACCCTTTAAGGTTTGACCGCGTATCCCGCATGCTTGTCTTCCTAAAATAATTGTATTATCTCCAAATGTGGTTCCAACACATCCAGTAAAATTATCCATTATCACGTTATTACCAATCTTAGTTTTATTAATAGTAAGCTTATTATGATCAATTAAATGACCGGAAATTATTGTATTTCGACCCATAAACACGTTATTTCCTATCTCGATAAATGGGTCCTCAAGAATATAACGACCTAACGTGACATTTTTTCCGATTTTGATGCCAAACATTCGCAACATCCAAATTCGCAGAAATTTAAATCGAGCGATTTCAACATACCAACTAGTAAATTTTCGATACACGCCCCTCATTCGCCATGATAGAGTCCCAAGATCGCTTTGGATGTTATCATACGAGCCAATTCTTATTTTTCCATATTTTTTATCTATGATCAAATCAAAAATTTTTGTTAAGAGTAGGGATGTCCCAACAGTAATCCAAAAAAGACCATATCCAACTAAAATAGTTTGTATAACATACCAGATTATAGTAAAAATGTTAAAAAGATATAAATGGATTGGTAAAAAATAAAAATAGAAATAACATAGGTAAGTAGATGGAATGAATGGGATGACAGCTGATGCCAAGAATAATGGAACCGCTAAAGTTTTCTTTTCTCTTCCTTTACTTATGTCTTTTTCTTCTTCAGCATCTAATATTGTTTCAATTGAATTATTTGTATCTTGACTCATAAATTTCACAAAATCCTAAGGGAACAATTATTGTTTCATTAATTTATCTTCAGGAATGACTCTTAATAGGTTTGCAACTTTCATTAAAGTTAATAAATGTCTTTTCCCTTTGATTTTAAGTTTCCCAAATAAAGCTCCTAAGAGTGAGATCTCATTAGAACTATATTGAAAAAAGTTCATTAATGGAGCTTTAAACTCAATTAATGCTTTACTAGATTTACCCTCTTTTATTGATAAGTTACCCTCCTGAAAATTCGCATTAATAAAACCCGCACTTTCCTTAAAATCAGGTCCCATTATTTCAAAATTTACCGTGACATTCAAATTTTTCAATATTTCCTTCCATTTTACACCAGCATTTGATTTTTCTTTATGGAGATCTTCGATTGATTTCATTAACATGTCTCGCATATTTTGGATCTCTTCTGGTTTGAATGGCATTTGACAAATCACCTAGTTCATTAATAATGTATTAATATTGATAAATATGTTTAATGAAATTTATCAATTATGACTTTAAAATAATCCTTATTTTTTTCATCATTTACTATTTTTTTAAAAACTCTAGGAATTTCTGATAGGGAAATTTAGATCCCAACAACCCACCAAAATCTAATTAAATAATTTACTAATCCTTATGAAAGTATTTAAATAATAATTAAAAAAAGATTCTATAGATTTTCAAAATATTTTGGCGAAAAATATGGTTCTAGATAAAACTGACATATGACTACTTGCTGTTCACTTTAGGTTAGTGGTATTTAGGATCAAATCAAAAAAAAGAAATTATTTAGATTTTAATTGATTTGAAGACTGGTCATGTGATAATAAAATGAGTACGAATAAAACGAGAAGTTCTTTTGAAAAATATAAGTTAAAAAAAATGCTTAAATTATTAAAGGGAAAAAAAGGGTTTCACTCAGAATTAACCAGCTTGTATTGCCCACCAGAGAAGCCGGTTTCAGACATTACTAATTATTTAAAAAATGAATTTGGACAAGCAGCTAATATTAAATCAAAAACAACAAGAAAAATCGTTCAAGAATCAATAACCAAAATTACTGCGACTTTAAGGAATTATGGGAGGCTTTTACCTGAAAATGGTTTAGCTATTTTTTCTGGAGGAGTTCCAGCCGTCCCGGGAACCCCGGGAACTGAGATTTTTGAATTACATATTGTATATCCCCCTGAAAAAATACCTACTTTTAAGTATGTATGTGCTTCAGAATTTTTTTTGGAACCATTGGAAGACATGTTAGTTGAAAAAGATTCATTCGGATTGATTGTTATCGATCGATCTGGTTGTACGATAGCGTCCTTGAGTGGTAGTAGACAAAAGATCCTTCAAAATATCACTAGTCATATTCCATCAAAACATCATGCAGGTGGGCAATCTCAAAGAAGATTTGAACGATTAATAGAACAAGCAGCCCATGAATTTTTCAAGAAATGTGGAGATCAGGTTAACGAAATTTTTGTACCGTTGGGAAATGATTTAAAGGGAGTTATAGTTGGAGGAGCAGGTCCAACTAAAGAAGTATTTGTAGACTCAGATTATTTAGATTATAGATTAAAAGATAAAATTTTGGATGTTTACGATATAGGTTATACAGGTATTCAAGGTATCAAAGAATTAACTAAACAATCAGAAAAATTACTTGAAAATGTTCAAATCATGAAAGAAAAAAATTTAATTCAAAAATTTTTAGGACACATTGGACGGGATACTGGATTAGCAACCTATGGAGAAAAAGAAGTAAGGGATGCATTAAATAAATCAGCAGTTGAAACCTTATTAATTTCTGAAAATGTCGATATTTTAAGAGCAACTATTCAATGCAATAACTGTGATTTTGTTGAGGAAAAAACAATTCATTCAAATGATTTAATTGCTTTAGAAAAAGAAGTATCTCAAAAATCTTGTCCGAAATGTTCAAGCCAATTAATACAAGTTACAAAGACTGTTGATTTAATAGAAGAATTAGGAGATTTAGCTGCAGAAACAGGTGCTCGGGTTGAAGTAGTCTCTATAGATTCCGAAGAAGGAAGTCAACTTTGGTATGCATTTAGAGGAATCGGAGCGATTTTACGGTATAAATTAGAATAGTTAGTTCATTTTTTTAAAGTAAAAATCCACTTTTTTAAAAAATTAGAAGAATTTATAGGGAACCACCACCTTATATTTATTTGTAGGAAACTATAACAGTGTAATTTTTTATGTATAAATATATTATCAAGAATTTAAATTAATGGATTTGAATTAAAAAAAATTAATCGAATTTAGAGGGTGATTTACTAATTTGACTGAAAGTATTGAATCTAAAAAGAAAAAGCTAAAATTAGATTTGGGTGGAATGACTTGTGCTACTTGTGCATTAAAAATAGAAAAACAATTAAATTCACAACCGGGTGTTCAAAAAGCAACTGTTAATTTTGGTACTGAAAATGCTTTAATTGATTATGATCCAAGTATAATAAAACCATATGATTTAATGAAGTCTGTTGGAGAAATTGGATATCGAGCAAATTTAAGTCGAGTAGAATTACAAATAGAAGGAATTTCATCTGAAGAAGAAGCTAATAAGATTAAATCAACAATTTCAAGATTAGAGGGAATTAATAGCGCCTATGTAAATTACAAAACAGGATTAACTCACGTGGAATATAATTCAGAAGAAATTACCACAAAAGAGATTATGAATTCAATCAGAAAGTTATCATATAAAATATCTGAAACCTTAAGTGCTCAAGATAAACAGAAAATTGAGCGAGAAAAAGAAATTAAGGAATATCGAAGAAGATTTCTTTTTAGTTTAATTTTTGCAATACCTGTCATTGCATTTTCATGGTTACACATGATTCCTGGGTTAAATGAGATTATCATGCTAATGTTTGGTGGAAGTCCATTTATCTTTAGATTATTTCTATTCATCCTCACTACTCCGATACAGTTTTATGCAGGATATATTTTTTATAGAGGCGCATTCCTTTCATTAAAAAATAAGTCGGCCAACATGGACGTTTTAGTAGTATTAGGTACCACAACAGCATATTTTTATAGCGTGTATACTCTAGTTTTAGCATTCATCAAATTTTTCATTCCCACAGCCCCAATATTTATTGGAAATACTTTTTTTGAAGCCTCTGCAATGATAACAATGTTCATTCTCTTGGGAAAATATCTTGAGGTCTTTACAAAAGGTAAGTCTTCAGAAGCTATTAAAAAGCTAATGGGACTTCAACCAAATACAGCTGTTATCATTCGTGATTCTAAGGAATTAGAGGTCCCCATTAATGAAGTTGATGTGGGAGATGTTATACTGGTGAAACCTGGTGAAAAAATTCCTGTAGATGGAGTTATAATTGAAGGCAGGACACAAATTGACGAATCTATGATTTCTGGAGAGAGTTTCCCAGTTGTAAAATCTATAAATGATCAAGTAATAGGAGGAACCCTCAATAAAAGCGGATTAATCAAATTTAAAACTTCTAATGTGGGTAAGGATACGGTTCTATCAAGAATTATCAAATTAGTTGAGGATGCTCAGGGAGAAAAAGCACCCATTCAAAGACTTGCTGATAAAGTTGCAAGTGTTTTTGTACCCATCGTGATCATGATTGCAGCATTTGTATTTATTTTCTGGGTCACTATAGGTTCATTGATTTATCCCATGATAAATTATGAATGGGCATTATTAGCATTCACTTCTGTAGTTGTTGTAGCATGTCCTTGTGCAATGGGACTTGCGATTCCAACAGCAATGTTAGTAGGAAGTGGTAAAGGAGCGGAAACTGGAATACTTATTAAAGGTGGAGAAAGTCTAGAGACTTCTCACAAAATCCAGAGTATTATTTTTGATAAAACAGGCACTTTAACTAAAGGTGAGCCAGAAGTCACGGATATTTATACTTTAAATGGAGATACAAATGAGATTTTACTCCTTGCCGCAAGTGTAGAGAAAGGTTCAGAGCATCCTATTGCTGATGCAATTTTAAAACGAGCAAAAGAAGGAAAAATATCATTAATAGAACCAAAAGAATTTGAGGCAATATCAGGATTTGGAATAAAAGCGAAAGTCAATGGGAATCTTATTACGATCGGTAATGAACGATTAATGAAAATGAACTCTATTAATACCGATTCAATTCAAAATACTTTATCAGAATATCAAAACCAAGGAAAAACAGTCATAATCATAGCAAAGGATGACCAAGTAATTGGTATAATCGCTGTGGCGGATCCATTAAAAGAAAATTCCAAGGAAACAATCGAAAGTTTGAAAAATTTAGGATTAGAGATTTCATTGTTAACTGGTGATCATCATGAAACTGCTCAAGCAATAGCTAAAAATCTTAATATCGACAGAGTTTTTTCAGAAGTTCTTCCAGAAGATAAGTCAAATGAAGTCAAAAAGTTACAAGAAGAAGGAAAAATCGTGGCAATGGTTGGAGATGGAATTAATGATGCTCCTGCATTAGCTCAAGCCGATGTCGGAATTGCCATGGGTTCGGGAACAGATATTGCTATTGAAACTGGAGATATTGTATTGATGCGAAATGATTTAAGAAATGTTGTAGCTGCCATTAATTTAAGTAAAAAAACTGTACAAAAAATGAAATTAAATTTAATGTGGGCGTTTCTCTATAATAGCTTAAGTATTCCAATAGCCGCAGGAATATTCGTACCATTATTTTTCGCATTAACTGGAAGCATTATATTTTTGCCCCCAGGTTTGGCAGCATTGGCAATGGCCATGAGTTCGGTGTCAGTTGTAAGTAATTCTTTGTTATTAAAAAGGTTTGAACCTCGCTTGAGAAGTCAGTTAGATGAAGAAAGACAATTTTTAGAATCAAAAGAAATTGATCCTGTTTGTGGAATGACAGTCACACCAGGAATAGATCTCGAAACGCAATATAAAGGTAAGAAATATTATTTCTGTAATCCAAGTTGTAAGACAGAATTTGAGAGAAATCCAGAAAATTTTATTTCAAAAGATAAGAAATTCGTGAAGATGGAAGAACTATCAAAAGATGTAACAGAAATGAAAGAACCTAAACTATTTTGCGAATCCTGTGGAACAATGATTGATGTACCTCATCATTGTGAAAAACCAATGCATGTTGAAAAGGTTGATGGTAAAGACATGTTAGTTTGTTGGATGGGCCCTAATTGTGGAAAACAAGAAATTCCAACCCACCATAATAATCCAATGATATATGTAGAAGATATAAAGCAAAAGGAGGTAAAAGATAAGATGCCAAAATTAGTTTGTCAAGAATGTGGAACTAAATCGGAAGTCCCTCAACATTGTGGAAAACCAATGCACGTTGAAAAGGTTAATGGAAAAGATATGTTAGTTTGTTGGATGGGACCAGGATGTGGAAAGCAAGAAATTCCTGTACATCATGGAAAACCCATGAATATTAAATAATATATTTCTTTTTTTTATTTTGATTAATATAATTTTTTTTCGTATTTTTAAGAATTTAAATCTCTAAATTATATTCAAACAATATTTTTTTGAGACTTTTTCATTTGAAATAAAAATAAGACTTAAATTATTTAAAAGAAAATATATTTATTATCTTTGATTAGGTGAATGAAATGGCTGAATTCAAGGGAATTTATTTACATCGACTACTCACGCTTTTTTTAATTATAATTGCGCCGATATATTTCTTTATTTTATTAAATTATGTTTGGATCCGAACGCCTTTTATTATTCCGTTCTTTGAATATTATCTTCCCGGTTCAAGTGAAATAATAATTAAATGGGTAATGCCCATAACTTTCACGGTACCTTGGTGGATTTTCCTCATATTATATAGAAATAAATTTGCTAATAGTTTTGTTGAAATGAAAGAGCGGTTCGTCATCATACCAAAAAGATGGATAGTTTTCTATGGTGTTAATGGTTTATTAGTTATTTCCCTTCTTTTCATTCCATTTATCACGCCAACATTGCTCATAATAACTGTTGGATTATTGACTCATGATATATATCTCCTCACATTATCCGAGAGAGAGGGGAGAGGAAAATATTTTGGATTTATAATTATTTTAATTTTGCTGGAAATTTTCCCCATTATCTTCCAGCTCTCTTTTATTGACAGATACATATTCTTTTGGAATGAAATTTTTGCCATATGGATGCTTTTCATTCCTTATTTATTTAAAATAACGATTTTGATGGCTGATGCATTAGAATTTGGTGGAATAATATGGTTAATCTATGCTGGAGCAATAGAGTTTGAAAGAGATTCAGGATTGACTGTAACAACGGAAGTTCCAGAAACTAGGATAAAAATTTTTCAATTTATATTATTTATTATTTTTGGTTCCATCTGGATAATTTCATTATTATTCCCAATCTATCCGTTTTTGTCAGAAATCTTATTTTTTATCGATGTCTCAGCCTTAACTGTCGGAGTTATAATCTTATTTATATCAATTAAAAGAGGAATTTCGAGAGAAGTATCGACTTCACCATTTATCGGGTATGTATTCATGCTTGGTTTTTTGGTTCTAGAAGTAGTACAAACTATACCGTACTTGTTCGGATTAGAGGCGATGCAAAATTTGTGGTTAATGTCTTTAGTCGTTTTTGGAGCAGGAGTTATGTTTTTAATTATGTGGTTTATATCTTTATTAATTGCTGAAGATGATGATTATTAACAAAAAAAATGAAAATGGTTAAAAAAAAATCATCATTCATTATATGAGTGTTGATCTCTAGTTAATGCTTCTGGAATGGTTTGAGAACCTATTAACTCCAATTCTAGCCCCAAACCATATCGTTCTGCACCAATCGCATAACCTGATTTTGCAATGCTTCGAGCTTGACGTTCTGCAGTTTTTCTATCAATTAAAGTAGAGGTTACAGCCCAACTTAACTGCCATCGTTGAGCATCTGGATTTAAGACTAAATTAATAGAATCTTCATTGAACGTTGTTTGCTGAATGAATTCTTTCCCATCAAATCTTAGAATTATTTTTGAAATCTCTGGTTCTGCTTTTTTTAAGAAGGATGCAACAGCATTTGCAGGTTCTACAGATGGTTTTTCAACAATTTTTGGAGTAAGCTCTTGAATCTTCATTTTTAGTTCATTTATTTCTTCTAGATAATTTTGTTCTATATCATTTACTTGTTGCTCAACTTCTTGTTTCATTTTTTCTGAGATTTCAGATTTTTCTTGTTCAAATTTAATTTTTATTTCTTCCAATATTTTATTTTTCTCATCATTTGCTGCCATTAATTGATTATTTAAATCATTTAATTCATTAAGATTTTTCTCTCTAATTGAATTTATTTCTGCTTTAATAGAATTTACTTCTGCATTTGCATTTTCCTTTAATTCTGCTAATTCACTTGTATGATCTTCATAAATTTTAGAAATTTCTGCATTTTTTTCTTCTAATTGAATGTTTAAACTTTGAATATTTTGTTGAAATTCACCTAGTAGATTTAATTGAGATTGTAAATCATTTATCTGGTTGTCTTTCTGAGTAATATGATTTTTTAAATCAGATAGGTTAGAATTAAGATTTTGAATTTCTTGATCTTTTTGAGAAATTATTTGATTTAATTGCTCAATTTCACCTGTCTGACCGTCTAACACGCTCTGTAATTCTTGGTTAGAAGATGCCATGGTGGAGTTTAAATCAATAATTTGATTTTTTAGCGCTTCAAATTGTCCATTTAAATTGGAAATATCACCATTTAATTTATTAATCTCCCCATCCTTTGCTACTATCTGATCTTTTAGGTCATTCGTTATTTGTTTTTGTTGTTCAATTGTTGTTTCAAGAATTTCTTTGGATTTCTTTAATTGATGTGTTATTTCTGCAATACTGCCATTTAAATCTTCGATTGTTTTTTCCTGAGCTTCAATTTTCTGTCTTGTCGATAATAAATAAGAACCAACGACCTTATGCTCTTTATCAGGTTTTTCTATTACCTTTGCCCAATCAATTGACATTTTACATCACGATTTATAAATGAGATTATTATGATTAATTTAATATTAATGTACTATCAATTTTATATTTTTGTCTGAGAAATCGAAAAGCTTTTTTTTAGAAGATATTTACCTTTAATTTCTTGGTTAAATTTTTAAAGAATCCAATAAAAATATGTCTTTGTTATTTTTCAATCCAATACTCTTTTCCATTGACCAATTTTTCCTTTTTCCATAATATTCCCTCAGTTTTGTATCTTTCTATCGCTTCTTTAAAGATGGGAAATAATTCCTTTCGATGCCCACTTGAAATTCCTACATATACTAAATCTTCTCCGACAACAAAATCACCAATGAAATGACAAATAATAATATCGATTATTCCTTCTCTTTCTTTCAGCTCCTTAGATATATTTACTAGAATTTCATTACATTTTTCCACATAGGATTCTATTATGATACCAGATACTTCCTCACCAGAATTAGAAATGCCCCTTACTACACCATTATATATTGCAATAGCGCCAATTTTTTCACTATCAGGATTTTTTTTTAACGAATAAACCAGATCTTCAACTGATATTTCTCCTTTTTTATAGATTCCTGATTTAATTATTTTATTTGTCAATGAATTTTCTCCATATTAATCAATATAAAAAACATGAAACTTTATCAATATATAAATTAATTTTATTTATAGATTTTAAGATGTGGCGAGAGTTGAATATGAACAATAGGAAAAAAATTATCTTAGTTGGTGATGAAGCTGTTGGAAAAACAGCCTTAATAAAAAAATACATTGAAAAAAAAGAAGAATTGTTGGATTATCGCCCTACTTTAGGCGTTGAAGTAACAAAATCTTCTTTTTATAAAAATAAAGATACAGAAATTGTTTATTTATACTTTTGGGATGTTGCAGGACAAGAGATGTATTCAGAAACACGTCAAATCTATTATGAAGGGGTTGATGGTGCTTTAATTGTTTTTGATGTTACTCGCGTGAGAACTTTTAAACACGTAACCGATTGGTATGAAGAAATTATAAAATATTGTAATAAAAAAATTCCAATGTTACTTGTTTCTAATAAACACGATTTAAAGGATTTCATAAAAGTAAGTGATGAGGAAGTATTAAAAACATCAAAAACATTAAAAATAAAATGTATAAACACATCAGCATTGACTGGAATGAATGTTGAGGAAATGGTTAAAGAGATTTTAGTAATTATAGATTCATTTTGATTCAGATTCAATCTTTTTTAATCTTTTTTTAAGCTGTTCTTCTAAGATCGGCTTTACTTTTTCGATATTTTCAAGTTCTTCTTGAGCATGTTGAGTAAAATCCATTTTTATTAGTATATTTCTATTTTCTATTAAATATAATAATCTAAGAAAATTATCTGGATCTTGAAAAAAAACTTCAGATTGGGTCGTAAATACAGCGATTTCAAAAAAATATCTGAAAAAAGTTGTATATGGTTTCAATTTTTTCTTATCTTCTTGATTTGAGGTTGCATATTTTTTTAAAATGTGATTTAATTCTTTATTGAAAGACGCTAATAATGATGAAAATTCATTTAGATTTTTATTATCTTTTAAGTATTTTTCCATTTCATTAAAAATTTCATTAATCTTATCAATAGACATGTTATCAAAACATTATTAATTAAAATGAAAAATATGATTAGCTAGTATTTTGAATTCTTCTAAATTAATGTATTTGTTTGATGAAAATGAATACGCCTTGGAAAGGAACACCTTTTGACTCGAGTTATAGGAATTCAATGTTTAGAATCTTAATACCTACTTTTTTTGCAGGTTTTGCTTCTTTAGGATTACTATTTGTGAATTTTTCAAGAATAATATCGGATATTTATCAATCTAAATTGTTTTTAAGTGTAGAAGCAGCTGCAGGAATGGCAGGAATATTGACAGGTGTGGATATTTTAGCTAAATTAGGAATTTCACCTTTAACGGGTTACTTATCAGATAAATTTGGTCGTAGGAAACTGATAGTAACTGGAATGTCATTGGGTATAATAGCATCTTTAACATTTCTTTGGGCATATTTATTTGATTTTGAAATCGCTATAGTGAGTTTTTTATGGGCAGGTACTATATTTTTAGGACTCGAAAAAGGTCAAACGAATACTAGTATCACGATTGCTAGTGGAGATACGGGTGAAGAATATAATCAAATAGGAAGATCGGAAGCTGCTTGGGACGTAGCATTAATAGCAGGAATGATTTCAGGTGTTGCAATTGCAACATTATTAGATTTAAATTATTACCAACAAATCTTCTTATCAATTTTTATTTTCATTGCTGCCGCTATTTTTTCATTTTTCTTGACTAAAGAGACCTTACAACCTTTAGGACCTAATATAGAGGTTAAAAAAACAAAAATTAATGATTATAAGGACATTTTGAAGGAAAAAAATTTTATTCCTTTATTTATATTTGCATTTGCTGTTGAAGCTCAAGAATCTGGAATGGTTTTCTATTTATTACCGCTCATGTTTGAACAAACCACAACATTAAGTTCAAATACAGTAACAATTATCGTGTTTCTCCCTGCCATGCTTTCATTAGCAATATTCTTCATTCCTGCAGGTATTTTATCTGATAAATATGGAAGAAAACGGATGGCACTTTTTGGGATGGGAATTTCAATAATTTTAATGGTCCTTTTATCATTTACAGGGGCGTTTCCAATAGAAATTCAAATTCCAATAATTGTAAGTATTCTTATCACCTTAGGGTTTTTTGTTTGTTTATATAGAATGCCTTTAATGAGTAGTCTCACTGATTTAACAAATAGGCAATCTCGAGGAATAGCTTATGGAATCCTAAGAGGATTCAGAGAATTTGGAGGAGCAGTTGCACCTTTTATTTTAGGAGCATTTTTAATTTTGGGATTCAATTTCTATAATGTAATATTGATAATGGCATTAATAACGGGGATCTGTTTTGCATTAAACGTCTTTCTTTTTCGAGAAACAGTAAGGATGATGGCAAATTAACCAGATAAAAAATTAAAAAATTTTAAATTATAATATCCCAATATTTCTGTATTGATTTTTTAATATAATTTTGGTGATTTATTTGAAAGGATACACTGGAAAAATCCTTCAAGTTGATTTAGAGTCTAAAAAAATATCAATAATTCCAATTAATAAAGAATGGTCAAAACTTTTCCTTGGTGGTTCTGGATACGCTGCAAGGTTATTGTATGATAAACTTACCAAAGATCTGGATCCCCTGAGTCCTGAAAATCCATTGTTATTTATGACTGGTCCTTTAACAGCAACACCCGCACCAACTGCAGGGCGCTATATAGTCTGTGCAAAGTCTCCTCTTACAAATATTTGGGGAGAATCAACATCTGGGGGAACCTTTGGATCAGAAATAAAATTCGCAGGATATGATGGTATTTTACTTCTGAACAAAGCAGAAAACTTGTCTTATATTTCAATTAATGATGATATCGTTGAAATTAAAGATGCAAAAAAACTCAAGAATAAAGATGCTTATACAGTTCAAGAAAAAATAAGAGAAATGGAAGATAGTCCTAAGATGAAAGTCGCTGCAATTGGAGCTGCAGGAGAGAACATGGTGCGATTTGCAGCAATAATGAACGATGAAGGAAGAGCTGCTGGAAGAACAGGTATGGGGGCAGTCATGGGATCAAAGAATTTAAAAGCTATAGGTATCAGAGGAAGAGGTTTTATTGAAGTTGAAAAACCGAAAAGATATCTTGGAACAATACGTGCAATGAACATGCATCAAAAAGAGAATTTTGCTGCTAGAATGTTTCGAGAGTTAGGAACTGCTGGTTATTTAGATACTGCTTATGCATTCGGAGACCTAATTGCAAAGTATTACACTCAAGGAGATTGGGAAGCTTCAAGTAATCTATCAGGTTCTACACAAAAAGAAAAATATATCGTTAAAAATACTGCTTGTTTTGCTTGTGCTATTGCTTGTGGCCACTTAGTTGAAAATAAAGAAGGAACTTATAAAATACCGAAAACAACAGAAGCTTGCGAATATGAAACGCTTGGAGCTCTTGGTTCTTTATGTTTAAACGAAAATTTAGAATCAGTATTAAAGGCAAATTACCTTTGCAACTTCCATGGTTTGGATACAATAAGTTGCGGTGCAACGATCGCATTTACCATGTATTGTTACGATAAAGGTTATATAACAATAGATGATACTGAAGGACTAGAAATGAAATGGGGAGATTCTGAATTAATATTAAAATTAATTGATATGATTGCAACAAGAAAGGGTTTTGGTAACGTGATTGCAGAAGGTACCGCTAGAATGGGGCAGAAGTTCAATGTTAATCAAGATGAGATCGGAGTTGTTAAGGGATTAGATGCACCAATGCATGATCCAAGAGCATTTTTTGGAATGGCAATTCAATATGCAACTTCAAATCGTGGAGCTTGCCACATGGCAGGAGATGATTATGAGGTTTGTTTAGGAAACGATGCAAAAGAATTTGGTGTTACGTTTCATGACCGATTCAGTGATGATAATTTAGGTGAACATGTTTCAAGACTTCAAGATTTAAGATCACTTTGGAGTTCAATGATTTTATGTAATTTTACGCACCCAAAAGCGCAATACGTTGCAGATTTAATGACATTAGCTACGGGCAATAAATACGAAATTGAGGACTTGAGAAAAGCTGGAGAACGTATATTCAACTTGAAACGAGTAATTAACAACAAATTAGGTGTGACAGAAGCGGATGATATGCTTCCAAAAATTCTTCTTACACCGGTTGAAGGAGCAACAGAGGGTAAAGTTCCAGATTTTGTACGACAGAAGAATGAATATTATGATTTTAGAAAATGGGATAAATCAGGGAAACCGTCAAAGGAAAAATTAAAGGAGCTTAATTTAGAATTTACAATAAAAGATATCTGGGGGAGTGAATGAAAATGGTACAAGTGAAGAAAATAATCATGGCATATCCAGATAAATGTTTGAATTGCAAATTATGTGAATTATCATGTTCTTTGACCAAGGAAGGAAAGATATTCCCCCTTCATTCTAGAATAGAAATAATAGAGCATTCACCAATGATTAAGTTTCCCGTGCTTTGTTATCACTGCGATGATCCATTATGTGCAAAAATTTGTCCGACAAACTCATTAATTCGAGATTCTAAATATGGTTTAATAAAATTCAATTATAATACATGCATTCATTGTCGAAAATGTTCTGAAGCTTGTCCTTTTGGCGCAATAAGTATTGCAATTGATGGTAAAGTCTTCAAATGCAATCAATGTGAAGAAGTGATGGAAAATGAACCTGCTCCACAATGCGTTTTATCTTGCCCTCATGGTGCGTTAGAATATATTGAACCTCAAGATGACGTGCATAAAAAGCGAGAGAAATTTGTTGATAAGTATATTAAAGAATTAACTATTTAATTCCAAACTTTTTTTTATATTTCTTCTATAGCAAGTTAAGACAAAGAAATGCTCTTCATTCAATATTAAAGATTTGCATATAACAAATAAAAGAATCGGAATTATTCTGTCCATTAATTTTAAAAATTAAAAATAAATGGATTTAAAAATAAATTTGATTTGTATTAAATTGAACTTCGAAGAATAATGTGAGATCGATGTATAGAGACAGAGATTATTTGATTACAGAAGAAGGAATCATTTTTAGAGTTTATGGTTACATTCATCCACAAAAAAAAGGTATTTGTGATGTAGAATATGCTTCAGAATCTATTTATGTATCAAAAGATCCTCGTGCAATCCGATTTTTATGTTTAGATGATGGGCAAGAACGTGAAAATAGATTCTATAAATTTTATTTTGATGGAGGATTAAAATTTATTCAAGAAAAATACTCCCAATATCAAGTATATTATAAACCTCTTGAGACGAAATTAGTTGGATTGGATGAAAGTCAAGTATATAAAAAAATCGATCCACATCAGGAATTGCAAGAAATTTTGAATTCTGATTTAAATGACTCCTTATTAAAAACTATGAATCACGTGCTTGAAATAATTCTTAATCATTCTTCTTTGAAAATTTCGGATTTTGGCTGTTTCGGCTCTATTTGCTTGGATTTTTATCATGTGAAGTATAGTGATATCGATTTCATCATTTACGGAAGAAAAGAGCTAGCTGAATTGAGGGAAACGCTTTCTACCATTTATAAAAGTAAGAAAGAAAAGTTATCCAACGAATTTGATTTGATAGATTCAGAATCTTTTGTTAAATCAAGTTGGAAATTTCAAAATTATTCATTAAAAGAATATCTAGAAAATGAAAAAAATAAGCTAATTTATTCTGTAATTCAGTCTCCTTTTTCTGATAGATCTATTAAAATAGAATTTGAGCCAGTAAAGAAATTTTCGGAAATAAAAAATGAATATGATGACATCATATCGATAAAAAATGAAGGTTGGATAGAATTAACGGCAAGAATAGTAGAAGATCAGGATGCATTTTATCTTCAATCAATATATATTATTGAAGTTTTGGATATTAAAGTTGGAAAAAAAGTGGAAATTCTTCAAATTTGTAACTATCTAGAGGAATTTCGAGGTATCGCTAAAAAAAATGATATTGTTTTAGTGAAGGGTAATTTAGAAAGAGTCATTTGCAAAAATAGAGAATATTTCCAAGTTACCATATCATATGGAATGAAACATCATTCAAAACAAGTATTAAAACCAATTAAAAACTAAATTATTTTTCATTTTCTTTTTTATTTGAAATTTTTTCTTTATTGAATTAACTTTCATCCTTCAAGTTCTTTGGTTAATCTATATATTTCAATTCTCGTATTTCTTTCCTCTACATCTAAACCAAGTAATTGATCTTGTAATATTGCTGCTTCAATTTCCGTTATGTTTGGAATTTCCCTTTTAATTAAACGCCTTAATTCATCTTCTTCTTCTAATATTTCTTTCATTTCTTCTTCTTTTTCATGTTCTCGTAATTTTTTTATGACATTACCAGTAGGTTGAGGAGATTCATTCATAATTGATTCAATTTCTTTAGCAGTTTCTGAAATATCTTCAATCCTTTTCTCTGTTACAGTTATTTCTTCTTTTTTAGTATTTAATTCTACATTTAATGCAACTTTAGATTTTTGAGTTAATTCTTTCCATTCATTCAATTTATTCAATTTATTTTCATCGCTTATTAAAAGTAAATCGTCAACATATTCAAAAATCTTATCAGAATTTATAATTTCAGGTAATTCATGACCTAATAACGCAGCTAAATTAATAATCTGCTCCCTAGTATGTTCTAACTCCTTGATACGTATTTTCATTTTTAAATTGATTTCAGATTCAATATCCTTACCATTCTTTTTTTCTAACAAGAGGTCATCAATTTTAGAAGACATTTGCTCTACTTGATCTTCTTTAGCTTTTAAAATAAACTTAAGATCTTTAATATCTTTTTTATATCCTTGTAAATTATTTGTTAAACTGGAATTTTCTTCCATTAACTTTTTATTCTTAGATTCCAAATCCTTGATTTTATCCATTAGTTCTTTTGTTTTAAATGCTTGATCGGAATCATTTTTTTCATTTTTTTCAAGGGATTTCAACTCAGAAATAAATTCTTCTTTAAAATTTACAAATTCTGCTTCTAAATTAGTAATTTCTTTTTCTTTTTTTATTAATAGATTATCTTTTTCCAATAATTCAGTCTTTAATCGGGCATGTTCTCGGATGTCTGCAGTTTGTTCTTTTAATTCCTTAATAATTTTATTTTTTTCTTCTAGAGAAACTTGTAAATTTTTAATCTTTTTTATTGCACCCTTCATCAATTCAACTTGTTTTTTATCAAATTGTTTATTATCAGTCTTTGAATCATTTTTGATTGGATTTTTTTCTTCAAGTATTTCAATTTTTTCTTGTAATTCTCCAATTTTTTTTGATAATATTTTTTCTTTATCATCTTCAAGTAAAATTCTTTGAATTTCGCTTTGATTTATCATGGTCTTCTGATTTTCAGCATTTATTTTTTGTAATTCCAAAATTTTCTCATTTTTTCGATCGAGTATCTTTCGTAAATCGTCAACATCTATTTGTTCTGAACTCACCATTTTTTTGCACCCTATCCCTTGAAAAATAAATTACCTAAAGCTTCTAATCCAACATTTCTATTAAACTTGTGTTTTTTTATAGAAAGCATTGTAGAATTCAAAATCCTTTATAAACAATAGAAATTAAATATTTGAAGAGATATAAATACTATAAAAAATGACTCTTAAAAGGTCAAAATTGAAGGAGAAAGTACATTGTCGAAAAAGAAGGAAAAAGTTTATAAAATTGTATTGTTAGGAGACGAGAGTGTAGGAAAAACTTCAACCATCACGCAACATGTCGAAAAAAAGTTTGAAGAGTCTTACAAAATGACCATTGGAACTGATATTTCAGCAAAATTAATGGAAGAGGGAGGAAAGAACATCTATCTGATTATTTGGGACATTGGTGGACAGGATAAGTTTAAGGTATTAAGGGAAAGCTATCTCCAAGGTGCTTTTGGAGCTCTGGTGCTTTATGACATATCTAATCAATTTTCTTATAACCATATTCCAGATTGGATAGCTGATGCAGAGAAATATTGTGGTAAAATTCCTTTGATATTGTGTGGGAATAAGAATGATTTAGAAAATAAGAGAGTAATTCTGGCTGAAGATGGAAAGAAACTCGCAAAAGAAATAGGCGCAGAATTTATTGAAACATCTGCAAAGACTGGGGAAAATGTTGACGAAGCATTTAACTTATTGGTCCAAAAAATAGTCAAATGATGATCCTTTTTTAACATAAAATTTTAAATATTCTTTAGGTTCGGCAAATTCATTTGTTTTATAAGGTTTACTTTGAAAGAAAATATTAAAATAAAAGTAATAAGAAGTATTTTAGATCTTAATGATCAATAATAATCTGGCTCCAGTGACTCAGCCTGGATTTGGAAAGTGATTTTTCAACTTTCTTAACACCAGAGAGAGTGTCGGCCTTATAGGAATGCTAATTGAGTGTTTCTAACTTTGGTACGCTCTCATACAGTCGGACTGTCATTCTACGAAAGCCGAAAGTCGCGGGATCGAGGCCCGCCTGGAGCACCTTTTTTTAATCTCTTCTATATGCAGAAGTTCGTTTCCAAAGATATACTACTATTATTACAGTAATTATTAAGACAATAATGATCAAATAGACTGTAAGAAACGTAATGATCGGATCTCCAAAGTTCAAGAAAATGACGATTCCACTTAAGATGGGAAATGTATAGGTTGTTAATTGAACCAATTTTAATGTTTCAGATTCTTTATATAAATCAGTTCCACTTGTCATATTTCTGATATTTGAATAATATTCAGACATTACAATGACGCCTGTTAATTGTTCAACATAAATAGTAGTCATATTTTCATACTGAATATTAGCAATTGTTTGGTATTGATGATTTATTAGTTTATAAACCCCGAATACTCCATAAGGAACTACAACAAATGTCTTACTATTAATATACCAATCTCCCGCGCCTACAAAATATCCTGCTTGATAGTTCCTAGGATTACTTGACCATCCAAAATAATTACCTGTTGGTTGTGATGATATATAACTAGAGATTGGAAATCTTGCAGCTGCATCATCTCTTTGGTAGAAGAACGGAAAATTTACTTGTTGAGTACTTACTAACATAAATGTAGTAGTGGAATTGAAAGATCCGTTAAAATGAAAAGCATTGGTAAGGGATAAATTAACAAAATTAGTGGTGATGCTAAGAACAGACGCAGTTAATAAACCATCAGAAATAATATAAGTAGAACCAATAAGAGAGCCCTCATATCGACTTACATAACTATACACAAAGGAGTCACCATTTTTTAACCCAGTAGGATAGTTATCATAAGTATAAACTTGCGCTAAAATGACGATACCGAAAATCGTGAATATTAACGCAGCAGCTACAAGTGCTACAAATATAATTTTTGCTCTTCTACTCAATACCATTTTTATCGTAAAACGTTATTCGTCATAGATATTTAAATGTAAATGTCATTTTTTAAATAAAAAAGCATGAATTGAAATAGAAAAAGAAAATGATTGAAACTCAGTCTTATATTTTCTTATGTCTTAAAAATTATTCTTCAATGACGTGATTTTTTATTAAATCCTTGATTTTCTCTTCTAATTCAATTGCTTTTATTTCTAAGCTTTTTATTGCATCTTCGATCCTTTCTAGCTTGTCTTCCTCATCTTCAAGTTTTGAAATGTATTTATCTCTTAATCTTGTTTCTGAAGAAGTTGCCTTTAAGCTTTTTAAATTCTGTCTAAGTCTTGATTGATCATTAAAGATATTATTTTTATCACTTTTTAACGCATTTAAATCAGACATTGTTTCGTTCTTTTTATGCATCAATTTGATCATTTTTAATAAAAAATCATTTTCAGTTTCATTAATTAATTTAAGTTTTAGCAAGTTCTCGATGAATGATTTATTGACATATTCGTAATTTGTGATTGAACTAGATAAATATCTTGTTTTTATGATCAATTCATCTTTTTTCTTAGGATCTATTTTAAGTTTAAATCTATAGAAGTTTTTGGTTTTCTCAAATGGCTCTATCGTATCAAATAATTCATAATTACTTTCAATAGGATGTTCAACAATAACTTCTTTTTCTTCGTCTTGAGTTTTATTAATGAGCGTGTAGGTGAATTCCTTGATATAAAAATTGTAAGTATATACACCTCGATTCTGAATTTTTATTGAATGGGTTTTAGCACTATAAGATTTTAATTTTTTTTCGACGGATACACCGAGATCTATAGCATAGGGAATCCTACGCATTTCACCTTTCTTCATAAAAGGTAACATTGCTTCTCCAGTGAATCTCGCACCTTCATATAAACTAATTGGGCCCTCTTCTAAAGTCAAGTCGGAAGTATTTTCGAGTTCTACAGTCAACATTGGATTATTTTTTCTAGCTTGCTCATTGTACACGGAAATTTTTTGACCTTTTACGTAAGTTTGTAAAATTGGAACCAAACTACTTTGATTTCTTGATACAGTTATTGGTACTCCGATTCTATATTGGAAAAAATCTCCTTCTGCTTCACCTTCAGTGGTAACTTTTACGGAGGAGGATGTCCGTTCCATGCTAAATTCATCATCCATATCAAATGCTTCTTCTTCTACTATATCTGCAATCTTTGGTGAAACTGCTCTTGCATAGAATTTACCCGCACCAGGAGCGGGAGCGGCCATTGGGGGAGATGGAGGTGGACGAGCAGCTTTCTTTTTATCCATTTTTTCATATTCTTCTTTAGCTTCTTCAAATTCAGTTACTGTAATATCATATTTATCTTTTCGTTCCACTTCGGGCCGTTTAATCCAATTTGGAGAATATAGATCATAAATAAAAGAAATAGGAAGACCCGCAATAAGGGATAAATTTACATTAATCCAATCTTCGTCAAGAATGTTGTCAACCATACTCCAACCTTGTATCATAACTTGTTCTTCTGTAAAAACTAGTCTGTAGGAACATTTCCATGCAGGTATTTCTTGTAAATAGTTAATTTCAACTTCATCTCCATCAGATGGAACATTATCAAAGAATATAGTTAGTGTTTTATTATTCTCTTTTTTGCTTTCATATATTTTTTGAAGAAAATATTCTAATTCACCTTGCATTTTATCATCTAGCATTTTAAAATTTCGAATTTCTAATATAGGGAGGTTTAAAATTGTTCCATCATCGTCTTTTTGAAGCACTAAATTTTGTTGATTGACGATATTTTCTTCAATAACAATGGGTAGCTCCTGGATTCCTAACAAAGTACCTTCATATTTTGTTGAACTTATATCAATTGAGATCTTACAACCAACGACTTGCTTTAATAGAGTGAGGAAAGTACTTTGAGGAGAGAGTTTAATTAGCACATCTTCCAAAGCGGTTTGTAGATCAATATCTTGACCTTCGTAAGAAACACCAGTAACTTGAGAATTTGTAGTAAGAATAGTTAAAGTGGCTAAAATATCATTCATCATTTCTTTTCGAAAGTTTAATTTTAGAGAATTTCCTTTAATTGTACCTTTTCTTTGAAAATATCCGATTCCTGTTTTGTATAGCACAATATCTTTAATTGGTAACTCCATAAATCATCATTCCTTTTGTTGATTAACAATTTTTGTAAAATCCTCTCTTAAAGCTAAGTTCTTTTTCTCTAGATCGTTAATTTCAGCTTGAATCCGGTCTAGTTTCTCTTCTTGGTTTTCGAGTTTAGAAATATATCGTTCACGGAGCTTTGATTCAGATGAACTAGTTCCAAGACTTTTCACATTCTCTCGTAACCTATCCTGATCTTGATGAATAATTTGAATTTCTTCTTGAAGTTTTGCTATTTTATCAGCATTTTCTTTTCTTAAAGTTTCCAATTCTAGTAATTTAACTAGTAAATCTCGTTCTTTCTGATTAAGTAATTTTAATTTAAGTAATTCATCAATGTAACTTTGATTAATATAATCATATGATCGAGTAGAAGAAATTTTTCTTCTCGTTTTTACAAGAAGTTTTACTCCAGCTTTAGGTTCTACTTTCAATTTATAGCGATAAAAATTTTTAGTCTTTTCATCAGGCTCTTTTGTATCATAAAGATCATATCCTTGCAAAATTGGATGTTCTATTATGACTTCTCGTTCATCATCCTGCGTCTTATTCTTGACGTCATATTCAGCTTCTCGAATCTCGTAATGATATTCATAAATACCATATTTACTCAAATACAATTCAGAAATTTTTTCAGACGTCGTTTTGCTCTTATTTGAAACAACCACGCCTAGATCAATTGCATAAGAAATGATTCGTTTCTCCCCGTCCTTCATAAATGGTAACATTGCTTCTCCGATAAATCTATCGCCTTCAAAAATTGAGATTGGACCTTCCTCTAGCGTGAAACTTGATGTATTCTCTAAATCTAAACAAGCTGCAGGATTAATCTTCCTAACTTTCTCGTTATAGACAGAAATTCTTTTTCCTTTTACATAGTTTTGAAGGATTGGGACCAAGCTACTTTGATTACGTTCAACGGTAACAGGAACTGTTATTTTATATTGAAAATAATCTCCTGCACCTTCACCTACCGATTGTACTTGAACAGATTTAGCCTTTTCTTCAGAACTTCTTTTTACTTGTTTTACAGGTTCGGATCTGCCGGCTCCGAATCCCATGATGCCATTCATTGGTGCTCCAGTGGTAGGCATGTCTTGATAATCACCATCCGTTTCTTCATATGAGACGACATTCATATCATACCGATCTTTCCTTGCGACCTTAGGGCGCTGAATTAAATTGGGAGAATAGAGATCATAAATAAATGAAATGGGTAACCCTGCAACCAAAGATAATTTGATATCTTTCCAATCCTCGTCCTGCACGTTATCAATTAAACTCCAACCTTGAATCATAAATTTGTCTTTAGCTTCGGTAACCACTAGTCGATATGAGGATTTCCAAGAAGGATTTTCTTGCAAGTAACTAATAATAACTTCATCTCCTTCTGGAGGGACGTTTTCAAAATGAATAGTAATTATTTTATTATCTTTTTTCTTCCCTTCATAAATTTTTTCGATAAAGAATTTTAATTCACTTTGAAATTTATCGTCCAGAATCTTTAAAGCCGTGATATCACTTAAAGAAATGTTTTGAATGTTTCCTTTTTTTAATTTAAGAACAATATTAGTATCATTAATGATCTTTTTCTGCTCACCCTTAGGAAAAGTTTGGATACCCAATATGATTCCTTCATAAATTTTTGAGCCTACATTGAATGAAACGTTAACTCCAATTAATTGAGTTAATAAACTCGTAAAAGAATTAGTTTCAGGGATTTTTATGAGACTATCTTGAACAACTTTTTCAAAATCAATGTCATAACCTTCATATGAAATACCAGCAACTTGAGATTTTGTCGTAAAAATGGTTAATGTAGCTAAAATATCATTCATTGTTCCTGATTTAAAATTTAATTTTAATTTATTACCTTTAATCGTTCCTTTTCGTTCAAAATATCCAATTCCGGTTTTGTATAAAACAGCTTTATGTATGTTTATCAATTCAATACCCCATTTTTGTTAATTTATCAAAAATTAATTAATATGATTTTAAAAAATAACTCTATTACTATTTAAGTTTGTATTCATTAATACAAATCTCTTTAAAAAAAATATCAAGTTTATTATGTATGGTTCCTTATAATTTTCTATTACGCATTAGGTTTTAGGAAAATGCCAAAGAAACTAAAATTTAGGGATATAAAGAAAGTTGGAGAGATTCAAGTCTCCATAAAGATGGGGGGATTAGAAAAAATTTCTATGAAGATTGCTGAGAAAATGCAAGCAACAAAAAATATTTTTATTAAATTACAAAACAAACAAAATATTATTGAATTATCAGAATCAATTAAAAACAGTAATAAATGGTTTGAAGGATTTTCCCAAAAAATTGATCAAGAGATTAGAAAAAAGAATCGAGAATTTAATGAAGGTATATTAGATATTGTAAATAAATTGTCTAAAAATAATAAATTAGATTCAAAAGAATCCAAATTGATTGGAGAAGAAATAAATGGTGACATTACAGTAGATGATGTTTCTACTTTTTTATCCACGCTATGGGAAAATCATGAAATGGCTCAAACAAAATTTATAGAAACTGGAGAAGAAGAATATGGTGAAATGGCTTTAGATATAAAAGTAGCAATTAATAATATTGAAGAAATAAAGACCTATTTAATTGAACATGGAAAATATGATAAAGTAGAATATGATTATTCATTTGAATGATTGGATTATGAATTTTATTTTTAATAAATGGTTTTTCCAATTATTTATATAAATTTAAGATATAAGGGACTTTTTTAATGAGAAAGAAATATTATTTTTTAATTAGAATAAACTTGATATTGCTAATGTTAAGTTTTATACTTGTAATAATAACCTCCTTTGAAATTAGGTTTGTAAGTCATGTTAGCATGTAAAAGTTATTATTAATCACGGGCTATAGGTTTTATAGGAATGGGAATAATGGGACTTAAAGTAGGATGGCAGGAAAATAGGATTATATAATCCATTATACTTTTAAATTCAAGAAAAGATATTAGAGATTTTTTACCCGAAAAAAATGATAAAAATAGAAAAATATAATTACATTTTATAATAATTCGCTAATCATCTAATTTTTTTAGGGATAACACCTTTTTCATTTCAGTAAGGAGTTCATTCTTAGTACTTTGTTTTTTATTTTCATTTAATGTTTCTTTAATTCCTTTTAATTTTATTTCTCCAAGAGATGAGCGATTTTGATAAGCGTCTTCTATTGCTTTATTAACTAAAGTTCGTTCATCATATGTCTCTTTTTTATCAGTAACTTGAGAAACTTCATCGTTGCTAAATTCAATGAAAGAGACTTTTTCCTCAAGTTTTTCTAGGCGAGAATTAATGGAGTTTGTTAACTTCAACACTAAATCAAAGAGATTATCAACAACTGTATACAATTCATTAAATTTATATTCCAATGAATCTTCTTTATCCTTTTTAGTGGTTATTTTCTTTCTTTTTTTAACCGTTTCTGCAATTTTAGAGACTTGTGAAGCAGCTTCGACTCCATATAATCCATACACACTAGAAATAAAGAATTCATGAGAAATTTTATTATATTCTAAGAGTTTTTTTAAGCGAGGCTTGAGATTATCATAATTTGCTTGAAAAGTTGGAGTTTTAACGAATTCAGGATCAGCTTTATTAAAAATTATGAAAAAATCAGGAGATTCATCTAGTTTTTTTATCATTTTCATTATTTTTTCAAAATATTGAATTACTTCTTCAAAATTTGAAGAATCTTGAATATCTATAACAAAGAAGATGAGCTCAACACTCTTGAAATAAACTGCACTTACCTTATTAATAAATTTCTCCACGAATTTTGATTGCACGTCCCAGAGAGTAAGATTAGCATTTTTTGCCTGAATTTCATATTGCCCGATGTCTTCGGATGGAGCAACGTCCAATATAGTATCTAAACCTATATCTTGTTTTAATAATCTTACTAAAGTAGTTTTTCCTGCTCCTTTTAATCCTAATAATACTATCGTTCTTTCTTTTTGACCTAACTTTAATCCATCGATGGAATATATTTTATTTGCAATCATTCTCCATGTCTTTAAATCACCAATTGAGATTCCCTTTTTTATTGATCGCCTGACTTGCTCTTTTGAAATTTCCTTGGTTAATAAATCACCTATTGTCCTTATATTAAAAATTTCAGTTAATTCCTCTGCTACCATTGCAGATATTCCCTTCATCGCTTCAACTGGTAGCAACATTATTTCTTCTAAGGTAATGTTATAGTTTTTGATTTCGATATCAAACAAATCATTGATAGCTAGTAATTTTGTTTGATCTAGTTTTTTAGACAAGAAGAAAACCCCCTTTAAAGTATGGTATGAATTATTTAAGAACCTTATTAAAAAATGATTCGACAATAATATTAAACTTCTGATTTTTTGGTTAAAACCTAAATTCCTGCTTTTAATAAAAGAATACTAGATAGTAGATAAATAATAAAAAAGTAGATCTCTAAAGGACTCCAAAAATCTAGAAAAATATTCCGATTCAGAGAGAGAAAAAGATTTAGAAATATCCCATCCAAATTAATCCAAAGCATAAAAACTAAAAACAATAAAATTAGAATTCATATAATTAATAATAATGTTGCAGTTTTTCTTTCTTTCAAAAAAATCTCCAAATTTAAATTACAAATTTTTTATTCTGTTATAAAAGAAATTCAAATTCTTTTTCAATAAAAATCTTGATTTTCATATTTAATAATCGTTTTTTCGATGTCTCCTTGAATTTTTTTAATTGAATCTAACAATGCACTATCATCAACTTTAATTTTTTTGTATTCTTTATCATCTAAAGGACGATTACAACGAGGGCAAATTCTATTGTCAATTTTTATTGTATCTTCTGCGAGCTGTAGAAATACAAGTTGATCTAAAATATCAAATAATACTTTATTAATTTCAATTAACTCTTTTTTGTCATCGGAGAATTCTAATGTATTAATTCTTGTTTCTAATAACGAGTATGCTGTTTTAGCTATTTGACTTTGAGCTTTCAGAGTCTCAATAGTTCTCTTTAGCATACTATTTTCTTTCATTAATGTATTAATATCAATAGTCATTTAAAAGACCTTAAAATTGTTTTATCGTTTTAGAATTTAAATTAAAAACATTCAATATAAAATTAATTAATTATTAAAATATCCATTCATATCATATCTTAAAATAAAAAAAGGAAAAATTTGGATTAATTATAAAATACCCATACTTCCCATTAGTTCTGTTCCCGCAGGAATCTTCCAATCTGTAATTATTTCAATGACTGCTGGTTTTTTAGAATCAACTGCTCTTTGTAAAGCTGTTTTAATTTCATTAGAGTTATCTACTCGTTCGGCATGACAACCGAATCCTTTTGCTATTTCAGTATAGTTAGTTCCTGGAATATCAACATCGATGAACCTTTTCTTCATAAAAAGCTTCTGTCCTGATTTTATCATTCCCCACGCAGAATTATTTGCAATACAAAATATTACTGGTAGATTATATCTTATTAACGTATCTAAGTCTTGAACGTTGATTAAAAAACTTCCGTCACCACATATTGCTATAACCTGCTTGTCAGGCTTCGCCAATTTAGCACCCACCGCATAAGCAACGGCTGTACCTAAATGTCCCATCCCTACAGCATTCAATGTTGAACGGCTAGGTCTAGGTTTATAGAAATCAATTTGTTCCATGGCGAATACCGCAATATCACCTCCATCAATGATAACAACGGCATCATCATCCATAAATTCGTATATATCTTTAATGATTTTCTGGGGTAAAATTGGCGATTTTTCCTTCGCTGTTTTCTTTTCTATTGCATCTTTTGCAGCTTGTCTAATGGCTTTCAGGCTATTTAGCCATTCTGATATTGGTTTTTCGGACGTTACCTTACTTTTTACGCCTTGTAAAATTTGTTGTAAGACTAACTTACAATCTCCAACGATTCCTATATTGACCGTGCGATTTTTCGCGATTATTGAAGGATCTATATCCACTTGAATTATAGTAGCATCAGGATTCCAAAATCGCTTATCACCAAAACCTAAGGTAAATGATAATTTTGAACCTAATATAAGAATACAATCTGCTTCATTTACAGCCTTCATTACTGCAGAAGAAACTAAAGATGCTCCAAGAATGCATTTTTCAGATTGAATTGCACCAACTCCCATTATTGACGTCCCAACTGGAACGCTAAGGTATTCTGCTAATTCAGTTAATTCAGTAGATGCATCAGACATGTGAATTCCTCCCCCAGCAATCAGGAGTGGTTTTTTTGCATTAATAAAAGCATCGACTGCATCATTTATAAGCTTCGGATCGCCTCCAACTCGACCTGAAAATCGAGTTAATGAGCATTCTGGTAATGAAATGTCATCAATTTGACCTATTAAAGCTTCTTCAGCAATCTCTAAAAGAACAGGACGAGGTCTACCGGTAACAGCTTCTCTAAACACTTTTTGAACCGCTTGTGGTATTTGATCAGTTGAAACTACATGCCTTTGACATTTTGTTATAGGTTTAAACATGGTAATTTGGTCTAAATCACCTTGTAGGATGCCCATATCAGTATATTGTCTATTTGTTTGTGGTACTATTGCAACTACAGGGATATTATCACTCCATGCAGCTCCAATTCCTGGAACTAAATGAGTTGCACCAGGCCCTACTGTGCCGAAACAAACACCCGGTGTACCAGTGACGCGCCCCCAGGCATCTGCGGCATGCGCAGCAGCTTGTTCGTGGCGCATTAAAATTGTATCAATGCCATGTTCCCTTCCCCAATTATATATTGCATCGTACATCGTTAAAAATTGACCTCCGGGAACGCCAAACATATATCTTACATTTTCACATATTAGAGCTTTAATAAGTAAATCTCCTCCAGTAATTTTTTTTTCCTTCTCTTCTGACATCTAATCACCCATTATATTTTTACCGATATTTTTCGTCGTAATCTAAAAAATTAAGTTAATTTTTGTATAATCAACATCATAAAGTTACTGATTATTTTACTTTCATAAAATACAAGATTATTGAATTAACTGATTAACAAGTTGTTTAGAATGATTGAAGGTTCAAATGATATAATTAAACTAAATAAAAATAAATTAAAAAAAGCAGCAATGATTTTTAGTAGAGCATTTCAAAGCGGACCAATATACATGCAATTTATTCCAGATGATGAAAAAAGAAGAAAAGATCTTCATATTTTATTTGAGGGTTTTGTTTGCTATAGTTTTAAATATGGAAAAATTTATGCCACTTCTGAAAATCTTGAGGGAATCATGGCAATTCTTCCTTCAGAAACTTCAAACATTACAACTTGGAGAATGTTAAGGTGCGGCGCTTGGAAATATCCATTAAAGTTTGGATTGAAGTTCATCGAACAAGGAAAACAAATTGATGAAATAAGTTCTACCATACATAGGAGAATTGCTCCAGATCCTCATGTATATTTGTGGTTATTGGGCGTGGATCCCTCAAAACAAGGCAAAGGGTTTGGAAGTAAGTTATTACGGTATTTATTAAATGATTGTAAAAAAAAGAATCTTCCTTGCTATTTAGAAACTGGAAAAAAAGCTAATCTTTCATTTTATGAACATTTCGGGTTTGAAGTTATGGAAGAATACCATTTTAAAGATATGAATCTTACATTATGGGGATTATTGTGGAATAAAAAATAACATCAGGATAAACATCAGAAGTCATTAAAAATCTTAAAAAATATAGATAAAAATTATAGAAAAATCTTAATGATAACCTTATTTTAAATAATTAATACAAATATTGTTGATTTAAGGAGTTGAGAGAATGGATAAAGAGAATTTAAATAAAAAAGAGCAAAGTTATATTGCACCTTGTGGTATTTATTGTGGAGCATGTGACGCATATTTAGGAAAAAGCAAGGAATTAGCAAAAGAATTACATAGGATATTGGATGGGTTTAATATTTTAGATGTAGCTCCAGTTGTTCTGGGAACTGATCAAAATAAAATTAAGTCCTTCATGAAAATTTTAAAAAAATGGAGTAAAGGAATAAATTGTAAAGGTTGTAATGGTGGTGGAGGGAATCCAATGTGCCCCATAATAAAATGTACTAAACAGAAAAATTTCTTGACTTGTACAGAATGTGAAAATTTTCCTTGTCAACCTAGCGAGGAGGATGGAAAAATGCCTTTAATGAATAAAGCAGGCATGTTGGAACTCATTTCAAAGCGCTATGGATACTGGAATATTGAAAATTTAAAGCGGATAAAAGAAATTGGTTACAAGAAATTCATAGAGGAAATGCAAGAAAAGGTCAAGAAAGGTTTTCTAACAAGTGATGTTATAACTAAGGAAATGTTATTTTCGAAATTTGTTCAGCAAATTGAAAATTCTGAGAAATAGGATTCATAAAAATTAAAAGGTTAAAGTAAATAAAAAATAGAAGTATTTAAACGTTTGAAACTGGAAAATATCCTATATTTTATATAAAATTAAAAAAAAAGTATTGATTCATATTTCTTCATAAATTTCCTTAATCTTTTGTAAGACATCCCTTGTTTTTGCATGTTTTTGTTCCATTTGAAATTGTTCAGGTACTAAATCTCGTGGAATAACTCTCCAGTTTTCTGAAGGATTTTCCACTAACCTGCAAAATTCTTCTACAGCAAGTTCTAATTTTACAGCTTCTTTATAGAGTTTTATATGTTCTAACATCATTTTCGCTGATAGAAAACAACCTAAGGGATTAGCAATCGGATTAAAAGGATCTGCAATGTCAGGTCCTGCACCATGTATTGGTTCGAAATATGGAACCTTGCCTCCAACACAGCCTGAAGGAATCATACCAATCCCACCAACCATTTCAGCCGCTAAATCGCTTAAAATATCACCATATTCATTCATACAGAGTAGTACATCTTGTTCATGTGGAAATTTTATTATTCTGCGAGCCATATCGTCCACGTGATAATCATTTATTAATATTCCATCTTGTTCACGATGAGGAGAGGCAATTTTATAGGCAATATTTTTAAACAATCCATCTGTTCTTGGCAACACGTTGGCTTTATGAACGATAGTTAATTTACCAATATGTCCCGCTTTCTTTCGGTTTATTGCTTCTTGTACCGCAAATTCACTTATTCTCGTCGAATTATATTCTGAAACTATTTTCAATGAATAATTGCTTTTTTCTTTCCAATCTTGAGGTATATCTTTCAATATTTTAGCATCTATTAATTTTTTAAGACGACCTTCTCCTATTCTTAATGCCGCATAAAGTGATTCCATCCCCTCTCTTACAAAAAGAATATCAATGCCTTTAGGATTACTTAAAGGACTAGGTAAACCGTCATAATACTTGCATGGACGTAGATGAGCATAATTATCCAACCCAAACCTTAAGTAATGAAGAACTGCTACCGTTTTCTCATGTGTTGCCCCAAATAAAACAGCATCAGAATTAAGTATTGTCTCTTTCACCGATTCTGGAAAATAATTTCCTTTTCCATGCTCCTTTTCAGCAGCAATCCCTACTCGAGCGCGCACGATTTCAAGATTAGGTATTGCCATGAAGTTAAGTAAATCTACAGTAGCGTTTACTACTTCAACACCAATTCCTTCTCCACCAATACATGTGACAGTTTTCAAATTAATTACCTAAAAAAAGAGAAATTATTTGTTTGGATTTTTTATTTTTTCAACGATGGCATCGCCTACTTGGCTTGTGGAAGAATTTCCACCGAGGTCATAAGTTCTTATTTTACTTTCTTTTAATAAATCTTGAATGGCTTGATTTATGATTTTAGAACCTTCTAACAAGGATGGTTCATTATTATGCGTCATTGATAACCAATCAAGCATCATTGAAGCAGCTTCAATTGTTGCGATAGGATTAATAACATTTTTTCTTGCATATTTTGGTGCAGATCCATGAATGGGCTCAAACATGCCATGATTGTCTCCGACATTTCCGCTTGCAGCCATTCCAAGAGATCCTTGAAGCACTGCAGCGAGGTCGGTAGCAATATCTCCAAACATGTTGGCAACTACACAGACATCAAACCATTCGGGAGTTCTAATTATCCATTGCGTGAAAGCATCAATAAATGCATAATCTTCTGTTATATTAGGATATTGAGGAGCAATTTCTTGATAAATAGATCTAAAAAGCTTGCATCCTGCAGTTACATTGCTTTTGTCAACACATGTTACTCTAAGCTTGCCATCTTTTGGAGATCCTTTGTTCCTTCTTTTACAATATTCAAATGCGAATTTAATGACTCGTTCAGCTCCTTTTCTTGTTATTAAGCGGACATCCGTTGCAAGTTCAACTTGCCCACCACGATTCAGTTGACCATGAGTATCTGCATATAAACCTTCTGTATTTTCTCGAATTGTAACGAAATCAACGTTTTTAGGCTTCCAAATATCATTCCGAAATTCACCTGAAATCTTATGAGGAACGTTTTCATAGAGTTTAGTAGGTCTAATATTAGCGTATAAATCAAGACCAAATCTAAGCCCAAATAAAATTTCCAATCCAACCATTTTTCCGGATGGATAAGAAACAGTTTTCCCAGTCTTTGGGTCGGTCCATCCAATTGCACCTAATAAAATCGCATCTGCCTCATTTTTGCATATTTCATAAACTTCAGGTGCCCATTCTTCCTTTTTACCTGTTTTAAGATAATATTCTCCACCGCATTCATATTTTAGAAATTCAAAATCAATTTTATTTGACAGTTCTTCAACAGCTCTTAATGCTTTTAATGCTTGATCTATTATTTCTGGACCAATTCCATCTCCAGGAAGAACTGCTATTTTATATTTAGTCATTTTTTATCCCAAACTTTCATCCTTCTTTTTTAATTGCTAAATACCTGTTCATTCCATTAATCATTGCCGAAATACTTGACATTACTATATCAGGATTTACGGCTCTTGAATCTATCGCTTTTCCAAAGCTATCCACCAATCTCACTTTTACGCGACCTAAAGCATCAGTTCCACCTGTTATTGCATCTAAATGATATTCTGCAAGACTGATTTTACCAAATCCAAATTGTTCCCAAACGTTCGCAAGAGCGTTACATGCAGCATCAACAGGCCCAACACCAATAGCAGCAGAAATTTTTTCATCCCATTTTCCATTAATTTTTATTTTTAATCTAACTGTTGCTGTTGGCGTAACATTTTTTCCACAAGTTACAGTTAATTCTTCCAATTTTATCGTAGTTTCTGCATTTGATAGTTCACCACAGACATTTGTAGCAATTTCATAAAGATCCATGTCTGTAATTTGCTTTCCTTTATCACCAACTTCTTTCACTCGATCTCGAATGATTTGGAATTGTTCTTTGCTTATACCAATAAATCCAAAACTTTCCAATTTAGCACCTAAACTATGCCCACCAACATGTTTTCCGACAGTTATGGACTGTTCAATCACGTCTTCCAATTTATCTGACCGTGGAATGCCAATTAGTTCAGGCGTAAACGGTTCATATGTTCTTGGATTCATTATTACAGCATGTGCATGGATTCCAGATTCATGACGGAATGCATTCAATCCAACTAAAGGTAAATTAGGAGGAATGGTCATCTTAGACAATTGTTCCATCATTTTTGAAGTATGGTATATTTCATTTAATTTAATATTCGTCTTAACCCCGTATAACGCGTATAAAGCAGTAACTACTTCTTCCATTGAAGCATTGCCTGCTCGTTCTCCAATTCCCAATACGGTTGTGTGTGCTTGTGACGCTCCAGCTTCGATTCCAGCTAATGTATTTGCAGTTGCCAATCCAAAATCATTATGGCAATGTAAAGATACGCGAACATCCTTAGGAAATTGATTTATATTTTGTTCAATTATATACCTGTACCCTGCTGGTGTTACTGTACCTACGGTATCTGGAATATTTATCCTTGTTGCTCCAGCTTCAATTGCAGTTAAATTAGCTTTTATGAGAAAATCTAAATCCGTTCTCGTTGCATCTTCAGCAGAAAACTCAATCTTTTTTCCAAAATGAGTTTTTGCATATTCTATTTCCGTTGTAATGGCATTTATCACTTGATCTTGTGTCATTTTTAATTTTTCTTTGAGGTGAAGATCGCTTGTTGCAATAAACACGTGGATAGCGTTCATATCACATTCAATTACTTTATCGATATCAACCCTACTAATTCGTGCAAGTCCGATAACTTCCGAATGGTCTAAACCTAGCTTAGAGATTTTCTTACAAGCTTCAAAATCGCCTTTAGATACCACAGGCATTCCTGCTTCAATGATATCAACTCCTATTTGATTTAATCTTTCAGCGATTCGTATTTTTTCTTGTATCGTAAAAGAAATCCCCGGTGCTTGTTCACCATCTCGAAGAGACGTATCAAAGATATATACCTTTTCTGGAAATTTCATACCTTTAGCCGCTTGCTCGATGTGAGGAGATATAAAAACCTTCTTTGTTTCTTCTTCTGTCATTTAGATTCACCTCTAATTTGTTTGATATAATAAAAACCGTAATTCTTGGAATCGGAGATACACGTAGGTTTGTTATAAAAAGAGTTCTTATGAGTAAAGAAGAACACAGTCACCTATCATGTTTTCACATCCGATACAATAAATTACTGAAACTAAGTTAAACGTAAATTCTATTTAAAAGTTTTTACGTGCAAATTTAATTTCCAATTTTACTCGACTTGATTAAATAATTGGTAATTAAAAAAAATGAAAGGACTTAAAAAATTATCTAATTTTCATAAAAATTTTCTAAGATTAAATATACGATTAATTTCAATGAAATTTTGTAATTTTTTAAAGAACTCTCAAGTTTGACAAATCATTTTTCAGAATAAGATTTAAATTTGTAGCACTTGGTCTGAAAAACGAATTTATTTACTTAATTGTTACAATAATTTCATTAAAATCAAAACTACAAGAACTACTCGAATAAATTATGTTATTAAAGATAAAAAAGTAAGATCCTCTTTGATTTATTTTATAAATTTTTATTTAAGAAATATTAAAACGAGAATCACAAAAAGAATGTAATTAATTCAAAATATTGAGGGATAAAATTAGAATGAAAAAATATTTTTACTTGTTCATTGCATCGTATGATTTTTTAAGGGCTGCAATTTTTTCTTTCATTTCATCAACTTGAGCTTCCAAGTAATATCTACCAAATTCAGTAATGTCTTCTGGAAAGTTTTCCATTTCTTTTAGTTTGTCCGTGTAATAATCTATCCAACCTTTTACTAATTCTGCGGTTATTTCATTTTCAGGTTTATATGCAAATATTTTTGCATCATTCCAGAGTGCTTGTAATTCCGGATGTTCTTCTAAATTCATCATGTCCATTTATCATACCTCCAATTTTTTTTCAGGTTTTTTATTTTTATTAAATTTATTTTCTTTCATTTTTGTTCTATGATATATATTCTCGTGGAAAAATAAAAAAAAATTGAGAAGAAAAAAGGTAGTCATTTAGACTATTTTTTTTGACTAAAAAGAATTCTATCTAAAAAATTTCAGAATCTAATTAAGTTTTTATAAAATTTGGTTAAGAATTTTCTAAATTAAAATTAAAAAAAATTTATAGAAAAATTTACTGCCAAACTACAACTAAATCGAAAGTTCCATCTTTTTCGTTAATTACCAAATCATATGAACGATCTTTATTAGTCCAATCATCGATCATTAAATCTTTTAACGTACAACATCCTACTAGTTTTCCTTTTTTGGTTACTGCAACAAATTCTGAATCAAATTCATCCATTTGCTCGAAAACTTCAGATATACTTTCCCCTTCTTCAACGATTGGTACATTACTCATTATTTCTTCGACTTTTGCTGAAAGCGCTGTTTCAGAAGCTATACCCTTAACGACATCTAAAGCGCTTACACTTCCTAATGGTTCATTTGCATCATCTACTAAAATAACATTTTCAACTCCTTTTTCTGCCATGATTTTTGAAATAGTTACAATATTGTCATCAAGTCTGGCGGTGGCAAATTCATCATATATATCTAAAGCAGATACTGGAAGTATTTTTCCTGCTTTCTTCGAAGCTTTTGATGGAGTTTGTTTTGCTTTTGGTTCCTTGCTTGCTTTTTTAGTTGTTTTAGATTTAGTTACTTTCTTCGTCTTTTTAACCTTTGGCATATTTAATCGCC
Source organism: Promethearchaeota archaeon (assembly GCA_011365055.1). The sequence continues at coordinate 55,695 of RDOG01000020.1, forward strand.
TTAAAATTAGTAATTATTATATTTTTTATAAGTGTTGTATAAGTTATAAAAAGCTACTTATTATATGATAATTTAGAAATATTGGGGTTTGATAGGTTTGAGCACGAATTTGAAGGATTTGAAAAAAAGGAGCAAAAATGTTTTCGAAATTATAAGACAAACACCATTTTATTTTTTTCCAATAGGAATAATGAATGCTTTAGGTTTTTCTGAAAGAGAAATTAATAATAAACCGTTAATTGGAATTGTAAATACTTATAATGAAATTAATCCAGGGCATGCACATTTACTTAGGTTAGGAGATGCTGTTAAACAGGGAATAATAGAAGCAGGAGGCATTCCACTTCAATTTTTTACTATCGCGCCCTGTGATGGTTTTGCTAATGGGCATGAAGGTATGCGACATATCCTCCCACAGAGAGATATCATTGCAGACTCAATAGAAGCCATGATAGAAGCACATCAATTAGATGGTATGGTCACGTTATCTAGCTGCGATAAAATCAATCCAGGAATATTAATGGCAGCTGCAAGACTGGATATTCCAACAATTTGTGTTCCAGGAGGTCCTAACATGTTTGAAATAGAATTAGGACCTTCAACAGAATACAAAGGAGTAGAAAATAGATTTTATGATGATATTAGTTATAAAATGAAATGCGTACAATGCTCTACTTTGGGAGCTTGTTCATTAATGGGAACAGCAAATACAACACAATGTATTATGGAAGGTTTTGGGATGACTCTACCAAATGCAGCAACTATTCCAGCTGTTCATTCAATGAAATACCATATTGCAAAAGAGTCGGGGAAAAAAATTATTGAACTATTAAAAGAAGACATCACACCTTCTAAGATAATGACTAAAGAATCTTTAGAAAATGTTGTAATGTTAGATGTTGCCATTGGTGGATCTACTAATTCAACTTTGCATATTCCAGCTATCGCTTCTGAAATGGGAATTGATTTAGATTTAGAAATATTTAATGAGTATAGTAAAAAAATTCCAACGATTGTTAATGTCTCCCCATCTGGGGCATATTCAATTGTTGATTTATATAGAGCAGGTGGAATTCCAGCAGTCATGACTCGCTTAAGAGAGTTTCTTCATTTAGATTGTATGACTGTATCGGGAAAGACGATTAAAAGGCTTATAAAAAAGGTAACTGTTACTGATGAGAACATTATTAGAACACTAAACAATCCAATTTATCCAGAGGGCGGAACCGTAATTCTAAAAGGAAATTTAGCTCCAGAATGTTCTGTAGTAAAGCAGTCGGCTGTAAGTGATCAGAAAATGCTTAAATTTGAAGGTCCAGCTAGGGTATTTGAATCTGAACGTGATTGTATTAATGCTTTAGTTGCAAAAAAAGTTGAAAATGGTTGCGTGGTCGTTGTTAGATATGAAGGCCCAAAAGGTGCACCAGGAATGCCAGAATTATTAGCAGCGACAGCAACGCTACAAGTATTACACGATTTGAATGATATTGCATTAATCACGGATGGTAGATTTTCAGGTGCTACGCAAGGACCATGTATTGGACATGTTTGTCCAGAAGCATATGTTGGAGGCCCAATCGCCATAGTTAAGGATGATGACCTAATTAAAATTGATATCCCAAATAGAAATCTTAATATTGATTTATCTAAAGAAGAAATTCAAAATCGATTGAAAAATTGGAAACGCGTTGAACGAGAAGTTAAAAGTAAAACTTTATTAAAATATAGAGCTTTAGTAACTTCTGCTGCAAAAGGCGCAATATTACAATATTAATTTTCCTTTTATTAAACCATTTTTTTGACTACTTGAGATCACAAGCATAATTTTCAATAATTTTCAATTAATTGTCTTATGATAGAAAACACGAAATGATGATTAAAAATGGCGAAACCGAAAGTATTTCTTCCTGGTGCTAGTGGCTCAATGGGCCATGCAGCATTTAAAATTTTATGGAAAATTAGAAATGAATATGATATAGTACTCCTTCAAAGACCATCACAAAAGAATAAGGAATTATTTGAGCCATACGAACGGGAGGTGGGAATTGAACCAATTCCTAAAAGAGGAATCGTTGAGAGTGAAGATAAAAGCTTTAAAATTGTCTGGGGAGACGCAACTAATTATGATGATGTTCGAGAAGCTTGCAGGGGCATTGATTGGTGCCTTTGTCCCATGGCTTTTATATCTCCAGAAGCGGATAGAAATCCCGAAATGGCTAAAGCGGTCAATACAGATGCAATCAAGCATATTATTAAGGCAATTGGAGAAGAACCTGACGGAAATGAGCGAATACGGTTTGTCTATACCGGAACTGTTGCAGCAACTGGTGATCGGTTACCTCCAATTCATGTTGGAAGAATAGGTGATCCCATGAAACCTAGCGTTTTTGATTTTTATGCGACCACTAAAATACGAGGAGAACGCGCAGTTTGTGAATCAAATATAAAACATTGGGCATCACTTCGACAGACCTTTATTATGATTCCTGACGTGATGTCCCTTGAAGATCCAATCATGTTCCATCAACCTATAAATTCTTACATGGAAAATAATACAAATGATGATGCAGGACAAGGATTAATTAATTGTCTTAAAGTTCCTGATGACTCCTCATTCTGGAGAAAGTGTTATAACATGGGTGGAGGTCCATCTTGTCGAGTTATTTTCTTAGATTTTATGAATATTGCTTATAAAATGTTAGGAATGGATTACAGAAAGGTCATGGAACGGAGATGGTTCGGTTTACGTAATTTTCACATGCAATTTTATGAAGATTCTCACATTCTTAATGAATACATACATAATTGGAATGAATCGATGGAGGATTATAAGAAAAAAATGAAAGATGGCTTGTCGACAGGTTTTAAAATAGTGGCAAAGATGAATAAATTTCCTCCATTCAGAAGTCTCGTTCAATGGGCAACAAAGAAAAGATTGAAGAAGCTTGCAGAACGCAAAGATGGCACGTTAGGGTGGTATAATAATAAAATGGACATGCGAATTTCAGCTTTTTATGGATCTTATGAGAAAATGGATAGCATCCCCGATTGGGATGTAGATATGCCCGAAATGAGTCATGATGCTGAATACATCCGCTTAGATCATGGATATGATGAATCAAAAGAGACACTAGATCTTACAGATTTACAAGGAGCAGCGAAATTTAGGGGAGGAGAAGTTGTTTCGAAGGATTGGGATGGTGATTGGTATTCATCATTGAAATGGAAGTGTGCTTTTGGTCATAAATTTGATGCCAAAGTATATACAATACTTGGTGCAGGTATTTGGTGTCCAGAATGTTTGGCACCACCTTGGAGATACGATGAAATTGCAAAGAAAAATCCTTTTTTTGCTCAAGTTTGGTATCCAAATCATGACAAAGATGAAAATAATTTTTATCCAGAAGATTGTTACAAAGACATTGAAGGATTAGCAGATAAATAATTTTAAAAAAAAAATTATTTTTTTTATCGGTTTATTTTCCAAAAATTGTGATTATATTAATCCGACATTATTTCTAAACACATAAATTTTAACTCAATCATTATTTATTCACCAGACTTTTTCATTCGGTGATTAAATGACAAATATAGGTGGTACTTTAAAGGAATTATTTGGTGGCAAAAAATCAAAAATTACTGTCATAATAGCAATTATCTTTTTTGTACTAGGACCAATTCTTGGATTTACACTTGCTAAAATCCCAATGCAGGTTGTAACTGGAAAAGTAGTTGAAGGAGGAAGCTTATCTAATGTCACGCTAGCATATGCATTTCCATTTAATGTTCAATACGAACAATCATGTATAATTGAATTTACAGCACGTTATAATGGCACGCCAATTCGGTTGATTATCGTTGGACAAGGTGCCTATAATACAGGAGTAGAAAACGGCCTAAGTCCCGATAACATTGCGTGGAGAAATTTTATGGTAAGTACTTTTTCCAGAGCTGTTACACCAGGATCTTCCTATTCTATTGAATCAAGTGTAGTTTGTACAGGTGATGATACGTTCTATATAGAATTTATGGGAGATGGCACCATAACAGGGACAGATCGCATCTGGTCAGAACCAGGTTCATATGTAATAATAGTTTATGTAAGTGCTGGAACAGATGCGGGAGTTTTTGACTTAAAGGTTTATTTAGAAGGACCAGGCGAGATTATTAATAATATATTTATAATAATCGGTTTATGCTTAATCTTAAGTCTATTGGGAGTAGTAGCTGCAATCTTAATTAAGAGGTTCTTGGAGGTGTAATAATGGGAATGGAAGACACAAGCATTAAAAAAAGTGATCTTAGTAAGAGTAAGAAAGATAATTTCTATGATGGATTATTAAAGATGGATAAAGAAAGAGCAACAAAATTCATTGTCAAAGGATTAATTATTGCAATCATTTTTGGGACAATAATGTTAATAAGTGCCTCAATAGCTGCTGGATCCGGAGATTTTTCAAATTTAGCGACAGAATATAACGAACAAATGTATTGGAATGGAGCATATGGTTATCAGACTTTTCTACAGAAATCACATGAAATAAATTTTGTCAGACTTTGGATGATATATCAGCAATTTATAGTTGTAAATATTTCACGCTTAGGGGTAAATATTGGATTAGTTATAATTACGTTAGGTTTTATAGGCTTTGCGACTAACGATAATTTGGATTCAAGAACTCGTTTAGCAGCATTAATTATTGCAGGTGTTGTATTGAGTATCGTGATGTTCACGTCATTCTTCACTCAAATCAATGTAACCTTAAATTAATTCTTTCTTTTTTTTGTTTGATATTTATTAATAACTTTTTAAGCCCAATTTAGTAATTGGTCAGATATCATCCAATTAAGAAGGTTTGATTGCCTTAAAAGAATAAAAAACCTCATCATAAATTAATTTTAAACCATTTGATTCAAACCAATCATATAATAATTCTATTTTCGGAAATCCTTGTGAACCCAACAAACGAAGGAAAAGGTCTATTTGATAAATTCGAGATGATAAATTTGATTCCACTCCAAAAAGCATTCCTCCAGGTTTTAAAGACTCTTTTAACTCCTTTATGAGTTTATACGTGTCTTCAGGCCAATGAATTACCTGACTTAGAAAAATTGCGTCATAATAATTCTTTTTTGGATTTGTATCTTTCAAGCTAAAGAATTCTAAAGGATAATCCAATGCCACGTCATCTTCTGCAATTTCTAGTAATCCAATAGATACATCACACCCATCAAGAGTAAAGTCCATATTACAATTTTTTTTGAAGAAATCATAAAGCTGTCTGGTACCTTCTCCCGAACCGCATCCATAATCTAAAATCCGAATAGGAGGAGCTCGATTTTTTGTAAAATCAGGAATACGGGCGAAGTTGAGAGCTTTAGAGCGCTGAAGCGTGTAAAAATCTCCTTTCAGAGCTATTTCCCATTGCACGCGTAGTTCTCCTGCGTCAAATTCTGATATAGGAATTCCTTTTAGTCTATCACCAAGTGCTTTCTTTATTGTTGGAACAAAACTATGAAAAGATTCTTTAACTTCTTTTGCTAACTTCTTTTCAACCTCATCTATGTGATCCTTTGGGATTCTTTTTAAAACTTGTATATTATCTTGTATTATTCTGATATAACCTTCAGATTCCAAAATTCGTAACAACTCTATTAATAGGTTATCATTTACATATCCTTGGGAATTTGCTAAATCTTTAATAGATAGAGTTTTTTTTTGCTCCAATAAAGGATTAAGCATATCTGCAAAGTGTTCTGCAACTACCGCATTCATATAAATGCGAGTGCTTTTTAAATTACTTAATAACGTCTTAAAAAGTAAAGGATGTCGTAATAAATTCTTTAATAAAGTCAATCTTCTGCCCAATCATTCCACCTCAAATATTTACTAAATTGATCAATTCACGTAGCTTTATTTTTCTCAATTCTTCGATCAAATCAAATGCATCTTTTCTAGATGCTAAAATTTTTAATAATGGTTGTCGAACTTCTTTCTCAACGTTTTTAACTGTATTTTTATCAACATAATTCTGTATATATTTCTTAAAAGTGGGAGCTAATTCATATCCCTCTTGTAAATGTTCTGAACAAAATTTCAATGTTTTAATCATTCTTTTCATTTTATCTGAAGGAATTCTAATATCAAATGCAGCGATCAAACCACCATAAGGCGTTTTGTATATAAAAAAGGATTTTTTATCCTTAACAATTTGAAATTCAGGTTCAATAGTTGCTTGCGCCATCTGAAGTAATGATGAAACTTCAAAATCTTCCAAGAATCTTTTATAATAAATGCGTTTATTTTTATCATATATGAATAGACCTATTAATAAATTTTCTTCAAATTTAAAATCGATCGGACTCTCTTTCCATTCTAAATCCTTCAATAAATTCTCAATTATTTTATTAAAAGGCAAGAAAACTTCTGTTTCAAAGGTCCAAGTGGCAAGATCAAATGTTGATTCAAATGTTTCACCTATCTTTTGAGCCTTATTTCTCCATTCTTCCTCTAAATCTTCTGGATCGAGTATCAATCCACAAGTTACTTGTTGTGATGCAGAAAGTAAGATTTTGTTTTTCATAGCATTAAAAGTTGTTAATTGTCCAATTTTTAATTCTCCAGCAAGTTCTTGCATCGCTGTTAACATCCCACTTATTAACGTTGATTCCATTTCCGTAAATTCTTTTGAAATATCTTTCTGATATAATAATACGCCTGTAGAACGTTGAATGATGAGTATTTGATGCAACATTTAAATTCTAAACCCTTTTTCCTGATTATTTTAACTTATTTTTTGGATATAAAATAATAAACTGAATTATATTGATTATTATAATAAATATAAATTCATTCATTAAGTTGAAGTAATATTGAAAAAGGCTTAACTATAATTAAATAACTTACAATGCTTTTTAAAAAAAATATATTGAAATCCGAGTTTATTATAAGACATCAAAAAAGGTGCATTAAATGAATAAACCTATAGTTATTTATTTTTCTAGAACTGGAAATACAAAAAAAGTTGCAGAAATCATAGCAAGTACTTTATCTTGTGAACAGAAACCAATTATTCCTTTAAAATCCTACAAGGGATTTATTGGATGGTGGCGAGCAGGTTTTCAAGCTGTTAGAGAAAAACTTCCAGCAATAGAACCAATCAATATTGATTTTAAAGAATATGATCTAGTAATTATAGGAACGCCTGTTTGGGCAAGTAAAATGTCTAGTCCCGTTCGTACTTTTTTAACTGAAAATTTGAATAATTTTAAAAATGTTGCCTTTTTCAATACAAGTGGGGGGGAAGAACAAGAAAACGTGCTTTTAGATATGAGTAAATTAATTCATGTTGAACCAAAGGCCATTTTAGATTTATGGGAAAAAGATGTAAAAAAAGGTAATATAAATAAAAAAATAGAAGAATTTACTGAGGGACTACAATAAAATTTGGGAAATGTAATGATTTACTTAAATTGATATTAAAAGGAATATGGTGTAATAATAAGCAATTAAGCTATTTAATTTCGATATAAAAAAATAGAATGTTTAAGTTTCAACATTCATTTTCAATTAGATTTATTAATTGATTAGCAATTTCTTTAATTGTATCCTCACTTATATTTGGCTCCCAATAGCTGAAACTAAAACCAATTTTTCCACTAAAAGACCATAATCCCATAACTAAGTTGTAATTCATTACACACGGAGGGATGAATGTGAGGAAATCTAGCTTTAAATCTCCATATTGTTCAGGAAGCTCAAGAGTGCGTAAATTAGTAATTCCCACACCAATAATGGGTTTTATTATTCCGAATATATTTGTAAAAGTACGTACAACAGGAATATCAATTTTCCCAGCAGTTTGAAAATAAAGGGCATCAATCAGATTCGGTTCGAGCAAATTAAGCATGCTTATCGCAAAAATTTTATGATCACTGAAATTTTTCTTAATATTTTTATGAAAGAAACGGCATTGTTCCCAAAATTTTTTTGAAGGATCAAATTTTATCCAAAGAGAAAAGGCTCCAGCATATAATCCAAGAGATTCTCCTATAGGAATTATTAATTTATCCCGTAAATCAATTGGTAATCCAATTTTAAATTTATTTTTAAGATTTTGATATAAAATCTTATTTTCTGCACTTGCCATTGCAGCAAAAAATGCGGAATTGACAGTAACTTCTTCTTTTTTACATCTATTAACGAATCTCGAACTAATTTCTCTAGAAAACTCATGAATGTATACCTTACGAGTTTTATTTTTCCATATTTCATTAAACATTCGCTTAAATTCGGTCTCTGAAAATGTTTTTTTTACTTTTCTCCATTTTCTATTTAACCAAGAGAAGATTAGACGTATAATAAGAGGAGATTTAGTTTTATGAGGAAAATTTTCATTTATTACTAATGGCAAGTTTTTAATTGGTTCTATAGGTTTGTTAGGATTAGCGAGGAATTCCATAATATGTTTGATCAAAAATGAAAGAGATAAACCATCACAAATTATATGATGGCAATAAAGAATTAAATCTGTTATTTTATTATCAGAAATTAGTGCAAACCGGATCAATGGCCCAGTTTCAACATTAAAGGGATGTTTAGAAGTTGTTAGGGCATGTTCAACCCAAGTTTGGTCAGAATCTCTAGTTTTCACATCTATATTAAATTTAATATCATTATCTTCAATGAATTCTGCCCTACCTTCTTCATCGAATTGGATTTTACAAGACAACAATGGATGTTTTACCCTTAATTTTTGGAGAACAATTGATAATTGTTCAGAGGAGATAATTCCTTGTATTCGAGCTGTAAATATTATTTCATTCATTGGAGATCTAAGATGTAATCTTTCATATAACAAAGGTCGCGAAAATTTTTCATTCATATCAAAAACATCTCTTTTTTTTAATAAGATTGGTTTCAAAAAGTATTTTAGAATGCAACTATGATAAAATAATTAAATATATAAATATTCCGGATTTTCGCGAATATTGGGAAAACTTAAATTATTGATTTAAATTATTTTTTTGTGTAAAAATCATGTTAAAAGAAATCCAAGATATGAGTTTAACATATCTAAAACAAAATTTACTTGAAGATCTAAAACCAATTTTTATTAATAGGTTTCAAAAAAGGTTATTAATCTTATTTTTATCTTCAATATTGATGGAAGATGGTCCTGTTTCTCAAGATCGTCTTATGGTTCTTTCAAAATATAAAAAAAGTGTAGTTTCAGAAACCACAATGAATCTTCAAAGAACTGGTTTAATTAAAACTATTAAAATTCCATTCCAACGAAAAAAATATTATGTTACTACTACAAGTTTAGCTGAAACTTACACTAAAATTTTGATAGATATACCGCATAATATTATTCAAGATACTTTCTTCTTAGATTTGTTTATACAATATTTGAATGAATCAAATGAGTTTAAAAATAATCAAGATACAGTTAATTTTCTTGATTACTTATTAGTTTTTAAAAAATCAATTCATCTAATTTTAAGAATATTTGAAAATTTGGATAAGAGTCTAGAACAATGGATTCAATCCAAAAAGCAACAGAAAATAGTAAAAAACGAACATTTCTCCCTAAATAAACACTTAATAAGTGATTTGACAATTAAGCAAATGACTCCATTTGAAATACCAAAAACTATATCACGAGAATATAAAACTTTGGATGAGTTAAAAAATATATATTTGACTTTTCTTCGAAATTATTTTATTAAAACAGAGAAAAATCCAATAATTGGACTAATCTTAAACATACTTTATTTTGAAAACAAACCCATAACACAAGAACGAATTATATCTCTATCCAATTTTCCTAGAAGTAATGTTTCTGCAGCATTAATCATGCTAGAAAATTATGACTTAATAAAATGGGAAAGAACTTCAGGAGATCTCCAAAAGTATTATACTCCACAACTTCCACATGTTGATTTTTTATTTCTCAAATTAAAATCTGTTGAGACTTCTATTCTTAATGCTTTGTCTATCTTTTTAAAATATCAAAAAGAAATCATAAAATATGATTCATGTGATGAAAAAGTAGCACTCGATAATTTTTTATCAAAATCAATTGATTTATATCAATTTCTCGCATCGAAAATAGCTACTTTATTATCTTTAAAAAATGAATTACTAATCAAGCCATTCCATTGATATTAGATAATAAACATGATTCATTCTAAAACTCAATAATTTTATAGTAAAAATTTTGAATATTCGGTTGAGAAATAAAAAATTAAATAGTTTTAATATTATATTATTTATGAATAGAGCCAAACATTTCGAATCGTGGTAAGAAAAATATTAGAGGGAGATTAAAGACATCTCTTTATTGTTTCTATGATAGATTCTTTGAGTCCACCACCAGAAAAGCCCAATTCTTCTTGGCTAGGAGTTGGATCGAAGAAAAGTTCCCGGCATTGAATATCCTTGAAGAGTAACTTGTGATTCAAACCTGCCTCTTTGCCCTTTTTTTTGTCTTTTCTTCTAAGATACCATCCTACAATAGTCCCAATCCAAGTTGGTAAGGTAACAATTCTTCTCTTAATGCCAGCAGCTTCCTGAATGATATTAATCCATTCTTTCCAATTTAAGTTCTCGTCCCCAATCGGATAGCATTTCCCACCTTTTCCTTGTTCAATTGCACCTACAATTGACTCAGCGATGTGCTCTACGGAGATCATGTTTGATCCGCCCTTAAAGAAAAAGATCCATGGTTTCATCCCAAGAATTCGATCAACAAAAACGTCTTTCCAAAGAGGAACGCGTTCAGGCATGGTACCAAAAATATAGGGTAGTTCTAAGATCATAACATCCATTTTATCGCCACCTATATCAATACAAAGTTTTGCTTGTTCTACACGACATTTGATATAAGGATGACGTTCTGCTAAATGTAATTCGGGCCGTTCCCGATCAAAATATGCAAAATAAGAATTTAAAATGGCACAGCGTTTAACACCCGCGTCTCTTGCAGCTTCTACAACCTTTCCGCAAGCCACTACTAATCGTTCATGAAAAAACTCATACGCAGGAGCATCAGGAGTAAATCGATCATCTGGTCCGACAGCATACACCATGGCATCATATCCCTTGAATAGCTCTACTAATTCCTCGTGATTCATCTCAAATACATTACCGTATTTAACGCCTACTTTATCCTTTGGGAACCAATCTCCAAGTTCAATATCAGGAATGGAAATTGTATCAACCTGATGACCACGTTTTAAAAATTCTAACGTTGCATAATAACCAAGGAATCCTGTTCCACCAACAATAAAAACTTTCATAATTAACCATAATAATAAAAATCGTTTTAAATTACTGCTTGAAATGGCAAGTTACCAAATAAAATAAAGAAAATGATAGAGTTAAGTTCATACTTGATATTCGAAATTAAAATAAATAAAAAAATTGTATGAATTGAATTAATTAACCATTTATATATATTTTAAATTCATTTTATCTTTGATAGAGAATAGAATATACTCTATTTTTGTTCCAATTAGTCTCAAACCAATCTTTTAATTTCTCAGATAATAATTTAGCGAATAATGGCCTTGTTGATCTATCATCATTATATCCTGCTTTTCCAATTGCTTTTTCGTCTAAATGAGCGCTTGCGATATTTGTTCCAAAGGCTTCTGGTACTTTCTCTTTAAATTCATAGATCAAAGAAACTACAAAAGATGTTCTTGTTTTTCGGTCTAATTCAGAAGCAAATCCCACATCTGAAACAATGGGCATTACAACTTCACCCGCATTATAATTAATGGGTTCATATCGACCTAGAACAAATGCTTGGATGACACCATCTTTTTCCCATACACGGAATAATTTAGAGAATTTTACATTATCTAATAGCTCCATGCTCTCAATAATATTTTTTAATTCAACTTCCGATGAGGTCTTGAGTATCGTCGCATTTTCTTGATATTTGTCCATGATTTCTTTAATTTGCTTCATATCAGCTAAACTTCCGTCTCGAATAATACCTTCTTGAATTTTATTCTCTTCTTTAGGAAGTCCAGCAACAGTTTTTATTAATTGAGCCATCACTTTCCCAAGTTCTCTAAATTTTACTGCTTTTGAGACCATATCTTTTCCCATAATTTTTGCTACTTGATTCACATTGTCAATTTTTTTCACGAATCCGCATTTATTACTAAGAACTAAATGATCATTCAAGCCTTCATTACAAATTCTATATGCAAAATCAACTTTACCAGTTACTGCTTTAATTAATTCTTCGACAATTGATGTTGCAATTCCTTTTCTTTGATAACTTGGAAGAACTCCAAGATTACAAATATTAATTGTTTTTACATCTCCAACTTCAGCAACTTTCCAGTTAGAAATTGCCCCCATACCAATACCAATTAATTTATCCCCATCAAATACACCCACATATGGTCCATTATTTGGTTTTACGTATGATTTGTCTAAATGTTCCACATAACTAGCATTCCAGTTTGGAGTTCCCACCAATCCCCACTGAGGAACATAGGATTCGAGTAAAACTTTTGCCGTTTCTTCATAATTTAAATTATCGATTATTTTAACATCCATCTAACCATCTCCACAAAAATAACATATAATATCTCTTGACATTTTATATATATTATTTGAAAAAATTAGGGGATGAATAATCCCATTAATCCCATAAAACTAAGCATTGGTGTCAAAGTTAAGATTAAAAAACATAAAGTAATAGAATGCAAAATTGCGCTTGGAATTGTAGAACCAGTAATTTTTTCAATATAAACTGAGAAAAAACTAACAAATAGAAAAATTGGAACCATCAAAATTAATATCATGGCAAAGAAAAAACTTCTCAGGAACAAGCAAATCGTAAGAATAATTATTACAAACCAAGAGTCTATCATGAGAAAATTAATGAAACTACTTACGATATACTTTACGAATGAGTTTTTATTTTTTAGTTTTGAATCCCAGAATGGAGTAGAGAATTTTTGGATGAACATCCCATAAAAAGAGAATGCAAGAAAGCATAATGGAATGAATAAGAGCAGATAAATCATTCTATTTAATGATGGGATCATTCCAAGATAATGTAATCCAAATGTAAATTCAATTCCAATGAAAAATAAAATACCTAACGTTATTGAATATAGCCACACTTTTGGTTGTTGAACAAAGGCATTCTTAATGACATTTTTAATTGAAAGTTCATATTTTTTTGATATTCGCCAACAATAAAATAATAAATTAATTCCCAAACAACCAACGAGCATGGAAAGTAAAGCAGTTATTGGAAGGGGGAATAAAACTAATGGTGTTAATAGAAATATTGTTGGAAGTAACGCAAGCGTGAAGCCATAGTATTTTCCAATAAATGATAATGTTGAATGATCTTGGATCATATCTTCTTTTAGTTCATCCATTTTTTCAGATGAATTTTTTCTAATTCTAAGTTTATCTGCTAAGATCAATGCCGAAATAACCACGAGACCAATTATTCCAACAATACCTACATTAAGCAATATAAATCTAATATCAAATACACTCAAAGATAAAGATGAGTAAGCTGAACCTCCAAATGACTCCATTATCCAATTAGTTGCTGATAACACGAAATCTCTAGTCCAAGGAGCCATTAAATGATCGATTCCAGGAACTACCTGAAGCTTTCTTGCCGAACCATCAGCTATACTCCCATATAGGGTGTTTGCTTGTATATCGTTTATATTTCCAGCACCTGTTAAGTTGACCATATCAGTTAAAAGCTCAGTAATTGGGAAAGCTTCATCAAGAGATCCAACAACAAATAAAACATTATTGATATTGGTCTGATTTGAAGCAGTTTCATTTCCAGATGTAGCAATTCCAACCCAAGCTTTAACAGTATCGTTATGATTTAATGCGTATTGATATGTAGGCCAACCACCCATTGAATAAGATAAAAGTGCAAGAGAAGACATATCGGCAAGTGGAACGTGCGAAGGAATATCAGCAATTACTGCTTCTAAGTCAAGTGGTAAACCTTCTAAACTAAGCTCTCCTGTACTTTGCCCATGACCTCTCCAATCAAGATTAGCGACAATAACCCCTCGAGATACTAATTCCATGGCAAAATTGGTTAACATCTCTTTATTCACTATGATACCGTGACCCATTACCACCAGAGGCGTTTTCTGTGTCAATCCCATGGGTTGGTAAATATTATAAGAAATAATAACTCCATCATTTGTCGTTGCCTGGTGCGTAGTTCTCATTACATTGATTGGATACATGGCTAGTCCGATAATACCAACTAAGGTCATTGAAATAAAAATTAATAATAAAATATATTGAATCCTCTTAGAGTTCAAATCAATCACACACGTAATTTATTTTGAATTACTTATATATAAGTATTACAAGGGGGATATTAGGTTTTTATGTCGTCCAAGGTTTTTCATCAGCCATCTTTACATGCTCTTTTCCCTTTAATAGCGGATAAACATGTCCAGGAGCTATTATATCAACATCCAAATCTAATAATTTCTTGATTGAATATTGAATTTCCTTTGAATTACCCCATCCTATTTCTCCATCAACAAATATCGTATCACCAGTAAAAAGTATTTTATTATTTTCCTCATAAATACAAATACTTTCTTTAGTGTGCCCAGGAGTAAAAATTATTTTGAATTTGTAATCACCTAATTGAATAAATTGTTGATCGTTTATTTTTTCACACTCTTCATCGTGGAAGGGAGGTTTTTCTGTTTGGTAATAGGCAAAAATTTTTAATCGTTCAGATAATATATTGAATCCTTGAACGTGGTCACCGTGATAATGAGTAAGAAAAACATATATTTGTTCATTCATGGGATGATTGATTTGGTTTAATCTTTCAATAATTATAATACCTATCTTTGGACTGCCACCTGTATCTATTATAACTTTAGGATTCTTTTTTAACAAATATACAATAGAACTTCCTTTTATCTCTGGGATATAGTCCAAAACTTCGTTAAATGCTTCCAAATAAATCATACTCTAGCTAATAAAATACTCGCTTAGCGAAATTTAATGATTGATTAATATGAGCCTTCGCATTTGTAACCGCTGCCATGTGTCCAGGACAAAGATATTCAACATCTAATTTTATGAGTTTTTCGATGCTTTCAATCAATTTTTGATGAGATGAACCAGGGAGATCTGTACGTCCAATGCTACCTTGAGCAAAAACACAATCCCCAGAAAAAAGAATTTTATATTTCTCATTATAAATGCTAATATCACTTGGAGTATGTCCAGGAGTATATATTACTTGCAATTCATTTTTATCATCCACTTCAATAATAGTTCCATCCTTTAATGAATGAATTTTATCACCAAGTTTTTGAAATTTTTTTGCAATACTTTCATGTACATAGAGATCTGCATTGAAAGCTTCTTGGAATATATATGCATTTCCTGAATGATCTGGGTGAATATGAGTAATTATGATTTTTTCTAAGTTAATATTATAAGATTTTAGGTGATCTATGACCTTTTGAGCAAAGGAATTATCGTGACCTGTATCAATTAAAACTTTTTTCAAAAAAATATATATATTAGAATTAAATCCATAACTAGGTATGGAATACAGAACTTGATCTATAATATACGACATGTTATACCTCACTTAAGTAATTCTACACGAGCTGTAATGATAGATAAATAATCCATCTGTTCATAAAAAGAAATAAGATAAGGAAGTCCATCACTTGCTTTCCTGATGATCCATCCCAATCTAAAATTTTCATCAGCAGCGGGGGTTAATTCTGCTATAATTTCTCCTTCTAAAAAATCCCCAAATTTTTCACTAGCATCAGTTTTCATATCAATAGCAAAGAAATCCCCTGTAAATCTATATAAATCCCAAAATTTTTTATTATCCCTTAATTTCACGTGCTCGAACACCTAATTATAATAATTATATTAATAGGTCTCTTCAAAATAATCCATAGAAAGCTTTCTTTCCATTACAACATACTGTTTTTTAAACCCATATTTTTCGTATAATTTACCTTCTTTCTCCATGTTTCGAGCATTAATCTGCACATGACTTGCATTATTTTTCACAAAAAATTTTATGACGCTTCGAATTAAGTCTCTTCCTATTCCTTTTCCTCTATAATTTTTAGTAATTACGAAATTAGCTATTTGTCCATGTTTTGTTGGTGTTGACATGACTTCACCCCAAATCATACCTACTGCCTTATCACCATCTTTAGCTAGAATAATTCCTTCATTGTTTATCGGATCACTCATTCTTCGAGACAAGGTCAATGTAAACCTTCTTTCATCAAATCTTTGATTTAAAAAGTTGGTTAATTCCATCATTAATTCCTTAACGGCATCATAATCCTTCGTTAAATCGTAATTTATTATTTCTATGGGCATTTTCATCAATTTTTTTTTTTCTTAATCTACATAATTAAATGAATTATATTTTTAAATTTTCCAATATTTTTAGAGTAGCAATGAAGCTTATTGAATTTTCATCGAGATCAAATATTGTTTTACCAGATAAATCAATCTCTTGAATGTTTTCATCAAAAGGAATTGATCCTAATATCGATAATTGATAATCTCTTGCCACTTTTTCTAGCTTATCAAGATTCATTGATACTTTATTAAATATAAGAAACATGTTTTCATATTTAGTAAATAATTTAGCGGTTTTTTTTATTGAAATAGCAGTCTCCAAAGATCTCATGGCTGCATCAGAAACGACAATTATCGTATTAACTTTTTGTATTACCTTTCTATTAATTTGTTCGAGCCCTGCTTCACAATCAATTATAACATTATCATAGTTCTTAGCAAGTATCTCTATGGATTCTCTTAATAACGAATTGGATGGACAGAAACAACCTGATAATTCAGGTTGTCCCATTACTAACATACTAAAGTTATTATTTTCGTATAAAGATTCAAAAAGCATGTAATCTAGAGACCCAACCAAGTCATGTTTTGCTTCTTCATCTTTTTTACTTGCTTGTTTTACTATTTCTTTACGAATATGTTCTAAATCTTTTTGAACTTTAACACCTAATAATTTTGCTAAATGTGGATAAGCAGGATCTGCATCTATTACAAGAATTTTCTTTTTTTTCGCTTTTATCATGGCTCTTGTAAATAATGCGGTAAACATGGACTTTCCAGTTCCACCCTTTCCAACAATAGCAATGATCATTTAAAACCCATTATTTTGTTTCTTAATTATTTTTACGGAATTTTTTCATTCGAGCAATTAAATCATCTATTTCATCACATATAGAAGTGTAATCACAAGTATTACAATCCCACTCAAATCCGCAATCTTCTCGCTTTTTAACCAATTCTTGATATTTTTCCAAGTATTGTATTGTTTTAGATACTCCATATTTTTTATAAATTAATGAATTAAAATTATCAAATTTTTTAATATCATCTTTATTTGATGTTATGAAAATTATTTCCATTACCTCAATTTCTGGAATAGATTCTTTTAATAAAATAAAAAATGCTTTTCCTAAAGCCTCAAAATCAAATCCTTTTTCCACGATAGATTTACTGACCCTAGTCCATAATTTACGTGGAGTAGCTTTTATCATATAACCTTCTAAATAGTTAATTAAACGTGTTTTCCTGTCCAAATCCTTCAAAGATATCTCCAAAATATTTTTTCCACCCATAATAAAAATTTGACCGAAATCTAAATTATTTTCTTTGGATTCTCTAATATTTGGTCCGATCAAGGTGATTTTGTTGTTTATAATATTTTTAAGATCAGCCTCGTCATTTGTAGGAAGTATTATGGAAGTGGATGCATTATTAGGACCTCCAAGCTCAAGATAGGTATCTTCCTTGAAGATTATGTCATTAGAAAAGTTTGGATTTATTTCGAATTTAAAATTTTCTTTGATTTTAATTGAATCATCGATAAAGAATTCTTTTAATGACGTATTTTTTTTTATTTCTTCAAGTATTATTCTTAATTCTTTTAAAAACAATCGTTATACGTCCGAAACTTTTTAAAAATCCCATTTCTTTAATTTATGTGAAGATTGCTTTATTGATTTTTTATATTCTTCTTTAGCAAAAAGAGCTGCACCAAGAGCGCCTATTATCTGTGGATCAATAGGAATTTTTTTAAGCTTTACGTTAAGTTTCTTTTCTAACGAATCGACAACACCAATGTTTTTTGCAACCCCACCAGTCATTGTTATATCAAGTTCCAATCCAACCCGGTTTATTAGTGAGAGTGTTCTTGAAGCAATCGAATCATGAAGACCTGCAATTATATCAACAACTTTTTTACCCTCTGCGATTAGTGAAATTACTTCTGTTTCAGCAAATATGCCACATTGTGCAGTTATTAAAGCAGGGTTTGAGGATTGTAATGATATTTTACCCATATCTTCCAACTTAGTTTCAAGAACTTTAGCCATAACTTCTAGAAACCTTCCAGTTCCTGCAGCACACTTATCATTCATTCCAAAATCTAATAACTTACCATTTTCATCAACGCGAATTACCTTAGAGTCTTGACCTCCAATATCAACAATAGTTCGGATTGAAGGAATACACCAATGGGCACCTTTGCCATGACAAGCTATTTCAGATAAATTAATATTTGCAAAGGGAATTTTAACTCGCCCATATCCAGTACCAACAATGAATTTAATGTCTTCTTTTGTGACTTTTGCATCATTTAAAGCTAAATCAAATGCCTCTCTTGCCGTTTTTTGGGGAATAACACGGCTTAATACAGTAGATTTACCTAATATTTTAGGTTCCGAATTATCTTCCCACTTTATAATAACAGCCTTCCCTGCAAGGCTACCCACATCACATCCAGCAAAGAAAATTGTTATTCACCTAATTGATTGATCTCTCTACCCAATTTATCAGTTATAAGAATTATCAGATTTAATATCGTTTAATATGATCTTTTTGTTACGAACTAACTAAATGAATTCTCTATACAATTTATCTGTTTCCAAAATTATCAGATTTTATACAATTTAACACTATTTTTCCTAACTTATTAAATTATTGAAGAATTTACTTTATAAGAACTTTTTTCAAAATAAAAAAAAAAAAGGAATCATTCCACAACGTCTGTTATAAATTCTTTTATCTTTTTCTTGATTTCTTTTGACTTAATTATCCTGCTATCCATCGTGTCGACTTCAAAAACTAACATCGGAACGCCCGTTTCTTCTTGTACGATTTTTTTCATTAGGCTTGCTATAGCCCAACTGTGCTTGCACCCTAGATGACCTCCCCAAATGCAGAAATCTACTTGATATTCTTTAACAATTCTGACAACATCGTCTAAATAATATTCCATTGGACCTCTCGACTGTCTTGCCATTGGCATTTCGAGTATTGTTTTAGACATATCAGTCAACATGCTTTCTTCTGAACTTGTATCAATTGGTTGTGCCATCTGATATCCCATCATATCCATGACAGTGCTTACTTGGAATTTTGTTTCCATCCAAGAGAACAACATCGGATCAAAAAATATTGGTATATACACCCAGAAGCATCTATATTTTTCTTCTTTTTTACCTCTTGACATTTCATGGATTGCACCAGTTCCATTCTTAATTTTCTCCTTTGCATCATCTCTACACCATTTAGCATATTCTATAGTATTCCCAGACAGTCCAGCTGAAGTCATCAACGTCATATAAAGTGTGAATGGTATCATCGAAGGAGCAGGATTTGGTTTATGTTTTAAAAGCTCTAAAAATTCGAGGGTATATTCTCTAGCTTTATTTGAATTCTCAACTGTTTTTTTTAGGTTTTCAAAGGTTATTTCCGTATTACCATTTTTTTCGATGAATTTAATCATTTTTTTGAGCTGATTAGCACAGTACGGCAATGTTCGTTCATCATAATATTCATTTTTTTCATCATAATGCCAGTAAGGAATGTCAAACGTGAACGTTGGAACCTTATAATAGTTCTTCATGACTTGATATAAAATATTGGTGCTATCGCAAGGTTGGCTAGCATAAACGATCATGTTAGGTTTTGGAGTTGCCTCTTGTAAAGTGGCTCCAATCCATATCTTTTGAGCATTACATTGCTCCCTCGCAAGACCACTTTCTTCCGCTTTATCAATATATTTCATGTGGAGAGGAGTATTGGCAATTGCTAAAGCAACTGATCCAACTTCTTGACATAATGGATACAAATTACCAGCATAAAATAATTCAGGAGGCACACAAAAATTATACATTGCAATTGGCGTACCATTCTTCTCAGCATTGTATAAATTGTTCATATAATCAACCATGACATCCAGAAAGCCGATATTAAACGCGGGTAAATTAGGAGCA
The DNA here is from genome assembly GCA_011365055.1 of Promethearchaeota archaeon. The sequence continues at coordinate 76,044 of RDOG01000020.1, forward strand.
TCTACAAAATTTGCTGCCATATCCCTTCCTAATGTAAAGAATTGTCTTAAATTATCCCATAATTCATACTTTTGTTTAAATTCATCAACACTCATGCTAAAACCTCCAAAAAAGCTTGGACACGGGTTTTCATTTGTCCAACTCCAGATATCGTATATTCCCTATCAAGAACCAAAACAGGAACTCCAAGATCTTTCAATTCCTTGATAAACATATAATTTTCTCCTGAATGTAAATCGCAGAATTTTAGACTTTCAAACACGACTCCGTCAACATAAAAATCTTTAATCATATTTTTTAAATATGCAAGACGAGTTGAATGATCTACACTATCACCAATCATTCTCGGACACGCAGGTTTTGTTAAATACCTTTCAGAAAGTGCCTGGAGAGTTTCTTTATTTTCATCTACCAAATTCCAAAAATATTTTGAACCGAAACATTGAGCATCAGTTACAACATAAGCACCCATATCTTCAATCAATTGAATGTATTCGTAATCATCAATCAAGCTTCCAACAACAAGTAAGCGAGATTTAGATTCTAAAGAAGGTCGCGAATCGTAATTTTCTAAAAATTTTGATAACATTTGATTAAACGTTTCTCGTGGCAATGCCGTAGAAGAGATTGTTATCGCAAATGCTTCTTTTCCCGTTATTTTCAATTCTGCTTCTTTCCGTTTTTCATATAAAGCTTTTAATAATTTTCGAGTCTCATTAAAAACTTTAATTGAATTCTTTATTTTATTCTCAGGAATTTGAACCTTGAAATGTTCTTGTAGTTTATTTTTAAAGAGAGAAATTTCACCTCTATACCAATCAATAGCTTCCGGTGTTGCGTGATGAGGGACACTCAAGAAATGAACAAATTGGGGAGACTTTTCGTGCACCCAATTATCATACGTTCTCCGAACATGATCACAAGAATTTAAAGAGACCAATCCATCAAGAAAATCATATTCACCTTTTAAAGCTTTATCAAGTGAAGTTCTGCAAAATGTACAATTTAGTCGTGATAGAAATCCATCACCTACATCCGTCTCATGGTGCCCTCTTGCGTTGATCCTAATTGGTAAAATACCTGCAGCATGAATTATTTCCTCAGGTATGTATGAACAGAAAAAACCGATTGTTTTCTTATCTTTTTTCCAATCATTTATCCATTTTGTTGGTACAGGACCAGCAGCTTCAAAAAATTCTTCAATTGACATAACATCTGTCACCCATTAAGAAATATAACGATGTCATATTATAAGCTTATTTGAATTATCTAAATTATGATATAAATATATCAGTTTCTTTCGAAAGATTCTTGAATTTAAAAAAGAAAGGGTTTTATCATTAACAAGATTGAAAACATAGTAGATTCTAACTAAATTAATATTGATGATATTGGCAGAATAATTAGATTATAGTCTATTTTTCTTTAAAAGATAGAAATCATGTAGAATTTATCTAAAATAAATTCGTAAAAGTAGTAGAATATATAAAATAAAAAAAATGAAATAAAATAATTTAATTAAAAAATTTATGCTTTTTTCGCTTTTTTTGTCTTTTTCTTTTTAGTTTTTGTGGTCTTTGCTGCGGTTTTAGGTTTTGGTTTCGGTTCTTCTTTCTTAGGTTCAGGTTCGGGTTTTACCTCTTCTTTCTTGGGCTCGGGTTTTGGTTCGGGTTTTACCTCTTCTTTCTTGGGCTCGGGTTTTGGTTCGGGTTTTACCTCTTCTTTCTTGGGCTCGGGTTT
>RDOG01000021.1 GCA_011365055.1 Promethearchaeota archaeon
GGATTTTTTTTTAACTCGTATAATAAATTCATTAATTTATCCCTCCCTAATTGGAATATCGAAAACGTGTCTTTGAATGGTGTAAATCATTCGGATGCATATCTCTATAACGAACCATTTGGACAACTTTTAACCTTATTCAATGCCCAAAATGGTACATGGAATGTTATTTGCAATAGTTCGAATTTCCTTACGAATGTTTCTGTAATAAGAAATGATATTTTCATTGATCTAGTTAATGCTACTGATATTGTAAACATTTCGTGTAATTTTAGCACTATAATAAATACTGGATTAGCAAACGCAACGATTTATCCATTGTATGATGCGAATTATTCGACATCAAAATCTGTTAGTGGTAGTAATTCGCTCGTCTTTTATGAGTGTGACATTAATCAAACCCTAATTCAAAACGTTATAAATTATACTGTACAAGTATTTTGGTATAATGGAACGGAAGTAGGATTAAATAAAACGAAATTGGATATATTATCACTAGCATCAAACATTTCGTTAATTTATAATTCTACTGATGTAAATGCAGGAGAATATGCTTATGCGTATTTCAATTTTACTGACAATGAAACAGGTAATACCATATTGAATGCAGAATATGAATTAAAAAATTCAACAGATGGGTCAATTTGGACGAAAAGTTACACATTATCATATTATTCTAATGGAACGTACCGAATTAGGCTTTCTACCGTGGGATTGGAATCTGCAATATTTCATAATGTCACGATCTTCGTCTGGGGTCGGGTACATGATAATTCGACTCTCAATATAACTTTCAGAATATACGGTGGGGCAACAAATGTTTCAATCTTAAGTGGATTAGTTGAGGAAGGGATATATCAAGTCATAACGTCTAATTTATACGTAAATGCAACTGTATCTTTTAGAATTCATTATCAAACAAATGATTCAGCTTATCCTATAGAAGATGCATTTGTTGAAGCAGAAGACTGGGTTGGTGTTCCTCTTACCTATTCTGACTTAGGTGGAGGTGATTATGAAGTTTTTATTCATTCAACAAATCTACATGTTAATAATTACACAATGACATTTATAATTCAAGCAATTGGATACGATTCAGCAAAATTACAAATCAAAGTCCCAGTACTTGAAATCCCCACGCAAATAGATGTTCCCCCCGAATATCAAAATTTAGAAAAGTATTCTGATGAACAGTTTGACGTTATTATAATTTATTACGATTCGTATCACTATGAATCAATTGAAGATGCAGTTCCTGAAGACGGAGGTAATGTTACTTATCAATTATTGTCAAATAATGAAACCATGGATCGTATAACAAGCCTTGCTGGTCTTTATAAGGCTACAATTAAATTATCAGAAATCTCAGGAATACAAGAAAACACTTATTATAACATTTCTATTGCAGCAAAGGCAATAGATTTTCAACTTGCACAAGCTAACATTTCGATTTTTATTAAACCAAAAATAAATACATCTTTGAATTTAATTAATCCACCAATTCAAGTATTGGCTGGGAATGAACTTAAACTTCATGCGAATTTAACTTTACAAGATGGAACTCCAATTCCCAATGTAATAGTGACTTTTCAAATAAATTATTCGCAAAGTGGAATCAGTGAAAAAGTAGAATATACAAATCAAAGTGGTATTGCAACAGTTGAAATAACACCAGAAAAAATTAATGACAATTTCACTATTTTATTAATGTATTCCGGAAATATAAGTTACAATGAAGTTAATTCTTCAAATTATTTTATTGATATTATTATCTTAGCTAGTAATATATGCCTTTTAGTTCCTTCTGAAATTATGGCTGGTGATGAGTTTGAAATTTGTGCTAACCTTACTTTAGTAGATGGAACGCCAATTAAAAACGAATTAGTGATCTTTGCAGTCACTAGTAATCCTGGTGGCACGATTAATTACCAGGTTTACACAAATGGATCTGGAATCGCTATTTTGGATATATCTACCTACCAAGGATTAGATAATCTTTCAATTCAAGTTTTATATGAAGGAAATGAGACCATAAATGCTGTCAATTCATTAGTTGAAAATGTTATGGTCATATTTTATCAAAGTATCCTTTCGGTAGATGTTATAAATGAGATTCTAGAAGGTCAAACTTTAGAAATAATCATATATTTAAAATTTCTAGCAAACAATTCTCCAATAATAGGGGAACAAGTACAATGTAATTTAGTATTTGGGGGATTAGGTACTTCCAATATATATTATGGGACAATTAGTCCTGATGGATATGCATTAATAAGAGTTTTAGTTCCTATTGGTGCTCGAAGTATTTCAATTAACGTGACTTATTCTGGAAAAAGTCATATAAGTACTGCTACTCTTCCAACTATAATTCAAGTTAACGTTATAACGATCCTTGATATCATCATTCGTTACTCCCCCATCTGGATACCTTTAATTATTGCTGCAATTGCTATACCATTAACCATCAAATATGGTATTATGAGACCAAGATATAAAAAGAAACTTTCCAAATGGAAATTAACGGAATCAAAATTTACAGATCTCGCGAATTTAGAATTCTTATTGGTCAATATAAGAGAAAATGGGCTAAATATCTTTAATTATTCTTTTCAAGGTTCTGAAATTAACTTTGAATTACTTGGGGGATTCTTCACTGCTATAACTATGTTTCAAAGAGAATTAATGTTAGATGATAAAAAAGATGTTCAAAAATCTGATCATTTTGAATTAAATTATCAAAACTTTAAAATATACGTTAAAAATTACGAAGAAGTCATGTGCGTGTTAATAACTAGTCAAAATCCTTCAGAGGATGTTAAAGTTGCTTCGAACATGTTTATAAAAACTTTTTATAAGCAATTTCAAGACAATGTCAAGTCCTTTGATGGAAATTTAAAGATATTTCAAACCGCAAATGAACATGTTGAACAATATTTTGAACTTCAACTAACTTATCCACATATTGTAAACCCTTTGTTTAAAGGTAGAGTTAGAAGGCTTAACAATTTAGAAATGGTCATTTATCGTGCTGCAACAGCAATTTTTGTTCAAAATAGATATTTCTTCATACCCACATTGATTGAAATGGTGGAATCAGTAAGAAAAGAACCAAGAAGTCAATTACTCCATACTTTATACCAAATGCGATTAGACAAGATCTTTGAACCCATATCTTTTGATGAAGCGCATAGAATATTATCAGAGGAAAAAGAACAAGTTTCAACACTTAAGAAAATTGATGATGCATTAGGTGAAATAAAATGAACAATAAAATAGAAGAATAAGAAAATGAATTATTAAACTTATAATATATATAAATTCTTCAATAATTTCAATATTTTTTGAAAATTTCGGAACGAATTCAATTTAATCTAAAGGATTTCAATCGATTCAACGTGGATTCAAGCCCTACTTCTTTGATTTTTTCTTCGATCAATTTTTCATCAATTTTTTGTTTATTCGAGTGATATAGGGTTAAGAAATCAAAAACATCTTGATATTCCAATATGTCCGAATCTGGAACTTCATCGATATTACCTAAATACAAGATTTTTCCTATCAATACTTGTTCTAATGAAGCTATCTTAATTTCAGATCCAAAAACACTTTGTTTTAATGAATTTTTAATAATTTCTTTTTCTGATTCTTTAGTAGAAATCTTAATGTCAAGCATCATATAGCTTTTAATGTCAAATATTGAGATATGAGTATTTTCTTTATATCCCTTATAAAATTGATCTTCTATAACATCAAAATCATTTGATTTTAGGAGTTTTAACAACTGTGGAAATTTAGAAGAATCATTTTCGATTATTAAATCAACATCATGGGTTGCTCTAATATGTCCATAATGAATAATTGCTATTCCTCCAACAATAACATAGTCCAATTTAGCTTCCTTAAAGATTTCATTGATTCTTTTTAAGATGCTTTCCAGTTCAGACAAGTTTTTCCCTTTTTCTTTTTATATTTTTTAAATTTTGATTAAAAATGATTTTTTTTCTTAATTCCTCGAAAAATTGTTCTTGATTTATATCAGGACTAGCTTCATAAATCCCTGATTCTAGAAGTTTCATAATATCATGAAAAAATATATCGGCTATTTCTAAAGGTTCAATTTTCTTTTTAATTAATTTCTGGGCAGAATTAATTTCTCTTTTCAATTTTTCTTTTCTTACCTTGATTAATTCCTCTTTTGAAAAAGAATTCATATGTAATAAATAAATCCTTACGAATAAAATAATATTGATTAAAAATAGGGGGGGAAAAAAAAAGTATTATTTGACTTTAAATTCTGTTTTTTTACCTGCACCCCAAGTACCCAGCGCTACACCTAATTCTTTATGGTCTTCAGCGTACTTAGTAACTTTGATTCCTTGCATTACTGCATCTATCGCTTGTCTAAAAGCTTCTGCACCTGAACGAGATCCATCAGGATGTGCATGTATACCACCACCTGATCCAATTACAATATCCGTTCCAAGTTCACTAATACATCTCTCCACGAGTCCGACCGTGATTCCACCACTGGGCATCGGGAAGGTTGGCTTCAGGTGATAGAATGGCCATCGCATTGTATTTGCAACCCTAGCATATTTTTCCTGAATAACTGTTGCTTTTCCATATGGGGCGGGATGAACAACGACATCGGCACCGCACATCCTCGCAAATTTTCCTAAAATAATATGACTTGAGACGCCATGCCATGGAGACATGTACATTGATCCAGCAAAATCCATATGACCGAGAATTGGCAGCTTTATACTTGGATCTTCTGCTAGTTGTCTCATTACTTCATACCCTACAACGGGAAAATTAAGCATTAATGCATTCCCACCCAAATCTTGGACCTTTTCGGCATTTTCTATGACATTTGGTAACCTATCGGTTATATTAGCTGTATAAAGAGTGTCTTCACCAGTCTGAGATTTAGCTTTATCAACCATTTCCATGAATGCAGGTACACGATCTTCTAATTTATTATAATCTTGATTAGCAACCAATTCATCATCTTTAATGATATCACAGCCATGTCCATTTCCTGCAGCTGCACCGTAAAATAGGTCTTTAAATTCAGGACTCCACGTATATGTGCAAGGTTTTATCATGTTATTAAGCAGCGGTCGACTAGGAACTTTCAGTAAAGCCCTAATACCTTCAATCCCAAATTTTGGACCTTTAAAATCGTCTATAAAAACTTTCGGAAACCGCACATCAATCATTTTTAATTCACCACCCATTGAAATATTCCCAAAGATAGCGGTAAGTAACATTGAAACTGTATTTTTAACGTTAATATAAGGAAATGCAATTTGAAAGACGTAAGTTAATTTTGGCTCTTCTTTTTTTCCAGGTCTTTCAAACTCATAATCAGGGATTTGACTATATGAAATGACTTTTCCAACATGTTTTCGCCTTACTTCAGCTGTTTCATAAGGAACGGGAGTCCAAGTACCAGTAGTTTGTTCGATAGCTATAGCTGGTCCAATAATATCGACGCTTATATTTGCATCAAGTCTTCCAAGATAAGTGGCGACGATATATTTATCAAAATCGACCGATTCAGGTAATCCTAATGGTTCAGATAAATAATCAGGTTCCTCATATCCTTCACATTTCAAAATTATGCACCTTAATTTTTTTAAATAAACAAAAAATTTATAATTTATTTGTGTAAATATATTTACACAACTATTTAAATTTTTAGAAAGAAAATATTTTTCTTATAAACCTTGGTGATTAATAGCATGGGAATTTCTAACGAAGAAGCCATTGAAGCATTAATGAAATTTGGTTTATCAAAGGAAGAAGCAGAAATTTATCTTTTATTGGTGGAAAATCAAAGCATGACTGTTCGTGAACTAAACCAAAGAACTCCTTCAATACAAAGAACTTATCTTTATAACTTTTTAGATAAATTAGCAAGAAATGGCTGGGTTCATATAGATACTTTAACAAAACCACAAAGTTATAACCCGTACGATGTCGATCTTGAAGAGAAATTGAAGGAAAAAGAAGATGAGATTCAATTAATGCAAGAAGAATTCGATTTATTTAAGAAAAATACATTCCCAAAATTAAAAAATTATCTCAATTCACTGTTTGAGAAATCCTCTTTAAAGAAAATATCCACACCTTATAAGGAATATTTTCAAGAATTTTTCAAGAATGAAAAAATTAGGGTAGATTACACGACGTATCAAACTAGTTTAAATCCATTTTTGAGTTTTCTCTTAATGAATTGCGAATTTCATGGATTTCATATATTTCATCATACGAAACCAATGAGCACCGAACATGTAATCCATTTTTACGTATTTTCGGATAAAAATATCCTAAAGGATTCAGAAAAAATGATTTTAGAGTTATTAAACTGGCGTAAAGAGGAAATAAATAAATTTATTATTGAACAAGGAAATATTATTCAATTAGAAAATTCAAGAAAAGAAATATTAACTAACTCAGGGAAAAAAATTAATTTAGAAATTATTCCATTTATTGATAAAGAAGTAATTTATGAATCAATTTTAGTGTATCCATTTATTTTAAATGAAGAGGAAAATTTAATCTACTTCCAATTCTCAAATAAAGCTGAAAAAGGGAAAGAATTATTGGATTGGTTATTAAATAAAATAAACCAAAATAACAATAATAAGAAATAATTACAAGATATCAAACATAAACTGTACTAAAGAACGAAGTAATTGAAAATCTTTTAATTTATTTTTTTCCGATTCGTTTTGGATATTTCTAAGAAAATTTAAGATCAATTTCTCTGGCTCATTTAATGGTTCTTTTTTAATACAAGAAAATATATCAGCATTTTTATACTCACATGTATTCTTCTTTTTACAATTATTACATAATTTACTAAATCCCTCCTTCATGTTAATATATATTCCATATCTGTCTAATATATATTTTGAAAGATCTGAAAAAATCGAAAATTTATATTTATAAAATTCAGTTGAGTTCTAATGTTCATATTGGGAATTATATTTGGATTAATTGAGATTATTATATCAATAACTCTTGGATTATTATTGATCAAACCGTTTCTCACAGCAAAATTAAAAATTACTTCATCTCTGATCTTTTTGATTTGTACAATTTTCTTAAATGGCATTTTTTATACCATTATTATGAGTGTTACTCTAGATAATTATGCTTTATCTTATTGGATATCCTATTGGTGTTATTTAATTCTAATTATGGCAGGACTTATGTCTATTAGTTCGATGTATATATTTTTTGAATATATTGAATATGGAAAAGTCCGAACACTTATATTTGGAATATATAGTTCATTAGTTGGAGCAATTTATGCGCTAATTTTCTCTCCAAATCAAATCGAAATTTATTTTTCTGAAGAATTTTCCACTTGGATGATCGATTTAAGTTATTATGTGCGATTTCTTGTTTTTTTAGCAGGTATTTTTGTTACTTTTAGAATGATTAAAGGAATTATTGTAATATATCGATCAGTTGATAACAAAAGGGTAAAAAATCAATTCTTATTTATTTTCTTTGGGCTTTTAATATCATTAATAGGATTATTCTTGAGTATAGCTTTAGGAATTTTTATTAATAATTTTAATTTTATAATTGGAAATATATTTAGAGGAAGTTATCCATTATTTCTTTCAACGGGTTTGGTATTTGCTATTATAGGGTTCTATAAAAATCCTTATGCTGTTTATCTAATATCACAAAAAGTGTTTAAACTAATTGTATTCAAACATAATGGGGTAACAATTTTTGAACAGGAGTTCATACCATCTTCATCTAGACAAACTGTTTTGATATCAGGGGCCATTCATGGAGTAAGTTCAATGATTCAGACTGCTTTGGGGACTGAGAAACCTCCTGAAATTGTAAAATACAAGAACAGAGCCATATTGTTTAGCTTCAAAGGGGATCTAGGCTTTGCCTTAATATCCGACAAAGATTCTAGTCTACTAAGAAATGGATTGAACAATTTCTCTAAAATATTTACAGCCAAATACTCAATTGAGCTAAAAAATTGGGATGGTAATACTCAAACATTCAAAGATGCTAATAAAATAGTCCAAAGAGCATTTCCATTTTTTAATCAATAATTCATTTCGGTAAGTTCTCTTTAAGTGTTTCATATGCAAGTCGTTCAAATGTAATTTGAACATTTTCTCCAGATTTAGCTGAAGTTTCTATATAAGTAATCGCGCCCAAATCAATACTCAACTTATTTGCTAAATCAATTTCAATTATTCGCTCTTCTTCTAAATCAATTTTATTTCCAATTAGGATAAAAGGTAAATTACCAATATATCTTTTGAGTTCTAACGTCCATTTTTTGATATGATCAAATGATTCTTCATTTGTTACATCAAAAACCAATAATGCCGTATTTGCACCTTCAGCATATCTTTTTCTAAGTTCAGCGAAACGTTCTTGACCACCAATATCATATATCATTAAAGAGACTATAAAATCACCACAAGGGATTCTCTTTTCATAGACATTATAACCTAACGTGCTCAAATAATTTAATTCAAATTTGTCATTAACATAACGTTCCACTAGTGAAGTTTTACCGACTTTTTCGTCTCCAAATAGTATTAATTTATATCGAACGAGGTTATCAGGTTCCATTTTATATCCATCAATTGAAAATATTTTTTTATAACAAACAATGAAATATACTTTTTTAAGTCTTATTCGACATTTTATAATAAGTCTGTAATTAAAGTTGGATGTGAGTTCTCAAAGTTTCAAATGCAAGGATTTGAAATGCTCTTTCAACATTGTCACCAGTCTTAGCTGATGTTTCAAGAAAACTTACAGCACCCAAGTCAATAAATATCTTTTCACCCATATAAAAATCGATTTTTCGTTCATTCACTAAATCTATTTTATTTCCAATAATAACAAATGGTAGAGGACCAACATATCTATAAAGCTCTTGAGCCCATTTTTCAATATTATCATATGAAGATTGATTCGTAACATCATATACTAATAATGCACTATTTGCACCTTCAGCATATCTTTTTCTTAATTCAGCGAAACGTTCTTGACCACCAATATCATATATCATTAAAGAGACAATATATTCTCCAAATTGAAATCGCTTTTCATATACATTATAACCTAAGGTGGTTAAATAATCTTCTTCAAATTTATTATTAATGAATCTATTAACTAGAGATGTTTTTCCTACTTTTTCATCACCAAAAAGGATCATTTTATACCTAGTGAGTATTTCTTTCTCCAATTAATAAACCCCAAAAAATAAATCTTATTTTATGATCTTAGAAACATAAAGATTTTCTTTTTTATAAGTATTATTTTTTATCTAAAAAATAGAATTTTGAATTCAAATTGATTGAGCTAATTTTTCACTTGCTGAGATTGGAACTAATTTTTTAGTAATTTTTTCCAAATCATGCAAGAAATTATCCACATGATTTTTTTTGATATGAGGCATAAAAACTGCACGTAAAATAGGTGGCTTAGTGTTGAAATATCCTAATGCCCATCCCTTTCTTCTTAATTCTTTATCAATTTTTCTTACGTTAAATTTATTGCTAGTAAATCCTACGACATTCATAACTGGTTTCCTGATTACTTCAATCCCATCAATGTATTCCATTTGCTCTATAAAATATTCTGTTGTTTGCATGCATTTCTTCACAATCGCACTATAACCTTTTCTACCTAGATATTTTATTATTGCCCACGTTGCTATAACAGATGCACCAGATCTCGTCCCTACTATTGTTGCTTGTCGGAAATGCCCACCTGCTAAATAAGGAATTTCGAAATACGACTTTCCAACGACGTCAGTATTCCGAAAAATAATGCCTCCTGCAGGAATTGGACCAAGTCCCATTTTATGAGGATCAATAGTAATAGATCTTACACCTTCGTGAATGAAATCATAATCAGGAACATTATAACCGAGTTGTCTAAGGAAAGGTAATACAAATCCTCCAAATGCGCTATCCACATGAAGGTAAATATTATGATCAATGGCAAGATCAGAGAGAGCTTTTATGTCATCAACTGTTCCAAGAGAAGTACTGCCAGCTATCCCGACAATAGCAATAGTTCTTGGGCTTATGGCTTCTTTAACTGCTTCAATATCAACAGAATATTCTTCATTCAATGGGCATTTAATGATATTTAATCTCATCAAGTCAGCAGCTTTATCGAATGAAGCATGTGCAGAACTGGGGACTATTATTTCGTTATCATTCTTGAAGTAATTGGAATGGTTCCGAGCTGTCCTTATCGCAATTAGATTTGCTTCAGTCCCACCAGTAACAAGATATCCAACGGCTTCGTTAGAGTGAAGTAAATTACCCATCATACTAATTACTTCTCGCTCCATGGACCAAGTACCCAACCAAAGCCCTGGATCGCCCAAATTTTTATCTAAATAAGCAGAATAAATTTTATTGGCAAATTGAAGCGGTTTTGTACACATAGATCCTAAAATTTTCCCAGAAGCATAATCCATATCGTTACCTAGAATGGAATTAATTTTTTTTAGGATTTTTTCTTCGCAGATACCATCTTCTTGGATTGAATTCCGCTCCAATTAATTTTCAAGTGAATATATTTATAAACGATTTACTTTCATTGCTTTAAAATGCGATGTCCTATATAAATCTTTATTTTAAGAATTGTTTTTAGGATTTCAAATGTGTATAAAAATGTATAATTATGCATTCTTTATTTTAACTAGTTTTTTCAATCCCTTTTATTAATGCAGTTATCAATTCATTATAAGGAACTTCAATATCATATTTTTTTGCCAAAAAAACTATAGCCCCATTGATAAAATCAATTTCAGTTTTTTTACCATTATCTATATCTTGAAGCATAGAATTTCGATTATTTTTGGTTTTGTGACAAACATCAATTACTGAATCATATGCATCTTTCAAATTAATTGACACGTTTTCTTTCTTTGCTACCTCAATTGCTTCATTTAGTATTTTCTTTATCATTTTTTCGGGGATTTTTTGTGGGATTAATCCATTTGTGACATTTAATAAAGTTCCGAGTGGATTAATCCCCACGTTTACCATTATTTTTTTCCATATAACATTTTTAATCTCATTTGTTGTTTCAGGTTTAAAGCCCGCATCGCTAAATAATTTTGTAATTTTCTTTAATTCGTATTGATATTTGTTATAAATACAACCTACAATCGTATTGCCAAAACCAGTATGGATCACATGGCCAGGTTCTTTCATTAATGCTCCATTTGATGTAGTAGCACGAAATATTTTTTCTGTTATTTCTATATTTTCTTTAATAACAATCTCTGTTCCTAAACCATTTTGCAAGCTTACAATAATTGTTTGTTCATTAAGAAAATTTTTAATGCATAATGCTGCTTTTTTTGTATCATAAGCTTTCGTAGTTATAAAAATAATGTCAATGTCTTTAACATTATCCAGATTTGTTAGAGCTTGAATATTTTTGATTTTAAATGTGCCATTTACGCCAGTTATCAATAAACCATTTTTATTTATTGTGTCAACATGATTTTTTCTTCCGATTAAGATAATCTCTTCATTAGTATTATTCGCCATGTAGCCTCCAAATATGCTTCCAATAGAGCCCGCTCCAAAAAAGACGATTCTAATTTAGAATTCACCTTAACCAATGAGTTTTTCCCATTTTTTAAGCTTTAAAACTTTAGATAATGTACTACCTTTTTTAATTTCTTCTCGAACCCTATTTTCTCTTTCTAAAACATCAACAGCTCGATTTGCCATTTCTTGTGCTTCTTCTTTAGGAACTACCATAACACCACAATCATCACCAATGATCCAATCACCTGGTCGTACTTTCTGTCCTCCGCACATAATATCAACGTTAATCTCACCAAAGCCTTTTGGTTCACCAGCATCACTACGAACATATCTAGCAAATGCAGGGAATTTCATTTCACGAATGTCATCAACATCACGGATACTACCATCTATAACTACCCCCTTTATACCTTTAGAACGGCAAGACCATGATGCTAATTCACCCCAGACAGCGATGTCTCCTCCTTCTTCAATAACTATTACATCACCTTCGCTACCAATATCTATTGCTTCAACTGTTTTACTCCAGTCTCCATTATAACAGCGAACAGTTATTGCACGGCCAACAAGTTTTAAACCTGTCCAGACGGGATTGATACCGATCATACAAGGCTTTCGATGCATCGCATCAGAAATATTTGGCGTTGAAACCATTTCAAAAACTTTTACTAATTCTTCTTCTGCGTATTTTTTCATCAGTTTGCTTTCTTTCGGCTTTCCCGTTAACATGGCTTCTTTTATTGTTCGTGTAGCTTCTTCAGGAGAAGTTGCAGCCGTAATCGCATGACCTACAATGATTATATCTGCTCCTGCTTCTACTCCTTTAGGTGCAGTTTCGGAATTAATTCCTCCTGCCATGGCCACTTTCGAAAAAGATACGGCATCAGAAACTTGTTGAGTTAATTCAATAGGCTGCATTCCGCGCATTTGTTGATCAATACCTACATGTATGCAAATAATATCCACACCAAGCTTTTCAAGTTCAATTGCTCGCTCAACAAAATTATTACAATTGATTAAATCAGCCATTATTTGTACGCCATATTTTCTAGCACTAGCGACTGCCTCAGAAATGGTTGAATTATCACTTAAACCTAAGATTATAACAATATCAGCACCAGATTTGGCAGCCATCTCGACTTCAATTCCTCCGACATCCATGATTTTCATATCAGCAATGATTTTTTGCTCAGGAAATGTCTTTTTCAATACCCTTACAGCATTCATCCCTTCAGATTTTATTAATGGAGTTCCAGCTTCTAACCAATCAATTCCACCTTTAACGCTCTCCCTTGCAATTTCCATAGCTCGATCAAGGTTCATAAAATCTAAAGCCAATTGCAAAACGGGTTGAATTTTCTTTTCTACCATTTAAAGTTGCCACCTTATGATTTTAATCCTATTACTAGAATGAATGAAAATCATTTATAATTTATCTAAAAAAATGCTTTTTGGTAAAATTAAAAATTTTTAATATTTCGTATTAAATGAATTTTAAAACAAAAATTTTTATTTCTTTTTTCTTTGTTTTCTTTGATGTCTTCTATTTCTTTTTTTACGCCATTTCTCTCGCATGATTTTTCACGTAATAATTAAGAAAAATATTTTAAAACACATGAATCAAGACGATTTTATTATTAGATAGTATTTCATTTTTTGTTTATTAATTTCGTTATAGAGATAATAACTTTTTTCAATCGTAAATATTTCATGATTAAAATTTAAAATTAGTAAGATATTGAATCATTTCGTTTAATGAATCTTTTAAATTCTTTTTTTGATTGAATTCCTTATAAATCAATTCCAATTCATGCCTTTGAAGTTTCTTTAAATCCTTAATAACCTCAACCATTCTTGGAATACATCTTACTACATTATCCACGATGGTGATATCAGCTTTAATTGAAGTTCTGCTCATTGGATTAAGATCTATAGCAATAACATTTTTATTAATCGCTTTCAAAGCTTCAGTTCTATCCCCATCTTCCAGAGGAACCAATACAGTATCAGCAATTGCAATTCCTTTTGGATCCACGATTCTTCTTTTACTTGAAAGATGTTCTAATTCGGTTTTTTCGTGAACACCTAATACTTCTTTAGCTCCTGCATTCTTCAATTCTTCTTCGATAGCAATCAATCGTTCAGGTCTGCGGTAAAACAAGTTAACTTCAAGGGCACATTCAAGAACCTTACTTAATTCAACTAATTCCTTAGGAACTAAAGCAGCGATATTCCCATTAACACTAATAATAGGATGATTTGATAATAATAACAAAGCACAAGCAGCTTTAATTGCATCTTTTGCAGGTTTAATTGTTTTTTCACCAATTAAATAATCGAAAGCTTCGCCTCTTCCATGTGCAATCAATCCAGCTTTGGCCACAACGTTTTTCTCTAACCCATCAGTAATTTTGTGGCGATATTTCAAGCTTAATACACGCGGATGATCTTCTGGTATCTCCTCTGGTAATAATTCATCTCCTAATTTCATTATGTCAAATCCTAAAACGATATTAATATTCTACAATTAACAAATAACAAGATTACCTTATTTAGATAATCTTTGACTAATGATATTTATGGAGATGTTTTTTTAAGAATTAAAAAAACCAATATCGATTAATAGCCCAATAAACAAATGGTGGACCAAAGATCGCAATTATTATACCAATAATTAATCCGATTATTATTCCCGCTATTATATCAGTAGGATAATGAACACCAAGGTGAATTCGGCTATATCCAACAATAATTGTTAAAAATATAAAAATAATACCATAAAGCCAGAATTCAAAACCATTAAAAATTAGTAAAATCATTGAAAATACCATTAAATTTTGCACGTGATTGGATGGAAAAGAAGGATCTTTATGTTTTCCCCTCATATTTACGTCTTCCAGAACATCATATGGGCGTTTTCGTCTTACAGTAAATTTCAAACAAAATGCTAAAGCAAGATTTTCAAACATACCCGATCCCAATAACATGGCTAATACTTTTAAATCAAAAAAGAAGAATTCACCAATGATATATATTAATGCAAGAGTAGGGATAAAAAAATAAATTTTACCAAAAATAAACGATACAAACCTGAAAAAAAGATCTAATTTCTCAATTTTCACACCGTTTATTTTTTTAAAAGTTTCAATATCCCAATTTTTAATTTCTTCTTTCAAAAAAACTCACGTGGATTTTCGTATTATGTTGTTTTTAGGTAAAAATAATATTTATAATTTTTTAGATATCAAAACGATTCCTAGAGGATTAAAAATTAACCAAGAAAAATGATATTCTTAAGTTAAAATTCAATTCATTTAACTTCATATCTATCATATTAGAATACATATAATAGCATCAAAGTTGAATTAAACAAATAGTACATAAACTATATGAATTTTAAACTAAAATTTAAAAAAATAACTTTTATGTTATAAAAAATCATCCAATAAAACAAGATAGAATTCTGGAATTATACTCTTTTTCGATTTTTTCCACAAATTCTGAAAATACATTATTATTTTTATCTTCTATTACTTTCAAACTGTCGATTAATGAACGAAGATGAATAAGACCTGCTAATTCTTTATCACATGTTTTCCCAAAACGAGGAGAGCGGCATTCGTGACATACGTTAATTGCAAATTCTTGTAATACTTCAGGTGATATCTTTTTATTTTTTAAAAAATTTTGACCTGCTCGACTGGATCCACAAGGAGAACTTCTTAAAACCTCAATCTTTTTTACTATTCCATCTTTCATTTCAATTTTATACTTGGGTCGACCAAAAAAATTTGCATATACATCCACTTCAAAATTATTGGTGTTTGGTTCAACAGAACACATGGAAGGAAATTCAAATACATTAGGATTAATTTCTTTTAGCTGATTGTATAAACCATTTCCAAGATGTACTCCTAAAATCACAGGTTTCTCTAATTCTGCTAGTGCAATAACTTGATCGGGGTGTCTTAAATATGAAATGTAAAGGTCACAATCTGGAATGTTCAATTCATAATCATCAAGAATTATGCTAGTTGATAATTCTTCTAATTGGATCCATTCACACTCAAAAATCTTGCAGATATTTTCAAATGCCCTTTCACCATATTTTCCATCTGATACTATCCCAATTTTCATGTTATCACCAGTTTATATATTGGATATCCAATATAAGAACGTATTGGTCATCCTATATTGTCTTAAATTAAATAAAAAAAGGACTGAGATTAATTAAATTATCTCAGTACAAGTCATAATATCCATTCCAGGTTCTAAAATTGGAAATAATTTCTCAAAATTCTTTGCTAAATTGTTTGAATGAATGGTTAATGCTTCTTTATCTGCATATTTTTCATAAAAAACGATTTTATTTGCATTCTTCTTTCCACTTACTGTATGCGGAATATATGCTTTGCAACCTGGTTCCGTCGCTCGTACTTTTTGGACAATTTCTTTCAAAAGCTCTATAGCTTCTTCCATTTTACCCTCTTTTACATTTAATGTTGCTATTAAAGTTACCATATAAAACACCAAATATATTTTAATTCAAATCCTTTTTCTACATTAATAATTTTTTGTATCAAGACTTCATTACTTGATTTCAAATGCATTAATAATACCATGGCACATGCAAGAAGTACCAATTAAAAAATTGTTGTTCACGGAATATAAAAAGTCTAGAAATTCTTTTATTGATTCGGTAGGAAATCCCCCTAAATTGGGTATTAATTGCTTGCTTTGTAAAATTTTTGATGGAAAATCCATACATGCATCTTGGAATATCTCAAATAGCGGCTTTGGTTTTTCTATTTTAGTAATTGGACATATAATATTTTCGATACAGTTCGGAGCACATTTAATTCCTGCAGGCATATAACTGGCAACAATAATTCCTTCTTCATCATTATTACTACATATAATGGTTGGATCAAGATTAGGTTGAATTTTTTGAATTAAATCCATGGAAGGTTTAATTTTAATGTTTTTATTTAAAAAAAAGTCAATAGTTAATTTTCCAAGCAGATGAACGGGAATTGCAGGAATTATATAATCAAAAACAAAAGTGTCTATAATATTAATTAATTCTTTTAAGTTTATTATAACTAATGCAGATTCTCCTTTTTCTATATCTCTAATGACTTTAAAAATATCATTATTTTCAATAAAATCTACTTCTGGACGAACATAACAGTCTATATTTTCATCAACCACTATTGCAGCGAAATTATTATCTCGACAATATTGAAGTGCGTGTGATCCAACTTTTCCTCCTCCAACTATTAGGATTTTACGATCTTTCTCATTCATATAAAAATTCTCATTATTTTTTTTAATCTAATTATATTTATTTAGGCAGGAAAGCAAGAATTTTTCGAGTCAAATCACCTATCAAACCATCTACTTCTTTTAAAACATATCCTCTATTCTCATAATCCTTGATAAGAGGTTTTAATTGCTCGTCAGATAATCTAGAGGTAAGTAAAACCGCCCCAAGGCATCTTCCTCCTACATTTTTTTGTAGTTCTGGATTAAGAATTCCTGACTTGATTTCTTTCCATACACGCTTGAAACCGTCAATTAACGCGGGAGACCAAGGGATTGACTCACCTAATAATTCAATGATATTGGGTGCTTTCATAAATTTGTCCCAAATAAAGATTAAGGGACCTTCCTCCAATTCTTTGGGACTTATTTCGTATTCTGGTACATGCACTACTGACGTAGCAAGAGGTTGTCTCACTCCAAACCAACACATCGTCAAAACACGTTCTTTTTCTTCAACCAATTTTATTTCCTTCAGACTAAACTTTCAGTTCCAATTAAACGATTTCGATTTTTTTTATCTTTTAATGTTAGAACTTTTTCTGTAAACTCGTTAATTTCTTCCAACCATTTTAATTTTTGTTTTGTTGTGAGTTTCATGTATTCTTTAATTTTATTATCTTCTAAAGTATAATAAAATCCTTCAGACATGTTCTTCATCATTCCACAATTTTACTTTTTTTAATAATTCAATATCACTAAAATCTTGTTTTCTTCCAACAACTTCTTTCATAAGTATTAAATCGTCAATTGATACAATATAAATTTCAGTTTCATCAATTTTTTTAATGGTCTTTCGTTCAAATGCTTTTAAAAAATCGAGAGGATGGACGAGAATAATATCAACAACTTTATAGTTTTCTCTTTCATTATAGAAACTAAATGCCTTCAGATTTTTATTTTCAATCCATTCTTTTATTATTTCTTTATTAGTTAAATCATCTGGGTTAACCGCTAATCTTGGGATATATCCAAGATTCTTAAGTAGATGATTTAATTTTAAAATATTTTCCCTTTCCATGTAGATAATTAGATCTATATCTTGTGTGACTCTTGGTACTCCATACAAATTTACCGCTAATCCACCAACTATCAAATATTTTATTTTATTTTCGAATAATGCTTTTATTATATCAAAATAATACATTATTAAAGACACCAGTCCAATTTAATGGAATTATCTTTGGAAAATATTTCATTTATTTAATATTAAATTTATAATAATATCTTAATTAACATTCAAGGTTTAACTTTTAGTACCAAATATATTTATGATCAAAATACAATTCATTGTTCAACTTCAATAAATTATCTTTGGAGTGTGAGAAAAATTACACATAATTATGGGGATATTCCTGATGATATATATACGAAAGCATACAGCCCTTTGGGAAAGCATTTATGGAGAATTTTTAAAGAATTTGGTTATCAAAAGATTTTAGACATGGTTGAGGCAAGTCCGGATTACATGTACCCCGAGTTAAAGGAAAGATTGGATCAAACCATCAATACTGCTAAAGCAATATTCGATGGCAAGCTTCCTAACCCTGAAAAAGTAGTATCATACTTTCTATTCCCTCCAGTAGTTAGTATTAGAGGAGATTTAAATCAAGGAACCATGAAATTATTGTTTGGGGAAAGTACGGATGTAACTTTTATTGTTATAAATGATTATAGCAGGGAGATCTTCTTTTTACTAAATTGTCATCAAGAAGACGGCATTCCGGTTGACTGGTGGCTCGTACATCCTTCAGACGACTTCTTGGATCGACGACATATGAAATTAGGAATTAAATTAAGAAAAATCCCGCAAAAAGTTGCAGGATTAAATAAGATTGGTCAAGCATTAATGTCACTTTTAAAGGACGTAAGAAATGAACGTACGCCTCAATGGGCACAATCTGCATATCAAGCAGGCATCGTATATGGATCTGCGATGGCAAACGTCTTATGTGAGCGTTCTAGTTTTGAAGCATTTTCATTCTTATGGGATGGATTAAATCATAAATACTATAATCTACCCGACTTTTGGTTTTGTTTTACTCCTTGGCCTCCTATGATAAAAAATTTCTTAATGTTGGGTAGAAAACAGTTTGGTCTAAAATTAAATGGTCTCTCATTACAACACCAATTATATGTTCAAGGTCTTGAAGAAACTGCAATTTCATGGTTAACAGAACACTTTTCCGAGGTTTATAATCTAGTTTTTAAAAGACAAATAGATGAAGGTATTCCTCGACCAATAGATACCTTAGAATGTCAATTACCAGACTTAGCAAAAAAATCAACATATGATAACCAAGATTTTGAATGGAAGTATAAGGATCCAAGTAAATTCATAAAATTACTTGACTTAGGGTTGACTTACGAGCAGATTTGGAAAGGCGTGTTATTAGACGTTAATCATGAGACAACAGAAGAAGTAACGAGATCAAATCTCTTATCAATTGGACTGGGAATTCATACTGAGGTAATAAAATAACTATTTATCATTTTTTTTATTTTTTATTTGATATTGAAACCAATTACATTATGTAACTCGATGATATTTTTGAAATAAATTAAAAAATAAACTATTTTATCCCTATCTAATGAAAATACGAATTTTATTAGATAATGAAAATTTAAAGGATTTTGAAAGGTCTTGGGCTTTTTCATGTTTAATTGAAAAAGACAATAAAATGTTCTTATTTGATACAGGGGATGGAAATAAAACTTTAAATAATTTACGTTTATTTGATTTAGGACCAAAAGATATCGATTATATTATATTATCTCATCCCCATTTTGATCATACTGGTGGCCTTCACTTTTTTTTAGAAGCTAATAAAGATATTAAGATTTGTATTCCTTTTTTCTTCCCACATTCTTTTTTTAATGAATTAAATTATTCTAACGTAATTGAAATATTTGAATTTCAAGAAATTGAAAAAAGAGTATATGTTGACATAGCTGGCTTGAATTATATGGAACAATTCCTGATGATTGAGACAAAAAAGGGGATCTTGATCATTACTGGCTGCGCGCATCCCGGATTAATACCAATTATTGAGAAGTGTAAAGCGAATTTTGAAAATATATATGGTATTATTGGTGGATTCCATGGATTCAGAGATCTTGATTATTTAAACAGCCTTTCTTTAATAATTCCTTGTCATTGTACGACATATAAAGATCAAATTTTAACCAAATATCCACAAAAAGCCAAAAAATGTGCAAGTGGCTGTATTTTTGAATTTTAATGGATAAGATTTTAGAGAAAATCAATTCAATATTATAAGACAATCTTATCTTCAAATGGTTTTATGAATGAATTCAATTGATGAAGAAAAAAAAGCTTGTAGAGCTAGAATTCTAAGTTTTAGAGACGCTCAATCAAGAGACGATATCATAAAAAAAAGTAAAAAAATACACGATTATTTGATTTCAATGGAAGAATATCGAAAAAGTAATAAAATAATGTTTTTTATGGGGAAAGAAAAAGAAGTTCAAACAGAATTTATGGCAGAAGATGCATTGAAAAAGGGAAAAAGAGTATTCATACCAATCACGAAAGTTAATGAGAGGCGATTAATTCCTTGTGAAATCTTTAATCTTCACGAATTAGAAATTTCAACTTTCAATGTCAAAGAACCTAAACAAGAATTTCAAAGACCACATGATCCTAAGGATATTGATCTAGTAATTGTCCCAGGTGTAGGTTTTGATGTTGCAGGAAATCGGATAGGATATGGATTTGGCTATTACGATAGTTTCCTATCTGAAGCTAGACAAGAAATTCCATTTATTGGATTAGCCTTTGAATTTCAAATTCAACAAGAAATTCCCTGTGATGAAAATGATAAATATATCGATAAAATTATTACAGACAAACGTATAATTAAATGTAAAAATGGAAATTATGGCGAATAATTTGTGAATATAATAGTTAATACGATAATTGGGATTATATTAGCTTTAATTGGTGCATTTATAAATAATTTTGGCTTAGTTCTTCAAAAAAGACAGGTAAATATTAAGAGTACAGCTTCTGAAAGTAAAGGATTGGGAGATTTAGGGCAATATTTCAAAGATCCGTTATGGATTTTAGGCATATTGATGCAGACCTTTATATATTTACCCTTTTTAGTTCTTGCTTTTGACTTTCTAGGGATAACGCTAGTCCAACCCATCTCAAATGGAGGTGTAATTTTTCTTGTTTTGGGTTTAATAATTCTCGTAAATGAAAAATTAAAAAACACTTCCGAATATCTTGGAGTTATTATATTAATTTTCGGAGTAATAATTATTGCTTTGGGTGGTGTAATTGGAGATATTACAGTAAACATTATTTTAACATATATTTTTAACTTTTGGATGATAATTTTAGTAATTTTAATTTTTTCTTTGATCTGTTTTGCTTTAGTTTTAAAATTTAAACGGATTAGACCCATGATGTTAGGCTTAATCGCAGGTAATTCTTATGCTTTTGTTGCCGTTTCATTACAATTATTTACTTCAGGATTAGCTGAAATAAATCACCCTTGGAGTCTCATTTTAATAATTGGAGGTTTTTCCGGTGCAGTGATTGGAACGGTTACAGGAATTTTGTCGACACAAGAGGCTTTCAAGCGTTCTCAAGCAATACATATCATCCCCTTCTCTCAATTGACGATGAACATAATCCCTATTATTGCTGGAATCGTTGTTTTTCAACAAGTGATTCAAAATCAAGTATTTTTCTGGATTGGTGTTGTGTCTATTATAGTTGGTGCTACATTATTAGCAAGATATTTTGAAGAGCGCCCAAAAGAAGAAAAATAAAAAAAAAAATAATTTGTTTTTGGAAAAAACGAGGAAGTAATATTAATCATCTAATAATTTATCTACTTCTTCTTTATCACATTCCATTATGTACGTTATTCCACTTAATTCGGTACATTCGCGTGTCAAAGAAGCAATGTCATTTCTATTTAAATAATCCAATGAAAATTTTCTTGCTCCACACATTAATTGTTTTAGACCTTGTTCCAATCTTGTCATGTAAGTATATAATCCTAAAGCACCTGAAGGGATCAAATCGAATTTGTCTCCAAATCTGCGGCGAAGCTCTGGACTTGTTACAAATATTTCGTCTCTTTTATTACCGAATCTAGCAATATAAACAGGAGCTTCATCATTCTCAATTTTTTTACCAATATTTTTTCCTACCATTGCTGCAGCTAAGGGAGCTCTGGCCATACCAACTGCCTTAAAATAAGGTGCTCCTAATGCTAGGGCTTTGAATATCTGGTCTTCCATGGTGATCCCACTTGCTACTGCAACATCAGGTATGTACCTGCCCTTCGATGCCAATCTACCTAGATAATTATAAAGTAGTGACCATAATTCAACTCTCGGTATACCCCATTCATTCATCATCCTCCAAGGGCTCATTCCTGTCCCTCCACCTGCAGCATCTACAGTTAAAAAGTCTATTTTTGCTTCAGATGCGCATTTAACTGCCAGAGCTAAATCGACAGGGCGATATGCACCAGTTTTTAGAAATATGTATTTTGCTCCAGCAGCTCGTAATTCATCAACTCGTGAATAAAAATCTTCTTCACTCAACATTCCTAACCTAGAATGGCGTTCAAATTCATCAAATATGTGATTTCTGAATGCTTCTATAACAAGAGGATCATATGGATCAGGTAAAACTATGTATCCTCTATCTTTAAGTGTTTGAGCCTTCTCTAAATCCTTTATTTTAACTTCGCCGCCAATATTTTTTGCACCCTGCCCCCATTTAAGTTCAACAATATCAACATTTAATTTATTTAATGCATATTCGTGTACTCCTAATCTTGTATCCTCCACGTTTGCTTGGACAACGATTCCGCCATAACCATCTTGTTGCCATTCTTGAAAAAGCTTTACTCGATTCTCAAGTTCTTTAGAATAAACTATCTTTCCATTTTCAAGTTGAGTGGTTGGATCCATACCGCCTACATTTTCTCCGATAGTAACTATAATTCCAGAAAGGGCAGCTCCAACAGCAAGTCCTTCCCAATTTGCATTTGCAATCCAAGTTGAACCCAAACCAGCAATAACGATAGGAAGTTTTAGTTTAATGGATTTATCGTGTCCAATTTTCTTTTCTAAATTCACCTTCGTAAATAACGCTTTATCCGAATCGGCTTCCATGCCATATGCATTCCTACAACTACCAAGAATTGTAAAATGCGACAAATCTATAGGATATTTTTTTTCACTTGCAGCAGATATTATTCCATATGGTTTTGGATAGAGCATTTCTACTCCTCTATATGCGGATTTTCCAATTTCACACATACCTATACAACCATCTACGCAAGTTACACACATTCCACTTGCTGGAACAATTGAATCTTCAGTTCTATTTTTTGAAAGTGTAGCAGCTGAAGCATTAATTTTACTATATAACATTTTTTATATCACCTTTTTTCATTACTTTCTCCTTTAATGCACGTTCCACATTCACCCTTTAATCCCATCCAACAAGTAAAATGCTCATAAATGTCTAGACAAGTTGGTTGGAGTTCATTGCAACAACTGTTGCATAATACGTTTTTTGGGTTGGAACCTTCACATCTAACGGTGCATGCAGGACAAATGTACATGCAACCACCACATTTTCGACATTCATCTGAATTTTTATCAAAAACGGTTGATATTTTTAATTCATTACCTCTGTTTATGAATCCAATTGCTTTTGCCATCATTTGTTCTTCACAAATTCTTACGCACAGTCCACAATAAATGCAATCTTCCCACTTTGGTTTAAACCTCACTTGGGTTAATTTCATTTTTGATGCAAGATCCTGTAATTTTTTAGAAGTAGGACATTGAGCAATCATGAGTTCAAGTAACATTTTTCTTGCATTTACTACTTTTTTACTCGAAGTAAAAATAACGATTCCCTCTTCAACAGGATAGGTACAGGAGGTTATTAATTTAGTTTCATTACCTCTTTTCATTTCTACGATACATAAGCGGCAACCCCCCCATGCGGAAAGACCTTCATGATAGCATAATGTTGGTATATCTATGCCTAAAAATCTTGCAGCTTCAAGAATTGTCCAATTACTTGGGACTTCAAGATCAATTCCATCAATTTTTAAGTTAGTCATTCCATTCCTCCAGAAACTCTGATAATCGAATCAAACTTGCAGACCTCCCTGCAAATCCCGCATTTAGTGCATATGTTCTGGTCGATGGAATGCGGTTCTTTTAAATCACCACTAATTGCTTTTTCAGGGCAATTTTTTTTACAAGAACCACAACCCGTACATGTTTCCGCATCTATCTTATAACGAATTAACGCTCTACACGTGCCTGAAGGGCATTTTTTATCAATAACATGGGCTAAATATTCATCCTTGAAATACTTAATTGTTGAAAGTAATGGATTAGCTGCTGTTTGACCCAACCCACAGAGTGATGTATCTTTTATCACGGTTCCCAGTTCTTCAAGCAAGTCAATATGTTCAATACTTGAATTACCCAAAGTAATGTCGGTCAAGATTTCATACATTCTCTGCGTGCCTTCCCTACAAGGAACGCATTTGCCACAAGATTCGGCCTGTAAGAAGTCCGTATAATATCTTGCAAAATCGACCATACATGTATCTTCATCCATCACGATCATGCCTCCTGAACCCATTATAGACCCTATTTGCTTGAGCGACTCATAATCTATTGATAAATTGAAAAGATCTATGGGTATACACCCTCCAGAAGGACCACCTGTTTGTATTGCTTTAATATTTTTTCCCGTTGCAGAACCTCCGCCGATATTATAAATAATCTCATTAATTGTGATGCCCATTGGGACTTCAACCAATCCAGTATTTTTTACCTTTCCAACAAGAGAAAAAATTTTTGTTCCTTTACTATTCTCAGTTCCAATACTTGAAAACCAACTTGCACCTTTTTCGATAATTTTCGGGACGTTCGCCCAAGTTTCTACATTATTTATAACTGTAGGTTGACCAAAAAGCCCCTTTCTAGCGGGATAAGGTGGCCTTTGCCGAGGAGTACCACGTTTACCTTCTATCGAGTAAATGAGCGCGGTTTCTTCTCCACAAACAAAAGCCCCTCCTCCCTTTATAATCTCAATATCAAAATTAAATCCCGATCCGAGTATATTTTTTCCAAGTAAGCCTTGTTCTTTTAACGAATTAATAGCAAACGACACGTTAAATACAGCCATTGGATACTCGTTTCGAACATAAATCCAGCCTTTTCTCGCACCAATCGCGTATCCTCCTATTATCATCCCTTCAATAATTAATTGTGGATTACCTTCAAGCAAACTTCTATCCATATATGCACCAGGATCACCTTCATCCGCATTACAAATGATATACTTTATATCATTTTTCTGATTCTTTACAGCTTCCCATTTTTTCCCCATTGGAAAACCAGCTCCTCCTCGTCCTCGTAATCCTGAGTGCTTTATTATTTCAATAATTTTATCAGGATGCATTTGTAATGCTTTTGATAGTGCTTTATAACCCCCTATTGAAATGTAATCTTCTATATTTAAGGGATCAATTAAGGAGTTATCTCCCAAAAGATTTCTTGTTTGATGCCGGTAAAAAGGAATGTCATCCATGTAAAGAAATTTTTCTCCATTCTCATCAACTAATAATTCCTCTATAATTTCATTTTTCAAAACAGATTCTATTATTCTGGGCGGATCATCTACTGTTAAATTTTTGTAAAAAATTCCTTCTGGAAAAATAATTACATCTGGCTCAGCAGCACAAAATCCGTGACATCCAGTAATTTTTAGAGTAATTTCATTCTGATGGCTTGAAATAGCCTCTTTAAAAGCATTTGCAATCTCATGTACTCCTCTCGCATGGCTACAAGTTCCTGCAGATAAAGATATGGTTGTATTTTTTATATTAATACTACTGATTACCTTTCTACGGTGGTTTTCAAGTTTATCAATGGATGGGATGGGGAGCATTTTCTACCTTCCTTGAATTTTTTCAGTAGATTTATTGTTTTTTGAGGAGTCATTTCTCCAAAATATTGATTATCAATAACTACAATTGGTCCAATGGCACAACAGCCAAGACAATTCACGGTTTCTAGTGTAAAACTCATATCATCAGTAGTTTCTCCTGGCTCAATATCAAGTTCTTTAGAAATAGTTTCTAAAATTTTAGCCCCCCCACGTATGTAACAAGCGGTTCCTAAACAAACCGTGATGATATGTTCCCCTTTTGGAGTTAAACTAAAAGCTTTATAAAAAGTAGCAACACCATAGAGATCTATTAAGTGCATGTTTAATTTTTCTGCAACCATTATCATGGATTCTTCTGGTAAATAATTATATTGCTCTTGGATGTCTTGTAAAATGGGAATAACAAAATTCCCATGTTTTTGTATAGTTTTGTCAATAAATTCTTGATTTGGTGTCATGAATTTCATCGACCAATAATTTAAATATAAAATATTTATCTATTTTAGCAAAATTTTAAGATTTTTTTATCAATTTAGATAAACTATGGGCGAAATAACGTATAATTTATTTTATAAAAAAATGGCAATAAATTTTTGAATAAGTATCAAAAAAATCATTGGATGTATATACTTTTTTAAATTTTTTACATACTTTAGTAAAAAGTCATGACTTTGTGACCAATTTACATACTATCATTTGATTTGTCTATATTCACCTTTGAAAAAATGTACAATCACTTTTTATTTGAATTAAAAGAGAATTTCATTAGAAATCCTTTTTTATTTGATATTATAAACATCTAAGAATAATTAATTCAATTTTAGATTTAAAAATTAATTAATATTTAATCTAAAAAAGTAGTATCTATTTTTTAAAGTTAAATGAGTATTAGAATTATCTTGCCTAAGCGTAAAAAAAGATCTAAAAGGGGTTATCCCATTGCCATTTTTATTGGAATCGATGATATACAAGCTAATATTTGGCAAATTTTTAGCGAGGTTGTTAAGCCATATGATAAAATTAAATTAGGTAATAGAAAAAGGAAAAATAATAAACAGATTCTTGATTTTCACGAAGCAATTATCGATAGCATACGACCTTTATTAAAACAAGGGATTAGAAGCATCTTAATCTCAAATCCTATAAAGACTGATTATGCTGATATATTCCTTGAACACGTCAAAAAACATCATCAATGGCTCATTCAGGAAAAAGCTTCAAATGCTGCATCGTTTGCCAGATTTGTTGGTGTTGCTGGTAATTTAGAAGAAGTTCAAGCCCTAATACATACTGAGAAAATAAAAAAGATATTATACGAAACACTTGATAAGGAAACAGATAAAATCATTAACATATTAGAAAAACGCTTAAATGAAGATATCAATGGAAAATTTCTAATATTTTCACTCAAGGATATTGAGAAACTAATATATAGTTTATGGGAATTACTTGATGCGAAACCTGAATATTTACTTTTAACAGATAAATATCTAGCTAAATCTAAACAAAAAAATAGGCTCAATAAATTAATGCAAGTTTCTAAAAACAAAGGAATGAAAGTAAAAGTAATCTCTGAAGAAGAAACAGGTGCAGGAAAACGTGTTGCCCAATTTGGGGGTATTGTCTGCCTTACAAATATTAGTTCTTAGGATTACTAGATTTCTTTCATGTCATTAGACAAGATAAAAATGCTTTTAATGCAATTAATATGTATGGTTTGAGGTTTTTAAAATGGAATTTGAGGAAATCCAAAATAAAATAAAAATTATAATTAATAGTCCTACTCAAGCTATTCCTGATAATTCAATGGTTAAAATCCGTAAAGAATTAACAAAAAGGGCTCCAAAATCGAAGAAACTTTTTGAAGAGATGAAAAATAACGTTCCTGGTGGATTTGAACATCAATTAGTTTTGAATGATCCCTTTGCAATCACACTTAAAAAATCTTCAGGTTCAAAACAATGGGATGTAGATGATAATCAATATTTAGATATTTTAAGTGGTGCAGGGGCCGTTATATTAGGGCATAATTATCCTCAATTACGTGATAAAATCATTGAAGTTATGCAAGATGTGGATTCTGCTTGTTATTTAACAAATGAATATGAATTAAAAGCAGTTAAAGAAATAAAGAAACATGTAAAATCTCTTGAACTTTTTAAATTCTATCAATCTGGTACTGAAGCTGACATGGCTGCTATCCGTTTAGCTCGAGTATATACAAAAAAGAAAAAAATCATTAAAATTGGTGGTGCTTATCACGGATGGTCTGACCAATTAACATATGACATGCATGTACCATTTTCTGGTGATTTAGAATCACATGGTATACCATCTTCTTGTTTTAAAGATACGATTGCAGTTCCTCCTAATGATATCGATGCATTAGAAGCAGAATTTAAAAAATTTGAAGAAAAAAAGGGAATTGCAGCTATCATTCTTGAGCCTTTAGGTCCTGAATCTGGTAATATTCCTGTTGCTCCAGATTATAATAAAGCAGTTGAAGAGCTTTGCCAAAAATATGGTTCCCTGCTTATATTTGATGAAGTTGTTACGGGTTTTCGCATGGATATGGGTGGTGCTCAGAAATATTTTGGTGTTAAACCAGATTTAACTACATTTGGGAAGCTTCTGACCCACGGTTTTCCCTCAACGGGTGGTCTTGGTGGGCGGAGAGACATAATGGAATATTTAGCTAGTGGTATTGAAGCTGCAGAAGAGAAAGTAATGGCTACGGGAACACTTTTAGGAAATCCTCTTTCAGCAGCAGCATGTTATTACACGCTTCAATACCTTGAAAAAGAAAATGCGGTAGAAAAAGCTGCATATATGGGAAATAAATTAACTAATCGATTAAACGAGTTGTTTGAAAGTCATGGGTTTCCATTCTTCGCTTTTAATTATAAATCAATTGTCCAGTATAAGACTTATGCTCCTATTAATATGGATATTAGAATCCAAGGAAATATAGAAAAAGCATTATATCGTAATCAATGCGTGGGTCGAATTGCTACTGCAATGCTCTGGCAAAATGTAATCACGAAACGTGGTGCAAGCGGGTTTACAACAATAGCTCATACTGACAAAGATCTTGACTATTTAATCCAAGCATTTGATACCGTGTTAAAGTTAATACCTCATTAATTTTTTTGAAAAAGATATTTATAAAAAATGAGTTAATATTATTTTGCTAAGACGAGGATCGAATTGATGGTCGTATTAACATATATTATTAATATGGCAAAGCTTAGATTGTCTATCTGAGGATTCGTCGTCCTTATGTTGTAAGACTTAATCTTTATATCTATATCATTAATAGGAATATAAAATATTGGTATTATCACTTTGAAGGCTCCATCAGGCCTTGACGCCCTTTGTCTTAGCTCCTATCTAAATTATATAGAAAAATAATAAGAGGTGTATATTTTGCCTTTGACATTAGGTGATGCATTTTCGAGACGGAAACAAATCGAATCAGAAATACAAACTTGGATTAGCAGGTTAAATCTTGCAGGGATGGATACAAAAACGTATCAAACTAAAAAAATTGACGGGGAAGATAAATTTAAGCCAATTCCTGGAACTAAAAAAGATTTCTTAAGAAATTATACCATTGATGAATGTCGTAATAAAATAGATGAATTAATTAAAGAAGATCAAAAACTTGCAATTCGTATTTCAATAACTAATCAAAAAGCTAAAGCAAAAATCATCGATTTAAATGGAATTGAAAAAGAATTAACAATTCCAGAGTTACTCGTATTAAAAAACGATATCGCTCCAAAACTTGAGCGCACAGCACAAGCGATCCCTAAATTAAGAAAAGGTGTAGAAGTCATAGAAAAAGCAGATAATTATATAAAATGGCGAATAGTTTCTCCAAAATATAAAATTAAACAATCCTTGAGCGACCAAGGACATAAAATCGAGAATGAATACATTGATTATTACGATGTTCAAGAGAATATAGATTATGGTATTGCAGAACGTGAAGTTTTTGATGAAATTGATAAAATTCATGCATGGCAACACCGATTGAAAGAAGCCATCAATGATGCCAATAAAACAGAGCTAATTGACCTTTAATTTTTTTTGTTGTGGAAAATTCATGATTAATTGGTTAGAAATCTTTAAGTTCGATCCTATTTTTCCAATTATGACATCTACAAATAAAGCTATTTTATATCATTCAAGCCGAGATCTTTTGGATGAAAATGTAGAACCAATAGAAATTCTGTGGGAATTAGATCCTGTAAAAAGAATTTTGCGAAAACAATTGAAAGATGGATCTTGGAAAATGCCTGGAAAACCTGATCAATACGGTGAGAATAAATACCTCGTGGAAACTTATAAAATGCTGGGATTATTAATTGAAAAATATGGGTTGAATAAAAATAATACTGCAATAGAAAAAGCTGCTGAATATGTTTTTACTTGCCAAACAGAAGAAGGCGATTTTAGAGGTATCTATGCGACTCAATATTCTCCTAATTATACTGGTGGAATATTAGAACTTTTAATTAAAGCTGGATATGAAAACGATTCACGTGTTAAAAAATGCTTTGAATGGCTTCTCTCAATACGTCATGATGATGGTGGATGGGCAATTCCTATGTTACCTATGGGTGTTCATTGGCTTGAAGCATATAAGCAAGCAGACCCTATTCAACCAGATAGATCCAAAAAATCCTCTCATTGGGTAACGGATGTTGTCTTACGTGCATTTGCTGCTCATCCCTCATATCGGAAATATAAGGAAGCTTATGAAGCAGGAACTTTTTTAGCATCTCGTTTTTTTAGGTCTGATAATTATTCATCTCGGCAAAAACCTGAATATTGGTTAAAACTTGCATTTCCTTTTTGGTGGGGAGATTTATTATCTTCTCTTGATTCGCTTTCTCAATTAGGCTTTAATAAAAATGAGCTCCAAATAAGAAAAAGCCTTTCATGGTTTGTAGAAAATCAACGAGAAGACGGACTATGGACTCTAAAAAATTTGAAATGGAGAGGAGATAAAGAAGTATCAAAATGGATAAATTATGCAATATGTCGCATGTTTAAGAGATTTTATCTTTGAGTCTGAATTATAAAACATTTTTTGAATTACAAGGTGAATCTTTATTTCATAGAAATAATAAAATAAAGAATTTTTTGATAAAAAATTGGTCATTGAGAATTTTAGCCTTTTTTTATATAAATAACCGGGTATAAATGTTTTTCTATAAACGCTCTGTGATTCTATTTTTGAATAAATAGCTGGTTATAGATGTCCTTGTATTAATTCTCTACAACTCTATTTCTTAAAAAAAAGAGAAAAAATTGGTTACATTCCCTTGGATTTATGGAGTATATTTCCAGAGATCGTTAAGGTATTGATCAGAAACACTTACATTGTCGCATCCAAGTCCGCCGAAGAGCCAGAAGTTGCCGTTTGTATCGATATATGAAGATGAATAACATCTTCCCCCGGGAACGTTGGCAGCATCTACCACGCCCTTGGTACCGTACCTTCCAAGATTATTATTGGAGTAATTGCCGGACACCCACGTCCAGGTCGCATCGGTAAGATTAAACATCCAGAGATCGTTCAAATAGCCAAAATTACTCGCATTGTCGAATCCAACTCCGCCAAACAGCCACAAGTTACTTCCCGCATCTGTCACTGGAACGCTTCCACGTCTCGAGCCTGGAGCGTTCGCCGGATCCGCCACGCCCTGCGTGCCATATATTCCTGGTATAGATCTTGTATCATTTCCGGACACCCACGTCCACGTTGATGTCGTTACATTGAACATCCAGAGATCGTTCAAACTGCCAATATTACTCGCATTGTCGAATCCAACTCCGCCGAACAGCCAGAGGTTGCCGTCAGCATCCGTCCAAGAAGCAGAGGCAAACCTTGCTCCGGGCACGTTGTCGGCATCCGCCACGCCTTTCGTGCCGTAGGTTCCCTTGTTATCTACGGAATAATTGCCAGATACCCACGTCCACTTTGTTGTCGTTACATTGAATCTCCAGAGATCGTTCAAACTGCCAATATTACTCGCATTGTCGAATCCAACTCCGCCAAACAGCCACAAGTTACCGCTGGCATCCGTCCACGATGCGCTATCATGCCTCGCGCCGGGCACGTTCTCTTCATCTGCCACGCCCTGCATGCCGTACGTTCCATTGTTATTTGCGGAATAATTGCCGGACACCCACGTCCACGTTGATGTCGTTACATTGAACATCCAGAGATCGTTCAGCTCTCCACTGCTAAAATTGCCAAGTCCATCTCCGCCGAAGAGCCAGAAATTACTGTTAAAATCCATCCACGATGCGCTTGAATCCCTCGCACCGGGCATATTATCTGGATCTGCCACGCCCTGCGTGCCATATATTCCTGGTATAGATCTTGTATCATTCCCTGACATCCACGTCCAGGTCGCATCGCTGACATCGAACATCCAGAGATCGTTCAACTGTCCAGCACTAACACTGCCATTGTCGAAGCCATATCCGCCGAAAAGCCAGAAGTTGCTGGCCGTATCGATCCGCGATGCGCTTGCATACCTCGCGCCGGGTAGGTTGGCGGCATCTGCCACGCCTTTCGTGCCGTAGGTTCCAAAGTTATTGTGGGAATAATTGCCGGACACCCACGTCCAGGTGTTCTTACCTGTTAGAAGAATTTTAACTTCGTCATTGATGCTCACGCCCTGGTACGTAACGGTTATCTTGATAGAATAATACCCGTTCGTTGGGAAATTAAAGGTTTGAAACGTGAGATTGGTTCCCATGATGGAAATGCGAGAATTCCAAGGAGCACTTGTATAATTTGTGGAAATGCTAATTTGAGAATTGGGCAATTCTGGTGTAACGTAGTTTGAGATATTTATCGTTCGATTAGATGCAGGTTTACTCGCATCAATGGTCAAGTCCGGAATGGAGGCTGAAAAACTGATACCGGGAGATTCTTGAGGTCTTGGGAGAAATACCACGATGAGAATGATACTTGTAATGACTATTCCAGAGAGTCCAATTGCCAAAATCTTTTTTGTTTTCGATTCCACGTAAATCCCTTCTTCTATATTTTAAGTTAAAAAAATAAGTTACAATATCAAGTTATTAGTAAAATAGAATCTCAAATTTTTTCTATAAATGTATCGCACGAAAAATTTTTCTCTTAATTTAAAAAAATGCAATGTTTTATGTAGTGAATCCTTTCTGAAAATAATACTTGGATTTGCACTTCAAGTCATTATTATTGGAAGATTGTTATTATTTATTAACTATGGTTTTTGATTTTATCAATTATACATGTTTTTTATGGCGTATCCAGTAATGATCGTTGGATTAATTTACTTGTATATAAGGTCATCAAGATTTAATCTTGAGGAAGATAATTAGTGGGGAGTGAGCCGTGGAACAGCTTAGAAAAATTATAAAAAGTTAATATATTTACGTCTATACCCAACTTTTTTTTGATAAAAATTTCTGATTTATAAGACAATATTTAAATTTTACAATATTGTATTATATCCTAATGACAATAAGGATAAAATTATCTGAAGAAATGGAACAAAAATTTCGAGAAATTGCAATGAAAAAATTTGGATATGGAAAAGGATCTTTGACTAAGGCTGCTGAAAATGCAATCTTGCAGTGGATTGAATTAAATAAAGAAGTTGAAACTTTTGAAAATCCGACTAATGAACTACAAGGTTTATTAAAAAATTTGAAATCCACGAGTATCCAATTACAACACGAATCATCTCACCAATTTCTAAAAAGGTAAGAATTTAATGTATTTTATTGATGCAAATATCTTATTAGAAGTAATGTTAGATCAACAAAATTCGGTGGAGTGCATTGAATGTCTAAAAAACCTCGAGAAAGGTAAATTTTATGGTTATATAAATGATTTTTTACTTTATTCCATTTGTTTAACAATCATTTATAAGACTGATGATTTAGATCTAGTTAAAAAATTTTTAAAAATAATAAAATCTTTTAATAATTTAGTAATTTATTATCCTAGCATTTCCGATTTAACCCAAGCCATCTCTTTTATGAATACTTATAAATTAGATTTTGATGATTCTCTAGTTTTATCTTGTATGAAATCTTTGAAAATCAAAAATATTATTTCATTTGATAAACATTTTGATAATATCTCTCAAATAAATAGAATTGAACCCTCATTTTTAAAATTCAATAATAAATAAAAATTAAATTTATGCGTATTGATAAAAATGATTATGTTATATCCTCTAATAATGTTAAATATTAAATATGCGTGTTTATTTGATTATCTTTAAATAAAATTTATCATTCGAGGATTGAATCATATTTATTTTCTTTACCTCTAATAAGAGATAGTAAAGCTCCAATAATACAAATTATTATGACAAGTATAAAGGCCGCTACTAAACCATTTAAGAATTGTATTGGTGCTTCTGCAGGTAATGAAACAGTTCCATGTGATAATATCATGTTTAGGAGACTAGGTAGTATAAAAGATGCTAAGATTGCGCTTATTAATCCTAAACTTATTGATTGTCCCGTAACACGCATCGTCGAAAGCGTACCGGAAGCAATTCCAAGTTGTTTTTTTTCAACAGATTTCATTATAGCAGATTGATTTGGAGAAGAAAAAAGACCGATTCCTATTCCAAGTAAGAATTGACTTATAAGAATGAATTGAATAGGTAAAAATAATAATACCAGAATTAAAATAGAAATTGATATAGCCATGATAATCATTCCACTTGCACAAATATACCTGCTTCCTGCTTTATCGGAATATTTACCAGTTAAAGGTGACATAATTGCCATCATTAATGAAGTGGGTAATAATAATAATCCTGCAATGATTGGTTCTAAGCCTTTTATTGATTGAAGATAAATTGCTAGCCAAAAACTGACTCCCATGGTCGCAATATAATTTAATAATGCTGCAGCATTTGCAGCAGCAAATACCCTATTTTTTAGGAATAAATCCAGATTAAGCATTGGATATTTAGCATTCTTTTCAATTCTTATAAATACTAAAAAACTAAAAATTGTAATAATAAACAGAATGATAATAAAAATTGAGAACCAGCCAAAAGTATTTCCTAAAGTTAAGGCTAAGAGGAGAGATGCTAAAAAAATTCCAAAGATAATAGTACCCACAGGATCAAACTTTTCTCCTTTCGCAATATTTTCGGATTCTTTAATATGAATATGGCTTAAAATGATCAGAACTATTCCAATAGGTAAATTTATATAAAAAATACTACGCCAAGTGAGTGTTTGGACAAGAAAGCCGCCTAATACTGGTCCTAAAACAAGGCCGAGATAAATTCCTGCAACATTGATGCCCAATGCTTTTCCAGTTTCTCCAGTCTCACGAGGAAATACTTCCGTAACCATCGCTATTGAAGTGGCTCCAATTAAAGAAGCGCCAATCGCTTGAATTGCTCGAAAGAAAACAAGGATTTCTCCCGACCACGCTATTGCTGAAAATAGACTGCCTAAAGTGAAAACTATTAATCCTAATATGAAAAACTTGTTTTTACCCTTAAGATCTGCAAGTCTGCCAAATCCAATTAACGTAATGGCCATTACAAGTAAATATATGATGGGAATCCATTGTATGACTTCAGCAGGGGGTTTTAAATCTAGCGATAGAGGATATATTGCAATATTCAATATGCTTCCATCCAAAGACATCATAAATACCCCAATTGTAGTGAGGATTAATAGTTTCCATCTATATTCCATCGTTAATCATCCTTTTAGACCAAATAAAATCATCAATTTTACATTATTAATTTAAAAACATGATATAATTCAATAAAAAATAATGTTTTAAAAAATTGCGTTAAATGAATTTTAGCAATTTAATAAACAATCAAGATATTTATTTAACTAATTACAGACGATTACACATTAAATATTTTATAATTTGTAAAAAAAATGATTTTTTTTTTTTTTCGATAAAAGAAAATATATTGTATTGAATTTATTCGGTTTGATCTTTCAATTCTTTATAGAGTTTTAAAAATTCCTCTGAGATACTTTTTGGAGATCTTTGGTAATCACATTTTATACGGTTATATTCTTCTTCATCCTGAATGAGTTCCTTCAATATTTTATCCAATTCAGGTGGTATTTCAACGTGATCGGGTGAAAATAATAACGATTGATCCTTATGTTTTATTAATCTGGAAGGTATGTTCGAGAAATATTCATTAATTAGTTTATAAGCAGGTTCATACACGGTTAAATCATCATTTGATTCTTCAAGTTCCCTTTGAAATTCCCTTTCAAAATCTTTTGAGAATAGTTTTACTAACTGATTCAACAATTTAGAAGTCTTTGATGCATACATTTCAATCATACAAGATTTTAATTGATAAACCATTATTTTTCCATCGACTACACTTATTTCAATATAATCTTCTGTTTGGTTATTTTCATGGGTGTTTTTATAGGATTTAATAAGAGGATCTGACTCAGGAAAATCTTGTTTCATCCATTGATGTCGAAAAATCAAAGTTCCCTTCTTATTTTTAATTTTCATTTGATATAATGTAAAGGGCAAAACGTATAATATTTTAGGTTCCTTCATGATTGCAAAAAATGAGATCGATTCTCCAACAGCAAATAAAATTAAAGCAATATAAAGAAATAAATCTACCCATAATGAGAATAGAAAGAAAATAAAACCAATAATTACTGCAATAACATTACCAACAAGGTAAATTTCCGAGTATTTTTTAATTTCAAAAGGGGAATGGACATAATTTTTTAATACCCAATACATTGTAAGTATCAAATAAGCAGTATGGAGCGAAGAGATAAACCAAAAAAACCAATCTTTCCAAAATATATTAATAAATCCTAGCATTACAACTTTTTCAGCAATAATTACATTTGGATTGAAAATAATTATACAATAAATTAATCCGAAACAAAAAAATGGAATCAAGAAATTTGAATACAATTTTTCATTATGTGTGTAATTAATAAGAAGTATCATAAGTATTATTGAAGGGTAAAATAAAAAAGCATTTATTCTAGCAGCATCGATACTCGATATAAATGAATCAAACCCTAAACCGAAAAACAATAAGAAATAATTAACGCAAATAAAACCCATAATTGTTAATGGAAGAATATTTTTATTTTTTGCATCTTTAAAACAAAAAATTGCAGTAATTAAAAAAATAGTTGAGGTTATGGAATTAATTATTAAATCTGGAGTGAATTCAAATGTCATTCACGTAACCTCCCTTTTTCAAATTATTTTCATTTGAATTTTTTCCAATTGCCAGATTTATAAGCTTTATTTTTTCAGGATTTATGAAAATATTCTTATTATCTGCTTGATTTGAATTAATAATATTATATTCCATCAATTTATTTAAATGATAATAAATTTTCTCCCTATTTTCATTTAAATGTCTATGAACCTCACTTTTTTTAATTTTCTCATGTTTTATGAGTAATGTAATAATATTCTTGTTTAAATCATTCTTTAATAAGAATAAATTTACCGCAACCTCTTCATCTACTTCAATCGGCATAAAAATGGTATAAGTTTCGAATCTTATTTTCTTTATTAGATTAAATTTGAGTAGCATTTCCAAATGCCAAATTAAATGCCCTGCACTACCTTTATTTGATGATTGATTACAAAAAATAAAATTTTTAATTTCAGTGAAATAAGCACAAACATTATCGATTAAATAATGATATATCTTTTTTCGATAAGGATTGATGAGCACGGATTCCCTGGTTAATTTTGATCCTTCAACTAATACTCGTTTATTCAATAGGAGTTGTATGACATCGTAAATGGTCCTTTCAGGCAAGTTTAACTTCTTTTTTAATTCGTTTTGAAGAGGCTCTATCTCCAGACCATTTTTTTCATTAATAATATCTTCTGCAATAATAAATATCTTCTCTAAAGTCTCCTCATCTATATTAAAAGCACTCATCCAATCCTTATATATCTCGATTTGAAAGATCCCCTAAATCTATTAATAAAGAAGTCTAAAAATTTTTTTATAAATTTTGAAATATTCTATATTATTCTCTATCATTTAATGTGGTTTCCAAATATATGTAAAAAGTTAGTCGGGATGCTTTTTAATATTTTTTTAAGGGATCGTTTTTAACAAAAATTCTTTACTGAGTAACTTATTAAGTGATGAAAATTTGATTAAGTGAAGTGATTATACTATATGAGTTAGATTGTAATGAAATTGAAAATAAATGAATTGAAATAAAAAAAATTCCTAGAATTTTTGCTTAAGAAATTGCTAAAATAAATTTTAAATTTATCCAAATTGAAAATTTTCCTAAAAAAGCTCATTTTTTAATTGAAGGGGATTATTGCATCAAATCAGAATTAATTTGAGAATACAACGATAAATTTTCAATTTACAAAGGGAATAATAGTGTGAATAAGAATAGATTATTAGAAAATTTTATTAAAATTTATATTTATCCTTGAATTTGGCTTATATTATGCGTATTATTTGGATCATTGAGATTGTTACTTGAATATTTTATCACAATTAAAAAATGACAATTTTAATAGAAAATTATCATTAAGAAATAAGAAAAATTTTATTGTAGGTTCAAGACTCATTAAAACAGAAATTCTGGCAAATAAGAGAAGAAATAAGTGAAAATTTTTTTTCCTATATTGATAATCAAAAATGAATTTAATTGAACCTACTCGGTTTCATCTATCAATTCTTTATAGAGTTTTAAAAATTCCTCTGAGATACTTTTTGGAGATCTTTGGTAATCACATTTTATTCGGTTATATTCTTCTTCATCCCGAATAAGTTCCTTCAATATTTTATCCAATTCAGGTGGTATTTCAACGTGATCGGGTGAAAATAACAGCGATTGATCTTTACATTTTATTAATCTGGAAGGTATGTTCGAGAAATATTCATTAATTAGTTTATAAGCAGGTTCATACACGGTTAAATCATCATTTGATTCTTCAAGTTCATTTTTAAATTTCTCTTCAAAATCTTTTGAGAATAGTTTTACTAACTGATTCAACAATTTAGAAGTCTTTGATGCATACATTTCAATCATACAAGATTTTAATTGATAAACCATTATTTTTCCATCGCCTACACTTATTTCAATATAATCTTTTGTTTTATTATTTTTATTGGTGTCTTTATAGGAATTAATAAGAGGATCTGATTCAGGAAAATCTAGTTTCATCCATTGATGTTGAAAAATTAAGGTTCCCTTCTTATTTTTAATTTTCATTTGATATAATATAAAGGGCAAAACATACAGTATCTTAGGTTCCTTTATAATCGCATAAATCGCGATAAAATTTCCAACAGCAAATAAAATTAAACAAATATATAGAATAGGTAATAGCCATATTGCGATTATATAGAAAATAAATCCAATTAATGCAGCAATGATGTTACCAATAAGATAAATTCCTGCGTATTTTTTAATTTCAAAAGGAGAATTTAAATAATTTTTTAATGCCCAATACATCATAAGTATCAAGTAAGTCGTATGTAGTAAAGTAATGATTAAGGAAAACCAACCTATCCAAAATATGCCAGGAAACCATACAAATATAATTTTTTCTGCTATAATTACATTTGGGTTAAAAATAATCATACAATATATTATATCAAAACAGAAAAAAGGAATTAATATATTTGAATATAATTTTTCATTTTGAGTGTAA
The DNA here is from genome assembly GCA_011365055.1 of Promethearchaeota archaeon. The sequence goes on from RDOG01000021.1 coordinate 39,602, forward strand.
TTAATTAGTAATATCATAAGAATGATCTGAGGGTAAAAAAAGAAAGCAGTTATTCTAGCAAATTCAACACTCAATAATAATGAATTAATTCCTAAACCAAACCATAAAAAGGTATAATCAATGCAGATAAATCCCATTATTATTAATGCTTGAATTCTTTTACTTTTTGCATTTTTAAAGCAAAAAATTGCTGCAACTAAAAAAATGGTTGAGGTAATGGAATTAATTATTAAATCTGGAGTAATTTCAAATGTCATTCAAGTAACCTCCCTTTTTCAAAGCGTTTTCATTTGAAATTTTTTCAATTGCCAGATTTATAAGCTTAATTTTTTCAGGATTTATGAAAATATTCTTATCATCTGCTTGATTTGAACTAATAATATTATATTCCATCAATTTATTTAAATGATAATAAATCTTTTCCCTATTTTCATTTAAATGTCTATGAACCTCGCTTTTTTTAACTTTCTCATGTTTCATGAGTAATTCAATAATATCCCTATCTAAATCATTCTTTAATAAGAATAGATTTACCGCAACCTCTTCATCCACTTCAATTGGCATAAAAATTGTGTACGTTTCGAATCTGACTTTCTTTATTAGATTAAATTTGAGTAGCATTTCCAAATGCCAAATTAAATGCCCTACACTACCTTTATTGGATGCTTGATCGCTAAAAATATGTTTCTTAATTTCAGTAAAATAAGCACTAACATTATCTGTTAAATAATTATATATCTTTCTTCGATAAGGGTTTATGAGCACGGATTCCCTGGTTAATTTTGAGCCTTCAACTAATATTCGTTTATTCAGCAGGAGCTGTATTACATCATAAATGGTCTTTTCAGGTAAATTCAGTTTCTTTTTTAACTCGTTCTGGAGAAGCTCTACCTCCAAACCATTCTTCTCATTAATGATATCTTCTGCAACAACGAATATCTTATCTAAGGTCTCCTGATCTATGTTAAAAGCACTCATCCAATCCTTAAATATCTTGATCTGAAAAATCCCCTTGCTCTATTAATAAAAAAATCTAAAAATTTTTTCTCAATTTTTTATATGTTTTAAATTAGTCTCTATCATTTAAGCTAATTCCTAGAGCTATGTAAAAAGTTAATCTTGATGCTTTTTAAGATTTTTTTTCTTTTTTATAGAATTTCCCGTCTCTTGATTATTTTTTCCTTTTGGAACTTCTTTATAAGTAATTCTAGATCCTTTAGCTTCTTTTTTTCCTCCACCAAATTTTTCTTCAAGCTTTTTTCCTACCTCTGATACCAATTCAGTTGAAACTTGCTTTTCTTTGCGAGCTTCTTCTAAAATGCCCCTCAATTCTATCTCTATTTCCTTACGCGCATTTCGAGGCGAAGAAGATTCAGCATTATATTCTGAAGACTTTAATTTGATTTGATTTTTATTTTCTTCCTCCTGTTTTGATGAATGTAATAGACGTTCCAACATACCATCCACAGGTTTATCATTTTCATCAATCACGCCATATTCGCGGAACATTGTTTTAAATTCCTTTGGTTTTCCAGTCGTAATCGTAAACATGCCCCGAGGACAATTAATAATTACCCAAGTATTAAGAAAGATTTCTCGACCACATTTATCACAAGTTCGAGTATATAAAGTTCCATCCATAAGTTCTTGGATTAACGAAGATCCTCCCATAAACGTGTTTATGCTCGAAGGATAAAGAAATCTTTGTACGTTCCCACAAGAGCATTCAACGTTCTTTGTAACATAACTGGTCATTTCTCATCCCTTGTAAAAAAAAAGGTATTGGATTAATTTAAAGAAATAATTTTAATTATTTGAATGTTCGCAATAAGTAACCATCACTTCTTGTAATTTTTTAAATTCGGGAAATTTTTTGGATATTTTAAAAATATTCATCCCAACTAATTTAGAAATCTCCGAATTTTTATATAGACTTTTTACTTTTTTGATGCGACCATTCGTAATCAAAAAATCCGCATCTAATCTTGTATCATGATAAATAAATGCTCCATTTTTTATTTTAATATAAACTCTTGTCTTATCTATAGCATCTCTTTTTCTAAAGTTCCAATAATGTTGAGTATATTCTTCTTCAACTTCATTTAATTTATCTAAATTAATATCATCAAATTCTTTTAAACGTAATTTTTTGTTTAAAACACTTTCAAAAGCAAAACGCAATCTATCAATAACTTCGTCAACAGAAATATTTTGCCTGGGTAACTCTCTTTTAAGCGTAGTAACATATTTTTTTGCTTGTTCCAATATTAAACTTCGAAAATTTTCACTTGGAACATTTAATGCGTTGCAAAATTTTTTGTGGTTAAAGTCTAAGAGAATGTTCCCTATAACTACTCCAGCTTTTTCAATTGAAGCTGCTCCTGTTCCTGATATCTTTCTATTTTTAATAACGATTTCATTATAATTTATACTAGAATCCAAATTAAGATTTTTTAAATATTGATTAGGTCCTTGTAAAGCAAGTGCATATAACTTTTTAATAGGCACAGGAAATGCCATTTCATTAAGAATTACATTAAAAAAAACTTGATTTTTTTCTAAAAGAACCAAACCTCCTCCAGACATTCTTCTAACCAACTGAATATCGTTTTTCTTACAATAATTAATGTCAACTTCTTCATAAAAATTTTGATGAAATCCACAACTCATTGAACTCTTATTAGTTGTAGTTAAAAGTATGCAATTTATGTCGGGCATGTTAGACAAAGAAGTTGCTAATGCATGATATATGGTATGAACTCGAATCGGGTCTAAATCTTTCAATATGTATAAATGCCATTCTTTTTTTGACATCAAAATAGACCCCACCATTCCAATTATTTTTCTAATTAAACATGGTATAATATAAACAAATAAAAGATTAAAAATATTTTAGATTTTTACTAAAAGAATTTTGAGCTGGACTTAAAACCAAAGCTTCATTAATATTTAGTTGAATTCTAATTTATCAATTTAATTTCTTTAACATCAAATATGTATTTTCACCGAAAGATTTTGGAATCCAACAATATAAATTTAAAAAATATTATTTAGATGAATCTAAGCATCTAAAACTTAAGTTTTAATTCTTTTGGATTTTAAAATACTACGGTAAACACATATATTTAATAGTTGAATGGAATTTAAGAGATTTTTAAAGATAATTAATGAAACAAATGCGTTATACAAATTATAAAATTTAAAAAGAAAAAGGTAAATCATTCTGGTTTTTTCAATTTAATCATGCAAAAATTTGAAACTGATTAAAATTCATTTACATTTATTTTTCAATTAAATTAATGGAATTTCATTTGAATTGATAACATTTCCATATTTCTTTCCAATTGTTATCATTTTAATATCATCTGAAACAAGCGTGAAATTGGATTTATGAGCAAGATATATGAATGAAGCATCATAAAAAGTTATTTTATTTTCAAAGGCAATATTTAAAGTACTTTCAAAATCTTCTATATTCAACTTCAATATCCTAAAAATATTCCAAATCAATTCTATTGTTTCCCTTATCTTCTTGATTTCATCTTTATTAAATAATTTTCGATGATCAAATTTCCATAATACATTTCCTAATTCATAATAGCTCAAGTCTAATAAATTATGACCTTTAAAAATTTTAATTGCTTTATCAGGTTTATCTTGAATGATGTTGATAATGGTGCTTGTATCAAATAAATAAGTCAATGGTTTTCCCTTTCCTCATTTATCATACTTATTATTTCTTTATTAGAAATTTTTTTTAGAATTTTGCTTACTTCATGAATCTTTTCGTTCATTATTTGTTCCTCATGTTCACTTATTTCTTTATCAACTGCGTTCCTAATCATATTTGTAATATTAATATTTAATTCATCTAACTTTTTTTTCTTCTGTTTCTCTATTTTTGCTGATATAGTAGAATAATCTGCCATAATTATCACAATAAGATTTTTCATAACTCGTATTACAAAACAGTAATACTGAATTACCAATATATACTTTATGAAAACTGAATTTCTTTAGTTAGTATTTGAAAATTTTGTAATCCAAAAATAGATTACAGATGTTTATCTATAAGCAGAGCTTGAGTTCCATTTCTTTGGATTTTAAAATCCAAGAAAATCACCCAAATATAAATAAGAACATTAACTTGATATTCTTGTTATTTATTATTGTATTTATGGGATCTTAAATGACTGAAAAACCAAATATTGAGGACGTACTAGAAAAAGGTGATGCTCTCTTTGAGGAAAAAGAATATGAAAAAGCTCTTTTAATTTATGAAGGTGCAATTAAGCTTGAACCAAATAATGTACAAGCCTGGAAAATGAAAGGTAATGCTTTATATGCACAAAAAAAATATGATGATGCACTTGAATGCTATGAAAAAACACTTGAATTAAATCCAAATTTTGCTATAGGTTATTATAACAAAGGAATAGTGCTTCAAATTAAAAATAAAAATGAAGAGGCCCTTCTGTGTTTTGAAAAATCATTGGAATTGGATCCTGATTATATCGAAGCATGGGTTGATAAAGGAAATATTTTGGCAATAATGGATAAATTTGAAGAAGCCATTGAATGTTTCGATAACGTATTAAAAGTTCAGCCTCATGATATGCCTGCATTATGGCATAAGGGAATTGCTTTGTCTGATTTGGGTCGGCATAAAGAAGCTATAGTTTGTTATGATGAATTATTAAAAAAAAATTCTGATGAAAAGGATATATGGTTTGAAAAAGGACAAGAATTAAGGAGTTTAAAGTGTTTTGAAGAATCTTTATCTTGTTTTGAAAAAGTAATTGAACTGGATTCGAATGATAAAAGAGGATGGGGCAATAAAGGCATATGTTTGAGGGAGTTGGACGAATTTGAAAAAGCAATTGAAAGTTTTGATAAAGTTATTGAAATTGATCCAAGTGATGTGCTCGCCTATACTAATAAAGGATTTGTTTTTGATTTATTAGGTGAAATTGATCAAGCAGTAGATTGTTATAATAAGGCTTTAGATTTAAATCCTAAAAATCTTTTTGTGCTAAAAAATTTATCAGGAATGCTATATGAAGCAAACAGACATGAAGATATTCTGATTTATTATGATAAAATACTTGAAATAGACCCTGAAGATGTTGATATCTTATGTAATAAAGGAAATGTTTTAGACATGCTGAATCGACTTGAAGATGCCTTGGATGTTTATGATACGGCGATTAAATTAAATCCAGATAACGCTAATGTCTTATATAATAAAGGAATTGCATTGTATAACGCCAAAAGATATGAAGAAGCATATGAATATTTTGAACAATCGACCGAATTAGATCCAACATTTAACCTAGCATGGTCATATAGATTTAATAATTTGGCTAAACTTGGAAGGCAAGATGAAATTTTTGAAATTTTAGATGACTTAATAAAAGATTTTCCAGATAATGATTTTTATTGGCTCGAAAAAGGCATTCAGTTGAATAATTTGGAACGTGATGAAGAAGCACTTGAATGTTATCATCGAGCTCTTGAAATTAATCCAGATAACATGAATGCTTGGGTTCAAAGAGGCATTAATTATCGATATCTCAATGATTTTGAGAATGCAATAAAAGATTTTGACAAAGCACTTCAATTTAATAATGAAAATCAAACTGCTTTATATGAAAAAAGCTATGCTCTTAATCTATCTGGTCAATTCACTGAAGCTTTAGAAACCATTGAATTACTATTACAAATTAATCCTGTGCATGTTACAGGACTTAGTGAAAAATCTTATTCTTACTACAAGTTAGGTAAATTAGATGAAGCTCTATCAGCTTTGGATCATCTATTAGAAATTAATCCTACATATGTGGGAGCTTTAAATAATAAAGCTATAATATTAATGGATTTGGGTCGCACGGAAGAATCAATTGATTGTTATGATAAAGCGATTGAGATAGATCCTAAGTATCAACAAGCTTGGAATAATAAAAGAGAGAGTTATTTTAAACTCGGTCAGTATGAAGAAGTGATTAAATGTGCTGATGAACATTTAAAGTTCAATCCTGATGACTTCTATATTCATTATCAGAAAGCATTGGCTTATGATTATCTCTTCCAATATCAAGATGCAATTAAAAGTTATGATAAAGTAACTGAATTAAATCCCACCTATATTCCAGCATGGGGCAACAAGGGTTTAATGTACTCACTCATAGAGGAATTTGAGAAGGCAATAGAATGTTACGATGAGGTTATTAAACTTAATCCAAATGACATTCTTGCATGGAGAAATAAAGGGATTTCATATTCTAAATTACAAAAAGATTATACGGCAATCAACTGTTTTGAAAAAGCTATAGAAATAGATCCAGATGATCCAAATGCTTGGTATGATTTAGCAATGGTTTTAAGATATAAAAATCCAAAAAAAGCGAGAATTACATTCGAAAAAAGCATAGAATTAAATCCTAAACATTTAGGGTTTATGAACGATTATGGTAATTTTTTAACAGATGAAAAAGATTTTGAAAAGGCTATTGAAATTTACAAAAAAGCGTTAGAAGTTGATCTTGAAGCTGCATTCATTTGGAATAGCTTGGGTGTAGCATTTGATTTATGTGATCGTGTTGATGAAGCTATTGATGCTTATCAAAAAGCCATTAAACTGGATGAAAATTATTTATTCGCATGGCATAATTTAGGAATTGCATTAGAACGAAAACATGATAATGCAGGTGCAATCAAAGCATATCAAAGAGCTATAGAGATAGATCCCAGTTTTCAAGGTGCAAAAATAAATCTAGAAAAATTACAAAAATCAGACGCACAAGACCCGGATTCACAAGATGAAATTAGTAAAAAAAATAGCAAAATGCAAGAACCAGATTAAAATTTATTCTGGAACCGTCGCTACCGCTCGAACCCATCCACTACTTGCTTTCTTTATCTTTATTGGAAAGCAATAGATAGTGGCTCCAATTGGGGGTACTTTATCCAAGTTAGTTAATTTTTCCATTTGGAAATAACCTAATTCAATGCCTGCAAAATGACCTTCCCAAATTATCTCTGGAATTGGATTGCCCTCTTTAAGTGATTTTTTCCATTTCTCACCTGTCATTAAAAATGGGGCATCCCAAGACCAAGCATCTGTTCCTACTATATGAACTCCTTGCCTGACTAAATGTAATGTACCTTCTTTTCCAACCCCAACACCATGATTAATGAAATCTCTCGTTCCAAAATATTTTGCCGCAGTTGTATGAATGCAAACGACGTCACCTTGTTCTATTTTATGTCCAATTTCTTTTAATTTTTTATCAATGTCTTTAGGAGTTATAATATATCCGTCCTCAAAATCCGTGCAATCCAAAACTATTAATGGTGCTATTCCCCATTCTAAAGGAAATTGATCTATGGTCATGGCTGGTCTCTCACCTATCTCTCTATCTTGAATTGGGGCAAAATGCCAAGGTGAATCCATGTGGGAACCGCTGTGAGTACTTAATGTTACTGTTTCTGTAGCCCATCCTTTTCCTATAGGTAGGTGTTCTGGCTTCAATTTCCAAAAAAAAGCCATCATTGCATTCGTACCTTCTTTATGATCACTATATTCTACTCTTGGTGCCGTTAATTGAGGATCACATAATGTATCGTTTGCAATTGGAATTGATAAATCAATAAATTTCACCATATCACCTCAAATATGAAAACTTTCTTATTTATATGCTGTTTTAATAAATTTCGTAAACCAAATTTTCTATTAATCAATCTCACTAAAACTTTTTTAATCCAATGTTAAACCTATAATCAAATAATCATCAAAAATTATATTTTAAGGATTGGAGACGTTACATTTGGCAGAAAAAATTTATTTTACGAGTGCACGATCGTTTTTAGATCCAAACAAAGTAGCAAGAGAAGAAATTTCTATATTTCAAAAGAAAATTTCTCTGATTGAGAAATTCAAACGAATTATAGAAGAATCTAAAATTTTTGAAGATATAATGCCTCATGAAAATGTTGTAATTAAAATGCATTTCGGTGAAATTGGAACTACTAGGACGATTCGTTCAGTTTTCATACGTACTTTAGTAGAAATGCTTAAAAAAAAGACTAATTATATATGTATCACGGAATCTTCAGGTCTAGGTTTATCAACTGAAGGTACTTACGGAATTGGAAGAATTCAAATTGCCCAGTATAACGGATATACATCCGAATCATGCGGAGCACCAATAATTCCTAATGATGGCTTAAAAGGTCTTAATTATATAACTGTAAAACCATCCAAATTTCACACTTTAAACCAAGTTCATTTAGGAAAATTGTGTACCGAAGCTGATAAAATCATCGTGCTTTCTCATTTTAAAGGTCATATAGAAACGGGATTTGGTGGAGCTTTAAAAAATATCGGTGTTGGTTGTGCAGCAAAACCTTCAAAATACGGGATTCACTTTGAAAAATGGAATGAACCACCAGTTATTGATTTAGATAAGTGTACGAAATGTAATAAATGCATTGAGATTTGTCCTGCTGAAGCAATTGAAAATTTTCAGATTCTAAAAGAAAAATGCAAGTTATGTTGGGGTTGTGGAGATACTTGTGAAGTAAAAGCAGTTAAAATAATTTGGATTACGCCTTTAGAGACTCAAAAAAGAGTATGCGATGTAATAAGAGGATTTTTCGATATAGTTGGGAAAGAAAAAATAAGATATATCAATTTTATGATGGATTTAACACCTAGTTGTGATTGTGTTCCTCATAGTGACGTGCCAGTCCACCCTGATGTTGGAATTTTTATTGGTAGAGATATTATTGCTATTGATAAGGCATGTTTGGATGTTTTGGAAACGCTACCATTAATTGAAAAACCATATTCTGAAGGTATTACTTTTGAACAATATTGGGAAAAAACTGGCAATCCTATTCTCAAAGAATTTATCAAGGCGGCTAAAAACTTGGATTTAGGTTCTGAAAAATATGAATTAATTAAACTTGAACCTAATTAATTATTTTTTATAATTTTCCTCGTACTAATTGCATAGACTATCCTTATAGAGAAAAAATTTTACAAAGATGGGACAAAATTAAACATAAGATTTTTTTAATAGCAGAAAATAGAAAAGAAATAAAAAAAAATAATGCCTTTAATGGTTTTAAACAATACCTATTTAAATCTAAAACATAAAATGTAAACAACAATCTAACATTTCACTACTTTTAGCTTTTCATAACAAAAGGAGTTTATTCATGTGAAATTTTAAAAATTAATAATTTTGAGCATATGTGCAATCATTTCAACTGTAGTGATTACCACTAGCATTATTATCATCTTACCAATGATGGAAAATGATGGAGGTCCAACAATTTATACCAAGACATTGCAACTTGATGAGGGAGCAACATGCACGATCACTTCTTGCTTTGATTTCAATATTGAAAACGTTACTAATACAGGGACCCTGCCTGAATACTTCATCTTGAACGTTGTAAAATTAGATCCTAAATACCAGGAGAGTACAGGATGGATTAATATAACGTTTTATTCTCCTACAGGTTTTGGAGAATTTGATCACATCGGATTCGCTAAAAACGGTATCTGGACTCCAATCCCTTGTAATATTAGTGCAGATGGTAAGAACATCTCTGCCCAGATGGATGTCAATGAGTTCGAGAGGTATTACAGCGTGATACGATATCCAGAAGTGCAAATCTCGTTAGAAGCAAAGAGGCAAGATGAACAGACAATCGCGCTAACCAAAAATACGGCAAATCAAATCTTATTGCCAATGGGCATGAAAAACTGGACCTATAGCCTAAGATTACAGGCAGAAGGGGGGAATGGAACTTATAAATGGGCACTTTCCACTGGAACATTACCTGCAGGTATCGTGATCTCGGAGACGGGCATTCTATCAGGTAATGCATCTGTGATTGGCAATTTTACCTTCGAGTTCAACGTTAGTTCTGCAGATCGCAATATTGAGGAAGTCTTCAACTTGACATTGGTAGATTATGTGCCTAACGAGCTGCTTCCAACGGATACTACATTACCCCCTGCATGGTATTCGGAAAAATACCTTGACCTCTTAGGGGATAATGTAACCATATGTTTTGGCGGCGGAACGTCAGGACCCTTTGTAATATACAATTTGAGCGCTTTACCGAATGGGTTGTCATTCAATGTCTGGGAAAATAATAGCCATGCTTGTGTAAATTTTACTGGAACTTGTACGGCGATGACTGGTACATACAATTTTACTATGGTAGGACATGATGAAATATATGATATTTGGGGCACGAATGATACAACTATTGGAAATTATATTGAACGGATATATTACATAATAGTGGGTTAGCAAGGGAGCCATGGCAACAATCTCAACTATTCTTTTTTTTTAGATTCAAGAAAAAGTTTATTTAAAAACAGACATTCTTCAACTAAAATAGGGCAAAAATAAAACTGATATGGAAAGAAAGCAGATTTAGACAAAATATTTCAATCCTAAATTTTGAGTTCTGAATTAATATTATGTTATTATACAATTAAAAATCTACAGATTCTGGGATTAATAGATTCCTTACTTGAACTCCTCTCTCTCAAGGAGAACCTAGAACTCGTGAAGCATTATAGATTTTGAAGATTAGCTTAACACTTAAAGATTATTGATTAAAGCTGATTTCGTCTCTTTTCATTTTGAAATCGATGGGGCGAATCCTCCCGTAGGTTAAGACTCTAAAATTACTAGAGATAATTAATCTCTCAAAAAGAAATGATGGTAACTTGCCCAAAACAAACTTGCGAAAGTCCCAATAAAGGAAAAAGCGGTAGCTACAGCCCAGAAAATTGCAGTATTTACGTCGAAAGACCACGTAATTAATGTTATAATCATCATTACTATTGTAATAACCAGAAATGCAATCCCCAAAGCCATGTAAATCTTTTTATTCATTTTTTTAATAAACTCCTTTTGATTTATTTTACAATTTTTAGTTCCATTATTAAAATACCATCCTCTAATGTTGCTCTTGCAGTTTGTGGGTTCACGATTTCTGGTAGATTGATAATCTTATTTATTTTTCTTTCTGATTTTTCAGTAATTATTGTCTTTCCTTGAACACGTAGTTTTTTCGGAGCACATTCCAAGTCCACGTTTTCTTTTTTAAATCCTGGTAAATCTAAAATTATACGAAGGTAATTATCTCCTTTTTCCTTAAAGGTTTCAAAAGTTGGATAAGGCGTTTCCAATCCTAAATAATTTAAAATTTTATCAAAATCTTGCAAGTAAAGATCCTTTTTTGATCTTAAATCAAACCCAAGTGCATTTTCAATTGAATTCACCAAGGATTCTAAGAGGTTATCTCTAACGGAGTCTAATCGATCCTTAACAGGATATATTTTTCTTACATCATCAAGCGTATCATCAATTCTTTTTTTAACTTCTTCAACTACATCATCAATTCTTTCTATAAATTTCCTGAATACCATTGATGCACCTTATTTTATTTTTACTGGCACAAATTCGTCTTGAGCTAATTCTTCTTTAATCTTATCTTCGAAATTATTTAAAAACTCCGTAAAACTTCTAAATTCCTTACTATTATACAATTCTAAAATATCTGAATGTATTTCTAATAAGTTCTTAAATCGTATGAGTTCTGCTAAAAGAAAGCTATTATTATCCTTATAGAATTGAAATCCAAACTTGAATAATTCATCATTGTATTGTATTAATGACATGAAAAGATCTAAATTCTCTCTTAAAAATTTTTCACCAGTTGGCGATAGTGAAAAAGTCTCCTTGGATTTTGAAGTTTTATTTGAGAATATTATTAATGGTTGCTCATCCTTTTCAAAACGATTCCCTGCATCTCCCGATAAACGCTTTAGTACAGGGAAAATAGTTCCCTCCTTTGGATCCCATGTATTAAAATTTTCTTTAATTCTTTCCATAATTGCTGTTCTAGTTAAAGGACCGTCCTTTAACGTTAATAATACAATTAATTCCACGGGTGATCTAATTTCGTTTCGTTTTGGAAAATACATAATAACACTTTTTAGAGCTCTTAGAAAAATTTAGACCACAAAAACATTTAAATATTTGGGTCCACTAATTTTCGTATAATATAAAATTAATCAATTTTATAGACAAAAATAAATGAAAACAGATTCATAAATAAACAACTTATTTTGGTGAAAAATAATGTCAGAAGAAAAGAAAGAATCGATTATTGATATTTTATTAAAACCAATCAAAAGCATTATCAGCCCTGCAGAAGGAGAAGAAAGACCAAGCATTTCTGAAAGACTTGAAAAAGTTAGGGAATCACTTGGTTTGGATAAAGTAGACGAAAGAATCAAAGCTCTTTTTAAAGAATTAGAAGTTGATAAGAGAGTTGAAAAAGTCAAAAAGATCAATGAAATCATTGGTATCACTGAATTATCTGGTCGAGTTAAGGAACTAATTGAAAGATTAAACATACCAGAACAAAGATCAAAAGCCAAGGAGACACTAGAAAAATTGGGTGTTAAATCCGAAAGAGTTCAAGATATTTTAGATGATCTCGGTATCAGTGAAAGACGAGAAAAACTTGAAGAAATAATGGAAGTTGCTGGTCTTAAATCTGACTGGGAAGAATTAAAAGATTTATTAGGCATTAAAAAAGAATAAACCCATTTTTTATATACAAGCCAAATTTTTCTTTTTTTATTTTTTAATTTTTATTTCAAAATTAGTTTATTTTCTACACATTTGAAAATTTTAATATGAGTAAATACAAAACTTATGCTAGATAATTTTCAACTTTTTTACATATGTGAAATTTTAAAGGGTTGGTAGGCGAAAAGATCTTGCAAGAAGAATTAACACGAAAGGAAAAAAAGGTAATAGACTATAAGATTGAAGCTGCAGAACTTTTTGTAACGGGAAAATATGAAGAATCTTTAGCGTTAATGAAGAAATTAAACAGAATTCTTAATAATTCAGGTAGATGGGAAGAAGCAGATATTTATAGAGAAAAAATTATTCAAATTGAAGAAATTATTGACGAACGAAATGATTATATAAAACGTTTAAAGCCTGAAATTAATAGAGGAGATTATTATACCGTATTACGATTATATAATAGCATCGCTGTTATATCAAGGGCCTTGAATGATAAAGAAAGCGTCGAAATATATACGAAAGAATTTAAAGATTATGCTGAAAAAAATCAATTAGACTTAGATGCTTTGGATCTTCGCCGGGAATTGTTAGAAGAGAAAGCAAATCAAGCTGTAGAACGCCAAGATTTCAAGGAAGCTGTTGATTTGTATGGTGAATGTGAGAAAATAAGTCTCCTTTTAGTTGATATAGTACAACCTGAAAAAGAAGAAGACGAGCTTTGGAAAGCGGAATATTTTAGACTTAAAAAATCTGAATTTTTCGAAAAAATAGCTAAAAAACATTAATCTAAATTTTTAACTTAATTTTAATTCTCCTTAAATCCTTTTTAAATATCTTGTTAATGCAAGCAGAATTTATAATTAGCATTTAAACCTAATTTTTATTATAGAGAGGTAGTTTGAAATGCTAAAATATGGTGTAGAACAAAAAACGTATAAAATTGGTAAATATGAGATTGGTGGTGATCCTAGAAAAGCCCCAACAGCTTTAATAGGCTCAATTTTCTATCTTAGAGAAAAAGAAATTTTTAAAGATGAAACCAAAGGCATAATTAATAAAAATGTCGCTGAAGATTTGATCAATAAACAAGAAGAAATTGCAGATAAAACCGGATTGATTCCCTTATTAGATGTAGTTCTTTCGTACCCGGAAAGCATCGAACCTATTTTAGACTTCGTATGTTCAATTACAGATTCACCTATTATAGCAGATAGTCCTACTCTTGACATCAAATTAGACGCAATTAAAATGATGGGTGAGAGAGGACTGCAAAGTAGAATTATTTATAATTCCATAACTCCTGAAACAAAAGAAGAAGAATATGCTTTATTGAGTGAGAATAAATTAGAAAATTTCCTTTTATTAATAATGGAAACAAAAATGTGGACAACTCAAGCACGAATGGAAGTATTTGATGCCTTAATAAAGAAAGCGGAATCTGCAAAATTTTCAAAGAATAATTTTCTAATAGATTGTTGTGTCATTGACTATACGTCATTGGGATTAGCCATGAATGCAATGGAAAAAATAAAAGATAAACATGGATATCCTGTTGGTTCGGGAGCTCATAATGCTGTTGATACTTGGAGAAATTTAAAAGCTAAATTTGGTAAAATAAAGAAATATTCTGCCGTTGTAGCTTCCACTATCACTTTGGCTGCTGGTGCTGATTTTATATTATACGGTCCCATTGAACACGCTAATATAATGTTTCCAAATGTAGCTTTCGTGAAAGCTGCTCAATCACAATTGCTATTCGATGAAGGGAAAATGGCTCCTCCAAATCATCCAATATTCAAAATTGGGTAAGGATGTTCATTACTCGACGAATAAATAATTAAAAATTCGCTTCTCAATTTTTCTCATGTGTTCATTTACAGCGCTTGTAGAAATATCGAAATAATCTGAAATATCTTTTGAAGTAATTTTCCTAGGAATTTCAAAATAACCTTTTTTTGTAGCAAATGATATTATATCTTTTTGTTTCTTTGTTAATAATGAATGTATGGTTTCTATATTTGGTTTAATTGATGTGATATTTAAAACTTTGAAATCATTTCCTATCATTTTTTTTACTTTTTCCAAGACTGCCTTTAGCTTCTTTTGGTTTGAAATAAAAGGAATTTTTACTCCTTTTTGATCAATATTTATTGGATAATCTAATATGAAGTCAAAATCCTTGAGCATTTTATCGAATCCAACTGTAGTGTGAGTTTTTGCAAGAATTACATAATTTCCTTGCTCTTTATCTTCTTGAATAACTTGAATTGATTCAATACCACTAAGTCCAACCACCATTTTAGGATGATGATGTGGATTTTTTAATTTAAATCGTTGCATGGTAATCATGTCATACATGTCAAACCGAAAAATTCTTAGGAGCTCCATTTCTTCGACATATTCAAAAACATCGCCAAAACCCACTTTTTTTACAAATTCCATGGGTGCATATAAAAGAATTCTTTTCATTTCCTCTCAGACACCTATCAAGTACAATGATAAGTAACATGTCATATAATTAAATTATATACACTCATTTTGATTAATATATTGCTTGCAATTACAACCAAAAATTCCAAAAATTTTAAGGAGAGACCTTATAGTAATTATTTATTTTTTTTAATGAGATCAAAGATGAACGTGTGTTGGATTATTAGGTTTATAAAAAGTTGGTAAAGTAGTTTTAAGATGAATAAATGTATTTCAGGAGGATCATTAAATGAACGATAAGGTAGTATTAATCACTGGTGCCGCACAAGGCATCGGAGAATCTATTGCGGTTAAATTTGCAAGTGAAGGTGCAAAAGTCGCTATATTTGATATAATAGAACCAAAAAAAACCATAAAAAAAATTGAAGAGAGTAATGGAAAAGTTCTCTGGATGCAAGTTGATATTACTAATGAAAAAATAGTAAAAGAATCAATTGATCTTGTAGTACAAAAGTTTGGAATGATTGACATTCTCGTTAATAATGCTGGAATTTTTCCAATTGAACGTTTTGATGCAATATCGAGTTCATTATTTAGAAAAATATTTGAAATAAACGTATTCGGATTGTTTAATTGTTCTCAAAACGTGGTAAAATTATTTATTTCTAATAAAATTCCTGGAAGAATAATTAATATTGCATCAGCTGAAGGAATTCGAGAAGCTCCTTATCAGACTGCTTATAGTGCATCAAAAGCTGCAGTGATATCATTAACAAAAGGAATGGCAATTGAATTAGCAAAACATGGAATTTTAGTTAATGCAATTGCCCCAGGTGCAATTGTAACAAAAGGTGCTAAGACAGCAGTTCCCTTTCCAGAAACAGGCAATTTCCCTGAAGATTTTATGGAATATCAAAAGAAAAAGTTTAGTCCTCTTGGTAGAATGGGAAAACCTGAAGATATAGCGGAAATGGCTTTTTTCTTAGCTTCAGATAAAGCTAATTACTTGACTGGTTCTATCATATCTGTTGATGGAGGCCGTACTTTAATATAATCTATTTTTTTTTTTAATACCATAGTGAACCTATATATATTGATATATATCAAAAAATACAAAAAATAGATTATAGCTCTTGAATTAATCTGTATATCTTTAGATTTTTTTAAAAAAAAGGGATTTGATCTTGACAATAGAAAAAATTAATTCAATTATGGAAAACAGTGAAATAATTTTATGGTCAGGACGCCCTGAAAAAAACGCAATTGAGGAATCTTGGGCGGCTTCTTGGTTTCCCTTTTCAATTCTTTATGTTGGATATTTCTTAATTCACTTATTTCTTATTTTTTTGTATTATAATACGGTCTATTTTTTATATTTGCTTTCTATTTACCTTCCCTTGTTTATTTGTTTCTTTCTTGTTTTTCTTTATTATTTTATTAAAGGATATAAAAATCGTCAATTAATGGAGGTTTTTTATGTAATTTCTTCTAAAGGGATATATATACACTCTCCTAGAATAAAGAAAATTTCTGAAGAATTTATTTCCTCACCATATAATGAAAAAGAAGAGTTTTATACATCAATTTTTCGATTAATGGATAATAATATAATATATATTTCGATGAAAAATATTTACAAATTTGAAATAAATGTTATTAGTAGATATAATCGATTTTTTGGCGTAAAAGGTTGTAATATTTCGTTTTATTATTTAGATTCGATTCAATTTTTACAATCCTCTAATGATATGATTAGATTTTCACAAATTAACGAATCTGAAATAAAAAAAATTTGTGATATTTTACTACAAAAGTTTGCATTCTCACGGGATAACAACGCTAATAATAATAGAGAAATTTTTATCATCAAATAATCAAATTAGCATGATTAAAAGTTATATATAATTAAAATATATCTTGTAGTACATCCCTGCTGAAAGAGAATTTTCTTGTATTATGTGTTAATATAACTATCATTATTACTAAAAGCGTGAATCCAACCGTTACAAATTCAAAGCCGGGAATAGAAGGTGGGCTAATATTATTAATCTGACTATACAAAGAAAATCCCTTAAAAAATATTCCGAAATTATCACCATCTTGTCCATTGCTCTCCCATGAAATTACAAATACCGTCTCATTTAACACGCTTATGGTTGGATTGTATTGAGCGTTATTTTTATAAGTATTTACACAGAACTCACTAGTTAACATTAAACCTACGCTATTATATACTATTGCATAGATGCCCCAACTAGAGCCATCTTGCCCATCGCTCATCCATACAACAATAAAAGCAGTGTTATTGACTGAACTTACACATGGAATAACTTGATTGCCACTTGTGTATACATTTACACGGAACTCATTGGTTAAATTAGTACCACTGCTATCAAATACTGTCGCATACACGCCATAATCTGAACCATCCTGTTCATAGCTCGACCATGAAACCACAAAAGTGGTGTCATTTAGTGTGTTTATGGATGGATCTTCTTGACTATTTATAATGTTTGAGTTTACACGGAATTCATTAGTTAGGTTGTTGCCCATAATATCGAATATCGTCGCATACACGCCATAACCTGAACCATCTTGTTCATAGCTCGACCATACAACCACAAAAGTGGTGTCATTTAACGTGCTTATGGATGGATCATCTTGACTATTTGTAGTGTTTGAGTTTACACAGAACTCATTAGTCAATTTTTTACCCATACTATTAAATATAGTCGCATATACACCAAGATTATCACTATCTTGTCCCGCACTTGGCCATACAACAACAAATATCGTGTCATTCAGCGCGCTTATCGCTGGATGATATTGACGGCTTGTTCTATAATTATTTATGGGAAATTCGTTCGTTAAATTGTTACCCCTGCTATCAAAAATAATCGTATAAATGCCAAAACCATCACCATCCTGCCCAAAACTCCCCCAAACTACCACAAAGGTCGTTTCATTAAGCGCACATATTGATGCATCAGACTGTAATCCTGAAGTGAAAATATTTGCTTGAGTTTCTGGAATTATTTCCTTCGAGTCAGCTAGAGTTGTCAGAGTGAAAGCAATATTTCCATCAGTTATAAGTGTTGTTGGTGTTTATATTATCAATACTAAAGATAAAATTATGAAAACGCAAGTTGATATGATCAAAAGTGTTTTCTTTTTTTGCATTATGAAATATCTCCCAATATTTCTCCCAAATAGGTTCTAGTCTTGCTTTAAATTAAATCAAGTTGAGTAAATCTAAATAAAAATATTTTGGTCTATCTAAATTCTGGAAAAAAATAAAAAAAAGAAATTAAAAAGTGCCCATCATGGCCCCTAACTTTTCTAAAGCAGCTCGTGGTCCTTCTATTTTTACTTTTCCCATGGTAAACGCTGCAATCCCATCAAGTTGTTTGGTAGCCATCAGATGCCAACTTTCAACTGAGTCAAAGGTCATTTTACATATCTTTTTTTCTGCAGGACCTTCAAAAAATTCACACTTTTGATTTTCAATAACAACATGCCACGTTTGTCCACCTTCAACAGAGTATTCTGCAACAAATTTCTTTGTCAAATCTGCTGCTTTTGCAGGATCGAAGGATTTTTTGAGAATTTCAACTATATCTTTTTCAGTAACCATATAATCCATCTCCGAAATATAAAAAATATTTAATCAATTTCAACTCCTTTCTTGCTTGCTAACAACGCCTTTGCTTTTTCTAATGCATCCATAACATCTGTAGACCAACCATCAGCACCAATTTCCTCACACCATGCACCTGAGGGCATTGCTCCCCCACCGATCATGTAAATATATTTATCACGAAGTCCTTGCTTTTTTATTAAGCCAAGGACGACTTTTTGTTGAAACATGGTGCCAGAAAGTAATGCTGAAGTACCAATGATATCTGCATTGTTTTCTTCTGCCGCATCTATGAATTTTTGAGCCGGGACATCCCTACCGAGATTTATCATATGAATTCCTGCGGCCTCAAAAACTGCAGTCATTATATTGATACCGAGGTCATGAATATCTCCAGCAACTGATCCTATTACCATGGTAGCCTTTGGTTTATATTGCCCTTTTGGTATCTTTGAGAGGAGATGAAATAGACCTAATTGCATGGTTTCTGCTCCTAACATTAAAAATGGAAGTGGAATCTCGCCTTTACCGAACTTATCTCCTATCTCCTGTATTGCTGGAGTCAAAGAATCTTGGACAAGATCTACTGGATCAACTCCTTCCTTTAAACCTTCTTCCACGATGGCGATAATCCCGTCCTTATTATAAGTAATAACTGCTTCTTTAATTTTTGCTAGAATTTCTTCTTTTCCCATTATACTATCTCCATTTAAAATAATGCTAACTCCTTATCTGCATCAGCTAGATGCTTATCCATTCTTTCTAGTACATCTTTTGGCAGTGGTTCTGGTTCGTATTTATCTAACTCCTTAAGTCTTTCACGTGCAGTATCGTAAAGCCATCTTTTTGCTCCGTCAGTCCTCCATTTATCTGCATGTTCTTGAATCCAATTCTTATTAGAAAAGTATAGTCCTTCTTTTGGATCAATCCATTTCAAAGTATGTTTGTGTGTAGTGAAATGTTTTTTAGGACCAACTTCTTTTATTATGTCTAATGCAAGGAATTCCTCAGTTGGATACATGTCTCTAAATTGATATATCAACTGTTTGCTGAATCTTATAATATCTGCACACATTATGATTGTTTCCCACATGAATGCTTGAGGTGATGGATCAACCATTATCCAATTTGCCCCAGAAATTGTAGCTAAAATGTATTGAGACATCATGTGAGCTACTTGTTCTTCTAATGAACAAGTTAAAGTATTCGTATATTGGCACTGAGGCCAACCATATATTTCTTTGATTATTTGACCTTGAGCTGCTGCTGATAAATTCATGAATGGAGCAAAAGTAAGTTGTCCATTTTGTGGATTTGAAGCTAGACTAAATGCAGTTGGCATCGTAATACCACCAGGATCTAAAAATTGATGTGAAGCCATCACAAAATAATTGCATGCCAGTGCAAGTGCCATAGCTCCTGCTAAGGTAGCGGGTGCAGTGAACGGTTGTGTACCTCCGTAATATGGAACAGTGGGCAGATGATATTTAGTTGGTCCAACTAATGCCCAAAAATTCTGCCTTGTACATTGTAATGGACCTATACATGATGGTAATCCCATAAAAATTGGTCGTTTTGCTAATTCGTCAAATCCACCTTGAACTTCTGCAGCAATTTTAGCCGCATAATCCCACTCTGGAACACCACCTTCTGTTATAACGCATCCACCTGTATTTTTACTGGATCCAACAAGCTTACCATATAACGTGTGTAATTCCGCTGGCAATCCTTCCTTTGTCGATTGTATATCGCCTACAGGAGAGGCATAAAAGGAGTCATATGTTTCAATAGCATCTATCATTTTTGCTGCTCTAATAACATCTTTTATTCCAGGATCTTTTGAATCCCAGACATTATTTTCTTCATTCCAAACAAACATCTTTGTTGCTTCTGAAGTTAGCCCAGCATATTGATCTTTGATTCCTCTGTACGTCATGTCGTGTTTTGAGGTTCTCCCTGCAAAACTATAATTTTTTGGGACTTTTTTAAGCATATCTCTGACCCAAAATTCTGGAAATTTAATTATTAATTCTTTTTTGTCAATTTCTACAGGGGAATCTTTGAAAGTGTTAATGCAATCCATGTCATCTATATGAACGCCAACATTTGCTAAGATATCATAAGCTGCGTTATCAAAAATTCTAACTTCATCCTCTGTTAAAGGATTCCAAAGCCTATGTTTATCTGGTAATTTAATTTTTTCACCCTCTTTCAATTAAAACATCACCTTTTTGTTTTATTCTTCTAATAGTTACTTCATTTTTTAAAAGGATTAAAAAATTTAATCTATATATATATCACAAGTAAATAATTAATGAAATTGTGCTTGTATTGGAAAGTTATTTATATTTGTTGGATAGATTGTCCAACGAGATATAATTTACAAAAAAATCCCATTTTTAATTAAAATCATAAAAGTTTGGTAAAAAAAGTCATTAAATGGTAAATAAATCCTCTTCTTTCTCTCTAAAATATTCTCTTAATCTTTTCTCATGTTTTTGAGATCTAATTTGACTTTTTTCCTGCTCAAATTTTTTATGTAAATCCCTATCTCTTATCATTATTAAACCATTAACTCTTATAATTTGTTGAACTGCTTCACTAGCATTTCTAATCAAGTTTTTCTTCCCAATATAATCATCAAAAATACCTTGATCAATAACATTCATAAGTTTATTAGAATTTGCATCAAATCCGGAATATTTGAAACTTTCAGCATGCATTTTTCTTAATTTAGGAACTAAATCTAGTGGATCTTGTCCAGAATTTTTAATTAAATAACCAGGTATGTTTTCATATGCTTTAGCGATCTCAGAAATAACTACCTGGAGTCGATTTGAAAAATTTGAGCTATATTTTTTAAGTTCACATGCGATTTCACTCTCAAGTGCACCTCCACCAGGCAAAACTTTTTTATGTTTCATGAATTGAATCGCAATTTTTGAAGCACATCTAATATTCTCTTCTAATTCATCTAGGATATACTTCGTTCCTCCTCGTAATAGAAATGTAAAGATTTTTGAATTTCTTAATGATAGAATAAGCATTTCATCGGCTACAATTTTTTTGAATTCAGCTCGTTCAGCAGTACCTATTTCCTCATCCTCGATGTTTTGAATATCTGAAATTACTTTTAAATTTAATAATTTTGATAGACTTTTTATTTCTTCTTCTCCCACCAATTCTAAAGCTATCATACCTAAAGTTGCACATTGTTCTATAAAGGTTGGATTCATCTTCTTCTCACAAAGAATAATATCTATTCCTCTTTCCTTTAAATTCTTAGAAAGCTCGTAATAATAATTCTCTGTGAATGATAAAAATTTCTTATATTCTAAGGGGTTATCAATTTCAATATTTCGATTTATATTAACATTGTCTCTAATGAAGAAATCTAAATTCCTTTTAATTAAAACAATTTTCGGATTTTCAATCTTTTCTGGCATCTTAAAATTAGGTTTTTCTTTATAAATGATCATTCCGTTTATAATTTCAGATTCTTTAATCGATTTACCATGGACTTTTCTATAAAAAATATCTGAATATTCAATCTCCCCAAGATAAGTTGATAGATTTAATAAATAATTTATAAAAATCTTTTTATCATAAATTGAAATTCTATTCATCATTACTGAATTGACTAACTTTTCTAAAAAAGAGTTTATATTCTCATTAATTTCTATTACAGAGTTTTCTAATACTTCCAGTGCTTTAATCGTGGCTAAATTTAAACCTTCATTTATTATTTGAGCTGGGATGCCCTTCTCAAGTAATTTTTTTGCTTTATCTAAAAGGAATGCAGTCAATAAAATAATAGTTTTTGTCCCATCACCGTACAATTTTTCTTGAATTTCTGCAAGATTTATAAGTAATTGAACAATTGGTAGCCTTTTTTTTAAATGATTTAATACTTTATTTCCTTTTTGAGTTATTATAATATTATTTGATGTATCTAATAACATTTTATTTAGCCCATTTGGACCGAACATTGTTTTTATTATTTTTGCAAAGTAAAAAGTTGTATTAAAATTAATTTCTCTTATATCTTTGTCTTTTGATTGACTTACAGATTCATCATAAATCCCTAAATTTGGGTCACCAAGAAGATATATTTTTTTACCAACACTCATTCTGTTACACTAATAACCAAACAATTTTAAGATTTATTTTATTTAAAATATATGAGGAGCTTTCTCAGGAAAATGACCTAATTTTTTCAAAAGCTCAGAAGTTTCTGGATATTCCGTTAAATCTGCATAAGGGAGAAAGTTTGAATTTAAAAAAGTATTTTGAAAATTCTTATCTGCTCCTAATTCAATATATTCCACTTTTTTTGAAAACTCTTCAACTATTTTTTTAGCTTTTCTAGAAACTAAAGCCATTCTTGCACCTGTTCCTGCTGCATTTCCCACAGAAACTATTTTATCTAAAATGATCTCGGGAATAATCCCAATAATTCTTGCACTTTCTTTATCAATGTGTGATCCGAATGCACCTGCAATAAAAACTTGATTGATTTTATCTTTAGAAATTTCTAAATTTTTCAAAAGCGTTAAAACTCCTGTCTGCATCGCAGCTTTTGCCAGCACTAATTGTCGAATGTCCCTTTGAGAAAATGTAATATCTTCTCGTGTTTCACTTTCACTAGATGGAACTACAACCAATTCCCAACCATCTTGACCTTGTCTAATCCTCTCATTTTCTATTTTCTTATTAAAAGACCCTGAAACATCAATTATACCAGCTTTTAACATCTCTGACGGTAAATCTACAAAAGCTGAGCCACAAATTCCTTTAGCTGGTTCATTATCTATCGTGAAATATTCTAATTTCAAACTATTTGGATCAATTCTAATTTTTTCTATCGCTCCACTTGAAGCTCTCATTCCATGTTTGATATGTGCTCCCTCAAATGCAGGTCCAGAAGCACATGAACAAGCATAAAGTTTATCACTATTGCCTAAAACAACTTCTGTATTTGTTCCTATATCCAAAGCTAAACAAATTTCTTTTTTCTTATGCATTTCCGTTGCTAAAATCACACCTACGGTATCTGCTCCCACATAACCAGCAATAACTGGCAGGAAATATATTTTTGCGTGAGAATGAATTCTAATTCCTATATCTTCATTATTTACTATAACAGAATTTCTAACAACTGGTGGATATGGAGATAAACCAAGCGACTTTGCTTTTATATTTAAAAATAAATGATGCATTACTGTATTTCCCACAGCCACCATTTCATAAATTTCGCTACTCTTTATACCTGTTCTTTCCATTAAATCTATCAGAATTTCGTTTAAGCCATCAATAACTGCTTTATTCAATTTTTCTGGTTCAGGATGATTTAATCTCGAAATAACATCTTCTCCATATGGAATCTGAGGATTCATCAAGGATCCTGCAGCAACCACTTTTCCCGTATTTAAATCAATAATATAACCTGCTAATTTGGTTGTGCCAATATCTACAGCATATCCGAAAATTCTAGATGTAGTATCTTCAGGTTCAATTGCTATAATTTCATTTTCCCAAAGAACTACCGTTACCTTAAAGTCACTTTCTCTAATAATCTCACTTAAATTTTGTAAAACGTGAAAATTTATTGTAATATCTTTTAAATTAGTTTTTTTAATTAGAGTTGCAATCAATCTGTCAAGATCAGATTTAGGATCTTCGAGAGTTGGTATTTCTATTTCAATGTAATGCTTTGTTACTGAAGGATCTAATTCAATATGCGTATCGATACCTTCAACTTGGAGTCTTTGTTTCCCTGTTCTACTATATTCGGGAATTTTAACAATAACATCGTTTTGAATTGTCGTTAAACAAGCAAGTCGAACTCCATTCTTTATTTCAGTATCTGTTAAAATCTCTTTCTCCTTTTCAGTAACTTCATTCACACCTTTATTGTTTTCAATTATTACTTTACACTTGCCACAACTTCCTTTTCCTCCGCAAATAGAAGTTAAATCCGCTCCAGCTTTTAAAGCGCCTTCTAGAATGGATTGATTATTTTTTAATTTAACTCGTTTGCCATCTGGTTGAAAAATTATTGTATGTTCTGACATCTCTCGATTTCTCCATGTTGATAAAAATCAACTTTTAGGTTTTTAATAAATATAAATCAATAGTAATAATGCTTTATTTTATATTACTCATAAATTAAAAATGGAAATTCTGCTTGTTATTTAAAGCGATTTATAAATAATTGTTATTTAAATATAGATTGTAATCACAAGCGATAGATGATTATAGGAATTTTGTTAATTATTAATTAACTTTAATCTTATTGGTGGTGGAGATGGATTACGAATTCCGAACTTTAGATTTAAATTATGAAAGATTATCTGAATATTGCGTTGAATTGCGAAAGAAAATTGTGGAAACAGCTAATGAAAATCAAGAAGGCGAAGGTTACGATTTGCCATTTACTAAATATCGATTTATGTGGGCAGAAAGAAATTCTGAACTTGCTATAGGTGCCTATAAAAACGATGAATTAGTTGGGACCATAATGACAATCGTAAAAAATATTATTTTTAATGATCCTGATAAAGGAATAAAAGGATTAAAACTGAAAGCAGGTTTTTTATGTAATTTAGGCGTGGCTGCTGAACTTTGGCCTGGAATGGAACTTAAGAAGGAATTACTAAATAAATTACTTGAGAAATTAAAAGAACAAAAGATTGATTTTTTGATTATAAACCCTCTACAAGATAAAGATTCCGATTTTATAAATTACATGAAGTCAATCGGATTTTCTGAGATTAATAAAAATGTTGAAGCTAGCGTTAAAATGATGGGTAAAGATGCAGTAGATCAATTAAAAATAGCGGAAGGCCTGAATCCAATTGAAGTTGGTGCTGCTAAATTATTAGCAGGTTGGAAATCTGATGGGATCACGGAAGGCGTCATAAGAGATGTTACTGAAAGAGATTATTCAAAAATTGTTGATTTGTTAAATGATTATGCTAATGAGCTTCAAATAGCTGTTGAATGGAAAATTGAAGATCTGGAAGAATTTATTAAAATAATTAAAAACTTAGACCATCATAGAATTGAAAACGTTAAGGATAAATTTCCTAAAAGCTCATATGGGGCACATTTAAAAGTTTGGGAGATAAACGGCGATATTAAAGCACACGTTTTTTTTGCATTAATTGAAGTTCATTTGCAACATGCACATTTACCACTTATACTCTGGGAAAATTCTTCATTTTCTAAAGATCTTTCACTTGATCAAAAAAAGGATTTTATTTCTCAAATTTTAAAAGAACATGAAAATAAAGCAATTGTATGCAACCTAATGATTCCATATTTAGATAAAAAAGCATTTGATAAAGCTGGATTCATGGGAGATCGGAGAAATAGAAAGCTTTTAGTTAAAGCTTTGACAAAAGAAGCAAAATCTGTAGAAGCATCCAAAAAAGTAAAGAATTTCTATATTAATTCGTTTAATTTTACTATTTAAAAGAAAAAAAACTATTTTTTCTTTTTTTTTATGGATTAATATTGAGCTTAATTAAGAAACTCAATAGATTTCAATACCTTTTTTACTAGCTAGAAGTTCTCTAGCTTGTTTCAATGCGTCCATCACATCAGTTGCCCAACCATCAGCACCAATTTCTTCACACCAAGCACTTGAAGGCATAGCTCCGCCTCCAATCATGTAAATATATTTATCTCTTAAACCTCTTTTCTTTAATTTCTCAAGTACAACTTTTTGTTGGAACATTGTTCCCGAGAGTAGTGCTGACGTTCCAATAATATCTGCTCCCGATTCTTCAGCAGCGTCAATGAATCTATCTGCAGGAACATCCTTTCCAAGATTTATGATGTGAATACCTGCTGCTTTAAATACTGCAGTAACGATTGTTATTCCTAAATCATGAATATCTCCCGCAACCGTTCCAATTACCATCGTTGCTTTTGGTTTATATTCTCCTTTTTCCATTGAATTAATAAGAAAATCAAGGCTTTCTTGCATTGTATCTGCTGCTACCATCAATTCTACGAGTGAAATATCTCCTTTCTCAAATTGAGAACCACTTTCTTGAATAGCCGGAGTTAAAGCCAATTGAATTAATTCAATGGGCGAAATATTTTGTTTGACTCCTTCTTTACATAACCTTAAACATTCCTCTTGCTCAAATTTCTTAATTGTTTCTTTAACTTTTTCTATAATTTCTTCTTTATTAGCCATAAAATCGCCTCTTATTATGGTTATAAACTCCTGTAATAATTAATTAAAGGTTTTTCTCTTTAAAAAAAATAGTGATCTGAATTTAAAAAAATAAAAAAAGGGGATAATTTTATTCTCTATCTCTAAGTTTACGTCTAAGAACCTTTCCTACGTTTGTTGTGGGTACTTCATCAATAATTTCAACAATTCTAGGCCATTTATATCCCGCAATATTTGCCTTGCACCAATCTTGAATATCCTTTACTGTGGTCTTTCCTATATATTCTGGTTTCAAAGAAACAAAAGCTTTAATATTTTCTTCACCCTTGTCATCTTTTATGCCTATTACTCCCACTTCAAGGATTGGTTCGTATTGATACATTAAATCCTCGACCTCTCTTGGATAGACGCTATGACCCTTATATTTGATCATGTCTTTTAAACGATCCATGATATGCAAGAACCCTTCGTCATCAATATAGCCGATATCTCCAGTATATAACCATCCATCACGTAAATCTTTCTTCGTTGCATCTGGTTTATTATAATAACCGAGAAAGACCTGCGGTCCCTTAAGGGCAATCTCACCATGTGTACTTAATTCATCTTCTTTGCCTGGTTGCTTTATTTCTTCTTTAGTATCTGGATTGACAATTTTACAATCGGTATTAGGAAACGCCATTCCTACGCTACCAATTTTTCTCTTAGTCGATTTTGATTCGCTTAGTGGATTTGCCCAAGCTACTGGGCTAGATTCACTTAGTCCATACCCTTCTACTATTCGAGCTCCGGTTATTGCTTCAAATTTCTCTTGAACGTCTAAAGCTAAAGGTCCTGCACCACTAAGTGCTGCTTTTAAACAACTTAAATCATATTTTTCCACAGTTGGGTGATTATTTATCCTATTAAATAGAGTATTTACACCACTGAATAAAGTTCCTTTATATTTTTGAATGGCACCTAGTAACTCATCGACTTCTCGTGGATTTGGAAGTAATATACATGCTCCTCCTATTTTAATAGCAACTAGCATCATTGTAGTTAATCCGAAAATGTGTGAAAAAGGCAACGCACCAACACTCACTTCACTTCCAGGTTGTGTTCCAGGTATCCAAGAATCACATTGATAACAATTAGCTACCAAATTATATTGGCTTAACATAGCGCCCTTTGGTAGACCTGTAGTTCCTCCAGTATACATTAATACTGCTAGATCCTTCACGGGATCAAACCTAACCTCTTTAGGTTTTCCTTGAGTTTTTAATAAATCTTTAAAATTAATAAATTTTGGACCAACAGGCCATTTCTTCATTCTTGGTATTCTTCCTAGTAAATTACCAAGAATTCTAATGATTGGCTTTAGAAATTCACCCATTCCTGTCAAAATTATTTTTTCAAGAGGAAGCTCATCAACAATCTTTTCCACTTCTTCTTCATAAAAGTGATCAAAGATAATAAGTATTTTTGAACCAGAATCTATTACTTGATGCTTTATTTCGGCAGACTTTTGAAGTGGGACAATTGGGCTAACAATTCCACCGGCTCTCATAACTCCGAAAAAAGCAATGACATATTGAGGGCAATTGGGCATGTTAACGCATACTCTATCACCTTTTTGAAGGCCCAAATTTTGAAGGCCCTTTGCAAATGCATCAACATATTTGTCTAACTGACCATACGTAATATCTTTTCCTTTAGGAAAGTGTAATGCGATTAATTCAGGATTTTCTTTTGCAACTTTTCTAAACATATCATCTACTGAAATATCTTCGGGTATATCAAGATTTTTAGGTACATCATCTGGCCAAAATTTGTACCATAATCTATCACCCTTTACTTTATAACCAACATCTGTCATATT
Source organism: Promethearchaeota archaeon (assembly GCA_011365055.1). Next base: position 68,356 of record RDOG01000021.1, read on the forward strand.
AATCTCCTCATGTTTTTAATTCTTAATTTTTTGGAAAATAGGTATTTCCTTAAAAATTTTCTTTTTAAAATTTAGATTAATTCTTTTTTTAAAATATCAATAATATAATATTTTTAAAAACTTTTTATTAAAAAATTTTAACTATTCAAGTTTTTAAAAAAAATGACATCCTAAAAGAAATATTCATAAAAACTTCGTAATAAATCTAATTTATTGATTCGTTCCCAATCTTTTTTCATATAAGGGACAATTGTTTCCCTAAAAAAAAAGTAAAATTTGTCCGGACCATTTATATTTTTTAATGCGTTAACGTAACATATGCAAAGTTCCGAGAGCATTTCACGCAATTCTAAATTTTCGAGATGATCTTTACGAATATCAATCTTATCCATTATTTCTAACCTATAATCTCTAAATTGACATTTTTCTCTTAAAAATTGATATTTATTGAGCACTTTCTTTAAATTTGTGGATAAATAACCTTTACTGCGATTATTTTGAGGTGCAATTTCATCAGACTGTAATAGCTTAAATATTTGTTGATGTACTTCTAATAAATCCATGATAGAAGCGTGATCCGTTATTTCTTCTGCCTTTGTCCAATCTGAAAATAAACTGGAAAGGTTTATCTCAAATTTTTCGAAATTTGTGATGTTTCCATCCCAATTTCTAAAAAAATCTTCCACATTTAGATCTGGAAATTCATTAAAAAATTCATTTTTGATAATCTTGGTTTTTTCTCTTATTATATTTAATTTTTCATCTTTATCGCAACAAGATATAAAAATCAGATCATTTTTAGTAACGAAAAACCAACGAAATCCTGCCATGTCAATGGTCTCAATTCCCTTGCCTGATAATTCAATGGAAATATGGTATAATACATTCAAGACTGTTGTAATGAGATCTGGATCAATCATACTTTCGGTATGCAATAAAACGCTATTAAAAATACACCGACCTGCATGTTTTTCTAAAATCCAAATTTCTTGAATCATTTCTAATTTTCCACTTTGTTCGTACAATAAAGCATAAGATAATTCAAAGAAGAATTTCTCTCAATTAAATGGTGTAAAATACTAATTTAAAAAATTATTTATAAAAAATTATTGATATTTTATTGAGGAGTATTAATATTTTCCAATTTATCTTCTAAATCATATATTTTTGTTTCCAAACCCTGAATTTCCTCAATTAATCCAAGTATAACTTTCATAATTTGGACGTTATTAAAATCTTCATAAAGCTTAGAAACTTCTTCTTCTGTTACCATTTTAAACATCCTCTTTTATGTTAATTAATCCCCAGTATTATTAATATCTAACGTGTTTGGGATGACAAACTTGAGCATAAAAATGTCAAATTGTGTATTCGTGTAATTTTTTGTATTTTTGTAATTCTTAAATAATTGATTGTATAATAATTGAGTATTTAGTGTGTGAGATGGATTATTAAATTAGACTGGTGCAATTTGATTATAATATATTATCAAAGTATAAAGCGAGTTACATTTTGAAACAATATTTTATTATTTAAAAGGTGTATTTTTTGAGTCAAAATAAAGAATATGAAGCAAAAGCGAAAATATATCGCGATAATGATGCAGATATTAATATTATTAAAAATAAGTTAGTTGCTATAATTGGATACGGTAACCAAGGACGCGCTCAAGCCATGAACTTGAGAGATAGTGGTATTAAAGTGATTATTGGAAATGTTAATGATGAATATAAAGAAAAGGCATTGAAGGATAAATTTGAAGTTTTTTCGATTTCAGATGCATCAAATAAAGCTGACATTATTATGATGTTGATTCCTGACGAAATTCAAGCTGATATTTTTAATAATGAAATTTTACCCAATCTTAAAAAGGGAAAGGTTTTAGAATTTGCTACCGGTTATAATATAACCTACAAGGATGTGACTGGAATTAATCCACCTGAATATATTGACATTATCATGGTTGCACCTAGAATGATTGGATTGGGTGTACGAGAAACGTATATTTCGGGTGAAGGTTATTACAGTTTTATAGCAATAGAACAAGATGCTTCAGGAAACGCAAAAAAAATATTATTAGCATTAGCAAAAGCATTGGGTACTACTAAAAAAGGTGCTATTGAAACAACTTTTGCAGAAGAAGCTCATCTTGATTTATTTACGGAGCAAGCTTTTGGACCGGCTTTGGGAAACGTTCTGAGAACTTCTGTACAAGTTCTTTTAGATGCAGGTTATCCTCCAGAAGCGATTTTTGTTGAATTATACATGAGTGGGGAACTTTCTTTTACATTAAAAGAAATTGGAGAAATAGGACTAATTGAACAAATGGATTTTCATTCTCAAACAAGTCAATATGGCAGTTTAACTAGAGGGGTGAGATATTTCAATCCAACTATTGAAGAATCAATGAAAAAAAGTTTAAATGAAATTCAATCTGGGAAATTTGCAAGGGAATGGGCAAAAAAGCAAAAAAGTGAACGTGATCCAACAGCTTCTCTCAAAAAAGTTGCAAAAACCATGCCATTTACCATCATAGAAAAGAAAGTAAGAGAAAAATTAAAGAAATTTAAATAATATTTACTCGTTTTTATTTGTATCTTTCTTCTTTTTTCTAATCTCGCTTCTCTGTTCACTTTTTAGAAATTTAAAAAAAGCTTTGGTTTCTTTTTCTGGTAATTTTGAAATAGGCTTATTTAGTGTTAAAGCATAATAATATACTCTAGCAACTTTTTCCATTAAACCGACGCTTCGAAATGCAGCATCAATATTAATACCTAACCCTAATACACCATGATTCTGTATGATGAATGCATTACAATTATTATCTATTTTACTCACGACTTTTTCCAGTAATTCTACACTTCCAGACATTGCATAAGGAATGATTTCAATCACATCACCTATATTTACTACTTGTTCATCAAATAGTGCAGGTATTGGTTCATTTATTATTGAAAAGATGCTTGCATAAGGTTGATGAGTGTGAACGATTGCATTCACATCTAACCGAGTTTTATAGACTGCATTATGCATTTTTGTTTCGACTGAAGGATTATATTTTGCATCGATTCTTTGTAGATCATAATCAACTATACAAATATCATCTTGTTCTAAAGTTAAATAATCCTTATTTGATGGGCTGACTGCAACAGCTTCTTCACCTTCTATCCTTACTGAAATATTTCCTCCAGAACCGCCAGCCACAACATAACCTAAATTAACCATTTTTTTACAAGCATTTAAAACAATCTTTTTATATTCATCATATTTGCCCATATGTCTCAACTTTTAGAAATTATCAAAAAAAAATAATATAATTACAATTACAATGAGAAATAAAAAAGAGAAAATAAAAAAATTACTATATTTTATTTGCTACTTGCTTCTGCTTCTTTTTTGGCTTTTTCGGCCAATTCAAACCCTTTCTCTAATGCCTTTAAATTAATATCAAGAGCTTTTTGAGGGACTGATTTCTCGACTGTTTTCCTTGCGGCATCTTTAGACATTATTCCTGTCAACAGTGCTATTGCTCCTAGGAAAATTACGTTTCCAACAACTGGCATTTTTAATTCATTTATTGCAATGTCTGTAGCGGGAATTTGATAGACTACATTATTTCGTGCTTTAAATCTTGAAACAGTTGTAGGATCCACTATAAAAACTCCATCTTTCTTAACATCCTTTTTAAACGCATTTGCCGCTTCTTTTGATAATAATACCATTATATCTGGTTCTACTGCTCTTGGATAATCGATTTCATCATCACTAATTACAACTTCAGCCCAACAACTGCCACCTCGTGCAGCAGCTCCATAAGCCTCAGTTTGTGCTACTTCTTTATTTTCGTATAGCATTACTCCTTCTGCAATTAATTTAGATAAAGTAATAACTCCTTGTCCTCCATAACCTGCAAGTTTTAATTCCGTCCTAGTCATCTTACTTCCTCCTTAAACTTTCAATAATTTCTGATTTTTTATCCCATAAAGTTGGTCTTTGAGTTTCTAAATGCTCTCCAATCACCCACTTGCCTTTCAAATCTTCATCAGACATGTTCTTTGCTTTATCAATTTTTACTGAGTTATCACGTATATATTTAAATAATGCAACAGAATCTGACATTTTATTCTTTCTTCCAAAGTAAGTAACGCATTGAGAAACGATTTCGACGAATGAGAATCCTTTATGCTTAATTGCTTTTTTTACTGATTTGATAAAATCTCTCATGGTTGCAGTAGTCCAACGCGCAACGTATGTTGCTCCAGATGCTATTGCTAATTTAACTGCATCGATGGGTTCTTCTTCATAACCATAAGGACTAGTAGTTGCAAAATAGCCTGTTGGTGTAGTCGGTGCAACTTGACCTCCAGTCATTCCATAAACCTTATTGTTCAATAATATGACTACCATGTCAATGTTTCTTCTACATCCATGAATGAAATGATTCGTTCCAATTGAGACTAAATCTCCATCTCCATGAATTGAAATTGGTTTTAATTCTGGATTTGACATTTTCAAACCTGTTGCAACAGATATCCCACGACCATGTAATGCCATGAAGCTATATCCCGGAAGAATCCCTGGAATTTGGGAATAACAACCAACATTTACTATAAATGGATATAATAAAGGATCTAATTTTTCTTCATCAAATACTCTACACATTGCTTGACCAATAGAACCATAACCACATCCTTTGCAGAAATAATGTAATGGTATTCCTGCCATTCTTCCTGTCATTGTTAATGGAGTTAAAGGGTGTTCTGGTTTTTCTGGTGCAATAGGGACTGATAGGTAACTCATGCCGCCACCTCCTTAATTTTACTTATGATTTCTTCAGGTTTATGTAAACGGGATGTATGGGTTACTCTAACCACTGGAATTCGTTCTCCATCTCTACAAGCAAACCGTTCAACTTGTTCTGCTATTTGCCCCATATTAATTTCCGGTATAACAATCGCTTTTACGGATTCTGCAAGTTTTTTTAGTGCAGTTTCAGGTGTAGGCCATACCGTTACCATTCTTAACATCCCTACTTTTATCCCTTCTTTTCGACAACGATTAATCGCTTCTCTGGCGGTTCTACTAGGCAACCCATAAGCAACTACTGCAATATCAGCATCATCCAATTTAAATTCCTTTGTTTTTGAAATTTTTTCTTCGTTCTTCGTTATTTTTAAATTCACAATCTTAACAGTTTCGTCACTTGTTTCAGGATCTTCTGTTAAAAATCCTGATTTTGTGCTATGAGTAACGCTGGGCATCCACCAAGGAAATTGCGGGGATCCAAGTCTTGGAAAAGGAGGTATATTGAATTCATTAAAATCTTTAGTAGTGGTAAAAATTGTTTTTGGCTTTTCATCTAATTTGTATTTGGGCCAAGGGATGATTCTCTTCTTAATTTCATCAGGACTTGGAATTGTGCATTTTTCATGTGTATGACCCAACCATGCATCTGACATTATAAATGTAGGTACTCTCCATTTTCCAGCATAATTAAATGCTTCAATGGAAAGATCAAACAATTCTTGGCAAGAGTTCGGTGCTACACAAATCACTTCATAATCTCCATTACCGCCTCTTTTAAACTGAGAAATATCTCCGTGATGTGGCAATGAAACTACTCCACTACCAGGTCCTACTCTTTGAACATTTGCAACAACAACTGGTATTTCCTTTAATGCTGCTAAACTTAAAGTTTCTTGCATTAACGCAAATCCCGGTCCAGATGTTGATGACATTGCTTTCCAACCACCTAGAACTGCGCCCATAACTGCTGAAATAGACGCTATCTCATCTTCCATCTGCATGAAAACGCCTCCGACTTCGGGTAAACGTCTTGACATGCGTTCAGGTACTTCATTCTGAGGTGTTATGGGGTAACCTGCAAAGAACCTGCATCCTCCTGCAATACATCCTTCTGCCATTGCTGCGTTTCCCATAAGCAAGTGTGTACCTGTCATCACACTTTTTTCAAAAAATTCATCATCACTCATTTGCTGGTGCCTCCACAACATATATTGCAAAATCTGGACAAACTAACATACATGATTCACAAAGCGTACAATTTTTATCTCCTTCAGGTGCATATTCCGGGGGATTAACTATACGTGCATTTGTTTTTTCACCCTCCTTCAGAACTTTCCTCGGACAGGCTTCAATACATAAACCACAGCCTTTACACCTTTCAAATTGGAGAAATAATATTTTATTTTTCTTTTCATCTTTATATAAAACTGGCATTTTAGCGATCACCAAAATGAAACTTATTTTATTTATTTTTTTATCTTCAATTATAAGTAAAAATAAATATTTACTCCTAAACGTAACACTACCAACATATTTTTTTTTGAATAAATAGCTGGTTATAAGCGGATTTCTATAAACTTTTTGAGACGCTATATTTGAATTAATAGCTGGTTAAAGACGAGATTCTATAAACTTTCTGTAATTCTATTTTTACATGAATTACTGGTTATAGACATCTTTGTATAAATTCTCTATAACTCCATTTCTCAAAAAAAAAAGAAAAAAATTGGTTACATTCTCTTGGATTCATGGGGTATATTTCCAGAGATCGTTCAGATATCCAGGACTACCGCTAACATTGTCGTATCCATAGCCGCCGAAGAGCCAGAGGTTGTCGCTCGCATCCGTATAAGAAACCGAGCCAGATCTTGCGCCGGGAACGTTCGCTTCATCCGCCACGCCTTTCGTGCCATAAGTGCCTAATGTGTTTCGCAGGTAGTTTCCTGACACCCACGTCCACGTTGTTGTCGTTACATTGAACATCCAGAGATCATTCAGATATCCAGGACTACCGCTAACATTGTCATATCCATGTCCGCCGAAAAGCCAGAAGTTGCCGTTGGCATCCGTCCAAGAAGCAGAGGCATACCTCGCACCGGGCACGTTCACCGCAGCCGCCACGCCCTTCGTGCCGTAGACTCCATTGTTATCCATGGTATAATTGCCGGACATCCACGTCCAGGTTGCATCGCTCACGTTAAACATCCAGAGATCATTCAGCTCTCCATCACTACTAGTATTGGCATATCCATGTCCGCCGAAGAGCCAGAAGTTGCCACTGGCATCCGTCCAAGAAGCAGAGGCATACCTCGCACCGGGTACGTTCGCAGGATCCGCCACGCCCTTCGTGCCGTACGTTCCCTTGTCTTCTGCCAAATAATTGCCGGACACCCACGTCCAGGTTGCATCGCTCACGTTGAACATCCAGAGATCGTTCAGCCATCCAGTACTAACGTTGTCATATCCAGCACCGCCAAAGAGCCAGAAGTTGCCGTTGGCATCCGTCCAAGATGCGCTTTCATACCTCGCGCCGGGCACGTTCGTCTCATTCGCCACGCCTTTAATGCCGTATGTTCCGAGATTATTCACGGAGTAATTCCCAGACATCCACGTCCAGGTTGCATCGCTCACGTTGAACATCCAGAGATCGTTCAGGCATCTAGCACCACTACTGTCATTGGCGTATCCAGCTCCGCCAAAGAGCCAGAAGTTGCCGTTGGCATC
>RDOG01000022.1 GCA_011365055.1 Promethearchaeota archaeon
GGCTGCTTTTGGCATTTTAACTTGCCTCTTTTCTTGAAAATTAATTTAAAAATACAGAAAATTATAATTTTTTAAATTTTATTATTTCATAAAATTTTTATTTTTGCGATTTTTAACCCGAGCTTGTTTTTGCATGATATATTCTTAGGTGTTAAAATTTCATTTATTTTGCATTTTTGACCCACTTTTATTTTTGCATTGCATTTTTCATAATATTCGCATTCATAATCGGCACATTTAATTTGCTGAAAAGTGATGTTTGCACCCTCAAATGCCAAATTAGATGGAATTGAAGCAATTATGTCTAATTCTTTTACTTCAACAACAGTTACACCATCTTCATGTATAAAACATTCATGTTTTTTAGGTCTAACCTCAATTATTTCATACATACTATTAATTTTTAAGTTCTTCATGCAAACTTGAAATAATTTACATTCCTCACACTTTTCTAAATAACCTAAATGAATGAATTTATAGCCTTTCTTTGCTTGTTTATTACCAATCAAAGTAATTATCTTTCTGTTATCCAAAATAATCTCCATTTTTTTTAAATTCGTTCTCAGATCAAACATTTTTAATAATAATAGTAAAAATTTATTAATCAAAACTTTTATATTATTCTTGAGTTTAACTCATTTAATAAACCTCTTTTTTACAAAATTTTACTTGCTTTGAGGTCAAATTAATGCTATTTAATGATTATAATGATCAAATGATGAATAATTTATTCAAAAAAGAATCTTTTAATAACATATATGATAAAAATAAGAATGGAAATGTTCTTTTAACAGGAACCACTACTTTATCTATTCGATGTAAAGATGGAGTGGTTTTTGGAACTGATAGACGGGCTACAGCTGGCTATTATGTTGCATCTAAACATGCAAAAAAAACTCATAAAATTAATCAATCTGCTGCAATGACAATTGCAGGTGTTGTAGCTGATGCTCAAGCCTTAATCGACATACTGAGAATTGAATGCAATTTATATAATTTAAAACATGAGCATCCTATTTCAGTTTTAGCAACTGCAAGATTATTATCTAATATATTATTTGAAAGGCGTTGGTTTCCCTATTATACTCAACTTTTAATAGGTGGATATGATAATACTGGAGCAAGGGTTTTTTCAATGGATCCAGTTGGCTCCTTAATTGAGGAAAAGACGATTTCTGCAACTGGATCTGGAACTACATATGCTATAGCTGTTTTGGAAGATGGATATCACGAGGGAATTACTATTAAAGAAGCAATTCCCATGGCAATTCATGCTGTTCGAACTTCAATAGAGCGAGATATTGGAAGTGGAAACGGCATAGATATCACCGTTATTGATAAAAATGGCTATAATGAATTAAGTAATCCAGAAATTGAAAAAGAATTGGAAAAGATTGGTAAAAAAATAAAGAGTTTTACTTAAGATAATTAAATTTGAAAAAAAATTGCATAAGTACCATTGCATTATTTTTAAAATAACGCTTAGAAATTTAAAAGCTGGAAGTAAATAAATGTTTTCTGAAAAAATATTAGATGAGATCACAGATCTTATACATAAAGAAGTACCAAAAGACGTACAAATAACAGCTATAGAATTTGAAGGTCCAGAGATTGCTATATACTCAAAAAATCCAAGAGTTCTTATGGATTACCGTGAAATGGTAAAAGATTTCGCTAAAAAAATTAAAAAGAGAATAGTTATCAGATCAGATCCAAGCGTTAGATTGGATAAAGAAGAAGCAATCTCGCTTATAAATGAGATTTGCCCCGAAAAAGCGGGAGTCACAAGCATTAATTTTGATGATAATGTTGGAGAAGTTATCATAGAAGCTAAAAAACCAGGTCTAGTAATTGGGCGAAATGGTTTAACTTTAAAGGAATTAACTAAAGCGGTCTTATGGAGGCCTTCTGTTGTTCGTACTCCTCCTCTAACATCAAAGATGATCAGCGGTATAAGAGACGTTTTAAAAAAAGGAAGTGTAGAAAGAAAAAAAATTATGAAAAATATTGGAGCTAGAATTCATCGCCCTTTATATTTAAAAGAAGAAGGTAATTATTATATAAGGTTAACTGCTTTTGGTGGTTTCAAAGAAGTTGGGAGAACTGCCATGCTTGTTCAAACCCCTGAAAGCAATGTTTTAATTGATTGTGGCATCAATGTAGGATCAACAAATCATAGCATATATCCCCAATTAGATCTTCCTGAATTTGATATTGAAGATATTGATGCAGTGATTATTACACATAGTCATTTAGATCACCAAGGATTCACGCCTTTTTTATTCAAATATGGTTATAAAGGCCCCCTTTATTGCACAAAAGCTACTAGAAATTTAATGACACTATTACAGTTAGATTATTTAGACATTTCAAATCGCGAAGGAAAAATTGCTCCATACGGTCAAAAGGATGTAAAAAAAGCAGTACTTCATACGATACCTTTGGAATTCGGTGAAGTTACAGATATTGCACCGGATATTCGCTTAACTTTACATAATGCAGGTCATATTTTAGGATCCTCGATAGTACATCTCCATATTAATGATGGAATGTATAATTTAGCCTATACTGGCGATTATAAATATGGTAAAACTCGCTTATTAGAACCTGCAAATTATTTATTTCCAAGATTGGAAACACTCATTATTGAATCTACTTATGGTGGGCCAAGCGATAATCAACCAAATAGGAGAGAAGCTGAAAGAATCCTCGTTGACTCAATAAATCGGACATTACAAGTAGGTGGAAAGGTTTTAATCCCTGTTTTAGCAGTAGGCAGAGCTCAAGAATTAATTATTACAATTGAAGAATATATGAGAAAAAATATATTGATGAAAGTTCCAGTTTTTATAGATGGAATGATTTCAGAAGCTACTGCAATTCATACTACGCATCCTGAATATTTATCGAGAGATGTAAGAGATCAAATATTTCATCAAGGGCATAATCCATTTTTATCTGAAATTTTTGAACAAGTAGACAGTCAAAATGCTCGAGATGACATCTATAAGGGTGATCCCTGTATTATAATGGCTACTTCTGGTATGTTAACAGGAGGTCCTTCTGTCGAATATTTCAAGAAATTGGCACCTGAGGAAGAAAATATGATGATATTCGTTAGTTATCAAGTCGAAGGCACTCTCGGGAGAAAAGTCCAGAAAGGTTTTCGAGAAATACCAATGAGGGATGATGATGGAAAAACAAGAGCTGTTCGAGTCAATATGAAAATAGTAACTAATGAAGGATTTTCGGGACATTCATCAAGAACTCAAGCAATAGAATATGTTAGGAGAATGAAACCTAGGCCAGAGCGAATAATTACTTGTCATGGTGAAGAAGCGAAATGTAATGCATTAGCAAGCGCTTTTCATAAGTTAATTAAGTGTGAGACAAGATCTCCTCAAAATTTAGAAACTTTAAGATTAAAATAATTTTTTTTAATTCTTATGGAATTGAATTTCAGGTCCTGGAGTAAGAATTAGATAATTTTTTCCTAACTGAGCGATTTCTCCATTATTCATTTTTGAAAAATAAGTTAGTTCCTCAATTATATGTTTTAATTCAATATTTTGTCTACTATTATTTCTTTTTACAAGCATACTTAAATTCAAAATTACAATATTCCCTTCTCTCATTTCATCTTTAACTGGTGAAACGTCATTAATGCTCGAAAGTGAGATAGATTTTATATAAGTCACTCCATCTTCAATTTTATTTGTATTTTTTCTTTTTATGAAATCAAACATTTAAATTTCACCAATATGATTTAGTTTTATAATAGTTTTAATTAAAGTGACATCGTGATGTTACAAGTAAAGGATAGACACTTTTTAAAGAAAAAAGTATTAATTGAGCTTAAAGAAAAACTAATTAATCTTTATCCTATGAAAGATAATGAAATTTTCCCGAAATCTTCAAAGATAGAGATGGTAAAAACTGAAAAAGATTTAATAATTTATTTTATTAATGATGAAGCCATGCTAATACAAGACAGAGATTTACTTTTTCCAACATTGAATGCCGTATTAGATAAAAAATTTAAATTATTTGAAGCGAGTGTTGATAAAGGAGCTATCAAATTTGTAGCCAATGGTGCAGATGTAATGATTCCTGGTATTGTTAATGTTGATGAATCAATTGAAAAAGGGAATATTATAGCTGTTGTGGATGATGAATTTAAAAAAACTTTAGCAATTGGTTTAGCATTAATGAGTGCTAATGAAATTAAAAAGAATAAAAATGGGAAAGCAATCAAAAGCATACATCACATTGGTGATAAAATTTGGAACACCATTAAAAATTTGAAATCGTGAAAAAAAAATTAATAATTAAACTTAAAAGCAAATATACTTGAAAATATTTAATAAAATAAAATTAAAAAGAACTCAATGAAAATCTTAAAGAGAGAATTTTTATTTGAAATACTAAAATTATTATTATTACATTGATAGGATTGAATTAATTTGATAGGATCTCAAAAACCATTGGAATTATTAAGTAAATCACTGGATCAACGGGTACTTATTAAACTAAAAGGAAATCGAGAACTTCGAGGCCGATTAATTGGCTTCGATCAACATATGAACTTAATATTAGAAAATGCAGAAGAAGTAATTGCCTCTGATGAGGAGACTGTAAAAAGTCTTGGTACAATAATCGTAAGAGGAGATAATGTTATCATAATAAGTCCCCCCAGACAAAAAATAACTAAAGAATAAAAATCAATTTGGTTTGAAAAATGACGAAAGGTACTTCTCAGTTTGGAAAGCACAATAAAAAAACTCATATAAGGTGCCGAAGATGTGGAAGACACTCCTATCACGTACGGCATAGTATTTGTGCTGCTTGTGGATTTGGAAAATCCGCTAAAATAAAAAAATATAGTTGGAAAACTAAAAACATTAATAGAATCCGCAAAATCTAATTTTCTATTTCTAAATTTGGGCCAGTAGATCAGCCATTTCAATTAAAGAATTGGAACTGCAATGGTAGATCGTCTCGTTGGCATCGAGGAGGTCGCGGGATCGAGGCCCGCCTGGTCCACCAACTTAAAAAATAAGTGTTAAAATTAAAAATATAGCTGCTAATATATTTAATACAATATTTGAAATAAATAATTCATTCTTGGGTAGATCCGTTTTATCATTTGTTAATAAAAGTAATACTGAAAATTGTAAAATTAAAACTCCCAGACCGAATAAAATCGAGCCATAAATAGAAAAAGTAATGAAAAAGTTTTCAATGGAACTTATTAAAGGAATCTGACCTAAAACTATAAAATATCCTGGCAATGAATACATCAAGAAATTTATCCCTATGAATATTTGTACAAGCCATATTTTCTTCTCTATATTATCTTTTTGAACCAAATGGTATATCGGCATAATCCAAACAAAGAACCAAGGAACTAAAAATGATTGGAATAATAAAAATAGTGTAAATGACCAAAATATCGTATTTATGGATAAGTCTTCTTCTTTTCTCTCTATATATAAGACATAAAATATTATTATGCCAATTGCTGTGAAACTTGAAGCATATTGGAGAATTTGTTTTGCAACTCCGAATCCATGAATTAAATAATACGGTTGATTCAACGGATGCCCCTCGGTCATTCTAAAAGGATTTAATATAATATCAAATATCGAAACATTTGAAAGAAAATAAAAAGGTAAAATTAAAGCTAAAAAGGTCGCTAAAAAGCTAATTACTAATAATATAATATTTTTTATCTCTTTTCTTTTAATTAAAAAAAGTCCAACAGGAATAAGAATAACAATAGCAAATAATTTGGTCAGAAGACCAAGAGCAACTGTAATACCCACACCAACATAATTCTTTCTTAGATAAAAATTTAAACTTAAAGCAATTAATAGAACAAGAAGTATGTCATTATTTACTTGAACTATTGAAAAAAATATCATTATTGTATTAAGACTGTAAAAAAACATTATCTTATTTGAGTTTTGAATCCCTAAAACCTTACAAATATCATACATTATTAGAAATATTACAATATTTATCCCCGCTTGAATACATCTAGCAATTAAAACATTCATTGACATTAATCCTAGCAATCCTAAATAATATTCCATCACTATAGGATAAAAAGGAATGAAATCTCTGAATAATAGATGCCCTTGGGCAATATGTATCCCATCAATGGCATAATAATAATAAAAATCCTCAAATGCAGGAACATTAAAGAGCGTAAGGAATAAAATTAAGATAAAAATGATGGAAATATAAAAAATCAACACTCTTTTGAAATCAGCTTGAATTCTAGTAAAGATACTCATGAATTTTTATTCCTTTTTTATCTATTGATATTTCTAATACAAAACCAGAATAATAATTTTTTTAATTTATTTAAAAATAATCTTTAAAAATAAATCCAGATAAACAATCTTAAAGAGTTTGAAATATTAAAGAAGGATAATTTTATTATGTTTGTAAACGAAAAAGATAAAAAAGAATTCATTTTTTTCGTAGTTTTAATAATAATTATTAATTTTATCTCAATTATTAATTATTTTAACGGATTTTTTATTAGCGACGAACTCACGATGATTCATTGGCAACAAACTCAGAAAAATTTCTTTCTTGATTTTACTTTAATTTATTATCGACCAATTCCAATGTTCATAATAGGTTTATTTTATTCAATTTTTGGGTTAAATCCCATTCCATATCATTTATTAACGGTATTAATGAATTCCGTTAACACGATCTTATTTTTAATCATTTCCCGAAAATTATTTAAAAATAAATTAATAGGATATTTTGCTACCATTATTTTTATAATTTTTTATGGAATATGTTTCGAAGTTCTTCTTTGGATTGCCGTTTACTTTGATTTATTCTTCATATTTTTTGCACTATTAAGTTTATTTTTCTTCATAAGATATTATCAAGAGGAAAAAAATAAAATTCTTAATTTTCTAATTGCTGGTTTATTAATCAATATTGCTTATATTTGTAAGGAAACAGCATTATTCATAGTTCCAATATTTGTTGTATTTGATTTCTTAATTGAAGAAAATTTTAAGAATTTCGTAAAAAAAATATGGCGATATCTTGTTTTTATCCCAATTCCTGCAATAATATTATTAAATTATTTTAATTCCTCTACTAGAACATTATACACCATTTGGAATTATCTAGGAATGGGAATGCTCGCCATTTTACTTTTACCCATTCTCCTAAAATTAAGAAAAATAGATAATAATAACTTAAAATTAACTTACTTATTATTATATTTTAGTTGTTTTCCATTAATGGTCGCACCTACAAGCAGAATTTGGTACTTTACAGCTTTAGGATTAAGTCTTTTTATTTCTCAAATGCTATTTAAAAACGTTAAATATTCTTTTTTTGAGTTCTTACAAAGGATTAGAAGTTTTAATTACACTAAAAAAAGAAAAATTAGCCTTCTTTTACTGATTTCCTTAATCAGTTCTTCATTAACTTTGTATATTTTTGCTAATCTATCTTATACTTGGGCTAGTTCTTCCACTTATAACGTCTCAAGCACAATTATCAATATTAACACAACAGGAAAGACGGTTTATCTTGTAAATGTTCCTTATAATCCATTAGTATGGGCAATGCATGAAGATCATATCCAAACAAGCGTGTTGGTAATGAGTGGAAAAATTATCAACATTAATTTCATTTTTATAGACGATCAAAATAAATTATTATTTCAAGGTCAAGCTGAATATGGTGCAGAATTAGTATCAATTGATAAATACAATAATTTAACTCAAAACTCTTCAAATATTATGTTTCTCTATGATCTACCAACATTTAGTCTTCGTAACGTCAGTTTTGTAAATTATGCTAATTGGTAAGATAGAAAATTTATTATTTACAAAATTTTTAAGAATAAAAGACATGAAATATCTATGAAAATGGTCGCGTGATCTAGTTGGTTATGATGCTGCCTTGACGTGGCAGTTGTCTCCTTGCATTGAGGTGACAGCTTAAATGTCCCCAGTTCAAGTCTGGGCGCGACCACCATTTATCTTTTATAAAAATAATTAATTTAAACAGTTAGAGAAAAATGGGACAACTATACGGTAAGGGTGATGCACATAGACGACTTTTACGCATCAATTCTCTTCTTAAAATAATTTATAATAAATCTTTAAAACCCTTTTCAAAATTATTAAAAAATTTAATTACACATCTTCCTTTATCTAACTTTTATTTCCGTCCCTATTATATTGATGATATCTACATGGCTCTAGGATTATGGGAACCTTATGTAAATGAATTTTTTACTCCCAAAAAAGGAGATATAATACTCGATGTTGGTTCTCATATTGGTTATTTTACTTTAATAGCAGCACATCGGGCAGGATCTGAAGGAAAAATCATATGTGTTGAACCTGATCCCAGAAATTATAAATTATTAAAAATGAATATAGTAAAAAATGGATTAAAAAATATTATTTTATTCCACGGTGCTTTAGGTTCAAAATCCGGCTTGACAGAATTCATAATTGATGAAAATCCTTTGGAATCTGAATTGTCAGTGGAATCAAATCATTTTAAAAAAATAATTTCAGTAAAAATGTTAACTATGGATGCTTTAATGGAAAAATTACACATTAAACAGGTCGATTGGATAAAAATTGATGTTGAAGGTGCTGTAAACGACGTACTCTTAGGTGGAAAAACCACACTTCAGAATAAAAATAAAATGATCATAGAGACACGAGGTGAAACAACCTTAAGGATTCTTTCAGATTATGGATACACTTATTATCCTTTATTGGATCCGAAATATAATTATTATTTAGCGAAGAAATAAGGTATTAAAAACATGTCGATCAACATTGACTGGAGCAATAGAGACTATTTCCAGTATTTATTGCTCATCTTTGGGATTTCAGGAATTATTCACTACTTTTTAATCCTACAAGTCGAATTATTTCTTAATATTAGCAGCATCTTTGTTCTTTTACTAGTTCCAATAGGTGTTAATTTAGTTAATTCTGCCGCAATAGCCATCTTAATCGAAATGATTCTTCGCTGGCGTAATAAAAAAATTCAAGAAATGAAATTTCAAAAAGAAATCAAGGAATTTTCTTTTAGAACTGCTTCTATAATTTCATTTGCTGTAATAAATGGTGGTTTTTTAGGTTTATATTTTATATTCTTTGTGATTTTTCTCGATCCAACAATTATTTCTGAACTTCCAACTTTTGGTAAATTCGTTATTAGTGAATTGATTTCTACTCTAGTAATTATTGGAATCGTGATGTTGTCAGATTACTTACAAAGCAGAAAGAAAGGGAAGAAAAAGTAAAATATTAATGGCGCCGCGAGTGAGATTTGAACTCACGACAACTGGATCTTCAGTCCAGCGCTTACGGGTTAATTAAAATACGTGTTAAACTCCCGACCTAAGCTATCGCGGCTTATATCCGTTAATAATAAATATAAATATCATTTTAAATTTAACTTAAAAAACTTTCTTGCTTTAGAATTTTTAACGTTTATGAAAAATTAATAATTGAAAAAGACAAATTTTAAATACATGAGAGAAATCTATTTAATAAAACTTTTAAAGGAGATTAAAAGTAATGAGCAGCACAGCTGGTTCTAGGTTCTTTAAAGAAATGTCTGGCTTATTAGACGCAAAAATTAAGGTGATTACAAAAACAAAGATTTACGAAGGGACTCTACTCGGATTTGATAGAAATACTATGTCCATCGTCCTATCAAATGCAGAGGATGATGAAGGAATTGAATACATTAAAATAATCATCTTTGGTAATAACATCCTTGAATTAATTGAAACAGGAAAAGCATTTGATTTGAAAGCTCTTTCAGACGATCTAGCAAAATTATTCCCAAAAGGTGAAGTAACTTATTCTCCAGAAGCAAGATCTATTATGGTTTTAAATAAGATTAAAGTTACAGAATATGGTGTAGAAGGTACTGGTCCTTTAGCAGAAAGAGTTCGACAAGTATACGATAGATTTGTGGAAAAATTAGAAAAAGAAACTATTTCTGAAGAAGAAATGAGGTTAGAATGAGGATATAAGTATGTTATCATTTGCTGGATCAATCAAAAAAATTGAGAATGCTGAATCCATCGGAAATAAAGTTATTGAAATCATTTCTAAGAAAGATAATACGGTTGTTAAAATTGAACTTCCTGAAAAAATCCTTTTTTTTGATAATCAAACAAAAGAAGATATAAACATTATTATTGAAAATGAAGAAATAAAAAATAAAGATTTGAAGATAATAATGAGAGGAAAAATATATTCGATAAAAAAGAAAGAAGATCCTAATGTTATCCAAGTAAGTTTCGGCGGATTGCCTTTAAGACTTGAATTAAAACCTGAATTAAATAAATTTAAACTTCGTTCTGATTTTTGGATTGGAATGTATTAATTAAAATAAAGAATCGTGAAGATAAATGACGCGTTTAGTTGGCCCCCCTGTTCAGATTTTAAAAGAAGGTAGTAAAAGAATAGAGGGAGAAGATGCACAAAGGGTAAATATCCGAGCTGCACGTACTATTTCTGAATCTTTAAAATCCACTTTAGGACCCAGGGGGTTAGATAAGATGTTGATAGATAGGTTAGGCGGTATCGTAATTACAAATGATGGAGCTACGATTCTTGAAGAAATGGATGTGCAACATCCAATCGGAAGGTTATTGGTAGAAATTGCACGAGCACAAGATGATGAGGTTGGAGATGGAACTACTTCTGTAATAGTAATAATTGGAGAATTACTAAAAAGAATTGAATTATTATTGGATTTAAACGTGCATCCCAGTTCTATTGTAAAAGGATTAAAGATTGGCGGTGTAGAAGCTAAAAAAATATTGAAAAATTCGGCAAAAAAAGTAAATTTAGATGAAAATAACGAAATATTGATTGAAATCGCTAAAACTTCCTTAAATTCAAAACTTGTTGCAAAAGGAAAAGAAAAATTTGCTGAATTCTGTGTTAAAGCTGCATTAAAAATACAAGAAAAACGAGATTCTGGTAATTATATCCAACCTGAGGATGTTAAGATAATTAAAATGCAAGGAAAAAGTCTATTAGATTCAGAATTTATCGAAGGAATCATTATTCAAGAGGAATTACTCCATCCATTAATGCCTAAACAAATAAAAAATGCAAAAATAGCTTTATTACACACCGGTTTAGAAATTGAGAAGTCAAATATCGATACCGCAATTGAAATTAATGATCCTGAACAAATAAATGCTCTTTTAGAAGAAGAAGAAAATACTTTAAGAAGATATGCTCAAAAAATAATTGAAATTGGCGCAAACGTTGTTATATCTCAAAAATCTATTAATGATTTTGTTCAAGAAATATTCGTAGAGCACGGTATACTTGCCCTTAAAAGAATAAAAAGAAAAGATATGAATAAAATAGTCCGAGCAGTAGGAGGAACCGTTGTTACCTTCATCGATGATTTAGAAAAAAAAGATTTAGGGTATGCAGGTTTGGTTCAGGAAATTGAAGTGGGAAGGAAAAAAATGGTTGTTGTTAAAGAATGCAGCAATCCAAAGTCTGTGAGTATTTTATTACGGGGTAGCATTGATAAAATGATTGATGAAGCCGAAAGAGCAATTCATGATGGAATCTGTGTTATTGGTGATTTAATAAAGAATAATTACATCATTCCTGGTGGCGGGGCAATTGAAGTTGAACTTGCGAGGAAGTTGAGAAAACATGCTCAAAGTATTGGTGGAAGAGAGCAACTTGCAATTGAAGCCCTTGCTGAATCATTTGAAATCATTCCAAAAACTTTAGCGATTAATTCAGGTTTTGATCCAATCGACAAGATTATTGAATTACGCGCAAAACATGAAGAAGTACCAGGAAGTACATATGGAATAAATGTCTATAATGGGAAAATAGAAGAAATGTTAGAAAAAAATAAAATTATTGAACCTCTTGAAGTGAAACTCCAACAAATTAGTTCAATTGTTGAAGCAGTTAGTATGATCCTCCGAATTGATGATGTCGTAGCAGCAAAATTAATTTCTCCTGAAGCAAAATCCGGAGCTCCGATGGCTAATCTACCCCCAGGATATCGACAAGATCCCACATCTGGAAAAATATTAAAACCTTAAAATTTCTATCTATATCGTTTTTTAAAGTTTAATTATGAAATAAGATGCTCCGGTAGTGTAGCCCGGCCAAGCATTTAGGGCTCTCACCCCTAAGACGAGCATGGTATTTTATCATTCAGTAGGAAACCCGGGTTCGAATCCCGGCCGGAGCACCAATTTTCATATCAATTGTTTAATTGGAATCATTTAACTTGTGAAAAATTCAAATTTTTTAATTGCATTTCTTAATTGTAGCGATATAGAATAGTAAGATTTTTATATTTGTTATTTCTCAAAATATTGATTACGTACTCCGTTCTAATTTGCTGTGGTTACTTTTGGATAGTTTCATTTCCTTAGATGATAACCCACACGATAGAGTTGATATAATAAAGTGGTTAATAAGAAAAATTTTAGACCGTTTGCTAATTATACATTTTTAAATTGTAATCCTACTTATTATTGTAATTATTTTAAATTTTAGGTTGATGAATGTTAAATGTCTGCAAATAGCACAAAAATGATTGATAGAATTGGGTTTGGCATACTAAAGCCAGAAGAAATTAGAAAAATGAGCGTGACTCGAATAATTACTGCTGATACTTATGATGAAGACGGATTACCTATAGATTCTGGATTAATGGATGGAAGGCTCGGTACAGTAGAACCAGGACAAAGATGTCGTACCTGCGGCAATCGAGTTGATGACTGTCCAGGGCATTTTGGGCATATAGAACTAGCTAGACCAGTAATTCATGTTGGATTTTCTACCCAAATTCATAAAATTCTGAAAGCAATATGTAGAAAATGTAGTAAAGTTGTGTTGACTGATGAAGAGCTTGATGAATTAATTGAACTCGAACGAACTGATGATGATGATGAATCAGAAGTAGATGCTGATATTATTTCTAAAAGAACGTTAAATAAAGCAATAAAAGCTACCAAATGTCCTCATTGTGATGAAGCTCAACTAAAAATTAAATTAGAAAAACCTACTACTTTTTATGAGAAAAGTCCTTCTGGTCCGATTAGACTAAATCCATCAGATATTAGAGATCGATTAGAAAGAATTTCTGATGAAGATTGCAGAAAAATAGGTATTGATCCTGAGGTGGCTCGACCCGAATGGATGATACTTACGGTTCTCCCAGTACCACCTGTCTGTGTAAGACCTTCCATAACGTTAGATTCGGGTGTTCGTTCTGAAGACGATTTAACACATAAATTAGTAGATATAATAAGAATAAATCAAAGACTACGAGAAAATATTGAAGCAGGAGCACCTCAATTAATTGTTGAAGATTTATGGGAATTATTACAATATCATGTTACAACTTATTTTAATAATGAAGTGAGTGGAATTCCACCCGCAAGGCATAGGAGCGGTCGGGCGCTTAGAACATTAGCTCAAAGATTGAAGGGGAAAGAAGGTCGATTTAGAAGTAATTTATCTGGAAAAAGAGTGGATTTTTCTGCTCGAACCGTCATTAGTCCTGATCCAAATTTGAGTATTAATGAGGTTGGTGTACCAATAGATATAGCAAAAATCCTTACAGTTCCTGAAAGGATTACTGAATATAATATTGAAGAAATGAATGAATTGATTTTAAGAGGGCCTGAAGAACATCCAGGAGCAAATTATGTTATAAGAAAAGATGGAAGAAGAATTGACTTACGATTCGTGAAAAATAGGGAAGTTATTACTGAATCCATTGAACCCGGTTTTATAATTGAGCGTCATTTAAAAGATGGTGATATAGTTCTATTTAATCGACAACCATCTCTCCACAGACTTTCGATTATGGCTCATGAAGTTCTTGTAATGCCCTATAAAACGTTTAGATTGAGTTTATGTGTTTGTCCTCCTTATAATGCTGATTTTGATGGTGATGAGATGAACCTTCACGTCCCCAGAAGCGAAGAAGCAAGGGCAGAAGCACGGATCTTGATGTTAGTTCAAGAACAATTATTATCTCCTCGTTATGGTGGGCCAATTATTGGGGGAATTCAAGACTATATTTCAGCTGCTTTTCTTCTTACTCGTAAAAATGTTATTTTTGATAGAAAAAGAGCTAGTCAATTATTGATATCTGCGGGGTATGCTGATGGTGAATTGAAGACTACGAGATATGATTTGCCTCCCCCAACAATTTTAAAACCTGAAGAATATTGGACTGGAAAACAATTATTTAGCGTTTTAATTCCTCCAGCTTTAAATTTAACCTTAAAAGCAAGGGTTTGTAGGAAATGTATTCAATGCAAAGAATTTAATTGTGAAAATGATGCTTATGTAATTGTGCGAAATGGTGAACTAATAAGCGGAGTGATTGATAAAAAAGCATTTGGAGCAGGACAACCTGATAGTTTATTACATCGAATTGTAAAAGATTATAACAATAGAAGAGCAAGGATATTTTTAGATTCTGCTGCAGCCATGTTAATAAATGTAATCACAAATATAGGATTTTCAGTTGGTATTGATGATATTGATTTACAAAAAGATGCTTTATTAGCAATACAAGAAATATTAGATAATGCGAGTGAGAAAACGAATAAACTCATTCAAACATACAATGATGGTGAATTAAATAGGTATCCTGGACGAACTCTTGAAGAAACCTTAGAAATGAGAATTATGAGTGCATTATCTGAGGCTCGTGATAATGCAGGAAATGTTTCACAAAAGTCTTTAGGATTGAATAAACATGCTGTTATAATGACAATTACAGGTGCAAGAGGCAATCCCCTTAATTTAGCACAAATGTCTGCATGTGTTGGTCAGCAATCTGTTAGAGGTCAAAGAATTCTTAGAGGTTATAGAAAAAGAACACTTCCACATTTTAAAAAGGATGATCGTAGTGCTCCTGCTAGAGGTTTTGTAGCTGCAAATTATAGAAAGGGTTTAAAACCAATAGAATTCTTCTTTCACGCGATGGGTGGAAGAGAAGGATTAGTTGATACAGCAGTTCGGACTAGTACTAGTGGATATATGCAACGTCGGCTTGTTAATGCTTTACAAGATATTAAGGTAGAATATGATGGAACTGTTAGAAACGCTGTTGGGGAGTTAATCCAATTTAAATATGGTGACGATAATGTAGATCCTGCAAAGAGTGATCATGGAAAAGCAGTAAATATAAAAGTAGTTCTAGAAAAAGTAAAGGGAATGGTGGATGATTTTGACCTTCCATCAGATGACCTTATAAAAGAAAAGCTACAAGAAGCTTTTAAAAAGGGTCAACTTCCAAAGAAAGTAATAAAAGAGCTCGAAAAAACATTAATTAAAATAAAAGAAGAGGAAGCGAGAAAACAAAATGCCTAAAGCAAAAAAAACGAAAAAAACGTCTAAATCCACCAAAATAAAAAAGCTTTCTGAAAAAAGTGAATCTAAGGAATCATTAGAGACAGAATTATCTGAAGAAATTGAAAATAATGTTAAAGAAGACATAATTGAAGATGAAATTATTAAAGAAGACTCATCTGAAGATGAATTAGTTGAAGATGAAAAAATAGAAGAAACAATTGAACCAGAAAAAAAGGAAGAAGAACCAAAAAAATCAGATAAAATAAGTGAAAAAAAGCTCAAATCAACTAAAAAATCAACGGAAGACGAACAATTAATTGATCTTATAATTGAAGAAACAATAAAATCATATAATAAAGCGAAAATTGAACCTGGTGAAGCTGTTGGAACCGTAGCAGCTCAATCAATTGGAGAACCAGGGACTCAAATGACTCTCAAAACTTTCCACTATGCTGGGGCCGCAGAATTCAACGTAACTTTAGGTCTCCCAAGATTAATTGAAATTGTAGATGCACGAAGAAATCCCTCAACACCTATGATGGAGGTGTATTTAACTGAAAAATATGCTACTGATCCCCAAGCAGCAAAAAAAATTGCTCAAAACATTGAATTAAGCAAAGTTGTTAATATTGCTGATAGTGTAGATATTGATTTAGCTACAATGCAAATTGTTATGCGATTGAATAGAGAACTAATGGAAGAAAAGGGAATTAAAATTGAAGGAGTAGTTCAAAGATTAGAAAAAATGAAGAAAGGGGAAATAAAATCTTCTGGAAATATTGTTACAATCAAACCTAAAAGTAATGATTTAGATAAACTTCAAAAATTACTAGAAAAAGTCAAGGAACATCCAATAAAGGGTCTTAAAGGAGTTAAAAGAATAGTAATTAAGAAAGATCAAGCAATCGGTGAATATGTAATTCACACCGAGGGAACAAATTTAAACGGCGTTCTTCAAGTTGAAGGTGTTGATAATGAGAGAACAAAATGTAACCACATTAGAGAAATTGCTGAAACTTTAGGTATTGAAGCTTGTAGAAACGCAATAATTCGAGAAGCTCACGGAGTCTTAGATGAACAGGGATTGGATGTTGATATAAGACACATAATGTTAGTATCAGATTTAATGACTAATTCTGGAAAAATTAGACAAATTGGTAGACATGGAATAAGCGGAAAGAAATCAAGTGTATTAGCACGTGCATCATTTGAGGTTACAGTAAAACATTTATTAGAAGCTTCTATTCAAGGTAATGAAGATCCCTTAAAAGGAATAACTGAGAATGTCATTGTTGGTCAAGTCATTCCCCTCGGAACTGGCAATATTGAACTATTAGTAAGCAGATCTAAGTAAAATAAAATAATTTCTCAAAATCTTTAATATTTCTTTTTTTTAATAATAAATCTTATAAAAAGTTAAATAATATTTATGAAATAATTTAATTGATGACTCACTATGTTAGATAAGTTATTTAAAATTATTATGGAAGAATTAGATATAAAAGACAGTATTAGAGAAAAAATTCTTCAAAAAACTCGGAAATTAGTGAGAAAATCAAGTGAAATTATTAAATTAATTCATAGAAATAATATTTCCGAAGCTGAAAAACTATTAAATGAAGCTAATCAACTTCTTAAGGAAATAAATGAAAATGAAACTGCATTTCCAGATTTATTTTATTCTGGTTCTGTAATTACTGCACATCAAGAATTTGTCGAAGCAAGATTATTTTTAGCCATTATAAACAAAGAAGACTTCAATTCAATCACTCCGGAAAGTTTAAATATTAAAGCTTTACCTTATCTACTTGGTATGGCAGATTTATGTGGTGAATTGAGGAGATTAATTCTAACTAAAATCAAACATGATGATTATGTCTCTTCGGAAGAATATTTAAAGTGGATGACTGAGATTTATGAAAATTTGATGACTTTGGATTATCCTAATGGACTCATACCTGGATTAAGAAGAAAAGTTGATGTGACAAGAAGTTTAATAGAAAAAACTCGTAGTGAAGTTATTACAAGTGAAAAAATGTTTGAATTATCTAAAAAGTTAAAATAAAATATTCACTTAGAAATATTAAATGAATTATTAAGTTGTGTTAAAATGACTGAATGGCAAAATTTTGTTAATGTAGAAGAAGATTTAATCGCAGCAAATGTAAAATTGGCAAAAGAAAACGAAGAAATTTTCAATAAAAGAGACTTGATGGTCTACGAAATTATGGGGAACATAGGCTCAGGAAAAACAAAAATTATTGGAAAATTAGTTGAACATTTAAAAGATAAATACAAAATTTTCGTTATTAATGGAGACTGTGCAACTGATATTGATGCTGAACGTATAAAAAGCCATGGAGCAGAGACCATACAAATTAATACTGGAAAAGAATGTCATTTAGATGCTTTTACGATAAGACCTGTTTTTAATAAAATTCCAAAAGACGTAAATTTATGTTTTATTGAACAAGTAGGAAATATGATTTGTCCTGCAGATTTCCCCTTAGGAGCAAAACATAGAACTGTTGTTTTTGAGATCACGAATGGGCCCTATATTGTAAGAAAACATCCATTTATTTTCGCGATAACTAATATTGTTTTTATTAATAAAGTTGATATTGCTGAGTATGTTGATATGGATAAACCGGCAAGGGACAAATTAAAAGAAGATATCAATAAAATTAATAAAAATGTTAAAGTAATCTTTGGTAGCGCGAAAACTGGCGAAGGAATTGAAGAATTAATTTCAGCTATGGATCTCTAAATGGTGCAACATTATCAATGAAGATTGGTTTAAAATATTTTGCTCGTATTGCTGAATTGACTGGGAAAAAGGAAGAAGAATTTACCTTTGAGAACGATATCTTTCTACAAGATCTTATATCTTTTCTAATTTCAAAATATGGGGATGAATTCAAATCCTATCTTTTTGATGAAAATTCAAATGAAATAAAATCTTTTTTTAAATTTATAATCAATGGAAAATTATCTGAATATAAAAACGTAAAAATTTCGGATAATTCAGAGATTATAATCATTCCTCCAGTTAGCGGTGGTTAAATCGTCTAAAAAAATCCAGATATTTACATTTGGATGCTCGATGAATATCGCAGAATCGGAAATGATAGAGGGAATTTTGGTTGAAAGGGGTTATGAACTAACCGAAGATCCTAAAAAAGCGGATCTTTTGCTTTTTAATTCTTGTTTTGTAAAAAGTCCAACAGAAAGTAAACTTATTTCAAAAATTAGAAAATATATTAAGCAATTTCCAAATAAAAAAATGATTATTAGCGGTTGCATGCCTGAAGTTCGTTCAAGTTATTTAGAAAAGATATTCCCATCTATTTCAATGATAGGTACTTCTGCAATTAAACAAATTCCAAAATATATAGAAAAAATTTTTCAAGGTGAAAAAATTCAAGCGATTAACCAAACTAGACCAATAAAATTAGGATTTCCAAGAATATTAAAAAATGAAGTTATAGGGATCATTCCCATAGCAGAAGGATGTAATCATAAATGCAGTTTTTGTTGTACGAAATTAGCAAGAGGCGAAATTTATTCGTATCCTGCGTCACAAATTTTAAAGGAAATTAAAAATTTATTAGACAAAGGTTGTAAAGAGTTTTGGATAACAGGTCAGGATGTTTCAGCATATTATAATGATATACTTCGATTACCAGATTTGTTAAAAGAAATTAATAAAATAAATGCATCTTTTTTTTATAGAATAGGAATGATGAATCCCTCAAATTTAAAAAAAATTTTACCTAATTATCTTAGAACTTTAAATGAAGATAAAATGTATAAATTTGTTCATCTCCCTCTTCAATCTGGTTCAAATCATATATTGAAATTAATGGATAGATCATATTCAATCAATGATTTCCTGAAAATAATTGAAAAAATTAGAAATGTTACCAAGATATCTTTAGCAACTGATGTAATTGTAGGATTTCCCGGAGAAATTAATGACCATTTCAACGAAACTCTTGAAAAAATTGCCATTATTAAACCCGATATTGTAAATATTTCTCAATTTGGAGCAAGACCAAAAACTCCAGCTATAAAATTGGAAAATAAAGTTCATTCTGAAATAATAAAAGAACGGAGCAGAAAGCTAACAAAATTCTGCGAAGAAATTATTAAAAATAGAAATGAAGATTGGATAAATTGGGAAGGATCCATCTTAATTTCTGAAAAAGGTAAAAAAAATGGTTTTATAGGACGAAATTTTTGTTATAAACCTGTTCTGATAAAAGATAAAAATTTGAATTTAGGACAAATAATTAATATTATTGTTACTTCGGTTGGCAAAGGTTATTTAATTGGTTCCGTTATCAAATAAGGATTGATTTCGTTAAAAATCTATAGTTATTACTTAAAAATAAAGAAAAAATTCTTTTGAAATCTACTTTAATCAGAGTTTTCGGGCTTTAAATAATATTCAATTATACTTAACTAATTTCAATAATTCTTGAAATTAGTATAATAGCATTAAGAATCTTAGGAAAAATATTATTAGAATGAGCATTATAAAGAATTTAATGAAAAAAAAAGTAGCGTTTAAAGTATTTTATATTGGCAGTAACTATTATGGGCTACAAAAACAACCAAATTTAAAAACTATTGAGGGAGAAATTAAAAATTCCTTAATAAACAAATCCTATATTAATTCTGATGATTATGGAAATTTGGATTATTCTTCAAGAACTGATAGTGGTGTTCATGCATTAGAACAAATTATTTCTTTTAAAACTGATAAAAGAATCATAATTCCTGAAATAAATCATGCATTACCAAAAGATATAATATTCTGGGCATGCGCATATGTTGATAATGAATTTAATCCAAGATATGATGTCATATCACGACATTATAAATACATATTTGTTAAAGATTACAACCAATATGATATTAATTTAATGAAAAAAGTTGCTATATTGTTTATTGGAGAACATGATTTCACGAATTTTTCAAAAATTGAAAAACAAAAGAATCCTTATCGTGAAATTTTAAAGTTGGAAGTTAAGGAAATTGGAGATTGTTTTGTTTTTGACGTAGTTGGAAAATCTTTCCTAAGACAGATGGTAAGGAGAATAGCAAAAGCAATCCTCGAGGTTGGTTCATCTCAAATATCTGTAGAAATTATTCAAAAATTATTGGAAAAGTCAATTTCATTGAAAGATAAAATTGGACCTGCTCCTTTAGAACCCTATGGAAGCCTAATTCTTTATAAAATTGAAAATAATCTTGATTTTATGATTAATGAATATAGTCAAGAGAAACTAAGAAGGATCTTTTATAATAAAATAAGAGAATATACATTAAAAACGAAGACATTTGAAACTTTTTTAAATGAAATAATTTAAGAGAAAAGAACTATATCAACCATTTCTCCTTCTTCTAATATTTGAGTATCTTCTAAAATAATTATATAACCATCTGTATTAGCTAAAGTAGTAATAGACTCAGATCCCGTATGTATAGCTTCGGCTTCAATTTCTTGTTCATAAAATAGACGAACCATCCTGTATTCTCGTCTACCAAATTCTGAATATATTCGTTTTCTTAATTTTGCTTTAACGGTATTATATTTTTTGGGAGGAAGCTGCCTGAATTCAAAGATTAAAGGAGAAATGAGTTGGTAAAATATTGTTAGTGCGCTTGTTGGATAACCGGGTAGAATTGCCAAAATTTTATAATCATCAGATTTTTTTAAACCTGCTAATATTGTTGGTTTCCCAGGTTTTATTCTAATTCCATGAATAAAAAAATCGAGATCTTTAATTTCTTTTATAATAATTGGCATAAAATCCCCTAGACCTTTTGATGTCCCTCCAGAAATTAACAATATATCAAATTTCTCCAAATTTTCATTTATCACTTTTCTCATTAATTCAAGATTATCTTTTAAAATTCCAAGGAATGTAGGTTTTCCTCCAGCTTCTTTTATTCCTTGAAATAAAGTTGTAGAATTGATATCATAAATCTTCCCCAAGGATAATTCTTGACCTGATTGGATTAGTTCATCTCCCGTACTAAAAATTCCAATTTTAGGTGGAGAAAATACTTTTAATTTTTGAATGTTAATTGCTGCTAATACTCCTAGATCTCTAATATTTAATAATTTTCCTTTTGAAATTACTTTAGAACCTTTTTTAATATCTGTACCGGTTTTTATTACGTTTTGTCCTGGTGTTGAAGCTTTATGAATTAAAACTTCATCATTATTTCTTTCAGTATATTCAACCATCACGATTGCATCTGCACCATCAGGAATTGGAGCACCTGTTGCTATTTGAACTGCTTCTCCAGTACTTAACTTTCCTTCAAAAAAATATCCTGCTTGAATTTCCCCTATTACTCGTAATTTTATTGGATGATTTTCTTCTGCATCAAACGTGTCTTCAGCAATAACAGCATATCCATCCATTCGTGATTTAATAAATTGAGGAACATCAATTTTTGATATTATATTTTCTGCTATTACACAATTTAATGCATCATTTATGCTTATTTCTTCAAGTTTAGGTTTAAAATTAACTTTTTTTGCTAAAATATTTTTAACTTGATCAACAGATAGCGTTGAAAAATATCGTTCAATTTCCAAAGTATCACCAATAAGACTTATTATATGGCATATATAATAATATATTAACTAATTCGTCCTTTTCAAATCCTTCTCTTTCTTCTGGAATTATTAGTATACCATCCGCATTTACGGTTGATGAAATTATGCCCGAACCAGATGCCCTAGTAGGTATTGCAACGAATCCAGTTTCAGTTTCTTCGATTCTAATCCTAACAAAATCTCTTCTTCCTAGAACTGATGGAACTGCTTTTCCCAATCTAATTTTTATTTTGGGACGTGGTTCAATTAATTTATATCTTTGAACATAACGAATATAAGGACCAACGAAGGTCTCGAATGCAATAATACTAGCAACAGGAAAACCAGGAAGGCAAAAGATTAACTTATTATTGACAACAGATATTGCTGTTGGGCTTCCCGGTCTCATCGAAATGCCATGAACCAAAATTTCTCCATTCATTTCCATTATTTTGGGCAACAAATCTAACTCTCCAACTGAAGTTCCTCCAGTAAATACTATAATATCATATTTTAAAGCTTCAAAAAGCATTTCATTTAACACTTTAACATCATCAATAGCTTTTCCAATCCTTATAGGAATGCCACCATATAATGTAGTATGATTCATCAACATGTAACTATTAGTTTCGTATATTTGGCCTATATCTAATTTTTTCTCGTGTTCTATTAATTCATTTCCAGTTGAAATTATGGCAACTGTAGGTTTTTTATAAACTTTAACCTTAAATTCTCCACATGCTAAAAGCATTCCAATATCTTGAGGCCTAATTAAATGCATTTGTTTTAATATCAAATCTCCACTTTTTACATCTTCTCCTTCGCGTTGAACATTCTTTCCTCTTGGAACTGAAAAATAAATTTCGATATTATCATCAATTTTTTTCGTTTCCTCTATCTTGATAACGGCATCAGCTCCCTGAGGAATTGGAGAGCCTGTTGCAAGCTTGATGGCTTCACCATTCTTTAATATCATATTAGAAACTTTAGATATTCCGATTTCATCAATAACTTTTAGTACATTTGGTTTATGTTGCGATGCATTGAAAGAATCTTCTGCTTTTATTGCATATCCATCCATTGCAGATCTTACAAAGTGAGGAACATTAATATTTGAAATAATTTTTTCTGCAGTAATTCTTCCAATCGATTCAATAGTCTTAATTATTTCAGTCTCCATGTACTTTGAATGCTTGTAGATGTAATCCCAAGCATCATCGACAGGCGTTAATTTTTTAAACCCGATATTATGAATTGAACTCATTTTAATTTTCCCTTTTTTTTCCAATCATTTTTAATGCATGCCCGGATTCTTTTAAAATTAATTTTTCTAATGCTAATTTACATGCATTTGGAGATCCTGGTAAACAATAAATGATTTTTTGTTTAATAACTCCTGCAAAAGCTCTAGACAGCATTGCCGCGCTTCCTATTTCTATATAACTTAAATATCTAAAAATTTCTCCAAAACCCTCGATTTTTTTATCTAATAAAGGCATAATTGCTTCAACAGTCACGTCTCTCGGACTGATACCTGTGCCTCCAGTAGTTATTATCATATCGATGGAATCATTAGCTAACAATTCATTAACTGCAGCAGAAATTTTAGATATTTCATCAGGAATAATAATATATTTAATAATCTTATGATTATTTTCTTCTAAGATTTTTTGAATTAAACCGAGCGATTTATCTGAGCTAGCTTTTCCTTCTTTAAATTCATTATAACGAGTGTCACTAATTAGAATGATGCTAAAATTTATTTTTTTTTTTGTATCTTTTTTATGTTCATAAACAGGAGATGCCATTTTTAATTTACACTTCCTTAATTTTTTTAATTACTTTCACTTCAACGATTTCCGTTTCTGGATATTGTCCATCTTTGTCTTTTTCGACATATTTTGTCATATCCCATATAGTTAGAAGTGCTATTTGAACTCCCAAAATTGCCTCCAATTCAACTCCCGTTTTACCTTGAGACTTAACTTCAACTCGTGCTTTAATAAAAGCATTATCTAGATCAATTTCAAAATTAACTTCGATTCCCATAATAGGTATTGGGTGAGCTAAGAAGATAAAATCTGGAGTTTTCTTGACTGCATTAATTGCCGCAAGCTCTCCATTACTAAGAACATCCCCTTTTTTAATCTTATTCTCTTTAATTAATTTAATTGTTGATTTTTTAAGTTTTATTTTACCTTCTGCAATTGCTATTCTTAATGAATCTTTTTTCTCGCTAATATCAATCATAGAAATGTTTGAACGATGCATAATTTTTCATCTTTTTAGAAATATTTATTAAAATCACGATAAAAATCTATAAAAAATCTATTAACATGAACAATCAATTTTTTACATTTGAAGTTATTAAATTAAATTACTCTTAATGAATCAAAGATAATTTTTACATAGAAAAATATGGATGACTAATTATGGCAGACTCCACCCAAAATATTCTACCAAAAGGGAAAGTTTTATTAAAATCTAAAGCTTATAAGAAAATATTTCTTCACTCATCGAGATTTTGTAATCCAAATATTGCTCGAAACCAATGGAAAGAAGTCTATGGTTTTTTAGTTGGCTTTATCGAAGAAGAAGATGTAATTATAGAAGATGCCGTTCCAATGACTCACGGAGGGACTACAGAGGTGCAATTTGAAGAAAAACACTACATTGAAGCTGCTGAATTAGATTCTAAGCTTGCTATTGAGGGTAAATTTTTTATTGTTGGATGGTATCATAGTCATCCTGGTCTTGATTTATTTCTATCTTCTGTTGATGTTCATAATCACATGGGTTTTCAAGGTCCAAATCCTAAAAGTATTGCTTTAGTATGTGATCCTACTAAAATTGCTATTGCTGGTCATGCCGGATTTGAAATCTTTAAATTAAAGGAAATTTTACCGTCTTCTGGTTACTATTCTGTTGAGTGGAAAATTCCAGATGCTGACCATTTATTTTTAGGTAGAACACTTTTTGAATTAGCAGAAAAAAGTTCTGCACAAAAACCAGTAGTTGAAGAATATGGTGAGCCCGAACAACCAGTTCAAGCAGTAGATACTTTATCAAAACCTGTTTTAATTGAACAAACGAGAGAAGAATTTTATGAAGAACCAAAAATTCTTATAGATAAACAAGAACAACCAGTCCTATCACAAGAATTAATTGAAGCTCAAGAAAAATTAACAAAAGCAATTCAATTAGCGGAAAGGTCAGAATATGAAAAAGCTATAGATTTAGCTCTTAGTTTAGGACAAGAAATGGAAAATAAAAATGAAGAGGCTCTAGCATCAGACGCATTTTTACAAGTAGGAAGCATATTTTACGATTTTTGGGATAAAATTTATAAAATAAGAGGAAAAATTTTTTCACATCAAAGGGATCCAAAGGAAGATGACGTGAATCTTGTTATTTTATTGGCTAAATTATTGAATCAAACTAAAAAAAGAGTGGAATTTTCTAAAATCGGATTGGAATTGGAGATAAGAAATTTAACTGGAGAAATGATAAAAATAAATGACGTAAACATACAAATTTCAAATATTCTCTATGAAGCTGCAGAAATATCCATGATAATGAATAATTTAGCATTCAAGAGAAAAGATATACCCTCTCAAATAAAATATTTAGAACGATCTTGTGAAATTTTAAAAACCGTTGAAAATTTTATAGAAAAATCCAAGGTAGAATCCGATTTTATTAAGAATGTTTTTAATATTAATCAAATTATCAGTAAAATTCATTATAATCGCGCTCGAATTCTAGAGCTAAAAGCCATTCAAGATATGAAGGGTGCAAATCACGAGCGAGCATCAAAATATTATGCTGGTGCTTCAGAAGTTTCTAAGAAGGGTTCTGCAAAAATTAGTTATCAAACAATCAAGAATAACCTTCTTGGTTATTCTGAAACGTTAAAGGGGAGAGCTTTTTTTGTATTGGGTGAAAAGCAATCATATGATATAAAAAATTATTGTAAAGCAAATAGTTATTATGAAATCTCAAGAGGTTTTTTTGAATATGCAAAAAATCTTTATCCTGTTCATGCTAAATGGGATTTAGATCGAAATAATGATTTTCTTGAATTTGCAGAAAGACAAGCAGCTAAAACCCGTGGAAAATGCTTAGAATCTAAAGGAAAGCTTGTAAATTTAGAAGAAAAAGAATTAGATTTAGAATATCTTATTGATTTAAAAGAATTAGAACCTTTATTTTTTCCTTAATTATTTGATTGAGGATTGAAATAATAAATAATTACTTTAAAACTCAATTAGAAGGTAAATCATCAAATTTTTCTATTTAATAAATATTTTTTATATGAAAAAATTTGATATTATTCTTCATCTAACACTTTTGTTTTTAAGACAGAGTATATCGGTCCTTTTGGAGTTAATTCACTCCTCTTTATGAGAATTTTATCTACTTTAATTTTCCCATATGTAATATCTTTTGCTTTAATATTTTTTATGATAGATACTAAATGTCCAATATGCTCTCCGCCTTTTATTCTTCCAATTGTTATATGTGAACTAAATTTTTTTTCTCTTTTAAAACCTAATTGAGATAAATTTGTTTCTAAGAACTTAGAAATTTTAATTACTTCTTCTGATCCTATGCTGGTACCGATCCAAATTACCTTGGGTGATTTCAAAGAAGGAAAAACGCCAATATTTTTTATTTCCAATTCAAAACTTTTTTGTTGAATTTTATTCAAGATATTTTCTTCAATAACATCAATCATTTTTTCGGATACATTACCAAGAAATTTTAGTGTTAAATGAACATTATTTCTTTCAACCATCTTAATTTTTGCTTTTGATAATTTCAATTGATGTTTAGTTTTTTCTATCTCTTCTAATATTTCTTTAGCCTCTGGATCTTTTACTTCTATGCATATAAAGCTTCTAATCTCATCCTTCATACAAATTCAACGAAAGTTTTATCGAAGAGTTTAAATTATTTTATATATAAATCTTAGATTATTTCCTTTTCAAATAAATAAATTTGGTTTTATTGAAATGCAAAAAAATTTTAAACTCAAAATAAATTGGTTGAATAATTGAAATATGTGTTAATTACTACTATTAATGAATATAATGACCTAGTGGTTTCATAAATTGGCCGGAAAAAAAAGAAAATTAAAACAAATATCTTTTAAAAAAGACGATATTGAACAGAAAGAAATAGAATCGCAAGAAATTTTTGAGTTTACTAACGTAAAAACATTAACATTACGGCCAATAGGATACCCAATTAGCTCTGCTAGTGATGATAAGCAATCTTTAATCAGAGTTGATAATCCTAAATTATTTGAGGCATATGCTTTGGAACAATGGTCTGGTTTTTATGTTCAAAAGCATTCATATATCTTTGATCAGTTTTTATATCCCGATTTTGCATTTGAAGTCGTAAAAGTAATTCCTGGACCTGGAAAAATTAATGCAGAAACGAAAATTGAATTAGAAAACATTCCCTCTCTTATTAATAAAGAAATACCCAAAGTTACTTTTTCTGAAATCATTGGTAATAAAATTGCTAAAGATAAATGTAAAATAATTCTCGAATATCTTAAAGATCCAAAAAAATTTGGTGAATGGGCCCCAAGAAATGTTTTATTTTATGGACCACCAGGAACTGGAAAAACTATGACTGCAAGGGCTCTTGCGACTGCTGCGAAAATTCCAATTTATTTAATTAGAGCTACAGACCTTATTGGATTACATGTTGGTGATGGTGCAAGACGTGTTCATAACTTATATGCTGATGCTGCAATCGATGCTCCGAGTATTATATTTATTGACGAATTAGATGCGATTGGATTGGATAGAAGATATCAATCAATTCGTGGTGATGTTTCAGAAGTAGTAAATGCATTGTTAGCTGAAATGGATGGACTTAGTACTAAACAAGAAATAGGTGTAGTAACAATTGGTGCAACCAACAGTCCACATCTTTTAGATACCGCAGTTAGAAACCGATTCGAAGAAGAATGTGAATTCAAGATATTTGATGAAGAAGAGAGGCTTGAATTCTTGCAGCTTTATGTTAAAAAACTTCCGATTCCAATGACCGCAGATATTATTAAAATTTCTAAAAAAACTGAAAATATGTCTGGTAGGGAGATTAAAGAAAAGGTTTTAAAAGTTGCTTTACACGCAGCTATTTTACAAGATTTAAATGAAATAAATTCTGAATTAATCGAAGATATATTTGATAAACTGGATGAAAAAAGCGATATTAAATCGAAATCTATGTTTACTTAATTTTTTTGTGATAATTTTTTGAAATTTAAAGTATATGCTTTGGTAGGCATGCCTGGTTCAGGAAAAACGGAAGCCACATTACTTTTGAAAGATTTAAACATTCCAGTAATTACAATGGGTGATAGAATACGAGAAGAAATGAAAAAAAGAAATATAGAAATAAATTCCGAAAATATGAGAAAATTTATGTTGAATTTGAGGGAAGAAGAGGGAATGGATGCAGTTGCAAGAAAATGTCTTCCTTATATTTATAATATATCCTCTGATATAGTTATTATTGATGGTATCAGAAATCAAGAGGAAATAGATTTTTTTAAAATAAATCTAAATAATTTTAAAGTTATTGCAATTCTTGCCAAACCCGAGATAAGATATCAAAGATTGATGGATAGAAAGCGTGAAGATGATTCCTTTGATATTAAAAAGCTAAAAGAACGAGATTATAAAGAATTATCTGTAGGTATTGGGAAAGTAATTGAAAATGCTGACTATAATATAATTAATGAGAGCACAAAAGAACATTTAAAAAATGAATTTAAAAAAATATTATTTAATGATGGATAATGAACGAAGGTTTACAAGTTAAAATTAAGATAGAAACTCCATTTAATAATACTGAATCTTTTATTAAAATAGAAAAAGCCATAAAAACTTTATTTTTTAATGTTAATTGTCAAGTTGAAGGGGAAGGAGTAAAAAGGAAAGTTTTTGCAGAATTGGAAGGCATTAAAGAATTATCAATTTTGTATAATTCATTTAGAAATCAAATGATCTTAGATGTAGCAAGAAGAATGATGTTTAAAGAATTATTGGGTGATACTTTTACTATATATTTTAATAAACAAGCTGCATTTGTTGGAAAGATTCATTTTTCGTTAGTTGAAGAAGAAAATAAAATGTTAGGTCCTATTAAAGTTTTAATACAGGCAAATTATATTGAAAAATTGATTAATTATTTAGCTCCAGAAACTATTGATGGAAAGATTATTGAATAATAAATAAGTTATGAATATATCAAAAAGGGGTTTTTAAAATGGTTGAATCTAACTCATTCATTAAAAAAATACAAACATCTAATTTTATCATATATATTGCTCTCTTCATAGCAAATATTGCTAGCTGGGTCGTTTTTTCTAGTTTAGCTGGATATAATTCAATCAATCAATTACCTGGGAGAACTTTGGATCCTTTTAATTATTTATTATTATTGCTTTTCTTTATTTTTGCTAGTATTATTACTGCCTTTATAAGTGGAATGATTACAGATAAAACTTTCAATCGTATTCCATTAATAGTTATTGGTTTTATACTTTTTTCCGTAAGTTTTATACTTTTAATAATTAGTTATTCTGATAGTCATTACATTTATATATTTCTTGCATATTTGTTTGCAGGAAGCGGATTTGGATTAAACTTATCAGCTTTAGGAGCTTTTTTCGGAGATATAACGGAACCCAAAGATAGAGGGAAATTGCAGGGTATTTCTTTATCATTAGGATATTTATTTGCGCTATTTATATTGAATATACAAGATCTCATTGCAGCAATTGCTATTTTGATAGGATTTTTATTTGTTGTGACTGGAACTTTCATATCATTTTCAAGAAAAACTAATGAAAAAAGAAATCGAGAAAAAAATACACCAATGGAATCATTTATTGATATTTTCACGAAGAAAAATTATCTATATTACGTTTTTTCTTTTCTATTATTCTTAATTGCACTACCAATTATTAATATACTCTTTGAACCTCTTTTCGTAACAAATCGAATAACAACAATATCTCTTCAAGATTTATCTATGATTTATTACCTTATTGTTCCTTTATTTGCTATCATTGGAGGCATTACTGTTGACCGATTTGGAAGAAAAGCAGTTATTCTATTTTTATTTTTAACCTTAGGATTTGGTTTTGTTATCTGGGGAATTACTCCTGAAGCAGTTTCTTTAACTAGTACTTATTTAGTATTTATTGCTATATTTTTATCCGCTGGGAATTCGCTCACAAATATTTTTGATTATACAATTTCTTCAGATTTTGCAGAACCTAGATCGAGAGGACGACTCGTTTCCTTATTCTTCATAGCTAGTAATGTTGGATTAATAATTTCAACAATTTTACGCCAAATTATCGAAGAATTATCTATTGCAACTATTGCATTAATCGTTACTTTTTTTCTCTTACTTTCAATAGTACCTATTGTTCTAGCAACAAAATCCCTTGATGAAGCATTAGCAAAACAAGTAAGTGTTAAAGGCATCTTTATAGTTACTCAAGATGGCAGGTGTATGGTTGATGCTACATTTAAAGGAATTTCAGTTGAAACAGATTTAATTACAGGCGCATTATCCGCAGTTGGTGATTTAATAAAAGAGAGTGTTCATTCTCAGAAACAATTAAAAACTATTGATCAAGAGGATGTGAAAATAATGATCAGCTACGGTGATCACGTAAATGCTTGCTTGATAGCAGATAAAGAAACTAAAGAACTAAGAGAAAGATTGGATAAATTCCTTGATCTATTTGAAGATAAATATAAGGATTATGTTGTTGAATGGTCTGGCGCATTGAGACCATTTATGGGTGCATATAAAATAATCGAAGAAATATTTGGAGTTTATATTTAATAATTTCTTAATTTAAATTATAGAAATAAACAAAAATTTTCTATTTTTTTATAATACTTCATTTAATTCCATTTTTGTAATATTCAGAAGCAGGGCATCCAATACATTTTCCATTTTTATATTTTTCACATGAAACACACTCAAATTGTCTTAAGTCATCTTCAATCTTGCACCCTTGATTAAATATTCTCGTTGGAATGAATTTTGGAACGATTGGCGTGTCACAGATTGATACTTCTGAACGTCGAATTCCTTCTTGATTCCTTAATGAACAGACAGCTAATACGCTGTTTAAGGTTTCCCTATCTTCGCATGCGATAATGCAAGCCACATTATATGATCCACCACCTAAAGTAGAGAGAAATATCACTCTAGGGCATCCCGAAAATTTTCGGATTATTTTTTGAGTTGCTTCATGGGATTCAACTTCAGCAGAAATCAATGCAAGCTGAAAATTAAATTTTTGGGCATTTAAATCTGCAGTAACCTTAATAAATTGGTTTTCTACTAATTTATTTAAACGTTTTTTAACACTTACATGAGATATTCCGTGTTGATCTTCTAATTTTCCATCATTGCTCTTTTTTTTCTTTACTATTTCACTTCCAATCGCAGTTAATGATTTTCGACCATCTTCTTGCAAGTCTGAAATAATTTTCAAGTCAATTTCATCAACCATTTTTATCATCTCAAAAGGTTACGAGGTGTAACTAAAAATAATTAATTTGGTTAAAATCTGTATAAATTTAGATAAAAAAAGTTAAAAAATTTTTGGTATTTATCGCAATATTTTTAATTTTTTACGCTAATATATTTTGGGATGTGATAACGGCGCTCCAAAATGATTCGACCAACCTCGAAAATGATTAACCCGAGCGACGATTTGATCCCAATAAATCTACTTTTTTGAAGATGTTATTATGGAATTTTACGAAATATTGGATAAAAGGAAAAGTATTAGACAATTTAAATCGGAATTTCCTTCAGATAGGCTAATATATAAAATTATCCAAAAAGCAATACAAAGTCCAAATGCACACAATTCACAACCATGGAAATTTATTATTTTAAAAAATTATAAAGTCAAGTTAGATATGATTAATGAAATGGGCAAAAAATTTGCTAAGGATCTTATGAAAGATGGTATTTCTAATAAAGAAATAGAAAAGATTGTGGAATATTCACATAAAAAATTCATGAATGCGCCAATTTTAATAATTCCATGTCTTGATAAAAATGCCTTACCCCATATTAAAGATGAAGAACGCAAGGAAAATGAATATATTATGGGTGTACAAAGCGTGAGTTCTGCAATTACATATCTATTATTGGCTGCACATGCAGAAGGCTTAAGTAGTTGTTGGTATTGCGCTGCACTTTTTACTAAAGAAATCATTCAAAAACATTTAAATCTAGACATCAATTTAGAACCTCAATGCATCATAACGATAGGATATGCTGATGAAGATCCTAAAAAACCAAAAAGAAAACCATTAAGTGAAATAGTAATTGAAATATAAAGAGGTTAATTGATGATTGTGGTACTAGCTGGAGGTGTTGGTGCAGCAAGATTTCTAAGTGGTTTAGTACAAATAATGGACCCTAAAGATTTATTTATTGTTGTAAATACTGGAGATGATATTGAATTCTTTGGATTAAAAATATCTCCTGATTTAGATATTATTATGTATACTCTTGCAAATATTGTAAATGAACGGGGTTGGGGCAGAAATGATGAATCTTTTAATTTTTTATCAGCTTTAAAGGATTATGATTATGAATTATGGTTTAATTTAGGTGATAAAGATCTTGCAACGCATGTTATTCGAACAGATCTTATGAATCAAGGTAAGAATCTCGCAGAAATTACTCAAATTTTATCCGATAGATTAAAAATAAAATCTATTATAATCCCAATGACGAATCATCCTGTTCCCACAATGATACAGGTACCAGGAAAAATAATGCATTTTGAAGAATATATGATTAAAAGAGGGGCAACGGACCCTGTTAAAAAAATCATTTATAAGGATATTGAGAAGGCAATTCCTACTGAGGGAGTCATTGATGCGATAGAAAAGTCTGAAGGGATAATAATATGTCCAAGTAATCCTTTGGTTAGTATAAACACTATATTATCCATAAAAGGTATAAAAGAAGCAATTTTGAATAATAATAAAAAAGTTATTGCAATCTCACCAATAATTGGCTCAAATCCGGTAAAAGGTCCATTAGATAAATTAATGAGAGGATTAGGAATGGAAGTTTCTGCATTTTCTATTGCTAATTACTATAAGAATCTTATTTCTGCCTTTATAATTGATATTCAAGATGAATCTCAAAAAGAAAAAATAGAAAAATTAGGAATAGAAGTTTTTATAACAGATACTTTAATGAAAAATATGGAAATTAAGAAAACTCTTGCTGAAATTGCTTTGAAATATATCAGAAGTTCGTGATTTGATGAATTATATTATCATTCCAATAAAATCTTTCAAAAATTCGAAAAATAGATTAAAAATAAAATTAAGAGATGATATTAGAATAAATTTATGCTTATTCATGGCAATGGATGTTCTCAATGTTGTTTCTAAAAACAAAGATTTTGAAAAAATAGTCATTATCACACGAGAAAAGGGCGCTTTTTCTAAATTTGAGAATGAAAAAATAAATATTTTAATGGATAATGATGAACTAGGAATCAATCAAGCGATTTTAACTGTATATAAAAACTATAATATTAATGAAAAAGATTCTGTACTTATTTTACATTCTGATATTCCCTCAATAACTCCCGAAGATCTGGATTTGATTGTTAAAAAAGCAAATTCCTCGAATAAAATTGCTATATTAGTTCCTTCAGAAAAAAAAGATGGTACTAATGCCGTTTATATAAAACCCGCCAATTTAATGGATTTCCAATTTGGGAAGAATAGTTACGAAAAACATCTAGAACAATTAAAAAAGGTCAAAAATATTGATTTATTTGTTCTTGAAAACAAAAATCTTTCTTTAGATATCGATACCTATGAAGATTTAATAAAATTTATAGAAAGAAAAACAAAAACTCTATCTCAGAATTATTTAAGTAAAATAAAAATAAAAAATTAGGCGTTTTATTTACCACATAATAATCGATAACCAACCAGCAGTAAGCGTTCCATCAACATATACTGGAATTATGATTAGGATTAATTGGACTAAACCGACACCCATCATTATAAAACTACCTATTTTTGATGCGAATAACTTTCCAATGAGGCTCATCATATCTCCTGCAAATTTAAACATCATATAAATGAAGACAAATATGATTCCAAAGATTATTAAGAAAACCCATGGCAAAATTTGAGCGATCCAAGGTATTCCAGTTAATAAAGTCAGGGGCGTTCTATCGATAAATAATGCTAATAATAAGATTACAATTAAGCCTGCACCACCACCAATCAAACTTGCCCAAGGAACATCTTTTAAAGGTTTTAAAAATAATCCCATCCCCATTACAATTACTAGAATTTTAGTAAAATTCCGGATTACGTAAAATTGACCTGTTACCGTGTTAAATGCATTTGGGATGAAAAACATGGTAATACCTGAAGGTATGATTATTAAAACACCAATAAACATTCCCAAAATGTCAATTATTTTAAGTAACTTTGGGGACTCTTCTTCTTCTTCAGGTTTGGCAATAATTTGATATAAAAACCAAGAACCCGCAAATAAAGTACAAATCAACAATAATAAAGGGGGTTGATAAGCAAGAAAGCCGTATAAATCCATAAAAAAGTTATTACTCATGAAATATAACCTCAAGACAATTTGTAATGTATATTCATTATTTCTTTTTTATTAAATTTAATGATATTTATTAAGGAAAATTTAAATAATTTGTATTTCAACTTCTTGAACTGAATCATTTCTCCATATATATCCTTTAATATTTTTAAAAGCAAAGTCGGATTCGGCAATTGATCCTCCTAAAATTAGCCAAATTACTTGATTAACCTTCATATTTGGAATATCTATTTGTGAGGGATACGAGGGCGCCGGATGTGAATGAAAAATCCCTATAAATTTTCTATTTGCATCCTCATTTTTTAAATATATTTTATAAAATTCTTCAGGATCGATTTCAAAGGTAATGGGGGAATCACGTATGTTTTTCATTGGTTCTAATACTTCTAAAAATGCCCAATCCTGACTTATTTGTCCAAATAATAACATCACTGCTTCTGTTGGATAAGATTTTTTCGCAAATTTTATCATTTCATTTAATAATGCTTTTTTTAAATTTATTCCCTTGATAGTTTCAAACAAATTAATCAACTCATTAATAAAATGATTTAACCAAAAATATTTTTTTAAAAGATGAATCTTTTTTAATAGAATTTTATAGTTATTATTTAAATTAAATTTATATAATTGAGCGGAAGAACGTGAGTAAAAGATCGGAATTAAAAGATCAAAGGAGAAAGAGACAAGAAACAAAATCGCATATCCAGCAGACAATTGTTATTTGTACTGCAATTGCAATAGCGTTAATAATTATAATTATTTCGTTTTTAATTTCTATTTATTTTAGAGAAGGATTGACATATGACATATTTTTTAGAAACATTTACGAATTTCTTTCAAGTTTC
The DNA here is from genome assembly GCA_011365055.1 of Promethearchaeota archaeon. The sequence continues at coordinate 35,547 of RDOG01000022.1, forward strand.
GATATTGGACTCATTACTGGTTTTTCCCTTTTCATATCTTTTATGTTAATCATATTTTATTTTTTTGTTATTATTGCCATCGCAAATTATCGAGAATATCAACGTGAGGTTGCTGGTTGGTGGGAAATTATCATTACGGCTAGCGGAACTGTTGCTTTAAGCTCGTTATTTGATTTAGTCCTTTTTATTCCATTAGCTTTAACTCTAGTAGGATGTATTGTTGTAACATTTCTTTTATATATTATTCAGACTCCTTCTGAAGTCGAATAAATTCGTTTTTAAAGAGGATCAATTCATTCAAGATTAAAAGGTTTAGAGTAATTTTTTTTAAAATTTACGTTATGGAAAATTTTTAAATTAATAACTTCATATTTCCTCTAAAAGAAAAAATCGGTTTAAAAAATCAAATGAAAAAAAGTTATTATTTCAATTGATTAATTAACCAATTTACGGCAAAGAAATAATAAATTGGTTTAATAAAAATAAATGTTTTTATGGAGGATATGTGTATATGTTTGCACCACCTGGTATGGGATACGACAGGGCAATAACTATTTTTAGCCCTGATGGTAGGCTCTTTCAAGTCGAATATGCTATTGAAGCGGTTCGTAGAGGAACGACCGCAATTGGAATTGTTAGTTCTGAAGGAGTAGTTACCGCCGTTGAGAAAAGAATATTAAATCTCCAAGAACCTGATAGTATTGAAAAAATTTTTAAAATAGATGAGCATATTGGATGTTCTATTGCGGGATTAACCGCGGATGCGAGAGTGTTGGTTGATCACGCCCGTGTTCAAAGCCAAATAAATAAATTGACATATGATGAAGATATTGATATTGCCATGCTAACGAAAAAGATTAGTGATTTGTTACAATTATATACCCAACACGCCGGTGTTAGACCTTTTGGCGTAAGTCTTTTAATTATTGGTGTAAATCCAAATGAAAATTCACCTAAATTATTTATGACTGATCCGAGTGGAGCATTTTGGGGTTATCTAGCGCAAGCTATTGGCTCGGGTGCTCAAACTGTTAGAGAAATTTTAGAAAAGGAATATAAAGAAGGAATAACACTAGATGAGGCAATTTCTTTAGCATTAAAAGCGCTTAAAGAAGTTATAGAAAGTGAATTTGATTCCTCCAAAGTTGAGGTTGCAGTAATACGAAAAGATAACAGAATATTTGAAAGATTGAGTGATGAGAATCTGGATAAATATATTAAAAGTATCTAGTGAGAATAATGAGCGCTATTCGCGGAGATAAGCGAGTCGACATAGGAAATCACGTTATTGCAAGACTCGACAAAAAGAAAAAGCGGTTTGAGATATTAGTTGATCCCAAGAAAGCTTGGGATTTTAAAGAAGGAAAAGAAGTCGATATACGAGATATTGTAGAGAGTTTTACTATTTTTGAAAACCTCTTGAGGGGAGAGAAAGCAACAGACGCTGATTTACAGTATGTTTTTGAAACAGATGATGTTTTTGAGATCTCTAAAATAATTCTTAAAGAAGGTGAGATCCAAATAACCGAAGAAATGAGACAGGAATTTACAAAGGAATTAAGAAGAAAAATTATAAATTTTATAAGTACTCATTCAATTAATCCCCAAACTAACCTGCCTCACCCTCCAGATCGAATAAAAAGAGCAATGCTGGAGGCTAAAATTTCAATAAGAGATACTAAAGAAGATATATCTGAACAAGCTAAGCGTATTATTAAAGAATTACAATCGATAATTCCGATCCGCATGGAAAGTTATTCTCTCGCTATTAGAATTCCAGCGGAATTTACTGGAAAAGCCTATAACGTAGTCTCTAAATACACTTCTATAAATAAAGATGAGTGGCAATCTGATGGTTCTTGGGTTGCCGTTGTAGAATTACCTGCCGGTTTACAAGCCACATTAAATGATGAATTAAATAGCTTGACAAAAGGGAAGTTCGAAATTAAAAAATTGAAAAAATAATAACTTCTTTGAAAATTATTCCGATTTTTTCTTAAATACTTGAATAAGATATTCAAGGAGGTTAATACATGGAAGAAGATTTTAAAAAAAGACATATCGTTGTTCCTGGAGAGATTTTAGGAGATTCTTCCCAATATAAATCTGGATGGGGAACATTTGTCGATAAAAATAACAATATAGTAGCTCAAATAGTAGGGTTAACAGATTTAAGAAATAAAACCATTTATATTGTTCCATTCTCAGGTCCTTATGTGCCCAAAGTAGGCGATCTAGTAATTGGAATGGTGATAAACACGAGTATAGTGTCATGGAAGATTGATATTAATTCTCCATATGGTGCCTCCTTACACGCTTCCAATGTTTTAAATAGATCGTTCAATCCTCTGAAAGATGATATTAGAAAATATTTCGATATAGGGGATACTGTATTTGCAGAAATAATTGCATTTAACAGAACGAGAGACCCCGTTTTAAGCATTTTAGGTAAGGGGTTGGGTAAATTGAGTGGAGGAAAATTAGTTGATGTAGTTCCTTCAAAAATACCTAGATTAATTGGAAGGAAAGGAAGTATGATTAATCTGATTAAAGACACTTTAAGAAATTCTGAGATTGTAATTGGTAAAAATGGGAAGATATGGGTAAAATCCAGAAACCAGGCGGAAGAAGTTCTATTTTTAAAAATATTAAGAAAGATAGAGAAAGAAGCCCATACATCTGGACTAACTGATAGAATAAAAGAATTAATTAAAGAAGAAAAGGCAAAAGTAAGAGGTGAATGAAATGAGTTATTTATTTCCTCAAGATCCTGTAAAATATTTAATTAAAGATGGAATAAGAATTGATGGAAGAAAATTTGATGAATTACGCCCAATAAAATTGACTGTGGGGGTATTAGAAAAACCAAACGGATCTGCTTTAATTGAGTTTGGTAAAAATAAAATTATTGCTGGTGTTTATGGACCTCGCGAAGTACATCCAAGGCATCTAGCAAAGCAAGATACTGCAGTATTACGTACTACATATATGATGAGCACGTTTGCAGTAGATGAAAGAAAAAGTCCTGCGCCCAGTAGAAGAGAAAAAGAATTATCTATGATTATTCGACAATCATTAGAGCCTGCAATATTTTTAAGATATTATCCAAAAACATTAATTGATGTACATATTCAAGTGTTATGTGCTGATGGAGGTACCCGCTGTGCAAGTATCATTGCTGCAGCATTAGCTTTAGCAGATGCAGGTATTTTTATGAGTGATCTTGTAACAGCTGTCGCAGTTGGTAAGGTACAAGATGAAAATGGACAAGGACATATTGTTTTAGATCTTTCCGATATCGAAGATAAAGAAGGTTGGGGCGATCTACCAATAGCGATGATGCCAAGAACTAGAGATATAACATTATTGCAATTTGATGGTGAATTATCCAAGGAAGAAATGAATCAAGCAATCGAATTAGCCTATAAAGGAATTGATAAAATTTATCAATTACAAAATGAAGCTTTAAAGGCGAAATATCAAATGAAAGATGAAGAATCAGAAGATTATATTGATGATGATATTGAAATGGAGGGAGAAGAATGAGTGAAGCATATAAAGTAATTTCAGAAATAGAAAAAAATCATATTACCCAGCTAACAAAGAAAAATTTACGAATTGATGGTAGAGATTTCAATGAATTTCGTTCGATAGAGATTGAAACTGATCTCATAACGAAAGCGGAAGGATCCGCATATGTAAAATTAGGGAATACTCATATTATAGCGGGAGTTAAAGCCATTACTGGTGAGCCTTATCCCGATATTCCTAATGAAGGTGTAATAACCGTTAATGCTGAATTAATTCCATTAGCTTCACCACATTTCGAATCAGGTCCACCTGGCGAAGAGTCAATAGAAGTTGCTCGAGTTGTTGATAGAGGGATTAGACATTCTGAAATAGTTGATAGAACCAAATTATGTATCATTCCCGGTAAACAAGTCTGGATCATATTCGTTGACCTTTATGTATTGTCATATGATGGAAATATGTTTGATTGTGGTGAACTTGCAGCAGTTTCTGCATTGTTAACAACTAAAATCCCTAATATTGAAATAAAAGATGATAAAATAATTGCTGTAGGTGATAAATATAACAAAGATAATTGGAATTATTTACCAATTCAAAACCTCCCGACTTCAATAACCATTGGTAAGATAGCAAATAAATTATTTATTGATCCAAATGAAAATGAAGAACGAGTATTAGATGCAAGAATTACTCTTACCATTGATGAAAAGAATAATATAGTGTCAATGCAAAAAGGTGCAGAGGGATATTTTACTCCTGAAGAAATTCAACAGGCTGTGCATATGGTACTTGAAAAATCAGACACGATACGGAAATTATACCCTCCAAAACCAGTGAGTAATCTCTAAAATGAGATTTTTTTTTCCTAATTTTTTATTTGTTTTAATAAATAATATATAACTTTTTTTTTGAAAAAATTAAAATATCAAATAATGAAAATTAAGTAAAAATCCAGATACAACATAAAATTGATGAGAAAAAAATGCCTAAAAAAACAAAAAAAGTAGGACCAACTGGTCGATATGGATCCAGATATGGTGTTACATTGCGTAAGAGGGTTAAAGCAATTGAAGTTAAAATGCTTAAACCTGATTTTAAATGCCCTCAATGCAAAACAAAGGCAGTTAAAAGACTTTTTACTGGTGTTTGGTCGTGTAAAAAATGTGGAACAACATTTTCCGGAGGTGCATATTTTCCACAGACTGACGAAGGTAAAAAATCGGTAAGAAACGTCTCCAGAATTAGGGAAAAAATGGGATAACCTTTTTTTTGATGAAATTTATGATTGATTCGATAGTCTCAACGATTTCATTTAATACGAAAAACGAAGAACTAACTTCAATTTATTTCAAATCATTAATATTAGAATCAAGAAGTTCTGCAAACAATAGGGTAACTGTCGATTTACAAAAGGAAAATAATGAAATAATGGTAAAATTCATTGCCAAAGATTTCACTGCATTAAGAGCAGCGATGAATTCTTACTTAAGATGGTTTAAATTAATAACTGAAATTGTAAATTTCTGAAAATCTAATTTTAAAAAAGCTTAAAAATTTAATTTTTTATTAACTAGATATTAAAATAATTGGTAATGATAAACATGGCACAAAATATTCCACCTCAATTACAGAATCAAATTGTTGAATTACAACAGCTTCAACAGAGATATGAAATGTTACTCCAACAGAAAGGCACGTTAGATAAAAATATTAGAGAAATAACTAAAGCAATCGAAGAATTAGAAAAAATAACTGATGATAGTAAGGTATATAAAAGTCTAGGCTCTATTTTATTGAGCGCAGATAAAACAAGCTTAAAAGAAGAACTTGTTGAAAAAAAAGAGACTTTTGAAATGCGATTAAAAACCATCGAAAGACAAGAAGAAAGAACTAAAAAGGCTTTTGAAGAAAAAAGGGCCGCAGTACAAAACGCATTATCATCACAGATGGGTGCATCTGGAGGTAACCTTGACCTCGGTCCAATGTAATAAATATTTTTTTATCATTTTTAGGTAATTTCATGTCTATTGATTTAGGGGTCAAAGATCTCGACGTTGAGACCCTTGAAAGATTAATCATTATAATAGAGCGTAATATTAGAAAATACATTTTTTCACAAGTTAACCAAAAAGATGTGATTGATTTAAGCATTTCCGCAGAAATTAATCAAGAAGAATCTTTATTAATCGATATTGAAGTAGATGCAGAAATACAGAATATGGTGGATAATGAAATTAAACTCTTAATAGAAAAAGCAATTGATCAAGCTGATTATGCAGTTTCAAGTGAATTAAAACAATTAAAACGAAAAAAATAATCATCCTATATGTAAGAAATTCCATATAAAATGACCATTATTACCACCATTGCAACGATAGCAATGATCATAAAGTATGTAGTTCTTTTTTCTTTCTTATCTTTTTTTTGCTTCCAATCAAAGTATTCTCCAGAACATTTATTCGAACAAAAATCCTTACCTGGCTCAATAGATAACCCACATACATTACAATGACGATGAGGTTCCCATTTTTTGATCCATTTCTGTTTTTTTTGTTGCTGCTGTGGTGGTGTTTGTTTTGACATAAAAAATCAACTTTAATTCTACTTATTTTTTTATTTTAATAATATTGCTAAATTAAAAAATTTTCTGAGAATTAAAAAAAAAGAAGTATAATTTAAATGTTTTAATAATTACATTACTTCTTTAAATTCTTATTCTGTATTTTCTCCCTTAAATAGATATATCATTAAAATTTCGATTAAAGTCATCAATAAATATCATTAAATTACCAATTCCTGAATTCCAAATAAATGAATTATTCATAACTAGCAATTATATAGTTCTGGTATAGATTTGTATTTTTAATTGAAAAAAGATGAAAATTTTCAAATAATTTTTTTAACCTTACTTTTTTAAAGCTACAAATTATATTATGATTAATATTATAATTTCTTACTTGTTGAGTGGATTCTTTTTGAGTATACAGGTAATAGATAGGGAATTTTTCAAGACTTATTTTAAGGACAAACCACCTGGTCCTCAATCATTTTTCAATGATTATCATTTTGAATTAGTCTTGAGACATATATCTGAAAATACTCCAATAGGTCGAAATAAGTTAGCATCAGACTTGGGTCTGGGAACTGGGAGTATTAGAAGTATTATGAAAGCCCTTAAAAAATTTGAATTGATAGATTCCGACCAAAAAGGTCATTCACTTACTGATTTAGGTAAAAAAGTGGTTGAAAATTTAGAAAAAAAGATCCCAAAAATTTCGTTTGAAATTGACCTACCGAAAGAAATTTCAATAGCTGAATATAATCAAGTACTTTTTATAAAAAATGTTGCTTCTAAAATTAAATTAGGAATGGATCAAACCATTGCTGCCCTAAAAATAGATGCTAAAGGTGCATTAACTATCATCTTAAGAAATGATAAATTTATAATACCAAATTTATATTCTGATTTGTCCAAAGAATTCCCAAATTTTATAGAAAAAATACAAAATCTCTTTAATTTAGAGAATAATGATGTTGTTGTTATAGGTTCAGGTGAAAATAAACAACAAGCCATTAAAGGAGCTTGGGCTGCTGTTTATACTTTAATTGAGTAATTTGAAGTCATTATCGATTTTTTTTAGAATAGTTTAAATAGAAATCTTTAAATATTTAATACAGAAAAATTTTGGAGGTTGGATAATCCAACCATACAAGTTCGGTGAACTTAAATGAGTGAACAAGTAGTAATTAAAAAAAAGGAATTCGATGAAAAACCAGAAGATGAAACCAGATTCGATAAGAAAAAAAATGTTGCGATTCAAGTATCATTAATTGGAATAATGGCTGCAATGGGAATAGGTGGATCTTATGCACTTTCATTTCTTCCTAATGTAGAGATATTAATTACAACAATCTTCATTACTTCGTTCTTATTTGGAATACCTATAGGTTGCGCTATTGCTACAGTTTCATCACTAATCTATCACAGTTTCAATCCATGGGGTGTTGCACCGCTACCAACTCTTATCATTTTAACTTTATTATATGTAGTAATTGCTATAATTGGAGGGCTTACAAAGATCCTTTATAAAAAATATTCAAAAATAGATTTTGAATATTCCAAATGGACTATCTATAGATTTGCTGTAATTGGTGTTAGTTTAACCCTTTTCTTTGACTTCATTGGAGCGCTAACAATTTTCTTCTATACAGGACAGGCAATTGATCTTTCAGTCTTAATTACAACCTATATCATGCAAGTCCCTTTTACATTAATCCATGTTGCTTGTAATTTGTGTTTATTTGCGTTTGTTGCTCCGATTGTTATTCAAAGAACATATAATTTTATGATGGAGAATGAAATAACATGAATGCCGAAAAAGTGATATTTATATGCTTGACTATTGCTATTGGTGCAGCTATCACTCCATTTGTAACTATGTATACAATTTATGAAGTTGATCGAATATATCGATTAAATAATACACCTATAGCTTCAAATATAACGGTTACTATTGATTACGGGAATGGAACGATTGAAAATCATTATGATCTTGCAGCTAATACACCTTTAAAGGCATTACAGTTAGTCGCTGTTGTTTCAATTCAATCATCAATATATGGAGACTATGTTGATGGTATTAACGGGCATTTTGGTGACACAACTCATGGATGGGGATATGAAGTAAATAATGTTTCAGTTATGGATGCTGCGAGTGATTATATACTAGGAAACAATGATAGAGTTCTATGGGAATATTTTTTGTTTGAATGGTGAATGAATTCCCAAATTATTTTTAAATTAAAAATTTTTTTCTTTTTTTAAAAGAATTTGCATTAAGGAATACTTTCAATGATAATAACTGTAAAAAATTTTAGTTTTAGATTTTTGGGTTATAAAGAACATGTACTCAAAAATATAAATTTGGAAATCAATGAAGGTGAGTTTATTTTAATCACCGGTCCAACAGGATGTGGAAAAACTTCGCTATTAAAATGTTTAAATGGTTTAATTCCACATCATCATTCTGGTTATATAGCTGGTTCGGTTTTAGTTAATGGAAAAGATACAAAATCCTTAGAAGTTTTCGAATTAGCTCCTCAAATTGGTTTGGTTTTTCAAAATCCTGATAATCAATTAATATCCTTTACAGTAGAAAAAGAATTAGCTTTTGGTCTTGAAAATTTTGGCACGCCGCAAAATAAGATGCAAGAAAAAATAGAAGACTTATTAAGATTAGTCAACTTAAATCATATTAAATTAGCAGCTCCTCAAGACCTTTCTGGTGGTGAACAACAATTAGTAGCAATAAGCTCAGTAATGATATTCAATCCTCTAATAATATGTTTAGATGAACCAAGCTCTAATTTAGATCCCCTTATAACTAATCAGATTCTCAAAATTTTATATGAATTAAATCAAAAATTTTCTATAACCATAATAATTGTAGAACATCGATTAGATCTTCTTCTACCTTATATCAATCGTGTAATAATAATGAAAGATGCAAGGATTTATGCTGATGGGGATCCATTAAAAATTCTATTGGATGATAAACTCGAGGATATTGGAATTAACGTGCCTTTAATTCTAAAATTTTTCAAACATTTACAGGCTAATAATATTAAATCAAATGAAATTCCAAGAAATTTTCAAGAATTATTAACTTTATTAAAAACAAATCGGGGATAAACTAATGATTCAAATCCAAAATATGTGGTTTTCTTATCAAAATGATAAAAATATATTAAAAAACATTTCTTTTCGAATAAAAGATGGTGAAAGTGTTGGAATTTTGGGAAAAAATGGCGCTGGTAAAACTACTTTAATAAAAACTTTTAATGGTCTTTTAAAACCTAATAAAGGTGAAGTATTAATTGATAAAGTTTCTACTTTTTCTGAAAGTATTTCGCGATTATCAAAAAAAGTTGGTATAGCATTTCAAAATCCTGATCATATTCTTTTTTCTGGAACTGTTAGAGATGAAATATTGTTTTCTTTAAAAAATTGGAATTTAAGCACACAAGATATTGATGAAAAATTTGAAAAAACAGTTAAATTATTTCAATTAGAACCATTATTGGATAAATCTCCGTTCATTTTAAGCGGTGGTCAAAGAAAATTAGTATCTATAGCAAGTATATTTAGTTGGGAACCGAAACATATTATTTTAGATGAACCTACAATTGGACAAGACTCAAATCATAAAAAACTTTTAACAAGAATCCTTAAAAATTACGTCAATGATGGAAATGTTCTCATAATAATAACACACGACGTGGACTGGGCAATAAAAATATTTTCTCGCATAATCATATTAAAAGATGGACAAATTTTGGCTGACGGTTCTCCTGAAAGAATCTTTTATCACTCAAATATCATTGAAAAGTCCGAATTACTCCCTCCTCAAATAGTTTCATTAAATATTGAAATAGCTAAGATCTGGAACGATTTCCCGAAATATATTATAAATGAGGATGAAATGAAAAAATTAATGATAGATTACTCAAAGTGAAAAATTTATGTCTGTTGATTTTTTAAGTGCATTTAAATTCAATAAAAAGCATAATACCATCTATAATTTGGATCCAAGAACAAAAATTTTCATTTTATTAATTTATTCAATATTATCTCTTATATTTCAAAATTTCTTCATATTAGTAACTCTATTTTTAACACTAGTAATATTTTTTGCTCTTGCAAGAGATTTAAAAAAACTTATTGCATATAATAAAAGCCTAACATTTATGATTTTTTTTATTTTTTTTATAAATATTTTTTACTTTAATATTGATTTTGCATTGGCAATGATATTTCGTCTTTTAATAATGATGGATTCATTTCTTTTATTTTTCGCAACAATACATCCAGATGAATTATCTCAGTCTCTTTATAAAATGAAAATTCCATTTCAATATGCTTTTAGTATAAGTTTGGCTGCTAGATTTGTACCCAGCTTAACTTCTGAAGCTAGGAACATCAGAGATGCACAAATGTCAAGAGGAATTGATTTTCAGAAAGGAAGCCTATTTTATAAAATAAGAAAATATATTCCTTTGCTCATTCCGTTATATATTTCTGCAATAAGGAAAGCGCATTTTGTTGCAGAAAGCATGGAATCTAGAGGTTTTAATCAAAAAATAAAACGGAGTTTTTTATATGAGCTTAACATGAAAGTATTGGACTATTTTTTAATAATTTTATTTAGCATAATTATGTTTTTAGGACTATATTTTACGTTTTTTTTATCATCAATTATTCCAACAATTACACAATTAATTCAATTAATGATATAGAGGAGAAATTAAGTAATGAAAAATTATTTCGGAATATCTCTCATAATATGGGCTTTATTAATGATAATTTCAATTATTTTTACTTGGAATATGATTCAACAAGAAATTAATAGTTTATTAATTACCCAAATTGACAAAAGATTTTTTTTTACTATTTTTAATATTATTTTCAACCCTTTTTATTTTCAATTTACTTGGTATCTCTGGTTTATTGCTGGATTCATAGGAGGTTTGCTGATTAGAGAACCAAGAGATGGTATTTTTTTGAATATATTTTCAATTTCTTCCTTTTATTTAATTTATTTAATTTACCAAATACAATTTAACATTTTTATGGGTTTTAGTTTAATAGGTTTATTAATTTTTATGCTAATTTCATCTTTCGGAGGTTTATTAGGTGGTTTAATTCATCGAGATAACATTAAAACTTTAGAACATAAAAAAGAGGCGAGTATTTCTTCCTTGTCAACATGTACAAAATGTGGACAAACTTTTGATTCAAATCCATTGTTATGTAGTTATTGTGGCAGTGAAATTTCCAAAAAAAAAGAATCCATCATATCAAATTAGTTTCAAGTGCAAATAAAAATATTAAAATAGATATTTGTTAAAGTTCCAATTGAGATTTAAGATTATAATTTATTCAAAAAGAATTAACAATTCAATCATTATATAATCATTTCACTTAATCATCTATTATTATCAATCATCATTTCAAGTTTATCCTTGATTTAGGGAAACAAGAAACGAATTAAGTAAATTACTTATAAATAATCTAAAAGAGGCTCGATATAAGTAATTAAATTTGGATTGATCCTTAGAATTTCGAAGAAATTCTTTGATTGACCTGTTAATTATTTTTTGATTAAATTATCATTATTAATCCAATAATTAAAAGTTAATTTCAATAGGTAGGTGTAAAGTTGCAACATAAAGAAGAATTAACCACGACAAAATATATCATAAAAGCAAATATTGAGATAGAAGGTATCGTGGAAAAACCAGACATCGTCGGGGCCATTTTTGGACAGACTGAAGGATTATTGGGAGAAGATTTGGATCTCAGAGAGTTACAAAAAACTGGCAGAATTGGCAGAATACAAGTAGATGTAACTTCTGAAGGTGGAAAAACTCTAGGGAATGTCATTATTCCTTCTAGTCTGAATAAAGTCGAGACTTCAATTTTAGCATCTGCATTGGAGACTGTCGATCGAGTTGGTCCGTGTTTGGCAAAAATAATTTTAAAACGTATTGAAGATATAAGAAATTCAAAAAGAGATAAAATTATTAGAAGAGCTGCTGAAATTTTAAAAACTTGGGAAGAAAAAGTAACTCCTGAAAGCCAGGAAATTTCTCAAGAAGTATTAAAATCTGTTAGAATCGAAGAAATTGCAAAATATGGTCCCGATCAATTACCCGCAGGTCCAGGAATTGATGAAAGCGATAACATCATCATTGTTGAGGGTCGAGCTGATGTTTTAAATCTCTTAAAATATGGGTTCAAAAACACGATCGCTGTTGAAGGGACCAGCATACCTGAATCAATCATCGAATTATGTGAAACTAAAAATGTTATCACCTTTTTAGATGGTGATAGAGGAGGGGAATTGATTTTAAAAGAATTAAGTCAAGTTGCTGATATTGATTATGTAGTTAGTGCTCCTTCTGGAAAGGAAGTTGAAGCTCTAACTCGAAAAGAAATAATCAAAGCTCTTAGAAATAAACTACCTTATGAACAATATGTTTTAGAAAAGCAAAAGGAAAAGGATAAAGACAAACCAAGAGAGGCGAAACAAAAGAAACCTAAAAAAATTGGTCGAAAAGAAGTATCTAAATCTCCAGAACTCGTAAAAGTTCCGGATTCACTAGTTGATGGTATAAAAGAAGTTCAAGAAACGTTAGAGGGTATTATTTTCGATGAGAATTTTGAAAAAATTGAAAAAATTGGAGTGCAAGATTTAGCTGATAAGTTGACTTCATTAGAGGATCCGATTAAAGCAATAGTATTTGATGGTATCATCTCGCAAAGATTGGTTGATATTGCTGAAGAAAAAGGTGTAGAAATCATAATAGGTGTAAGAAAAACCGAACTTGCAAAAAAACCTTTAAATATTAATATTATTGAGTTTAGTCAAGTAAAATTAGAAGAGGAGAAAGAAGAAGAATCCTAAATTTTTTTAATTCAACATTTCTTCTTCTTTTCATTTTTTATATTGAGATTTATATTAAATTAAGATAATTGAAGAAAAATTCAAAAATCCAAAATCTATGTTAAAAAAAAGTATAGTTATACTCATTCGGAGTTGTTTGAATTAGCTGAAAATGTAGAAGGTCCAGATTTGTTGATCCCCCGAGATCAATATTTGGCAGCAGGAATCCATATTGGAACTCAAATAAAAACAAAAGACATGATGCCTTTTATTTACAGAATTACTCGTTCTGGGTTATATGTTATAGACATTCGTAAAACTGATGAGAGAATTCTAACAGCAGCAAAAATGATTGCACGTTACGAACCTCAACATGTACTAGTGATCTCCGCACGTCGTTACGGGCATAGACCAATTAAAAAGTTTTGCGAAATAACAAAATGTCATCCTGTTGCAGGTCGATTCATACCTGGGACATTAACTAATTATACTGCAGGTGAATACCATGAGACAGATCTCGTGATAGTGGGGGATCCTAGAGCTGATAAACAAGTAGTAAAAGAAGCATCAAGAATCAAAGTCCCTATTATTAGTTTATGTGATACCGATAATAATTTAACTGACATTGATTTAGTTATTCCTGCAAATAATCGTGGTAGAAAAGCATTAGCACTTATTTTTTGGTTGCTTGCTAGACAAGTTCTTTTAGAAAGAGGCGTTATTACTACATCAGAAGAATATAACGTCGAATTAGATGAATTTCACACCTCGAAAGAATTTATCGTCGCTCCAAAAACGGAATAATTTCTTTTCTTTAATATTTTTAATATTATTACCTTATCACCAAATTTTATTACTTTTAAAAAACATACTACAACTCAATGTATTGGAACGAAAAAACTATAGAGGCTTTAGATTTAAAAGCATTACAAGAACAGTTAAATAAATTAAAAAATTCAAAGGATCAATATATTTATTGTTTTATTAAAAAGCTATTTTATTTTAATAATCTTATTAATTAACCCTAATAAAAATTACTTCTTTTAAATAATACATAAAAAGATTTTTCTTTGTGTTTTTTCATATTTAAATCAAATATTATTTTTTAAAATGGTGATTGAAATGGAAAGTGAAATTATAACTGTCGAGAAACTTGATGAAGATCAAGTAATAATCGGCCAAGGTAATTTTTCTATTTACACGTGCGACGATATTTTTAGAACTCTTCTTACTACTGCTCCTGAAATCAAAATTGGAGTTGCAATGAATGAAGCAGTTCCTAAATTAGTTAGATATACAGATAATGATGAAGATCTTGGAAAGAAAGCTGCAAATACAGCTTTAAAAATCGGGGCGGGCCATCTATTTGTAATATTTATGCGGAATGCTTACCCTATAAATGTTTTGTCTACTTTGAAAGCTATCCCTGGTGTTGTTAATATTTATATTGCAACGGCAAACCCTATTGAAGTTATTATAGGGAAAACAAAGCTCGGAAACTCTATTCTTGGAGTAGTTGATGGTCAAACAGCTAATAATATCGAAACAAATGAACAAAGAGAAGAAAGACGATCATTAGTAAAAAAAATAGGATATATTCTTGGTTAGTTATTCATCTTTATTTTTTTCTTGTTCAAACGATGGTTTTTCTATATTTTTAATATATTTATCGAGTTTATTGACGGCATCTGATAAGTTCAACGCCTTGGCTATCCTTTTAATTCCAACTAAAATATGAATAATATTATCTAAATAGGCAAATAAATCACCTGTGAAAATTGTAAGATTATATTCCCTCTCAAAATATTTTCCTATTGATTTTGGTGTTAATCCATTCATTCTTAGATTAATAATTTCCTTGTTTAATTTTAAGAATGCACAATTACATTCGAATTTATCTATATGCTCACAATCGTAAAAAGTCTGATGCCATTTAATTATGACATCCAGTAACCAAGGAAGCAACCTTTTCCGATATTTTTTCAATGATTGAGATAAATCTATAAAAAATCCCGTAAGAAATTTAGATGGAACGTTAGTATTAAAGTTTTTATTCAATTCATCTTGAATTTTTTCAGAAATATATACATTTTCAAAATATTCTGTTTTTATTGCTATATCAAGTGGATCATCTTTGTTTTTCAATTCTTTTATTATTAGGGTTGCTTCATCTTCATCAAAAAAAGAAAGTGCAATTGCTCTACCTAATTTTGTAATTAAATACTCGCTATTATTTTTTTTAATCCACTTATTTTTTAGTAATTTTTTCAATATTTCAGAAAGATTTTCTTCTGCATATAGCATTTCTTCATAAAAACTTCTAATTTTTGAATCAGTTGTAAGTCCACTTGATATTGCACATAAAACCTGAACGGGAATTTCATCCGGATTTTGGAATACTTCAAGTGGTTCTGGTGTTGAATCTAATAATTTTAAAGCTAATTGATCCTCAGTAACTTTTGATCGAAGAAATGATCTCCCCATTTCAATTAAAATTACTACTCGACCTTCATCATGCATTTTATAACGACCGGCACGCCCTAACATCTGGTGAAACATGTTTGGTGTGAGTTCCTCTCTTCCCATATATAGCGTTTCAAAAATAACTTGGTAAGCTGGAGCATCGAATCCTGCTCCCAACGCATAAGTAGTTACTATTGCTTCATTTTTACCCCTTTCAAACCCTATTTCTATTCTTTTTCTATCAAAATATGATAATCCTGCATGATACGAAACTGCATTAATGCCTCTGTTTTTTAATTTCTTTGCCAAATACTGGGTTCTCATTCTTGAGTTAGTAAAGACTATAGTCGTTCCTTTATAGCCATAGGAACTCACTTTTTTAGATGCATCTTTAATTAATTGAGCCATCCTTTCTATTTTATCCCCTTCATTTCTGTTCAATATTAGATGCCGTTCTATTGAAACAGGTCTTTTATCAAATAAAACGGGTTCTACTTTTATGTTATTTGCAAAATCTGCTGCGTTACTCACAGTTGCACTCAAAAAAATGAGTTGAATATTTGGGAATAATAATTTAATCCGAGCTATCAATCCATCAAGTAAAGGACCTCTATCTTCATCATTTAACATTTGAATTTCGTCAACAACTATGGTAGATGGTTCTTTTATTTTATTTATGTAATCACCATTTCTTAATAAAAAATCAAAAGCTTCATATGTCGCTGTAATAATATCTACTTGTATTAGATCATCATCTTTTATGACTAAATCTTCTTTTTCCAAATCTTTTAATGCTGACATTCCAACTTTTATTCCAGTCTTAATATTTAAAGGTCTATATCTCTTACTAAATCTATCCTTTTGTTGATTACAAATAGCTTTTAATGGATTTAAGAAGATTAAGGATCTATTTTGTTTCTGGAATTTTTTTTCATATAGTATTTTTGGAATTCCAGCAATTTCGCCAATTAGTGTCTTTCCTGATGAAGTAGAAGAAACAACTAACAAGTTTTTTCCATTAAGTACTCCTGCATCAAGAGCTAATTCTTGTACTGGAAGAAAATGTTTAAAACCTGTCTTTTTTAAAACATTAATAAACTCCTCATTTAGATGATAATGTTCCATGGGTTTTTCTTTTTTATATTGAAAATCACGTTCAATCGTGTCATATATGGTGAGATCTTTTTCTTGAATAATATCTGAACCAGGCTGAAATAAAAGTTTAATTATTTTTTTTGTATTCTTTACTCTCTTCAGAAGCGTTTTTAGATTTTCCATAAGGGTCTCATTAGGAAAAAAATTATGAAAGGTCATTTCAGATTTTAACTCTTCTAGTGCACAATTAAAACAAATTTGTTCATTAAAACTGGTTATACTATTCGATTGATCCAATAATCCAATTTTATTGACATTAATACATAATCGACAGAAATTTATGTATTTAAAATTAATTTGATATGATTTCATAAAATTTTCAAATAAGATCATTTTTTCTTTATGTTTGATATTTATGTAAATATTTTTACTGTTTCTAAATCTTTTTATTAATTCCTTTACTTGTAAAAAAATATCAATTTCCTTTAAATTTCTTACTTTATAAGGTCTTAATCTTTCCTTTTCCTCTTCATAATCAAATAAAACTTCAAATTTTTCGATGATTTGATTTTCTTTTTCATTATTTTCTTCAAGAAAAGAACAAATTTCCATTTTTA
Source organism: Promethearchaeota archaeon (assembly GCA_011365055.1). The sequence goes on from RDOG01000022.1 coordinate 52,699, forward strand.
ATTTTTTTTCATCAAAATCTATGATTAAAAAAGATTCTTGATTGTTATTATTCATTTTAAAGATTCTTCATCAAATTAATTAAGTATTAATCATTCATTCAATATTTTTAAATTCTAAAAAGACAGCTTTAAAATATTATTACAATATTAAACAAATAGGTTTTTGGTGCGTGTAATTTATGACTAAAACGAAAAAAAGACGAACTTCAACAAAAAGAAAAGGATCTTCAAAAACACATGAACTCACTACTGCTGTCAAAGTTATTGCAGTTATTGGTTGTATATTAATTATATTAACTTCAATCTTTCAGATATTAGGAGCTCTTGGATTCGCATCCTTTCCCCTATATAATGTTGGGATATTACAAGGTTTAGGTGTTGTAATATATGAAGTAGTGTTGATTATATTTGCAATCATAAACATAATTCTTGCGCTTCTATTACTCGCAGGATTCGGTATAATTGATTGGGATAAGTACTTAGCAGCAAATTTCATAATATTATTGGTAATTGGCATCGTTACAATTCTTTTAGGCTCAGTTTTAGGTGGTGCTTGCTTAATAATTGCTGCCATTCTTGATATTATTGGACTATTATTAAGATAAAACTAAAAAATTCCCATTTTATCTTTTTTTTAATCATCGAAATTAAAATATTTTTTCATCTCATACACTTTAGCATTGCGCTGGGCTTTTTTTTCTTTGAAATTATATGCAGCTACAAACTAAATTTTGTAATTTTATTTATAACTAGCTGTATGGAATTGCCAAACGCCGCCACTCCTAATGATTTCACATCTTACAATATTGATGATAAAAGGCGTGATATTTTTTATTAAAAAATTACAAAACCGTTAAATATCATAAGATCTTATATCATATAGGAGTCATATAGGAGGATGGAAGTTGAGTATATATGAGAATGATGATTTAATATCTAAAAAAATGTCAGTGTATCTTAAACCAGGAGAAAAATTATTATTTAAGACCTCTACAACGGTGCAAGAAGGATTATTCAATCTTTATATAACATCAATCCCTGTATTTCTCCTATTGGGCATATTTTTCATTGTATTAGTTACCAATACTAGTCTGGGTAGTATTACAAGAACAGATATTATGATCTTACCAGGATTGGCAGTAATTCTTATGGTACCAGTGATAATTCTCATTGGTTTAATAAACTTGAAATCAGGAAAATATAAGATTGAATCGACTCTTTTTATCACTGATCAAAAGATATACGTGTATATTAAGAATAGGCATGGAGAAAATGTTTCAACCATCGAATATATTAATTTAGAAGCTGTTATTTTTAAGGAAAAAAAGTTATTGGATCTTGATAGCTATTATAACAGGATAGAATTCATTATTAAAAGACCTAAGACCGTGATAATCACGATTAAAAATATAGAAGATATGATCTCGTGTCAAAAGGTTATAGAATCCGTTCTTTATCATTATGGTGAATTTAATATTCATGATAATAAAAAAAGTGTCTATCTTGAAAAACCACTAACATTATCTAAAAGCCTTTGGAACCAAATAATTATAAGAATAGGACAACTTAAGATATATTTAGGATTAAATTTCATAATTTCTTTCATAATTGGATTAATATCATACATATTCATGCCTTTATTAATTACTTATCTTTTAGAATTAACTATTAAAGGTTCTTTTACTCCAATCCCCAACCTCTATGAATTGATGCAAATAGCGATTATAATCTTAGTGATTTTTTGTAGCATGATAGTGTTTATAGGTAATTATTGGGAATATAGCATCTTAAAAAAAGGTGTTGGGTTTGACAGTGATAAGCTGGTGCTAAAAGATCAACTTTTCATTCTGGAAAGTGAGAGTAAATTAAATATGATTTCAATTAATAATGAGACTTGTCTAGATTACTTGAAACTAAAAAAATTATCCAGGTATAATTTAGATTGGGATGCTGAAATCAAAGGATTAGTAATAAAATCATCATATAATTCAAAAAAAATAATTTATTTCGGTCCCCTTAAAGATTTTTCTAACATATATAAGTCATGTTATTGGTACATGCTTCAGCAAAAGAATAATCAAAATTTATTATATCCGATAAACGAATTACATGCTCTCCATCTGCATCGATTTTATCCTGAAGAACCATCTAATGGCGTCTCTACACAGCAATTTACCCAAAAAAAGACTTATTTTGAACAAATTGATGAAAATAATGAGTTGTACGAGTTTTTTAATGATTATATGGTACCAAAAGAAAAAATTATATTTTCTTATAAATGTAACTTTAGTAATTCATATGAAATAAAAAGATTAGTTTTTGGAATAAGTCTTATTATTATAGCTATTATACTAATGATTTTTTCATTTTTAGCATTTGCGATTCCTGATAACGCTTTTATATATTTTTTAATCTCAATTATTCCAAATTTTACTTATCAACATTTAATGATCGTTGCATTTATAGGAGTGGGTGGTTTCGGATTGTTATTCATAGCAATATATAGTATGATAGCGCCTGCAGTTAATTTATTAATGTATTACATTTTTAAAAATTCAGTTTACGTGTTTACAGATAAAAAAATTATGATTCAATATCCAAGTAAAAGAGTTGATGTCATATTGTATGACAACATCTCTACTATCACACGGAAAGATAAAAAAGATAGATATGACATTACAATTGAACTAAAAAAATCCACGGAGCTCTCTGGTGCAGTGTACATCCCTAGAATTCCAAGAAAAGAAGATCTTATTGATAAAATTAATTATTTAAAAGAATCTAGTAAAATGCAGCAAGAATGAGATACATTAGTAACAATAATAAACAAGCTTACCATCATTCATCCTTTTATATTACGTTACGAATTCTAAAATTAACTAATTTTCATTCGCTAGTATACTTTTTTTTAAATAAAATCTCTCTAATAATTTTCTTTTCAATCTAAAAAAAATAGTGTTATCAATGATTTTTTATATTTTTCAACTTATAAACAGATAAAAACCAAGAAGAAAAATTTTTAATTAAATTTAAAAATTTATAGTAGATATTCTTAATCTAAGTAGTAAAATTTTTTCTATTTTGGAATAAAATTTAATATTATATTAGATTTTAAAGAAATAATAAATAAATAAATTTAATTTAATATGAAATACAGAATTGTATGTTGGATTTAGTATGAGTGAAGAGACTTCTATCAAAATTGCGCTAAAAACTGGCGAAGTAATATTGGGTTATAAAAACTCAATGAAAGCACTTAGAAATAATAAAGCAAAAATGATTTTAACTGCAAATAATTGTCCTGCTAGTCTTCAAGATGAAATTAATAGGTTATGTAAATTTGGAAATATCACTAACCGTATAGTAAATAAAACGAGCTGGGATCTTGGATTTATTTGTGGAAGGCCTCATATGGTTGCGGTCATGGCGATTGTTAATCCCGGCGATTCTGATATTTTAAGTAACCAATAAAATATGAGGAAATTGCATGAGCGTATCAATTAAACTGAGCGATGCTCAAATAAGATTTATTTCATTATTTGAGAATATAACGGGTGCTGTTGCTAGAGATTGCATTATTGATGATGAATCAGAAAGAATTATTTTTATCGTAAAACCAGGAAATATCGGACTAGCAATAGGAAAAGGTGGAATTAATATAAAAAGAGTAAGAGAATTTATTAACAAAGATATTGACGTCGTTGAATTTGCCAATTCTGAAGAACTATTTATTCAAAATACTTTAAGTCCGGCAAAAATAAAGAATGTTGCTATACAAGAGAAAAGAGATGGAAGGCGAATTGCTCTTGTTACTGTTGATAATAAAGATAGAGGAATTGCAATTGGAAAAAATGGGCGAAATGTGGCAAGAGCGAGGTTATTAGCAAAACGTCATTATAATATAGATGACGTCATCATAAACTGATTTTAATAATTTAAAATTCTAATTGTAAATCTCCATAATTATTCTTATATCTTGTCTTAAATTCGGAAATGGCATATTTATGATTTTGTGTGCCATTTTTTTCCACAGCATATCCTCCCGATACTGCACCGACCTGACTGGCTAATTTTATTTCATTTAAAGATAAATCCGCTAAATTCTTTTTCATTTTTGCTATCGCTGCTAAGAAACCACCTCTAAAAGCATCACCAGCACCTGTCGGATCTACTAATTTATCTATAGAAATCGCAGGAATATCAATCTCTTCTTTTCCTTTATAAATTGAACATCCTTTCTCTCCCCTTGTTATGATATGAATATCAAGTAAATCTCCTATTTTTGTACTTAATTTCTGTTCAACTAAGCTAGCTTCGTAGTCGTTTACTATAAGCATAACTGCATTTACCACGAACTCACGTAATTGATCTTGATTCATCATATTAATCATTTGACCTGGATCAGCAATATATGGGATATTTAAGCCTTTAAATTGTCTTGCATGTTTAATCATGGTATCTACAGGATTTGGAGAAATTATCGCAAGGTTTACATTTAATTTTTTAACAATTTTTGGAATATTCATATCGCAAGTTTGATATAAAGCCCCCGTGTGGAATATTGACATCTGTCCGCCTTTTTTACCCGTTACAATATACGCTTCTGCAGTTTCTTCATCTGCTTTTACTTCAATTCCTTGGGTTGGAATTCCTAATTTATCTAAATGTTCCTTGTAACCTCTAAGGGCAAAGTCCCTTCCAACACAAGAAATTGGAAGTGCTTTAACTCCAAGAAGAACCATATTATAAACAATATTTAAAGCAGTACCTCCAAATGAAACTTTTTTATTAACTAAAAAACTCATGCTTATTCTTGCATCAGTAGTTTCTTCTTTTGATTTTAAAGTCTTCTTAAAAATATCGTCAATTTCTTCGTCCGTGAATGCAATTACATCATAAGCTGCTGAACCAGATACAACAATTACCTTTTCTTTATCCATCATTTTCATCTCAACAAATACCTTACTCATGAAATTATTTTTAGACTTTATCTATATTTTTACTATATGTCTGATTTTACTTTTCGTGTGATAAAACCAATTGACTGGAATGAATTGTCAGATTTTTTCAAAAAAAATTGGCAAGGAAAATATCATTTTAAAGTTGGTGCTTATGAGTGGGACTTAAATTATACTAAATGGGCTATTTTAAAATATTTCTGGGACGAAAATTTGCTTTTTGGTATGTATAAGAATTCTCAATTAATAGGATTAATGTATGGTTGCCCACAAGATCTAATTTTAAATATAGAAGCCGAAAATTCAATTCCTTTGAAGGGAATCTCAATAACCTATACAACAATAGATGTTAATTACAGAAAAAAAGGTCTCCTTCACCAGTTATTAACATCTTATATTGAACACGTTAAGAATTTAGGATACGATATAATAATCTCCTTTGCTATACAAAGATGGGAGGAGGTATTGGGCAGATATGGGTTCAATTACATTCATGATGATCCGCAATTTTATATCAAATTCTTATCCAAAGAAGGTGTTGACAAGATTAGATTAATTCGAGGTCTAAATCGAGCACTTGTAATATTAGCTAAGACTATGGCTGGTATTCCTGATTCAAAATTACCTTTCGGGAGAATTATCGATGGTTCAAGTGAAGATGCAGGAAGGATTGTTAATCTTCTTAATTCATATCAAAAAATCTTACCACTTACTCCAATTTGGAGTGAAAATAATTTTAAAAATTACCTTAAGGAAAGCATAAAATTCTTTAAATCACTCGATTTACCGCAAGAATTCTGCATTAAATTATGGGAATCTGAAGAACATGAACTTTTAGCTGTATTAATTTATAACACACAAAGAATTTACTTTGTAAATGGTTCTTCATTCATTAATTTTATAGATTTTATTGCTTTTCACGAGAAAATTTCTGAAAAAGAATATAAAAGAGGATTTATTGCAGAAATCTGGAAAAAATTAGATCCAGAAATTCCATTATCAATAGATAAATTTCCTTATAATGATCTCAAAGCACGCAAGGCAGTAAAATCCAGTAATGACCGAGATCCTAGACGATTATTTGTCTTACCAATCACAAATAAAGGACAAAAAATATTCATGATAAAAAAAATGAAAGAATTTTTCTTATTAAACTTGGATTGAAACCAAAATTTTAAAAATGATCTATTTAATCTTTCAAATCATCAATTAAATCCTAAAAATTATATTTCTATATAAAAAATTTCTAATAAATTAGAAAAAGTACATTTGTCGAGCTTTACTTTGCGTGTAATATTCAGCTATGTGATTATAACCTGCATGTGAGGTTAATGGAAACGATTGAACAGAAAAGTTTCTTGTTACTGCCCAACCCGTAAAAACTGCTATAGATTTTCTCCCAAATATTTCTGATAATTCCCTAATTTTACTCATATAATAAAATGGAAGTAGAAATATTGATTTTTTCTTGCCATTGGGTTTTGGTATATTTTCACCATCAACAAAAAAACGTTCTAGGTCATTAATTCCTTGTTCTCGTTTAATTTCGAAGGGATCTTTCTTGTATTCAAATCGTCCCAATTTGGAATAACTTGAATGGACTTCATTAATTTTGTAAACCGCAGGATGAGCAAAAATCTGTCCTTTGAAAGTTGAATAATTTATCAAACTTGTCAACTCTTGACAGGTACCTAATTGACGACCAATCAAAAAAAGATTGTTTGTTTTTGATAAAGTATTCTTCATCCATTGATATATTTCTTTATAAAGTAGTTTTCTTTCTGGAAAAACATATTCTTTTTCACAATAAGTGGGATCTATTATTAAAATTCCATCTTTTATTTCGTGAATATTGCCTGAATCAAATCCCAATCTGTTTTCTAAGCAAAAATCTCCAGTATATAGGAATTTTTCATTTTCAAATTCTATTAAGAATTGAAGACTCCCAATGCAATGACCAGCTGGATAGGCAGTAATTTTTAAAAAATCATCAATTTCTATTGAATTTTTCTCAGGATTTGATGGATCTAAAATTTTGTAATTATCTATCTGAATTGGTTTTTTACTTTTAACTGATAATACGTCTAAAGTTGGTTGAGAAGTAATTTTTAAGGATTTTATGCTTTGAATACTTCTTATATGATCTGAGTGAGAATGACTTATCAGAATTAAATCTGCCTCATTAGCACTTCTAACAGACGTTGGGTCAATACAAATGTGAAATTGATCAGATTTTAAGTGAAAACCACTCTGCTTATAAATTTCCATCAATAAAACTCCCAAATCTGATCCTTAACATAGCTTACACTCATACAAGTATTTTGTCGATCTCTTGATTACGTTAAAATAAAATTAATTGGTTCTTATTTATTATTTGGTAGGTGAATATTATTAAATTAACTCTTATTTTTAGAATTTAAAATCTCTCAATTTAAGACTGAAAAATATGTCTGTGATAAATCTAAGCTCCTAAAACCAAGTTCTAATTTTTTTGGATTTTAAAATACTACGGTAAAGATATATATACACAAAGAATAGAAAAAATGATTCTTTTAAATAGTAAATTTCCGTATTATTTAAAATAATGGATAAATTAATTGATGCTAAATGAAAATTAAGAATAGTAAAAACATTGAATTTGCTGTAAATATCGCAAAAAATTTATCAGAATGGTTTACGGAAGAAGCTATTAAAAATATTTCACAAGATGGACTTAATAATGAATTATTAATTGCAAAAATAAATGAGAAAATAGTAGGTTTCTTAATATACAAAATAATAGGAAAAAATTGTGAAATTCAATGGCTTGGAGTAAATAGAAACAATTGGAGAAGAAATGTTGGAACTAAATTAATAAGAGAATTAGAAAAAATTCTAAAAAATGATGAAATTGAAGAAATTTTTCTTTCTACTTTGGCCGATACAGTAGATTATGAACCTTATGAAATAACCCGTAAATTCTTTAGGAAAAATGGATTTAGAAATAAGAGGATTGATAAAGATTTTTATCCCGATGGTGGAGATCGACTTATCTTACACAAAAAATCTAAATAAAATATGTGGTTCTTAAATATTAATTTTTGAAATATCCCATAAAGCACAAAGTAAGAAAGGAAGGAATATGAGTGTCAAAATGTAAACCAGATCTTGATATTAATAGGATAAAAAAAATAGAAATTAAAGTTAAGAAGAAAAATCAAAAATAATTCTCACAAATCTCATTCCATTTTATTTTTTAATATAAAAAAAATTCGAATAACAATTAAATATTAAAGGTTTAGAGATTAGAATGAAAAAAATAAAACATTATAGTGTCCCGCATTTACTTCATATCGAAACTACATATATATGTAATTCAAAATGCATTTTCTGTTATAATCCAAATCGAAAATCAAAGATTAATTATAAAATTCTTGATAGAATTGTTGAAAAGGTATGGAAAGAACAAATCCCTCATGTTTATCTCATTGGTGGAGAACCTTCACTATTAAATATTGAAAAGTTGAATGAATACATAGAAATGTTATCTGAAGTATCTTCAGTAACTATTGTAACTAATGGAATAAAATATTTAAAAAATCTATCTAAAAATTTAGCTTGTATCGGTATTCCAGTACATGGTACAAAGGAAACTCATGAATTTGTAACTAAAGTTAAAGCATTTGATAAATCTGTTAGTTCTATTAGAAGATATGTTGATCAAGGATTTGATCTCCGTTGTATTCCTGTCTTAATGTCAATCAATTATGATCAAATCTATCAAATTATAGAATTTGCAGATAAATTGAAAATGTCTAATGTATTTATTGATAGATTTGAATCGGGGGGAATCGGTAGCAAATTAATGGAAAAACTGAAACCAAGTAATGAACAATTTAAGGAATCAATAACACAAATCATTAAAGCAAAAAACGACTTTGAAATTCCAATTGGATTTGGAACTGCTATTCCTTGGTGTATTGATGAAAGGTTGATTGAAGAAGAACTTATTTCTGATTGTGGTGTTGGAATAACTTTTGCAGCTATTAATCCTAAAGGGGATTTAAGGATTTGTAATCAATCTCCAATAGTTTATGGAAATATTCTGAATGAGTCCATTGGGGAAATTTGGAACAAAAAATCTATAAATGATTATAGAAATTTGGAATGGATAACTGAACCTTGTAGAAGTTGTACTTTGGTTTATGATTGTATTTGCGGATGTAAGGTTGATGTTTCTTTTACTAAAAAATACTGTGTGGATTACGCGGTAAGGGATATGAAAGAGAGTCCATTTAAAAATTTCAAACCAAAAATAGACAGGGATTTTAATTTAGATTATCCCAAAAAAAATCGTACATTTGAAATTTCTCCCTACTCAAAATCAAACCTAATTCATAAAGAAAAATATATAGTTACTCGTTATCAGACCGTTGAATTAGATAAAACTGCATTAAAAATGTATATGGACATAAAAAATGGTATTAATAATGAGACTGAATTAATTAATAAATATTCAAATATCATAGATATAGAGAATATAAGGAAATTTGTATCAAAGTTAGTTTTTATCGATTCAATACGTGTAAAAGGGTTGGATACTTGAGTATTTAGGAGTAATGGGTTAAAATTGATTAATAATCTTCCATCGCTCTATAAGGAATTAGATTTTTTATTTGAACCTATGAAACTCTATTGTAAACAATGCAAAGATTGTTGTACAACATATGGATGGCTTTTACCTGAAGAAGCAAAATTTCTCTATGAGGAAGGAATTCAGATATTAGAAATTAATAATCAATATTATTGCATTGATTCCATTTTAAAAGATCAATATGGTAACTTTAAAAATATTGAACTTGTACCGATATGTAATTTTTATAAAAATTTTCAATGTACTCTTTATAAAAAAAGACCACTCATTTGTAGACTCTATCCAATAACATTTAAGTTTAAAAATAATTCAATTTTAATAGGATTAGATAAAGATTGTTTTTTTATTAATTCGATTAGTGATCAAAAAATTGAAAAATTGATTAATAACGCAAAAAAACTAGTTAAATTCTGTAGAAAAGATTTTTTAAATAAAATAATTACAACTTATCAAAATATTAATTCTTTATGCAAACCAAAAGAATATGATATAATAAAAATAATAAGTTGGGAGCCTTAATTAGAATATTTTAATTCATTTATTTGATTATTAATTCATTAATATATATTTTCGCCGTAGGATTTTTGAATCCATATATTTAAGACTAAAAAACATATTTAAAATGAACCTATTCTTCTAGAATCCAATTATTTTTTTCTTGGATTTTAAAATCCAAAGAAATTTGAACTCGCGTTCTGAATGAAAATACTCATCCCTTTGACAATTTTTAACAATTAAATTTTATATTCCAAAATACCGCGGCGAAGATATATATCGAATATATAATCAATATTAAAGAAATTTTATAATTCCAAAATTAAAAAAAAAAAGAATATATAATTTTTTATTACCATTCACGGTGAATATTTCCAGAGATCGTTCAACCAGTCAAAATTACTCGCATTGTCGGATCCCCAGCCGCCGAAGAGCCACAAATTACCGCCAATATCCGTCCAAGATACACCACCATACCTCGCACCGGGCACGTTCGCTGCATCCGCCACGCCCTGCGTGCCGTAGATGCCTGGCTTATCGCTCGTATCATTGCCGGATACCCACGTCCAGGTCGCATCGCTAACATTGAACCTCCAGAGATCGTTCAAAAGTGCCCGAGAGCACGCCTAGGACAACCAGTCACCACCGTAGAGGCACAAGACATCGACAACATCCGACC
>RDOG01000023.1 GCA_011365055.1 Promethearchaeota archaeon
ACCTGGACGTGGGTGTCCGGCAATGATACGAGAGATAAGCCAGGCATCTACGGCACGCAGGGCGTGGCGGATCCCGCCAACGTGCCCGGCGCGAGGGACTGCAGCATATCTTGGACGGATGCTGGCGGTAACTTCTGGCTGTTCGGCGGATGTGGATTAGACGATACGATTAATTATGGCGATTTGAACGATCTCTGGAGGTTCAATGTCAGCGATGCGACCTGGACGTGGGTGTCCGGCAATGATACGAGAGATAAGCCAGGCATCTACGGCACGCAGGGCGTGGCGGATCCCGCCAACGTGCCCGGCGCGAGGGACTGCAGCATATCTTGGACGGATGCTGGCGGTAACTTCTGGCTGTTCGGCGGATGTGGATTAGACGATACGATTAATTATGGCGATTTGAACGATCTCTGGAGGTTCAATGTCAGCGATGCGACCTGGACGTGGGTGTCCGGCAATGATACGAGAGATAAGCCAGGCATCTACGGCACGCAGGGCGTGGCGGATCCCGCAAACGTGCCTGGGGCAAGGGAGCGTTCAGTTTCTTGGACGGATGCTGGCGATAACTTCTGGCTGTTCGGCGGAGGTGGATACGACAATGCCACTAATTATGGCGATTTGAACGATCTCTGGAGGTTCAATGTCAGCGATGCGACCTGGACGTGGGTGTCTGGCAATTATTCTTTGTATAATAAAGGAATATACGGCACGCTGGGCGTTGCGGATCCCGCAAACGTGCCTGGGGCAAGGGAGCTTTCAGCTTCTTGGACGGATGCTAGCAGTAACTTGTGGCTCTTCGGCGGCTACGGAATCGATAATGTGAGTTTTGATGGTGATTTAAACGATCTCTGGAAATATACCCCATGAATCCAAGAGAATGTAACAAATTTTTTTCTCCTTTTTTTTGGGAAGTCTTAGAAAATTTATTCAAGCACATCCATACCTACTTTTCATGTAAAATAGATACTCAAAAAAGGCATGGAATCACGTTTATGACACGCTATTCATAAAAAAATAGAAAAAAAGTGAAAGCATTTCAAAAAAATTGACGCAATTACATACGAGAATGCCATGATAATTGCAGAACGGAGAGATCCTCATAAAACTGAGAATTCATTATTTAATCATAAAAATCATGCTCTTAATAGAAACAAAGGTAGAATGTCTGGACAATTACGAATTAGAATTCGCTTCAAGAAACATGTAAGTGAATGGTTTGATTTTTTATTGGTATCATGGAATGAAATGAATGATATATTAAAATAAAAAATACAAGATGGGAAATGACGCAGTTTTTTTACTCAAAATATTTATCATATATTGCATTATTATCGAAATTGATAGCTTAGAATTTTTTTAATTAAAAATTTGAAATACAATATTATTTATTTTTAATGATTTTTTTTCTATAAAAACCTCAATATATACATTAATCGTGGTATCTTCGAATCTACCAATAATGATAAGAAAAACACGATCCAAATGAATCTAAGCTTCTAAAACCTAGTTTTATTTTTCTTGGATTTTAAAATCCAAGAAAAATTGAATCTAACTTCTGAATGAAAATAACCATCTAGATCACGAGTTTTGAAAATATTATTTTAGATTCCAAAATCCCACGGTGATCATATATATTGTAACATAAATTACTTTTTTTTAGGAGCCTTTATTAAAAGATTAGATTTTTTGGATTCAACATACCTTATTTTAAATTTATCATTATAATAATAAAGATAATAAAGACACCAACCGATAAGAACAAAAAAATAAACATATCTATAACAAAAGAATACAACCCAAGAAATAAATATTGGAATCAAATATCTTTTATAAAATCTAAAATCGCTTTTTTCAATTAAAATGGCTTTATGAAGTGATAAATCTTCTATATCAAATAATAGTGAGATAAAAGGTGTTAGAAGTATCAAATAATACTTAAAACTGCCTCGCGGATAGAACAATTGGAGACTAATGACGATAAATATTGATAAAAATAGTGCTTCTACGAAATATGAAAGATTTGTGTGTGTATTTATGCTATTTTTATATTTTGTTTTATATTGTAAATTTCTTGCATAAAACAAGTAAGTAATACCTAAAGTTCCTCCTAATAAGATGTAATAGCCAAGCATGTATGCTATACTATAGAGAATGATATCTGGAGCACCAATCAAAAAGAAAAAAGAGTTAAAAGTAACAGGATAATTGTCATAAATCCCAGGTGTTATGAGAGAGTTAATTGAAAAAGAGATATTAATTATATTTCCCCAAATATACGATTGAAATCTAAGAATTAGAAATGGAAGTGAAATTAGTAAGATAGTAATTCCAAAAATCAGCGAATAAATTATAGAGTTCTTTAATTTTATTTTCCGATTTTCTCCTTTATTATTCATAATCATTAACAATAATAGAAGTGGAAAAAAAACCAATGCAAATTGCTTGTACATTGATGCAATTCCTAAAGTTAGCATCGCTAAATAATTCTTCTTCACAAGAGCAAGATAAAAAGATAAAATGACAAAGAATGTAAATATGGAAGCATTTAACCAAATAAAACTTGCATAAATTAATGTAAATGGATTAATGAAGAACAGCATCATTGAACATATTGAATATTTCTCATTATTAGTTAACTTTCGTGAAATTAAATAAATGAGATATCCTGTTCCTAATGTGGACATTAAAAAGGGTATTCCTACACTCCACGAAGGAATCGACAAGAAAGCAAAGCTTCCAGTTGTAAGGATGAAAAGTGGACCATATGCATAACCAAAATATTGTTCTGAATATGGAAATACTCCATTAATAAATAAATCTGTCCATCCAATATAATAGCCTTCAAAATCTCTAAACACTTCAATATCAAAGATCTCAAAAAAAGAGATCAACGTTGGAAGTTCACTAAATAAATAAGGCATGATTGTGATCCGGGCAAAGAAAAGACTTAGATTTATCCCGACTCCAATAGAAAAATATCTCTTCCATCCATTTAAGTACCATGCCAACATACTAAAGATAGTAATTGCTCCAATTACTAGAAGAATTGCACTGTAAAAGAACATTGGAGTGCTGATTGTATAATAATAGCCATAATTTATAATTTCAGAAGTATTTTCCAAATTTATAATTAAGATATAAATTGCACCAATGTTCCTACTTGAAAAAATCCCCCTATAGAACAGCGAATCAACCCTAGGCTCATCAATACTATTTATTATTTTCAATGCTGTTATATTTTCTAATGAATCCTCAACCAGAAATTTCTGATATTCCATAGAATTTAAAATTAGAACTGTGCAATTTGATTCTTCAGATATAGATGTATAAAAATCTATTTTAAATTCGTAATCAATATGATTGATATTAGGATCAATAGAAATAACATAATAATTATCTTCTTCGTTTAATGTAAGTGATTCTGAATTATGTACTCTCGAAAATTTGGAAGGTAGTATGGTATTAAATATTAATCCTGTTATGATAAATACAATTCCAACGATAATTCCGATTTTTTTAATATTTTTCTTGTTTAATCCTTCCATTTAATTATTAACTTAAAATAATTTTATTTTTTAATTTTGGTAAATTCTTTTACTTTTAAAAAAATTTGTTTATAATCCATTCATATGTCAAATATATACATTCACCGTGATATTTTAAAATCCAGAAAAAATTGAATGTAACCTCTGAATGAAAATAATCATCTAGATCACGAGTTTCTGAAATACTTTTTTAGATTCCAAAATACTGCGGTGAAGATAAATATGTTATAAATATTTTAAAAAAAGAAATTTGAAGTTTTTAACTTCAAAATTTATTTGTCAAGACTATCGGGGCATCTTCAATCCTTCGCCTTCTATCATTTTTCTTGCAGACATGAGTGTCTCGATTTCGTATTCAAAACCCTCGATTTCCGCGTAAAAACTCATACGCTTCGCCACGAGAGAATAGGTTTCCTCATATTTTTCTGTCTTAGCTCCAACAACGTATATTAATTTATAAGCACCTTTAACAGGTCTCCCAGCACCGATAACTAGTTGTTTTTCAAAAGGTTGGATGGGAAACTTGCTCTGGAGTTCAAGGAATTTCTTGCCAAGTTCTAATCCTTTACTATATGGACACCACATTGTCACTAATATTACAACCACTAACTTTTCCTCCTTACAAGCTAATATATACTTCATCAAAGAGATGACTAAACTATACCCAGCAATGATATTTTAAATTTTCCTAAATAATTCCTTAGTAATTAATTAAATATGAAATATATATGTTCACAGTAGTATTTTAAAATCCAAATAAAACATAATTTGGTTCTGGAGGTCAAGACAATCTTACTTTTTAATTTATTGAGATTTTTCTTTAGATTTAAAAATATTATTTATGACGGAGATAGATATATTTAATGATTTTTATTGAAATCTATTTACTTTTTCATCACTAATTTTCCCAATCGTTATCCTTCGCCCTTGATTTCATCTTTATCTTTTTTTAATGTTGATTCATCTACTTTAACTGTTTGAATACAACCTGAATCAGTTAATTTAACTTGAATATTTAAGTAAATGTCAGAATAACCTCCCGAAATTAATGGGATACAAGCGTGATTGCAATAATAATCGCGAATGTCGAAATCGCATTCATATTTTTTTGCTTGTTTCATTAGATTTTTTATATACTTACATTTTATCTGTGTGACACATTTTTCTTCTGATTCTTCAATTAATTTATTATTTTCTAAAGGAAAGAGAAATTCTAATCCCTTTTGGACTTCGTTTAGAACCTTTCTCATATAATTAAGATGTCCACTTCGCAATACTTGTCTCAGAACCCACTTTTTTGCATCGCCAGATCCTTCATAATCCTTTATATATGTAGGAAGTGCATCAGAAAAATACTCCTTGACTAGATCTGACCCTCCTTTTGAATCTAAAAATTTCATTAGAAAAACCATGTTATTTATCTTATCATCAACTGCATTTTTAACCATTTTTTTGTAATTTTTGTTTTTAATCATCATTTCCAATCACCATTAAAAAAAATACCCCGGTTTAATCCCATCATATGAAATATTATCAATAGATTTTTCAATAAATCATTTTGATGAATTCTTTGCGATATCTGAAGATAATTTAATTTATTGATAATTCTAAAATTTGATTTATTATCAATTAATTTATCTCTTTTTATAAATAAATGATATACAAAACAACTGTTTAAAAGAACTTATCTTTCTATACTTTAGGATTATATATTTTAAAATTCATATTTTAAAATACTACGGTGAAGATTTTTATTCAATAAAAATAGAAAAAAAGATTCTTTTAAATTCTAATTCATTATATTAACCGTTTCGTTTTCTTTTTTTATAAATGATGATAATGACTATCACGCTTAATATAATTATTATTGCAATAGTAGTACTCAGAGGAGCATAATCAATATAAATTGTAATGTAATCTATATAGAAACTTATTGATGATGTTGTAGACCCATTATTCTTAAAATCCAATATGTATTGACCTGGAATCAATGGAAAACCAGAATGTTCACTTTCTGTGGTATTATTCAACAATTTTTCTGTAATTGATAAATTATTTGGAAAAATAGAAAGCTTAAGAAATATCGCGCTGTTTAGTGTAGTTACAATAAAAATTCCTACATCTTTCTCATAAATACTTGTGGGAGTGCTAAGATGAAATGACAAATTATAATTTTCACCATTTTTTAAATTTATAGTTTCAGAAATTGGTAGATAATGAGTTATTGATTTAACAGGATGAAATATAACCTGTATATTAAGGAAAATAAAGATTATTAAAATAGCTAAATATTTTTTTTTAATTTAATTAACTCCTTCGATATTGATTTATCTTAGTCTCAATATGATGTTATTTAAAATGTTTAGAAATTCTCAATTTATTCCTTTAGTCTTTCTTTTATAAAAATTATTTCGACTCAATTGAATGAATTACACTTAAATAAGAAATCTTAGATCTAATAAATTTGGCTGGTTTCAGATAAAAAAAATGAAATTGTTAATTATTTTGCATCAAGTAAATTTGAAATTTAAGAGGTTGAGAAATGCACGACAAAATTAAAATAAAAATTTCAATTTACGTTAATCTTATAGTATTTGGAGTTATCTTTGGTTCATTATGGATTGCTCCAATTTCATATTTGATTTATACTATTATTCTTGTTGAAAGATTGCTTGGATATGTTCCTTTATTTTATTATCAGATGATAGTGATAAATTCTTTTTGTAATCCTTTTTTTTATTTAATGATTATTACATTTATAGCGATGAGAATTTTAAATAAATCACAAGAAGAAAATATTAAATTATTTTTTAATCACTTATTTCCAAGGGATAAACAAGACAGGCATAAGCTAGATGGGAAGGCAATATTTTTTGAGATAGGATTTCTTTCTGCTTTATTAATTAATATTTTTGCCATCATATTGATGGTTTATTCCAATTCAACTGAAAATATTATTTCTAATATTATTATTATTTTAATTGTAACCATTATCTTTGAAATAAGTTTGGTGATCTACATGAGAGCAAAAGAACAAGAAAATTTTTTCATTCTTTAGCTCCCCTATAATCTTTTTTTAGTAAGTTTCAATTTAATTTATTCTTAAAATTTATTAGATAATCAATTACACTTTTTAATTGATGAATTTCAAGATTCAATTTCATGGTGTAGCTTGCTTTTCGATTCACGTGGGAGATCTAATTTTAGTATTTGATCCCCATGATGGGAAAAGTCTAGATTTACCTGAGCCAACAGTTCGAAATGCGGATATAGTTTTATGTTCACATGCTCATTATGATCACGATGCAGGAAAACATCTCGTAGCAGCTAAAAATGGAAAAATAATTGTTGAAGAAGAAGGTAATTTTAAAATAAAGGGTATTGAAATTCAGGGGATTAAAGTGAAACACGGCAATTGGGAAGATTGGGGATATACAATTGTTTATTCCGTGAGATTTTTTGATGATTTGATATTCATCCATCTGGGGGACATGGGTTACGTTCCCACAAGCTTTGAATTAAATTCAATTCTAACTTTGGGGAGACCAGATGTCATCTTCATTCCTATTGGAGGAACATATGTACTTAATGCTAAAGACGCAATAACCACGGTAAAGATGATAAATCCAAAAATCACCTCAATCGTCTTTCATTATTTATATGGACCTCTATTAACAAGAGATGACTTTAAAGGAATGACTACTGAAGAACCATTTCTAGATTTAGCTGCTTCAGAAACTACCATTTTAAATGATTGGGTCTATACTTCGGAAATGAAAGCCAAAAAATATTTGATTTTCAAAACATAAAATAATATGAACTTATAATGAGCAAGCCAAACAAAAAAAGGAAAAGAAAAAATCCTTATATGTACCTGGAGTTGCAGTATTAAACTTTAAAGTTGAGCATGATTGGGAAATTCAAGAAGCTAAAAAACTATATGAAGATGCCCAATTTGATATTGAAGTTGATAAAATTCTATTTACTGATTGTATTGAGGGCATGAAACAATTTCCAGAGAATGTTATTGATTTAATCATAGCAGATCCTCCATTTGGTATTAAATTTGATGGTAAGGGTTCCCAATATAACCGAGATTCGGATTTAGTAATTGATGGATATAATGAAATTGCGGAAAATTATGATCAATTTATGGTAGAATGGGTTTCACAGCTTCCCCGCATCATGAAAGAAACTGCAAGTGCATTTATTTTTTCGGGTTGGACGAATCTTAAGGATGTGTAAAGATCATTAATAAATGAAAAAAAAAAATGTAAATTCCTATCATTATAATGATAACTGAAAAAAAAAAATTCAAAAATAAATGAAAATAAACTCAAAATTAAATGAAAAAAATAGTATAATATTTATCATCAATTTATTATATTATATTCCAAGAATTACGTGATTTGAAAATGTCCAATTTTGTTGTAACTCCTTGGGAAGTCAGTGGCGAAGTAGATTATGATATATTAATTCAAGAATTTGGTATAGAACCAATTGATGAAAATTTATTATTATCTATTAAAGAAATAACAAAAGAGATTCATCCTTTTTTACGAAGGAAGATTTTCTTTGCCCATAGAGATTTAAAATGGATACTTGAGGAATATGGAAAAGGAAATCCATTTTATCTTTATACTGGAAGAGGACCGTCAGGTAATATTCATCTTGGTCATATTTTACCTTGGATTTTTACTAAATGGCTTCAAGAGAAATTTGATGTGGAGTTATGGTTTCAACTAACAGATGATGAAAAGTTCTTATTTAACAAATCAATTTCATTAGAAGATACAAAACATTATGCATATGAAAATGCTCTAGACATCATTGCTTTAGGTTTTAATCCAAAAAAAACATATATCTTTTCTGATACCGAGCTAGCAGGAACCCTTTATAGAAACGCATTAAAAATTGCAAAAAAAATTACCTATTCTACAATAAAGGCAACATTTGGATTAGGAAATAATTCAAATATTGGTCAAATTTTTTATACGAGTATACAAACAGTTCCAGCAATACTAAAAAGTATTATAGAAAATAAGAATATTCCTTGCCTTATACCACATGCAGTGGATCAAGACCCTCACTTTCGATTATCCAGAGACGTATTGCCGAATCTTGGATATTATAAGCCTGCTTCTATTCAATGTATATTCCTCCCTAGCCTTCAGCAAGGGGGTAAGATGTCTGCTTCTAAAGTCAATACAGCTATTTTCACTAAGGATGATCCGAAAGATGTAAAGGTGAAAATTAATAACGCTTTTACAGGTGGACAAATAAGTGTGAAAGAACAGAGGGAAAAAGGAGGAATTCCTTCAATTTGTTCAGTCTTTAAATATCATTTTATGTTTTTCACTTTGAATGAAGAAGAAATAAATAACATCAAGAATCGGTGTTTAAACGGAGACTTATTATGTGGGGAATGCAAAAAAGATTTGATCCAAAAAATTAATAATTTTCTTGGGAAACATCAAAAACAAAGAAAAAAAGCAAGAGATATATTAGATCAATATGTTTTAAAAGAAGATGATGAACTTATTCAACTGATAAAGAAGAAAAATAGTCTATGATTATTAAAAAAGAGGAAATAACAAAAATAATTAATATGATAAATTCAAAAATCAAGTCTATCTCAGATAGAGAAGATTTGAATGGCATTAATACTTAAGAGCAATTTCTTAATTTATTTGCTTCAGGAATAATGATCTTAGATGATTGGCTCTTCACGTCAGAAATGACAGCCAAAAAGTATTTGATTTTTAAAACCTAAATTATAAAAAAAGAGAAAAAAATTAACTTTCGATAATTTCTTCTTGTTCTTCATCCTCAAATTCATCAATATCATAATTGAAATTATGTCTAATAACTTTGAATTTTTCCGGTATCCTTGATATATTTATCTTATACTTCGGATTTCTTGGGCTCTCATCGGAATTTCTCCAATTCGTCGCCACATTGTCTTTTAACCAACCATTAATTATACCTTCTCTGAATTCTTCTAAATTTTGAAAATGATAAGCAAATGCATCAATTAAAAACATAACCTTTTTTCTTCTTCTAGGTTTTCGCCCTTCTAGCAATATTTTTTTTGAATATTCAGAAGGACCTCCTTTTAATTCATCATGATAATCTTTAACTTCACTTTTTAATTCATAGTTCATTAATGCTCTAATAATAATCAAACCAAACCCATTGTGATTATTGATTGTTCTATTCATATTTTGGACATCTGTTAATATTACCCAAGGAGTGTTAGAACCCATTGATTTTACTCTAACATCCCATATTGATGCTGCTTCAAAACAGACTCTTTTATCTTCATCAACCACATTCATTGAATCAGATAAAGAGCTCTCTAATAGAAATGAAATATAATATGCTGGCCATTCCATTTCTTTCCAATATCTATAGTTAGATTCTTTCATTTCAGTAATTGCTGTTCTATAATCTATTGGTAATCCTTCATAGACTCTGTCACCTGAAATAACTTCTAATCCTAAACCAATTTCATGTAATTTCGTTAGTATATTATTCGCTTCATCAGAAGCATTCATTTATATCACCTTTATCTAAAGAGAATATATTTTTATATCAATTATGCGGAAAAACAGAATTTCCCATTATAAGAAGGATTTAGTGTTTTTAAATCTTTTGGCATGTAATAGAGCATTTTTCATTGAATCTACTAGCATTTAGTTATACTTAACAAAAAATGACTTTTTATAAAAATAAAACCAAGCCGACAAAAATAATATGTAAAATGTTTTTAAAATTAATTTTGTAAAATAAAAAGTTACAAAGATTTTCGTTTTAATAAAAAGAAATTAATTAATTTTTTCTCTTTTCAAATATTCTTTATATGCTTTTGGATAAATTTTTGCAAGTTCATCAATAGTTGGTAACCTTTCTTGGTATGATTTATAATACTCGCCAGTTTTTACCTCAAATAAATTAGAATCAATAATTTTTTTCATATTGTAATTAATTTCAAATCCAAGATAGTGCCGAAATTCGCCTTTAGCAGCCACACCGCTCGTACCATTTCCAAAAAATGGATCAAATACAAGATCACCTGGCGTTGTTACATAATTAATGCATTTTCTGACAAGTTCTGTTGGTAATTTAGTACCATTTTTGTTTTGATTAGGTTTATACTTTCTTTTAATATCCCATACATCAGTTTCATAATGATTGATTCGATTAAAATACGCTTTTTTTTCATTTTTTACAACATAAAGGAGGTGATAGTGACTAGATGAAAACTTCTTTTTTGTAAAAACTGCAAAGTTATAATTCCATATTAAATGATTTTTAATTATTAAATTAGCATTTTTAATTGCTTCTAAAACAGATAACAAGTTTGTCCATCCAGAAAAGATAAATGCGCTTGCCGTTTCCTTCATTATGCGAGGAAGCTTGGAGATCCATTTTAAAGTAAAATCATCATAATCCTTAGCATCTATTTCTCCGTATCCTTGCTCTACGAAGGAAGGATCTCTATTGTAAATAGCTTCTTTTCCACTGAACGATAATCCGAAGGGTGGATCTGCGATTACTAAATCCACAAGTTCATTTGATAATTTATCCATTCCTTTAATACAATCCTCATAAAAGATTTTTTCACAAATTTCATTTTTATTAGATTTAAAAAGTTCATTCGCTTCATTTATTGTCCAATCGTCATCAGGTTTAAAATAAAATTCTGCAAGGTTTGGAATGTATTTATTTTTTCGTTTTCTTCTTATTTTTGTTTCATTTAATGAAATATTTTGAGTTAATTCCCTCGATTTTTTTTCTCCTTTCACTACCATTTTTTACACCAAATATAATAAGGTAATGGAATTTTTTAAAATTTTTGTTAGAAATCGGGGTGATCTTAGAGGATTCTATAGAAAATTAGAGAGAGAGCTATATTAATTCATCTGGAAGACTAGCACTTCAACAAAAGCTTTTTAGCTTTTGACAGATCGGTTTGTAATAATTCCGTTAATTGTTCAACAATAATTTATTATATTTCTTTTAAAAAAATATTAGTTTGAGTTCTTTATAATTTTGTCGGCAACATCATATGGAAATATCAATTTGGAGTATTTTCAAAGAAAAAGTTCGTTACAAGTCATTATCAGATTTTATTTGCTGTAAAAAATTCAAATAAATATTTTTTTAACAAAATTGAACATTATCCGTTGGATATATGGGAGATATCGCGGATTTATAGACATGAAGAACAAAAGAATTGTACCAAATTGCCAGAAGAAGTCGTCGAGAAATGCATAAACTTCTGTTCCAAGCTAGGAGAGCTCGTATTTGATCCCCTTTTTGGAAATTGAACCACAGGAACTTGTGCACAAGGATTATATCCCCATTTTATTGGTTTTGAAATTAATCAAAAAATGAATGAAATAATTACCCATAATATTAATCAAATAATACTTGGGACTTTCTATCAACCATATAAAACTCTTACTCCCAGTGAAGAAGAAATATTGAAAAAATATCCACATTTAAACAAAGAAAAAACAAGTAAATTAAAAAATAAGCAAAAAATCTATCAAAAAACGTTAAAAAGTTTGTAATTTCTTATTTTATTGAAATATATTTTATTTTAAATAGAAGATATCCTTAAAAATGAAAATTTATAAAATCTTTATATATTTCTTGAAGGTATATACTTTTAAGAAAGACAGAAAGAGGATTAGTATGAGCAAAAGAAAATTTTCCTATGGAGATATTCCCGATAATTTTAAAATGAAAGAATTTTATCCCTTAGGTCGGCATACTTGGGATACGTTACGTGAGCTAGGCGTCGATTATTGGGATAAAGGAATTGAATCTTTAGCAAAACCAGGTGCATTAAATGATTTCTTTATGGCTAGACTAAATAATTCAATAGAAACATCAAAACAAGTCATAGACGGAACTATTACGGAGGAGAATAGTCAAAAGAGTTTCACGTATTCTTTATTTCCTCCAATTTTTTGTATACGAAGTGATCTTCAACAAGGGTTTCAAAAGTTAATGATGGGAGAATCGATTGATTGTTCATTCGTCGTAATAGATGATAAAGAACAAGAGATTTTCTTCATCTTAAATACGCATCAAGAGGATGGGATCCCCCAAGATTTTTGGAATGTTAATCCTACTGATGATTTACTCGATAGAAGACACATGAAATATGGTATAAAAATCAAGGATTTTCCTAAAAAAATGAAGGGTAATTTAGAAAAAATTGGAGATGCATTAATGTCAGTTCTCAGGGATATAAGAAATGAAAGAGCACCGGAATGGGCAGGTTCAGATTATGTTTTAGCGATTGCTTGGATGGGTGCCGCTGTAAATTCCATTTATATTAATTCCAGTTATGAAAGCATGGTAACAATATTTGATTACTTAAATGCCAAAAACCGATATGGATTACCAACGAAGTGGGTTTCTTTTCATCCTACACCTCCAACAATTAATACGCTAGCCTACATGGATAGAGAAACATTTGGGCTCCGATTTTGTGGGTTAACAACAGCAAATCAATTATATTTCATGGGGATAGAAGATAAAATATATGATTGGGCAATGAATGAAGTACCTGAAATTATGAACATTGTTTTTCATAGAGGTTGGGGATATAACTCAGATCCCGAAGATGACCACTATGGAACATTACTTCCTGCTGC
Organism: Promethearchaeota archaeon; assembly: GCA_011365055.1. The sequence continues at coordinate 13,223 of RDOG01000023.1, forward strand.
AGAATTCCAATATGCTCCACCCATGTTAAAGAAAAAAGAAGTTTACGCAAATGGAAATCTTGATTTCGCATTTACTGACAAAAAATACGAAAAATGGCCAAAACTTACACTAGAAACGTTTAATCTAGATTGGGATACCGCAAGAAAAGGTGTTTATACAGATGTGAGTAATTTAACGACGGACAAAGACAAGATCGATGAATCAAACATAGTTTCTCTTGGATTAGCTAAAGATACAAAGATCATTAAATAAATTTAATATCTACTTTTTATTTTAGTGAGCAAGAAAAATAATTTTTATACAAGAAAATTCCAAATTTCTTGTTATGAAATCAAACAATTCATCTAAGAAAAAACCCGCAATTAATACCTTGCTACTTGTAATTTCATTGCTTATAATAGGGAGTCTTGGGTTGTTAATATTAACCCAAATAGAAGTTGTTGCAGGTTATAATTATGGTTTAAATCGAACTGCTAGACCAACCTATATGAAAATTGTTAGTGCTGATAATGGTGAAGGGATCATTGCATTTGAAAAAATTGAAGGATTAGATGAAAATCAAGTTTTAAATTCGAGCCCTCAATATGGCTCAGTTGCTTCTTTCAATAGATTTCAAGCGATTAGAAATTGGTTTCTAGAATTGAACGGTCCAATTCAAGATGTTTTTCCCATCATAGATGCAAATAATGATGGAATTCAAGATTATTTAGTATGTTATGCTACTGCTGAACCTGATTATTATTTAGATAACGGGCATTATAAAATTAACTTCACAAAACACATGTATGGAGTGCAATTATTAGATGGAAAAACAGGTAAATTCATTTCCCTTGATATTGGAGACAATGCAAATTATACTCATGATAAAATTGAACACGTTCAATTCTTTTCAAATATTTCGGATGATAAGGAGGATTTTATCTGTGCACAATTTGATATAGACACAGGTACAACAAATATTACAGGATTTTTTATTAATGGCAGTATTAAGCAAACATTGAATTTATCTCATTTCGATTTAAAAGGTACGAGTTTATTCCCTTTTGGAGGGGAAAATCATTTACTCATAATAGCATATAATGATAGTGATTATAAGACTTATTGCACCCTGAGAAATATATCTGATTATTCGCAAGTACTCTATAATGGGCTAATTGACTATGATATTTATAAATATTGTATTATTGGTGATTTGAACGGGGATTCTGTTCCTGAATATATTCTATCTAAAAATAATGGAGAATTATTTTTAATTAATGGATCTGGAGGAAATTTGCTTCTAGGTACTTTAGATTTTTTTGAAAGTGACCAATATGTTCAAGCTATCGAGTTGATATATAATGGAATTGGATATTCAGACATTATATTAAAAATAGAAGCATCACAGGACTATTTCTTAACAAGATCGATAAGAATAACATCAACATCATTTTCACTTAACTGGATAGAACCAACCTATTCATATTTTAATGATTTAATGGTTTTAAATGATGATATAAACTTAGATGGTTATCCAGATTTAATATTGCATCAACAATTTCAATCAGCTGGATCAACTCAACAAATAAATCAATTTAGAATAATAAGTGGAATCGATAAGAGTCAAATAGGAATAATTAATTTAAATCAAGGACCAAGTTCAGATGATCGATTTGTTTCAATTAATGATATTAACGGTGACGGAAAAAGAGATATTGCAGTTTCGGTTCATGATGGATTCCTTGTATTTTCGTCTAGTAAGCCTATGGGAATATGGTTAAATACTTCCACTCCTTGGGGATTCATTTTATTTATTCTTTGCATTTCAATAATTGCTTTTGGTGCGATTTTACTTGCTATTAAACTCAAGAAAGGGGAGATGAAATTTAATTTTAAGGAAGGTATCAAAGGCAATAAAATAACCATAATTGTATGTACTGCAATTATTATTGTCATGCTTCTTATTTTTCTCCTTTTTTCGATAAGCATGAATGTATTTAATAGTACAATATTACAGCATGACGCAAATTCGACAGTCACATTAACATTTTTATCAACAATGCTTTTATGGTTTGCTTGTTTACCACTTACAGCGGCAATTTATAACATAATTGCACCATATGGATCGTATATTTTTATAAAGATTCGAAATGCATTGTTTAAACTTTCAAGAAACGTGGATCACGACATTATAGTTATTGATATTGATCCTAAACTAAAATTAGGGATTATACAATCCTTACGTCGATGTATCTTGCCTATTTTGTTATCAATTACTGTCGGGTTATTTATTTATAACACGTTTGCTCAATCCTTAGGATATCCCATGACATTTACAGATTTTGGAGGAACCGGCTTCTTAAAATTTATGACGGGATACATGTTATTAGGAATGATCCCGATGGTAATGTCTTTTTTCATATTTTTCTTTCTAATACCTGCATCTTGGTTATTGGATGATGCAGGTATCGGCTACTACGTGTCAAATAACAAAAAAGATCATATTCCAGGAGACATCGAAAGACTATCCGTTTGGCAAACATCATTTATTACTGGATTTGCTAGTTTTTCATCGTTAATTACATTTTATAATTTTATGATATCTATAGATTTATCAGGGTTCTTTACATCTGAAGATATGATTATGGTTATTTTCGGCGGATTAATTTCAGTTGTCGCATTTTGGGGACTACCATTTTTTACAGGAATTAGCTTCATGCTTTTATCAATAAGTGTAATGGAAGGTACTTTACCAGATAATAAAATTAAGCTATATAATCTGATGGAAAAAGGAGGTTTTGATATAACTCCCAGAAATATTACACGTTTATACCCAGAAGGATACGAAAAAACTAAGAAAAATATTGAACCTTCTAATAATCCAGTAGAAACTTAATTTTTTATTTCTTTTTTTTAAAGAAAGTTAACTTAAAATTTTTTAAATTGAATAAAAGATGAAAAGATTATCTAAACATTTTAACAATTAAATCCAAAAAGTCGATTATTATTTGTTCGACGCCATTAAGCATCAATAAACCATCAAGGGCTTTTAGACTTGAAGATAATCCTAAAAATCCATTAACTTCACGGGCCATCATTTCTACCTCAAATTTTATTTGTAGTTATTTCTTCCAAGAATTATTTTTAAAAGTTCTCCGTTGCAAATTTGCACGGATCTTATCTTGTAAATTGTGACAAATTAAAAAAAATGATATTTTATGGCTATAAAATAGCCATATTATCTTTAATTCCTATTTCACTTTTTTTTGATCTTACCATCTTTCAGTTCATATTCTTCTAGTGCAATAGCACCTTGATGGCATTCTGCGACGCAATTAAAACATTCACCTTTTTTTAAGACATATTGAGCACACTTGAATCGATCCACGATAATTTCGCCTACTCCCCATTTGATGGCTTTTACAGGACAAGCATAAACACATGCACGGCATTTATGACAAACTTCAACTATTTTCATTTTAGGTGAAAAGAAAGTTCCTTCTTTATTATTCAATTTAGATCCTCTTTCATATTTAAAATGTAATTAAGGGTTGAATTGCCAAAAAATCTTCCCTTGATATAAAATTTTTTTTATTTTACCCATATTTTCTAATTCATTTAAATTTTTAATAATTTCTTCTTCAGATAAATTTGAAAAAGTTTCCATAATTTGTTCCAAGTTTAAAGGATGTCGACTGATAATTGCTAGAAGTTCATCCTCGAAGTTTTTTGTAAATAAATTGAAATCTCCTGATTCAGGATTTGAAATATCTTTATAAGCTCCAAGTAATTTATTGGCCTTTTTTATAGCATCTTTGGAGGGAATTTGCACCCAACTTTCGGTTGGTGGACGGATTGGAATGTTTATGTATACTCTGTCTGGTTTAATTAAAAATAGTTTTTCTCTTATTTGATTTAATTCATCCAGTGTATCATTAACACCCTTAATTAGCATGACTTCCATCCATATTTGTCCAGAATATTTCTTTCTAAATGATATAAATCCCTGAATCATTTTTTCAAATTTTATTTCGTGATATGGTCGATTAATTTTCAGGAAAATCTTCTCATTTCCAGCGTCTAAGGTGGGCATTACAACATCAAAATCAAGAATTTCGTCTTGAACTCGTTCATCTGCTAATAATGCACCATTTGTTATTAGACATGTTGGAATATTAGTTAATTTTTTAATTTCTTTTATTATATAACCAATATTTGAATATAAAAGAGGTTCACCCGAAGCTAGAATGGTAATGAAATCTATTCTTTTTGAATATCTTTTTAAGGCATTTTTAATTTCATCTAATATTTCATCTGGAGGGAAAAAATTTTCTCTTTTATTTGTTTTTTTAATTGTAGAACCTAATTGACAATAAACACAACCATAATTACATATTTTTGATGGAATTGGATCAATTCCAAGCGAATTTCCTAATCTTCTAGAAGGCACGGGTCCAAATACGTATTTCATATTAATTCATCATCATGATTATAATTTGTAACTATAAATTTATTTGTATAAATTATCTTGATTAACACAGATAATTCATTTTATTAATTAATAAATATGATATGATATGGATAAATTAAACCAAAAATTAAATTGGTTTGAACGCCCAATTTTTATAAATACTCTTTTATTGGCAATTACTACCCTATTTTTTATTTTCAAGTTATTTTTAGGATTTTATTTGAATAGTTTGGCCTTACAAGCAGATGCTATCGATAATTTGACCGACGTAATTTTCATTATTACAGGTTTAATTGGCATTTTTTTCGTTAATAAAAAGCCAAATGAAAAATTTCCTTATGGGTATTATAAAATCGAGAATATAATAAGTTTAATCATTTCATTATTAATTTTTTATTCTGCTTACAGCATAATTCAGACTTCAATAATTGATATCATCAATATTTTTAGAGGAAGTTATAGAGTTGTTACGTTTATTCCAGCTATTTTTATTATTTTAATAATATTTTTAATAGGTTCATTTGGATTGACTCTTTACTTATATTTTGTTGGAAAAAGAAATAATTCACCTATAATTCAATCGGAAGCTAAAGAAAAATTATATGATAATTTGATATCATTCTCGGTTATTTTAAGTTTCATCGGAGTATTTTTTAATATATTTCTTTTTGATTCGATAATAAGTCTATTTATTGCAGTCTTTATAATTAAAGGAGGATATGATATATTCTTAAGTTCTACTAAAATTCTTTTAGATGCAGTTATTGATTTTGATAAACGTAAAGAGCTTTGGAAATTGGTTGAAAAAATGCCAAATATAAAAGAAATTAAAAATTTAGATATTAGAGCTTATGGGAGATATAAATTTTTAGAGATTGATCTTCATTTAGATAAGGATATGCCTCTATCTCAAATTAACACACTTGAAAAGGATTTAGAACGTAAAATAAAGAAAAATTATCCTGAATTTTTTAAAATAGTTATTATAGCTCACGGAATTGAATTTGATTTTATAAAAATAGCTGTACCCTTAGAAAATGATAATGGAGAAAAATCCAAAATTTCTAAACATTACGGAGAAAGTCCTTTTTTTGCCATTTTTGTTGTAAAAGATGGAGTATTACAAGATTTAAAAATAATTCAAAACAAATTTGCTTCAGAAGAAAAAAGAAAGGGTATATTAGTTTCAGATTGGCTCATATCTGAAAAAATTAATAAAATTTATTTGAAAAATGTATTAAAAAAAGGTCCATATATAATTTTTAATAATAATTATATAGATACAGTTGTAACAGAATTGGTTAATTTGGATGAGATAATTTCAATCGAAAAAGAAAAATCAATTAAAAATTGAGGAATTTTTAATGGTTAAAAATGAATCTAATGAATTTGATGAATTTGTAAAGCAATTACAAGCAGAAATTGATAATGAAGAAGAAAAAGAATTTTCGAAAGCAGTTCTTGAAGAATATCGCAATCCTTCAAACGTGGGAGTGATTTCTAATCCAAACGCAGAAGCTAAATATAAAGGTCCATGTGGTGATACAATGCACTTTACTTTAAAAATTCAAAACAACGTAATAGAAGATATTAAATTTGTAACTGATGGATGTGGTCCCTCTATTGCTTGCGGAAGTAAATTAACTAAGATGGTTAAGAATTTACCAATTGAAAAAGCTTTAAGTATTAAACCAGAAGATTTAGTCAAAGAATTAGAATGGTTACCGCCAGATCATGAACATTGCGCTTTATTAGCTATTCGAACCTTAAATAAAGCATTTAACAAAGAAATTTAAGGTTGATAGGTTTATATTTTTTTAATTCATCTTAATTCTTGAGAGGATTAAAGTGTCAATCAATGTTGATGATTCAGATGCAAAGTATATGCATAATTATGTTAAAGAGCTAGGTGCATTCAGCCGTTCTCCAGGATCTTCAGGAGAAAGAAAAGGTGCTGAATTGACTGCAGAACACATGAAAAAGTTTTCCGATGACGTGAAAATAGAAGATTTTCAATTAGCACCAAAAGCTGCTTTGGGGTGGATTAAACTTTTTGTTCCTTTATTCTTTATTGCACTCATTACGTTTTATTTAGTTCCTATTTTAAGTGCAATCTTAATGGCTTTTAATTTATTCATTGCAGTTGGTGAGTTTGTATTTTACAAGAAAGTTATTGATCCTTTTCTCCCAAAAAAAAGATCACAGAATACTTATAGCATCATTAATCCTTCCCAAGATACAAGACAAACCATAATTTTTTCGGGACACGTTGATTCACCTTTCCAATTTAACTTCATTAAATGGTGGGGAGGACGGATTTATGCGATTTTAGTGTTTGGAGCGATAGTTATTTTTCTTCTTTTTGGCATTTTAAGCATATTAAATGCTATTTTGATTACTATTGATTTATTTATTCCAGGGTACATGATACGATATACAACTCACGTGATTTTTTTCATTATTTGGATAATTTTTTGGTGCCTAAGTCCTATTGGAGCTTTATTTTTCTTATTTACAACTTGGGTTGAAACCCCAGGATGTGGTGATAATTTATCTGCAGTTTCTGTTGCATTGGGTGTAGGTAATTCATTAAAAAAAGCAAAAGAAACTGGAGGATTTTTCCCTGAACACACAAAAGTCATCATCATGGCATTTGGATCTGAAGAATCATTTCTAAGGGGCGCAATGGCTTACGCGAAAGCTCATAAAGATGAATTATTAGGAGAAAATGCAATCGTGATTAATATGGAGGTAATCGTAGAACCAGATAATTTCTATGCGATAACTAGAGACCTTAATGGCACCGTTGGTTTATCTAAAAAGGTAGTGAATGATATAATAAAAGTTTCAAAGGAATTAGGATTTAATGTAAGAAAATTGGCAGCACCTTTAGGAGCAGGATCGTCCGATTCTGCAGCACTTGCGAGAGAGGGGATTGAGACAACATGCATCTTTGGGATAAATATTGGCAAGATAATACGGGGAAAAGGATATTTTAATAATTATCATACAGTGAGAGATACACCAGATAAAGTAGATCCAAAGGCTTTAGAACAAGTATTAAGTATTTGTCTTCATTACTTGAAGACCAAAGATGAAGAAATTTCAGTTTAATTAATTATAAAGAGAGAGAAAAAAGTTTATTGTTTTTTATGAAACACTTCGAGGGAAATTCAAAAAATGAATGAAATTAATCGGAAGGAGATAATGAAATACATTTTTGACGAAGTTTCTAAAAGATATGACAATCCATATCTAAGATTTTTTATTACTAGTTCAAAAAGTATGGTTTCCAAGTTGAATTTAAAAGGTAATGAGCGAGTTTTGGATATTGCAACAGGAACAGGACATACTGCCCTTGAGATAGCTAAAAAGTTGCCAAATGGCGAAGTAATAGGAATTGATTATTCTAATGGCATGTTGAGGGTTGCTAGGGAGAAAGCTAAATCAATGAATATCTCTAATGTGAATTTTAGAGAAATGGACATGGAAGAAATTAACTTCCAAAGTAATAGTTTTGATATTGCATTATGTTCTTTTGCAATTTTCTTTGCAGATGATATGATTCAATTACTGCAAAATATCGTATCTAAAGTCAAAAAAAATGGAAAAATTATGATTACGACATTTTCTGAAGGATTTCTTCAACCGTGTATGGGATTATTTCATGAACGTTTGAAAAAATTCGGTATTTATGTCCCAAGTAAAATGCCATCACAAAGAGTTATAAAAAAAGAGCAATGTAAGGAATTATTTAAAAAAGTTGGTTTAAAACAAATAATTATTACACAGGAACAACATGGCTTTTTTATCGAAAATTCTGAAAATTGGTGGGAATTAATTAATGGTTCGGGTTCAAGTGGATATATTAAAAACCTACCCAAAAAAAAATTAGAGGATTTCAAAAAAGAACATTTTAATGAGATTAATAATCTTGCCTCCAAACAAGGTATTTGGGTTGAAGTCGGTGTATTATATACTCTCGGAAAAAAACTTTAATTTTTATTTTATTCTCTTTCATTAATTTGAAAGACAACTATAGAGGGAATGGTAATGTTATTTTCGTCCCAAGCCTGAACGCGGGTGCATTCTGCAACTCTTTAGGTAAAAAATTATGTTTCACAAAAATTTCTTGCTCAGTTACATAAGTTTTGAATAAAAGAAGAATTTTGTCTTTTATTAATCAAAAAAAACCTTTTTATTTTTAGTTTAAATTTTTTAATCACTCAAATTGAAATTCTTAATATATATGATCTCGAGATTTCAATTGATTTATTATTAAACAACGTTGTTTTATTAAAAAAGAATAGTCTATAGGTGAAAAAAAATATGATTGATAGTTATTGGTGGTGGACTGATGAAGAGAAAGCCCTTGCAAAGGAAGTTGACAAATTTTGTGATGATAATATGGAAGCAGCAGAGAGGGCTCATGTTGAAAAGCGGTTTCCTTGGGAAACCATGAAGAAAGTTGGCGAAAAATATATGGGAGCAGGAGTTCCAAAAGAATATGGTGGTATGGGACTTGGAGCTACTGGTTCCTGTATTGTCGCTGAAGCTCTCGGAAGATTATATGCAGTCGGGCATGTCTTTGTCGTCTCCATGTTAGGTGGTTTACATCAATTAATAATGTATGGAACTGAATCACAAAAGAAAAAATATTTAACTCAAATTGCAGGTGGAAAGGTACTTGGTGCGGTAATGATTACAGAACCATTCGCAGGTTCTGACGCGGCAAATGTATACACTACTGCTAAAAAAGAGGGCGATAAATGGATCATTAATGGTAAAAAACGGATGATTACTGGAGCTGGAGCTGCAGGAAGATATTTTGCATATATCAAAACTAGCGATGATCCTGCGGATAGAAAAGCATACAAACATTTAACTGCATTTATCTTAGACAGAGGTATGAAGGGTTTCACGCTCGAAAAAATTAACGATCTTGTGGGCTTTGATAATGTCCCCAATGGATACGTAAACATGGAAGATATGGAAGTTCCTGATGAGAATCGTATAGGTGATGCAGGTGCTGGATGGCAAGTAATGATGTCAGGTCTAAACTTTGAGCGTCTCATCGCTGGAGCCACGCTTGGTGGAGGTTTAGGAGATATCATAAAATTGCTCGCACATTACATGGAAAGAAGAGTGCAGTTTAACAGTCAAGTAAAACGTTTCACGAATTTACAATTTGATTTAGCAGATATCATAAAGAAATATTTTATTTCTAGATTAATTTGTTATTACTCAGCATATTTATTAGACCATAACAAGGAATTGAAATTAACTGAGTTTGAAACAGGAACTTGGGCGTCTATAGCAAAGATTTATGCGACAGAATCAGCAAGAGAGATTGGATCGACAGCAGTTCAAATTTGTGGTGGAGACGGTTTGACCAGATTCTATCCACTTGAAAGATTGGTTAGAGAAGCAAAAATAGGTGAGATTGTTGCAGGAACGACAGAAGTACAAAAAATGATCATTTATAGAATGACACAACAAAAAAGAGGGTTCTTAGACATAACGCATTATTTCAAAATTCATGAAACACTTGGAGTTCCAATTATTACAAACGGACCGAGTCAATGGGAAGGTATTGAAATCAATAAAGATAACGTGTTAAAAGTGTTAGCAGAGGATTATAGAGTTAATCCTGGTTTATATATGACGGTTGATGATATAAAGCTCCAAACTGCTGGAAGAAAGAAACCAATTGTTGAAGCTCTTGAAGAATTAGAAAAGGAAGGAACGATTGTAACCTTCAAAGGTAGAGATGGCAAGATTCACATGGCAAAAGCTAATTTTGTTGGACTTAGAAAAGCAAATCCAAAAGAACATTATAGATACTTCCCAGATTGGGTTAAAGATGACGAATTTTTGATGGCCATGACTAAATTTTAGTCATTTTTCAAAATTTTTCCTTTTTTTTATTTTATTAATAAGAATGTATCACAATATTGAACATTTAAAATAAATTTTTATTTCTTTAACGTTAGGCATTAATAATTTTATTAACTTCTATTAGAAGGGCAGGTTATAATATGAGTGATGACGATTCGGCATATCGAGAATTACAACAGCATCTCGATGAATTACCAATTGGATTCCCAGCCACAAAATCTGGAGTAGAATTACGGTTATTAAAACATTTCTTTACACCCGAAGAAGCAAGAATTGCGACCAAATTAAGTCGACATTTCGAACCTTTATCGAAAATTCATAACAAAGTTAAAGAGCTAGGCATATCCCTTGATGAATTGGAAAAGCATTTAGATAACATGGTAAGCAAGGGAGGTATTGATATTGATAAGAGAGGAAATGAAAAATTATATGCTAATTCTGTATTAGCTGTTGGCATGTTTGAACACAAAGTTAATCAATTATCAAAAGAATTTTTAGATGATTTTTTTGGATATTCTATTGAAGGATTTGGAATGGAATTCTTAAGCACCCAAATCGCTCAATTAAGAATCATACCAATTGAAGAAAGTATTAGCCCCGAACATCATGTAATTCAATACGATCAGTTAGAGAAATTAATTAAAGAATCTGATGGTCCTTTTGGGCTACAAGACTGCATATGTAGGAAAATGAAAGGTTTTTATAATATTCCTTGTAAAGTTACATCCAGAATAGAGACTTGTATATCAACTGGAACAGAAGCAAGAATGTATATAGACCAAGGATGGGCTCGTGAGGTTTCTAAGGAAGAAGTCCTCGAGGTTTTACGACAAAATGAAGCTGATGGATTAGTCCTTCAACCAGGAAATTTTTTAAACCCAAATTTCATTTGCAGTTGTTGTGGTTGTTGTTGTGGAATTTTATCTGTAATAATGAAAAGTTTGTCTAATCCCGTTGACTTTATAGCTACAAATTACTATGCTGTAATAGAACCGGAAGCATGTACTGGATGTGGAACTTGTTTGGACCGCTGTCAAATGAATGCTTTAACTCTGAAAAATGATGTACCAACAGTTAATTTAAAAAGGTGCCTTGGATGTGGATTATGCGTCCCAACTTGTCCAGCGGATGCAATAAAGCTGGTAAAAAAAGATGAAGTTACACATCCTTTTCAGACAAAGGACGAACTACACGATAAAATTTTGGAGAAAAAGACGGAATTAAGAAAAATACAAGAAGAAAAGATGGAACAAAAAAGAAGACGAAAAGAAGCAAGAGCAAAACAATCAATTAAATGATGCTAAAACTTTTTTTAACTAATTTTTGGAATGTTAAATAGCCAAATTATTCTTTTTTCTTGCTCTTGAACATGTATGTCAAATTTTATGTTTTCATATTGCAATCCAAGCCAAAAATGAGCTGCACAAGCACCTATATCGATATCAGTATGTTTCCACTTCAAATGTTTATATCCAATAGGTTTGCTGATCTCAATCACTGGATATAAACGAAAATGGAAAGATGATGAAAAGGAAAATTTTGGAGAAATCCTAACGAATGATGAAATTAAGCTAGTTTTACACGAATTGAAACGAATAAATATCAGAAATTACGTCATGCTTTACATCATGGCTGATACTTCCATGCGCGTGGATGGCATGACGAATATTAAACTTGAAAATATAGATTTAGAAAAAAGAATCATCATCATGCAGTATAAAAATAACCTTAGAAAATATGCATTTGGTAAGAATTTTAAAATTGAGTTAGAAAAGTATCTGATGGTAAGAAAACGTCTTAATTCCATCCATTATAATGATATTTGGTTATTTTTTTCCCAGAAATCAACGAAGTTTACGGCCGATAATTTTAAAGATCACGTGTATCCAAAAATTGCACGGCTCATTAAAAACTCACTAGAAAAAAAATGACTACTTATGATTTTCGGAGGAGTTTTAGGACCAATAGGCTCAATTTAAAACAATTACCTGGGCATGTGGACATAATGATGAATCATAAAACGAAACTTGCTCAAGCTTATGAGAAACCAACCGATGAGATGTTGGTACAATGGTTCGATGCTTTTGAAGAGATTTAAGATTAATTATAGACAAATTTTTAATCAGATTAATAAAAATATTTTGTGATATGATATCATTAAAAAAAATACATTATTTAATTATGCAATTGGTATCTATTATCATCTTATTATTGCAGGATATCAAAATGAGCTTTGAAATAATGCCTTATCTTGCTTTAAACGGCGAAAAATATTATTTTCACTTAATAAAAAAATATTGGAAAAAAATATATAATTCTCTTTCCTTTAAAAGGACAAATTTCAATGCACGCCATTAATGCAATTGTAAAAGTATTGGTTCGAACACACATAATTAGTTTTCATTAGTTTTTACCTTTGATCCAATTAACATTCAAAAATACTTAAACAAAGATTATTCGAAATAAAAAAAAAGTTGTTTCTATGACTGAGGTACGTTTTTGATTTATTAATTTTGGTTATATGATAGTTGAGCTACCTATGATATAAAATCTGTTTAGTAACGCTAATAATGGACGAATTAACTATCATCAATAAAAGTATAAAGAATTTGTTTTAAAGATAAAATGTTTAATATATAATTCAAGGTTTATAATGGTTTTAATAAATGAATTAAACGTTTCGGAAAAATTTCTATAATCTTTATTTTCAAAAAATATAAACATATTAAAATATCAGATTCAACAACAAATATTTATAAAAATAAGAATGAAGAAAAGAATTCAATTTTAAATAATCATAAAAGAAATATATATGATTATTAATTCTTTATGTAAATTTCTATAAATTTACGATTTTAATATTTGCAAAAGGGTAATCAGACTTTGTCACCTATGGAAACAGAATTAATTGGTTTATTAGTTTTGATCTTTTTGTCTATTGGCTATTATATTATTTATTTTTGGAAGTTTATAAAAAATGCTTACTTTCCTTCAATTGAAGAAAATGATTTGATGACCCAAAGCGAAAAGGAAAGAAAATTAACAAAGAAAAAAATTACCTTTTTTATCCTACCTTCTCCATTTATTTTTACTTTTACATTGTTAATCCTTTTTAATCAACTTGATTTAACAAGTATTTTTGCAATGGCGACAATTTTTAGCCAACTTGTAATTTTTATTGTGAATGACTTCTATTTGGAACCATTTTTTCGTCGAGCATTCATAATTCCTTTTATTTTCTCAATTTTTTTTATAATTCTTAGTGTGATAGGGATTTCTTATATTTTTATATTTATGGCTGAATTATTATATTCTATCTGGGATCTTGAATTTAGTATTATCTGGCTGTTTACTGGTATACTTGTCATATTACCTAGCACATATTTAACAGGATGGTTTTGGGATAAAGCAGAGAAAGCATACTTTAAGAAGCAAGTTAAAAATGGAGGAAAGTTAATCGCTTCTCTTTATACTTTAATATTTGGAATACTAATCTTTTTCTTTGGATTCTTAAACTTTTTAGTTTTATTGGGAATTGTCGAGTTTAAATCTGGAAGACCCTTAATATTTAACATGGTACCATTTATAGAAATTTTATCCTGGATATTGTTACTAGGGGGATGTTTAATTATAAGTTGCTCAATTTTATTTTTTATTAAAATAAGGAAGGCGCGAAAAAATATTTTAGGTTGGTAAATAGAATAAAATTATAGCGGGGATGTTAATCTCATTCGGTAAGATTTGTATTCTATTATTCTTAATGGAATATTCAAGTTTTTTTAATAATTTTATTTAAAAGAATTTGAGGTCAAAAATATCAATTTATGTTTCAAAAAAATTTATTACCTTACGTGAAATAGAATGAAAATTAAAAAAATTAGTTTTTGGCTGCAAATTTTCATAACCGTAAAATTGTATCATACAATTTTTTTCAAATTTTTGAAGGCAAAAATGTATTTTCTAAATTGATATTAGATTATTCACCTATATATAAAAAGTATTTTTTAGTGGTCTCATCATCTAAGAGGGAATATAAAGAGGAGGAGGAGGGAAATTCTTTTAAAAAAATAACCAAGCAAGAAGACGTACCACATTTTATGCAGTCCTTGATCAGTTTTATTATTTTCTATCCCAAGAGGGTCGCAAGGCACTCTTCAAAGCAAGATTCAAGAAGTACGGTAAGGGCTTGAGCTTTCTTCATTTTGGAAAGGACGGAGGTATATTATACGATTTCATTGATGAATTCCGTCCCATCATTCGCAAGACAGTTATAAAATGGGCAGAAATCTTCGATAGTTCAAAATATGTTGAAGAAGGAGAGGATAATAATGGTCGCACCTATTATTATATATCTGATCCTGAAAGTCTAATCATTTTATTTGAAAATTTTAAGGAAGTAATGACAGAAGAATTTCCTTATCAAGATACCATATTACCCTTACGCATGATAATGGAAAAAGAAGCATTAAACCTCAGTGAATTCTTTTTGAAAAAAAAATTATTTACTCCTTGGTGCCTAAATTCAAATTCTTAAGACAGGATGGTTGCAAGTCATTCCTCAAAGTAAAATTTAATATATACAGTATGATTATTAATTCTGACATTACACAATATTTAAATTCGTGAACATGATTTCATAAATATCCACTATTTAATTTGTAATGAGGAAATGAATAATGTGGGATTGCGTTCATACAGCCTCGGTTTAATAATGCGAACATGATTAGTGGATTTGATATAAGAATTTTTTATTATTTTTCGATTAATATAAATATCTTTAGTGAGGAGACTATTTCATGAAAAAATTGAAAATGACAATACCAAAAGGAAGTTTAGAGAAGAACACTTACAAGCTTTTTAATGAAGCTGGATTGAGTCTTGGAGTTCCAGGACGTTCATATAGACCAAGTACTGGAGATCCTGAGCTTGAGATAAAAATTTTGAGACCTCAGGAAATTCCTACAATGATCTCTCAAGGAGCTCATGATATAGGCATCTCTGGTGAAGATTGGCGAGATGAGACTAATGCTGACATTATTGATTTATTAGATTTAGAATATGGCAAGATTAAATTAGTTTTAGCAGTTCCAGAAGCATGGAAAAATGTTAACTCGTTAGACGATTTACTGAATAAATTTAATAAAGAAGGCAAAAAGCTCAGAATTTTTAATGAATATTTAAAAACATGCCAAGCTTATCTCTCAAACAACAAAACATATCAAAAACTTTATGGAAATAAAATTCCTATGACTATCACACCTTGGGCACAAACGGGAGAAAATAAAATGGTACAACTTTTACTTTCATTTGGAGCAACGGAGGCAAAACCACCAGAAGATGCAGACGCAATTATTGACGTCACGGAGACGGGTACAACTTTAGTAGAGAATAAGCTCAAGATAATAGATGTCCTTCGAGAATCCACTGCACATTTATTCGCTAATAAAGAAGCGATGCAAGATTCGTGGAAAAAAGAAAAAATTGAGGATATTAGACTATTATTATTGGGAGTAGTTGAAGCTCGAAAAAAATTACATATTTTTATGAATATTAAAGAAGAAAATATATCATTATTGTTAGAACAATTGCCGGCTCTCAAGCGTCCGACCATTGCACCATTAGAAGGTGAAAAAGGGTGGTTCGCGTTGAATACTATCATTCCAAGAAAGGAATTCTTAAAGCTACTTCCTATTTTACGTAAATATGCGCAAGGTATTGTCGTTCATGAACCACGACAAATCTTACCATTTGAATAAGAATGAGATGAAAATAGTGCTTGAAATTCATAATTTGGACGAATTTGAATCAGATTATTTAGAAATGATCATTGAACGAGGAAAGATCATCTTTGAAGAAGTCAATGATGTCGTTTCAGATATAATTGATAAAGTTATAGAACAAGGAGATGATGCTCTCGTTGAATTTACCGAAAAATTCGATGGTGTTAGAATTAAAAAGGAAAATCTATTAGTAACGAGAGAAGAAATAGAAGAAGCTTATAATTCAGTCGATGAATCATTCTTAAAGGCTTTACGTCAAGCAAAAAAGAACATTAAAAAATTTCATGAAGCACAAATTAAGAATAAATGGTTCATTGAAACAGAACCTGGCGTTCAAGTAGGACAAATAGTTCGACCATTTAAAAGAGCAGGTTTATACATACCTGGTGGTAGGGCCCCATATCCTTCAACGGTTTTGATGACTGCAATTCCAGCAAGAGCTGCAGGAGTAGGTGAAATATTTCTTGTGACGCCACCTAATAAAGATGGAAAAATAGATCCATCTATTTTAGTTGCAGCTGATGAATGTAAAGTTACGGAAATTTATAAAGTGGGTGGAGCTCAGGCAATAGCTGCATTAGCTTATGGAACACTAACCATCAAACCTGTTGATAAAATAATAGGACCTGGGAACATGTACGTGATGGCAGCAAAAATTTTAGTTAGTAACGACGTTAGAATTGATCTTCCGGCAGGACCAAGCGAAATTTGTATAATTTCAGATAGTTATGCTGATCCAAGATACATTACTGTTGATATAATGGCACAAGCAGAACATGATCCAGATACATTTTGCATTTTACTAACAACTTCAAAAGGGATCGCCATGGCAGTTGCAAGCGAAATAGAAGTAACGTATCAAGATTATGATCGAAAAGACATTATTAGAGAAGCTTTGGAAAATAATGTATTTCTCGTCGTTGTTGAAAATTTGAGTGAGGCAATTCGTATCTCAAATTTAATAGCTCCAGAGCACCTAGAAATACTGGTTAAAGAAGAAAAAGAAGAGGCTGTATTATCGGAAATCCAAAATGCTGGTGCCATCTTCTTGGGAAAATATAGTCCAGTAGCGATAGGAGATTATTCTGCAGGTTCCAATCACGTGCTTCCTACGGGCGGAACAGCAAAAAATTACTCGGGATTATCCACAATGGATTTTATGAAAGTCATTGATGTAGTAAATTGTACTAAGGAAGGATTGCAGAATTTAAAGGATAGCGTTCTAACTCTTGCAAAAAGAGAAGGATTAGATGTTCATGCTCAATCTGTGTTGAAGAGGTTAGAAAATTGAATCTCATTCAAAACTTAAGTAAAAATTTGAAAAATTTCGAGCCCTATACTGCAGGAGCATCGATGCCAGATATATCAAAAAAAATTGGAATTCCTGTAGACAAAATTGTAAAGTTAGATGCTAATGAAAATTTCTTTATCGAAGAAGATTGGATTAGAACACGTATAAAAGAGGCGGTATCAGAGACTCCAATGGTCATATACCCAGATAAGCTGGGAATTAATGCTCGTGAAGCACTTTCAAATTATTTGGGAGTTGAAATGGAACAATTATTACTAGGATGTGGCTCTGATGATCTTTTATTAAATTTATCTTGTGCCTTTTTTGATCAAGAAAGTAATATTATTACTACACAGCCATCATTCTCCATGTATGAATTTTTCGCTAATTTATTCGGTGCGAACATGAGATCTGTGGATTTAAAGTCAGATTTTCAAATTGATATTGATACGATATTAAGTCAAATTGACGAAAAAACTAAATTAATCTTTATTGCAACCCCAAATAATCCAACAGGAAATCAATTTCCAAAAGAAGAAATCTTGAATTTAATAGAAAATTCAAATACTTTAATTATCGTGGACGAAGCATATGTTGATTTTGCCAATTATAATATGATTAAATACATCAATGATTATGATAATTTAGCTATTTTAAGAACTTTTTCAAAATCTTGGGGATTAGCAGGATTGCGTATCGGTTTATGCGCCACAAATTCCGAGTTGATAAATATTTTACGTGGGGTCCAAATACCATTTACTCTAAATTCCGTATCCCAATCACTCATTCCTATCATGGTAAAAAATGAAAATTACATTAAAAATAAAGCTAAAGAAGTAATCAAAGAACGAGAATGGCTTTATAATCAATTAAGGGCCATTAATCAGTTAATTGTTTATAAATCTCAAGCCAACTTTATTTTAGTTAGATCAAATACCGAAAAAATGACAATGAAAGAATTAATAAATGCATTAATGTATAAAGGAGTCTTGATACGAGATCAGACTTATGTTAAAAATTTAGATAACTGCGCGCGAATCACGGTAGGAACCCGTGACATGAACTTCAAATTATTAGAATCACTAAAAGAAATTTTAAAATTAAGTTAAAAGATGGTATTTTAATGAGAATTGGAGAAATAAAGCGGAAAACTAAAGAAACAGAAATAATTATAAAAGTAAATTTAGATGGAGTAGGAAAATTTAGTTCCAAAGTTAATGAAGATGGTGGCGGAGTAAAATTTCTCTTCCACATGTTGGAAAATTTTTCAAAACATTCCCTTATAGATTTAAATATTGATATAAAAGGAGATCTTCCACATCATATAATTGAAGATCTCGGTATCGTGCTTGCAGAAGCTTTAAATAAGGCATTAGGTGATAAAAAAGGTATCAAGAGATTTGGTTGGGCACTCATTCCCATGGATGAGGCATTAGCTCAAGTCGTAATCGATCTTGGAGGTCGTCCTTACACTAAATTAGACTTGGGATTAAAACTTGATGTAATAGAATTTTTACCTGTGAGTCTTTTAAATCATTTTCTCGAAACATTTACGACTAATTTTAAGATTAATCTTCACGCAGCTGTTCTTTATGGGGAAGATGATCACCATAAAGTCGAAGTCTTTTTCAAAGCTTTAGCTATAGCCATGAAAGATGCTATTTCGTTTGATGAGCGAAAAAAAGACCAAATTCCATCCACGAAGGGAACTATTTAATGACATTACTTCATGTTATAGATTATGGGATGGGAAACCTACTTAGCATTTCTAAAGGATTAGAAAAGATGGGTGCAACAGTCAAAATTATCAACTACAAAGATCCTGAATTTTCAAATAAGATTAAAGAATCAGCAGGATTAGTGATACCTGGAGTTGGAGCATTTCGTGATGCAATGAGAAACTTACATTCAATAAAAAATATAATAATAAGCGAGGTTGAAAATGGTAAGCTCTTATTAGGAATCTGTTTAGGTTTTCAGCTTTTATTTTCGGATAGTACAGAAGGCATTGAAAACGGTCAGAAACCATATAAAGGCTTAGAACTAATTCAGGGGCATGTTATAAGATTTCCTAATGATATTGTTGTTCCTCACATGGGATGGAATTCAATTAAATTTATGAGAGAGAGCCCTCTTATTCAAAATATTCCTGAGAATAGTTATTTTTACTTTGTTCATAGTTATTATGGAACTACCTTATCTGAAAATGTCATTGGATTAACGCAATACGAAAAAATCTTCTTTGCATCCATTGTTCAGAAAGATGGAATTTTTGCAACGCAATTTCATCCAGAAAAATCATCCGATCTTGGATTAATGATGTTACAGAATTTCATTTCTTTATGTAAGAAATGATTTTTTTTGTTCTAAATAATTAATGATCTATCAATAAAACAAATAATTTAATTGAAGGTGTAGTTACACTTGACGAAGCTAATAAATAATAGTTTCTATAAAATCTAACTTAATCGAATTTTTCGGAAAATTCATTCGATTATCTCTGAAGAAAAAACTCTTGAGGAAATGATATGACAGATATTATTTCAAAAATCAAAGGTGGAATGCGATCAAAACCGATAAAAATATTGGTTTTAGCATTTTGTTACCTTGCACTCGGATTAAGTGTCATTGGAAGCTTTATCTATATTTTTCTGGATTATACGCTCTTCGGAATCGTCATTGCGATTTTAGCACCAAGCATAAGTGGATTTTTATCATTCATGATCATTGTTGCAACGATTTTAATCATTAGAATTCAATTTTGGAATAAAAAGAAACGTGCAATTTTAGTTCTTGCAATGGGTGCATTTGTTATTCTGACTTCATTTTTCCCATATTATTCAGTGCCAGCCAGCGTATTTAGCGCAGAAGCTGAAATGACTCGAACTTATGGAACAGCATATCAACAATTAGACACTAGTAACATGTTGCAGATACAATATAACGTTTGGGAACAATTCAATCCTCAAAATTATGATAGTTTGATTGAAGTGCAATATGACATTCCATATATAACTAATAATTCATACGGAGATACGATATTATATGACAGTTACCTACCAAAAAATTACGCATCAAAAGGGGCAAATAGTATTCCGATTATAGTCAATATACATGGCGGAGCATGGGTACTCGGTGCTAAAGGACCAACCAATGCCCAAGAACGATCAAAATATCTTGCTTCGAAAGGATATGCCGTTTTTGATGTTTCGTATGGATTATATGGCATTGAAAATATGACCAAAGGAATAGGGATGGGTGAACTTGGAAGCTTATTAATGCCTCTCCTTAGCATCCCGTTAGCGCAGGAATTTCTCCCACCCTACAAGCATGATTATACCATTCCAGAACAAGTAGAGAACCTAGGAATCTTCTTTAATAATTTAACGACATCCATCAAAGCAAATTACAGTCAACTCAATCTAAATAAAATTTTTACAATGGGATTAAGCGCAGGAGGTCAACTTAGTAGTTTGATTGCAGCAGGATATAATTCAACCGCTTTTGGAGATCAGTTTCCAGATAACATGACTATTATTGGTGGAATACACTTTTATCCCCCAACTGATTTGTTGAAAATGAAAATTGCAGTTGCAGAAGGACGATTAGGTGGACTTCCAGCCATTACAAATATCTTTGATCTTCTATTAAATACTACTCCAAGTACTTCATTGGGACTTTTACAAAATTACTCTGCAGCTTATCATATAACTCAAACATATGATAAACCAAAACCAAATGTAATAATTCTTCACGGAAGTAAGGATAATTTGGTACCTTATTTTGATCAAGGAGTAACTTATAAATATCTTTGTAACCAAGCGGGAACCAGGGCAACTTTAATTACTATCCAAGGAGCAGGACATGCATTTGATTTATCATATACTTCACCTGGCTATCAAATTACCTTGTATTATATTGAAAGATACCTTGCATTGGAGGCACCTGTATGAAAGGCATTCCTAAAATGGATATCATGAAGATGAAAATCTTTTGGCTTGCATCATTGGTAATTATCGCAGGAACTATTTTATTTAACATCTTGGGTCTATTAGGCTGGGGAGTCCAACTCATTGCAAATGTATTCTTTATTATCGCTTGGTCGGATATTGTTCTTATCATGCTAATGATCTTTAAATTTGTTGATCGCGAAGATTCTTATTATATCATAATGTTAAACTACCTGCTCTGCTTACTTTTGGGCATAATCTTGCCATTAATGGGTTTAAACACTTTGATAATGGGCCTCTACACGCCACTTTTTATGGTTCCCTTCGTGGTTCTCGAAATATTCCAAGTATTATGGACATATATTATTCTAGGTTGTGTTTTAGGCCTTATAATTTATGTATTCCTGATAACCAGAAAAAATGAGAGCATTTGGAACATCTGATCTATAATTTCTTTAATTTTTTTTTTAATTTATAACGAAAGATGTTGAAAATTTTTTAGGTGTTATTTAATGTGTGATACATTTGTTGTTTTAGGTGCAGCGTCTAAGGATGGAAAGACAATTTTTGGTAAGAATTCTGACAGGCCTTACGAGGAAGTTCAAAATATAGTCTATATTCCGAAGAAAATACATGAAGAAGATACAGTGTCATGTACCTATATCGAAATCCCTCAAGTTAAAGAAACAATTGGCGTGTTATTATGCCAACCTCATTGGATGTGGGGTGCAGAAATGGGCACGAATGATCTTGGGGTAGTAATCGGGAATGAAGCAGTTTGGACGGAAGAACCAATTAGAAACAAAGGATTATTGGGCATGGATTTATTACGATTGGGACTTGAAAGAGGAAAAACTGCAAGAGAAGCAATGAATGTTATCATTGATTTATTAGAAAAACACGGACAAGGCGGTAACTGTGCCTATAATGATCAAATGACATATCATAATTCATTTTTAATAGCAGATAAAAATGAAGCGTGGGTATTTGAAACTGCGGATAAATGGTGGGTAGCGGAACACGTTATTGAAGGCATTAGAAACATATCAAATGAACTTTCTATCCGTAAAAAATTTGATTTAATACGGGAAGGCACTATTGAACATGCAATTGAAAAGGGGTATTGTAAAGATGAGGATCAATTTAATTTTGCTAATAGTTTTGCCCAAGGTGGCGTGTCAGACACGATATCACCATTCTCAAGAGAAGGCAGATGTCAGATACTTTTGAATGATAAGAGGGGTAAATTAAACGTTGAGCAAGCAATGGAAGTATTGCGTGATCATGAAGGGGGAATATGCATGCATGGCGGATTTCGCTCTACAGCATCACAAGTTACTAAGATTTTTGACGATGATTCTACCATAAATTGGTTGACCGGCACACCGGAACCATGTATGGGAATGTTCAAACCAATTTTTTTACCAAATCCAAGGTTACCAGATAATTTAGAAAGCACCTTGATTCCAGAGCGGGAAAAATTATGGTGGGCACACGTCTCTTCAATTCAGAAAGGATCTGAAAAAGATCTTCAAAACCTAAAAACAGCGTTCCGTCAAGCTGAGATTAATAACATTGAAAAAAGTGATAAGTTAAAATTCTCCTCCATGTCGAGAGAAAAATTAAATGAAATGACGTTAAATATCTTTAAGTGGGAATTTGAAAAGTATAAGGAGCTTTTGAATTAAATATTGAAAAAATTCTCCAAATATATTAAAAGTTGATGAAGATGATAGAATCGATTTATATTATTGACGTGAATTCTGGAGTTTCTTTATTTAACTTGGATTTGATAGAATTTGAGGATTCAAAAAAAATTGATAGTGACATTTTTTCTGGTTTTTTGAAAGTCATTGATGACTTAAGTCAAGAATCCCGTAATGAGGAAGTTAATAGCATCATTTTGGCTTCTTCCAGATTAATATATGAAAAACAATCTATCGATAATCGAAAACTTTTATTCATATCAGTTGATAATCAGAAGAAAAAGAGTTCAAAAATTCGCCAAATTCTCCAAAATTTAGCTCAAGAATTTAAAGAAGATTATAAAGATGAAATAGTGAAATTTTCGGGAAATATTAGTGTTTTCAAACCTTTTGAAGAAAAAGTTCGGAAAATAATGACATTAGAATTTGGATCATATAAAGAAAAATATGATTTAATAAGGAAAGAGCATCCTTTAATTGATTTTAAAGAACAATTTATGAGAAAGAGAGATGAATTAAAAGAAAAAATGAAAAAAAATAGAGAAGAATTTAAACTAAAAAGGAAAATCTTAAAACGAAAAAAGAAGAAAAAATCTAAAAATTAAGATTAAAACTCAAAAATTATCGTTATTAAAATGTTCTTGAATTAAAAATTGTAAGGTTCAACTATTGATATTCCTTGATCTTGAAGGATTTCCTTGATCCTGTCTTCTCTTAATTGTTTTCCTTCAATTTCTTGCTCTTGTATCCACCAATAATTGCAATTAATATCAGAGGAACTTGCAGTTCCAAAAATATCACATTCAGCATTCATCATTTTTAATCTGATTTGCCCGTCGATTTCTTCAATTCGATCAAGTTCAACGTTAAAACTTACAAAAACCTTATCATCTGTCATAACGGTTTTCCAATCTTGGTTAAATGATTTTAAAATACGTTGATTTATGTCTTTAGTGATTTTTTTTCCATTTTTATCTTCAATTTCATCTTCAAAATCTAAATTATCGTCTAGATTGTCAGTGCTAGTAAAAGCTAAGAGCCAATTTCCTGCTGTGTAATCTTCAAAATAGTCAACGGCTGCATTTCGATCAAAAAACATAAATCTATCTAATAGATTCTCTTTTTTTAAGAACTCAATAATTTCCACAACGTCGCCAATTGTCTGAAAATAATATGCATACATGTGATTCCACCTTATCGTAAATTACTCCAAAAAAAATAAAATGTTTTCTTTTAAATTTATAACGGGACCCAAATTTACATAAATTAGGAATTTGAAATTTATGAAAGATGATAAAATTGAGTTGTCTTTGAAAGAAAAGTACGAAGAAAGATTAATTGACGTGATAGAAGATATTATTTGGAAGATGGGGTTTGAACAGCTACAAGGTCGTTTAATAGGCACATTAGTGGTCTCCCAAGATGATGCATTATCTATTGATGACTTACAGAAAAAAACAGGTTATGGTGCTTCAGCCTTAAGTCTAATTCTGAAAGATATGGCAAGATATGGAATGATAAAACTCATTAAAAAACCTGGAGAACGAAAACAATTCTTTACAATTGAAAAGCAATGGCTAAAAAACATGCTCTCAAACGCACTTGTTTTTAATATCATGAAAGGAATCGATAATATAAACGAAATAAAAAATGAAATAATTGACTTAAATAGTCCAGAATTAAATGATTTGACAACAAGAATTAATGAATTTCTAGAAGAAATAGAGAAAATGATCAATTTAATAAAGGAATTCTTGAGTAATTTTCCGTTTTAATTGTTTTCGAGTTGAATTACGTGAATAAAGAAGATTTTTTGCCTATTTGGATTAAATTCAGTGGATGGCTTGAAATTATTTTTGGATTAATGATAACTTTTTTTATGGCACCTGTTTTTATCAATTTTGGAGTCCAAACAATCCCATTTTGGACTCAGTTTGCGGGAATTTCGCTGGTATTCATGGGAATCCTTTTGTTATATTCAGCTAGGGATATAAAGGTTTATTTGATTATTCCAATAGTCTCAAGTTTATATCGTTTTACAATGGTTATTGCAGAAATTATTTTTGTTATTACTTATTTTACCGTTTCTGCTAGTTTAGTTTTTCCAATTTTATTTGCGTTATTTTACGATGCAGGGTCTGCAACTTTCACGCTTTGGATTCTATATGACTTGGATTTCTTGAAGAAATAATGATTTAATTCTTCTATTATTTAAATTAAAGAAATTTATTAACTATCATTTTTTTTAATAGACCATATACTAATGATATCTGCTAGCTGATTAGAGGTGAGAGCCCATAAAAGACAAGTTTGACATGGTTGGAAAGGAGTTTCCAGCGTTTACATTACCAAATTCAAGGGATGAAACAGTCAATCTTCAAGATTTTAGGGGAAAAAAAAATCTTGTCGTAATTTTGCTAAGAGGAATTATGTGACCTTATTGTAGAGCTCATATTCTTAGATTAGGAAAAAATGTCGAAGAATTTGCGAAACTTGATGCAGAAATAATTGCCATTTTAACAGATAAATTAAAAAATGCAAAAAAAATGGAAGAAAAATATGCAAAGGGTAAAATTCCCATCTATTACAACCAAGATAAAACAGTAGCTAACGCATTAAAACAAGAATGGAACATTATTAAACTGGGAAGAATGCCTGCTTTGCTGGTTGTTGATAAACAAGGAATAATTAAATATGCGTATTATAGTGATTCGATGTCGGACATCCCTAAAAATAAAGAAATACTTGAATTTCTTGAAACAATAAAATAATAAAGATTTGGCAGGAATAGAATCAAAAAGCTATTGGATTTTATTCTAGAGACTTAGCCAAAGTCTGCCAAATTTTAATTTTTTTTCCTAAAAATTGGGTTCAACATCATCGTATTCCCAAAAAAGTTCACATTGATTGTCAATAAAGAATTTACAATTTAAACAGACACAATTAAAATTACCTTCTTCATCTTCTTCATAAGTTTCATTAGGTTGCCAACCTTCACAAAATTTTTCCATTTAGATCCCTTTATATATTTGTAGAAACAGAAAGTATTAATTTTTGTAAGATTTGAATTAATAATGTGACTCTTTTTATTAGAAAACCAGAAGCGTTTGAGTTTTATTCACATGATTTATAGGTAAGTAGTAATAAATAGTGAATGAGAGTAATAAATCTAATCGCAGGTTTTTTTATGCAAAGGTTATTGGATAAAGTTGTTTTGATAACGGGTGGAGCTTCAGGTATCGGACGTGGCATTGTGAAAAAGTTCGCAGAAGAAGGAGCGGATATTATAATATTTGATGTTTTTCTACGATCATCTGATGAAATTAAAAAAATAAAAACGGAAATTGAATCTGAAGCAAAATCTTTTGGGCGAAAAACACTAATTTTAAAAGTTGACGTTTCAGATCCAAAACAAGTTGAAGAAAATGTTAAGAAATCAATTACAGAATTTAAGCGAATTGATGTTTTAATTAATAATGCTGGTATCATGCCCCCTACATACCTACGACATTTAATCCATATGAAGGAAGAACATTGGAAACAAATCATCGATGTTAATCTGAATGGTGTATTTTATTGTGCTAAATACGTTGCAAGACAAATGCTTAAGCAAAAAGATAAATCAAATCCAAATAAAATTCGCGGAAAAATAATTAACATGTCATCAGTTGAAGGAAAACAAGGTACGGTAAATTTGAGTGCATATTGTGCAACTAAGTTTGGAGTAATAGGAATAACCCAAACATTAGCCAAAGAATTGGCTCAGAATAAAATTCTAGTTAATGCCATATGTCCTGGTGCGGTCAAAACTCCCTTAATGGGACCCCTTGCAGATGCTGTTATGGGAAACCTAGGTGGAGAAATAGGAATGAAACCACTCCTTGATAGACCTGCAACACCAGAAGATATCGCAAATATGGCATTATTTCTTGCATCAGACGAATCTAATTACATCACGGGGCAATCGTTTAATGTTTGTGGCGGGATGTTATTTCATTAAAATAAGTTTTTTTAAAACAACTTATCTTGGTTTTATTAAAGATTTTGAGTTGAAAAACCCTCGGTTCATTTCTTTTTAAAAGCTAAATTATTTTCATTAAAGAAATTTAGATTAATCCTGCAGTTTGTAACCCCTTAATGAGCCAATCTCCAAACATATTTGATAATATTTCCACTTGAACTCCCGTTAATCCTATTTGATTGAGATACTTCATTATTTCCGCCACAATATAATCTTTTGATGGATTTTGCTTATATCTGGTTAAAAGGAAATCTAACCAAAAATTTAATTTTTTTTCTGCCTGATCTAGAAAATCTCTTGCAAATTCATCTCTCAAACACCCAAAATGAGCAATACAAATAGAATCAAAATTTACGGTACTTATTTTTTTAATGCTATTTAATAGATTTTCTTTTGAAAATTCGGGCGGCATAATCGGTGCAATAAATAATTTTTCACTCATTGGATAGCCAAAGGAATCCCCAGTAAAAAGAATTTTATTCTTCTGATCTAGAACGGACAAACTACAATTAGTATGACCAGGGGTTTCAAAGATTTTTAATTCAATATCTCCAAGATCTATTATATCTTCATCTTTTAAAGGTGAAACATCCGTTATAGGTTTTGATTTTGGTGCAAAATCTGAAAATCCTTTATTAAATTCCTCTGCATTTTTAAGAGTTTGCACTCCAATTCTACTTACCAATACTTCAATGTTTGGAAATATTTTTTTAATATTTAACGTGCCATCTGCATGATCCCAATGAGAATGCGTTAATATAAGAAAATCAGGTTCTAAATTTAATTGTTTAATCTTTTTAGCAATCGTTTTCCCTTCTTGCTTACCCGATGCATCGATCAAGGCAATTTTTTTTGAACCTTTCACTAAGTAACAGGCCATGCTTTGTTTCTGCGCGAATAAAAATGAATCAAAGAGATAAACATTTTCATTTATTTTTCCTTCTTCTCTAATCCACGACATAAAATTCACCAGCTCAGTTTTGAATCATTCATCCTCAAAAGAGATTATTAATTAAATTTATTTTTTTCATTCAAGGCTTAATAAATTTTATTTACAAAAAATTTTATAATTAATGAAATTAATAAATCGGGATTATCATCATTAGCGTTTAAAAAATAAAAAAAGGGATTATTTTCCCATTATAGGGGGCGGTACAAGCACGTTTCGAGGTCCAGTTCTCTCGATTTTTATTGCTTCTTCAGGACAGAATCTTGCACATACACCACATCCAATACAGCGTTCTTCCTTAACTTCTGCTTTTTCATCAGAATTAAGAGCAATTGCTTCCATTGGACATTTCTCTTCGCATGTTCCGCATCCAATACATTTATCAACTATAACTCGAGGCATGTACGTTGCTAACGTGTATATTGGCATGGAACCTTCATAATGCATGCGGAAAAGACCACAACAACATTTACAACAATTACAAATGCCATCCAAATCTTTTTTCAGGTTTAATTGAGAGTGAAATACCTTATGAACTAATCCATAATCCTCTGCTCTCTTGAGCATTTGTTTTGCCTCTTCTTTAGTAACTTCTTTAGCAAAACCACGTTCTATCACAAATTCAGCTGACTTACCAAATTGCATACAAACTTGGTGATCGTTTGGGGTTGCTTTACATTCGTGTCCCGTTAATTTCCGGACGTGTTTACAATAGCACACGTTTGATATAGCAATTGGGTCATAATAATCGACGAGCTCATAAACATCTTCTGAAAGTATCGCTCGTTCTTGACCGACTTCAACAAATTCTTCAACAGGGACGGTTCGTGAAATTGGATTAAAATTCTTAAATTGTGGTATTATGTTTTCTAAATTGCCTTGAACGGATATATTAAGTTCTTTTTGAATTTTTTCAAATAAAGCAGCAATTTTTTTCTGTTTTGGACCTGTTTCTCCTCTCATTAATGAAAATTCAAGAATTCCTGGAAATAAAGGTAGTAAATAATAGACCCTAACTCCCGTACTTTTACTTTTAGTACCTGCAATAATTCCATTATCCATTAACTCGTCTAAAATTTTCAATATTTTTTCTTCAGAAAGATCTGATCGCTCTTTAATTTGGTCAAGATTTAACGCATTTTTTTTAAAAGAATTTACTATAAATTCAGCTTGTTCCTCATTTACTAGTATTTGTAAGAATTCTATTAAATTTTCACTAATAACAAAAGGAACCATTCCGACATTTATTATCTTTCTCGCCAATTTTTTCCATAGTTTCTCAGACAATTTCTCACACCATTTTAAAATTTATCCTAAAATAATTTAATTATAAAATGAAAAATTAACCTTTGAATGTAATCTCTTTTTGCTGAAAACCGATATTTTCTGGAAAAATAATAAAGATAATCGTTAAATAATAAAAATAATAATAAAAATTTAAATTAAAAAAATAAATTAAAAAAATTAGTTAAAAAATATTAACAAATCATCGAAATTTTCTTCATACTGGATGAAGAAGAAGGGATTTAGAATATTTCGAGAAATTAATGAATTTAAAAGAGATTCAAGAGTTGAATAAAACAATATAAATAAATTTTATCCAATTTTAAAAATACCAACAATATCAAAATAGTAAAAAAAGGAGCAGTTTTACATGAGTGATATTGATTATTATGAAGAAGTAAGAACAAAACTTGAAATGGGTCCGTTATTCGCCCCAAAACATGAAGCAACTTATGAGATCATGAAAATTCTTTGGAATGAAGAAGAAATTAAAATCCTCTACCATTTCCCGAAAGCATATGACCCAATTGGTATCCAAGAGCTAGCTGAGAAAACAGGAATTCCAAAAGCTCAATTGAAAACAACTTTAAATAGATTATCAGAAAAAGGAACTCTATCAAAGAAGGGATCAAAGTTCTCCTTAATGACCCTCGCTCCTGGAGTATTCGAACGATATTATTGTGAACGCAAGGATACTGAAGAGAATCTTACCAAAGCCGCGGTAATTTTCAGGAAGATAATGGATGATATTTTACCTCAATTATTAATGGAAGCTAAGGTCAAGTTAATGCGTCCTTTACTTCCAATCGATGCTAAGGAAAAATTGATACAAATTGATACGACCATAAATACTAAGTCACAAGTGCTTCCTCATGAAATAGCAGAGGAAATAATTAATAAATACGATTACTTTGCAACGGTTCCTTGTCAATGTCGTTTATTGGGAGAATATTCAGGGGAACCTTGCAAGAGAGCACCTGCAGAACTTGGATGTTTATTTTGTGGCCTAATGGGGCAAGTTACAGTCGAATTAGGATGGGGTAAAGAATTAACAAAACAAGAAGCCATTGAACACCTACGAAAAGCTGAAAAAGCAGGTCTTGTTCATCATACCGTGGATGACATTAGCGCGGAATCTAAATTGTTTATTTGTAACTGTTGTTCCTGTCATTGCGGTGTTTTAAGTCCTTCTAAGAAATCCCGTATTTATGCAACAAATCCAAGCAATTATAGACCAGAAAGGGATAACACACTTTGCGTGAAATGTGGAACATGTATGGAAAAATGCCCGATGGATGCAATCTTCCATATTTATCCTCGGAAGACGGATTCTTCTGATGAACATATGTTATTAAGAGACGAGTATTGCATAGGATGTGGCGTCTGCGCAGTAAATTGTCCAAATAATGCAATTAAAATGGTAAAAATTAGTGATTCAATACCTCAAAAACACCTGAAACTCGGCACGAAGTCATTTTTGGAACTTTTAATGTAATTTTATTAAAATTTAATTCCATAGACCCACTATTCATAATAAAATAAAGGAATAAAGATTTGAAAATGAATCATTGCGAAAGGAAAACTCTATGGTTTTCTAAGCATTTATCAATTTCTATCACTTTTCCGCTACCTCCATATTGATTGCAGCATACTTTTTGCACGTCAGGGAAAAGATTTTACATTCTGAATTTTCAAATGGAAAGACATGGCATTTATTTTTAATATAATATTCAGAAATGTTCATAAATTTTCTTCCATTCTCCGATCTTTCCAAATAAAGGTTTTCCTCTATATATAATTTAACTTTATAATAAACTATTGTTTGAGTTTTATTATATTCAAAAAATTTTATGTATATATCTGAAATCACTTGCCCTTGTTCGATGTTCATATTAGATTCATATAATTTGTTAATGCTGATTGGTTTGAAAAATTTTTTCTTAGACGTTAACATATCAATTCATCAATTATTTCATCAATCGAGCAATGATTTCTGATAGATTCTCGGGTGTGCATGCAATAACATCTATACCCAACTTTCGTATTTCATTTGCATAATCTCGATTATAATAAGGTTCTGCATTAGATCCGAGAGATGCAATCCCAAGGATTCTTGTTTCCCCTTCCAAAACTTGTTTTATTGATCTCGTCAAATCGCTATACGGTCTTCCTTCGAAAAAGTCGCTAATGATGACCATTATTGTCTTTTTTGGTTTTTTAATCAAAGAACGTCCATAATCAACAGCTTGAGTTATGTCCGTTCCACCTCCTAATTGTACTGACATCAAAACATCTACTGGATCATCAATTTTATCTGATAAATCAACAACTTGAGTATCAAAAATGATCAAGTTTATATGAACTGCAGGTAGGCTAGCAAAAATTGAAGCCATTACAACAGAATAAATAACTGAATCACTCATGGATCCACTTTCATCAACAAGAATCACTATTTGCCATGCTCTTTTCCTTTTTTCAGCGCTATAAAATCTTGGCTCCGCCATGATCAGTTTCTTTAACTCTGGATTGTAATGTTTTAAATTTCGTTGAATGCTCTGTTTCCAGTCAATATTTCTAAAAACTTTAATAGGAGTGTGTTCTTCGCGTTTAATTGCTCCAATTATGTATTTTTTTACTTCATTTTGTAATTTGTCTTTAAGGTCGTCAACAACCTTTTTTACAACTGTTCTTGCTGCTATTTTGACTTTCTCTGGCAACATATGTTTGAGTGATATTATTGTTTTAACCATTTCTAGGCTTGGTTCGACCTTATCAAAAAGCTCTGGATGGTTAACGAGGTCTCCTAAATCTGTTTTTTTAACAAAATCTTTCTCTAGAACTTCTTTTGCATTTTTTGGAAATAACTCATTAACATTTTCAATCCATTTTGGAATCGATAATCTACTTCGCCCTAAATTGGCACTTCTTTGTTGTTGAGTTGTTGCGTAAACGAAATTTAGTATATCATCCAATTTATTTAATTCTATATCATCGATCTCACCATCTTCATCACCACCTCCCCTTCCAAAGAGATCATCCTGATCTCCCTTACTTTTAGTTATTTCACTACTTCCTGCCCTTTCTCCTTTGGATTGACGCTTTACTTGTATTTCTCCTACTTTATCCACTTTGCTCCTTTTTCCTGATTCTCCAACATCCCCAGTCTGACCAGTTTTTCCAACCTTTCCGGCTTTTCCAGCCTTCCCTGTCTTCCCAGATTTTCCCGTCTTCACAGATTTCGAGGATTTCTCTGTTTTCATAGTTTGTTTTGTTAAATCACTTAATTTATTACCACCCAATTGGATTCCTTGATCCTCTGCCTCTTTTCCTAAAATTAAACGCCATTTTGCTAATGTAGCTTTTTGAGATAACGATAGTTTATCATAAATTTTTTTTCTTTCTAAGACATCTTCAGTGCTTGATGGCATCAATTAGACCTTCCCAAACCATTCTTCAAAAATCTTACGTATTTTTTGGTCAATTTTATCAAAGAAAATCAAGTATTCTGCTCGAACTTCATCTTGAAATTCGGTTATTTCGATTTTTCTTAATCCAAATAATTCAGAGAGTTTTTCTATAAATATTTCATACTCGCGCGGTTCTAAATTTGAAAAAGCTTTTCTCATCGCAGGCAAGATTGCAGTAAAAATTTTCCAGTTTACATGTTCTATAACTTCTGAAAGTAATGAAATTATTGATTCATTAAATAAAATTTTTGATTGGCAAGTCGTTATTAGCCCATGGATGTAATTACCGATTCTTATTTTAATTTTATCTTCACTTTTCAAATAATCGTATATAGTTTCTTGGATATCTTCTATTTTAATAAAATTCATTAAATGAAGTATCCCTATACAAGATCCTCTTATAAAATCATTTTCAGATGCACTATAGCAAGTCTTCAAACTTTCTTTAAACACAGTTAGATCGATATTTATCTTAGTGAGGGTTAACAAAAAATTAGTCATGTTTTTTATTTGAAGCACAAAATCGTCTTGCATTTCCTCAGGTGGATTTGAATAATTTGGAATCAGGAAACAACAAGCAAAATAACAACGCTGAATTAATTTTTGGATGAGGGGAATGTTTCCTTTTTGGCTTACCAAGACAAGCATGTACTGATGGATGAGAATTAAATTATTCAAACCACGAGAAACTGAGATAAATTGATCATCTTTTTCGATTGAATCCTCACAAACTTCAAATAAATCTATAAATTGTTGATTAAATCCCATTACCAATGTTTGAAATAAATTATTAGAAATTTGTTCAAAATTCTTGATATTTTTCTTCGATTCCTCAATTATTTTGTTTTTACTTGCTTCTTCAATTGTTGAACCTAAAATACTTAACTCGACAAGTTCCCTATCTACATTAGGTGACCAATTAAACACCCAAATCTCTGTAAAAATCCCCGTGACTCCTTTTAATATATTTGGACCACTTACGTTCTCTAATATATTTAAATCTAAATATTTAAGCTGCCAAAAAAATTCAGAAAATTTGATATCTTTCTCTTCTCTTAAATTTAAACAGAATTTTTGCTGCCGTTCTTCTAAATTAATTCCAAAGGATTCTAATTTAAGGTAAAAATCTTCTTGAAGTGGTAATCTGGCAATTTTTTTAGTGACCTTACCAACTTCATATCCTACTAATCTATTTTGAAGGAAATATTCTAAATAAGTACCCTCGACTATAGGATTACCTTTAATTAAAGTCATATAAATTGAGTCAACGATATCCTTGATGATAGGTACCTCACGTCTTCTTAACATGGCAAGGAGTTTTGCGCCTTCAAAAGTATAAATAGTGTCTGCTAAAGATATGATATACCCGCGTTTTCTAGCCATGTGAAAGACATCAGTTATTACATCAATTGCTGTTAAATCAAACACATTTTTGGTATTAGCTATAAATTTTTGCCAAATGGTTTCATAATAATATGGACCTTGATTTCCCGCACCATATCCCGAGGTTTTACTGACACGGAAATAAGAATAAGGGATTAAAGAATTTAATAAACCCTCACTTATTAGATCAATTTTTTTTGGACTAGAACTTGGAAGTGCTATTGAGTGAACCCCTCCAGTAATGACCATTATATCTTTATTTTTCAAATTATACTGTTTTTTAAATTCTTCTATCTTATACTTCATATAAGATTCTCTGAGAATTGTTCCATCTTTTTCTAGAAATTCGTTTGATAGCCCCTCTCGAATTAAGGAACAAAAAGTTAGGATGGATTCTCTAAACTCCTCCATATCATCCATTTCAATTCTAATTTCAAATAATGTGTCCCAAGTTTCGTGGAAATTTTCAAAATCAAACACTTGAGCTAATTTCTGATAAAAATCACTTGCTTGGTAGCGAACGTGAGTTTGTTCATAAGGTTGATATATTCTTTCTGGATCTTCAACTAAATAGGGAATTAAAGCGGTCAGTGGTAGGTCAATAAAATGAATTGGTATTTTTTTGTTCATACATTCTTTTAAGGCTATCAATTCAGGAGAATAAGATACAAATGGATAAAAAACCCGATATTTTGCAGGAACAGATTCATCTGGACTTAATATGCCATTAAATCCGAATTTATTTTCATCATCAATATAAATTGAAATTATTGCGATTGGTGGTCTTGTATCTTGGGCAATTATATAAGGTATTAAATGTTCTGCTAAAGCAGGCCCTTCAACTAAGACTAATTTCGGCTTGAATTTTTCAATACATTTTTTTATAAGGATAGATGAACCAGGGGAATGGTGTTTAACAGGAATATACTTAATTTCGGAGGATATTACATTAGATAATTGGGTTTTTATTTTATTCAAATCATACTTTAATTCTTTACCAATTTCAAAAAGAATTTCTTTTAAATATCTATTCCCTTTAGAATCCGTTTCACCCAAGTTATTCATTTCCTCAGAATTATTTTCTAATAATTACATGTAAGTCCGAAAGGCTTCATGAAAATCTCTCCAAGTATTTGATCTTGTGCTTCTAGCTTTTATAATTAGATCAAAATATTCTCGAAGCTTGGATAAATTCTCCTTATCGTTCTTCACGACTGCATCTATTAAATTCATTGCGATAAATCGAGGTTCGATTTGTTCTTTTCCAAAGAATTTGGCATAAATTCCACTATCGCAAAGCAATGAAATTTCTTCGGACGTAGACATTACAGTAGATAAGGGAGTGAACCTTCCTCCTTCTACACCCTTGCCAGTCCTTAGCTCTTGGAAAACCGTGACTAATAGGTCTAACGTGTCCTCCGGTATCTGAATCTTAAACCCGATTTTAGATAATAAATCTGTTGTTCTCGATAGTACTATTTTTTTTTCTAATTCTTTATCATCAATCACCGGAACGTAGATGAAATTAAACCGACGCTTCAATGCTGCGCTCATTTCATTTACTCCTCGATCCCTATCATTTGCAGTAGCAATGACGTTGAAACCTGGTATTGCATATATCAAATATTCCGATCCGAGTTCTGGAATCGGAACTACCTTTTCAGATAAGATTGATATCATACTATCTTGGATTTCCTGTGGACAGCGAGTTAATTCTTCAAATCTCAGAATTTTACCCTCCCTCATACTATTAATTGTAGGTGAAGAGACTAAAGATCTTGGACTTGGTCCCTCGGACACTAATAACGCATAATTCCATGAATAACGAATTTGATCCTCAGTTGTTCCTGCTGTTCCTTGTATCAAGTAAGTAGAAACTCCGCAAATTGCTGCACTTAAGTGTTCAGATAGCCAGGATTTTGCAGTTCCAGGTTCCCCAATTAGCATTAAAGCACGTTCACTTGCAAGAGTGACTATTGCTTTTTGAAGCAAGTTTCTATCTCCGAAAAACTTTGTACTAATGGAAATCTCCTTCTTTGAACCATTTACATTGTATTTGAATTTTTCATCTGAACCATTGATAAAAATCTCTACCATTTTAGGCGATAACATCCAATTGGGTGGTTTAGGATAGGTATCATTTTGAATTAAGCCAATTAATTCTTCCTTGTGAAGTTCTTCAGCGGGTGCTCGGATTTTAATCTCCTTATTGGTCGTTTTGGAATTCGAGTTATGCTCTTTTTCTAAATTTGTTTTAGAAGTTGCTTCCGCTTCAACTTTTTTCTTAATTGATGTTTTCTTTTTAGGCATTTTTTTCACGCTATTTTCTTATTAATTATAATAAATCATCATTTTTTGTATAATTCTTTTAAAATTTCACGATTATCTATAAAATGATCCCCCATAAGTACGGGAAAACTCTCATTTGTTCCATCAAACAAACCTAAAGGATATAAACCTAATTTTCCCTTTTCAAGAATCAATTTTCCAAACATTCCAAATATTTTCGTCTTATTTTTTGCGTTCTCTTTTAGCGATTCAATCAAATTTTGATTAATGACTTTATCTTGAATCTTGATGTATATTGGAAAATCTTTAGAATGCTCTGTTGCAAAGATTATAGAGGTTGTTTTTGATTCATCCTCTCCAGTTATTTTAAAATCCAATATTTGAACATTTTTAATGTAGATATAATCAACAAAATTTGCCGTAATATCAAAAGGAGTTATTTCTCGTTTATTTATTTTGTTAAGAATCTCTTTTGAGGAAAAATGATAATCTCCTAAATATTCAATTGGAAAAGGGTCTTTATTATGACCTACTATTGGCTTCAGAAACTTGATTTTCGTTTTTTGATCACCCATCAAACGGATAATACAATCAGTCTCTGAACAAGGGAGATTTTCTACTTGAATATCCCTAAAAAATAATCCATTTATTGAAGAAGCCGGCTGAGAATTAGATAATGATAACGATAATAGTAATTCTGGTTGTATACCTCCTTTTGGAGGTTGCATCAAGCTCCATTTATATATCTTACCTTTATTTTTTCCCTCAATAGCAATGAAGTAAAAAATAAATCCAAACATAACGCCTTCCAAAGATACTTTTTCTACTCCAATTAAGCGCAACTTTACTTCTTTTATAAGGTTAAATTCTTCTACTTTTCCAAGTAATTTATCATATAGGGCATGTTCTTTAGCTTTAGAGAGATCTAAATTTAAAAATGCTCGACATAAAAGCCAACAATTACTGAGAAAGAAGATATATCGATTAATATTAAATGCCTTGCTTCTATCTAAAAATCTTTTTAATTCAATATGTAAATATCTTAACGAAGTGGCAAGACGAAAAGCTTTAACTTTGGAAGCATTTTGAAGAAATAGTTCTATCTGTTTAATGCTATCCATCGTCACTAAATTAAGCCCATTATAGGTCAGATTTTCGACAAAAGACTTGACTTCTTCTGATATTCTCTCTAATTGAACCGATGACATTAATCTAAATCCTCGTCCTTCAAATTCCTCTTGATTAATTCGATTGTTGACACATTTTCAAATAATCTAGTCCCTAATATAATATCGAGGGCGTTTTCTGCTAGACTTTTTTTAAGTTCTGGTGTTCTAATTCCGGAATTTAATTGATCAAGTGAATGAATGAATTTATTTAATAATTCTACTATTAAATTTAGATTCAATTCATACATTTTTTCCTTTAACTTGACAATTACAGAATAACTTTCTTGATTAATGCTTTGAATTCCTTTAATTAGCAGATTGTTTAATTTTGCTTTAACGACTTCGAATATTTCAAAAACTTCCTCAGTTTGTTCAGTAATAGTGATATAATATCCTCCTAAAACGCCATAAAATCCTCAGGAAATATTTCAACAGGACGCCACTCTATTTTACCTTCTAACGCATTTTTATTTCTTAGAAATATTGCTGTTGCTTCTATTTTCTCGAGTTTAGGTTTAAAGTTTACCGAATTTTTAACCCATTGTATCAAATCTTTTTGATTTGATAGTCCTTGTTTAATTGTAGCAATCAAAGCTAAAATCATATGCTTGCATATTCGACCTTTTAATCCCCCACATGGGTGAAGATTTTGCGTCCCATAGAAAAAAGAACCGTCCAACTTTAAAGATATGGCATATTCCAAGTTTTCTGGATGTGATTGAGACTTTATTGCCGCTTTAAGACCCTCATCCGTCTTATCAATATATAAAAGATTTCGTTCTCTCTTAAACATACTAATTCCTTTATCAATTTTATGCGTTATTGGTAATGCCGAGTCAGGAATTGAATTTTTCAAGTTCATAACAAAATTAAGTATATCTATATCTATTTGTCCTATACTCATAATGTTCATAATCTCTATTTTTATCATCAAGTTTTCTAAGTCTTCAATGATTACCATTGAATTCCCTCTTACTTGTAAGGATGTATCTTTTTTGCAAACCTATATTAAAAAAATATAATAAAAATTCCTATTATTGCAATAAAAATTAAAAGGCAATTAAATCCTCAGGAAATAGATAAACGGGTCGCCATTCAATTTCCTTATTTAAGACCGGAGCCGGTTCAATGTCTTTTAAATACAAAACATCCCTTCCATTAGGAATTTTAACTTCAAACGGTCCCATTGCAGAATTCAGAAATAATTCTTGATAATTCAATAAGAAATTATACATTGCCTTGACTTTAACTGTCGTTTTAATGGGAATGCCATGATAAATTATTCCAATCTGAGTGTTCGTGGCAGTAGCAGCGCAGTTTTTTGCTTTAAAATCCAATTGAACTTTATGATATTTCCTGGGTCTTTCAATAATTTCTAATTTCGTGTTACAATATGGACACATACTCAGACTTAAATCATCGCTCTGAATTTTCCAATCATAACTAAATCGAAGTAATGTGGCATCGCAGTTTTTACACGCGTTTACTTTTTTTGATGCTGTTAATTTAACTTTTTGTCCTGGTGCCCCTAATATCAATTCTAAAAAATAATGAATGGAACCTCTTTGGTATTGAACTGTTCGATCTTGGGCAAACATAGTAACTTGGGAAAATCCTCCAAGTTTTCCCGCTTGAATTATTTTCATTAAAGAAGCCAATCCTTGACCACTCACGACAAATTGTAAGGTTGAGTAACCTGGGAATGAATTTATTTCTGTTCCATCGGTAGTGAGTAATTTAAAATAATATCTTGCTGATTTCATGCTTCTATGGTAATCATAGAATTTAAAATAAACATTAGTCAAGGTATCTTTCGGTTTAAGAGGCTCTTGATAGTTTAAAATAGTTTCCAAGGATATTTTATTTATTATTTTTTTTCTTTTTGGTTTTTTAGTTGGCAAAATAGCTCCATCTCTTTTCGCTTTTTTTCTACAATATGAAATAATTTTTTTAATTTGTTTTTGATCAATCTCTCTTACTTTATTTCTTTCATATACCAAAGATTTTTCTTCTTTACTTTCAATATTATTATATTCAAGCCTTAATGTCCTTAATCCTTTTAGATTTTCCAGTCCTTTAATTTCTTTAATCTTATTCTCATGTAGGTACAATTTTTTAAGATTAACTAAATTATCTAACTCTCTTATCTCAGAAATTTGATTTCGAGTTAAATCTAATTCTTCAAGATTAATCAAATTAGTAATTTTTTTTATTTCAGATAGTATATTATGTTGAAGGTCTAAAATTCGCAATTCTAACAATTTATCCAATCCGTTTAAATCTGCCATATCCGCAATTTTATTATTATTAAGATACAATTCTAAGAGATTAGTGCATTTATTTAATATATTTAGTTTCTTTAATTTATTATGACTTAAATTTAGATATGTTAAATTTGATAATTCATCCGAGCAAAAAATTTGGGAAATATTATTATCTTCAGCATTTAAAATTTTAAGGTATTTTTGGTCACCAAGATATAATGTTTCTATTTTCTTGTTACCACTAAGATAAAGTTCTTCAAGACTAGTAAAATATTGGAGATCTTTGACATCAGATATATAATTCATTTCAAGATTCATTATTTTCAACTGTTTCAAATTTTTTAATCCATTAATCTTATGAATGTGATTCTTTCCGATGTCTAACTCTTCAAGGTGGTGTAAATTATCCAAATCTTTGATTTCAGCTAAATTATTTTCTGATAGTTTTAATGTTTGAAGTTGGGTTAGTTCGTTCAATCCGTGAATTTGAGTTATTTTAGAGTTATTCAAGTTTAATTTCTTAAGGTTTTTAAATGCATATAGGTCAATTCCATCCAATTCATTATTGGATAGATTTAAATTTATTAATTTAGGAATCTTTTCTAAGCCATTAACATTTTTTAATTTATTTAAACTAAGATCCAAAGATTTTAGACTATTTAATTTATTTAATCCTTGAATTTTTTCTATTTCGTTTCC
Source organism: Promethearchaeota archaeon (assembly GCA_011365055.1). The sequence goes on from RDOG01000023.1 coordinate 53,824, forward strand.
TCCTAGATTTAGCACTTCCAAATTTATTAGAGAATCTAACCCCTTAATCTCTTTTATTCCCGTACATAGAACAGATTCCATCTTTAAATGATTACCATCAAAATATAATTCCCTTAAATTTTTTAATTCTTCCAAAGCTTTAATCTCGGTTATTTGATTTCTACCAAGATCAAGTCTTTTTAATTTTTTCAAAGTATCTAGTCCTTTAATTTCATTTATAGAATTATCTCTTAAATTAAGAATCTTAAGATTTTTTAAATGCTCAATTCCCTCAATTTCTTTAATGTAATTACCATCAAGATGTAATTCTTGAAGGTTTGATAATTTATTTAAACCTTCAATCTTTTTAATGAAATTACCAGAGAGTTTTAATGTCTTTAAATTATTAAGGACTTCTAAACCACTGATTTCCCTTATTTTATGAAAACTAAGATCTAATTCAATTAAGTTTTTATTGTTTTCTAATCCCACGATATCTGAAATATAATAAATTTGTTTTTTTGATTTCATTTCCTCACTAATTTGATCATATAACCCATAATGCAATCTATCGTCTATTATTTCAATTTTAATTCCTTTAATTTCTATAAAATTATTACTAATTTTAATCATCCTCTTTGTATTTTGCTCTCTCTTATTAAAAATTTAATTTAAATATTTTTTAAAATCAAAATCTTTTTTGTATTTACTGAGCACTGGAAATAAAACTAATTTATATGATAATAATTCGTCGTTAAGGACAACGATTACGGGTGAATTATCCTCGAATGAAACAGTAAAATTTCGATTTTTTAGCATTTTTAATCTTCCTATAAAACAATTTAAGAATATTTTTAAACCAACTGAAGCAATTGGTGGAGAAACCATTTGATGATTGTTCACAAAAATCTTTGAGTGCTCGAATTTATCGTAGCCCAAAATAACTTCATCACTTTGATTCTTAAATGCAGTTATGGTATTAAATCCTAATTTGGTACCTAATTTTACTAATTCTTTACCCTCGATTTGATATTTTGAAGGAATTTTTAAGTCTTTTTTCTCCCAATTCAATTGAAATTGCTTGATTGACTTTTCCTTCCTCAAAATTACCTCACGATTTAGGGAATTATTTATGCATAGGGATATTTCATATTTTTCTTCATTAAATGTACCTTCAGGTGGAGGTTTACTAAATTTAAAACTGAGAGTGTCATCTACTCCAACATTTCTCAAAATTTCGTTAGATTTATCAAGATTCTGGGCTTTTTCTCGATAAGTCACTCCTATCATATTATACTTAAAAGTGAAATCGTCAAGACTTGAAGCTGGAATATTAATTAATATGAATCCAAGGTAATATTGGTCAAGATGGGCGGATCTTAGATCAGGTATTTGGTATTCTATTTGAAATCCATTTTCATTTAGTTGATATATTCCACGACAGTAGCAAAGATAAAAGTCATCTCTTCTCTTACGCGGTGTTTTCATAAAGTTTGCTAAATTATGGGCAACATAACCAGAACATAAAAATTCTCCAAGGTCAATAGTTACGTTTTTAACTGGTAATGATTGTTTTAAAACTAAATCCTCAATTAAATCAATAGGTATATCATTTCTAGAAGCAATTAGAGTTTTTACTTTATCGTCAGAATCTTTGGAGAATTTATTTATTACATTTGATGGTAATTTATCTAATTTTGCGATATTTCTCCTCACTTCAACAAAAGAATCACTCGCAAGTGTTTCAATGATTTTAGTGGATAAATCATTCCTCAATGAAAGATATTTTCGGACATGCTTATTCTTATCCTTAGCTAATTTATCTTGAAATTCCTCTGGAAGATAGACTGCTTTTGTTACTTGTATTTTTATATATTCATCTTCATCTAAAATTAGGATATTTAGAACATCTGGGGTTAATATGGTGGGTAGATACTCAACTTCTAGTAATCTTTTTTTTATTTTGAGAATTATATCTCTCTTAAAATATTCAATTAAATCAGGAGGCAAATCACCTCTTTGAGAAATACTAATTCTTACTCTAAATGCCTCATCGTAAGCTAATTTTCTCATTATTTCAAGGGGTAAATTCTCTCGTTCAGCAATCATTTTTCTGGTAAACCAATTATTACTTTTAGAAAGTTTTTCTATAATATCTTCAGGTAGATTTTTTATTTTTGCAATATCTTTATCTAAGCTATTATTATTTTTCTTTACAAGCTCCCTCAATAACTCAAAATTCATATGGTCTTTTTTAAGGCATTTTAACCATAAAAAATAGTTACTTGCATCATTATCATAATAATAATTTTCATTTATAATGAATTTTTCAAATAATTCAAACTGTAAATCGACTCTATCGATAATGGTATCTTTCACATCATATTTTTGTCTCGCTAAGTAATCCATTACTTCTATTGGTAAATTTTTTCTTCTAGTTAATGCAAGTTTGACATCTTTATTGCTATCGCCCACTAATTTCATCATTAAATGAACTGGTAAATCCTCTCTTTCTGCTATTGTTTTTCGCACTCCAGCAGAAGGATCGTATGCTAGTTTTGATACAAGGTCGGGCGGCAAACTTATATTTTTAGCAAGTTGTTCTTTAAACCGATCATCTGAAATAAATTTATTCATCAGGACGAGCGGAAGGTCATCCCTGCTAGCTATATTTCTTGGAATACCATATCTGTTCTTGTCAGCTAAAAATTCTCCAATAATTTCTAATGGTAGATCCTTATTTACAGCTATTGCTTCCCTCACTTTATCACTATAATGTTTCGCCAGCTTAATAATGATATCCATCGGGAGTTCTTTTCTTTTAGCTACTGCTTCTAAGTCTCTATCATCACCTTCAGCCAATTTTTCAACTAATTCAAGTGGTGCATCATCTCTCACTACAATTTCTCGTAAAATCCACCAAGAGCTATCTTTAGCTAGAATTTTTACAACTTTTTGGGTGAGATCCTCTCTTTTAGCAATTGCTCTCCTAATGTATTCATCTGAATCATTAGCAAGTTCTTCTATTAAATTGCTCGGTAAAAATTTATATGATGCAATGAATAATCTAATATCCCTATTTGGATCATTGGACATTTTTTTAATCAATTCATTTGATAATAAATTTTTATCTTCTATAAATTTCTTTATATCTTTCCTAAAATCATAATTAACATTTCCCATAATTTGTATAAACATTTCTGGAGACCATTTTTGATATTTAATGATTCGTTTTTTGGTCTCAGTATTTCCTTCTTTCGCAAGAATTGATATGATCTCTAAAGGTAAATTATTTCTTAATGCTAATCTTTCTTTAACATCATTCTCAGGATCATTTGCTAATTTTTTTAAGATTTTCATAGGTAAATCAGGAACATCTGCAAGGTAACAACGTGTCCCCTTGTCTTTATCATTAATTATTTTTTCCATTAATTCAATAGGAAGAATTTCAACGTATCCCTTGCCTGATTCATTATACTCTTTGATTAAGATTTCTTGGTTATCAAAATCTCCCATTCTCATTTTTGCCGATTCTTTTCGGATCCCTTCTATCATGCTTCTTATTCCATCATCTAAATCACTTCTGTCTTCTATTACTTTGATTACCCTATCATCTTTATCTTTTACTAATGAAACAATTAAATCACGAGACAAGTCTTCTCTTGCAGCAACCGCTTGTTTCACCCAACCCTCAGGATCACATACAAGCTTCTTAAGAAGGGTTTTCGAGAGTTGTTTACGACTGGCAATTTTAGCTCGGACATATTTTTCATTATCTGTGGCAAGTTTGGTTATAAGTTTGACTGATAAATCATTTCTAGCAGCAATTTCTTCCCTTACCTCACTTGCATCATCATCAGCTAAAAATTGAACTAATTCAATTGGTAAATTTTCTCTCTTAGCCAGCTCCTTTCTTATATATTTATGTTCATCTTTAGCTAAAATTCTCATAATTTCTAAAGGTAAATCCTTTCGATTTGCAATGCTCTTTCTTACCGAGAAGCTACCCGTCTTTAGGTACCTTTTTAAACTATTTTTTAATAGATCTTCCTCCATAATTCTAAACAATCCTTTGAGTGATATGTTGTTATTCCCGCTATAATTCATTTAATTAAATATTTTGAAAGCCTTTCGATTCTTATCTTATTATTTTCTTTGCTAAAAGATCCTAATTTTAAGCTTTTCTTGAGATAATTCTTCATCCAGTCTTCTTTATCTTTTAGATCGACAACTGGTGTAAAAAATAACGTGAGATAAGTAAATTGTTCTTCTTCAAGCTCAATTATGATAGTTGTATATCTCTTAAATCCACCAATTTTTTCCATAGTTTCTAAGATAATTTCTTACACCGTTTTAAAATTTATCCTAAAATAATCTACCTAAAATAATCTAATTATGAAAAGAAAAATTAACTTTTGAATGTAATCTCTTTTTGCTGAAAACCGATATTTTCTGGAAAAATAATAAAATTTATTGTTAAATAATAAAAATTTAGATTTAAAAAATTATTTTTGAAGGAAAAATAATTGTTATTATATAATATTCTTATCATCTTTTTCCAGAATTACTGAATATCCTTTCTGAACTTCCCATTTTTAAATAACAGCAATTATAGATATAAATTACTTTCTAAAATCCCAACGATGGAATAAAATATATTGAAGAGTGTTTTTATACGCGAAATATTGCTTTATTAGGGAACTGACTTTTTAGATTTGTTTTTTAAGTAAGCGTGTGCAGCTGCTAATCGTGCAATGGGAACTCTATATGGAGAACAGCTAACATAATCCAATCCAACTTTTTGTAGAAATTCTATCGAGCTTGGTTCACCTGCAATTTCTCCGCAACATCCTATTTTTAAAGATGGTTTGACACCACGACCTAATTTTACCGCCATTTCAATTAATTTTCCTACTCCTCTTGTATCTAAAATTTCAAATGGATTTTTCTTTAAAATGTTATTTTCTAAATAAAACTGTAGAAACTTACCTTCAGCATCATCTCTACTATATCCATAAGTAGTTTGAGTTAAATCATTCGTTCCAAATGAAAAGAAATCTGCATCCTTTGCAATATCATCAGCAGTCAAACAGGCTCTTGCAACTTCAATCATTGTACCAAAAAAATATTCCAATTTGATGCCACTTTCTTGGATTAAGTTATTAATTACTTTTACTAATCGATTCTTCAACACTATTAATTC
>RDOG01000024.1 GCA_011365055.1 Promethearchaeota archaeon
GAATTGGGGGTGTTAGTAAGTAAAGATTGGAGCGGAAGATCTGCCGCCCGGTTAATTCAGGAGAGTTGGCATCCAATCAAATCGGGAGAGCTGCAATAAGAGTAAGACAGGGGAGCTATCGCCCGCCACCGGCTCATGCACATGCACACCCCGCACAGGCACATGCACAAGCACAAATACAAGAACCTCCTCCGCCAGAGCTGCTTCCACGCATTCCACCACCCCAAGACGAGCTTGCAGGAGGAAATATCGTATTTAATACTGAATTTGAGAATGTTGAAAGGTTCTTTACTACTGAATTTGAGAATGTTTCAAGATTTTTGACAACGTTATTAGCGAATTCAAATCCATTTAATCGAAGTGGCACTCTAGGCATTCGTCCAGCATATATTGGATATGGACGACGAAAGATATAGTAATAATGGTAATGATAATACCAGTAAGGGACGTATACTTCCCTACCTTTAAATTCCTTATCCATCCTTTTTTCGTCTGGATCTAAAAGTAACCATTCAAAGTTTTCGCTTAAAGTCTTTTCATCGAATTCCTTAATTCCAGATTGCTTTATTTGTTCGAAAGCATTATTCATAATTCGTTTATAATATAGTTCGGTATCTTTTCTTGAATAACCTTCCATTTTTTTGTTAACATCTTTAATAAAATCTACCATAAATTTCTTAAGAGCACTATCTTTCACACGATACGTCATTTTTTGACCTTCGAGGCAATCTTTTAGAAAATTTTTCTCATAAGGGTGTAGTTCAGGAGGTTCTTCTTTCTTATCCAATAGAAGAGGCTTCGCCGTAACTACATCTATAGCCCCTTTTCTGATTAATCCAAAGATAATTAATGATACGACCCTATCTAATCTGATTCCTATTAAAATTGCAGCTTCGGGCACGGTTAGGCCACGCTTAATACCCAGACACTCGATTTTTACCGAAGGTTTCAAATATTTTTGTTTTGCATTCTTCCGATACTTTCTATAAATAAAATAAGTTCCAATTAAAGCAATAATCGTAATAATTACGATTATTACTATAAAAACTACTTTCTGGATGGGCGAGAATAACCAATAAAGCCAAGAATCAAGCACCACACCTGCAGCTTGTATTGGGTAAGATACACCAACATTATATTGTTCAGATTTTGCATTAGTCCAGTTCCAGTTAAATATTAAATTAGTAGCATTATAATAAAAAGTTGGCTCGGTATAATGATATCTGACAGAATATCCATCAGTAAAACCTTTAGGAAAATGAATATTCACTTCTAAATAATCGACAGAATTACAAATATAAGAATCAAACCAAGTAGGGCTGAAATCAACAGAAGCCATTGTAAAAGGAGTAATATCATCTCTGAAAACCATAATGGGATTTGTTGCTTTAACATGTAAAGTCTTAGTAGCTCCACTTTGAATTTTATTAGTCCCCAAATGAATTTCCACTCCCACCATTAAATATTCAGAACGTCTTATATCAGTTATGGGAATTCCATCAAGATCAGCTTGAACGCTCGATAAATCATAATAATGGTTCGGAAATCCAATATCTACTATCGGAATGGGAAGATAAGCACGAAATGTTATCCAATATTCAATATCTATTGCACCATCAGTACGAATAGTTACATTAGCTATTTCAGAGACTACCTTAAAATCATATTCCGTATCATCATCAAAAAATATGTTAGTTCCATAAATTTGACTTATTCCAATAATACTTATGAAAGTAATTGAAGTCGCGAGCAATGCGACTATAGCAACTGCAGTTACTTTTTTTAATTTATTAACAGTTACCAATGTTAATCACCATTTTGGTTCTTCCGAAAATTCATTTACGGTATCACAATATGGACAAACTATTGAAATGACTCCATCTTTCATTTTTATACTACTTCTATCCAGTATCCCTCCACAATTATCACAAGTCAATTTTTTAACCGTGCTTCCTGTTGGAACCGTAACTGAAACATTTTGAACTACATTAACATCAGGTTGAATTTTTGATCGATACGCGACAAGCACGATCGCACCTGCTATTAATACGAAACCGATACCAGTCATGCTTCCTCCGGTAATAAGCCGTGGTACTGGATTTTCAACAGCTGAAGCCATTAAGAATAATGATCCGAAAAGTATTAAGATAATTGCTACAATACCAAGTGCTATTGCCACAAGTAAAAGTAAATTTTTAGTAAATGAACTCATTTTTTAAACCTACACAGAAATTTGAATAAATAAACTTGAATTAATTAAATCCTCATAAACGTCAATTTAAATCTAATGATTTGTGAAATTCTTAAGAAGGGATAAATTCAGCATGAATGGATTTAATTGCTGATTCTAATTCTTCTTTTGGAACCAAGATTGAGATGTTAATACCACCGGATGTTTGAGAAATTGCCAGTACCTTATTATTTTTTAACGCATTAAAGATTCGTCCCAAAATACCGGGTTTATTGAATCCTTCACCAACAATAGCAATTAATCCCACATTTTCAACGATGATTTCAAACCACTTGCTGAAAAATGAGCTTTTCTTTAATAGATCACGTGCCTTCTCACCATCCTTGTTCTCAACCACAAAAGTTGTATTTACTTCAGATGAAGATTGGCACACAAATGACACGTTAATATCATTTGATCCCATAATATCAAAAATTTTTGCCAAAACACCTGGTTGAGAAACTGTAGCACTTGAAATTGCAGAAATCATTGCAACTTCAGAAATGTATGTTACGCCTTTCACTAGTTGTATATCTGTACGCCGGTAAATTGTCGAAAACTTTTCTTTTTTTATGTTTTCAAAGTTTCTAATTTCTAAGGGAATATTTCTTTTTTCTAAAGGACCTATACAACGAGGATGTAGAAGTTTAGCTCCAAAATAAGCTAATTCTTTTGCTTCTAAATATGAAATTTGTTCTATTAATTTTGCAGAGGGTTCGATATTAGGGTTTGTTGTTAACACACCATCAACATCTTTCCATAATATAACTTTAGTATCATAATTGGGTTTTAAAGCATAAGCTAAGATTGTGGTAGTAAAATCTGAACCGCCTCGACCTAATGTTGTAATATGAGCTTCCATATTACGGGCAATAAACCCTGTTATTACAGGAATCACGTTTTGTTCAATAATAGGGATTACTTTTTCGTGAATTTTCTTTTCAGTTATCTCCATTAAAGGTAAGGCATCATTATACATGCTATCAGTAATCAAAAATAAATTTGCTGGGAGATATTCACAATCTATATCTTTAGAATTTAAGTACATGGCTAATATCCGAGTAGATAGAATTTCACCAAATGAAATGATAAAATCGATTTTATATGGAGTTAACTCATATTCTTCAATATCATGAAGCATTTCTTCAATTTTAAATAGACAATCATCAAGAAATTCTTTATAGAGTATTTGGAATTTAATGTCCAATACTTTGGTTATGATATTTTCGTGAATTTTTCTTATTTCTCCAATAATATTTTCATGAGCTTCATGATCATTTGCTTTTTGAGCAAGTTTTAACAATAGATCTGTAATGCCGTTTAAAGCTGAAGCCACGAATACTAATTTATTATTTTTTTTATAAAGATTCGTGATTTCTAATATTTTATCAAAAGCTTCTGCATTTCTTAAACAACTACCGCCGAATTTCATCACGATTAAATCCATTTTTAATACCCGAAATTTTTTTTTCATTTAGCTTAAATACATTAGTAAATATTTTTTAATAAATTTTCTAGAAAATATTGGGATATAACATGCCTTTTGCGAATTTACCTCATATGAAAATGTATTATGAAATTATTGGAAATTTGAATTCGAAATTTACATTATTAATGATACATGGGTGGACAGAATCGCATAAATATTGGGTAGAGCAATCTGAATTCTTCGCCAAATGGTTTAAAATAGTCAGTATCGATTTAAAAGGGCATGGTAAATCTTCAAAAAACAGAAGCGGTTATTCAATACGTAAACTTTCCCGTGATGTTTACGAATTAAAGCGTTTATTAAATCTTGACAATATAATATTAGTAGGGCATTCACTTGGTGGTATGGTTGTTCTCGATTATTATTTTAGAAGAAATTTTGGGGAAATTAAAGGATTAATTTTATTTAATACAACTTCAACGCCCTTTAAAATGATACCTAGAAATGTTAGCGAATTGCAAGGACTTGGAAAGTTTGGAGTAAGAAAAATGTTGATGGGAATATACGATATATCACCAGACATCGTTTTGAACTTGTCAGAGAGAAAAAAACAGAATGTTGACGAATTGATTGAGGAAGCTAATGCGATGTTACCGTTTGTAACGGTGAGATTAGGAATTGGATCATCAACGTTTAACGTGAACCGTAAGTTACGTGTAATTAGAGCCCCGACTTTGTTAATAACAGGAGAATTAGATATGGTTACACCGATAAGGATTATGAAAAGTATGCATGAAAAAATCCCCAATTCAGAATTTCATATTATTAAAAACTCAGGACATATGGTAGCAATAGAAAAATGTGAAGAAGTAAATGAAATAATATTTCAATTCTTAAAAAAGCATGATTTCGTTTAATTTTGAGAAGTAGGTTCGCTACAAAAATTCATAGAAGGTAATATATTTAGGAAAAACAAAATGAATACCTAATTTTCTTTTAATATCATTAAAAAGAATGAAATTTTTCAAAAAATTTTTAGATTAAAAATTCAATTATAGTTTATGGAAGAATCTTTAGGAAATTTGATCAATTCCTTAGAAATATCTAAAAAAAGTGAACTCAATGGTTTAATTAAAGAGCGTATATCTGAGTTCAAAGAAGTTGGAAATAGTACGAGCTCAGATATTTTCAAAGAACTTTGCTTTTGTATTTTAACAGCAAATTGCGCTGCAGAAAAATGCATGTACGTTCAAGAGGAACTTGCCGATGAGGTATTGAAATTAAATGAAGAAGAATTAGCATCAAGACTTAAAGAATTAGGTTATAGATTTCCAAATGTAAGAGCAAAATATATTTATGAAGCAAGAGAATATGCAAAAAATTTAAAGGAAATGATACAATCATTTGCTTCTAGCGAGGATTTAAGATTATTTTTAGCTAAAAACATAAAAGGACTAGGATTTAAAGAAGCTAGCCATTTTTTAAGAAATATTGGATATGAAGACCTAGCCATAATAGATTTTCATATAATTGATGTCTTAAGCAGCCATAAATTACTCGAAAAACCAAAAACTATTACAAAAAAGAAATATCTTGAAATAGAAGAGATACTGAGAAAAATTGGCAAAACTGTGAATTTAAACTTGGCAGAATTAGATCTTTATTTATGGCACATGGAAACAGGAAAAATTTTAAAATAAATCAATTGTTGAAATTCTTCGAAAATATTTCTTGAATTTGTCCTTTTAGATCGTAATAATTATTATAAATCCTATCTTCAATGATATTAAGCACCTTTGATAACCGGATCTGCTCATTTTCATTCACTTGTAGTAATTTCCAGCCATGTTCCGCAAGTAAGATTTTCTTGGATATTGGATACTGGTTCAATTCTTTGATTGACTTCAAAGCAGATTTAACTCCGATTTCTGGGAGATATGAAAGAAGCGTGTTAGTCTTATTATATTGACCAAATTTGATGGCATCATTTTCCATTCGCATGGTATGAAATGATACTACTACTTTTCTATCAGTTTCTATTGGTTTTATGAAGGAATAAACATCTTTAATTTCTTTGTTGGATAATTCCCACTTATTTCCATTTCCCCGGCCAAATATTCGAGTGTAGAAGGTATGTTCCACATGTAATGGAAGCTCTCGTAAAATATCAGTGACGTGGGTTACCTTATATTTTCTACAAAGGGATTTGAATTGATCTCTTTGAAAAAAAGAAGAGAAAGGGCCCCGGATCTCCCAAAGGAGTTCCAGGTTTTTTCCTTGAAGATGCTCAAAGAAAAGTGCCGCTTTAGATAGATTTTGTTTTGAGGGATGATAATAAACAGGAGTTTGAAAAAGTAAAAAAGAAGATCCTAATAATTTGCATATTTTCAATAAATAATCCAAGATTTTTAAATTAGATTCAGTAACTTGGAATGGCGCATCATGGCTTAAAACTTTATTTGCCTTAATAGCAAACATAAAATTCCTTGGTACTTTGGAACGCCATTTTTTTACGATTGAAAACTTTGGAAGTTGGTAAAATGTAGTATTGACCTCTACAAAATTATAAAGCTTCGAATAATTCACTAATTTGTCTCCGGGCGCGTTGAAATAATGCCACCCACCGCATCCAATAAACATATGCACTCAAGGTAGTATTGTTCAAGTAGAATTTAAAATGAAATGAATCAGTGAAAACAAAGATAAGTGAATTGATTTAAAATTTAAAAGAAACTATCCAAAGTTTTTGTTGGTTTCCTGACTTTTCCTCTAACAATAGAGAAAGATTTAGGGTTTCGGACTTTTTTTCCAAAAATTCTTAATAATTGAATACAATTCGTTGGAGCCTGTCCATTTGGATGGTTATTAAAATACCCATATACAGTTTTAACAGAATCAGAAATGGATTGGATTTTTTCTTTCCATTCTTTTAATTGTTCTTCGGAATATAAATAATCATACCAATGTTTAGGATTCAATCCATGCCATCTAATGTATGTAAAATCGCTTGTTATTTTTAATACAGGAGGAATTAAGGTTTTTCTTTCATCTGTCTTATAAGGTTCATCAACAATGCAATAAGCCATATTATATTTTTCAAGTAATTGAAAGGTTGTATCAGTAATCCAACTTTTATGTCTGAATTCAATGGAATACTTATAACGAGTTGGTAATAAAGTAAAGAAATTTTCAAGTTTAGATAAATCCTTGTCGAATTTAGGGCGAAGCTGGATTAGAATTGGACCTAACTTTGGTTTTAATGCCGTTAAGACATCCAGAAAAGGAGTTAAATCTTGTTTAAACACATCATCTTTATATAATTTATCGTGAGTGATTGATTGAGGAAATTTTACAGCGAAAATAAAGTCGTTTGGGGTTTTTGAAACCCAATTTCTAACGTATTCAATCCTTGGAATATTATAAAATGTTGTATTAATTTCTACAGTTTTAAAAATGGAGGAATAAAATGACAACATATCCTTGGAATCAATATCGCCATTGTAAAAATGTAGTTTCCAATCATCGTAAGACCAACCACTACATCCAAATACAAAATTAGACATAATTTTATCTCGTTTTTAAAATTATTATTTCTTTTTAACACTTTATTTTTATCGTTGAATTAAATACGATAAACACTTCTATATACAAATCACCAATTTTTAACATTTTTAAAACCACATCTTTTTATTTAACGGAGAATTTCTCATATTAAATTTAAGGAAGGTATATTTTTATGGTCAATCCAAGTTCATTGATAATATCATTTTTAACTATAGGGATTCTTATACCTGTAATAATATTAGGTTATTTTTTTTATTTAGGTCGGAATGTGAAAATTATTGACTTTAAAGTTGCAGCGGGTTATTGGTCTACCATTGGGTTGATTGCTACCTTAGTAGTCATCATATCAGATATCTTTGAAGGTAATATCTTTGCAATGATATTTCTAATGCTACCGGGATTTTTAGTTTCAGCAACTATTTGTCAAGTTATATTAAAAAATCTTAAAAGAAATAGAATAGGATTCGAAAATGCTTTAGAAGTAGGTCGTAATACAAGTCTTAATGTAGCAAACATGGCAACTGAATTGGCTGCCAGCGCAAGTGAAGTGAATGCTAATGCTAGTGAAGTTTCAGCAACAACGCAAGAAGTTAATGAGGAAACTCAAGATCAAGTCAAAAAATTAACTGAAATAAATAAAGCAGCTAGTAAAATCAATATTTTAGCTGGAAAAGTCAAGAATTCTAGCGATGATATACGAAAAATTATGGATCTTATTACGAATATTGCAGAACAAACAAATCTTCTTGCACTTAATGCAAGCATTGAAGCAGGTCGTGCTGGAGACCATGGACGGGGATTTGCAGTGGTGGCTGATGAAGTGCGTAAATTAGCTGAGGAATCAAAAAATACTACCAATAATTCAAGAATTAAGATTTTGGAAATAGTTCAACTAATTGAGGAAACAGGCCTTCAAATTAAAAATATAACCTCAGATATTAGGGGGGCATTAATGGCGGGAGAGCATACAGCAGCAGCAATGGAAATGATAAATAGTTCTACTGAAGAACAGACAGCCTCAATGGAAGAAATAAATGCAACTGCATCTAGATTAGGAGAATTAAGTGAAAAGTTAAGAGATGCCCTCACAATTCAAAAAAAGATTACAAAATAATAACAAATTTTTTTCTTAATTAAAAAATAAAAAATATTTTTAATTTTCAAAATTTTATTTTTATCCGATAGTTATACTTTAATTTGTTCTTTAATTGTTATATTTTTTAATTATTAAAAAAAAAAATTTATTAGTTATCTTATAGCTTATAATACCTCTTTAGTCAGACAGTGAATAGTGCCGAGCCTTAGTTCATTAAAATTAATGCCAATTACTTCATGATTTGGCATTACTGAATTGTAAATGTCAAGGGCATGGATGTCTTCTGACGCATCACCGAAAATGGGGACTAAAACTTTCTTATTTGTAATCAAACCGTTGATATAACTATGCTGTGTAATTCCCCAGATATCAATATAAGTTTTTTTAGGAGTATGCATTCTGTATACTTTATAAGGTTCTCCATTACCACAATAAGATTTTAAGGTGGATAATATATTAGCCATGTTCTCCAATCCTTCATGCATGGAGTACCAGCTTGGACATTTTGCTACAAGTACCGTTTCCTCATTAAGAAATTTTATCAACGGATCAATATGTCCTCCAGGCGACCCGTCTACTTGAGGAAATACTACAATTCTTTTTGCACCATAATATTTATTCATTAATTTTTCTAACGTGGAAAAATCAATTTTATTAGAAATTAATACTTCCTCCATTGTAAATATCGTACCTGTACCATCTGATAAAATTTGACCACCTTCAAGAATAATTGGGATGTGATATGTTGATACATTTAGATATTCGCCTAATTTAATCGCAGCTTTTGCGTTGTTGGCTTGATAGGGAAAACCTAGGCGTGTTAGATCAAACTTACTATAAATGAATACTGGTTGATCTCCTTCTGCAATAACGGATGTAGGCCCATAATCTCTTATTCCTGGTTCATCCGTTACAACATAAATAAATTTAACATTTTGTAGGTCGATAACGCCTTTTTGGAATAGATAGGTAATCACGGCACGATGCCAATACTCATTATTAACCAATAAATATACTTTAGTGGCAGATTTTAAATTCTTGACTAATTTAGCATAATTATCCCAAACCTCTCGATAGAAAGATGGCCAAGCAATAAAAACTGCACCTTGAGACTCAAATTCAGCTGGAAATTTTTTGATTTTAAATGAAGAATGTGTTTTATTTTGTTTTTTTGGAATAAGATAGGTCTCAGAGATATCGATCAAGTTCATTAAATTTTTTGCTTGCTCTGTTCTTAATTTAATTTCATCTAAAATTCCTATATTCTTCAAATAATAGGTCATTTGATCGAGATTATTGATACCTTTTTGGCCCGCTTCAATTTCAAAACTAAAATGCTTAATGATGTTATTCCAAACGTTTTTACTTATTTCTTCTGAAAGGATATTTTTTAATTTAGGGATCACACGTAATAAGATGTCATGTATATCTTTCCATCCAGAATATAGATGGTAGGGTACATAATAGGATTTACATAATAGATGTGTTAATTTTGACTCCAAAGTAGGAGTTTCTTCACTTCGAGAAATTATCTTTTTTCCCTCATTTTATTAATTCTTCATTAATTTCGAATGAAAAATTCTTTATTCTCTCAAATAGATGATTTAAACGCCAACTTAATATAAATATTATTAATTGATCCTAAATTCAAAGGATATTTAATAATTTTTTTGTTTGGCTATAATCTATAAAATAAACTTATAAATAAAGAAAATCGGGAAATAATTGGAAAAAATTTTTATTTTCAACTGTTCTCCAATGGCATTCTTATCAACATTATTGTTAGATCAGTCTATAGTTTATCTAAAATATTATAGTGAATTCTAATAATATTTCAAAAACATCCAATTCAAGAAATAAGAAATATAATTTAAAAAATAAATAAATAGAATTTTTTTTATTTCTCGATTTTTGCAAGGAGCGTTTTTGCCATGTATGTGAATGCTTGATCAACATTATGTCCTGTTCGAGCTGAAGCCTCAATAAATTTCAGAGCGCCGATATGAGATGCAAGGTCCTCACCTTCTATAGAATTAACTCTTATCAAGTTCTTTTGAAGATCATTCTTATTAGCAATTAAAATGAGAGGAATATTCTTCACTTCTAAGAAATTTTTCAGATCAGGGTACCAATAATTTTCGACATGCTGAAAGGTAATTTTTCTTGTTACATCATATACAATCATTGCGGCTGCGGCACCCTTATAATATACTTGGCGCATATCAGTCCATCGTTCCTGTCCCGCAATGTCCCAGATCGTGAAATTGACAATATCTTTTTCCAATTTAACAACTTTTTTTACAATATTTGTCCCGATTGTTTCTTTATACTCGGATTCAAACTGATCTTGAATGAATCTATTAATTAATGATGTCTTTCCTACTGCTGGATCTCCTATTATGATTAATTTATATATGTACTCTCCCATTATTTAACACCTTAAAAAAATTGACCTAATTTTATTTAATTTTAATATATTTTTAAAGTTACTTAACTGTATTTCTTGAATAAAAATAAAAAAAGAGAGAGAAAAGAATTATTCCTTTTTCTTGTGAATTATAATTGCGAGGGCAGCAACAGCAATGATTACGACTAATACGACAACTGCAATAGTTGGAAATACTGGATTAACACTAGTATGAACGGTAAATACTGGATCATGATAAGTTGTAAGCGAAGGTCTCCAATTTGCATAAGCTACAGAATAAAGAAATGTATCAAGATTCAATGAAACGCCTAAAGATGCATTCATTCCTTCCACGCCCATATTAAAGACCAATTGAGCAAGCGGAAGAATGCAAGCTTTTGCTTCTAAATTATCAGCAATAGTCGTGTTATCCGTGGGATCAGTTTGATCATATACTGGTCCTGTCAAATCGATGTCTGTAATTTCAGTCCCACCAAGTCCAAGGGCAATATTTATCCCAACATCCAATTCAGTGGAGCCATTTACCTTGCCGGTATAATTAGCCCGATCCAAAACGGTAGCTCCATCTTTTAAAGCAAACTCATTCATGGTTCGATTAACACTAGACACGTATTTGAAGTCGAAGTTGAAAATGAGAGAAGAATATGACAAGGCAAGACCCATACTCTCATTTTGCAGTCCCATAAAATTTGAAATACCAACATCATCATCATATTGATCTGTAGAATTTCCAACAGTCCAATTTCCAATCACGTGGTCAATTTTCATTGTTGCCGCACCAGTCATTATTTGTGTGGGAAGTCCTGCAATCGAAGGTGTGAAATGAACGATATGAGTTAATTGAGAAGTATTTGCATCAATTTCACCAGAATTTTCTATTCCAGAATTATGATCAATTTCTTTAGTTCCGAATGGAAGAAAGCTTCCTTGAACACCAGACATATTCATTCCGAATGCTATTGAGTTACCATCTATATATGGATCGATGATTGTTAATTCATCAAAATCTTTGATATTATAATTATATTTATTTTCACTTGCATCTATCTTCGCAGATTGACCATAAGGATCTCCAGTTTCATAAGAGGTATTGTAAACCCATGCTAAATCCATAATACCGTTTGAATTAGTATCATTAAAGATATGCAAGCCTGTGACTCTATGAGTCATAATATCAAATCCAATTTCGACATCTCGAAATATCTGACTTGGATCTCCCGATTCTAATTTACTAAAGTCCATTGAAATGAATAACTCTCGAATGTGTAATTGAACCATCCACATTTGATATGCCTTGTGGTCCTCAAAACTTCCAGTGCCTGAAACATTTCGGGTGTAAAAATACATTGGATGTCCTGTTTGATTAACGTCTGTTCCAGCAATATCGGGATATCCATCTTTGGCAAATGGATCAGAAGGATCAGAGCTATTGTACCACGTATTTTCAATGCTATAATCGCCAGCAGCCGTAAAATCATCAACAATAAAGGAGCATAACGTAAAAACTTCATCGCCCGTGAAAATAGAATTAAAATTAATAAGAGCGCCTATTAAATTAGCAACAACTGCAATCATATCTGTTGGATCAGATCCACCTGCACTCATGGTTTCAATAGATTGTGCTAATAATTCAATAAAATCCTTCAAACTATCATCAGGATCCCAGAAAATGAAGACTGTTAAATATTCTCGTTCCCCAGAGATAAAAACGTTTCTTTGAACTTTAGATTCGACCCATAAACCTGGATCACCACCAGAACTTGTGTTGTATACAATCTTATAAGCTGCATTTTCAGAATAACTATACGAATTTAAAGATCGGTCACCAGAAACGTTAAAAACATAAGTATGAGCAAGCAAGTCTTTGCCAGCAAATAATTCAGTTGCATTATTGAACATGACTTCAAACATTTGCCCCATGCCTTCTAACTCACCGATAAACATATTACCAAATAAGCCTCCAATCATACCTGGATTTATCGAACCCATCATACCTGAACCAATTTGAGCGTTTACAGTCCCAGTTACTGCTACGCCAGAAAAAGCTAAAAGTAATACGACCAATCCGACTGTCGTGACTTTTTTCTTTGTTGATGGCATGTAAATTCTCACCTAAGTGTACATTGTAATTAATTTATTGTAAGGAGATATGAAAAAGCTATTTAAAAACAGTTGTACCATGCGTTTACTTACTTGAATATAGATGAGAGTTTTTTACGAGATCATTGAATTGGTAATCATTAAATGTTTATAAAATCAAAAAATCAAAGATATATATCTTCTGGCACTAACTCGATACCAAATTCTAAATCGCACTTAGAACAATAGTAAAATGTTTCAGCTATATCAATTTCAGGAATTATACGAATAATCATATAACAATGATTATCTGATTCGTGATTTTCGGGGCATAAGATTTTCTTATTATTGATGGATATCTTAATCGAGTTATCTAATTGTTCGATGATATTTAAAGGAACAATTTTATCTTTTTCCGAGCAATGCACACAAATATAGGAAAACTTTTTAAAATCTGGAGAAAAATAGAGCATTAATGTATCGGTATGACCATCAATACATGTGATCTCTGGATCTTTAAATTCCATGAATTATATTGATAATTTGGAATTAAAAAAGTTATTTTAAATAATTATAAATTTTTCAAAGGTTCAAAATAATGACTGAAGAACGCGATAAATGCGAAATATGTGGAGAAAATCTCACGCTCACTACTAATATTGAAGATATTACACGAGCAACATGTTATTTTTGTAAAAAAAATGAAGACACACAAATTATTTGTCCGAATGGACATTATATTTGTGATGAATGTCATTCAAAGGGAGCAATAGAAATTATTGAGGAATTTTGTGAGAAAACGGATTTAACCAATCCCTTTGAAATTGCAGATAGTATCATGAAACACCCTAATTTTAAGGTATATGGTCCAGAACATCACGTTTTAGTCCCTGCTGCAATTTTAACAAGTCTAAAGAACTTAAAAATAAAAAATCCAGATGGAAGTCCATTGAAATTTGGACATATATTAGAGGCTATTCGAAGAGCGAGTAAAATTCCCGGAGGTTGGTGCGGGTATTATGGAACTTGTGGTGCAGCTGCAGGATCGGGTGTTGCAATGAGCGTATTTTTGAGGGTAACACCTTCAACTGATTTACAACGCACGATATCAAATCAATTAACTTCGAGAAGTTTAGCGAAAATTGCAGATGGACTCGAACATTGTTGTAAAAGATCCGTGAGACATGCAATTTCAGAAACCTTAAAAATTCTTAATGAAAAATACGATTTGAATTTGGATTTTAAACCAAAATCGTGTATTTTTTCTCGCATAAATGATAAATGTGAAAAAGAAAAATGTCCTTTTTTTGAAATCAAATAATTTTTTAATTATCTTTGAAATATTTGGACGGTGAAAAAATTGAATTTTGAGACTATCACATTCGAATTAAAAGAAAATGGATTAGGGATTTTAACGCTAAATAGAACAGATAGATTAAACGCTATATCTTTTAAAATGACTGAAGAATTACACGAATTATTTGATCACTTAATGGTAAATTTAGATTGCCGAGTAGTAATTATGAAAGGTGCAGGAGATCGTGCATTTTCGGCAGGATTAGATTTAAAAGAATCAAGCATACTTGCCATGAAAAAGAAGCCAGAAGCAT
Source organism: Promethearchaeota archaeon (assembly GCA_011365055.1). The sequence continues at coordinate 14,437 of RDOG01000024.1, forward strand.
TTAAACAATTCTATTATTTAGATGTTCCAGAAGTAGTAAAATCTCAAATGTATTTTCAATGGCGTATTAGCCAAATAATAGTAAAAATGCGGAAAATTAGTCAACCCATAATTGCATTAATTCAAGGAGCTGCTTCAGGCGGTGGTTTTGCATTTTGCATGGCTTCAGATGTCCGAATAGCAAGCAAAAATGCAAGATTTAATAATGCGTTTATAAAAATAGGCGTTTCAGGAGCTGATTTAGCGAGTAGTTATTTTCTTCCGCGGTTGATTGGACTTTCTCGTGCTGCAGAAATTCTCTATACGGGAAGATTTTTTGGTGCAGAAGAAGCTGAAAAAATCGGATTCGTGTTAAAAGTAGTAGATGATGATAAATTACTTGATGCAGGAATAGAATTGGCAAAAGAAATGTTGAACAAATCTCCGTTAGGATTGCGCATGACAAAAGAGGCAATAAATTTATCACTTGATGCACCTAGTTTAGAGACGATGATTCAGTTAGAGAATAGGACGCAGGTTCTTTGTACAACTTCGAAAGATGCAATAGAAGGCGTTACATCGTTCTTTGAGAAAAAAGAGCCAAAATATCCAAATCGGTAAATTATCTAGTAGGAAAGAAGAAATCTTTCAATAATTTTTCCGTTTGTTGAACAAATTTTTCATCTCTACTTCCTTTAATAGGCTTTTTAGACATGTATGTAATATCTCCAATCCATGATTCAAGCATTTCTCCATTATCATCTTCAAATTTCTCAATAAATTGTGTTAACCGTTTTTGTAAATATTCATTCATAGAAGTTGTAAAAAGAACTCCAAATACTTTTTCGCCGTATCCAAATACTAATTTAATGACACCAAAATTCATTGATTTGAGATTAGTTTCGTATTCTCTTTTAATAATTTCCCGTATTCCGTGAGAAATTGCATATACAAATCCACCAATTAACAAATTTATCCGGGTCTTGTCTGTTTTATCGATAACGGTAGATGTAGTAAAATCTTTATTATAAATAGTCATTCCATTATTTCTGATGATATAAATACTCTTCGTTCCTAAAACGGATCCAAAATATATCAAAATCTTTGGATTTTTAATAAATAGAGCAAGGTTTAATAATATCACTCCCAAAAAAACGAAATAGCTTATCATCCTCAAAGGCAAAACAAGGAGTGTTATTAAACACGTAATAACATAAGCAAAGAGTGTAAAAAAATAAATTTTTAGGAATTTTTCTGATTCTTTTGTAAAATGACGGAATATTTTTTTTTGTGCATTAAATACAATATGCAGAAGAGGAAAAGAAAGGTATATTGTCATTACAAGGATGTTTATGACGTTAATACCAAAAAAAAGTTTATTTTCAATCACAACAACGTCAAGAAAGAAGTAATTGAAAATGTTTGAAATCATTAATCCAATAAAGCTATAAACAATTATAGCAACTTTTTCTCTATAAGGTATCATCTCACCCGCTACTTCAACTAAGCCAAAATAAACATAAAATGTATACAAAATTGCGATAGAATGAATAAAGGGTATTAATCGATAAAGATAAATGTCGTTAAATGGAAAAATTGTTATAATAAGGAAGAAAAACTGGGAAATTATAAGCGATATATGAGTAAGCATGATATTTCTTTCCATTCTTCCTTGAGACTCAGAATAATTTATATAATTAGGAATGAAAACTCCAATACTTGCAATAAATGTAATGATTGATAATATCAAATTCCACTCAAAATACATCTTTTTATTATCACTTTTTTTAGCTATTTAAATATGGATATTATTTGGATAGAACTAATCCTTATATTGAAAACATCATTTAATCTTTGATTTTCTTAGATATAATATGTAAAATCTGGATATTATACAATAATAAAAAACATAAATTATTACAATGACTTGATATGGTCATGACTATTGAAGAAAAATATTTAGATTTTATTGATACTTTACATGAAATTGAAACAAGAATTTGCGTTTTTAAAGATCCAAATTATATTTTTGAGAGAGATATCCTAGTTGCTAAAGAATTAGCTCGAATTAAGGAAGAGGAATTATCTAAGATTCAAATTGAAAGTTTTAAGTTAGATGAAAGTATTAAAGATGATTATGAGGGTTTTGAGATTGTAGAAAAGAAATTCAGAAAAAGATCTGATATACCTCTCAAAGAATTAAAATTTTATGATAAAATAGCTCGTAAAATAAACCAAAGCGTCATCGATTCATTAGTAAATTCTGGATTTCCATATCCAGATATTGGAATTCGAAACGATTGGATATATGTAAATTTCTTGGAGACTTCATTTCAAATTACAAATACCGTTAAATTATATGATTTTGATACTTGTGAACACGTTTTTTATGAAATTATTAAAATTTTATTACCTGAATTAAAACGTTTGAAAACGATAGAATTACTCGAGGATATTATCATAAGAATTACCGAAGATCTTAAAAAGAAGATTATTATGGAAGAAGAACCTCATATAATAGAAGAATATAAAAGAGAATATGACATTCTTATTCAAGAGAAAGACCTAGAAAAACAAAAATTAATTGATGAATGCGAAAACAAAATTGAATTTATTTCTAAAGAAAAAGAACTTGAAAAACAAAAATTGATTGAAGAATATGAAAACAAAATTGAATTTATTTCTAAAGAAAAAGTTCCACTAGAAATTTCTGAAATGAAGCCTAAGAAAACGACTAAAAAGAAAAAGAAAACAACAAAGAAAAAGAAGAAGGCAACTAGTAAAAAAAAGAAAGCAGCTAGCAAAAAAAAGAAAAAATAAAAGATTTGGATTTAACTAGAGAACGATTTTTGAGCTTCTCTTGCTTTATAATCTCCAGAACCTTCAATATTAAATTCAATTTCGATTTCTTCATCGGGTTTTATTTCTTCAAATGTCCAAGTAAGTTTATCTCCTGTTTTTTTAGGTTCGGGTTTTGCAGAAATTAAACTGAAATTCTCAGGGAGAACTTCTTCAAACACTCTATCGATCTCTGAGGCATCACTTTTGTTTTTATGGATGATGATGATCGTATATTGACCTTTCGAGCTTCCTTGTTGGATAATTCTACCATCACTATAGCGTCTTCTTTCATGAATCACTTTAATAGGTTCAGGTTCTATTTCAGTTCCAATGGTCGAACCATCTTGAGTAATTGCATTAAAAACAACAGGAGCAAAATATTCTGTATCTCTCGCAGGTTTGATTGCAATTAACGGATAAATAATTTTGATTTCGGTTTCATCTTCGAGTACGCCAATTGTATCTAAAACCTCAGTAACAGCAACAATCATCTTTCTTTCATCTTCAATATCAGATGCAGTAGGTTCATAAGAGATTTCAATATTCCCTGCACTAATATCTTTTTCGCCAACAGTCATTGTGATACTGTTAGGAGCTTCAAATTGTGGAGGAATCGTATCTTCTATATGAAATTTATCTATTGGAGCCTTTCCAGAAGTATTTACAGTTATAGTTGCTTCTAACTCAGTTTTTCTAAAGGATGGGATTTCCAATTGAGAAAATTCTTTCGTTCCCGATAATGTTAGCACAGGTAATTCAATAGCTTCAACAGTTACGAGTGCAGATAATTGATTAATAACATCTCCAACAATGGTAAATTGGACATCTTTTCCAAAAGTAGGAAGATCTTCACTTTCAACTTCCCATGGTTGTGATTCCCATTCTTCACCAGGATTCACGATTACATCAGGATCTAGTTGTGGACCAAGATCAACAACTTTTTCTTCAGTATTATAATCTCCAGATCGTAAATCAACATCTAAAAGTTTTAAAGGAAATTCAGATCGATTCTTAAAAATGAATCTACAATCCCATACATCAGGTTGTTCATCTCTTTCATCCCGATCAACGTAATAAATGTTGTCACTGTAACCATCTACATAATCCACAGCTAATCCAGAATAAGTATCCTCAGGAATTAAATATTTTAATTCAATAGGACCTGAGTTTATCGGTTCTTTATCCCTTGGAGTAATTTTTGCCGTAAATTCAAGAGTTTTTGAAGCCCCAGCAGGAATTTCTTCTATTCTCCAAGTTAATTTGTCCGAATCTTTATCTACCTTTCCACCACTATCATTATTAATCGATACTTTATCAAATTCTGATGCAATTCCTTTTATTAATTCAACATTCGTAACGGTTGCTTCACTATCATTTTTTAACACGATTTGAAATAAGGTTTCATGTTCTTGATTTAAAATAAAGGTATGGCTTGCTTCTCCTTCCTTTTCAGGTGAAGTATTTACAATTTGCTCGATATTTAGTGGAGATGTAATTTCTTTAACGTTGATTTTGTAATCTTGAGTCCAATCTTCTTGAGGATCTAAATCTAAAATATGAAATTTTTTATTTTTTATATCTGTATTGTCTCCTCCGGTAAGTTCTAAATCGATATCCCAAATTCTATTCTTTCGTCCGTTATTCATAACTCTAAGAAAACCAGATACGGAACTTTCTGAAATTTCCCCAGCTTTCATTCGTAATTGAATCTGTTCATCAATCATCACATCAAATAAATTTGCAAGATCATCCCTTGTGTCTCTGTCTCGATAAGCTTCAGCTTCACTAACAGATGCAGTTATAGCCCGTTTAGTTATACCTTCTGAAGCAGCAATTGCATCAAAGAAATCTTGTAATTCAGATTTAATCAAAAAGTTTACGCCTTCTGATTTTCGCTTTCCTTTATCCCAAACATTTTTTAAAACTTTTTCAGCTTCTTTTCCTAGTTTAGCCTCAGTTGTTTCTTTATATTTTTTTTGAAAAACGTTTTTATAGGAGTCTTCAGCTTCTACAACGATCTTATCACCAGTAAGATCAACTGTCCCAAACTCAAACTCCCATCTATAAGACATTTTTTTCACCTCAATTCATTATCTACCAAATTTTTAAAAATTTAATAAAATGTTCGACAAAAATATACTAAGAATTAATTATTGATCAAAAATTCAACTATTAAAAACATTGGATCATTTGAATTAGTGAAAAAGGATTACATTGCCCAGTTTCTTAATTCTTTATTAAACATTAAAAATAACTAAATTAGAATAAATTATTATGAATAGAGTAATTAAAATTAAGAAATTTTTAGATATTTATATTGAATTATTAAAAAAACTATTCAATTTCAGCTCTTTATTTTTGATTTTTATCTTAATTCTGTCAAATTATTAATATTTCGACAATATTTTCTAGTAAAAAAACTTATAAAGGGTACTACTTTTTTAATAATAAATAATACTTAGTAATACGCATCAAGAAAAAAGTATTATTTAAAATAGAGAAAAAATTCTAAAAATTCATAGTTCAGGAGCAATTTGATCATGAAAATGAAAAGAAATTTGCGTTTTCTTCTCCCTTTTATTATAGTAGCTTTAATATTATTTTCAACTCCTTTGCTACAAATAGGATCGGCACTTTTTTCGAATAATGATATTTCATCAATTTCAGATTTTAATAGTACGCCTTATAAAATCGAAATTTGTGCCGATCCTGATCCTGTCTCAAATGTGACTGTGGCAACAAATACAGCATTAGGGGACTTTCTTTCACACTTAATCTATGGTAAAAAAAATGTTTCATCAGGTGAATATGTTGAATCAATAATGCCTGGAGGCACATGCCCTGCCCATTATGACACGACGCCCAGTGATGTAACATTAATTTCGGAAGCAGACCTTATTGCATGCATTGGTTATCCAGAAAGTGGTTGGCTTCCAGATTTATTAATTACTGCAGGAAGAGGTGAAGCAAAATTTGCCATGGGTTCAAATAACATTCAAAATTATACTAATCCTTGGCTTGTTCCAGATAATGCTATAATTTGGCTAGATATTCTAACTAAAAAGTTAAATACCACATTTACGAGTTCAGAAAATATAACAAATTTTGAAACCAATCGAGCAAATTATGTCTCAAATCTTCAAGGTAATGCTACAGAAATAATCGCTACAGCTTCATCAAATTCACTGACGGGAATACCAGTGCTTGTCATGGAATGGCAAAAAGATTTTTGTGAATGGCTAGGTCTGTCAGTAGTAGATACTTTTGGGTCAGACGAATCTCTATCGACTCAAGATATCGTTCAATTAGCCATGAAAGGACAATCTGCAGGCGTTCATTTGGTTATTAGCAATTTACAAAGTGGTACAGAAGCGGGAGCAGAAATTGCAAAACAATGTGGGGCAATACACGTCATAATAAGTAATTTTCCAGATGCAGTCCCTTATACACCTACTATCATGGATACAATTTGGTATAATGTTGAACAGATGATTCGAGGCAATGACTTATATATTTTACAAGATGGTTTGGTCGGTCATTATTCTAATTTATTGACAATAACTCAAATGTTATTTTATATTTTCTTAGCAATCTCAATTATTGCCTTACCTATTGCAGGGATTGAAGCTATAATGATTTATCGAATGAAAAAACAATAATTTCACTTTTTTTTGTTAGAGTTGACCAAATGAAAAATCATTCACAAATAATTCTACGAAACGCAAATACGACTTATGAAGGAGCAGATCGTCCAACTCTTCATAATATCTCTCTTAAAATTGAGGAAGGAGAATATATTTTAATTCTAGGACCTAATGGAGCGGGTAAAACTACGTTTCTCGAAACAATTAATGGCTTGTTGAAAATAACCTCAGGTGATCTTAAAGTTTTTGGACATTCAATTAAAAAAAAGCGTACTTGGATACAAAAAAAAGTAGGATATGTTATTCAAGGATTTAATTATGATCCTTTCATTCCTTTTTTAGTTAAAGACATCATTATGATGGGTCGTATTGGAAAAATCGGAGTTTTAAATTTTCCTTCCAAGAAGGATTGGAATTTAGCTTGGGATTGGTTAAAAAAACTAAACATGTATGAATTTCGTTCTAGACCAATTGGAAAGCTTTCAGGAGGACAACAGCAAAAAGTACTAATTGTTCGTGCTCTGGTTAAAGAACCTGAGATTTTATTATTAGATGAGCCATATTCAAATCTTGATTTGAAATCAAAGAAAAAGATCTCCAATGTTTTTAAATCGTTAAATGAAGAAAAGAAAATAACTATTCTATTAGTTTCACATGAAATTAGTGAAATTCCTCCTGAAATAACTCGGATTATCTATATTAAAGAAGGATTTGTTTTATATAATGGATCCGTACCGGATTTTCTTAAAACAGAGCATGCAAATCTTTTAAAATGGAAACAAATGTGAAATAAATGCCTTACAACATTTTTTTATTTCTTTCAACAGTTCCATTACAATTAATAATAACATCAATCTTGGGAGCCATATTAGCAGGATTAAGTTGTTCTTTAACGGGTGTTTTTGTTGTAAATCTTAAAATTCCATCTATTGGATATTGCATGTCGCATGCAGCTTTTGCAGGTGCTTCATTAGGATTATTAATCGATGCTAATTTGAGATTAATAAACATGGATTATTCGTTTGATCCACTCATTACTGCAGTCATTTTTACAATAATAGTTGCTGCAATTCTAGGACCACTTACTCAAAAAGCCAAGCTCGAAACGAATATCATTATAAGCATTCTTTTTACGTTAATGATTGCATTAGGATTTATATTTTTAAGTGCCATGCCATCAGGAGTTTTATCTGCAAGTGCAGTTTCAATTTTATGGGGATCAATATTTGGTATTTCAATGGAAGATGTTTTATATTTGGTTATTTTAAATGGAATTCTAATAATCATATTGGTTTTCTTTTATAAAGAATTTCTTGCTATCATGTTTGATAAGAAATTAGCTCAAGCTTCAGGTATTAACGTCTCTATTTTTTTCTTCTTTGTTTTAATGACAACTGGAATAGTTGTTGCGTTTTCCATTAAAATTATAGGAGCATTGCTTGTTTATGCTTTAATCGTAAATCCGTGTTCAACAATTTTAGAATTTTCATATGATATGAGAAAAATTTTTGCATTATCCCCAGTTATTGGAGTTGGAACGTGTATTTTAGGTTATTTTACATCACTTATATTTGATTTTCCTATAGGGTCTTCAATAATTATCGTTTCTTGTATTATTTTTATAACGGCTCTTATAATTTCCCCAAAACGTCGTCGAAAAGACTCTATAAATGATAGAAAGAATATGAAGAAATCGCGGGATATTGAATTTTTTAATTCGCTTGCTGAAGAATGGGACGAAAAAAATCCACACAAACCTGAAGTATTAAGAACATTTCTGGATATTCTTTCAATTAAACCAGGTTCTAAGATTCTTGATGTCGGGACGGGGACGGGGGTGATGATTCCTTATTTTATAGAGAAATTATCAAATAATTGTACAATAATAGCCATTGATAATGCTGAGAAGATGATTGAGGTAGCAAAAAGAAAATTTCCTCACGAAAAATATCCAACTATCGAATTCAAAATTCAAGATATTACTAAAATTTCCATACATCAAGAATATGATGCAATATTATGTCATAATTGTTTTCCTCACTTTGAAAATCAAGAAGAAACCGTTCGGATTATGACTAAAGGACTAAAAATGGGAGGAAAACTTATGGTTGCACACTCTAAGTCCCGTGATTGGATTAATAACTTACATCGAAATACTGATGGTGTAGAGCATGATTACCTGCCAAATATTAAGGAATTGAGCTTAATGATGATTAAATCGAACCTCAAGGTTCTTGATCACATTGATGATGAGGATATGTTCTTTATCTTATCAGAGAAAGTAACTTAATTTTAGATAGACATGTAGATAATTTCAAGCAAAAAAATTGTGATTTAAGAATGAATTCAGTTGAAAATATATTTCAAAAAGAAGCAAGAAATTATGATATGATAATTAAACGAATCATTCCCTTTTATGATGAAATATTAGAAACCTTAGTTTCATGTATACCTTTTCCTGTTGAAAAGAAAATCAAGATTATTGATTTGGGGAGTGGGACGGGAACCCTTGCATTAAAACTAAAGAAAAAGTATCCGAATGCAGCTATTAAATGTCTAGATATTGCTGAAGATATGATAAAGATTTCTAAACAAAAGCTTAATCAATATTTAGAAATTCAATTTCAAGTAGAAGATCTCCATAATTTCGATTTCAATGAAAAATACGATCTAATAATTTCGTCATTAGCATTACATCACCTAAGAGGAGACATCAATAAAAAGAAGTTTTTCAAGAAAATAATAAATAATCTAAGTTCAGGAGGTTGTTTTTACAACGCGGATGTAACATTGGCTACAAATGAATTCCTAGAGAAATTTTATCTTTTTAAATGGATTAATTACATGAAAGATAGTTATTCAATAGAGGAAATATATAATAATCTCATTCCAAAATACTATCATAGGGAAATTCCAACGCAATTGGTTAAACAAATTAATTGGTTATTAGATCTTGGGTTTTCAAATGTTGATATTTTATGGAAATATTATCATTTTGTAATATATTGTGGATTCAAACTTTAAAATTTATTTATTGATTAAAAATAAGTATAAAAAATTTTATTTTTTTTTAGTAATTTCAAGTTATTATAGTATCTTTTAAGAGATTTTTATATCGATTAGGCGTTATAAAAACAGATTTCATGATTCTATTTGGTAATTTTCTCTTTAGTACTTGGTGTAATAAAGGCGTATCCTTTTTTGGATCATATTCATACTTACCAGAACGTAACTCTTCTATATTAGGCTTTTTAGGTAATGATTTTAAATACCGCATATACCTTCTATTGGCCATATATTCGTATTGATATACTTGATGTGATCTTATGGACCATTTCATAAAAATTTCATTCCAAAAATTCATACTTTTTCTTTTACTAAGCATCTTTTTATTTTTGATGTTATAAAATCTTGGATAGGCTGCTAGAGATTCTGAATATAATTCATAAGGTGTCATTTTTTCTGGATAATAAACAACATGTTGGACATCATATAATTCCCAGTTTTTTGAGAAGATGACATCTTTATCCTTCATTTCATCAAATAAAACTGTTCCTGGAAAGGGCATTAAAGGCATGAAACCAGCAATATCTATAAGACTTTCTTGAGCGAATTTTACAGTTTCTCTAATTGTTTCTGTTGTATCATTTTCAAATCCGAAAACGAAAAATCCATTTGTAGCTATGCCATGGTCGTGCATACTCTTAATACAATGTTTGATTAAATCTGGATCTTGATCTTTTTTCATTGATTTTAAAGTTTCAGGATTAATAGATTCAAATCCAAAAGTTCCAATAATGCAATTAGTTTCTTGCATTAAATTCAATAATTCGGGATCTTCTGCAACATCTGCTCTCATTTGGGAATGCCAACCGTAAATCTTTATATCATTATCAAGTATTGCCTGGAGTAGGTCTTTTAAATATGGTTTATTCCCAACTAAATTATCATCATAGAAAAAAACATAATTTTGAGATTCTAATTTATTAGTTTTTAATTCATCAACAACGCTTTCTATGCTTCGATGCCTACATAGTTTTCCGAATGATGGAGTTACAGAACAAAACGTACAATTAAAGGGGCAACCTCTTGTTACTTGGATTGGGTAGACATTAAAATTGAATGGCGTAATCTTATATGACATCATACCCTTAATTAAGGTCCAATTTGGATAAGGGAGTGAATCCAAATCGGAAATGAATTTTCTCTGTGAATTATGATATATTTCTTCTCCATCTTTATAAGATAATCCAAGAATATCATCCACTGAAAGGTTATTCTCAAGTGCCTCGACTAATTCAAGAATTGCTTGTTCCCCTTCATTCCTGATCACGTAATCCCCATAATGAACAGCTTCTTCTGGGTTTAAACTTGCATGAACCCCTCCTAAAACAACAGGAATTTTAAACTTTTTTCGATAATATTCAGCAAGTTGATAGCCTTTTACTGCAGTTACTGTGGATATAGAGATTCCAATCAGATCTGAATCCATAACATCTGAAGATTCAAGCGGAGTAATTTTTTCATCAATTATTTGAACATCATATCCCTTTCTTCTTAGCATTTCTCCCATAATACAAGTACCTATATGTGGCAATTTCAATCCAGGAATAACTAAGGTACTAAAATTTCCAGAAAATCTGTTCTGATCCGGTAAAATGAACCTTATTCGTTTCATAATAGTTAAATTAAACAAGATTCTAATATAAAAAAATATTTGATTGATTTGATTATTTATTGAAATTCCTTATTTATTAAAAATGTTAAATTATTATCCGTTAATGTAATGAAATCTTTAGTAACAGATTCACATGATTCTTTCGCACCACTCTCAAGCCAATTGAGAATTGAATTAATATAACCAGATATATAAAATTCTGAAATCCGTTCTTTTGACACTAGCATTTTTAAATCATCTGGTTGCAAGATTGATAATAATATGTTAAAGAATTGTTTAAGAGTTTTATAAATAAGATTATTTTTAGAGATTATCGGTTTAAATTCGCTTAATTGAAGATATAATTTTGAATAACGTTTAAAATATTTCACGGTATCGAGCATGCCTTTCCAATATGTTTCTTTTATGAATTCTTGTTTATTTACGTTTATAATTCCCCCAAGTAATATTTCATTCTTCCAAGCTTCAATTAAATAATCTTCTAATAAATCATATTTATCAGAATAATGAGCGTAGAAGGTCGTTCTGTAGATCATGGCTTCGTCTGAGATTTTTTTGATTGAAATATCCTTTAATTCATTTTTTTTTAGTAATTTTGTAATGGCTTCTCGAAGAAGACGTTTTGTTCTTTGAATTCGTAAATCCTCATTACTAGATTGTTTAATTGACAAATTTACATACATCCCATTTCATTATTTCGGTACATGATAATTGAATGATACTTATTATGACAACTTTAGATTACTATTATAAAAAAACAACACCGTTCCCCTCAAGCACAATGTTCTTAGTTTTAATATTCAAATATATGTATGTTTCAAATTAAAATTTGACTGGAGACCTTAGTGATGCATTAAAATCATTTCTCATTGATTTTGACCAAAATTCTTGCTATCTATTATTATGTTAATAAATAAAAAATGCAAAATAAGTAATTAATAACACATATCGTTAACATATATGATTTTTAATGAAAATTTAGGAGTTTGAGAATTAATATGGAATATGAAAAAAAAGGAAAAGATAAAATTGAAAATTTTAATGATCAAAACAATTTTGATATAATTATAATTGGTGCAGGTCCTGGAGGGAGTGCCATAGGAGCTTTGCTAGCAAAGAAAGGATTAAATATATTAATAGTTGACAAAAATCCTAGGGCTGGAGGAAGAATGATGACAATTCATAAAGATGGATTTCATTACGAATTATTTCCATTAAATGGAGTCCCGCAAAGAAATTCCCATTTTGAACAAATTTTAAAGGAAATAGGGAAAGAAAATGAAGTAGAGGTCATTTATCCTGATCCTATAGGGTTAATATTATACGAGGATGCAAATGGAAAAATAAGGAAATGGAAAATGGGATCAAATTTTTTAAAAATGCTAAGGACGTTTGGGGTTCGATTATGGAATTTGAAAGAACTTTTTCAATCAATTAGGATATTTGCAAAATTAGCAAGAGTATCACCCAAGGAGATTGAAGAATTATATGATACTTCTAGTATGGAGTACATGGATCAATTTTCAATGCCTCAAGGAATATATACTTACCTACTTGCTACATTTGGCGAAGGTGCTTTTGAAATTACTTCTGATAAAAGTAGTGCAGCCGAAATGATTAAACTTTTCCAAAATATCATGAAAAATGGGGGAGGTAGATATTATAAAAATGGTATTGGATATGTATTTGAGGTTTATGCGAAAGCCGTTGAAGAATTCGGAGGGAAAGTCTTGTTTAATACTCGAGTGGAAAAAATAAGTGTTAATGAAAAAAATAAAGTAACAGGCATAGTTACAAAAGATGGAAAAACATATTCGGCACCTGTTGTAATAAGCAATGCAGGTTTAAGACAAACAGTATTAAAATTAGTTGGAAAAGAGCACTTTTCAAAGGAGTATATAGAATGGATCAAGAATTTAGAGCATAATTTAGCGTGTGTTGGATATAGATGGATATTAAATAAACCAGTATTGACTTATCCGACTTATGTTCTTTATCCTGAAGGGTGTGTTGCCAAATACTCAGAATTTTTAGAAATGGCTGAAGGTGAGTTGAAGCCTGAAAAATCTTATATATATTTAGGAACAACATCCGTGTATCCAGGCCTTGCCCCTGAAGGAAAACAACTTGTATATGCATGCATGTCTTGTCTTCCCGATCCTGAACTTGATATTGAACCCTATCTTGAATATGTTGAAAAGAAGGTCAGAAAAATACTCCCCGAGCTATTTGATCATATTGAAAGAACTGAAACGTTCGGACCAAGAAATGTCCCTTCAGTTGGAACGGACATCATCCTTCCCGGGCAAGGAGGGGAGTCTTATGGATTAGCATTGACAGTTGGACAGACTGGAGAAAAACAACCAAAAGGTGATTCTCCAATAGAGGGATTATTTCACGTAGGTTGCGATGCAGGTGGCTCAGGCTTAGGTACGCATCAAGCTCTTGATTCGGCATTGAATGTGCAGAATTTAGTACTTGATTATATGAAAATGAATCAATTGATACATCGATGATCCAACTAACCTTCCATTTAGAAATATTCATTACAATCAAGCAACATGAATAAGAAATTATTTAGTAATTTACCTATTTAAATCATAAAAGAAGGATTAAAAGATCGATTATCTAGAATAGAAGTCATAAATTTCGAGAAAGATACCAATGACATTTTTAAATTAGTAAAAAATAAATCAATTCACTCTTATTGAAGTTTAAATTTAATCAAAAAGTATTCTAACTTATAATTATTCTTTTTTTTTAATTTAAAAAAAAATTTTAACGCTTTTATTTTAAGAAGATTTATTAACAAAAAGCTATAAATTCGCCAAGTAAACCAATTATTAATGAAAATACAAAATTATTATTAAATAAGTTAAAAATTAAGAATATTATATAATAAAAACATCAAGGAGAAAAATTATGAATGTTAATGAAGTAGAAAAGAATTCCAATAAAACCGAGTTGTCAATTGAGGAATTAGAAAAGCTTAATTATTATGATTTATTCGCCCATCTGAATATACCATTCTTTAATATTGGAGGACGGGCGTCAATTGACCAACTGGCGGAAATGTGCCATGTTAATCAAAATTCTCATATCTTGGAAGTGGGGTGCGGAACAGGAGATAATGCATTTTATCTAGCAGAGAAATTTGGCTGTAAGGTCATTGGGATCGATGTTTCAGATCATATGATCCAAAAAGCGCGGGAACGAGCTGAGTCGATTGAATATACAGATAAAGTCATATTTGAAATTGGAAATGCCTACAATTTGAGATTTGCTGACGGTTCCTTTGATGCGGTAATAACAATATTTGTTTCTCATTTCTTGGATATTCAAAAATCCTTTAAAGAATTCACACGCGTGTTGAAACAAGGAGGTTTTATTGGTGTTAATGAAATGTATAAAATGGATGAAATCCCTGAAGAATCCATTAAAAAAATTATAGAGGCTGAAGAAAACTTTAGTGATCTTGTTCAACTACCATTTAAATTGTACACCCCTCAAGAATGGAAATTCGCCCTTGAAATAAATTCTTATAAAAATATTTTTATTGAACATGATAAAATTGTTCGGAAAAAAGGCTCATTAAGGCGTATCATTCATGATATGGGTGGTTACAAGAAGCTATTTGGTCTTCTTGGAAAAGCAATTAAATTGGCATGGAAAAGCAAACCCATTCGGCATAAATTCAGCACGATGAACAAGGTAAAAAAAATTTTATTACGCCGGAAAGCAACTTCAAAGTATGTTGGATATATTTTAGTTGCAGGCCAAAAATCTTAATTGAATCTCTTTATTGTTTTTTAAAATTTTCTCTGATGAAATAGTTTTTATGGATTTTTAATTCAGTAACAGTTCAGGAGCTTTACTTCAAAGCGTGTCATAATTTGATATTTTTTGATGTAAAAATTTTACAATTAATTTTATTTTAAAAATAAATTTGGTATTCATTTTATATTTAGAAGTAAAAAATTATATTATTTTATAATGAGATTAAGCTTAAAAAAAATACTATTTTTTAATTTCCATATAGTTTTTGGCATTTTAAAAAAAATTAAGGTTTAAATGTAATGGAAGATTATTCTCGTTTGACCTTATATATCAATTAAATTATTAATATTGGTAAGGAGTTATTCGGAAAATGAAACAAGAATCAAGAGGTACAAATATTATTGCCGTTAAAACTAAAATAGTCAATCCAGGAATGATTTTCGATAAAATTAAAGAATATTCCTACGATAATCTTGATCCGGGAAAATGGTACCCCATGAAACAATTTACTTTACTTACGGATTATATTGAAAAATATTTAAGTGCAACCGTTCTAAAAAATATTGGTAGTGGAATAGTTCCTGAAATGAAAAATGCGGGAATTTTACCAAATATGGCACCAGAAGACTTTTTAAAATCTTTACAAAAGATTTATCTAGAAGCTAATAGAGGCGTCAATATAGGACAATGGAAAGTAGCTAAAGAAGAACCAAATCATATAATTCTCGAAAATACGACAATGCACAATTGTATCTTAGAAGAAGGAGTTATTTTAGGCGGAATCAAGGTTTTTGGAGCAAGATATATGAAAGTCACGCAATCCAAATGCGTTAAAAAAGGCGATAATATGTGTTTGTTTGATATTGTGTGGAAATAATTTTTTATTTTTTTTTATTTTTTTTAATCAATTAAATAGGATTTAGGCTTCTTTTGAATATTTTAAAATCCAAAAAAAATGATATACGAGTTTTCTAGCTGAAAATAAAATCCTTTTTACTTTTTTTGGTTACTAAATTCTAATTTCTAAAATTCCACTGTGATGAAACATGCCTTCATTTATCGGAAATTATTGGTATCTAAGAATTCTCATAAAAAATATGCTTGAAAAATCATAATGATCAAAAAAAGTAAAAATAAAAGATAAAAATGAAATAATTTTATTAGATATTATGTGTTAAAATTAACGTTTTTTAGTTGAATAAAACATAAAAAATATTGCCATTATAAGATATCAAAATTTTATTTGAATAATTTCGATGATTTCCATGTATTTTTTATATTTTTTAATATATTGTTATAGATATAACCCATAATGTTATAAGAGCATTTTTTAGCCTCTTAAATAGGTTTGAGCAAGTTAAACCTTTTCCTTATATTAACAGGGATTTGTTTCAAACATATAATATGTCAAAATCGTGCTTTTCCATTCAAAATAAAACATAAATGGCAAAATCAGTGCCATTTTTTTTCTAAATAAATTTAAATATTGGATGAACTAAATAAATTCTTACGATTTTTTATATAAATTACGAAGGAATGGTGATTGAAATAATTGAGTTAAAAACTTCGTTTAAAAATGTAAACCAAGCAATAAAAGCATCAGTTGATCAATATCCAGACAACATTGCAATATTATATTCTCCTAAAAATTTGGTTTTAAAATATAAGGATTTTTATGAACAAGTTATAAAGTTTGCAAATGCTTTAAAGGCGAAAGGTATTAAAAAAGGAGATAACGTAGGTATCGTCTTATCAAATGGCCCTGAGTTTGTCATCACGTTTTATGCATGCCTTCAAATTGGTGCAGTTGGATGTAGCATGATTAAAATGCTTAAACCAGATGAACTTGCAGATATTTCTGAACAAGCTGAATTAAAGGCATTAATTCTTGCTGATGACGGAAAAAGAACCATGAAAAAAGCAAAACAAACCACTCCAAGTCTTCAACATGTGATCGCAGTTGGTGAAAAAGGTTTAGAAGGTGCAGAAAATTTTTGGGATGTTTTGAATTCAGGTTCTACTGACCCTCTGAATGTTAATTTAGAATTAGATGATTGGGCAACAATCAATTTTACATCTGGAACGACTGGGAAACCTAAGGGAACTGTTCATACTCATAGAAATTATGTATTTGCAGCATTAACTCAAAAAGAAGCAACGAAACTTACACCAGATGATGTTACTGTTCTTGTTCTTCCCATGTACCATATTTTTGGTTTATCTGTAATGAATGCAATTTTAAATATTGGTGGTACGCTTGACATGTTACCTGGATTTTTGGTAAGGGATTTGTTACCTAAACTTTGTAATCCTCAAGCTTCAGGATTTGCTGCAGTTCCTGCCATGTATCATATTATGTGCGATCAACCTGATATAAAAGAATATATAGGAAAATTTTCACCTAATTTAAAAGCTCTAATTAGTGGTGGAGCACCTTTACCTTTAGGTCTTATAAAACGAATGGAAGAAGTATTTATTGATACTAATGGAAGAAAAATTCCAATTACTGAGGGGTTTGGTACAACAGAAGATAGTGTGTATGGTGCATTAAATCCGTGGGATGGAGTGATAAAACACGGTACAGTTGGGTTACCAATGCCAGGTGGAAGAATACTTTGCGTTGATGATGAAGGTAATTCTGTACCCAATGGTCAGCGAGGAGAGATCGTGGTTCAAAATCCAGGCGTGATGTTAGAATATTATAAGATGCCTTTAGAAACAGAAAGGGTTTTAAAACCTGTAAAAGGTGAAAAAGGTACTTGGTACTATACGGGAGATATTGGAATCATCGATGATGATGGTTACGTCTCGATTGTTGATCGAAAGAAAGATCTGATCATTGTTGGAGGTCGAAATGTCATACCCAGAGATATTGAGGAAGTTCTCTTCAAGCACCCAAAAATTAGTGATGCAACAGTAGTAGGGGCACCACATGTGAAAATGGGAGAAACAGTTAGAGCAATTATAGTTTTAAAACAAGGTGAAGAAATGACAGAACAAGAGGTCAAAGATTGGATTGCTGAAAGTATGGCAGATTATAAAGTACCTAGGATCGTGGAATTTGCAAATGTCATAAAAAAGACCACTACAGGAAAAGTATTGAAAAAAGATTATAAAGCGAGTTTTCAAGAAATTCGAGGAGATTAAACTCCCTTTTTTTATAATTAGCTCTTATTAGTTGATTTTTATGAAATTATTATATTTTGGGTGCATGGCACAGTTGAGAGTAAGGGAAATACTCGATGCAATTTTAGAAATGCATTCTGCAGGTATTTTAGAGGGTAAAATTATTAATGAGGAACCTTGCTGTGGTTCTGTTTTAATTCGCACGGGTAATAAAGTAGATGCAAAAATAAATGCTGAAAAAGTATACGCATGGTTAAAGAAAAATAATATTGATGAAATAATTGCTCCATGCGCTGGGTGTGCAAATACTTTCCGTGAAGAGTATCCAAAATTAATTGATGGTTTTGATATTAAAGTAAAGCATCTTTCACAAGAATTAAATGATCTTGTTAAAAGTGGTAAGTTGAAATTAACTGGAATTATAAATAAAAAGATTACATATCATGATCCTTGTCATCTTGGTCGAGGAATGGAAATATATGAGGAACCTAGGGAATTATTAAAATCAATACCAGGTGTTAATTTTACGGAGATGAAACGTTCTCGAAATCATTCAAGATGTTGTGGGGCTGGAGGAGGCGTTTTATCTTTATTTTCAGAAGTAGCTTTAGGTCCTCGTTCTGCAACGGAAACTATTTTTAAAGAGATCAAATCATCTCGAGCAAAAATAATAGTAACGAATTGTGTCTTTTGTTATCATACGCTTAAAGAAGGTAAAAAATTAGCTGAAAAGACCAAATTTGACATAATAGATTTACCTGTTTTAATAAATAAAATGAGATTGGGTGAACTTATTGGATGAATATGAGGAAGTGAAACAAAGAATTAAACATGAGAAGGAGAAAGGATCTAGAATAGATAACCATAAATCAATTTTAGATACTATAGCAACTGCTTTAGCATTAGATGCTGAATTTATTGAAATTAAGAAACAATTTCGAAAACTTAAAGAAAAAAATATTGAAGAAATGAATGATTTAGTTCAAATTGCAAAAAAGAAAATGGAGCAATTGAATTGTAAGGTTTATATTACTAAGACTAAGGAAGAAGCTCTTGAAATTGCTCTTAAAGAGCTTGAAGGTGCCAAATTAATATGCAAAAGCAAGTCAAACGCAGTAAATGAAATCGGATTAATTGAAAAATTAGAAGAAAAAGGTGTGGAAGTCGTGGAAACTGATTTAGGTGATCGAATCATTCAATTAACTAATGAATCACCCAGTCATCCTGTTGCACCAGCTTCTCATTTATCAATACCAGAAGTTGCCCAAGCATTTTCTAAATATTTGAAGATTGATATTGAATCATCAGCTATTGATATTGTAGCTAAATCGCGATTAAAATTTCGAGAAAAAATATTAGCTTCAGATGTTGGATTAACTGGTGCTAATGCAATTGCTGCAAATGACGGAGCTATAATTCTTCTCGAAAATGAAGGCAATATATCTTTAATAACAAGATTACCTAGGAAGCACCTTTGTATAGTAGGAATCAATAAAGTTCTACCAAGAATACTTGATGCGATTCAAACACCCCTAATTGCAGAGCGAGCAGTTGGAGGTCCTCATACAGCGGGTGCTTATATTTCAATTATTCGTGGTCCTAGTCGGACTGCAGATATTCAATTCATTGAAGTTATTGGAATGCATGGTGCACAAGAAGTTATCGTGATTTTTATTGATAACTGGCGTAATAAAGTGAAAAATCATCCAATTTTACATGAATTTTTATATTGTATTAATTGTGGAACGTGTCTTCTTCCGTGCACGGCATTGATGAATACGGGTGCTGCCTTTTCTAGCAAATATGGTTCGGGAGTCTATGGAATTATTAAGAGCTATTTAATGGACGGTATAGAGGCTGCAGTTAAAAATGGTTTATTCCTTTGTACAGGTTGTGGTGCTTGTAAAGAAATGTGTCCATCAATTATAGATTTACCAGGTATTCTTCGATTTATTCGTGAAGAAGCTACAAAAAAAGAATTAACACCACCAAAACTAAGAGAAATTAGTAAAAATATAATAGAAACTGGTTCTCCATTTGCAGAAGAGAAAAAAATCAAATAAATTATCTCTTTTTTATGTAATTCTTTAGATGGTTAAATTGTCGATCATACTTTAATTTACAATATTTTAAATAAGACTACTTCAGACAATTTAATTCAAGTTAAAATAAGGAGATATATTTTTATGAAATATGACGTTATAGTAGTCGGTGGTGGTCCCGGCGGTTCAATTGCGGGAAAGATAGCTGCTGAAAACGGTTTAAAAACTATTATTTTTGAACGAGGAAAGAATCCGGGTGAGAAGAATGCTTCAGGCGTTGGTTTAACCCCTAAAATCTGGAGAGATTTCCCAAATATTATGAAAGAAATGAATCTGCCTAGTCAAAGAACTGCAAGAATGTGTACTGCACATCTATGTGATGAAAAAGGAGAAATTGTTTCAGAATTATCGTGGACACCTTCAAAAGTCAACACCTATAAAGAAGCACGAGAATTCATGACTGTCATGGTGTATCGTCATCAATATGATAAATGGCTTTCCACTTTTGCAGTCAATGCAGGAGCAGAATTAAAAACTTCTACTTTAATTATTGATGTCTTACGAGATGAAAAAGGCAAAATAATAGGTGTAATTGATGAAAATGGAAATAAGTACGAAGGAATAGTGCTTGGAGCTGATGGTGCGGTTTCTATGATAGCGAATAAAGCAGGTATTAGAGCTAAGTTTGGACCGTACGATACAACTTTTCTTGTCAATTATGATTTTGAAGCCCCAGCAGATAAAATTGATGAATTTATAGGCGATAATGCATTACACACGTGGTTTTCACCTTTATATCCAGGTGTGTACCATTTTTTTAAAAAAGATGGGTTTCATATGGGTCTAGGTCAATGGTTTGGTTCAATCACGAAGAATCTTCGTACCTACCTTGAAGCTTGTATTAAATCTCCACCCGTTGCTAAACTTATTAAAAAATTGAATGCAAAACCAAGAGAATTTCATGCTCATCAACTTCCTTGGTTACAATATCCATTTAAAACATATGGACATAACGTAATGTTAATTGGTGATGCTGCAGGGTTTCCATGTCCGTTAGAAGCAGAGGGTATCTGGCATGCAATGTATTCAGGTAGGCTTGCAGCATTAAACGCGTTGGATGCTATTAATAATAATGATGTCTCTGAAATTCAAATGAAAAAATATGAAGCTGCTTGGGAAAATTCACCTCTAGGTGAAGAATTTGCAGCAGGAAAAGAATTCCAAGAATTTTGGTCGGGTATTCCGTTTAATACTGAAAAAATTGGTGAATTAAACGATTTTGTAAATGATATTTTAAACTTGTATACCGGTGCAACCTCTCATTTGGAAATGAGTCAATTGGTACTCAAAAACATGCGTGATAAAGGACCAACGTTATTTCCACTCTTCCGGAAATATTTCTTCCCGTATCTTTCCAGAATTCTTGAAGAAGAAATGGTTGATTACGCTCCATTAACCGGAATGTTAGATAAAATGATGGGTAATACCAAAAAGAATAAGATAAGGAGGAGAAATTAATGCTAGCTCCATTTGAAGAACTCATAAATAAGCTGGAAGGCGACCAAGGAGACTTTATTCAAGTTATTAAAGAAAATTGTACAGCTTGTAAAAAATGTTTAATCATATGCCCGGTAAATTTATGGTACATGGATGGTCAAAAGGTAAATATTAGAGATAATTACAAGGATCTTTGCTTGGAATGCGGGGGTTGTTGGCAAGTTTGCGAATATAATGCAATAAAATTTCAATTTCCAAAGGGTGGAACTGGAGTTATCTTTAGAAGAGGCTAAATTTTTCTTAAAAAAAATTTTAAAGAAAATTTTATACTTTTTTTTAATCCATTTTTTATTTATAGGAGAGGCAAAAATGCAGCAGAATAAGAAAATTCTAGTAATTCTTTTATGCTCAGTTTTTATGGTGAGTATATTCACTCTATTTTTTCCGCAAACATCTGCAGCACCAACCGACAGTTATAAAGTCAAGGTTGGTGATTAGTTTATCCTAAAAATAACAGAATCAAATAATCCAATTTATCCAGTTGGGAGACAAACCAAAATAGAAATTAATGAAATCAATAGCACCTTTGCTTATGAAGCGTTTTGCGATACAGTATGGGGTTCAATATCTCGATGTAATTTAACCCATCCAACTTGGGAACTCGTAACGAATACGACACTTGCATTTTATAATATTTCGGCACCTACTCTTCAAAATATGGGAGGTTTTTTTGGTGCTTATTTTAGTCCAATTAATTTAACAGCATTTAATTATTCAATGAATGTAAGCGCACTATATAGAGGATTTAATAATTCGGGATGGACAGGAGGTTCGAGCATGACTTTCTCGTGGTGGAATGGGTCAACATCGGGTGAGGGGCTAGGCAGTGGAGCCCAGAAATTAGTAATTACGTTGAATAGCCAATATTTTCTATTAAAGCGTGCGGAATATAAATGGATTGAAGGTCAATGGACAATAGATTATGTTGTAGATTTGATTTCATCAAGCTATGATACTATTATAACACCACAAATTCCAGGATTTGAGTTCTTTTTTGTAGTTGCTACTTTACTTGGATTGATAGTGATAAGTATTAAAAGTAAAAACAGTAATAAACTCAAATATCATCCATAATTTTTTTTTATACCACTTTGAATGCAAATATGTAAATTATAGGAATAAAATTCGATATAATGTTTTTTTTAACCAAAATTCTTATCTTATTATAACAAAATATTCTAATAATGACAATAGAGTTATAGGAAATGAATTTTATTGAATGAAAAATTGGAGAAAAATGTAAATCGGTTTATAAAAATAAATGATGGTAAAGAGTACGTCATTCAAAAGTCATATGAGAAGAAAAATCCAACCAAAGTTGAATTTAAAGAAATAGATTCTAAATATTTAGATATTTATTATGATTATAGTTCTTATACAGCCCAGTTCATTTATAGCCTATTCATATTATTAATAATAATGCCGATTGCAGGTTATATAATGTTCATTTTTTTTAGAACATCCATTGAAACCATTATATTTGCAATTATTGTTATTATAATAATTCACATTATTGGTATTTTATATGTAAAATTTCATTCTTTTGAATTCATTTTTGATAAAGAAAATGATACTTTTATTGAAATTAAAACTATTTTAGGAAAAAAAAGAGAAGAATATTTTAAAGTATCGGAAATAGAACAATTAAATACCGAGAAAATATACCAGACGTTTGAAATTTCAATATTGATGAAAGATAAACAGTTCATTAAATTATATCATACCCAAGACGAGGCTGAAGCTAATGATTTTGCCTCAGAGGTTAAAAATTTTCTAAACATTTAAAACAAAATAAATAAATAGCAAATAGATTTTAATTTCAATATTAAGGTGTGACGATCATGAACATACGTATTTATAAAATGGACGATTATAAAAAAGTTAAAGCATTAATGGAAGAATTCACAAAAGAAATGGGTTCAGATTTTGAAGAAAAAAGGTTTAAATCTTCCCTCAATCGCAGATACGGTGATAGCTTAAATAATAAAGGGATGATTATAGCAGAAGAGGGGGATAAAATTATGGGAATGGTTATGTGTGAGGTCCTCGTAAGCAGCAGTACCGTTGAGACTTATGGAAGTATTGTAAATTTTGTGGTTGCAAAGGAAGCAAGATATAAAGGAATTGGTAATGCGCTAATTGAAGCCGCAGTAAAATTTTTCACTGAGATGGGTGTAAAAAGGATAGAAACTAATGTTAGGGATATTGAAAAGGAAGGGAAGTTATTCATAGAACGATATCAGTTCAGGAAAAAATATATTGTCTTAGAAAGAGATATCGATAATATATATGTTGATTAATTTTCGCTTGGAATAAAGCAAGAGCCGAATTCAGCCAGATTCTCTGATTTTTGAAGAATCCAACTGTTTTTAGCATATTTTTCTTTTCTCAATTGCTCAGATAATTTGAATTCTTCTTTATTTAATTTCTTATTATTAAATTTTACATTCCATTCAACTTTTATTGTTTCAATGATCTTGTTCTCGAGAATATCAAATGAGAGATCTTGTTTCATCTCGTTTTTTAGAGAAGTAGGGATAAGTTTTTCATCCACTTTTGGATCATCTAGCTTTAAAATCTTTGAAGTAATAAAAAAATTAAAATCCAAAAGAATGATTGAATGAAATAAAAAAGCATTTTTCAAAATATAAATACCATTTCCTACAATTTTACGGCCATTCACAGATATATCAGAATTTTTATTATATTTGGGGTTTAAATCTAATCTTTTCAGTGTCTTAATTAATATATTAGAGAAATATTTAAATTTATCAGATAATTTTAATGGTATTTTTTCATTTAATCTCACGAAAAATGATAAACCCATCTGAGAATGTTTGTGTGGATACCCTATGAGAATTGCTGCACCTCCTGTTAATCTTCTATTGATATCAAATTGATTTTTTTGAATGAAATTTGTATTCAAAACATTCGTAGTCTGATTTATTCCTAATATGACTGCAGGAGGAGTGAAATAATTGAATTTTAAGATGTTCTCCGTTCCTTTTTCATCTAAATTTTTTAATAAAACTTCATCTATGGAAAGATTTGAGGCTGCATTCCTTGGTGAATCTTTTATTAATCTCCATTTTTCCATGATTTCTCATCAAAAGTTATTCATTCTTGTATAAATTTCCGCACAGCACGTGTCATTAAAATGGAGTTGTAATCCCTTATCTTCTGCATAATCTGCAGCCTCTTGAGACAAAAAAGCTATTCCATTTAAACCAGAGTCAATTGCCTGTAGATCTGATCCTACACGATAATCACCGATAGGACGAGCACACCCAAGCGTAATTGGTGTTTTAGGAAGACTTAATCTACTAATTACGAAAAAACGGGATACATTTTCAATAGATAGCGGTGTAACACTTTCCATGCGAGAACCCTCAAATGGCTTTAAAATCACTAGGACTAGAGCATTTGGATTTGACTGTGCAATCATTTTTAGGGCTTTAAACTCACCCTTTAATACACCATAATTTAATCCTAAGATGATATGTGGTGTAAAAGGTATTCTTTTAGTTTTTAATAATTGTAACGCGTGATCAAAATCAGCTATCGTCTTATCTAAATGATATATTTCTTTAATAGTTTCATCGTCTCCAATCACATCAAACATAACAGATTCAATCTTTATTTCAGACAATAAATTTATTAATTCTTCATTAGGTAAACCAGTATGTAAAAATATTTTCATTTTTAATTTTTCTGTAATTTCCTTTAACGCATCCATATGATCCCATAAGGGTACGTTGCCATTTTTAGTGGATCCACCACTAATGAGTAGATTTTCACATCCTTTTAGTTTATTTTGTTCTGCTATTGAAAGTAATTCACGGGATTCTTTTGCTGAATGCATTGACTCTAGAAGTTTTCCGTTACAATGATCACATTTTAACGCGCAAGAAGTCCCCGTCACGCTGATTGAAACAAATTTATTCCTATTTTGTTTATAATATTGATCAATTCCATAATAAATCATTGAAGGAGAATAGCAATAAAGATTTTTGCCAAATTTATTTATCCTTAGATTAAAAGCATCTTGTTGATACGTTAAAAATTCTTTATAAGGGCAATTCCAAATCTGTTCAATTAAATCATTAATAGATGACATATAAATATCAGACTCAATTATCAGAAATGAATACTTCTGCCTTATCAATAGTTCTTACATAAGAATTTGGATCATAATCTTCTAATTGTTTTTTAATTAACTCTATATCTTTTTCATTCGGTTTGAAAGGAAAGTTTCGAGTTTCACCCATGTGAGATTGAAACGGAGTGCAATTTGCAAAGGGTCGGTTGCAAGCTACTTCTAAGGTCTTTCCAGAACATCCAGAGGTCATAAATGCTTTTCCTTCTCTAATAACTTCATCTAATTTAAGACTTGATAATCCAAAATCAGTAATCATTCCCCTATCATTAAAACCAAATTTTTCATAATGAGATAGTTTTTTAGAAATAAGATACCGTGCTAATTGAATGCGTCTATAATTACCAATTCCTGGCTGATTTCGTGACTCCAATTCTGAATATGGTTCAGGAAAGAATGAAAACAGATGAACTTGAACCCCTAAATCTTGTAATATTTGAAAAAATTTTACCATTTCTTCTTCAGTCTCATCCATTCCAGTAATTAAATGGACACTCACATTTTCTGGACCAAATATTTCACGTGATTTTAATAAAATATCCCAATATTTATCCCATTTATGCGGACCTTTTACACCAGAACCCCGATATTTATCAAATAGCTCAGGATTAACAAGGTCTATCGCAACACCAACTTTATCTGCACCCGCATTTTTTAATTTCCAGAGCCAATCTTTATTCACTAATGTCGGTGCTATTAAACCTGAAATTAATTTGCCAGTATTTTCGTGAATTTTTTGTACTACAGTTAAAGTATCTTCTTTACACCTCGCATTGGTTATCATCGAAACGCAAACTCGTTCAACATGAGGAGCGATATCAGAATTTAAAGCGTTAATAATATCGTCTAGGGAATGTGTAGGCCAATCAACCCGGATGAATGATTTTTCGGCATGAGAAGAAATAATTTCTCTTTTTTTATTTAATCCGCAATAAGCACAAGATGCTTTGCAACCATTTTCATATGTCATAAGTAAATTGATACAAAATAATTTTGCATCTCGATAGAAATTGCCTTCTTCAAATTTTAGAGTCATCGCTGCTGCTAAACTCATTTGTAGATACTCGGGGCTATCCATGATTAATCCACAAACCTTATACTTATTTAATTCTGATAATTTAAGTTAAATTTAGAATTATATATTTTATTATTTTCCATGAAATTTAGATTTGATAATTTAGTAATCAAAAACACTAATGCTTAAACAATTTGGTGAATTAATTCATTTTTTTATGTTCTT
Source organism: Promethearchaeota archaeon (assembly GCA_011365055.1). The sequence goes on from RDOG01000024.1 coordinate 41,476, forward strand.
CCCAAAAAGATATGAAAATAATAGGAATAATGCAATAAAGGATATAGGTTAGCACCATCAAATGATACGAAAATCCACCAAATACGTCAGTAAATTCAAATGCTATTTCAGTATTTATCGTTGAAAGATCCGTAAATATTGTCATCATTAATTGCATAGAAATGTAAGGAAGGTTAAAGAAAGGTATGAATAATTTATTACCAGGTAGCAACACAGGCATAAAGAAAGGTGAAAGCACGTAACAAAGAAACACCATAATAGCTACAGTATAGATCCCTCTATTCGTAAGAGAATTAAATAAAAATATAATAGAAAGATAAGCAATAGAGGTAAGAATTCCAGTCATAAGGGCTAACATTAATGAGGGTACGACGTTTAGAACTTCAATATATGGATAAAAAAAGAATCCAGAAAAAAACATAAAAATAAAACAAATTAGAATAACAAAAAAATTCAATATCAAGGAACTCAAATACTTTCCGAGAAAAATGACTCTTTTATATACTGGTTGTACGAATAATAATAATCCAGTCTTTTTTTGATACTCAAAAGATAACGAATCCGCACTAAAAATAATGGGAAATAATATTATTGTGTAAGACATTATTGGGATATTTGAAAGATAGTATATTTTTATTGAATTAAAAATAATATTCCCTTGAAAAATCAAATTCATTATGATAGGAAAAAAAATGTATAATAAAGTAGGAATGATTATCGACAAAGTAAGAGATAGCTTAAATCGTTTGCCTTCCAAAAATTTTTTCATTTCATATTTAAATACAGTACCCATCTGTCTTAAGCTTGGTGGAAGTTCAGTTTTAATCATTTTTATCCTCTTTTTCGGTCAATTTTAAGTATACTTCTTCTAGGCTAGCTTCCTTCGGTATGAATGATTCCATTTCTAGACCCAATTCAAAAAATGATTTCATTATTTCTCTTAATTCCACTTTTTCATTGTCATATGTTATTAAGAGCATTGTATTTGCCGACTCTACTGAAAAAATATAATTTAAGGCATTTAGCTCTCTCAATATATCTTTTGAAATCGGTTTGGAGATATTAATTTGAATTTTATTCAATTTAATCAATTTTCTAATATTTTGAATAGAATCATGCTTGAGTATCTTCCCCCTATTTATTAAAATTATTTCATCACAAATCATTTCTATCTGAAATAATATGTGAGATGACAAGAATATCGTTTTATTTTTTTTCATTTCTAAAATAATATTTCTAAAATCGGACATTCCCCTCGGATCTAATCCTAAAGTTGGCTCATCAAGTATTAAAATCTCAGGATCAGCTAATAGCGCTTGAGCAAGATTTAACCGCTGTCTCATCCCAGTAGAAAATTTACCAATTTTTTTATCAATGAAATTATCAAGTTTTACTAATGTCAGAACTTCTTTCACCCTCCTATTTAAATCACTTTTATTGATACCTCTTAATTCACCAAAGTACATAAGTATTTTTCGAGGAGTAAAATAAGGATAAGGAATAGGTTCTTCAATTATAGCTCCAACATTTTTCAGGGCATCTCTATGATTTTCTTGCACGTTGATTTCATTAATATATGATTCACCACTCGAAGGATTAATTAAGTTAGTTAATATCTTCATTGTAGTGGTTTTTCCTGAACCATTAGGACCTAAATAGCCCACACACCTGTTATTCCTTATTTTAAAAGTAATTCCATCCAAAGCTATATTATAATCAAATTCTTTTATTAAATTACGTGTCTCAATACAATATTTCATTTAATTTTTTCACCCAACCTTGGATATACCCCCTATCAGAGAGAAATTTTAAAAATAAAATACTATTTCCTTAATAAAAAACAGATCTTATTAATGATATTGGTATGAATGTTGAGAAGTATATTTAATTAATAAAAAAAAATTGGTATGTTATTTAGATAGAGAATTTTAAAATCCTTAACAGAATTTATCAAAAATCAATAATTTAGATATAAAAAAAATGAAAGTAAAAGAGGTTTTAACAACCTTTTGAAGCTTTTAAGATGTTCATGGCATTAGAACGCCAGCTTTTCCGTCCCATTTCCCACATTGCACCCGCTTTATTTTCCCCTTTAAGTTCTCGACCAATAAATTTCTGACCATCAGGAATTTTTGTATTCATGGCAACAAATGAACCTGCTCCGACAAGTGCATCATCACCAACCTTAACACCTGTCATAAGAGTTGATCCAATACCTACAACGGAATTGCTTCCAACAGTGCAACCGTGGACAAGACATCCGAATCCAAATAAATTATTGTCTCCAATTTTTGTTTTGAATCCATCCGCGGTATTAATCATAACATTATCTTGGATAACATTATTTGCTCCTATCGTTACTTTACCAAAATCGCCTCTAATAATAGAGCCCTGATATACAACGGTTTCTGGCCCAATAGTAACGTCTCCTATGATCCATGCGCCTTCTGAAATCCAACAAGATGGATCTATCGAGGGTGCTTTTTCTTTTTCTTTTTTCGTAATTGAAATTATAGGCATATTTTTCACCAAAATTTAATTATCATTTATTTTATTTACCCATAACTTAAATAGATTAATATTTTTTAATTTAATAAAAATATATATTACATCCCAAAAAACGATAAATAAATTTTTTCCATATAATCTATCTTACATCATATACTTTATTAAAATCGTGAGATTTAAAAATAAATTCACATAAAATAAATAATAAAAAGGAATTATTAATAATTAAAATGGTCTGAATTCATCCAGAATTTAGAACTTTTCAATTATAATAAATTATGATCCATAGCATATCTATATAGCAAAATTTTAAATTAGAAATATTCAACGTTAAAAAAGTCAAATCATATTTGGTGAAAAAATTGCCGATAAAAGAAATAGAAAATGCACTTAAAGAGAATCGGTTAGCATTAATGGAGCATGAAAGTAGGGAAGTAATAGCTTCGGTTGGGATTGACCCCGGTAAATACGCAATAGTTAATAGCGCTGATGATGCAGCTAAAGAAGCAAAAAAAATAGGATTTCCAGTCGTTTGTAAGATAGCAAGTCCCGATATTATTCACAAAACGGATGCTGGTGGTATTAAACTAAACCTAAATAGTGAAGCAGAAGTGAAGCAAGCATTCGATGAGATAATGAAAAATGCAAAAAATTATAAGGCAGATGCAAAAATAGTTGGTATGAATATACAACCAATGGTGAAAGAAGGAATTACTGAAGTAATTATTGGTATGACAACCGATCCACAATTTGGACCTGCTCTAATGTTTGGTCTTGGTGGTATTTTTGTTGAAATTTATAAAGATGTTAGCTTTCGTGTCTGTCCTATAACTGAATTTGATGCTAATGAAATGATTAAGGAAATTAAAGCTTTTCCGTTATTGGATGGATTTCGAGGTCGTCCAAAGGCTGATATTAAAGCTATTGTCGACATTCTAATGAAACTGTCAAAATTATCTATCGAGAATGAAGAAATCGATCAAATTGATTTGAATCCAGTTATTGCATTACCAAAAGGTGCAGCAATAGTGGATGCAAGAATAATTTTAAAAGAAAAAAAATAATTTCAAATATTTTTTTTCCCTTAACTAAATAATTGGGGGATTTATGATGACAGATGAAGAAAAAAATAATGATAAAAAGAAAGGAATTAAATTTATAGAAGTAGAGTCTATGAGAGATTTAATTAGTCTTTCCGCAGGACCGATGGGATCAGTAAATAGAGTGCATCACCTTGAAATTTCAGGGCAACATCTTTATTTTTTAGTTGGTGGAATTCCAGGGAGTGTCGTGATATATTTCATTAGAGCTAATAAAATCAAAGAGAGATATATCGTATACAATAATATGACTGATGAGATATCATATAAGGATAAAAAAGAATCGACCCCACAAACCCTTTACATTCCATTCATTAATATCAAAAAACAGAACTTGTTTACCGAAGAAGATTTTAAAGATTTTCTCTAAAAAAATTTAATTTTTTTCTTATTTTACATCTTAAATCTAAGATGATTCTTAATGGGGCTAAAGAATAAAATCATTTCAGCATTAATTAATCTCGGGATGAAATTCATGTCTGATAATTCGTTAAAAAGCGTTATGTTTTTGGGTTGTTCGCCAAAGAAAGTTGCATCACATGTAATAATGCCAGTTACTGATTTTATAAAAAAAAGAATATTAATGCACTTTGGAGATGAAAAACCAAAACAACATGGTGAAGTTTACACAGGAAAATATAATTATAAAGAAATTTCAATAATTTCAAGTGGTATAGGTTGTCCAGCAACTTCATTAAAATTAGAAGCATTGCGAGACATGCAAATAAAAGCAATAGTTAGGTTTGATTTATGTGGATCTTTAACAAATGATGTAGAAATTGGAGATATCGTGATAGCTAATCGGGCAATTTGTGGAGATGGAACCTCCCCACATTATTGGAATTTTGAAAAGGAAAAAATAATAGACTGCAATGAAGAATTATTTAAAAAATTCACCAAAATATTAGATGAAAATGAAGTAAAATATCACGTCGGACCAGTTTGGACCACCGATGCTTTATTTAAAGAGACACCCGAGCTTATTCAAAGGGCATTGAATAAATCGGGGATTGCTATCGATATGGAAACATCTATCATTTATACTTATGGAAAATTATATGAGATTCCGTCAATTTCTATAATGATTGTTTCAGATCAACCTTTTAAAAACGAGGAGGGTTTTGCGATTCCAAATTTAAACTCAAAAATTATAGACAATATCCAAAAAATTGCTAAATTGATTTTGGAAGGATTTTCTCAAATCTAAATGAGTTCAGAGTTAAGTTTTTATACACCATTTTTTATTTTTTTACAACAAATTTTAAAGTGATAAAAATGCCAAAAGTAATTGTAGATATGGATAAATGCACTGGTTGTGGCAGTTGTGTTGATGCTTGTCCTTCGGGCGTTTATGAGTTGGGAGATGGTAAAACAAAAGTCATCGCTGAAGATGAATGCATTGAATGCTTAGCTTGCCAAGACCAATGCCCTGAAAACGCTATTGAAATACAAGGAGATTAAAAAATCTTCTTTAATGCGTTACTTTTTTCTTTTTTTTATAAATTCGAAATGCATTTTTGAAAAAAACGCATTTATAAATTATAATTAATTAATAATTATGAAGTTTTTAGTACCTCTTAATTCAAGGTGATATGATGACCAATTGTTGGATTTGCGATACTACCACAAATCAAATGTGTGGAAATTGTAATAGACCTTATTGTTCTAATTGTAGTTCGAGGGGAATGGGCGCTCCAGAAGAAGCTGCAAACTTATGTAAGAAATGTGTACAACGAGTCTATCAAGTAAGATGTACTAAATGTGGAAATAGGTTTAAGACTAAAGATGAATTAGAAAAACACTTTGAAAAGCATCCAGTTCACCGAACACAATTTGATTGAAAAAATTAACTCTCAATTTTAATTATTTCCTTTTTTTTTCTTATTTTCTTGTATTATATCATATTTAAGATATATCGTAAAAAAGAGATTTAAAAAAACATTAAAATAATGACTTTTCATAACTAAGATAATTCAAATTCTTTAATTGATATTAGAGATTTAATTTCAAAAAATATTGAGGATTGATTAATATGATTAAAACAATATTTCAAGAAAAAATTGGAACGAAGTACCCAATAATTCAAGCCGGAATGGGTCCTTACTCTACTTTTAAATTATGTTCAGCTGCCGCAAAAGCTGGAGGTGTTGGAATCATCTCCACGATTGGAATGGGCGTTGGTTTAAGTTCTGCAACCCCAGATGCGGCATCAAAGGTCTTTGGTAAAGGAAAACCAAGAGATCTCATCAAAAATGCTATTTTTGCTATGGTTGAAGAGTTAAAAGGTGATCCAGATGCTGTTTTTGGAGTAAATTGTCCAGTTTCCAATGAATTTGTTTCTGTAGCTAAACGATTAATGAGAGGTATCGTCGAAGCTTACGAAGAAAGTGCAGATGTTCGAAAAAAACTTAAAGTAATGATTACTAGTGCAGGAGACCCACTACCATGGGCCGTTGATGCCGTAGCAAAAGGTGCAAAGAACCCAGTTGTATGTATAAAGGAAAAGATGCCAGACGTAAGTTGGTGCCATGTAGTTCCAGCAGTAGCTCATGCAAAAAGGGCAGAAAAATCAGGTGTTGACTTTATTATTGCTACTGGAAGGGAAGGCGGAGCCCATTGTGCATGGCGAGATGTCTCAACAATAGTATTAATTCCAGAAATTGTAAAACAATGTAAGACGCCAGTTATTTGTGGTGGTGGTATAGGTGATGGTGTAGGTCTAGCTGCAGCTTTAGCCATGGGAGCAGTTGGTATTCAAATGGGAACTAGATGCATTGCGACTCAAGAAAGTGATTTTGAGCCAATGTGGAAAGAGGAAATAGTGAAAAAAGAAGAAACTGACACGCTTGTTGGAAGAGGATTGTTTGGACCCATGAGATTTCTCAGAAATGCGCAATCATTAAAGATCGTAGATGAAACAATCAAAGGGGCAAACGATTTATTTAGAGGCATTCCAGTCGAATCAACTAACGCAATTATGGAATTAGAAATGGATGGATTAGCAAAATTATTTGATGGAGATAGAGAGAATAGTATCATTCTTGGAGGCTCCATATGCGGACGAATCCATAGCATTCCAAAGGTTAAAGAGTTATTCGATGGTATTATGAATGATGCCGAAGAAATAATCAAGACTTTACCAAATAAAGTAATCGTTCCAGAGATTAAATCAAAATAATTAAAACCTCTTTTTTTCTTTTTTTTATGATGAAAGAAATCGACACAGAATTAATTAAGAATTTAAAAAGTAAAGATAAATCTACGTTATTGGATGCCATCGAGGATTTAGGAGATTTAGAAGATAAAAAATGCACACCATATCTGTTAAATCTCTTAGATGACAATCTAAATGATGATGAAATAATCGATTCTGTCATTTGGTCCTTGAATAGATGTGCAGAAATAAATGATTTACTAAAATTATTAGAAATTAAAAATGATTTAGTAATTTTAAATGCAATTGATGCCATTGGACGTAGAGCTGAGAAAATTGATAGTTCTAAATTATTGCCATTTCTGAAATCAGAAAAATCGGAAATTCGTGCGATTACCACTTGGACACTTGGGAGAATCTGTGCAGATGAAACTAGACAAGAAATCCGAGATATTTTAGATACTGACCCTGATTCAGAGGTTCGGGCAAACGCAGCGTGGTCTTTACAAAAATTTGGAGTTAAAGAAGATATTTCATTCCTTGAACAAATAATGTCTAAAGAAAAGGATGAGTTGGTACTTTACAAATTAACTGATGCAATTCAAGCATTAGAGACAAAAACCAATATTAGTGAAGGTGAGGAAATAACATATAATTGTAGCAACTTCACGCATCTTTGTAATGAAATTTCCAAAAACAATATTAATATTAAAGATAATTATATTGAAATAGATATAATTGAGGCAAAAAATTGTGAAGTAGGCAGTGTATGTAAAATTAAAATTAAAAAAATTGCCTAATTTATTGTTTATAAGCAATATATTTTATGAAATATTCGTCTTCTATTAGTTTTATTTTAAAAAATCCAGCTTGTTCCAATAAAGAAATAAATTCTTTACTTTTAATTGGGTTATAATCTACGGAATTAACATCTATTTTATAATCTTTAGATTGAATATCTTGTAAAATATAAATCACGTTAAATCTACAAATGTGTTCCAAAAAATCTAGCACATAAAAAATTGTTACAAATTGATTTCCTATTTGATCATTTATTTTTAATGGAATGAATCTATTTTTTTTCTCCAATAATCTATCAAAATTTCTTATTTCAATTATAATAAATCCATTTTTATTTAACAAATCTCGCATATTTTTTAAAGCCAATTTCAAATCTTGATTTGTTAATAAATGAGATAATGAGTTTCCCATGCAAATAATAGCATCAAATTGAGTTGATATTTTTGATTTTAATTCCCTAAAATCGGCTTGAATTGTATTTAGAACTAAACCTCGATTTTTTGCGTTATCTATAGCTTGATCAATCATTTTTTTACTTATATCAGAAGCTAAGACCTTGAATCCATGTTCTAATAGACCAATTGATTGCATCCCAGTTCCACACGCGCAATCTAAAATTGATTTTACTTCCTTTTCTCTTAAAAAGGGTAAAAGAAGATCCATCTCTTGATTTTTTATTTTATTCCAATCTGAAAATAACCAATCATATTTACTTGCTATTGTATCATAAAAGTTTTCTGTTTTTTCATTACTCATCTATAATTATTCCTGTAAAACAAATCAACCTTCTTTCAAATCAGAAGGTAATAATGGATTTTGGCAATTTGGACAGGTACCTTTACCTGTTTTTTTATCTGCGCTCATTTTTAACCATTCGAGAAAATGCTCTTTATGTGCATTGACTTTGCATTTTGGACATTGAACAGGAGGAGCACGAATACTCGCACGACAAATCACGCAGGTTTTTAATTCTGTTCCACAATTTGCGCAAGTTTTATCCTCTTTTTTCATTTCAGAGCCACAATTATAGCAAGAAAATTCCGTGGCTTCTAAAACCAAAATATCTCCAACGGAATCATAATGACCATTTATTTCTTTGTTCTGGATCATTTCTTCAACTAATTTTAAAATTATTATGAAATTAATTTGAATGGAATCTGCAATATCTCGAAGTGGTATCCTATTCAATCCATAATCTTTTTTTCTTGACATTGCAAATTGACGGATCGTGTCTTTAAGCCCGTTAATTTCTTCGAACATTATCTCTTTACTATTTGTTAAAATTTCAGAAACATTAAATATCAAAACAGGGTCTGGAATTGCTCGTGTCAAGTATGCTTCAGTATTATTGTGAATCATATAAAAATGTGGATAAAGAAGCCTAATATAAGTTGCATATCCTTGCTGGACTAAACTCTTACAAATATCTGTAACCGCAATTTTGTCAGGAATTGAATATTCAGATGGATCTTCTAAAATTTGAATCATTAGTGGTACTGCATAATTAAAATTCCCTTTTTCCAAATAATACTTAATTCCTGGTATGCCCTTTAGATTTATGGTTTCTTTTTTTTCTTCCTTTAAAGCATCATCCAAGGCACCCCAGATATCGTCGTCTTTAGTCAATTTCTTTATCTCCAATTATTTTTAAAAAATTTAATCTCTCTATACAATAGACTTAATGATTTCATGAAATTGTGGTTTATTATCTTTTATAATTTCTGATTGTATTTTATCTTTTTCCCAAAATATAATTTTTTTTTATTTTATTTCAATAAGCTAACTTTTATAAATAAAAGTAAAAATTGTAAACTATCATTATAGAGAAAAAACAAGCTTTTAGATTTACTTTAGTGATTACACAAATTTAATTGGTAAAAGGAGAGTAGAGAATTTTGCCCTTATTTGGAATCTTTAATATTGCAGTTTCATTTTTACTGATTATCACGTTTCCTTTGGTGTGTAAGGTGACGAAAGATCATTGGGATGATAATCGTTATGCAGCAATTTCTGGTCTTGCTGCAGGGTTTTCCATGCTTATTGCAGGAATTTACATGTTAGTACGTTCAATTCCAGTTTTTTATTGGTCAATTACAGCCACTACCCAAGCAGAAACTGAAATGGCATTTATTCTTTCAACATTACAACCAATCCCATTTCCATTTAGCAGTTTCGTATTTTATTTTGGATGTTTTGTTATGACCTTTCTTATGGCTTTCTGGGCAATAGAATTAAAAAGAAAGAAATATCTTGATGCAAAAGAGGTAGAACTTGAAGTGGATTCTCTAGACATAGAAGTTTCAAGAAAGCTTTTTCATATTTGTATTATCGGAGTAATTGTATGTTATTTATTAGTAGGAAAATTAGTATCTGAAGCTGTTTTTGATACTGTTTATACATTATTTAATCAATATTTCTCAGGAACTCAAGCATACTATATAAATCCAGTTACATTAAGTGCAAGAAATATGGGGCAAGGAGTCACAATATTCATTTTTATGGCTATCTTCATTTTAATTTTCTTTACAGATTTGATAAGAATTTATAGATTCCGTTTTTATCCTTTAAAAGAATTAGCATATGTTTATCGAAATAAAGAACGTTCAGTGTTAGGTCCTCATGTTTATTTGTTGGGAGGAGCATTATTTGCGGTTGTATTATTTCCTGGACCTATTGCAATCTCGGCAATAGCGATGGCGGGATTTGGAGATGCAATGGCGACTATAACAGGTGTTTCTATTGGAAAACATAAATTAAAGCCTCTCGGCAAATATGAGTCAAATAAAACTTGGGAAGGTTGTATTGGAGGGATTATTGGTAGCATGGCATTCGGTACCATCTCGTATATTTTTGTAGGATTTGTCTGGTACGCAGATGTGGGTTTAAGCCCTGTTAATATCATTGTAACAGGATTGATTTTAAATGCCATTGGAACATTAGTTTTTTTCCTGGCAGATTATTTCACACCACCACTAAAGATTTCAGACAATATATTAAATCCTACGTTGATTCCTTTTGTGCAATTTATTGTTGCAGTATTATTATTTCCATATTTGATAGTGTAGGTGAAAAGTATGATAAATGAATTACAAACTGCTGCAGAACTTCAGATATTTTGGGATGGTTTCATCCATATAACTTTATTAATTTCGTTTTTTATTATGTTTGGTACGTTTTTAGGTTTAATCTATACAGAAAAACATCGAAATATATTCATCATTGGATGTTCAATTTGTTGTGCATATGTCTATTTTATTTTAGTCTGGAATTTTACGTGGCCATTAATTTATGGATATCCATAATAAAAAATAGAAAATTATTCGATAATAATTTCTTTAATTTTATCTCCTTTTTGTATCGAGTCAACTACGTTCATTCCTTCTGTAGTTTGACCAAAAACCGTGTGAACACCATCAAGCCAATCAGTTGCTTTATGAGTTATGTAGAATTGAGCGCCATTACTACAGTGCCCATCCAATTTGTCACCAGAAAATTTATCATGTCTGCAAGTACCTGCATGTGCCATTGCAATCGAACCACGTTTATGTTTAATTCCAGGTTTAATTTCACAGTCAACATTTATACTGTCAGGATGACCGCCCGTGCCTGTCCCATTCATACAACCCCCTTGAATCATAAAATCAGGTATTACTCGATGGAAGGTTAATCCATTATAAAATCCCCTCTGTACTAAATCCAAGAAATTTTTAACTACGTTCGGAACTTGTTCATCAAAGAGTTTTATTTTAATATCACCCTTTGTCGTTTTGATTATTATGTTTGTCATGATTATTCTCTCATTTTTTTCTTTTCTAATAATTTCAAATTTTATATGTTTGACATACTTATAAAACTTAATTCATTAGAAGCAATTAAATTGATTATATAAAAAGTAACTTATTTCATAGATTAAAAAAATGACAGTTATCATCTAATTCGATGAAGTTGGATCTCAAAGTATAGATTATAATTTCTATTTGATTGAAGTTCACGTCATCTTCAATTTTTTATAACACTGTTAAATTGTTCTCTAAAATTGAAATTGTGATTTTAATAAAATTAATTTAGATTTATGCTTTTAATTATCTCTATAGTTCATTAAATTTATCAAAATTTTAAAAATAAAAAGATAATTCATTTTATTTTTGTTGAATTAATTAACAAAAACCTTAATATTAATTTCATTAATGTTTTTGATATAAAAAATTATTAAATAACCTTAAATTTCGTCTAAATTTATCAGATGTTAAACAGTGAAAATGTTTAAATGGTATGTTTTTTTCATTTTGATCATTACTGATCAAAATTAAAAAATTATTTAATTTATCTAATGGTGTATTTAATGACAGAGGTAAGCGAAAAGTTAAAGATTGTCGAAACTACGGATTTAACTAAGATTTGGGCAGATATTAAAGCCGTAGATCATGTAAACATAGATATTAAGGAAGGAGAAATCTTCGGCTTTTTAGGTCCGAATGGTGCAGGAAAAACCACGACCATTAAACTTTTATGTACGCTATTGAGCCCTACTGAGGGAACTGCTAAAGTTGGAGGTTTTGATATTATTAAAGAGCCACATAGTGTACGTAAGGTTGTAGGATACGTTCCACAAGATATTACTGTTGATGGAAGATTAACAGCATGGGAAAATTTAGATTTTCAAGCTTCATTGTACGGTATTAAAAGAGGCAAGGAAAGAGAGGAAAGAATTGAAAAAATGTTGAAATTGGTAGAATTAGGTCAACGGTCGGATGGTTTAGTTGATATGTTTTCAGGAGGAATGAGAAGAAGGCTTGAAATTGCGAGAGGATTACTTGTGGAACCCTTGTTATTATTATTAGATGAACCGAGTGTTGGTCTAGATCCCGTTTCTAGAAAAAGTGTTTGGAATCATGTTACCAGACTAAAAAAGAAGTATAAGGATAAATTTGCTATTCTAATGTCAACTCATTACATGGAAGAGGCGGATAAACTCTGTGATAGAATTGCAATTATTGATAAAGGCACAATAGTTGCTTTAGATACTCCAAAGAACCTCAAGAAAAATATTGGAGGACAGATTGTAGAAATAGATGTACCGAAAGCAAAAAAAGCTCTTAAAAAGTTTGAAGAAAATAAAGACTCGTTTATTGTAAATATAAAATTAATTTCAGAAAATACTTTGGCTATCGAAGTCAATGATGGAGAATCGGCAGCACCAAAAATATTTAAGATTGCTTCAGCAAATGATATAGAGATTCAAAATCTTAGAATTCGGGAACCATCATTAGAGGACGTATTCATTTACTTTACGGGTAAAACATTAAGGGAAGATTCTGATCCTTTGAATTTTATTAAATCCCAAATCAGTAAAAGAATGAGGAGCGTATAAAGTTGGTACAACACGAATTTGAAATAGCGAAGCAAGGATTTATTAACAGAAATTTTGATGTAGAGGCGATCCGGGGTATTGCAAAAAGAGAAATTATCAAGTATTTTAGAAATAAACAACAAATTTTTTCTTCTGCACTGATGCCAACCATTTTTATGATATTTCTACGCCCAGGTTTTGCAAATATGACAGGTTCAGGAGAATTAGGTGTATTTATGGGTGCAGGAATTATATGTATGGTTTTAATAATGAGTGGTATAATGATGGCAGGAATGCCTCTTATTATGGATAAAATGATGGGATTTCAAGATATTTATGCTGTTGCACCCGTAAAAAGAAGAAATATTGTTATTGGGTTTATTTTTGGAGGTGCTTTGAAGTCAACTTTTCAAAGTACTATAATAATCATAATTGGAGCTCTATCAGGATTAATTGCTTTTGAATTAGGAATCTATCCAAACAACTTCGGACTTTTGGCTCTTGGAACTTGGTATGGAACTCTATTAGGAATACTAGTAATGATAGGGTCTGTCGTAATGCTTTATATGATGATATTTTTAGCAGCATCTATATATTCATGCATTGGATTGGTGATTTCCGCAAAAACTGATATGACAAATTCTTTTTTATGGTTTACGTTGATTAACATGCCCTTAGTTTTCATTTCAGGCGCAATTATCCCAGTAGAAAATATCTTATTTATTGGATTATTTAATCCGACAACATATTTTGCAGATGCTATAAGAGTTTGGTTGGGTGGACAGATTGGCGCATTTGGAACTGGCAATATATGGGCAAGATGGGTCATTCAATTTATGAATGGAAGTCCTGAATTGTTAAATTCACCCATTGCGTTATTAGTTGGATTTGGTCTTGATTTAATCGTAATAGCTATATTTGGTGTTTTATTATTTTATGTTAGCTTTAAAGTTTTTGGTAGCGGTCTAACAGAGTCTTCTGGTGGATTTACTGCTATTTTTCATAAGAAGACTGCTGAAGCTAGAGAAAAAATGTTTGAAAATTTAGCACCGAAAGAAAGAGAAGTTATGAAAAGAATTACTGCAAAAGTTGATATGATGACGATTTTTCAGACCATGGAAAATAATCCAACGGGATTGAACGATCTTTTTGAACGAAACGGACTTACAAAAGAAGATGCAGAGCAATTTATGACAGTAGGCATGAAATTAATGCAATCAATGCAACCTAAGCAATCGAAAAAGAAAAAATAATTTTTTTTTATTTATTTTTAAAAAAAGGAACTTTTTTCAATATTTTCATTTCTATCTGGACCATAAGAAATCATTGCAATTGGTATTTTGATATAGTCTTCAATAAATAATATGTAATTTTTTACATTTTCAGGAAGGGCTTCATAACCTTCTTTTTCTAATTTTTCATTATCAAGCTCTTTCCACCCAGGGAATGTCTCGTAAATAGGTTTTACGGATTCTAATGCGATATCGTTTGTCGGCATCTGAGTTGTTATTTGTCCATCAATTTCATAACTCACACATGCTTTTATTGCATTAAATCCATTTAGCACATCAAGTTTTGTCATAATTAAATGTGTGAAACCGTTAATCATACTAGAATATCGAAGTGAAACTAGGTCAAGCCACCCGCATCTACGAGGTCTTCCAGTTGTTGCTCCAAATTCCTTTCCAATAACTCGTAATTTATTCCCATCTTCATCAAAAAGCTCCGTTGGAAATGGTCCATTACCTACACGAGTAGTGTATGCTTTAAATATTCCAATAATTTTATTAATTTTTGTTGGTGGAATACCAGTACCACTACATGCTCCACCAACACTAGCATTGGAGGAAGTCACGAATGGAAATGTACCATGATCAATATCCAATAACGTGCCTTGAGCTCCTTCAAGTAAAACGTTCTCCCCATCATCTAAATGTTCGTTTAAATAATACGGAGTATCTATAATATAGGTTTTGAGCTTTTCTGCATAATTTATATATTTATCATATAATTCATCAAGCCTAATGCTTTTATCATGTTCTAATATCTTTTTTTTAGTAATAAATTGGTTCGATAATTTATCTTTAAAGAGTTTAGGATTGAGTAAATCACCAGCACGAATTCCAGTGCGGTTATATTTATCAACATAAGCAGGACCAATTCCTTTTTTTGTAGTACCGATTTTGTGTTCTTCTTTTTCCTTTTCTTGGAGCTCATCCTCCAATTTATGATATGGAAAGATAATATGTGCACTGCTACTTATTTTTAAGGGAATATCTTTGAGATCAAGTTGTTCCCTTAATTTTGAAATTTCATCTAATAAGACTTCTGGATCGATAACCACCCCATTACCGATAACACAAATATTTTTAGGATTTAGAATCCCAGAAGGTAGAAGATGAAAAACGTATTTTTTACCATCTTTTATCACGGTATGTCCTGCATTATTTCCCCCAGCATATCTTACTATTATTTTAATATTTGAATTGTTAGCTAAATAATCTACAATCTTCCCTTTCCCTTCATCACCGAATTGTGCACCTATTATTATTAAACCACTCATATTATATTACCAATTTCTAAATGTACAATTCGTTTATTAAAGCTATGGTCATAAATTGAGAGCAATATTTTTTTTATAAAAAATTGAGAAATAACAACTTAAATAAGGTAAAGATGTATTAAATTTTCTTTCTCGTGAAATGTTCAATAAAAACTGCAGCTAAACAAACAGCGATGGATATCCCAAATACTATTAATCCTAATGTATTTACCTCAGTGGTCAAATTTGATTTATAATCAAATAACATAACTTCTGCGGTTTCAGGATCGGCTAAATGAGTTGCATTTAATGTAGCATTTTTTATCCGGAATGCAAATCCCGTGGTACTTCGTATTTGATATACAACAAATAAAAAGAAATGTCTCCCAGCAGTAATATTTTTTAGAATAAAGTCATCATCAATAAAACATGACCTTGACTCAAGATATTCAAAGACTCTTTCACCATCCATAAATAAAATCATACCATCATCACTACCAAAACAGATAAAATATTTTCCATCTTGAACAATATCCACGTAGAAAACATTGAAATAGCAAAAAGAACTCATATCATAAAATATGTTTTCATCATCATCCAATTCTTTTCCCATAAATGAATCATCATCTTCCCAATCAGTCCACATAGTCCAAGGACCGTCTAATCCAGGACCATCACCGATAAACGTTCCGGCTTTTGGATAACCTGCTTCTGTTGAAAGTTTTGCAGCCTCTTCTTCAGTTAATCCGTGTAAATCACCCATATCAGGAATTCCTAAAGGTTCATTAAATGATATCGATCTAGATCTATGAACCCAACCATTTACAGGTACTGTAGTTAGATTCGGAACAACAAATAACACTACAACATCAATGACAACCCACATGCTTATGAATACAATGAGTAAAGCTGTTCTTTTTTTCATAATGAATAAAACATCCATTCAAAGTGAGTTTTTTTTTTGATCGCTTTATTAACTGTATATCCATCAAGAATTGGATTTTTATAAATGAATTTTAATACTCTATCCTTTAAAAATCAAACTAAACTTAAAAAGATTATTAATGCTACGCCATCAGTGAGATTCTTTTTTTTTATTTAAATGTTGGAAAAGTGAAATTAATTTAATTTTCCATCAAGTTTAAGAGTTCTTTTTCTAATTTCTTTGCTCTTTCATATGCATTTTCTAAGATTTTTGTGTTCCCATATTTTTGTTGCCATATAGTAAATCTTTCATCTATTGAAATATAATTGGAGCCTTTAGTTAATTTATCAGCATATGTTACAATTTTTTCTTCAATTGTTTCAGGAATATAATCAATTTCAGGAAGCCCAAATTGGCTTGCTTCTTCTTTTTTAATACCTGCAAGTATGTGTCGTTCTGCTATTAAAGCTATTCTTTCATCTAATTGCATTTCTCGTATTATGAGACCTCCTTCTACAGCATGTTTCCAACCATGTTTTTTTGACCGTCCAATATCATGAAGTAATGCCCCAGCCAAAATTAGTTCTAAATCCACTTTATGACCATTATTTTTTATTTTATTCGCAATTTCTAATGCTTTTTCAGTAACCATTATTGAATGATCAATAATATTTGGGCTTAAATCATATTTCTTTAATATGTCTAATAATTCTTCTCGCTCTAAAGGTTTTTTCAGTTTATTTGTTCCAATTTTAGCATTCATGTATAATTTCCACGCGTTTTTTCAAGAATAAATTCATATATCTTTCATTATGTACAAATAAAGAAAATTAATAATAGTTTCGATATATATTTAATAAGCCTATTTTTCAAAATTTAAATTCTATAACTGACATAATCTAACATACTATAATTATTACTTG
>RDOG01000025.1 GCA_011365055.1 Promethearchaeota archaeon
ACTTGTATAGTTCGTGGAAATGCTAATTTGAGAATTGGGTAAGGTTGGTGTTATATAGTCTGAGATGTTTATCGTTCGATTAGATGCGTCTTTACTCGCATCAATAGTCAAGTCTGGAATGGAAACTGAGAAATTGATGCCAAGAGGACCTTGAGGTCTTGGAAGAAATACTAAGATGAGAATGATACTTGTAATGACTATTCCTGAGATTCCAATTGTCAAAATTTTTTTTGTTTTTGATTTCAAATGTGAAATCCCTTCCTTAATGTTATTAAGTCAAGAAAGAATGTATTTGACAAACAAATAATCTTCAGGTTAATTATAAATTTATCTTCAAGAAAAATATTGAATTCCTTTCTTTTCAAATATGAATGGCTGGGCATGAGCGTGAAATCAAGAGAAATGATAACGATTATTAGATATACCTTAACAGATTTAAAATAAAATAAATAGTGATTGAGGATCTTTGGTATGTAACAAAAAATTGAGACATTCACGGTATATTTTTGATATATTTCTTCACCGTGGTATTTTAAAATCCAAAAAAATTGAATTTAATTTTTGATTAACAATAATCATCCAGATTACAGGATTCTTAAATTCTTTTTTGGATTCAAAAATCCTACGGTGAAAATATATATTATTGTTATTTTAAAGTCTTAGAAAATTAAAATTTATTTGATAGATTCTATTTTAAATTATTTTTTTTAATTTCATTCCAAATATATTCAATTGATAACGGTTCAAATTGTTCGAGTCCAAATTGTTTTTTACAAAGTTCATAGACTGTTTTATTATACGGCACTTTCAACCCTAATTTATCCGCTAGTTCTAAAAGGTATCCATTTAACGTTTCTAATTCCGACTGCTTTTTTTGTTTCATAATAATATCTTGAGATATGCTATCAATAAGCATTTTTTTTGCTTTTTTTGTAAAGACAAACTTGGTTATGAAAAAAGGTAATTTAGCTCCAAGTTTAATCATTCTCCAATTAGGAAGTCCTTCTAATTCATGTTCTTTATATCCTGCAGCCTTGATGATTTGAGTTGCTTCAAGCATCATGTTCGCCACAACCTTTCCAACCTTACTCATTGAACCAAGTTCATCAAATTTTTTCATTCCCTTACCTATAAGCGCCATTATTGAATTTATGGTATTTAATGCTAATTTGCAATGGATTGCATCTTGAATTTTATCTGTAATTATTGTCTTGAATCCTTGATTAAATAATTGGGATGTCATCGTCAATAGATCTTGATGTTCATTATTCAGACTCCCTATATATACAGGTCCCTTTGATTGATAACAAGTGATTCCTGGTGCATCTATATATGAATTAAAACATAGAACGCTATAAATTACTTTAGAAAAATATTTTGGTAAAATTTGTTGGTTAATAACACCATTTTGAAGTGCAAGAACAGGTATATCACCTAATTTAGATGAAATATCTTTTGCAGCATTTTCTAAATCATAATTTTTTACAGAAATTATGACCAGATCTACTTTTTCTTTTTCAGAAATATCATTAATGATGTTTATTGGAAATGTTTCAGTTTTATTTTTAGAAGAATCTTGGAAAATAGTCAATCCATTTTCTTTCATTTGCTTTGCATGTTTTCCTCTTGCAGTTAATGATATGTCATTATTATAAGGATACAACCAACCAGCAATGGATGTTCCTACAGCTCCTGCACCATATATAATAATCTCAGAATTATTATTAATCATATAATCCCTTCCCTTTTTTTATAAGTGTATAAATGTGCTTTAAGATTTATAAATGTTTAATGGAAGAAAAGAATTTGAAATAGGTTTAAAGACATTCATAAAACGTGTAAATAAACACATATCGAAAAATTAACTTAGGTTTCATTATGGGGATATTTTGGAGGCACTTTACTTAAAACACGTAACATATTTTCCCCGTAAATTGCAGAAATTTCATGATTAGATAACCCCTCATCAAGTAATGTTGCAGTAAGATTTGGATATTTACTAACATCCTCCAATCCCTTAACAGGAATGACCAACCCATCAAGATCCGAGCCAATAGCAACGTGTTTATACCCTGCCATGTCACGTGCTGCAATAATATGTCGGGCGTAATGTTTTAGAGTATCTCCTCCAAGGAATCCCACAGCATTCATAATTCCAATAACACCATCCGTGCTCGCAACTGCTTTTATTTGGTCTTCATCAAGGCCCCTTGGATGGGAATTTACTTTTTTTATCATGGTATGAGATACAATGACGGCCAATTTTTGAGGAATATAATCAAGAATATCGAAAAATCCTTTTTTAGAAATGTGTGCTAAGTCAATCATCACACCATTTCTAATACATTCATCTATTACGAGCTTGCCATGAGGCGTGATTCCACTATTATTTTTTGAGCCAAGCCCCATTTTCGGTGATGCTGCAAAATTCGCATTGAAATGTACCAATCCTAGATATCTAACCCCTCGCTTTGCATAAAATTTTATTAATCTCGGATCTCCATCAATACACGTCGCGCCTTCGAGTCCTAATAAAAATGCAGTTTTTCTTTCTTTTTGAGCCTTAAGAATATCCTCACCGGATCGAGCCATGGTACAAAGATTCGGGATTTTTCTGGTTACTCGTTCAGCAATATCAATTTGGCTATTGATATTATTTTTATTTCTGCCAAATGGGAAAGGAACCAAACCTAGAAAAACTGCACTCACGTTCCCTAGTCGAAATCGAGGAACATCAGCATGAAATAAATAAGCACTTTTTGGAAGAAAACATCTATGCTGCACGGTTAAGTCAATACGCGTTATTCTTTTTACTAATAATGAGTCTACGTGAAGATCCATGAGAAGACATTTACGATGAAATTTTAATATTTCCTGTGGGGGTTGTTTAGGGTAAGAATCTTTCAATTCAGCCCCTCTCTTCATTTTTTAAATACTTTTAATTTTTTCTTTAATTAATTGAATCAAATCGGAAATCTTAACTCTATCTTGATCTGTTGTATCTCTATAGCGTATTGTAACTGTATCATCATTTAAAGTTTGATGATCAATAGTTAAGCAATATGGATAACCTCGTTCGTCTGCACGGGCGTATCTCCTACCGATTGAACCAGATACATCCCAAAAACTAGTAATTTCCTCATTTACTAAATCAAAAACAAGTTTTGATTTAGAAACCAGATCTTCATTATTTGATAATAATGGAAAAACTCCTAATTTAATTGGAGCTATTTTTGGATCAAATTTAAAAATCGTTTTTCCATCTCTTTCTGAATAAGATTCAAATAATATAGTTAAAAATAATCGCTCAATCCCTTGTGATGGTTCAGAAACAACGTAGGGGATCACTTTTTCGTTACTTTGAGGATCTTGATACCCTACAACAGCATTATATCCTTTCGTGGTTATCAATTTCTCATCAGCTAAATCAAGATTATTCTCGTAATGTCTAACATGTTGAGACAAATCAAATGTGGTTCTATTAGCATTTCCATGAATTTCTTTCCAACCAAATGGAAAATTATATTCAATATCCCAAGTTTCTAAAGAATAATGCGATTTTTCTTCGGGTAGATGCTGTCTTGCTCTTAAATTCTCTAACTTTATTCCTAAATCCTTAAACCATTTTAAAAACTCAACCAACCAATAGCAATGCCATTCGGTTAAGATAATTTTTTTATCAAGTAATTCTTTTGCCTGCATCCATTTTTCTGGTTCTTTATTCTTTTGCATTTCAGCAGATAGTACTTGGAATTTAAAATTCTTTATTTCATCGAAGTATGGACATTTATTTAATTGTTCTGGGTGAATGAAGTATTCTATCTCAAATTGTTCGAATTCCCTCATTCGAAATAAGAAATTTCTTGGTGAAATTTCATTTCTATATGCTTTCCCTACTTGTGCAATACCAAATGGTAATTTTAACCTATACGCATTTTGAATTCTTCTAAAATTAATGAAAATTAATTGGGCAGTTTCGGGTCTTAGGTATGCAACATCATCTTCGGTGCTTTCTGCGCCAATATAGGTCTTGAACATTAAATTAAAGGATTTTAATTCTGAAAGTTCGCCTTTACAATAGGGACATGCAATTTTATTTTCGTTTTTTAAATCCTCCATTTCCTGAAACGATAATCCATCGACTTGTATCTCTAACTTTTCTTCAAGTAAGTGATCCAAACGTATTTTCTTCTTACATTTAAGGCAAGATACGAGTGGATCATTGAATCTATCGATATGGCCACTTGCTTTCCAAGTTTTAGGATTAGTTATGATACTTCCATCAATACCAACCACATCTACTCGTTTTCTAACGAATCTATCCCACATGTCACGTTTAATATTTTCTTTTAACTCAACTCCTAGTGGTCCCATATCATAAAATCCAGCTAATCCCCCATATATTTCTCCAGAGGGAAATACTATGCCATTTTTAGAACATAGAGAAACTAGCTTCGAAAACAAATCCTTTTCCAAAAAATTTCACCATCAAATCAAGTCATGTCATGAAAGGAATAATGATATAATGCAATGAACATGATATCGAATATCTTAGATATTCGTTTATAATAAAGAATTAAAAACTTTTCATCTGATCTATCAGATATATAAATCTGAAAAACTAAATAATCTCTTAGCTTAGAACTTTTTATTAAAAAAGAAAGGGATTTTAATTGAGTGAGAATGAAGGTATTGACTCATTAATTAATAAATTATTGAATGACGAAGATTATAACGAGAGAATGGAAGCTGCATTTGATCTCGGAAATTTAAAAGATAAAAAAGCTATCGATCCCCTTCTTAAAGCATTAAAAGATAATAATCCACAAGTTAAAAAATTTGCAGCTATTTCTGTGGGAAAATTTTTAGATCCTAAGGCTGTGGAACCTTTATTAAAATTAACTCGTGATAAAGACAACCATGTTAGATATGGAGCTGTTGTTGGGTTAAGTGGTTATAAGCAAGATGCGATTGCAAGCAGATTTATAGAATTATTAAACGATATGGAATCTGATAAAGACATAAAATTAGCTATACTGAATGCAATTGAAGGATATAAAGATAATAACCTAGTTGATCCGTTACTAGATTACTGGATCAAAGCGCAGCATGGATCCGTGAAAAGTAAAATCATAGAAATTTGTAATTCTTGGTATGATAGTCTGTCCAATCAGCAAGTTGAGAGAATTAAACAACTTTTAGATCAAATTTTAGATGACCGTATCCGAGATCTTGGGTCTCATAGGATACTTGGTGTTCGGTATGAGAGCGGATTAGAAATAACCGCAGGTGAAATTGCATTAGAAATCATAATGAAAAATAAAAATTTTGTATCTGAAAAACACATAAAACTTATAGAAAATTTAATTGAACGGGATGATTATACCAAGGAGATTGCAGAAGAACTATTAGAATTTTTGAAACATTAACGCAAATTTTTTGAAAAGATATTAAATTAGTTATTAGAAAATAATAATATCATTTTATTTCAGAATCAATTATATCAGTTGTATTTGGTTAAACATTATGGAAGATTATGTAGTTAGAGATGGGGACATCATTTTAACCATTGATGGATTTATTTTTTACGCCGTTGGTTATGATCATCCAAAAAATAAAGCAATTTCTTATTTGAAATACATTCCTCAAGTTTTAAAAGAAAAATTTCCGTTAGATTTTATTAAAAATATCTGGTATCATGAAAAAATTCCATATATTCGTCCTAAAAAGTTGTATTCACCCGAAAATTTTAAGAAAATTTTAAATTCTTTCAAAGAATTTTTTCCTTCCTATTTGCATTCTAGCAATACAATTCAAAAAGAAATTTTTGTTGTTCCAACAGATAAAATCAAACGAGTATTCGTCCCGAAAGAAGGATTGCAGGAATTAATTCAAAAGAAAAATAAAGATAAATTAGAAGAATTTGCTTTAGATTTGATTCATTTTTTATCCGAAAAGAGTAACATACCTTTAAAGCAGTTTGGTCTTCATGGATCTTTATTAACTGGCATGCATTCTGAACAAAGCGATGTTGATATTGGTGTGTACAATCACTTGAACTATAATAAATTAAAAGACGCTATTAAGAAATTGGTAGAAAATAAGGAAGTTAATTACCTTTTTGAGATAGAATCTGATACTTGGAGATTTAATAAATGTGAATACAGGGGAAAAAAATTCGTATTCAATGCAATTCGAGATTTAAATCAAGTCAAAAATGCATATAATTATACCCAATATGAGCCACAATCCGTTATCAAAGGTACTGCAGTAATAACCGATATATCAGAAGCTGCATACCGACCTGCACTTTACAAAATCAAAGAAGTTGAAGGTAAATTTGATGAATTAATTCCTTCTCAAGTAGTCTCAATGATTGGAGAGTATAGAGATATTGTACGAGTGGGTCAAAGGATTGAATTTCGCGGATTATTAGAAAAAGTAATAGATAAAAGGTCAAATTCAGAATACTCGAGGATATTTATAGGCTCTGAAAACGAGGGCGAATATGTTAAACCTATAATTTAATTTTACCGAATTTTTCATCCAAGAATTTATAGAATTTTTCTTTTATTGCTTTTAAATTATAGCTTTCTTCCAAAGAATGTTTTAAAAATTCTTTTCTAAATTTACTAATTTCCTTAGGATTTTCTCCATGAAGCTCAATGTATCCGCTCACTAAATCTCGTGTAATTTTATCTATTTCCTCAGCCAAACCCAATTCGGCTTGTTCACGAATGGAAAGTATTTCTAATTTCTTATATAAATAAGGGCGTAATTTTTCCGCTAATTTTATCGCTTCTTCCTTTGGTGGATTAGCTCCCGTAACTTTATAAAAATAATTGTCCCATTTATATTTCTGACCGGGTTTATCAAATTTTTCGTAAATCTTTTCGATTACATTCTGTGGTATTGGTAATCCCCGCTCTTCATTTCTTTTGAGCGCTTCTTCTAAAGTTATTTCAAAGTAAATAATAAGAAAAACAGTACGATTTTCACGTGCTATCTCTTTTAATTCATGTCTCATTGATTGATAATAATTAAGATCATCGCTAATAACGTGATATCCTTGTTTTAAATATTTATCAATTCTATAAAGACTTTGATCCTTGATAAATAATTCCATGCTTGGATCGAATTCTATATTATATACCTTTCTCCGAATTTCATCGGAATCAACGATTTCTACAACAACTCCTCGATGTTTTTCCAATTGTTTTTTAATTTCATTTGCAAAAGTTGATTTCCCCGAAGCTGGAATCCCAGAAAAAATTACCAACATTAGCTAATTATTGTTATTTGTATGTTTTAAAAACTTCGATGATGTTTTTTTATTAATTTATTTTATCAAAATATTTCTCTAAAATGATGAAAGATTTTAATTCCGTGAGAAAATTCCTAGCTTAAGGTCTTTATAAATAAAAATGTTGATTATTTCATAAAATAAACATAGAATATATTGTTTCCTTCATAAATAATTTTTAAAGAGATTTCGTGCATAACATGTTAATTGATTCTCATTGCCATCTTGATTGGAAATCATTCAAAGATGAAATAGTAAAAGTGATTGAAAGGGCAAAAAAAAATGATTTGATTGCTGCGGTTACAAGTACTATTGGTGAAGAAATTACTGAAACGTTAAAAATTGTTGAAAGATTTCCAAATTTTGTTTATTATACCTTAGGCTTACACCCTCCAAAAGCGACAGATCAAGCATTTAATATCACCAGGAAATTAATCTTAAAACATCAAAAGGAAATCCGAGCAATTGGAGAAGTGGGTTTAGATTATTACTGGATTAAGGATGAACGTCAAAGAAGGAAACAACAAGAAATTTTTATAAAATTCATAAAATTCGCGAATGAATTAGAGAAACCATTGGTCATACACGTTCGAAAGGCAGATGATGATGCATTAAAGATATTAGAGCAGACTGTTAATGAATCTCAAAAAGTCTTGTTGCATTGCTTCAGTGGTAATTCGGAACATTTACAACGAGCACTTGAAAATAAATTTTTAATATCCGTGCCGACCAGCGTGGTGAACAGAAAAGTTCATAAAAATTCAGCAAAAAGAACACCTTTAGATTTCATGGTATTAGAAACGGATGCACCCTTTTTATCACCTATTCCTAACGAAAATAGAAACGAGCCTGCTAATATTAAAATAAGTTGTCAAAAAGTAGCTGAAATAAAAAGTGTTAGTTTTAAAGAAGTTGCAGAAAAAACTACACGAAACGCAATTAATTTTTTTGATTTGGATTTATGACATAATTTTTTAATCAAGAATCAAATATATTCAATTAATCAATCATTTGAATTTCTGTTCATGATAATTATAACCATTATTTCATCATTTTGAGTTGATTAAATGGAAAATATAGAAAAACTGGAAGCTGAATGGACTAAAAAAGCTAAAGTTGATGAATTAAAAAAGCATAAAAATAGTTCTGGGATTGAATTAAAACCCATTTATACGCCCGTTGATTTAAAAGGATGTAAATATGAAGAAGTTCTTGGATTTCCCGGCAAGTACCCCTTTACACGAGGCGTGTATCCTACTATGTATTTAGGTCGAAAATGGACCATGAGGCAATATTCTGGATTTCAAAGTGCAAGAGAAACTAATGAAAGATATAAATATTTGCTTCAACAAGGTCAAACAGGATTAAGTGTTGCATTTGATTTGCCTTCTCAGATGGGTTATGATTCAGATAGTGAATTATCGATTGGAGAAGTAGGTAGAACCGGTGTTCCTATTACTTCATTGCTAGATATGGAGGAATTGTTTGATGGGATTCCTCTAAATAAAGTGAGCACTTCGATGACAATTAATTCTCCCACTGCAATAATGCTAGCAATGTATATAGCTTTAGCTGAAAAACAAGGCGTGAAACTTGAAGATCTTCGCGGAACTGTCCAAAATGATATATTAAAAGAATATTTAGCCCGAAATACGTATATTTTTCCTCCTGAACCATCCATGAGGCTAGTAGCTGATGTGATCGAATATTGTTCCAACCATTTACCCAATTTTAACACCATTTCAATTAGTGGATACCATATTAGAGAAGCAGGCGCTACTGCTGCTCAAGAAGTTGCTTTCACTATAGCAAATGCAATTGCTTATGTTGAAGAAGTTCTTAAAAGAGGTCTTGATTTTGATCAATTTGCCACGCGATTATCTTTTTTTTGGTGCACTCATAATGATTTTTTTGAAGAAATAGCCAAATTTCGTGCTTCGAGACGGGTTTGGGCAAAAATTGCGAAAAATCGATTTAGTGCAAAAGATCCTAAGTCCATGATGCTACGGTTTCATACGCAAACGATTGGATCGACTCTTACTGCTCAACAACCACTTTGTAATACTGTCCGAGTTTCTATTCAGACGCTAGCCGCAGTTTTAGGTGGTGCTCAATCTTTACATTCTAGTAGTTATGATGAGGCTTTGTGTTTACCAACTGAAGAATCTGTAAAACTTTCATTACGAACGCAACAGATTATAGCATTCGAAACAGGAGTTGCAAATGTTATCGATCCACTTGGAGGATCCTATTACTTGGAAACCTTAACTAATCAAATGGAAGATGAAATCTTCAAAATTATAAAGGAAATTGATGCTATTGGAGGCGCTGCAAAAGCAATAGAAACAGGATACATACCAAAACTAATTCAAGACAATTCTTATAAATTACAGAAAAGAATTGAGTCTGGAGAAGACATAATTGTTGGTGTAAATAAATATATTGAAGATGATGATGAATTACGTTGCCAGATTTTTCAAAGAGATACTGCTATCGAAAAGGAACAAATTGAAAAAGTCAAAAAAATTAAAATGAAGAGGGATGAAAAGATCGTAAAAGAGAAACTGGAACAAATAAGAAAAGTAGCATCAGATAAGGTAAATATGATGCCTATTTTTATAGATGCTGTTAAAAATTATGTCACTACAGAAGAAATATGTAATGTTTTAAGGGAAGTTTTTGGTGAATATAAACAAGTTAAATCAATTTGATTTATTTTTCTTTTTGGAGTTGATTGCATAAACAAAAGGGCAATCATTTGCATGCTTAAAACAAAAATCCATGACCATTCTATATGGAAACTTCAACTTGAAGAAGTCAAAAAATTAGCAGAATCCATCGATTATAGTATTGAAGAAATGGTCGTGCAAACCAAATTACACCCTAATCCAACTTTTATTTTAGGATCAGGGAAAATTGAAGAATTAAAAGAAAAATTGATCGAACTTCAAGCTGATAATGTAATATTTTGGAATAATTTAACTTCTAAACAAACTTTAAACCTAAAACAAATTCTTTCTTATGAAAAAGAAGTCAACATTAAAGATAGATATGACTTGACACTTGAAATTTTTGAAAAAAATGCTACAGATAACCTATCCAAAATGCAAATTGAATTAGCTAGGACGAGAAAACAACTACCATTATATAAATTGGAAGCAAATGTCACCTATAATAAAGACAAGGCAGGATTCCGGTCTGGTGGAGAATACGCGTTTCATTCAAAAATAAAAACTTATGATAAACGTATCGCTGGATTAAATAAAGAAATAGCAAAGTTTAAAGAAAATAAAATGAAAAATATAGAAAACCGTAAAAAAAGATTAAATTCCAGATTCATATGCTTGACCGGTTACTATAATGCAGGAAAAACCACTCTATTTAATAAATTAACAGGAAGCGAAAAACTAACAAGCGATAAACCATTTACTACCTTATCTTCAAAATATAGTAAATCAACTAGAAACCATGACTTATTTTTTATTGATACGATAGGTTTCGTTCTGGATTTAGATCCTCGACTCATTAAAAGCTTTGAATTAAACTTATTGGATATGCAATATGCAGATAAGCTCTTGTATCTAATTGATGCAACAGAAGATAAAGAGTTGATATTTAACAAAGCACAATATGGTTTGAATCTCCTAAACAAGCTTGATATTGATATTTTCAGTAAGATTATCATCATTTTCAATAAAATCGAAAAGTTAGAAAATTCAGAAGAATATATAGAAAATTTGATTGAAGAATTCCCTGCATTCTTCAAAAAACTGCCTCATCTTAACGTTAGTGGCGTTAATGGACAAAATATCGATTTAATTGTTGATCTTTTAATTAATGTTTAAAATAAAGATTAATTTCTATATTTATTCTTATAAATAAATTCTTATAGGAGTAATAATAAAATTTTAAAATATTTAGGATGTGAATATAATGGCTTTAAATCCAATTGAATTAGTGGGTTACGGCATTGTTATTTTTGTATTAGTTGAAGTAATAGTCTTAACGATAAAATTATTTAATGATTATAAAAAAACAAAATCAATTATGGTATTAAACTTTACATTAGTTTTCCTTTCCCTCATATCTTCAATAGTCCTTCTTATTTTAGAAAAAATAACTTTAAGTATCATTGTGAATTATGAATTATCCACAATTTTTGCATGGCTCGCAAGGATTGGTGTAAGCATGGCTTTCATTTTTATTGCAATTATTTCTTTCGATCTCACTTATCCTGAAAAAAAGAAGACCCTGATAATTCCTATCATAATATTTTTTGTTATATTTTTGATCTATAATTATTTTGTAATATTTAGTGGATATCCCTATACCTACATCCAGGAGGCAGAATTTGTACATGATCCAATCGTTCTAATTACTCTATATGTCATGCTAATTCCAGTTTCAAACATTAGCACGGTCGTTTTTTTCTATTTCTCGATAGTTAATAGAGAAAATCCGACAGCTTCTCGTAGAAGCTTTTGGATGGGTTTTTCGATTTTGTTATTCATCATCGCATATTTATTCGAAATTGCTCCAATTGCTGTGATAATTTCCGTTCCAATGCGAGCACTTTACATAGTTTCTGCATCTATTCTCTATTATACCTTCACTAAAACTCCCAAAGATTAAAAAAATATCAAACTAATATCATTTCTTTTTAAAAATACATCCTTAATAACGATAAATGCAATTTTTAATTCATAAAAAAACCAACATTTATAATTAAAATGAATCAGCAAATCCCAGTTTCGAATCCGACTAAAACAACATTACTTCTATTACTTTCTTAAAATAGTTTTATTCTTTAAATAAAATGGAATATAAATAATTTAGAGAGGTAAAAACCTCAAGTTATATAGGAAATGGAGAATTTTTCTTGAATTACTATTTTATTTTATAATGGGAATTACAGATGATAAGAAATGGAAAATGGAGAAAAAAAAGAAAATTTTGAATTTGTAAACATTCAGGAAAAAGATGTAAATAACTTCATCAAATTTTTAAAAGGAATTCGACCTGATTATCCCTATCGTTGGTTCTTTGACCCTATTTGGATTCGTGAACGAGTTGTTGACGAAAATTATATCTGGGGTGTTGTGAAAAGACCTGGAACTGACCGAATAATTGGGACTGTAATTTGTTATTATGACATTGAAAAAAATATCTCGGTTCTGAAATTACTTCTCGTACACCCAAATTTTCGAAAGATAGGAATTTTAAATTCCATATTTTTCAAAAGAATTAATGAAGATAGAGTTGTTGACAGGATAAGGTTTCATAAACCTAATCTTTTATTTGCTGAAATTTTAAATGGTCATTTAACATCTCAAAAGATGATAATACGAATGAACATGTCATTTTTAGGTTATTTCCCAAATAAAACACGTATAAATGATGTCAATGCGGATTTGATCCCGTGTGCTTTATTTTTCAATCAAAAACATTCCAATATTTTAATTGATGAACGAATTGTGGATAACGTGAATGTAATATTAAATGACAAAAAATTAATCAAATTACGAACAATTAAAACCGGAATAGAAGAGCAAAAGATTAAAAAATTGAATTTTAAATTCAAACTTTCAAAAACTATTGATAAAACGCTTCATGAAATCATTCGAGTGTCTAATGAAGATGGAGATACATTAGAATTCAAGTATAATAAATACTTAAATAATATTACAGAAGCAAGAATTTCGAGTGATAATCCTGAAATCATACATTTTCTCGTCAATTATTTGAAAAATTATAATGCTGATTACACAGAAATTATGATTCCTCCAAATTTAATGATGCAAGATATTATGCTGCAAAATGATCTGTTATTCACGGGCTTTTTGCCAAATTTTTGGAAAGGATCGGATGTTTTAGCATTTATTACTTGGAAAAACAGACCTTTTTTAATTCATAGAGCAAAAAATCTTTTCGATAATGTAATGCGAGGTGTTGTCTATGCTGCAAAATAAAATCTTATTTGTCCATGCTTGTACAAAAGGATATTCTTTATGGGATCGAAGAGAATATATTTTGAGTAGACCACAATTTGATAAATATTATGATAAAGAGTTTCTTGAAAAAACAATAGATAAAAAAAATTATTATGAAGAGGATTTGTTATACTCAGAGGGTAACATAGGTGGTGAATTTATTTCTCAGAATATCTCAACACCCTCTAAAGTCATACATGAATATTTAACTATTGATATTTTAAAACGAGAAATTGAGGATTTTAAACCCACTCACGTTGGCTTTTCGGTTACTATGTTTGGATATGAATTGTTTAAGGAATGCTCACATTTTATTAGGAGTAATTATCCTAATATTAAAATAATTGCAGGAGATGTTGGTGCACTTGCGCCTGGAACTGAAAATTATGCAGATCATGTATGTAAAGGCGAAGGTACAAGATTTATTCGAATGATTTTTGGAGAGGATCCAGACAAAGAGATCAAAATCCCTTGTACTAAAATGAAGCGTTTCAGACCAAATCCCCTTGATCGGAATAAACAAGTTCAAAGTTATTTTGGAGTACTTACCACGAATTTAGGTTGCGGGATGGGGTGTGATTTCTGCGTAACTCATGCATTATATGGTGGGAATTATTTCATTGGCGAACCAGAATCTATTAAACAAGCCATGCTTGACATGGCTAAAAATATAAGTGGTAATTCTAAAGACTATGACATCAGTCTTGTTTTGACTGATCCATTAGCTTTTCAAAATGAGGCAAAATGGCTCAAAGTAATCGAACTAATGAAAGGAGAAAGCTACTTCTTCCATATTAATGCTCTTACTAGTAGTCGTTTGCTGAAAAAATATGGACAAAAGGATAGACTTCTCGATAAATTCCAAAGATCTGAAGAAATAGAGCTTTCTCTTGTAGAATTGGGTGTAGAAACAGTTGATCCATTATATCGAAAAAACATAAAAACTGATTGGAAGCAATTATTAACTGATATACACGATCGAGGAATTATTTCAACACTTTCCATGATTGTTGGATTCGATTTTCACGATAAAGCAAGTGCTATTAATGATGTAAACACTGTTATCTCATATGATCCAATGGTACTTATCGTGGCTAATTTAAGAATTCAATATGAAACACAATTATGGTATGACTATCAAAAACAAAACCGACTCTTAGATGTCCCACCTGAATTTCGATATTTATGGGGGTATCAAGCATTCAAACATCCTCATTTTGAACCACGTTTTAAAGATTGTCTTCCCTTAATGCTAGAAATAAGAGATGAACAAAATAAATTAGGACGAGTTTATCAGCGCGCAATTAATGTCATTAAACGAAGAAAGCAGTCGCCATACAACCAAAGGTTATTAAATATAGGAAAAATGTTACAAAAATTAAAGACTTGAAAAAACCAGATATTCATTATATTTTTTTATTTCGTATTTTATTTTTAAATAATCAAATGTTTTTTTTAACATGTCTTCAACAATTTCAATGTTCGGATAAAATTTGATTTCATGTTTTTTTCCCTTATTGAAGGTTAAAAAAGAGACCAAATGCAGTTTTTCATAAAACTTGAAGATGTTTGAAATTGTTCGATTCTTGTCTTGGTTTTTGAGAGAATCTACAATGGACTTATATGGAACTATTTCAGAGCCTATTTCATCTTTATTTAAAATTGATTTTAAATATTCGTTATCTATTATTATATTAAAATGATCATTTAAGTTATTCCAAATACCCGAATTTCCATTTTCATCATTTACCATCATCTCAGGATTGGAAAAATATTCAATTATTTTTTGTCTTGCCTCTTCTTGGCTAGATCCTGGCCTAACGACAATTCTAATATCCGTTCCGCTTATCGATTTATTATATTCTTTTAATTGCCAATTACTCTTGAAATAACTTATAGTTAATAATAATATTTTAGAATACCATTCTAAACTTGCAGGATTTTTCCCAGATAAAGTTAATACTGCTAAATCTTTTTCTCCAATGATATAATCAAATTTTTCAACAATGTTATTTTCTCGTACCATTCGTGCAAAAAGCTCTAATTGCCGAGGTCTAATACTCTTTATATCAAACATTGAATATTGTTCCAATAATGGAATCCGTAATTCAATGGCTTTTTCAATATCGGGTACGAAATATCTAAGATGATCGGCCATTTGTTCAAAGACTGCTCCATATTCTAACACTTTATTCAATCTTAATTGTTGAGTCCGTTTATCAAGGAGTTCACTCGCTACAAATTTTTTAATTTCTTCGTCGGTTAAGTCTTTTAATATCTCATCTTCAATAAGAGCCATCGATAAATCAATCATTTTTGAAAGATAGGGTGAAAAATTTCCATCTCCTCCACATTTCTTTAATATGTATTGAATCTGGCTTTCCTTTATGTAAACATTCTTTCGTTCTTTTTTTTCCTTTTTAACTATCTTTGACTTAGGCATTTTATTATCACAAAAAAAAAATTTATGAGTACATAGTGGCATAGATGTGGTATAAATATATTTGCTAACAATGTTTTATTTTTTTATATTTCCAAGAAATTGCTTTTTTTTTCAAAAATTAACATCATAATCTTGCCATATATTTATTAAATATTATAAAAAATTCTTTATTTCCGTATAATTATCTAATTAATTTCTCTCTTATTTTTTATCAAAATAGTATATATAAAACGAAATAATATGGTACTTTGTCGGACTAGGTCTTTCCTTCCGAATAACTCCCCACACAATTAGTAAAGAGGGAAATAGATAGGGAGGAAAGGGGGTTAATTCTATTTTTTTTCTTATTAAATCATTAAAATATTTTAAATAATCAATTATTTCTTTAAAAACGCATCATTTCTTCTGCATATTTGATCGTTAAAAAAATTAAAAGTAATAAGTTGTCGATTTCATCTAATTTTTTCCCATCTTTTGAAAAGTAATTATTAGTTAGATTATAAAAACAATAAAAAAAATAGGAAAAAATTTAATCATTTTTTTCTTATTTCTGATTTTTTAATCAAGATATTTTTTAAATCTTGAGCTAATTGACTCAATCTATTTGATGTTGTGTTTATCTCTTCCATTGAGGCAGTCTGTTCTTCGGTAGATGTACTTATCTCAGACATGGCGGAGGAAGTTTCTTCTCCTGTTGCTGTAACTTCTTCAATTTTGCTAGTAATATCTTCAATCAAGCTAACTGTTTTATTTATTTTATTAATTATACCTTTAATATTCTCACTAGAACTGCTAACTGCAGCTTTTGATTCTTCTGCGAGTTTTCTGACCTCATCTGCAACAACTGCAAAGCCTCTACCATATTGCCCGGCGCGACCTGCTTCGATACTTGCATTTAAAGCGAGTAAATTAGTCTGTTCAGAAATATTTACAATAATTTCCATTATTTTTTGAATATTATTACTAGAACTTTTGACATCTGTTGCAAGTTTATTTATATTCAACGCAGATTCGCTAATTTCGGTTAACTGATGAACCTGTTCTTTTACACTATTGGTGATTTCGATGGTTGTTGAAGAAATTTCTTCCGCTGAAGCGTTCACTTCGCTTGCATTGGCTACTAACTCAGTTGCTATATTTGAAATATTAATACTTGTTTTACCACTCTGGTTTACAATAATTTGAAGGCTTTCTCTTGAATTTTTAACTGTTTTTATCATGTAAATTATCATATACAATATAAAAATAAAACCTGGTGGTAAAATACAAAGAAGCATTACGAGGTCACTATTCAAATACGTTATAATAATGATTGTTAAAATTAGTAATGTACCTAATGAACCAAGAAATCCGGCGGTCATTTTGAATTCCGTGTTTCTGAAATTCCTTCCCGTATAAAAGAAAAAAATCGCTATAAAAGTTATTACTAAAATTGTTGCAATAATAATTAATAATTCAGTTGGTACTATAATTTGCACCTATATTCACCAATTTTTTTTTTTTTTTTTCTGCGATAAGATAAAATCAAACGTAATTTAAATATTTGATTAGTTGTTTTCTCAAGGTTCTTACTCTACAATGAAAGTGATGGATAAAAATAATCAATTTTATACAAAATTTCACAAGCTTTGTTAGAATAAAACTCCATTCTTACATGTTCTAAACTGAATTTTTATAAAGAAAAACAATTAGCAATAATTATTAATTAATATATAGATGAATACTTTTTTATTAATAGGAAAGAATCAAAGTCCAAATTAAAATCATTTAAAATTTTTCAATCTCAGAAGATATTTGAAAATTGATATAAATTTAGGATGTGTTAATAGGTTTGTCGGATACTCGAGACTTCGATATCGAAGATACAGTCATTTTAATAGATACAAGCAGAAGCTTAGCTAGAACTGATTTTTATCCAAATCGTTTTGAAGTTTTAAGAAAAGCTGCTATAGCTTTTATTGAATCAAAATCAAAAATTGATGCTGAAGATCGATATGCTATCGTAGAATTCAATACAGATGGAAGAATTGTCCTAGAATATTCAGAAAACCCCGAGGATGCGATCATGGCTTTAAAAAATCTACGAATTGGAGGTATCAGCTCTTTGGGTGATGGAATGGGTGCTGCCCTACAATTGATTGGAAAGAAAATGCAAGAAGAAGGAGACACAGCAAGCGGTGGAAATGTCAATAGATTAATAATTTTTTCTGATGGAAATCCGAGTATTAGTTCGATTGACCCGATTGAACGCGCGAACGTAGCTGGAGAATTAGGTATTCTTTTGGATACTGTAGAATTATCAAGAATTTCCGCCACGCAGAGTTCCTCATGGGGTGGGATCTTAGAATCTATGTCCATTTTGGGTGAGCATTTTAAAGTGAGTGGAGAGCAATTATTAGAATTAGCAGTTAAATCCTTAAGTCATAAGAAGGATGTCTATGAATTAAAAAAGACCATTCCAAAATTGGAATTAATTGCATCTGACATGATTGATCTTACTAATTTAAACCCTACTCAAAAAGAAGCTGTAAACCAAAAGATGGGATTAAAGATAGATAGGTGTGAGATATGCCGTTTGAATACATGTCAGAATCATCCTGATAATAGCTGTATCCGAATCTGTCCATTTTGTAAAGTTTCGATTCATACTGATTGTGCATTAGGATGGGCAAAAGAAAGTAAATTAGATGAAGCTGGGGTTATGAGATGTCCCCATTGCCTATTATTATTAAAACTACCTGTTGAAGTAACTAAATTTGAGGCTAAAAGTGAAAATATTGAAAAGTCTGTCTCAATATCGCAAGTCACTGATCAAAAAACACCCGAAAGCAAATCTTCGGAACCCATGGTAAAAACTGCAGAGACTGCAAAAGATGGGGAATTTTTTAAAGATGTAGGTAGAATAAAATATAAAACAACGCTCGATGGGGAATCAAAAGTGATATATTTAGCTTGGAATAACTGGGGGCGTCACGATTATTATTGTAACATAATAGCCGGAGCCAACGAGAAGGTAGTTCGAGACTTTCATCCTATTATTGATTTTTCAGAGGGAAAATGTTATGGTTTTCGGATAAAAGATGACGTTGGCTGGTTTAGCCGCATGCTTGGAGATCGAAATATCTTAGATATGAATGTTGAACAATTAGAACATTGGCTCTCTATTACCTATTCTGATATTAATTTCATTAAAAATTTACTTCAGCAACATCCTGAAGTTACATTCGATTCAGATAAAATCTTGGATTATCAACTTTCCGCTGAAGTCACATTTGCTGAGCCGTTAGATTCTTTTAATCGCGATAATTTGGAAGGGAATCTGATTTTAGGTGCAATGACATACGTTTCCTTGTTTAGAAACCGTCCACAAATTGCAACTGCTACGCCTCCTCCATTAAAAACCGTTGAATCTAAGAAACTTGAAGAACGCGCTCAAATTATTGAGGGTATCGAAGAAATTTCTTCAAAAGAACTTGAAAAAATGAAATCAATAAGCACTCCAGAACCCACTCAAGTTAAACCAGTATCTGGTGTTGCTGCTCAATTAGCAAAAATTGATAAAATTCCGTTAAAAGATCTTGCCATGATGATGAATACTGACGAGCGTAAAGTCGTTAAGATGTTGATGCAATTAATAAAATCAGGCGAATTGAATGGTTATTTGAGAGACGGTGTTTTTTATAGAAAACAATAATTTATTCATTTTTAAACTTAAAATAATCAACTAATCTTTTTTGTTTTTTCAAATATTTTATTAGTTTACTTTTATTAATCCATTGTTTCATCGGAATTTTTAAATATCTTGAAGCTTCCTTTAATGCATCATTCAATGTTTCAAATTCTTTTGGGCTTCTCTCAAACGCTTTTCTTACTGTTTCTCTTATTACCCAAACACCTAAGGGAGCAATATATCCTCCTGAAACCTCCCTAAAGATCACACACGCACTTTGCCTTTTAATACTTTTTAGGTATTCCGTTACTGCTAATCGAGCTGCATAATAAGCTCCAGTAACGTTTGATGCATAATTTTTCCTACCATCATATAATTCGTGATCTTGAGCCATGATGTGCTTGTTTGAGGGATTAAAAGCAGATTTTGAAAACCATGCTTCCGTATTTTCAAAACTCCATTCTCTTGGAATTAAAATGATGACAAAATTATTATCTAAGTACTTGTTTTGAAAGACCAAATATTTTGAAATTTCCTGAAAATATTTTATTTCTCTAATAATATTTTTAGAAATGGTGTCATCTACTGCTGTAATTGACCATCGTGTTGGAACCAATTTTCTATTTTTTTTAACACCTAATAATCCTGCAGATAACAACCTGTTTAGATTGGTTACGGTAAAATTATTTTCATATAAATAATCTAATGCAAGCGTTGATTTCAAGTCAGAATCATCAACTACTTTATCAACTTTAGGATCCACTTTTGGGTTACTTGTTATTCTTAACTTATCTAACCTCGCAGTAGGTCCTAAAGGAGGGGAATGAGGATCATATAACATCCGGATTTGAGGTTCCTTTTCAAGTTTTACTTCGGTATCTACTGGTACATGTGCCATGATGATTTCTTGAGATAATTCCATCAACTTTGAGGAAGTTAGTTCTCTAACATTCGATCTAAATGCTGTTCGAATTAGAGATGTTCGTAGTCCTATCAATTCATTTATTGGTTTTCCGTACCAAAAGTCGGGTTCATCCAATAAAGTAATTTCAGGTCCTTGTCCTAGTGTAGGAGGAACCATTGGTCCGACAAGCACGTTAGGATAAAAATTATGGCCCACAAAAATTGATGGGGGTGAAGAACCGTATAATTCCCTTCCAATTTCAACTAATTTTAATGGGATGATGCTTTGTTGCTTTACCAAAATTGGACATTGTACTTTACCACAAAGTAATCGCGATCCTTTGCAGCGTAAACAAATATTTTCATCTAATATCGGTCGGACCATACAAGTAAAATTAGGTCTTTTAAATTTATAAATAGATTACAGTGCAATATATAACTAAGAAAAGAATCAGTAAATTGAAGATTCAGTAAATTCTTTCATAAATACTTATATACTTGGAGGTAATATAATTTTGGTGGAGATTTGAGGTGATTTAGAAGATGGTTCAAATCAGTAAAAGAGATTTATTAGGATTTTCTCTTGGTATTTTAATTATGGTAAATATATGTTTTGGGTTTGTTCCCTTAATAAATCTTTTTGAAGTCTATTTCAATGTCATGGCCCTAATTCTGTTTTGGGCTCCATTCGGTGTATCTTGTCTCGTATTTGGGTTTATTATTGATAAAATAAAAAATGAAAATAAGAAATTTTTATGTTTTTCTTTTATGATATGGGGTGCTTTAGTCATCTCTCTCATTTATTCGCTATCGAACCTTTTTCTAACACTATCTATAATTATTTTAATAGGAATATTTACAGCTCCAACAGTTTTAACTGCAATCGGTTATATGAATTCAAATCTTGATGTAAATAAAAGAGCATTAAACGTTGGAATATATTTAGCTATAAGTTGGGCAATAGTGTCAGTAACTGCATATGTTTCTTTCATAAATTGGTTTCTAAACATTATTATATTAGCAATCCTTAATATTTCAATCGGAATAATCAGTTTCTCCTTGATACAAATAAGTGGAGTCGAATTAAAATGGGAACAAGAAACGCATATTCCGAGAGATTACGACATTAAAAAGAATTCTGCCATTTATTGGGGTAGCTCAGTTGTATTTGGGGCATTTTTAGGAATAATTGTTTTTCTACTGGGTACTACAGGGAGAATAACTCAATCAATGAGTTCTTTTTACTTAGAGAACGTTCGTTTTTATGTGGAAGTTGTTAGACTTTTCAATCTTGGACTAACAAACTTTGATTTCCTAGTTATTGGAGCGTTAAACATATTCTTAAGCATCATATACGGGAAATTAATAGATAAATACGGGCGAAAGCGTATGTTTTTGATAGTAAATTTTATGATTCCTGCAGTCATGATATGTTTCGGATTCTGGGGCAATATTGTTTTTTTAGGATTAAGTGTCTTTTTCTATGCATCCATCACTGCAGGATATTGCGTGATTATAGGGTCGGTATATTGCGACATGGCTCCTGAAGGAAAATTAGGTCAATACAATGGGCTTGGGTGGTCAGCATTAGGAATTGGAGGGTCATTAGGTTTTATTATCGCATTTATCATGACAGATCCTCTCTTAATTAGCATGATAGATATGATCATCATCATCGTCATTATCAGTCTTTCAGAAGTCAGTCTGATACCTTACATTTCCATGAAAGAAAGTCTTCCACCAGCAGAAGAAATGGAATGGGCAAAAGATTTAATACATTTATATGTTATAAAAGATAATGGCGTATTAATGTCAGATTATTCGTTCGTGGAGAAAGAATTAGTTGATCATGACTTGTTTTCTGGTGGTATATCTGGAATAACTACCATCCTGCAAGAAATGGTCGATAGCCAACAGAAGCTAAAAGTCATTGATCACGAAGATAAGAAATTGTTATTTGAATATGGAGAGCAATTTTCAATCATTTTAGTAGCAAAAAAAGACTTGAAAATATTACGAACAAAGCTCAAGAAGCTGACTGAACAAATACAAACTGTTTTTTGGGAAACAATCGCTTCTTGGGATGGAGATCTTGAATTATTTAAACCAATTAAGACGTTAATTCGAAATTATTTCGTGGAGAAATGACATTTTCTTAATTATAAAAAAATTATGGGTTTAAATTCTTTTTATTTTCTTTTAAATATGGAGAACTCCTTGTTAAATACCATCTAGCAATAGGACTCACAAGTTTAATAAAAAACCGTTTCCATCCTAATCTCATCTTCATTTCTTTAATGTATTCATCATATGTGGTGTTTTGAAAATTCAATAATCTCTGTGATTCTTCCGTATCCATCCAATCTGTATAAAACCAGTCGTTATCAGTTTTCGGAAGCTTGAATGCCATATCTGAAGGTAACTTTATTCCAAAAGCTTCTAAAGTTTTTGTTAAAAATACACGATTAAGCATTTGACATTCTTTTCCTCCACCAATTAACAAGATTTTATGAATTGCCTCCGCTGTTACGGCATTCGCTAAAGCTGTCCCAACATCCCTTGTATGAACAAATTCAACCCGTTGCTCTAGAGGCATATCAAATAATACTTTTGCCATGTTCAAATCTATTTTAAATGGAGGGACTGCAGCCAATCGAAAAATAATCCAAGGAAGAGTGCTTTCTTTAATCATTTTCTCGCATTCTACTTTAGAATGCGTATAATTATCTGTGGGTTTTAATGTTTCATCAGCTTTTCTTGGTGGGGGATCTGCCATGCGAGGCCCATGCGTTGAAATTGAACTCGTAAATATAAATCTAGGCTGTGGATTGATTTCTTGTGCAACTTCTATTAAATTTCTCGTCCCATCAATATTAACACGACGTGCTAAATCTGGTTTATCCTCACTAACTGGTGGAATAATAGCAGCCAAATGAATTATACATTCAAAATCAATTAATGAATTTTTAACATCTTCTATCTTGGTAATATCTCCCCATATTGTTTTGAAAGAACCAATTTTTGATAATTCTTCTGCTTTCTTCTGATTATTTTTATTTTTTATGTCAAAACAAGTTACATCGTATCCTTTTTTAAATAAGGCGATTAATGCACTTTCTCCAACATTGCCAAAGGCGCCCGTAACAAAGACTTTCATGATTTTATTTTTTTTTAAAGTTTTTAGAACTTTTTGGAAATTAAAAAATACTACTTCACTAGCTATATTTTGAAAAAAGATTTTATTAAAAAATTTCATATTTTTTTAATTTAAGATGTGAGTTATTAAGGAGAAAACATGTTGGAAAAATACGTGAGCTTAGCAATGCAATTAGGTATGAATGACGCAAAAATAATTTCATCGGAAGCAGTTTATTTTGATAATCGAGCATTTTTAAAATGTCGTTGGGGGTGTGAACATTCTAAAAACCAAACAATAAAATGCGATACAAGGGAAACAACTCTTTTGGAACGCCAGGACATGTTTAAGAAATATAAAAACATACTTCTGGTACATTCGCACGATGCTGTCGAATTAACGAAGGCATTACTTGAAATTGAACGTGTTGCCTTTCTTGATGGTCATTACTTTGCCTTCGCTATTCGTTATTGCAATTATTGTAGTTCCTGTAATATTTTAAATGGAAATGCGTGTCCGCATCCCGATAAGGTGCGACCCTGCGAACAATTATTTGGAATTGACGTGTTTAAAACCGTAAAAGAGCTGGGATATTCTATAAAAGTCTTAACTAAAAAAGATGAAATACAAAATAGATATGGATTTGTATTAATTAATTGAAAAAAATGAATGTAACATGGACTTGGAAGAACTAGTTGTGAAAAAACCTTATAAGGTTTCGTATGATAAATCAATTCTATCCAATTTTGAATTTCCTAATTTTAAATTGGTTTTAAGACGTGCCTTATGTGGTAATCCTAATCCTAAAACTGGTGAATATTTATTTTATAGAATCATAGAAAATCCTATTGTCCATGAAAAATGCTTACAGTTTATTCTCTTTTATAATTTCCAAAAGTTTCCACCTCATAAACACGATTATCACAGCTTTCTTATCTATTTGGATAATAAAAATAACGTTAAATCTTTGATTTATGATAAAGGGCATCATAGAAGTAAAATTATCTATCCTAAAAGAGAAAAAAACATTTTATTATTGTCCGTGATGATGTGGGATCATCATTACATCTTGCTACCTGTAAAAGGATGGAAAAAACGATTCTTCTGGTTGACTAGGCCTCTAAAATTCACGTTAAAACCACTTAATGGAAGACAAATCTGGTATTTTTGGACTATTCCATCCATGGCACAACTTAAATTGCGTTCTAAATTAATAGATCCTTGGGATCCACAACAATTTGTGACATTTCGAGATGTTTTTTACTGTCCTAAATGCGGTAAAGAACATCATATGGATTATATGAATGTTAAAGGAAGCACGTTATCCTTGGATATAGAATGTAACGGGCATCTTTTTAATGCCGAGTATGATCTCCAAAACCAAAAATTATATAGTAAAAAAATTGAATAAGATCACGTGATATTAATGGAAAAAAAATCAATTCCAAATGTCATAAAACCAGATAAAAAATTTTATAGATTTAGATTTTTTATTTTAAGCGTTATTTTTATTGCACTTATGGGATTTCAAGTTGTTGCATCTCTAATGTTTATTTTTTTGATTTTTTTAAGTTTAATTCTCATTTTATTAGCGTGTGTATTCCTATTCTTGTTTTATCGAGTGTTTTATAAAAATCCGCTAAAAAATCAAGTTATATTGGAAGAAAATTCATTAAAATGTAGTAGTTGCAAGAATTTCAGACAAGAAACATCATTTACATTAAAATTAGAATATGTTAAAACGATTACTTTTTTTCAGACTTTTATGGATAAAATCTTGCGAAATAATACATTCTGTTTGAAATTTCAATTGAAAAAGAACCAAGAATTTGAACTAAAACATGTCAATTTTGAAAAGAATTCTCTTATTTTTATTAAACGACTCTTTAATAAATGTAATATGAATAAATGTAACGTGATTGTTGACCCAAAAACCAAACCCTATTTTACAGAAGTTCTTTCTAAAATTCTGAAATGAATAATGCCTTTTAAAAATATTAGTTTTCTTTATAAAAGGATGGATTTGAAAGGAGAATTGATGTCAGCACGCTTCTATGGGGAGGAGGGAGGGGTTGGGGGTTAAAAAGAGTAAAATAAAAAATAAAAACGTGCTAATTTCTTCTATCCTTTCAAACCCACTTCTTTAATTCACCATCTCCAACGATTCAAATGTTTAAATTGTAAATATTTATTAATGAAATAAACCCATCCACACAAGTTTTAATTTTCTAGATTACGAAGATCACGATTCGGTTATAAAAAAGTACCATGTTTTTTTGTATACATTCGTATATTTATAAACGAAAATAATTGGTGTATTTTTTTTTACGAAAGTCGCAATAAAAAACACGATAAAATTAAAAGTAGCGTTTTTTTATGATAATTGCACAAATACTTACAATTAACACGATTAAGAATATTATAAAGACTACCGAAATTTGAGGAAATGTTTGCCATGGGACTATTTCATTTAAAAGATATGCATGTCCTAGTGCATCTAAAGTTAATACTGCGTAATATGTTGAGGATAATGTGCTCTCAGTAGCTTCAGGCGTTGCTCCAAATCCTCCATCAGTATTTTGACAAGTTAAAATCCAACTTGCGAGCCATGAAACATCAATATCCGTTTGTCTGTTTAAGATTTTAACGATTCTTGCTGCTGCTGCTGCATAGATCATTTGAGAAGCACTTTCAGATGGACTATTTCTAAAACTTCCTTTATCTAAATTGTTATATTCTAAATTCTGACAAGAATTAACCCAATTGATAAGAGCATCCGTGTTATCTATGTTTATGTTTTCTTGTAATACATGATAAATACCTTCAACAGCTTCCCAAGATGAAACGATTGAATATTGAATAAGTGAAAGGTTTGTAATAAACGCGCCATAATTTACGTGTGAACTAAAATTATTTTGTCTGGACTGTAACCATTCTGTTGCGTTCCCAATATCATTTGTAGAATTATAATCTAATAAAGCTCGTATTGCTAAATAAGTAGCACTTATCGTACTACTGTTTCCTTCCTTATTACCATATCCTCCATCATTATTTTGAAGTGAATTAATAAAATCAACAACGCTAGTTTCTATTTCAGCACTATCGCCTAAAAGCATTAATGAACTAATGGCATATGAAGTTGCTTGTATAGATAAGTCAAAAGGATCGTCTGAAGATCTATAGGCTCCACTTGAAGCATTTTGAAAACTATCAATCCAAGTAACTGTGGTGGATTTAGCAAATTCTGCAAGTACTCCTAAAATATCAAGGCATTTTATTCCATGATATGTCGTTATTAAACTTGCATTTCCAGCAGTCTCTGCAAAACCACCATCAGCTTTGACTCGAGCTAATGTATATGCCACCACTGC
The DNA here is from genome assembly GCA_011365055.1 of Promethearchaeota archaeon. The sequence continues at coordinate 26,817 of RDOG01000025.1, forward strand.
TTCTTTCCTAGATTGGTTAAAAATATCTGTATCTTGATATGCAAGCACTGGTGTTAGCATTGCAATAAATAATGTACTAACCAAGAGAATGAAAGTAAAACTCCCTGATTTTTTCATGACAAAACCTTATTTTTCAATTTAATGATGAAAAATGATATCCTAACAATGATATAGACCACTTAAGAAAGTTATTTTAAAGTTTTTTTGCTTATTTGGTACATTCATTATTTTGACTTATCTTATTAAAATAACGTTTTTTGATTCTTTCTACTTGTGATTTTTTGATAAGTACTCCAAGTTTTTCTAAAAATATCATAATTTTTATAATACTTCTTTAAAAATGCAATTGTTTTAGGATCACTCGGATATCCACTTCCAAAATCATGTCCAATTTCATTTTTTATTTTTTCAATTTCATTATCCCGCGTGACTTTAGCTAAAATTGAAGCTGCACCCACAATTAGATAATTTTCATCTGCCTTATGCTCTACAATGATTTTCACGGATTTATTTTTGATACTTTTTTTGAATAATGCAGAATAATTCTCAATATTTATACTTGGGCAATCTAAATAAACCTCATCAATTGAAATTCGGGAATTTAACTTATTAAATAATTGAGAAGAAACTTGTCCTTCTAAAATGTTTAAGTTTGAACTCGAAGAAATCAAGGCTTCATCAATTTTTTTTGGAGGAATGATCGCTATTTCATTTTCAAAATGCTTATTCAATACATTATAAATAATTTCTCGCTTTTTTTTTGATAATTTTTTGCTATCATCAACTCCATGTTCTTGCAATACATCAAGTTTTTCTTTTGCAATTGCAATGATAGCCATGACCATGGGTCCGATGACCGGACCTCTACCTGCTTCTTCAATTCCCGCAATTATTGTAAAATTTTCCACCAGGTATAAATAATTTTAAATTCTAATAATGAAGTCTATCAATTTTCTATATTCTCTAGGGTATGTTATCGACATTGTATTCAAATTTTTATATAAAGCGATTTTCATTTTATATAGATCATATTTTAATAAAAAATCACGAATGTAAATTTATCATGTACCGTATTCATCTAAAAACGACTCAAATTTGGATAGTATTAATGAATTCAGTAACATTATAAAGAAGAAAGTTGGGAATAACTTTGCTTGAAGACGAACAAGTTGAAATGTATGTTGATATGTTGAAAGAGGGAACTCCTTTTGATAGGTTTGTCTCCCATGGGCATCAAAAAGATCCTCTAGAGCTCGATATTGAGCAACCCCGCCGTCAAGTTGAAAGAATCGTCAATCGCGCATTACGCTCTACGATCGGTGATTCTACTGCTAGATTAATTCCTATTGTGGGGAAAGCAGGCACAGGGAAAACACATTATTATTGGGTACTTAAAGATAGAGAAACAAAAACGGAGGAAGGAAAGGTTTGGAAAGTTTTTTACATACCAAGTCCTCCAGCAATGGTTAGGACCCTACAACACATTTATACTTGTTTAGTTGATGAAATTGGTATTGATGTAATAAAAGAAGTCAGTGAGAAAGTAGTAAAAAAATACCAAAAACGTGGTTTAATAAGTGGATCAGGGATGAAGGAAACTATTGAGATCGCTGCTAGAGATAACCCTGGAGCCGCTGCTGATGTGGTTCGAGCTTTAATTACTGTAAAAATGTCAGAAAGAAAAAATAAGAAATTAATTGCTGAAAAATGGTTGTTAGCTGAACCGCTATCTGAAGAAGATATTAGTCTCCTTCAAGTTTCTTCAATAATTGAAGAAGATGATACATGTTTAGCAGCAATTAAAATATTTGCAAAATTTATGGATGAAGTACTTGTTTTTTATTTTGATGAAATGGAGATTCCTTATAGAACTTTTGGGGAAGAAGCTGAAATTAACTTGTTGGAAACCATCAAACGTATTTTTAACGAAGTTCCCAATGCATGCATAATTACCGCTTGTATTGATACCGTTTGGGATAGAATTTATAATGATTCTCCTGAAAAGGCTGCTTTGGCAGATGCTGCACTAAAAGGTAGAATGGAAAACGTGGCTGAATTAATGCCTTTTACTGTTGAAGATATCGAACGTTTTTACACGAATGCCATGAAATATTATTGGGAAATAGAAATGAACGTGGAACCGCCAGAAGATCCTCTTTTTCCACTTGATAACAACGTTTTTAATAAAATTTATGAAAAAAGTCATGGGAATCCTCGTGATTCTATTAAAATTATAAGAGATTATTTAGATCAAGTTCTCTATGATGAAGGTGGGCCCGACATCACTGCTCAAGAAATTATAGAGACCGAAAAAATCGTGGAAACGGTCCAACCTCCTGAACCTAAACTAGAAGAAATCACCAATCCTCCTGAAGTTCAAGAGTCAGAAACATCTGAACCAATAGAACAGCAAGATCCAATTATTGAAGCATCACCCGCTGAAAATTCTGATTCCGTAACAGAAGGAACTCAAGCAGAACGTATTAAAAAGACTTTAGTCAAGATTGCTATTGAAGAAGATGATTACGTAATTGAGGTGACTCCTCAATCTGTTGCTGCAGCTGCTGTGGAGTCTATCGAATTACTTGCAGGTGATAAAGGAATTAAGAAAACCCTCGGTTATGATTTTACTTCTAAAAACAAAAGTAGGACGATTTCTGCAAAAGTTGAACTTGAAGAAAAAAAATATGGTATTGACGTTTGTTCCTGCAAATCTTTTGATAGAAGTGGTGGTGTAGCTGCATATTATTCCATAACACGTTTAAAAGACGGATTGATAGAAAACGAGTTTGATAAAACAATATTAATAGTACCTAAAGGGACTGGTGGGGCAAAATATACAAGCGTAAGAGACAGTAATATTAATGAAATCATGGTAGTTGAAATAGATCAGAAAGATGCAGAAGCTTTAATTTTAGGAACTAACAAAAAAGAACCATCTGAAATGAGTAAGTTGATTGCATCAGCAATTTTCCCTGAATTGAAACCAGAAGATCCTGCTCCAATTCAAGACGGTGTTTTAAATGGCGAGTAAATATTCCTTTAAATTAGTAGTTTGTGGTGATTATTCTGTCGGAAAAACCTCACTTTTAAATTCTTATGTGGAAAAAAAATTTGCAGAAGATTACATACCAACGCTAGGGGTGAACGTCCTGAGAAAAGAGTTCACGTTAAGCGGCGATAAATTTATTAAATTAATTTTATGGGATATTGCAGGCCAAGAACTATTCGCGGGCGTGAGAAATCAATTTTATGAGGGTGCTGATGCAGTAATAATAGTATATGATATTACTAGACCTAAATCACTTGTTTCAGTAAAGAAATGGCATTCAGAGATCTTGAAATCAAATCCTAAAGTAAAACATATTCTCCTTATCGGAAATAAAATAGATCTTCCGAGACAAATAGAAAAATTTGAAGGAGATAAAATGTCTAAAGAGTTAAATTTGAGTCAATTTATTGAAACTTCAGCTAAAACGAGAGAAAACGTGGACTTTGCTTTTAATAACATTTTAAAATCATTAGTATAATTTTTTTACATTTGGACATTATTTAAGCTTTCAATAAGACTTCGAATATCCAAGATTACGTTTTGAAACTGATTATCAGAAACTTGTTTTTGTAACATGTGAATTGTATCATCGAGTGCTTTTCTAGTTTTTAATTGTTCTTCGCCAAAATTAAGGGCAATGTCCCGAATTTCTTCAATTGCTTCAGTATTTTTCGTGAACATTGAAAAGACAACATTGAATTGAGCATTTCTACTTGATTGTATTAAATTCATTAATGCTTGAAAATTTTCAGATATCTCAAGAATCGAATTCGTAAGGCTTTTTGATAATTTATCGATGGTTTGGTTCATTTTTTGAACTGATCTAGTAACAATAAGGATTTGATTATTTATTTCTGAGGTTATTTTTTGAAAAAAATCAAATATTTCTTGATAAGACAATTTAATTCCTCTTTAATTTATTTTTTTTGATAAATTCTTTGCATGATTTATAATTTGATTGATGGATTCATTTAATTCTTCTTGATTAATCTTATTAAAATCGATAGTTTTAAATTCGGCAGTGATATTTTTTAAAGAATCAGTCAAAGGTTTTAGATTAAAAAAGTCAGCTAATGTTTTTATTTCTTTTTCAAGCCTGTTTGCAGTTTCTTTTAAATTTTTATTGTATTTTTCATCTTCTGATTTTAGATAAGAGTTTAATCCTTTAATATCGTCTCCTAAAACTACTATTTTATCTTCGATTAATGAATTAAATTTTTCAATATTTTCCGAAGATCTATTCATGACTTCTACCAATTCTTTTAACATTTCAGTAGATTCGTTCATTTTTTCATAAATTTTAGTCATGAATTGATTCATTTCTTCCATAAACGTCCACCTATTATTAAAAATCTACTCGAAATTTTTGAGGTTTCTTTTTTTTGGATTCTTCCTCTTTTTCTTTAATCTTTCTCATCGCTTCCGCTTGTTTTTCCTCTAGAGTCATTTTAACTGCTGGTTCTTCATCTCTGTGCTTAACTTCCTCTTGGATGGATGATGGTTTTACAACATGTAATTCTTCTTCTACGACTGGTTCTGGAGCAGGTTTTTCTTCTTCAACAGGAACTGGAGGGATGTTTATTGGTTCTTGTTTGGGTACATTATTCGTGACAACACTAATATTTTTTGTTAATTGACTTATTTTTGTAATATCGCTCTTGATATTATCTAAAATATTATCTGCTCCAGTAAGAGCTTGCCGATATTCCATAATTTGAACGCCACGTTGGATCATTTCAATACTTTCTTCTAATGTCTTATTTGCATTAACCAAAGATTCCAAACTAGATTCTTTTTTTAATTGAGCAATTTCAGTTGAAAGCATCTCTTTCATTTTTTCTAAACTATTTCTAATATAATCGGATGAATTTTTGATGGTTTCTGACATGTCTTTAAGAGTTTTAACAGTATCAGTAATAAATTTCTTCTGCATTTCGTATCTTTCTTTTTCAGAAGCCCTAAGAAGAGAGATGAATTCGATAACTTCTCGCATGAAGGGCTTTAAATCTTCACTCAATAACTTCACCTATTTTTTCAGATATTTATTAGATGATGAAAATAATCTTGATTAAAACATTTCAATTTTGATCTGTAAAATTAATTATTTACCATTTTAAATATAAATTTCGATTTTTATTGTTGACTCATTTGCGTGGTATTTTTGAAAAGTGAAATTCTTAAAAAAAAGAAAGAAGAACTAGTGATCTTATCTCAAATTTTTATTTTAATTCATTGATCAAACAATTTTAGAAGCCGCTGACAATTTGGACAAGTAAATATGCCTTGTTTATTTACTTTGAAATATTTATTACAATGTTCACATATATAAATAAAATCTGTTGGAGTCTCTGCAGGTTTCGGTTCAATAGAAGGTGTTTGTTGGGGTGGAACTCGTGGTTTTTCTGGCGTAATTTTTGGTCTGACGATAATAGGCTTTTCCCTTGCGGGAGGGGTTTTTTCAAGAATTGCGGGTGTTTTCGGGGATGGAATTGAAGGTGTAGTACGAGTCTGGATGGGTTTTTGCGTAGGTTTTGTAGGTATGCCTTTCGGTGGTGGAATGGTTTGTGCTCCCTGTTTCGGAGTTATAGTTTTATCGAGAGTAGCTTTCGCAGCTGACTTTTGTCCTTTATCTTTCGGTTTTATTAAATCCTCCAATTTTATCTTTTCGGGTGGATAATATGTTGTTTTTGATGTTCCTGACCGCTTTTTATATACTACTATTCCACCTGCTACTCCTACCGCTCCAACGATTATAATGATTATAATGATGATAATCCACCAATCAAAAGTAGGTGGAGATGATGGAGGTGCTGATGTACTTCCCACAGTTACTATCTTTTGAGCTGCTACTGTACAAAAATGCCCTGCGCTATCAATGGCAACAATTGTATAATTATACACACCCGGGGTGAGATTAGAATCCGTATAAGTTAGCGCAGTCGTGTTTGCAATATTTGTTCCATTTCGATATATCACGTAAGTCACGTTTGTCGCATCTATTACCGCATCCCAGGTTAATGTCACGTTATTACCAGAAACAGTGCCATTAAAATTTTGAGGTGTTGTTGGAGGCGTTAAATCAATATAGAAACTCAAGAGAATTGTTGTTGTATTAGTATCAGTATTATTGACTGAAATCAAGACCCAATGTAAACCATCGGGAATTACTGAATAATTACTAAAAATAAATGCTCCTTCTGGGTTTCCACTAGGATTTGAAACTATAAACCAATCAGAGCTATTTACCCATATATTAGAAATATCGTTACTAATTCCCCTTGCATAACCTTCAATAATATGAAGATTAGGACCATAAGAATCATTTAACCCAATTATAGTGCCATTTAGACTTGGATTTATTAATTGAATCGTGGGATTCAGATTTAAAAGATTATCAATTGTAAAATAAATTACGGTAAAATTCGTCAATCCAGCTGAATCTGTTAAGTTGATTCTGATTGCATAATATCCATCATAAAGTATTGTTGTATTCCAGATACTAAATGAACCAATATCTTGTCCTTCTGGATTTGAAGATTGTAACCCAAAATGAGAGGTATAATTAAATTCAAAGCTAGTAATCTCAAGGCCGGTTGCATTAAACGTACCATTTATCCAAATAACATTACCTACTGGCGTAGATCCATTGATGTTATTTGTAATGTTTATATCTGGGATTGTGTTATCTATATAAATTGTTTTAATTAATTCGTATTTTGCTCCTGTCAAATCTATTATAGTTAAATTCAACGTTAAATTACCATCAGAAATGTAAGAATTGTTCTTTAATTCAAAGTTCCCAGAAAAAGTTCCATTCGGATTTCCTTCTAAGGTCACGTTTGAAAATCTTGAATCATTACAATATAGTGTAAGGAGACTTCCCGTTCCATTAGCGGTTCCATTAAACCAAATTGCATTACCAGTTACAATATTGGTAGAAGGAACATCGAGGACTAAAGTGGGATCTAAATAATCGACATAAAAATTTAAAATGGTGTAGTTTATCCAATTCGCATCATCTATTACCGTAATGTTAATTGATATAAGACCAAAAACATTGGAAACATTTCTTATAGCGAAATTCGCAGTCTGATTCCCAGATGGATCCCAATACGCGTAAAAATCCGTATTATTTATTAAAAACGAATCAATAATGCTGCCCGTAGCGTTTACCGTCCCATTAATCCAAATTATTGGATCTGAAATTACTGATCCATTTATGATATTAACATTATTAATATCTGGAATTGTATTATCAACAAAAAACGAAATATTTAGGCCAATATTTGAGCCAGTCTGATCTTGAACAGTTAAATTTATCCAATATCGTCCATCTGGTAAATAACTTTCGCTTTTAAGTGCGAAGCTACCAAAAAGCGTGCCATTTGGATTATTCCCTTGTGCTGTGAATCTCGAATCGTTGAAATAAAGCATCGCCGCGCTCCCAGTTCCATTTACGGTTCCATTAATCCAAATAAATTCTCCCGAAACAGTATTAGTCAGAGGAGTCGTTATCGTTATATTTGGCAGTAAATAATCAACATAGAAATTAATGATAGCGTAGTTTACATAACCAAGTCCGTCCACAAATGTGATTTGGAAAGTATAATTACCTAACATTATGGATTCGTTGACAAAATTAAAATCGTAGGTTGCGGTATTATTTTGGTGAAAAGTATTATTTGTATTGAATATAGAACCATTTAAAGCAACAAAAATTATCCAACTGCCCGTGGAATTTATTGTACCATTTATCCATATGTTACTGCTACCTATTATTGTTCCATTTGCGGGAAAATCAAGTTCAATTGTTGGTATTAAATTATCGACAAAGAAATTGACAATAGAATAATTAGAAAAACCAGCATCATCAATCAAAGTAATGTTTACGGAATAATTTCCATGACACGTGATACTAGTTTTATTTCGGAAGCTAAAAGTTCCAGAAACCCTATTTATGGGATCTTCAAATACTTCAAAATCGCTATTATTAATAATTACTTGTTTAATAATTGAACCAGTAGCATTAAAATTACCATTTATCCAGATGGTATCCCTCAAATATGAACCATTAACTGGATTAGTAATTTCGATATTAGGACTGGTTCTATCGATATAAATCAAAGTTATATTTTCTGATTTAAATCCAACTTCATCAATAACTGTTAAATTCATCCAAAGCGCTCCTTCCGGAAGAACCGTACTATTTTTCAAAGAAAACGTGCCATTAAATGTGCCATTTGGATCTATCTCTACTGAAAATCTTGAATCATTAAAATACAACGTTAATGGTGATCCAGTTCCATTTACAGTTCCATTAAACCACACCGTTCCAATATGAGTCACTACTGATGGTTCAGTTAATATTATTGTAGGAATTTCATTATCTATGTGAAAAGTATTAATATATTCATTTTTGTATCCTGCTTGATCAACAACGGTGAGGTTTAAAGTTATATTCCCATTAGAAATAGAGGATTTATTTTTTAATGCAAAATCACTATAAATTGAGCTGTTTGGATCTACTTCAGTTGAAAACCTTGAATCATTACAATATAATGTTAAAAGACTTCCAGTTCCGTTAACCGTACCATTAAACCATATTATGCTTCCCGAAACTCCATTTCCAGCTGGAACGGTTAATGTCAAGTTTGGAGGCAAGTTATCAACTGCAAAGGAAATAATAGAGTGATTCATCAAACCTCCTGAATCAATCACGCTAACATTTAACGTATAATTTCCTAAAACGCTCACATCTGTCTTATTTCGAAAGCTAAATGCTCCTTGCACTTGATCAGTCGGATTCTCATAAATTTCAAAATGAGAACTATTAATTGAAATGGAGCTTACATAACTTCCAGTAGAATCAACAGTACCATTAATCCAGGTTGTAGAATCAGTATTTAATGAGCCGTTGGTTGGTATATTTATAATAATTGTTGGAAATACAGTATCTATCGTAAAATTAACATTTACATTGTATTCTACTCCCTTTGTATCATTAACAAAGACTTGAAGCTGATAATAAGCGTCTGGCCAATATATTGGAGATGAATTAGTCCATTCGCCTGAAATATATGATAAACTGTAATTATTGGACCATCCCATACCTGTGTTATTTCTATACCAGGATTTATCGACATATGAGTTATTCGATAGTCTTATTGGAATGTCTATTCTTGAATAGGTTGTATTTATTGGTTCAATTAGTGAATAATCGCCCTCAAGTACCCTTATCGTACAGTCTACTTTCAATTCTAAGTTCATATTATCTTTAATCAATACGTCTATTTCGTAGATCCCCTCGGGGATAGTCAAACTATTTTTAAAGGCCCAATTTGTTAATGTTCCGAGATTATTTGTCCAATCTGAAAGATTTCCTGGTGTACTTGAATTAATAATTTCAACTGATTTCAATCCAAAACTTGGACTAGGATCCGATGCGGTACCATTCACCCAAATACTTACTCCGCTTTGATTTGTATATGGATATTGCGTGTTTGTGTCTTGTAAACCCGTTGGTAATTTAGTATCAAGTTCTTCTAAAATCAATTCCGAAAATGAGGAATAACTATCAGATTGAATCCAAGTTATGAATGATTCTCCTGGATTCGTAGTAATATCCGCTAAAGGATCTTTTTCATTCAAGCTTGAAGATGACATGTTAATGACAATTGGCCAATCTGAAAATAAATTTCCTGTATTATTTGTTGAATATGATTCATAATTCCCTGTCTCATTCGTAGACCATGTTATAAATACCAAATTTTCTTCGGATTTATTACTAACTTCGATATTTAGCCCACTTATATCCGCATCATAAAACCAAGAAATATTTTTTGGAGTATCAAAATTACCATTTGAATTATTAGTATACATTACAGTATAATTTTTTGATGCATTATTTATCCATGCAAGATGAACAATTCCTGGATATGATGAATCAACATCAAGCCCTAAATTTTGTCCAGGTATATAAACTAATTGGGACTGAGACCAATTACTTGAATTCACATAATAAATACTTAAATTACCAGCATTATCTCGAGAATATATTACGTGTAATAAATCCGCTGAATCCATTATAGTAGAAAAATAAGCGGGTGTACAATTACTTGTTATATTTTCTGGAATAGAAAAAGTTCCTAAACTATTATTAGTAATGTATAAGCTCAAATTTGTAACAGGAGAATATATATCCTGAAATATTCCACCTAAAAATGTCACGAAAACGCAGCCACTTGAATTTACTTCTAAGGTATGTTGGAATTTATTATTAACGCCATCTGCAGGATTGGGTATATTTTGTTCTATTGAAAACCATCCTTTTTCATTATTTACATATTTTATATCATAATTGATGTCATAGAATCCATAATAAAAATCCATTTGGTAAATATTCATTTCCATCCAAGTAATATGAACTGTATTTAAACTATCTATTTCCATTTGGGGTGTTGAATGCATAGTATAATGCATTGAATATGTACTAGAGGGCGTAGTAATATTTAAATGGCGTATCCAATTTTCTGAGATATTAAATAATTCAACTTGGGAGTTAGGACTTCCAGATCCTTGCTGAATTGTCGTTAAAATAAGCAAATTTCCATTATTATCTGTGATTATCCTTCCAATATCTGATATTGCACAATTTAAATTTTGAGAAACATTAATGGGAAAATATTGAATGGTAAATATAATAGACCTATTTGTCTCTTCTCCTGATGTATCATTTGCATAAATTTCTAGATAATGACTACCTATATTGGATATGTTCGCGGTATTATTGATAAACATTCCAAGCGAGATATCATATTCAATCGAATAATTTTCAGACCAAGCGATTCCATTTGTGGAATTCCTATACCACATCTTATCGACTGAAGTTAAATTAACTACTTCAATTTCAGTTAAAGCGCCAATTCTTGACAAATTATAAACATTAACGTAAATTTCAGGTCCATAGGTGTCAACTGTAAAATTTAATGTTTTTAAAGTGGTTCTATTCAATGAATCGTTAGCAAAGACTTCTAATTGATATTGTCCGTCTTGCCATGTCAATTCAGTTATATTTTTCCAAACTCCTTCTGTATATTCTAATTGAACAGGTTGAGACCAACCTGCTCCGGAATTATTCCGAGCCCACATGCTTTCAACGAAACTATTATTCTCTATCATTAACGGAATTGATGATGTATAGTAAGATTGATTGAGAGGAGTTTTTATATTAATGTCAGGTCCTGTCTCTATCAAATTATTTGTGTATTCTAATTCTTCATAAGTGTATTGTTGCGGTGCAGGATAAAAAGATCCATTAATTAGAATACCAGTTGAATTCTCGTAATATGCAATAGATCCGGTTTCAGCGTTTTCCAATTGCCAACACCAAATTTCGGTATCCTTCCAAGCAATTTTTTCAATACTGGTGACATTAAACTCGAGATTTCTACCTAGTGTCGAATTTCGGACGTAAATATAAATTGAATCGTTAATTCGAGCATTATTATGTATCCAATATGGATCAAATGCTCCTTTCTCAAGATAGATGGTACCAAATAGAATGGTTGCATCACGTATAATCCTTGTTACGTTATCCGTTTCATGTTTTTCATTTTGACCCGTAAAATAATGAACACTTGGAAAAATTTCTGTACCTCCAGAGGCATGGAAGTGCGAATAAGATAGAAAAATTCCATTTGTAACACTATAATTGAATGAGCCAACATGATCCATGGCAAGACCATCAAAAATAGGTGATTCACCAACTTCTCCTATCACGAAAAACTCTGCTTGACTTAAATTTCTCGCACTACTAAAAGTATCATTTGCATAAATATCAATATAATACGTTCCGTTTGAATTGCCAGTTGAATTCCAAGAATTTCCATAAATATCATCACCCGCACTACCATCATTATGGAAACCGTCATCAAATAATTCAACTTGTGTAATATATTCTAGGTTAGGATACGATTTAATGGTTGCAAGTACAGTATCGGTTCCATTAGGATCTGTTACATTTACAGTGAAAGTGAAATTTGAATTTACTACATCATTTCTTGGATTAACGTTGACATTTTGAATTGTTGGTTTACTTGTTAATCCTGCAAAAAAGCTAGTAGATACATAAGAACCTAAAGCAAAATCAGAATACATAGACATCGGTAGGATAATTAATTCTGAGAGAACTTTATAGTAATTATCACCTATACAATCTGGACAAGTTGAAAAGTTAAAAACAATATAATTACTGACATTATAAACTAAATTTGTATCATTTACCGCGTCTAGTGTCCATGTTTGACTTGAACTATTCCAATAATATGAATCACTTGACCTCCGTAAATGACAATTGATAAAAGATCCTACCGTTTCTTGAAAGGTTAAAGTATATTCAGTTGTTGAATTATCATTATCTGCATCAATTTCTAATTTATAAGCATACATGTCTCCAGCGGTATTTGACCGCGTGTTTCCGCCAAATGAGACGTTCAATAAATCCATACTTACATTTTCATATATATTTTGAATGTCAGTAGATGGATGATTACTGGGAAATCCATCACCACTCGTATCTACATGAATCAATATTAAATTCAATGAATTTGTTGATAAAGGCATATTATTTAGGAATAAAGCATTTAAATTTGAAATGAAAATAGTTGATAAAGGTAATATAAAGAAACTCATATTTATAAGAAAAAATAAAAATAAACCCGTTTTTCTATTTTTAAAATGCATTAAAGACCCTCTAAATAATTATTTTAGCTATTAATTGAAAATCTAATCCATAACTAAATTTTAATTTTTATATTACAGATTGAATAAATTTAATTAAAGTAATTCGAATATCATTCTTTTTCAATATATTTACTTTTTTATTGGAATTACCTTATATTTATCAATAAAAACGTTTATTAATTAACTGATCAAAAATGCAAAAGCCACTCGTTTTGGATGTTGGAAGCCATGAGCTTCAGATTGGGATAGCTGGTGAAGAAGAACCCAGGATCATCATTCCCACATTAATTGGCGTGAAAAAAAGCGCAATGCAAATGCGAATGGTTCAAGATCTAATCAATCAATCTGGACTTAATTTAAATAAAGAAATATATTTTGGCGAAGACGCATTAAACAGGTTTATCGGATTGGATATTAAAAGACCGTTAGAAGCAAGCAATATTAGGAATGAAGATCATCTCAAACTTTTAGTGGAACACGCATTATTTCAATTAAACCTTAAAAAACCATTAAATAGGCATGTATTAGTAACTTGTCCAACCCTTGCAACAGAACGATTTATTATGTTCTTCATGAATCTTTTTTTAAGCGAATTAGGTGCTTTGGGTATCTGTTTTTCCTCGCAACCGTATTTATCTTTTCTGGCAAATGACCAACAGATAACTGGGTTACTCGTTGAATTAGGACATAGTCAGATTCAACTTGTTGCTATTTTAAAGGGACACATAATAAGATCTGATGATTATTCATACGGTGGAAAAGACGTAGATGCTTACTTTAGACAACTGATAGCCCCCAAAATTAGCTTAAACGAACCAATCAATGGGGTAGCACCTGCAATTTTCATCGAGGAAATGAAAGCGAACATGTGTGAAATTTATCCAGGATTAAATCTCCTTGAAATTAAAGATGATCTCAATAAAGTTCAAAAAATGAACAAACCACACGTGCTCCCTAACAAAGAAACCTTGATATTGGGTCTCGAACGATACCTAGCAAATGAAATATTGTTTCGATCTGAGCTTGTTGGCAAAGAAAAGTCCATTCCTGATATGATCTATGAGTGTGTTGAAAAATGTGATAAAGATATTCGAGCACCTCTTTATCAAAATATTTTCATTGCAGGAGGGCTTGCTAAAATTCCTAACATGGCAGAACGTATCGAGAAAGAGTTAGATTATTTTTTACCACATACTATCGAGCCAAAAGTAAGAATAATCTTAGATAATCCCTCCATTTCCACTTGGGTGGGTGGATCTAAACTCGCAATAAATGACAAATTTGAACAAGTAGTCTTAAAAGCTACAAAATTTCTTGCAGAAGATGAAATTGGGATAAATAGCGTCATGTATCCCACGTTTGAAAAACTAAAAATATTTACTCCTCCTATTCACACGTTCCTATCACCCATTCCTGAAATTTATAAATCTAAGGAAGTGAAATTAATTTTAAAATTCGTCGAAAAAAGTAACATTCTTAAATTTAGAGACTTGGCAGATTATTTTGGAAAAGGATTAAGTGATATCATTTCAATATTCATGAAACTTCTTGCAGAAGGAAGAATTCATGGTGAAATAGTTGCGGAAAAGGGCGAATTTCATAAACATCTAACTTAATGAATACAAGATCTATTTTAAATAACAAGATCATCTTTAAAAAAATAGGCAATAAAAAGAGGATTATACTATGCCACTTAATAATTATGGTGATATTGGCGATGACATGCCTATTAAAGAATTTCTATTAATTTCTAAACATGTCTATAAAGTATTTCGCAAGCTCGGACTTTACTATTTAGAAGATGCATTACCTAAATTTCGCACGGTTCAATATGATATTACGAAAGATCGCTGGGATAACATGATTAACACGGGAAAACATTTATTGCAAGGGAAAATATCTGAAGAAGAATCTCGAAAAACATTCCTTTATATGATTCCACACGTTATAACCGTGAGAAGCGATCTTCAAATAGGGACGAATAAACTATTATATGGTGATTCTACGGATGTTTCATTTGCTATTGTTAATGATTATACAAATGAATTGCTTTTTATATTTAATGGACATCTCGAATCAGGAGTCCCTCACGATTGGTGGATTGCAGGGTTAAATGATGATTTAATGGACAGGCGACATATGAAATATGGTGTTAAGCTTCGCGAAATTCCTGCAAAAACTAAAAATTTGTTGAAATCCGCTAAATGGCTTGAGGATGTCTTATTGGATGTTAGAAATGAGCGAACTCCATATTTTTCTCATTCATTATACACGGTCTGCATGTGCTATGCCTCTGCAATGTTTAACGTTTTTGCAGAACAATCATGTTATGAGACCATGGGATCAGTTTATGATGGATTAAATGCTAAAAACGTCTATAAATTGAAAGAAATGCACTTTTTATACCATCCTGTTCCTCCATTAATATCATCAATTGTGTATAAGGAACGTGGGGATTTTTTGAAGATGTTATGCGGATTAACAACGGGCCATCATATGATTACTAATACCATTGAAGATGAGGCGATGGAATGGGTCAAAACAGAGTTATCTGAAGTGTATCCATTTGTATATTTAAATCAATGGACAGAAGATGGTATTCCGACTCCCGCGATTTCAATAAAATCGGAAATTCCAAACAAGAAAAAAGATATGATAGGGATTGATGGTGAATTAGTGAGAAAAATACCCCAAGGAAGTAGGATTAATACAGAGAATATGGATATCCCTATTGATGAAACTAATAAGGGATATTTATTTGATATAGATCATGAAACTTCTTTAGATATCAAATTACATCCGGGTTTGAAAATAAGTTCTGGCATGGGATTAAACGCAAAATTTTTCAAATAATTCCAATATTAAACCCAATCTTCGTTTAAATAAAAAGCAAATCTTTTTTTATTTATTTTCAATATTTTATTTATCTAATTTTAATTACATTTTGGTGGGTATATTATGTCCGATGATGAGTTAGAAAAAATACGAGCAAGACGAAGGCAACAATTCATGAATCGTATTTCTGAAGCAAAGAAGGAAGAAGAAATTAAAAAAGAAGAAGAAAATTTGGTTCAAAAACAACAATCTGAATTGGAAGAAAAAAAAGAAATTATCATGGAACGAGTCTTGTATCCTGATGCATTTGATTATTATAAAACATTAAAATCTCAAAATCCAACACTAACTCAAACCATCGAAAATACGCTCATTTACTTAATTGCTCAAAATCAAATTACCAGCAGGATCAAAAAGGTTGAACTGCAAATTATTGAACGAAAGATCATTGGGAAAGAACCGACAATAAAAATCAAAAGAAACGATGATGAAGAAGCAGTAGATATTGCTACAAAATTAAAAGAAAGATTTGAATAAAAATAATTAAAAATTTATTGCGCTGTTTTTCTCTCTTGTATTGCTTTTAACATCTCAACTGCTAATGCCGAGAAGGAATCATCAACATTCTGCCCTTGTTTTGCAGAAGTTTCGATGTACGGGCACGGAACCTGATCCGCAAACTGCTTTGCATCCGTCGGACGAACTGCACGCATGTTTAAAAGGTCAGCTTTGTTCCCAATTATCACAATTGGTATTCTACCAGTGAATTGCCATAATTCCTTCAACCAAGTTACCACATTTGGATTAAAAGTAGGATATCTCGTAAGATCAAATATTACCATTGCTCCCGCAGACCCTCTATAAAATGAAGACCGAAAAAACTTGAATCGTTCTTGTCCTGCGATGTCCCAAATGGAGAGCGTGACCAAATCATTCCCATTATTAACGGTAACATCTTTGGTGAAGATGTCACAGCCAATGGTCATTTTGTAGTCTTTCTGAAATGACCCTTTTATAAATTGCTTAATTAAAGATGTCTTGCCGACAGCAGCATCGCCTAGTAAGAGCATTTTCAATTTGTATGTGCCCAATATTTACACCTATTTATATATTGACATGAAATTTCTGAATATTCTTATACAAAATTATTTGGTACCTTAATTTAAATTGGTTTCCATTGTTATTTTAAGATAATAAATTTTTATTAATAAATATAGTTTTTAATTGATTGTACATTAATTGAACACGTAATCCTTTCAAAATAAGTAATTTTAATATCTCTATTAAATTATTGTAAAAAGATGATATCATGGATGTCGATAAACCAAAAAATGTTATTGAGTTAAATAACAACGTTCTAAAAAATTTTTTAGCTCCAATTAGCTTTCAAGCTTTAAAAGATTTAATTAAAAGCTGGAAAAACGGAGAGATTGGAGATAATTATGATTCCAAATTATCATTATTCACATCTGTAATGGGAAATAGTATTGAAGAGGATAAATTCAAGGAATTATTTCTGTTACGAGAGAGTTTTTCAACTTTAAGTAATAAAAATTGGAAAATTTTTAAGTTTCAATTAGAATCTTTGGAGAACATTGATATTGACAATTTAAAAGAACAATTAAAAGAAAAATTGAAGAAATTAAGTTACAATAAATTTAATATAAACGTGTTTAATGTCGTAGATTTAGGAATTTATATCATCATTGACCTTCCAACAACTCCTCGTGTTATTGAAGAGATGGATTTCAGTTTTAAAGTGTACCAACCTATTGAACGATTACGCTTTTTATTTAATAAGGAAGGGTTCGTGCAAGTTTTCGTGATAAGTGAAATCAAACAAGCAAAATTTCTCCAAATCTTTGAGGAATTATTGAATACAAAAATTACAAGCGTTCCCATTTATTCGTACGTGATCCGTGATTTCATTTACAAGATGAGTCCCATTCAAAAACTGACGGTAGTTTGTCCCAGAGAAATGGGTGGTTTTTCTGGTGTTGAAAAAATCACTGTTGAGGGACCAGATGTCGTAAATGGCATGGAGGATTTACGTTCGAGACAAGAAATCTTATTCAATTTCCAAGGTTTATCGAAATTAGGTGCTTGGACAACAGTAAAATGCAAGACCGCAAAAATGAACGTATATGGGAACTTAAAAATCAAGGATAAAGAAACTAAAGAGAAAATATTTAAATTTATTGAGTAGATTTTGTTGGAAAAAGAAATTTTGCGGTGCTCTGTCATAAATTGTAATAAGAAAGTGAAAGAAGGAGAATATAAAGAAATATCTGGAAAGATTTATTGCATGGAGTGCGCCACCCTATATTATAAAATGATCTTACAGGATCTAGGTTATGCTCCTATCTGAATCATTCTAATTTCATTTCAATAAAGTTCGTCTCACAATATTTTTCCTAAAACATAACACATATTAAATTATAAATCAAATAATGAGGTAGTGAATATCATACAGAAATAACATCTCAATTACGCTAATGAAGGTCGGAAATTCAAAAATTTGTCTTAAAATTTGAAGAAACGTAACAATAAAAAAGAAGTAGGGAGAATTTGAAAACAAAAAAAATATTTTTGCTGGGAATGTTAGTAATCACATTGATTTCTTTCGTATTCTTGATTTTTTTTCAAGAATCTGAATTTAATTTAAAATTAACAGATGACTTCACCTTAAAAAAAAGAGATACTCCTATTTTAATTGATAGTAACTCCGATTTTTTCTTTTACTCTAGTGGAGGTGACGGGAATGCAGGTTCTCCATGGATAATTCAGGGTTATACTATTCAAACGACTAGCACTCATGCAATTCACATCCAAGGTACTACAAGTCATTTTATAATAAGAAATTGCACGTTAAGAACTACTACTTCCTCTTCTTATGCTGCTATTAGATTATATAACGTCCAGAATGGTAATGTAACTAATAATGTTATATATTCAAGTTATTTTGGCGTGTATTTCAGATCTTCTTCTAATTGTTATATCGTGAATAACTCAATAATTAATAATAAATATAATATATATCTATCAAGTTCACATTATATCGATATCATTAAAAATGAAGTAAATTATGCCAATAATTATGGATTATACATGTACAGTTCTGATTGGGGTGAAATTACATATAATAAATTTAGCTATAATTATTTTGATGGCATTTACATAAGTTCTAATTGCGATAATAATGATTTTTACTATAATACAATTTCTAATAACGGGGATGAGGGCGTGTACGTATATTCTTCATCTAATAATGATTTTTACCATAATACAATATCCAATAACGATGATGATGGTGTATACATTTCTTCTTCATCAAATAATAAATTTTACAATAATACAATTTCAAATAGTTATGATTATGGCATTTATCTTTCCTCCTATTGTGATAGTAACGAAATAGATCATAATACCATAAATTACAATGGAGCTTACGGGATCATGATTTACTCATCCACATGCGATTACAATAAAATTATCTATAACACGTTATATTATAATGAAGATGGAGGTATTTCTGATAATGGATATTCTACAACTAAATATGGTAATGTTATTACTAATCCTCCTTCTACTCCTTCAGATCCCTATGATCCCTATGAACCATATCTTCCTGCTTTTGATGAAGATCTAATGATTATCATTGGGGTTTCTATTTTTGGTGTAGTAATCATGGTTATATGTGTCGTTGGATCAGTTGCAAATAAAGCTTATCAAAAAGGTAAAGAATCGAAACCAAGATCTACAAAAACTTATACGCCTCCCCCAACATATAAAAAGAAGACTTATCGTACTATTTCTGAAATTCTTGCGGATATTGAAAGACCTCAGCCTACTACATCCCAAGCAACCATGCCTCAAGTA
Organism: Promethearchaeota archaeon; assembly: GCA_011365055.1. The sequence continues at coordinate 46,324 of RDOG01000025.1, forward strand.
ACACCTATACATGTTCCAACGATAAAACCAGTCATTCCAGAAGAAGCAGGAGATTACGTTATAATTAGAAAAGCTCGAGTCTATGTTCAAAAAAATAAATTAAATTTGAGTGGACGAGGAATTGAAGATATCTCCGAGATTATAGGACTAAACCGTTTAACCTACATTACAGAACTCGATCTAAGCGATAATAATATATCTGTAATTAAAGGTCTAAATAACTTAACAAATCTTGAATACCTAAATTTTTATAAAAATAACATTTCCAAAATTTCAGGTTTAGATGCGTTAACATCTCTCGAATATCTTTATTTAAGTAATAATTTCATATCTGAGGTTGAAGGATTAGACAATCTTAAACATTTAAAAATGCTAACCCTAGCAAAAAATCAAATTGAAGAAATAAAGGATTTAGATAATCTAATTAATTTGCAACATTTAAATTTGAGAAGTAATAGAATAAGATCCATAAAAGGAATGGGGAATTTACCAAATTTAAAAAGAGTATGGCTTCAAGAAAATCCAATTAATCAATTAGAATACCATTTAATTAACGCTGAGACCAAAGAAATTATCCAATATTGTCAACAGAAAAAAGAACCCGAAATGGTTCCAAGCATCCTTGGTAAGAGGCTTGAAGCTAAGGAAGTGCCTTCCGAAATTTCAAACGTCCCGAGTATTTTTGATGATCTTGAAATAATTCCTGTATATCATGAAAAAATAAAGCGTGAAGCAGAACCTGATAATCATCAAACAATTGAACATAAAGTAGCCCCACGATATGTCCAAAGAATCAAACACGAGGAAGAACCTGAGTACGTTAATGAGATTAAATATGAAGAAGAACCTGATTATCATCAAACAATTGAACATAAAGTAGCCCCGCGATATGTCCAAAGAATCAAACACGAAGAAGAACCTGAGTATGTTAATGAGATTAAATATGAGGAAGAACCTGATTATTTAAGTAAAATAATTTATGCAAAAGAGCCAACATACACTGAAAAAATTGACTATAAGGAACCAACATACGCCGAAAAAATAGATTTTGATGAAGTCTCATATCAAAAAAGTCGAGATAAAACACCCGTTGTCCCCATGAAAAACATCGAAATTAAACCCGAAGAACTCTCTGGACTTGCAGAAGCTTATTTTGAGACTCTTTCTTCCACTAACCATGAAGATATATTAAAGGAATTACAAAGTGATGTAACTAAATCAATTATACCTACCAAACCACTTACTTCTACAAAACTTGAATTCGATAGTATTTTACCTGAATCCAATTTTGGAGTAATAGGAAAAAATGAAGATAGTTTACTTCCTGAATCGAAGTTTGGAGTAGCGGAAAAGCTTGAAGAAAGCATCTTATCCGAGACCAGCTTTGGTGTGGTTGGTAAGATCGAAGAAAGTACTCATGATGACTTAAAAGACATTTTAACAAGTTCTAAAATAGAATCTTCCTTATTGAGAGAAGAAAAACCCGATATTGAAAAAGTGATTTCTCGATTAGAATCTCTTGATGATATCGTCTTGCATGGACAAGAGTTGGGAACTGCTCTTGATAATGAAGCTTATGATGAATTACAAAACATATTAAAAGGATCCGGTATGAAATCTTCGTTAGTTTCTGATGAATTATTTGGAGAGAGCGAAGAGTTCCCCGAGATCCAAATGGAGAGCTTAGTTCCCGAAATTTCAAGCATTCCTGATTTTGATGAAAGTACTCAAAACGAATTAAATGAAATTTTAGGGACGTCCTTCTCATCCATTGAAAACATTACACCTATTCATCCTGATATAATGGATAAATCAACTAGCGAAATTTCAACATATGAAGATATGGTTCGTGATCACGAGGAATCACGTCGAAAAATTGATCAAAGAAGATTTGAAATTGAGAGACGCCAAGAATCTTTTAAAACTACGTCGGAACAAGCAAAAAACATTTATGTCTTTTATAAAAATGAAAAAATTGAAGTCCGTAAAAATAGTGTACATTTAAGAAGACGGGGGATCACTAATTTGAATCAAATTCAGGGATTGGAAGTATTAGAAGATGTCGAAGAACTTGACCTTTCAAATAACGAAATAACACACATATCCGGATTGCATAAGTTTAAAAAACTCAAATATTTAAATTTAAGTGGTAATAACATCTCTATCATATCCGGTTTGGAAAATTTAGAAAGTCTTGAAGTATTAATGCTAAACGATAATAATATAAAGAAAATCAGCGGTCTTGATAATCTATTTTTATTACGAAGATTAAATCTTAGTAGCAATGAAATAAGAGCTATAACCGGGTTGAGAGGATTACAAAATCTGGAGTATTTAAATTTAAGTGACAACGAGATAAAGAGAATTGAGGGAATAAGACATTTAATAAACCTAAAAACTTTTATTTGCGATAAAAATCCTATTAATATCACAGAAAAACAAATTCTTTTGCAAAGTGCTCAAAGAATTGTCGAATACTGTCAAAGAAAAGAAACCAAAGCACGTGCTTAATAATAAACAAATCTTTTATTTTATATAATTTTGATTTTTAGATTACTGGGATCGATACATTTTAGCACTAGCATGGAAGAATTTAGAAATATTAACAGAAAAAATTATTAGTAGGAAGGATAATATTACGTGTGGACGAGATGAAGGTGGAAAAAGAAACATTTTTTGCAATTCTTGCGGGTGCATTAATTGGATTTTTAATCACATTTTTAGGATCTTATGTTATTGGTGAATTTTACTTATTAGTGCACTCAGCCATAACAGTACCGGTCCAAATTTTTGGTTCAGTTGCCTGGTATTTTTACATTACATTGATTATTTGTGCTGTAACGTTCGTAGGGACGGAATTAATTATTGAACATTACAATCTTGAGGTGCTTTTCAAGTTCATTGTACCTTTTATCGTCATTGAAATCAACATGCACGTGTTTACTTTCATTTACATGCTTGCATGTTCATTCAATTTCAGTTTATTTTGGTTCATGCACCTGATTTTATTTAATATTTTTCTAATTTCATTATCCACTATCTTATTTTACATTATTTATGATAAATGGCGAGATCCAGCGCTCTTTTTAGGTGTTTCATATGCAATGACTATTCTTGTATCTCTTTTAATTAATTATTTTACATTAGAAATTTTATTCTTCTGGGTGTTTAAAATAGTTATAATCTCTGGAATCTATGGTGTGACAATTTGCGCCGTGCTGTCATCTCAAGAATAAAAAAAATAAATCTTAATGCTTTTATTTAATTAATGTCTCCAAGTATTGATTTTACTATACTTATTTGGAGTGTTATAATCCTTTTTTCTGCAATGGCGTTGACTATTGTGATTAAAGAAATTTACGAATATATCATAGAGAAGAAAGGAAAGAAATCAAAAAGAGAAGTTCGTTTTTTAAAGTTGAAAAAAGAGAATGATAACGAACAAAATTAGCATGATTAAATATTCGGTTATAATTATTAATTAATGAATTTACTCGCCTATTAAATCCCTAATTTATTTTTTAATTATTATTCCGAATTAAATAATTTTTATAAATGTTCAATTTCAATCAATTTTTCAGGATGAATAACGGTTAAATCTACTAATTTTTGTATAATTTTACTTTGATTTAGTATTAATTCATCACTTGTGATAAAATAATCTATTTTTAAATTCTTTACGTTCTTCAAATTTAAACAGGCGGCAAGTTGTAGGTTATCCAAAGTTCTTAATGAAAAAAGTGGAGCAATTTGGAAAGCTTTAGAGAAATCGATATTAATTTTAAAATCTTGATTTTTCAAATTAAGCTTTTCGGTTCCTAGATTTACATAAAAATTAATTGATAATTGTTCAATAAGATATAAAATAATGGTTGCTTTTTTTTCATGCGGGTTTAATTCTTCCCATCCTTTTAATTCATGGTCATTAAATTTTATATTTTCAAATTGTCTTGAAATAACAGATGCAATTTCTATTAGAGTTATTTGCGAATCTATTCTTTCTAAATTACTTGCATTCATTATGATTTTTGATATATTATGAAATTTGTCATCTTTTTTTAAATATGAGATTATAATGCAAGTATCTAAATAGACTATTTTCATCGTTCACGTCCTTCGCTCACTAATTCGTTCGCTGTTTTATCAGATGTAAAAATAATTTGAAAATCTTTGATTTTCTTTAAATTATTTAGCATATCTTCTATTTTCTTCCTATTTATTAACGTCTCTTCCCAAAGAAAATTTTCGTTTGCTAGTTTTTCGTATATGATTTCTCTAATTGCTGCACTTCGATTTGGATATCTGCCAATTTTAACTAAATAATCAATTTTTTCAATTATTTCCTTTTTTAATTTTATTGGAAGAGTCGTCATAATTATCATATAAATTATTTTATACGTATATAAAAAAATATCTTTTAAAAGATTAATTGAAGTAATTGTTTTTTATAATGTATCATTAAATTTTGATTTATTCGGTAGCTAATTTGCATTTTCGATATTCTTTAAATATTAATTCTGAATTTTTATTAAAAAAGTAATTAATAAAGACCTTTTATTATAAACTGATCATTATATTTAGTTAGAGTTGATTAAAATGAATAAACACGATATCTTGCAGAAGGTTAAAGAAATAAGCTCGTTATATAATCTTGGCAGGGTACAAAAAAGCGAGGAAAAATTGGAAAAAGCTTTAATAGAAGCTTTGAATCTAAGAAAAATTATTGATAAAATTGACCAAAATTTAAAAGAAGATTTTGATCAAATGTATTCTAATGGTTTCTACCATCTAGATTATGGATTGCATTCACAAATCTATAATTGCTTGAACTTATTAGGAAAATATGATGAAATGCTTCCGTACTTAGAAAAATCAATCACATATTTGGATAATAATAGAAATCCTGAAATGTGGAGAATGCTCGGACTTTTATACTTGGCACAAAAAAATGATTTAGAAAAAGCATGTAATGCATGGAAAAAAGCAATTGAATTGAATCCTTTGCTATTAGAAAAATATTCGGGTTTAAGTATTGTTAACGTATATGAAGCAATGAAAAAACAAGGAAAGAAAATAACTCATGTTGTTGAATCCTTAGATTTAAAAACCGGTGAATTTACTATCGTGATTAATAAAGAATAAATTATTGATATATTTAATAAGACTTAAATTTTAAACCCGTTAAATTAAAAATTTTTAAAAAATCCTCTTTATCTCTTGTTAAAACTTCAGAAATGCCATTGATCAATGCTATTCCCGCAATTTGACAATCCTTTTTTTTTACTGATAATCCTTTTCCTTGTGACTGTATGAAAATATCTGCAGCTTTTTCAACTGATTCCCGAGTAAAGTCTAAAATTCCACATTTTATTAGGAATTTTTCGTAATAATTTAATAATTCAGGAACTTTAGAAGGTCTTCCAGCTTTTGAATATAAATTGGCGATGATTCCTATGTAAATTTCATAAATTGAAATAATCGAAATGAAAATTGGAACATTCCCTGAGATTATATTTTTTATATGTTCTATTGCATTCTTATTCCCTTTTAAAAAATCAATCATTACATTGGAATCTATTAGAACAGTCATTAACGCACTTAAATAATTTCAATTTCTTTCTCTTCCACCTCATGTATTTTCTTCACTGTTTCCTCAATAACTTTTAAAACGGGATCAACGTCTGGAATCTTCTTCCAACTCCCAGCTAAGTTAATTATTTCAGTATTTGCTTTTAATAAACGGAGAATAGTATCCGAAAAACTTTCATTTTTAATTTTATATTTTTTTAGTCTCTCATATACTTCTTCTTTTATTGAAATGGATTTTGACGGCATTGATATCACTAGATCAATATAATGATGTGATCTAATTAGAATATCCCTATCATTTCAAAAACAAATTTATATACCATTAATATCTCTGGTGTTAATATTACGGCATTCTACAAAGAGTAATAACCGTTTTTTATCATCTAAATGATTTTTTCTTTAATTTTTAATAATATCTGACTCCACTTGAAAAAATAAGGAAAAAAATAACTTGAAAAGTTGAATTTATTGATGCAACAACAGGAAATTTCTCTGTCGCAATAAATACGTGATATTTTTAATTAATCGAAATAAATTTTCTCTAAGAATTAATTTCACGACATTGAATGAATAACAATAAACGCTCATCTTCATTTAAATGTCGTTTTTCTTTAATTTTTATTAGAATTTGACCCCATTTTAAGAAGCTATCTCTTTTTACGGTTTGCCAATTTAATTTAGAGAGTAAGTCATAGAGACGTAAACATCGTTCCACACCCTTAATTTCCAATTTAATGATTTTTCCATCGAGAATTTTTAATGGATATGGTTCTAATTTTCTATTTACAAAAAAATTCCAAATTTTTTTCATCACACGTTCATATTTAATACTTGTATTCAACGTAAATTTAGGTCTTGGCGTGTAACCTGATTGGATGGGTATTGAAAAAGATCCTTTAGCTTCTATAAATCCAAGTAACCAGTCAAGATTCAATAATAATCACCATCATAATATTTTTTTCTAGTGTCTCTAAATAGAGACACAATATATTTTTACGTTGGGATCAATATATTTGTTTTTAATTAAAAATTTATATTGAGGATAGAAAAATAATGTCAACTAGAAAACCAAGTTGGTTACGACTTCCATGCACTCGATGCGGAACTGAAATTCCCGAGTTAATTGAGGGTGTTACTTTAAAATGCCTTCAATGTGGAGCCGAAAATACTTATTCTGAATCAAAAAGATTTCTGGAAAAGAATGCAAAAGATGTTTATGGATCGGTACCCTCCATTGACTTCATTGAGGATGCAGGAAAGCGAACTTCGTCTATAAATGAACGAATGGCTGCAGTTAGGAAAGTATACGATTCTCAACAAGCTGATGATGCCGAAATGCAGAAACATGCAATTGTCGCAACCCCTCTTGAAAAATATGGAGTCTCTGGACGTAAAATTCTTGGGATGGTTCAAGAATATAATAAAGTCGCATTTCTCATTAAAAATCATATTTTACCGTTAGCATTGACTCAGGAAGAAGATTTACCAGCTCGTGAATTATATTTTAAAGCTGCTTTCAATGCCATGTTAAATTTAGGAACGTTTCATACAATTGAAGCACGAAGAGCTGATAATAACGTGACTGCAACAAAACAATACGATCAAGCTGCAAGAAATTTCAATAAAGCTCAAGATTTTTCTCAACAAGCAATCGATATAGGATTTCAAGAGTTTAGAACTAAAAGAGCACTTGCAGAAGCATCGTCAAATTATTCGACTGGTCTTGCTTCAGTCACGCGTGGTAATCCTGATTATGGAACGCGCAAGTTTAAAAACGTCCGTAACATTTTAGAAGATATTTTAGCCAGAGAACCCCGCGCTAAAATAGATCACGTCCGAGTTGGAATGATTGTTAGCCTTCAACCCTCTGTTAAAATGATTTTGAAACAATTGAAGGAAGGCAAAAAAGTTCGAGAGGCAGGAAAAGTAAGGTTATATCCCCTGGATAAGAGCAAAGAAATAGTTGATACGGTCAGAGAAGTCAAAGATTGGATCGTCAAACAAAATGAACGATTTGAGGGGATTCTTAAATTCTATTATGATCTTAATTACGGTGAAAAACTTGAATACACTGATCGATACCGTGAAAGATTTGCTGAATTCTTTGAAACTGCAAAATCCGTTTTTGATGAAACGGTTAGAGATATAGTTACAAATCTTTCGGATGAATATGATTTCAAAGTAGGACAGCTATATCGACGTCTAGAAGCTGCTGCAAGAGCTGCGGTTCTTCCTGGTGAATCCACGCGCGAACAGTTTGAAGAGGGAAGGAAAGAATTAGAAGCTATTGATGAATTATATAAATCCGTCATGGCAACCCTCATAGATGCTACTTATACGATTAAAAAGACGGAATTTGCTGGATCTGCAGAGTTATCCATAAAGAAAGCACACAGCCAATTTGATGATTTAACAAGAATGGCAATTACACAGCTAATTTTAGATTATGATGAATCCACGCAGCGTGTTTTCGATAGATTATTGCCCATTGCAGATGGTGCAAAACTACCGGGTGATGAAACGGTAGAATATTTCCGAGATGCTCGAACGGAAATTGATTCATTGGGTTTTACCATCTCAAATCTCGTTGACGTTTCATATACTGTTAAACGAAAAGAATTTGAAGAACGAATCAAAAATGTTCAAGAAAGACAAAAGACTCGTTTT
>RDOG01000026.1 GCA_011365055.1 Promethearchaeota archaeon
TTTTCCTTTTTTGTTTTTTCGGTCAATTATTCTAATCACGCATTACTTGTAAAGATCTGAATCTATTAATTCACTGAAGATGTAAAATTAAATCATGGGTGCTTTATTTTGAATTGTTCGACTTCTTCACGTCAATACATGGCTATGGTGCTCCCGTTTATCCAGATATTATGATATCTCAAGTTACCGTCTTAAAGCGGGGTTAAATCTTCGATGTAGCTCCAACTAATATCAAGATTTCTTAAATACCAAAGATCTTGAATACCATTAAGAGATTCGAGGGGATTATGTAAAAAACCCAGAATCTCAATCTCTTCCAGGGGATAAAATGGCTTGAGAAAGGTGATCTTGGATGATTGTATAATTTTACTTGACGGTCCATTATAGAACTTGAAGTCATCACCTTTTTGCGCTCCAAGATAGAACCTTTCGAGTTCGGGCAGCTTAGCAATTTCACCAAGCTTGGTGATGTAATTCTTGGAGAGGTCAAGCGATGGAAGCTGCATGAGATGACGGAGGTTTTCCGCCTTGGTGATGTTATTATTGCAGAGATTCAGCGTCTTCAAGTTTTCAAGTAGTCAAACTTGAATTGGAAATTTCTCATTAATTTTTTTAGATGTCTACAATTAAATATATATTGATCAATTTGTAGACATTTCTTAATGGTAAAATTTGTTTTTGATAGTTGCTCATTAATTAATCTAGCAAAAATTAATAATCTTTCAATTCTGAAGCTAATTTCCAAAGAATTATATATTGATAAAGCAGTTCAAGATGAGTGTGTTATTTCAGGAAAAGCTCTTGGATATAGGGATGCTTTTATTTTAGATCGGTTTGTAGAACAAAACTTTACGGTTATTCCTCAAGATTACAGCGAAGAAATAGAATATTTTGGTGCAAAAGGAGAAGCAAGCACTTTTTTACTTGGAAAGAATGGAATTTGTGTTACATCTGATAAAAAAGCTTTTAGAAAGATTTTAAATCGTGGGGCAAAGGTAATTAAAATTGAAGATCTTTTTTACTTGTCCTTAGAGAAGAAAACTCTTTCAAAAGAACAGTTCAAACAAGTTATTAATGAATTACTGAAAATTGATGCTATTAGTGGAGAAAAATACCACATATTAATTAAGGAGATGGAAGAATGGGAACGATCTCAACAAGGTTGAATGAAAATGAACTTGAATTACTTCATAAAATATTGGAAATGGAACATCTTGATAGATCATCTTTACTTCGAAAATGGATCCTAGAAAAAATTGAAGAATATTTCATGCAAAAATACGGAGAATCCTTTCATAAGGGAGAATGTAGTCTTGAAGAAGCCGCAAACCAAGCAGGAGTAAGTCTTTGGCGAATGATTGATTATGTGCGAAAACATAACTTGTGGCCAAGGGATTCTCTAGAAGATGCTTTATTGGAGTTAAAACACGCTAAAAACTTAGGAATCTAAAAAAATTTAAAAATGATATAGCTTTTATGCTATCACCCGAAATACAGTTGCATGCATGAGCTTTTTGTCCAATTCTTGACCATGGACGAGGTCTTTAGGTATAAATTACCTTAGATTATCAACAGTCTTGATTCGCACAGAGTGAAGCCAGTATCCTGTATCAACTACATCGTTCAAGAACGCATCGCCGATTATTTAGCGTAAAATGTTCAAGTCGCCGTTCACGTCCGCATTTCCGAGATTTTATACTCCGTGAAACTTTCGAACATTGTCCGAACACTTGAACAAGCCTCTCTTTACGCGCCGCCCCATATAGGTTTTTCGTTTTTTCATGGGTTCTTTGTCTTTGTTGTTGTCTTTGAAGAGATGAGTGAAGTGAAGAAAGCCATAGATTCAATAGATGATGCCTTGGAAAATAGCATTCAACAATTAATTAGATCGAGTTATGCTGTTAAACGCTTCGAATTTGAAGATGTGTTGATCAATGTGCAAATGAACCGAGACCGGGATTTCACAGATTCAGTCAGAGAAGCAGTGCAAAGTTTACTTACATTTACTGCAATGCCAAGATGGAAAATGATCTGAATACGAAAAGATCTCGTTGAAAAAGGCGAAACTACCATGGCGCGAGGGAAATATGGTGCGGTAGCGAGATTCTTTGCTGATGCTGCAAAACTCTCCTCAGAATTAGGCGAAGTCGATAAGGCAAAAGAACTAGAAGAACGAGCAAGAGGCATGGATAGATTAGCATCCATGATTCAATAATTTTTTTTCTTTTTTTTTAGATCAATCATGCTATTCGCGCATTACTTGTAATGAAATTGTACTTGATTTTTACCCTGCACGTGAATTGAGTATGATATCAAGGCATCCAGCTTATCATTGATGAGATTTAGACCAATCAATACATTAAAAATTAAACTAAATTGAGTGATAGGATGACCAGTGCAGGTCTTGCTATCAGTCTATTCATAAAGGTCGCGTTCATTAGCTTCAAGGAACACGTCAAAAGCAAACCGGGGATGTGCCCGGTAGAATTCGTGGACGTGTTCTTTGAGAGAATTATCAAGAAAGGAAAAGGCGATCAAGACTTTTTGAACAAATGTATTTTTAAGGGGGGAGAGATCATCGACCACGGTTTCACGAATGTCGAGAACCTTGAGATTAGGGAGAAGCTCTATGTTTTTAATGGTTTTGAGGGTGTGGTGAGAAAGACTGAGCCGTTCGAGTTTTTTAAGTGAGAAAAACGGTTCGAGGGATGTGATCTTGCTAGCAGGGACCATCGTGGTACCCCGTGGTCCTTTGAAGAGCCTGTAGTCATCGCCTTTCTGTTTTCCGAGATAAAGGCGTTCGAGGTTGGTTAGAAACGGGATCTCGCCGGGTTCGGAGATACGATTTTGAGTGAGGTCGAGGAGGGTGAGCTGCGAGAGGTGACGGACGTATTCTACCTTGGTGATATCGTTATTGCGTAAGCTCAACATTTTCAAGTTTTTCAAGTTGTCCAAGCCTTCGATCTTGGAGATATTACAGTTGTATAAATTTAACTCCTCGAGGTTAACAAGGGCGTCCAAGCCACTAATGCGCTTGAGGTTGGTATCATAAATATCAAGCGTTTTTAGAATTGGTAAGTGTTCCAAGCCTTCGATTTTTGAGAAGTTACAGTCATCCAATAGTAACTTCTCGAGGTGAGAAAGCGCGTCCAAGCCCTCAATCTTCTCGAGTTTAGCATGATGTATTTCAAGCGTTTTCAGATTTTTTAAACCTTCCAAGTTGGAAATTTTTTTGAGTTCCTTGCTCCAACATTTAAGCTTTGCGAGTTGCGTGAGCTGGTCGAGCCCGTCAACTTGCTCGAAACTGGAAATATAGTGTAATAATAGTGATTGCGGGTCATCCCGCCATGAATCTACTTCTATCTTTTTTCCCTTGACCGTTACGAACAGCTTTTTATTGGATTCCATTTTTTATCTAGATTCTTAATTGAATTTGTTAAATAAAAGATTTTCTGCGTAAAATACGCAAAGGATTTACTTTAAAAAAAAGACGAAGGAAACTTTCTCAAAATTCTTTGTATTCAGAACAATTAAAATAAATTTTCTTGGATCCAAATGCTTCAAAGTTGTATGATTTTAAGGATAAGGTGTAAAAAAAAAAAAATCTTTTTGAAAAAAATCCAAAGTTATTTTTTTAAAAAAATTTTTAAAATAAATATTGAATTAAATGTTGATTTAATTTTAGAGAATGTGGATAATTATGGCAAACGTTCAGATACGCGAATACAAAATGGGAAGCATCGAAGATCTACAGATCGAAATGGTCGAGCGTAAAGGGAAAGGTCATCCAGACACTATTTGCGACTTGGCCGTTGAGAACCTTAGTAGAAAGCTATCCCAATTCTATATGGATAAATATGGTGTAATTCTTCATCATAATGTTGATAAATGCGCATTAGCCGGTGGGAGGAGTGAACCCGTTTTAGGTGGTGGCGATATCATCGAACCAATATATATTGGTATCATCGGTCGAGCTACATCTGAAATTCTCATTCAATCAGAAATTCAACGAGTTCCCATCGGCATTCTTACAAGAAAAGCGGTAACAGAAACCCTGAAATATTGTGTCAGAAATATTAAACCTGATGAACACGTGCAAATAGCTTCATTAGTGCATGCAGGTAGTCAGGACTTAGTGGGTTTGTTTGATCACGGTCAAGATGAGATGCCCATTCCATTAGCAAACGACACGTCTTTTGGTGTATCTTATGCACCGTTTTCAAGTCTTGAGAATGTAGTTATGAAAGTGGAAAATCACTTAAATTCTGATAATATTCTCAAGAAAATACCTGCGATCGGTGAAGATATTAAAGTCATGGGTTTAAGACAACGAGATAAGATACATTTAACTGTTGCAACTGCAATGGTATCATCTGCTTGCGAAGATATAAGCGCATATATAGCAGCTAAAGAAGAAATAAAAAATGAAGTTTTAGATTTGGCAGTTAAATTAACTGATTATGAAGTCAGTACTGATATTAATAAAGCAGATATTCCAGAAAAAGAGATTGTTTATATAACAATAACTGGAACAAGTGCTGAATGTGGTGATGATGGTCAAGTTGGTCGTGGTAATCGAGTTAATGGATTAATTACTCCCATGAGACCCATGTCATTGGAAGCCTCCGCTGGAAAAAATCCAGTTTCGCATGTAGGGAAAATTTACAATGTCCTTGCGGGTCAAATTGCTGCTAAAATTTCAAATAAAGTTCCTGGTGCAGAAGAAGTATACGTCAGAATCTTAAGCCAAATTGGTGAACCAATTACGGAACCATTAATTTGCGATGTTGAAGTGTTACCAGAAAAAGGAACTGCTTTTAATACCATACAATCAGACGCTCAAGCAATAGCTGCTGAAGAATTAAAAAACATAACAAAATTAACAGAAGATTTCCTGCACGGTAGAGTAACTATCTGTTAATTTTTTTTAATTTCTTTCTTTTATTTCAATTTTTTAACTAATTCAGTAATTTCTCCTAATTTTTTCAAGTATGGTTTAATCAGGAAGCTATAACTATAAGTTTTATTTTTTTTCAACTTATATTCAGCGTGCACGCTTGTTAAGACTGGATTATCTCCACCAACTCCCCGTTGTTGGTGATCAATATTGACCGTCAAAAAATCTCGTCGTGGTAAGTCGTGGACGTGTTTTGCTTTATTCAAATCTTCCAATGAATATGGCCATGCACTAAAATTTAAATGATGGACGCCCTTTGAGACTATTAATAATCCATTTTCATCTTGATCTAAAAAAGAGACCCATCTTACTTCTGTTCTATTTCCATTTTCTTGTGGACGAACGTAATTATGAATCAATTGTTCGACTTTTCCAGAATAGATTCCAATTCCAGCACTAGTTTTTCGATCTCCATAAGATTCATGTGGTCCTCGCCCAAACCAAGTTACATTATCATATTTTTTAGGAATGCCCATTTGCATACCAAACCTAAGCATTTCCTTTTTAGGTGTAAAAGTAGTTGTAATGGTAATTTCACCATTAGAATTTATTAAATAACTTGTTTCGAGCTTTGATTTACCCCCAGGGACTTTCGATTTAATTGAGATTATCACAACATTTGGTGTTACTTGATGATATATGAAGGATTCAACTTTCCGTTTATTGGCGGCAGTTTTCCAATGCTTTTTGAAAAAGATCAAAAAAGGAAACGCTTTAACAGCTCCGAGATCATTATCCGTGAGTGCTCTCCAAAAATTTGGAACAAGTGGTTTGACTAACAGATTATTTCCCTCATACGTTAAATATTCTATCGCACCAGATTTTTTACCTATTATTACCTCAAAATCTTTTCCTTTAACAATAATCGAATTAATTATATCATCAACATCAACATGATTTTCATTATCATTATCTATTCGTTCCTGCTTTGTTAATAATCTAAAAGGAAGTTCAAATTGATCCCATGCAACAACATGTCCTTTCTTCGCCCATGCTGTGTCTTCAGATAATGAAAAGATTACTTTCAAATGGTATTCAGCGTTTTCCATTAAAGTTGGTCTTTTAAAAGGTATTTTTACCTCTTTAATACTTTCTGGTCCTATTTTTAAATTTTCTAATAAACCATTTTGAATAATTACACCATTACAAGTAATTTCCCATTGTTTTTCAAGAAAATCAAGTGATTTAAAATGATATTTATTTTGTATTTTGACAATTCCGATCTCTAAATCTACAGGATACACTTTAATATTTTGATATACTTTTTTTACTTCATGTAAAGCTGGATTTGGCTTCCGGTCGGGAAGTAATATGCCATTAATGCAAAAATTCCCATCATTAGGCTCATCTCCATAATCTCCTCCATATGCCCAAAACTCCTTCCCATCCTCAACTTTCTGTAACCCTTGATCTATATAATCCCAAATGAATCCTCCAATTAAATTATCGTATTTTTCAAAAATATCCATGTATTCTTGAAAATTTCCAAGGCTATTACCCATGCAATGAGCATATTCACAAAGTAAGCATGGCATGCCTTTGTATTTTTTTCCCCGAACAAGATGCGTGAATCCTGTATGAACCATTTTAAACTTTCCAGAACGTTCAACCTGATATGTGGACGGATACATGCGACTAAATACGTCCGATTCTTTTAATTGATAGTCTCCTTCATAATGTATTGGTCTGCTCGTGTCCATTTTTAATGTCTCTTGTTTCATTTTTAGGAAATTTTCTCCATTTCCCGCTTCATTTCCTAAGGACCACATAATAATGCAAGGGTGATTTTTATCTCGCGCTATCATCCTAATCATCCTGTCAACGACAGGTTTTGTCCATTCTTTCTTACTCTTGGGCAATTTATTCCTCAATCCGTGAGATTCGAGATTGCATTCATCAATCACATAAATCCCGTATTTATCACAAAGTTCGTAAAACTTAGGATGATTTGGATAATGGCTAGTACGAATTGCGTTTATGTTATTTTGTTTAGCAATTTCAATATCTTCAATCATTCTAGAAAGAGGTACTGCACGACCATGATCTGGGTCGTGTTCATGTCGATTAACTCCTTTAAACTTGATTGATTTCCCATTAATCAGAAATTGGCTGTTTTTAATCTCAATGACTCGAAAACCAAAATCGCATCGTTCGACTTCGATAATCTCATTATTTGAATTCTTTAAAATAAATACAATTTCGTAAAGGCTTGGTATTTCTTCAGACCATTTTAAAGGATTAATGACCTTTGTCTCTAAATTTAAAACTGTTTCTTCTCCAATATTTATTTTAAATTCTTCTTTTAATAATGGTCTGGATCCAACAACATTTTTTTCACTATCTAACAGTAATATTTCTAAATTGAACGGTTCTAAATTAATTTTATTATCCTCATAATTATGAATTTTAGCTGTAATTTTTAGTTGTGCGTCTTTATACGCTTCATCCAATTCACATCGAACAAAAAAATCTCTCAAATGTGTCTTTGGGGTTGAATATAGATAAACGTCCCTATAAATTCCGCTTAATCGCCACATATCTTGATCTTCTAAGTAACTTCCATCAGACCAACGATATACTTGAACAGCAAGAACATTTATTCCATCTTTCACGTATTTAGTAATATTAAATTCTGCAGGCGTCATGCTTCCCTGGCTGTAACCTACTTCTTTACCATTTACCCATAAATAAAAAGCCGATTTCACGCCTGCAAAATGAATAAAAATTTCTCGTTCACTCCATTCTATAGGAATGATAAATTCTGTTCGATAGGATCCTACGGGATTATATTCATGGTCAATAGAGGGAATATTCCTTTTTTTTACACTAGTAGGATATTTAGAATTTGTGTATATCGGGATATCATATCCGTACATTTGCCAATTACTCGGAACAGGAATTAAATCCCATTTTAAAACATCTATGTCTTGTTCATAAAAATTAATAGGGCGTTGGGAAGGTTTTTTAACCCATTTGAATCTCCATTCACCATTTAGACTCTTAAAAAAAGGTGATTTTTCTGGATCTCCGTCTAATGATGAATCAAGATCAGAAAATGGAATTAAGGTGGCATGTGGTGGTTCTTTATTTTTATGTATGACGTCTAAATTTTCCCAATCATATCTTATTTTCTTTTGGGACATGAAATCCTCCAAATAAAAAATTATAATGAAAATTTCTTTTCAATAGATCTTGCTGTTTTTTCTTGAATGAGTAAAAGTTCCCTAACAATTTGTTCTCCTCGTTCAGGAGTGGGTATCGTGAAACTTTGGAACCCACATTGTGGGGTAAGAATTAAATTTTTAATGACTAATTTAGTATCTATTCCTTTATTTATAAAATCATTTAGAATTTCTTCAAAATCTTTTATCAAAGAATCAGTGGAGGGTAAATAATCTTTGATATTTAATTCATCACGCTGTAATTTTTCGATATTTTCTTCTCCAACCAGACTTTCAGGCGTATTGGGTGTTAATCCTAATGCAAATCCTCCTCCTTCATTAAGAAACTTTAAAACCTTTTTATCATCTAAAAATTGAATCGTTTTTGGATAAGAACGAGCATCAAAACTAATCACATTAATAGGTAGATCAAGTAAAAAATCGCCAATACTCACGATATTATCACATATATGAATGCCTCGTCTTCCTGATATTGACTTTAAGACTTCTTCTAAATAATACGCTGCAGTTTTTTGATCTAGTTCTTTTAAAACTATTGCTAATAACGGTTCATCAATGAAAATTGTTGCTGATTTCGAGTTATTTACAAATTTATATGCAAGATGATTCAATTCACTATCAATTGTATATGCAATTTCGCTTGTAGCTTGAACAATTAATTCCATAAACTCTGGAATGTCCATTGATTTTTTATTAACGGGTTCAACTTTAATTACATACGATTCACTTAAGGGTCCAGTGATCTGTCCTTTAATACCATAAATATTAGAATTGTTATTACTCAAGAAATTACGAAACTCTTGTAAACCTTTTAATGGAAACTCCATTAAATCAAAATTTCTTCTTTTTAATAAACTCCTTCTCATTATTAAGTCATTTTTGAATTCATCAATATCTTTTTCAATTCGAAATTGACTTAAGTCCAAAACTAAGCGTCCCGAATGAAAATTTAAGCCTGGAATTATTCTATGATAATCATAAAGCATGTTTTCTATTTTTAATTGTGGAAAATAGGGCATGCTCAGATTTCTTAAGTCTTGATAAATCTGATTTACATCATTAATTGGATGCGATCCAATTCCAGTCGTCAAAATCAAGCTTAGTTACTCCTTAAACTAGGTTCCAAATATCATCATTAGAAAGTGAAGACCGAATCCAAACATAATTGCTGCAACAGAGGCAGAAATAAAAGCTTTTTTTCTCGAGTATCTCATACCTTTTTCTACGTGTATTATTAACCAAGTTAGGGCAATTACGCCAATAATTAAAAAGAATATGCTTAAAAAAGCCATTGTTGGGTACCAAAAACCATACTGCAAAGTTTATTCAAATCCGCTTTTATTATTATAGTTTTTTTTAAAATGTCTTTTATATAACTTTTACTTGATGTTAAAATTTAAACGTAATGAAGTGATTATGACTTTAGAATTTGTTTAGACTTTAAGAAATTTTTGGAATTTTTATTGAACCAAATTTAAATATTGGTGTATGACATGCATTTCATTAACAAGATAATCAATCAAAAAGCTGATAATTTCGTTCATGATCGCTTTGTTAAATTCTCAAAAGGTCAATTTAAAAATGGAGGACCTGTGTTATCGTTAAAATCAACAGCGGGAAATAAAAGTTGGAGCTTTAACGCTTCATATGAATATGAAGATCAAATTGGTATCTTTTTTGGTCTGTCTGCTCCAGAAGGGGCGTATATTGTTAAAGGATCCATTTACACGCTCCCAAGGATTTCTTTGGAGGAAATTCCTATCTTTAAAGATAGAACTTGGTTAGAGGGCAAACGTGATCTAAAACAGTTGCATTACATAACACTCGATGAGGAGATGGATATAAAACAAATAAGTGAATTATATGAAAAATTAAATCCTTATTGTGCTATTTTGTTAACTATTGCTCCTTCAAAAGGAAAGACGTGGAAATTTGTTACAAAAGATAAAATTCCCAGTTTAAAATCAATTCAAGATAAAGATCCATTACAAGAATGTAAGGATGATAAACAAGAAAAATGTAATGATCGGGGTATATGCGAAAAGACTGGAGTATGTATTGAAAAAAGAATTGGATTTGCTAAATTAAAAACGGGTCCTATTGATGATAAAGGTGTCGAATCATTTTTTAAATTATTCTTACCTGATTTTAATAATATACCTCATTCATTTAAAGAAATTCGCTTAATAAATTCGTATAATATTGATGAAATAAAATTACCCGAAAATAAAAATGCATTAAATTCAAAAGATTTACGACTCCAGGCAAAAAAAATTGGGAAAATCAAACGAATATTGTGGGTTGATGATAAATTTTTCGAAACCGAAATCCCATTTTCGGTATGATTCAATTAAAAGGAAAAAAAAAAGAAAAAAATTATTAATCTTTTGCTGCCTTTCCTTTAGCTTTTAATTCTTCCAATAATTGTTTTTCCATGCCACCATTTTTTAATAAATCCATAAGAATGTCTGGTATTTTTGGAGCCGTGAATTTCTTTCCTGTCCTCAAATTTTTTACTTCTGCATTCGGAATATTGATTTCAATTTCATCTCCCGTCTTAAATTCCTTACCAATTCCTTCAATTTCGAGTAATGGTAGGGCTCGTGCAAACGAAGAACGATAAAAAATCCGAGCAAAAGATTCTGCAACAACGCTAACTATTCCCTTTTCTTGTAAAATAATAGGTGCGGTTTCACGACTTGATCCACAACCAAAATTTCTCCCTGCTACGATAATATCTCCATCCTTCACTTGATTTGGAAATTCTGGAATGAGAGTATCGCATGTATGTGCAAGTGTTGCTTCCATATCATCTAAATATTTGCCTGGAGAAATAACATCAGTATCGACATTATCTGGAAATACCCAAACTTTTCCTTTTATAACATCTCGATAATCTTTTATACTAGATTTTGAACCCATTAATGCCATTTTATCACCTCTTAAAATTCCCTTGGATCCGCAATAACTCCTTTTATTGCTGAAGCAGCTACTGTTGCAGGTGATGCAAGATAAACTTCAGCACCTTCAGATCCCATTCTACCTTGAAAGTTTCTATTTGAAGAACTGATACAACGTTCTCCTGACGCTAACATTCCTTGATGTGCACCGAAACAAGCTCCACAATTTGGATTACAAATGATGGCACCTGCGTTAATTAAAATTTCAGATACACCAGATTTAGCAGCCTGTAACCAAACTTCTTGCGATGCAGGCGTGACAATCATTCTAACATCTTCATGAATTTTCTTTCCTTCAACAATTTTAGCTGCAATTTCTAAATCTTCAAATCTACCATTTGTACATGAACCCAAGAATGCTTGATTAATTGTAACATTGTCAGCTACAGCTTCGGTTATGGTTTTCACGTTATCTATCGTGTGAGGATAAGATACATGTGGTTCTAAATCTGATACTTCATAATCATAAGTTTCTTGATAGACTGCATCAGCATCTGGTTTTACTAGTTCAAATGGTTCTGACGATCGCTGTTTCACCCAATCTACTACTTTTTGGTCTGGAACTCCAAAAGCAAATTTTGCTCCCAATTCTAAAGCAAAATTCGACATGGTAATTCTTGATGCGATGCTTAAATCCTCCATTGCTTTTCCTACAAATTCTATAGATTTGTATGTTGCAACTTCTGCAGTATGATCTCCCGCAATTTTAATGATAATATCTTTACTCATGACGTTATGAGGAAGTTTGCCATTAATATTGAATTTAATGCTTTCAGGTACCCTAAACCACAATTCTCCTTTAACATAAGCATAAAACAAATCCGTATTTCCCAATCCACAACTTGCACAATTTAAAGCTCCATACGTGGTTGTATGGGAATCTCCACCAACCACAAGCATTCCTGGCCTGACCAGACCTTTTTCAGGAAGGACTTGATGGCAAATTCCTGCTTTAACATCAAAAAAATTCTTGATACCTTGCTTTTTCACAAACTTACGGATTACGTCATGTGCAAAAGCCCATTTTTCACTAGGTGCAGGTACATAATGATCAAAAATAACTGCAATCTTATTTGGATCAAAGACCTTTCTTGATTTAGCAGGTCTAATTTTTCCAAAATCTAAAGCTACCTTAGCAGTTCCAATGTGACTCATTATTAAATCGATTTTTGCATTAATAAAATCTCCGGGCTTCACATCTTTTTTTGAAGGTAAAGCATGTGCGCCTAAGATCTTTTCTGCAATCGTTTTTCCGCTCAATCATAAACCTCCAATAAGAATCCTACTCAATTTTTTAAGTCTAAATAGTTTTTATTTTCTTTTTATAAATTATTATTTTTAAGAATTCTCAATTTTCAATTTTGAACAGTTTTACTATTCTCAATTTTTTTCTAAATTGCTATTCTTTTCTCTATTTAGAATTTTTTCTAAAGAAATTTTTCTATTCATTCTTCTTTCATCTAATTTTAAAAATTTTTTTAAACATGTACTATTATTTATTATTCTAATGAATTCTGAAAAGAAATTAAAAATCTTAAATATTTTAATAGTATTTTCTCTTATTCTACTCTTCTTCATTTCTATCTTAATAATTTTAATTAATATTTCAACTGGAATCGCAAGTATTAATTCAAACCTTAAAAATTTCACTCTTATTGTTGAATTTTTAATCCTTCTTTCTATTATTGGATTAATAACTTTTTGTGTAATTTATAGATTTTATTATTTTCCTTTTCTAACGGAGGAAGGTGCAATTTATGTAGAAAATCTAGAACGAGATGAAAGTAAAAAAATCGAATCTTTAACCTATCAAATTAAAAATAAAATAGAATTTTATACATGGAAAAGTAAATTAACATTGAAAAATCGATATAATGCCGTCTTTATATTACTATCTTCTATCGGTTCATTTATATTGGCAAGTTTATTCTTTATAAATATTCGTATGATTGTATATTTCATCCAATTGTTAATTGTTTTATATGCAGGAGGGGGATTCTTATTATATATAGCTATATTAAAATTCTTACCAAGATTAAAAATTGAACCTGCTGGAATGCATTTTAGAAAGAATTTGTTTAAAATTTATTATCAAAAAGTAGATTGGAATTCATTAAAGGGGTATGAAATTAAGAAACGTATAAAAAAGTTCAGAAACATTGATGAGGAAATGAAAATGATCAGAATTTATTTTGAACCTAACAATAAATTAGATTTAACGGAAGAAGATTTCATGGGATTTAATGGTTTTCTTAATTTTATAAAAAATATGATAGCTTAATATCAAATTATTCTTCTTTTATCCAAGAATTAAAAATATATTCTCCTTTTTTAAAAGTATAATAGAACTAAAATCAATAAAGAGAATGTCTAGGAGAGCAATGTTATTTTGAACTTATTGAGAAATACCGATTTTCCTTTTTTTTATTAGATTTTAGAGTTTAATTTTTTTTTGTCCACCTTTCTTTACTAATTCACTAATAGTTGATCCTAAATCATCTGGATGAGCAGCAAGAAATATGAATCTTAAAAAATATAATACATCACACAATCTGAAAAAAATATGTAGCAACATTCTCAATTTGAGTGGATTATTAAAAGGTGAAACGAAATAATTTTTATGATTTTCATAGAAAATTATTCTAACAAATTTGAGGTGTTGATTTTATGACTGATTTAAAAGAATGTGTTGTTATTGATTGTGTGAGGACACCAGTTGGAAAATCATCTCGTAAAGGTGTAGAAAAACCAGGAGGTGCTTTTCGTACTTGTAGTGCTCAAGATTTATTAATAACAGCGATTGAAGCCGTTATTAATAAAGTAAAGGCAAAATCTGCAGATTTCGATCCCGCTGAAATTGAGGATTGTGCTGTTGGCTGTTTGAGCCAAATTGGTGAACAAGGTGGAAATATTGGGAGAATGTCAATATTATTAGCTGGACTACCATATGAAATTGCAGGACAAACTATAGATCGCTATTGTAATGCTGGACTTCAAGCAATTAATACTTGTGCTAATGCCATTAGAGTAGGAGATGGCGATATAATGATTGCCGCAGGAGTTGAGTCCATGACTCATTATAGTATGGGAGTCTCAATGGAAGTTGCCATGAAAGCAAAAATACCAGTATTTATGTCAGAACGAATCAATCAATTAAAGTGGGTTCAACAAGGTGAAAGTGCAGAAATGATAGCGGATAAATATGGTTTTTCAAGAGAGTTAATGGATAAATTTGGCTTATGGTCCCATCAAAAAGCAACAAAAGCCATGAGGAATAAAGAAGAATATCAAAAAAGAGTCGTACCCGTAACTTATACGGCTTTTGATTATCCAGATAGGACAACGAAAAAGCAGGTCACGATAACTGAAGATCAAACCGTGCGACCTGTTTGTCTTGATGAACCTGAAAGAGCACTTGAAGGGATTGCAAAATTAAAACCTACCTTTAGGAGTGAACGAAAGGGCGGTAGAGTGACTGCTGGAAATAGTTCCCAAATAGTCGATGGTGCTGCAGCGTGCATATTAATGTCGCGTGAAAAAGCAGATAAGCTTGGTTTGAAACCGATGGCATCTGTTGTTTCAACGGCTGTTGGTGGTGATGAACCCGTGATAATGCTACTCGGACCAGTACCCGCTCAGAAGAGAGCATTGGCAAGAGCAGGAAAAGAAATGAAAGATATGGATGTCATAGAACCTAATGAAGCATTTGCTACTCCATGTTTGGCCTTTGCAGAAGAATTTGGATATGATCATTTCGATCCAAGAGTAAATCCAACTGGAGGTGCAATATCGATTGGGCATCCTATTGGTGCAAGTGGAGTGATTTATTTCACGGAAATGGTTCATGAATTGGTTAATAGAAATCTAAAATGGGGTATTCAGACTCTGTGTGGCGGTGGCGGTGTAGGAATCGCCACAGTTGTAAAAAGATCCTAATAACCCTTTTTTTATTTTTAATAATGAAAAATAAAATAAATAAAATCAAGCTTACGCTTGTTTTGCTAACAAATCTTTAGCTATCTCTAATCCGCGTTCGTATGCTCTTAAATTTAAATCCAAAACCTTGCTAGGAACTGATTTTTCGACTGTTTTTCTTCCTGCTTCTACTGATACTAGCTTGGTTAAACTAACCAATGCTCCAAATAAAATAACGTTAGCAATTACGGGTAACTTGAATTCCTCTGTTGCTATCCTTTGAGCTTCCACTTCATATTTAATGCCTTTTCTAATTTTAAATTTTTTAACCGTGAGGGGATCAATAATTGAAACAACATTTTCCTGGTTACAAAAACTTCGATAAGCAGCAGCTGCAGCATCTGAAAGTAAGACGTAATATTCAGGATTTATAGTTCGGGGATAATCAATGACTTCTTCAGGATTATCTTCAATAACAACTTCTGCCCAACAAGACCCTCCTCTACTTGCAGGTCCATATGCTTCAGCCTGAGTCGCTTGATGTCTATCAAATGTAATTGCTGCATTTATTAACAATTTAGAAAGGGTGATAACGCCTTGACCACCATATCCTGCTATACGAATTTCATGTCTTGTCATTTTTTCCATCCTGCCCGTTCTAAAACTTTATCATATTGTGCGTTATAATCTGGTGCATTTTTATCCCAAGTGAATACGCCTGTAACGATCTTGTCTTTTAATTCTTCTTTGGACATACCCTCTGCATCTTTAATGGAGATTGTGTTAGATCGAATCCAGTTGAATAAATCTACTGATTCGGCCATGTCATTTCTTCTACCAAAATATGTAACGCATGAGCTTACTATTTCAACAAGACCAAATCCTTTATGTTCTTTGAGATTCTCTAAAATTGATTTCATGTACTTGCGAGGTTGGGCCCAAGTCCAACGTGCTACATATGTTGCACCACATACTTTTGCTAATTCTACAGCGTCAATCGTATTAGTTACTACTCCATAAGGTGAAGTTGAAGTTTTTGAATCTATTGGTGTAGTTGGAGCAGTTTGACCTCCTGTCATCCCATATATTTTATTATGAAGTAGAATTACTAACATATCAACATTTCTTCGTGCAGCATGAATGAAATGATTAGTTCCGATTGATAACGCATCACCATCCCCTTGAATGCATACAGGTTTGCAATCTGGTCTCATTAGTTTAGCTCCTGTTGCCACTGCAGGTCCTCTACCGTGGAGAACCATCAAAGAATGTCCAGGAAGAACTGTTGGAATGGCTGAATAACATCCTACTCCAACGAAGAAAGGATATTTCTCTTGTTCTAATTTATTTTCAACATAAATTCGAACTAAATTTGCAGCAATTGATCCATAACCACAACCTTGACAAAAAATATGCTTTGGAAAACCCACCATTTTTCCGATCATGGTATTAAGACCTGCTTCTCCTTCTGGAAAATCTTCTCTTTCATCTGAAGTCATTAATGAAGCCATTTAATTACAAACCTCCTTTATTTTTGCTAAAATTTCTGCTGGTTCATGCAGCTTAG
This sequence comes from Promethearchaeota archaeon, assembly GCA_011365055.1. The sequence goes on from RDOG01000026.1 coordinate 16,582, forward strand.
AAATTTGACGAAGCAAGTATGCTTCTTTTCCATGTTTTGCAACTTCTCTTTCTATTTCAACAAACATTTGCCCCCAATTCAGTTCTGGGACAATCACTTTTTTCACTTGTTCTGCTAACTTGGCGATTGCCGTGGTAGGAAACGGCCATATTACATCCATTTTAAGCAAACCGATTTTTATTCCTTCCTCATTTCTTGCTCGCTTAACAGCACGAAGAGCAGATCTTGCAGGCATTCCATATGCAACGACTGCAAAATCAGCATCATCCATAAACCACGTTGGACATCGGTTACTGGAAATTTTATCCTCATTCTTAATGATCTTGTCATTAACTACTTCGACCATTGAATATGATTTTATTTCATCCTTACTTGTGGTATCACCTTCAATAGGAAATCCACTCCCAGGATTGTGAGAAATACTTGGCATCCACCATGGAAAATGTTTCGTTCCTATAACTGGCGCCTTCATAATTTCAAAAACTCCTTCCGCTCTCTTTCTACTAAAAGGTAATAATGCGGATGGTTCCTCTTCATAATTTCTGTTCCATTTTATTATTTTATCCAATTCGGCTTGAGAGGGTGTTTTAACAGTCTCATGAATGTGACCAAGCCAAGCATCGGAAAGTATTACTGTAGGCGTTCTATATTCTTCTGCATAGTTGAACGCATCGATAGAAAAATCAAATAACTCTTGACAAGATGCCGGAGCAAGAGCAATGTTGATATAATCTCCATTTCCTCCATAATGTGCTTGCATCACATCTGAATGATGAGGAAGTGAGACTAATCCTGACCCTGGTCCTGTTCTTTGAACATCAGCAATGACGAGAGGAAGCTCAATCGTGGTCGCCCATGAGATAATTTCTTGCATTAGTGCATATCCCGGTCCAGATGTACCTGTCATGGCTCGAGAACCAACTGAAGCAGCACCAACTACTGCTGCAATTGAACCAATCTCGTCCTCCATTTGTATAAATTTACCACCTAATTGAGGTAATCTAATACTTAACCGTTCTGGTACTTCATTTTGAGGAGTGATTGGATAACCTGCAAAGAACCTGCAGCCGCCAGCCAGACAACCTTCTGCCATAGCTACGTTTCCCATCCAAATGAATTCTTGATCACATAAATCATATTTCATATTTAACCATAAATTTTCTTGTGACAATACTGATCCGCCCATTTAATTGATTAATAAATCAAAAATAATTCATGATTTGAATTTTTTGTAAAAATCTATCTAATTATCTTTAATAGTTTAATAATATTTGTGATACTTATTAATAATTTTTAGATTAGAATTTAAAGGAAATTATTCTCTTTTAAGCTTAAATTGATCAAAAATAATAACATATTATAAGGTAATTAATATTTATAAACGAATAAGAAGGAGCGATTTAAATTTCTGTAGGAAGAAATATCTTGATATTCATTTTTATAATTTTAATAATTATAGCATTTATCTTCTTTATTGGTCCATATCAATATCTAATTCAAAAAGTATTCGATGATAATGATCAAGTAGGGTCAAAATTAACCCTATCTAATGATAGAGGTAAAGGATTTTTTAATGAAGTTGAGGAAATTTATATCCCTCTAGGATCTGATAAAATCGGTTATAATTTAATTTTACGAATTAGTGTGGATACTGATACAGAAGACGTCAAGTTATTAGTTATTTACAAGAATAATTATCTGAATTGGAATAGTTCGGCCCAAAATATAACGTTACTGCAACCTCTTAGTATATTTAACTACACATTCCTAAAAGGCAACAAGACTGAACTTGATTTGACTCCATATTTAGTCCCACTAATTCCCAACGAATTTTATTTTGTATTTACTAACCTAACACCCTTGTCGGGTGATTATAATATAGATGATGTTGATATCACGTTACACATTTCTCTTTTTAGAACATTTGATTTCATTTATGGTATAATTCTAATCATTATAGCTTCTGGAATTCTAATTATCCCTCTTTGGATCGAAAGAAAGATTAAAAAAAGAAAAGAAAATGTAAAAACTGCTAAACAAACACGATATGAAGAAACAACAACTCCACAAGTGACTGTTGAAAAATCGGTGCAATTAAAAAGACAGTATGAATATTATGGAGGATTTATCAGAGTTAAATTAAAAGTAGAAAATAATACTAATCACGTTATAAGTGATGCTAAATGCATGTTTGATATTCCAAATTCATTTAAATTAATGAGTATCCAACCTCATTATAATATGATGGGTGATACAATTATATTACAGACGATACAACCTTTGTCTGGAAAAACTATTGCTCTAACTTTGGAACCTTTAATATGTGGTGACGAAAAACTCCACGCAAGTATTAGATATTTAGACAACTTGGGAAATCAACAATTCGTATCAATGGACGAACTAGTAACAAAAGTAACTTGTCCGTTATTTTTTACTGAAGAAGAAGCTAATATTGCGAGGTTACGAAATTTAAAAGAACGAGTATTAGATAAAAAAGACGAGAGAAGTTATTCAATACCTGAGGGATTGGATTTACAAAAAACTGTTACTATAATGAAAGAAATCATAGGTATGCATGATATTAGACTTGTTTTTGAAGATATCAAAACTTCTCCTTCGTTTATAGCTAATATTTGGTACTTTGGGAGAACTAAAGTAAAGAAGAATGAATTTGTTATTGAAGGGACTGTGAGTGAACAAAAAAATTCCGTAAAAATAGCAGTTGCATGTTCCAATACTGATCAACTTGTGGGTTTGCTTGCTGAAATTGGCTCTAATTTAAGAAAAAAGATTCTAGAAACTGGAATAATTAGAAATGAAGGCGAACTGAAAGCATTACGTTGTCCATCGTGTGCAGGTCCCTTGGATCACTATCCGAGGCATGGTGAGACTGTTCGCTGTCCTTGGTGCGAATTTTTAATTATATCGGATTAAATTACTTTTTCTTTTTTCTTTTTTTAAGCTCTATTAATTCTATAGCGCATCCAAGGAGATTGAAGGTATCTATATATGCGAATCGAATACCGCCCATGACTGAACCCGTTTGTAGGACTTTCATTCCTCTTTCAGTGAACTTTTTTAGTTGAAGTTCCATATTTTCGGTAAAAAAAGCGAGATGATTAAACCCGGGTCCGTTTTGCTTTAAAAACTCTCCTTGATAACAAATTCCGTCTTTGACTTCTATCAATTCAATTTGTAATTGCCCAATGTTAAATAAACCATTATCAATCTTAACTTCTGAATCCTTATCTTTATATTTTATTGGATTTGCTGGTCTATTATCCCAAATAGAAAATGGTTTCATATCATAAAGAATTTCAAAGAATTCTTTATATTTTTGAACCGAATCTACAACATATCCCAATTGCTTTAAAAAAGATAATTTTTCATCTTCCAAATTATTAACCTCAGGAAATTTCTAATCCTAAATTCGCTAATAATTTTGAAATCTCAGGTACTTTATAAACCATCATAATATCCAGTACTGCAGGTTTTTTAGATTCAATTGCTCGTTTTAATGCAGGTTTTATTTCTGCAGGATCTGTTATTTTTTCAGCATAACACCCGTACCCTTTAGCAATTTCTGCATAATTAGTACCAATCAAATCTGTATCAATAAATCTCTTTTTCCAATTAAGTGATTGATTTGTTTTCAACATTCCCCAAGCTTGATTATTGGCAATGCAAATTATTATTGGAAGCCTATAGCGAACCGCGGTGTCTAATTCTTGAGCATTAAATAAGAAGCTTCCATCTCCACAAATTGAAACAACTTGTTTATTTGGTTTTGCTAATTTTGCACCAATAGCATAAGGAATACATGTTCCTAAATGACCCATGTGGACGCTCCAAGCAATCGATCGTGGTTGTCGAGGTTTATAAAAATCCAATTGTTCAAGGACTGTAAAAACTATATCTCCACCATCCAAAACTAGTATTGCATCTTCATTAATAAATTCTAAAACTTCTTTTACTAATCTCTCAGGAAGCATGGGAATTTTATCTTTCATGGCTTTTTTTATAATTCTTTCCCTAGCATTGTTCCTTATATCAATAAGATATTGAAGCCATTGACTTCTCTTCTCTCTTTTATTAATTAATTTCTTTACTTCTTCAAGAATTTGTTTTGTAACTAACTTACAATTACCAACAATAGGAATATCTACTTCGAAGTTGTGCCCTATTATAGTAGGATCGCTATCAACTTGAATGAACGTCTGACCATCTCGTTTCCAAAGAGGTTTATTCCCATACGCCATGGTAAATGAGAATTTACATCCAAGTATTAGAACATGATCAGCTTGTCCTGCACTTTGCACTGCTGGAGCTCGCATGCTAGCTCCTACATAAGTCTCACTTTCACTAGAAATAACTCCAATACCTAATACCGATGTAATCGCTGGAATTTTTAGATAAGTTGATAATTCTCTAATTTCCTGAGATGCTTCGCTATTAATTGCTTCGCTTCCTGCAACAATTAATGGTTTTTCTGACTCAATAAGAATTTTCGCAACTTTTTTGATAACATCCGAATCAGCTGTTATTTGTTCCTGAAATCTGTATTTTTTAGGCTCTCCTATATTTGGAACATCTTTAACATCCATTTTTCCGTAAAATGCTTCTTTACTTATTTCCAAAAATACTGGTCCTGGTCTTCCAGTCATTGCGTGTCTGAATACCTTTTTGACTCCATCTGGTATTTCTTTTGTTAATTCCACGTGTTTTTGGTACTTAGTTATGGGTTTCATAAGACTCATTTGATCTATTCCATCTTGTAAACTAAATTTGTCAAGGATACTCCTAGCTACAGTCGGTGCAATTGCAATTACAGGAACGTTATCACTTTGAGCTGTAGCAACGCCTGGAACTAAATGTGTTAATCCAGGTCCAACTGTACCAAAACAAATGCCAGGTTTACCAGTTATTCGCGCCCACGCGTCTGCAGCATGTGCTGCACCTTGTTCATGCCGAAACATTATAGTATCAATGCCATGTTCGCGCCCCCAATTATAAATGGCATCATACATCGGCAACATCTGACCACCTATAATTCCAAATAAATATTTAACGTCTTCTGCAAGCATGGATTTTATAAAAATATCTCCTCCTGTAATCATCTCTTCTTTTTTCGACATGTTAAAAACCAATATGTTGGTACTTTGATGTTTATACAAATCTTAAATTATGATATTAATTGATTAATAACATAAAAACTAAGTTTATAATAAATATATAATACATTTAAATGAGGGCAAAATATGAAACTAAAATCAATACCAATTTATGGTAGTTTATATCCTGAACCTCCTTACATTTATCATGGCACAAGACTTATCTTGGTTCTTTTTCAAGTCGATAAAAATAAATTAGTAGATGTTATTCCTGAAGGATTAAAACTCCCTTCTGGAAAGAATACGACTGTCATGGCTTTTTTTGCAGATTATGTGAAGTCATCTATCGGTCAATATTATGAGGCTGCTACCCTAATTGATGTTAAATGTGAGAGTAAGACCCTTGGTAAGGTTCGAGGTTTCTATTGTAACTCTATGTTTGTTGATAGTGATACAGCAATGGCTGCTGGGAGAGAAATTTGGGGATTTCCTAAAAAATTAGCTAAAATACAGTTAATTGAAAAAGGTAATCAAGTAATAGGAACGTTAGAAAGGCGAAACATAGAAATTATGAAGATGACACTAGATTTAGAAAACGACATTGCAGAGCTTCCTATGCCTGATATTCCAATCATAACGTTTCGACAATTCTTTGCACCTGGTGGTGGTGATTATTCTCTTAAACAATTTCAAAAAATCCCTATGGAATTAGAACCAGATAAGATAAAAAGTGGGAATTTAAAATTGGAATTCAAGCATTCTGAAGAAGATCCATTATCTGTATTTGAATCCGGATCAGAGTCAGTAGTTACTGCAGTTTATATAAAATTAAAACGTGGAGTTCTCCCTTGGGGAAAACTTCTCTAATTTTTTTATACATATTCTATTGTTCCAGGTGGTTTGGGGGTAACATCAAAATAGATATTCCGTGTTTCAAAAATTTTTAATGATTTGATTTCTATTTCGTGCAATATACCCCAAGGTAAATCAGTAACAGTCGCAGTTCGTGCATCTTTACTATTAACGCATCGAATAACAATATCATATTGACCTTTTGGATTTGAGGTCAATTCATAAAATACTCTCGCATACCCTTTAATTTCTGAAGCTAATCGAGTTAATTTTTCAAAATCCCAATTCCCTTTAACAATAAGTGGAACCTCGTATATTCTTTTTCCATCAACGATTCCCGTTACTTTTGTATTAAACACGTCTTCTATTGTTGCTGCAAATATCTGAAATGGTTCTTGTTCTCCTTTTTGATTAATAATCATCGATCTTCCAAATTTTTCAATGTAATAATCGTCTACCGTGGATTCAACAATATCATGAACAACTTTTTCAAATTCGAGATTTTCTTTCGTAACAGGTCCTACGATCCTTGCAGCTAATGCAGGTCCTGGAAATGCTTTTCTATAAACAAGTTCTTGAGGCATTTGTAAAAACTCGAGAACTTCGCGAATCTGGTTTTTAGTAAGGCTAGCAACTGGCTGAACAGTTGCTTCTACATCATATTCGATCTCTAAATTATGTTGACTTTTAACAAATCCTTTTATATTTTTATTTTTTAAAACTAATTCTTCTTCAATACTCATAGTTTCTTTTAAATCATCAATAGTAACTCCAAAACTCTCTTCAATATCTGGTAATATCGTTCCATCCGCTAGTAAATCACACATTTCTTCTCGAATTACCCTGCTTATCGTGTCTGAATATGCTTTTTTGAAGAGCTTTCTTTTTCCTTCTGCATCACCTTCCCCATAAATTTCGGGTAAGAACTGTTCACGTATATCAAGAATATTTATATCTGGGAAAAAATTTTTAATATATTCTCGCTCTTCCATCCCTCTAATTATTCGCATTAATCCATGATCAATAAATACTGGATAAGTATCAATATTTGCTTTTTTTAATAAGAGATATGTTGTAGAAGAATCAATGCCTCCAGAAAGTGCACAAAATACCTTCATACCTTTCGCATGTTTTTGTAAAAATACAACAGCTTTCTCAACAAAATCTTTAGCGTTTCGATATTTAACTAATAAACGATGATTTATCATAAATTTAACATTTAAAAAAAATTATTAAAGTTTTTTTTAAGGATCTAATTAATTAAATAAATGAAAAATAAAGATGCTTTATTATTATTTTTATAGAATTCTTGGATTTGTGCAAATTGATTGATGCATTGAAAAAAATTGTTGGATCTGATTTTGTTGCTGATGATAAAGAAACGTTGTATGCATATTCAAGAGATACTTCTCCTGAAAGCGGATTTTTTGCAGATATTATAGTAAGACCCAAATCAACTGAAGAAATTTCTGAAATAGTTAAACTTGCAAACAAAACAAAAACTCCAATCTGGCCACGAGGTGCTGCAACTTCTCTTGTATTCATGGGTATCCCCCTAAAATCAGGTGGAATTGTTTTAGACCTCACTCGAATGAATAATATCATTGAAATTGACGAAGACTCCATGAGTGTAACGGCAGAAACAGGAATAACTTGGGGAAAACTTGAGCGTGAATTGAAAGAGAAAGGTTGGTATACCGGATTTATAGGACCTGCTCCCGGTATAGCCAGTACGATTGGAGGTGCTATATCTGTTGCCTCTGTCATGTACGGATCAGCAAAATACGGTACTTCAGGAGATATTCTTTTAGGTTTGGAAGTAGTTCTTCCAACGGGAGAAATCATCAGAACAGGATCTTCAGCCCTTAAAAAATCTTTTCATCACGTTCGATACGGAATCGGACCCGATTCTTCTGGTTTATTCTGTGGTGACCAAGGAATCTTTGGAATAAAAACTCAATTTACCTTTAAAATCTTTCCTCTTCCAAAAGTAACTAGATTCCTTCACTATTCATATCAAGAGCTCGAAGATGTATTAAATGCTTTTCATGAGATGGCAAGTCTACGTATTGCATCAGATTTGGCATTTGCAGATAATAAGATTGGAGTTGGATTTTTAGGAAAAGGGAAATTTCCAGCTTATATTAAGGTTGAAGGTCCAAATGAGAAAATCGTGGATGCAGAGATTGAACTTTTATGCGAAATAAACGAAAAATGGCACGGCAAGAAAGAAAAAGAGGATCCTGCAAAAGCAATACTTCAAGATCAACTTTATACTTTTTTCCCCATGGCTGGAAGAATGGGAAATTTTGGTGCAAGTTGTAATAAAATACCAATAAAAAGAACCAAACAATTTCATGAATTTTTTAAGGAATTATTAGCTGAGCATGATGAAAACATCAAAAAATATAAAATACTTCCTGCTTGGTATTCTTTTGTATCTCAAAATGCCATGGATGTTTTACCTACATTTGCTTTACCCGTCCATGATGATGAAGCATTTGAATTTGGTCGTAAATTATGGCGAGAATTAATTGTTAAAGAAATAGAAAGTCAGGGAAGCATACACTATTGGCTGGGAAAAGTAATAGGTGATGTAGTAGCGGATAATTATAAAGAAAATTACTACGATTTCATTAAAAAAATGAAACAAACATTAGATCCAAATAATATTTTGAATCCAACACTATTAAAATTGTAGGAATAGAAATTATGACAGAAATTAAAAATTTAAGAATCAATAAACTCAAGGACGAAATATTTACGTGTACCAGATGTAGTTATTGTAGAGAACAAGTTTCAGAAAAAGAATATACTTATGCAATTTGTCCAATCCGAGAAAATACTCCTGGTTTTGAGTCATTTATAGCAAAAGGAAAGATGTTAATTTTAGCTGGAATATTAAAAGGCGATTTAGAGATTTCTCCTAGAACTGCAGAAATATTTTTCACTTGTACCACATGCGGTAATTGTAGGACACATTGCCCCGTTGTGCTTAATACTGTTAAAATCTTCGAAACTTTTAGACAAGATCTACAAGATTTAGAATTGGGGGATCCTGTTCACATTGCTTTAGGAAAATATTGTATCGAAAAAAATAATCCATATAACGAACCACATGAAAAACGATTGGATTGGATTCCAAATAAAGATAAATCACATTTAGATAAACCAAGTAACTTGGGTTATTTCGTTGGTTGTACGTCCTCGTACCGTTCAACTGAAATTTCGCGAGCTTTTTATCAGATTTTGGTTGAAAATGATATTGGTTTTACTATTTTAAGTGATGAATATTGTTGTGGTAGTCCTTTATTTCGCACAGGACAGAAAGAAGCTGAAAAATTGGCTAAACATAATATTGAAAGATGGAAACAATTAGGCATTAAAGAGATAGTATTTACGTGTGCAGGCTGTCAAAAAACGTTTGAAGATAATTATAAGGACTTAGGTGGAAATTTCAAGATAAAAAATTACATGAATTTAATTAATCAATTAATCAAAGAAGGTAAAATAAAATTTACCAAAAATGATCCAATTAGAGTAACCTATCACGATCCTTGTCATTCCACGAAAAAAGGGGAGTTAAAAATTGATTATGAAACACCTCGGGAAATTTTAAAACAAATTCCTGGTGTAGAATTAGTTGAAATGAAATCACATAAACAAGGTTCAATATGTTGTGGTGCTGGTGGAGGCGTGAAAGCCGCAAATCCAAGTTTAGCGTTAAAAATTGCTACAAATAGGTTACAAGAAGTAATTGAAACCAAAGCTGATATTTTGGTTTCTTCTTGTCCTTTTTGTAAGAAAAATTTAAAAGATGCTGCTGAAAAGGAAAATCTAAATTTAGAGGTCTTGGATATCATAGAATTATTATTAAATAGAATGTGAAAGATGACTATTATAAAAAAAATTGCTCTAGAAGAACGTTTAAATACAAAAACTGATTTCTTTATAATCGGAATCATATGGATTATTTATTTAATAACATTTATCAGCTTAATTTTACTTCCGGATCCTCAATATGGAGGAATTATGGTAGCAGTTAGATTCGCCTTCTTCTTTGCAATTTTCCCAGTCGGGCTGACTGCTGGAATGATTTTTGATAGAAATCTTGTAAGGAACCAAATTAATGCAAAAAGAAATAATTTAAATGATACGAAATCTGAGATAAAATCGAAAATAATAACTAGAGAGGATATTTATAGAATATTAATAATAAGCATCATTACAATTTTTTCTTTACCCTGGATTACAGCAATTTTTGGATTAAATCTCTTTATTTTTCCTAATCCCGTGCACCTTGGTGAGAACCATGGATATTATGGTTATTTATTAGTTCTTTTTGCAGTCTTGAACACAAAAATTATAAAATATAACAAGGACAGCATTTATCGGGATATAATCATATTCGCATTCATTTTTGTAGCTAGCTGGGGTGTTGTATGGATGTTAGACGACTTTTTAATTGAACAATTTCAATATAATATATTCTTTTATTCACCAGAGGATTTATATTCCATTCTTATAGGTGGAAAACTCGATCTATTTTTATTATTTTTAAATGTATTAATCATTATGGGGTCATCTATTCTCATATACTGGGTTCTTTGGAAGCTATATTATCACAAGAAAATCCCAATCATACAATAATTTTCATTAATTTTGAATTAAACATAAATAGATTTTTATTCAATCCAAAATTAAATTAAAGAAAATATTCTGTGAGATTAATGGTTAATTTTTTTTCTAAAATTTTCAATAGTGACGAATTTGATTCAAAAGAATTATTTAGTTTTTTTAGTCAGATTTCGCTTATTTTACTGAACGTAAATTTAACTTTTGGTATTTTCCTATTTCCTTCATTTCCTAACAGTCCTAACTTGCAATTTGCTTTTTTCATTCCAATGTTGATCACCTTATTCTTCGTTGGACCTTTAGTTGATAAAATATCAAATAAATGCTTTTATATTGGTTTAAGTACCATGGTACAAGGCGTATTATTGATAATTATGGGAATTACTTTTCTATTTATTGTTAGTGTAACAATATTTATGATATTTTTTTCAATACTCTCAGGTTTTAATTTGATTTTGACGTGTTCTTACTTTTCGGAACAAAGTAATTATCCAAAAAAACATATGGATTTAAGTGCGTTTTTATTAATTGGCTTCATACTTTTGGCGATAACTCTCAATATATTGATGTTTTTTTTGAATTTTATTATGATCCACTCAATTATCCTAGGTTTAATTGCAATTGGAGTGGGGTTCGCTATTTTTTATAATTTACATACTGATAACCTGTACTTATCATCCGAAGTTGCTTTAGAATATAGTATAAATATAAGAGAGATAGTTTCAACTAGCATTGATTATTTAAAAGATAGAAGATTTTTGATAAATCTTTTTATAATTTTTGTAATTAATTTCATAATCGGTTTATTTTGGGGTACTAATGTTGAAAATTTAGCAAATTCTTCCCTAGTCTTTTCCACTTCAATTTTTATTCTATTTTTTATAGGACATTATTTTAAGAACATTGAATTTGAAAATTCTTTCTATTTCATCGTGATTTTTCTTTTTATAGGTGTTATAATGAATGCATTTAACTTGATTATAGGCTTGATCGTTTATGGTTCGATTTGGGGATTAATAATTTATTATACGTTGCTCCTTGTCCCTTCATTAGGACTTAAAACTGAACAAGGACGGTATTATAGTCTTTTTTTTCTATTCAACTTCTCTGGATTCTTTTTGGGTGAGATTTTTGGGTCAATAAATGTCATTGTTACAATCGTTTTGAGTTTAATTTTTGCAGGAGTGCTAATTTTTCTCGTCTATTATTTCAAGGATCAGATTGAAAAACCAGCTATTTATTAAAAATACTTTCATATAATCCATATCAATCTTTTTAGGAAATTGTCATAATTAAACTAAAGGCGGTTTATAACAATGGCACTAAAAAAATATGTTTTAGTATTGATGGGATTCATAATTTCGTTGATAATTTTCTCAATCATTATAATTCTAGGAGTTTATGCAAAAGAGATAAAATTAGCTCTTGGGCAACAAATCATTCCCCCAGAATACGTGACTTATTTTATTTGGTTATTACCTGGGACTGTATTTACTGATGTACCAATTCTATATGCTTTAAATATTGCATTTTTCTTCTTGTTTTTTGCTTTAGCTACCCCTGTAACATTATTTTGGATAAAAATCCATAAAATTACTTCCTTTAAGAGAAAAAAATATGGTATTGTAGAACTTGGTACTACTGTTAAGTTTCATAGGTTATTCTATCGTGCATTTATTATCTCTTTATTTGCGTTTTCAATGAGTGCTTTGATAATTCAAGCGGGTTTTGGTTCATATTTCCGAGCATCAGAAGTAATCTCTACTGAAGCAAAGGTGATTTTTTTACACGAAGCTGAAGCTCTTTTTCTGGCATCTTTTTTTGTAACTCCATTTGTAATGCTTTTATTCTTTCCTATATGGATCTTAGAGGATTGCGGCGTCATGGCAGTGAAAGTTCTACCCGAAGAACGAATAGCTCCAGATATCGAAGGTGTACATTCGATATTTCTTAACATCTTACAAGGTTATGCAGGATTCTCTACAATTATTAACTTAGTTATTTATATTGTCCAAGGAATAATTTATGCCCCTCCTCCTGAAGCAGCTTTTTTAACTCCTATGATACTAATATTATTGCCTTTCATTCTAACGGGTCTTTTTACAGGTCCCATAATACTTTATGAGAAATATTTACCAAAAATAAGAGCTAAATTACATCCAAAACTTGTGGAACAGTATAATTTTGAAATGATTAAAATGCCAGTATTCGAAGATCTCATCGAGAAAAAATAAATATCCTTTTTTTCAATTTTTTTAGTTAATTAAAAAATTATAATAAACTATTGGTAATTAAACGAAGGATATTCCAATTATAATGTTTTGAAAAAGCTCAAATAACTCCTTTTTTTAACATAGAAGTTTTAAACCTACCAATCGCTATTAAATATCCAATTCCTTTTTTCAATTTTATTTATGAAAGTCATAATTTAAATATTTTAAATTTACAAAATTTTTTCCCTTGAGGAAGTCCTTCCAGTAATTTTATAATAAAATGGGGATTTAATGCGTGAAGTTCAGCTGAAAAATGCTCTTTACACCACTCACTACAAGTGAATGGTAATCCATATTCCTTGATCTTTAATCCATGTCCACAATTTTTTTTAAATATTAATTCACATTCCTCTGGATTTACAAAAATAACGCTTGAGTTCACTCCCATGTTTAATGCTGCAAACATGAAATATTTAACAAGTTTTTCTAATTCTGATCCTGAGAATTGGAACCCTTTTATTGAATTTGCTCCTTGAATTCCTGTTTTTTTAGCAATTTCTAATTGCAAATTCCAAATTAAGTCTTTATTAACTCCAGCTTCGAACAAATTTTTAGGTAATTCCCAAGCGGTTTGAAAATATAAAGAACGAACTATATTAAACAAAAAATTAGGTGGAATTTTTCCACGCATCTTCTCTAATTCTTTTTTAATCTCAGGACTCAAATCCTTCCACTAATTTTTCTACTTTACAAATTTTAGATTTGTTCCCCAGCCCTTTGATATAACTTTCTCCTTCGGATCAACGCTCCATGGTTTTGTTTCATGTGTGATATCGAGGAAAACACCTTTCGTAAATTCATCAATATCCATGCCCAATGATTCCGGTGTAATTCTTTCTCCTTGCGGATATTCCCACGTTGCTAATTTCTCTTCTGATTCATACGTTTTTTTGTTCTTCAAGTTTGGGGGCTTGCAAGCTAAGCTCTGCACGGGCCAATAAGCACCATCTTGATAGGTTCGACTAAAATATTCTACGAAAATCTCCGGTTCTAATTCACGTAAGAAATTTTGAATTTTTTCTTCAAAGGATTGAATTACGAGCATTGAATGTGTGGCGAGTCCAACTAATTTACCCATAAAGTTTGGTCGTGCTAAATTCATCAACATCATGAAGAAACTTGGCCATGGAACGTATGTAAAGTAGTAATCTGGTAATCCATAAACTCGTTTCGAATTCATTCCATCCCATAACATGCCGCCAACTTCCCAAGTGGATGGTTCAATTAAAAAACTTGCAATTGCAGACATGTACACTACCGCAACATTATAGGTAGATCCTTGCCATTGAGGCGTTCGTTCATTACGAACATCCCGTAAAATTTCTGTACAACGTTCTCCTAACTTTGTATTATCCTTGATTTTTTTCGGTAGATCTTTAATCTTAATCCCGAGTTTTTGGTGTCTCCGTTCAAGAAATTCATCTTGCGGTCCTACTAACCACCAATCAACAGGAATTCCATCTTCTAAATGTCCATTTAGAATGAAAAAAATCTCATTGGTCGTATCTAGAATGGCGATAAAGCTAATATCAATGGAATCACCATACATTAATTTCATTGTTCCTTGAGCTAAATCGCCTCTAAGTGGTACTACAGGAGGGAAGATAGCCCAATTAATAGATCGTTCAGGTTCTTTATTTTCTCCAGTAATGACTTGTTGAGCGCCTTTGAGAGCATCATCTAACCTAATTTTGAACACATCATATATCACTCCATCGGAAATTTCTCCCATTAAGGAATCTATAAAGTGTTCATAACCAAGTTCCCTATATGTGGCCCATAAATGCTTTCCTAAGGGGAAATATTTTTTAGTAACAACACTGTCGTCAATTTCACCAAAGTTGAAAGCTTTTCCTCCTCGTTCTTTCATAACTTGATCGACGAGTCGTTTTATTTTACCTCGTTCATAATTTTTTAAACGTTCTTCCATTTTACCTCTCACCAATATTGAATATAATCATGATCAATATTGAATATATTTAATTATTACTAAACGAACTTAATTTTAAATTTTTGTTTGAGTAAATGTTTAAAATAAGATAATATGAAAAAAAAAAGTTCATTTCATCTTAGTAAATTATCGATCAATTGTTTTATTTCTTCCTTTTTATTGTCAGATAGCTTTTCTGTAGATTTTTCTAGATCTTTTTGAAACTTTTTTTCAAATTGATTAATAATTTTAAGTAACCGTTCTTCTAAAATAGGTGAATAATCTTTCACTATTAATACACCATAAACATGCATTCCTTGTTCAATTATCAATTTTAAATTCCCAAAATCAATTGCACTAACCTTTGCATCCGTTTTTAAAGCTAAACCTACTCCACGAGAGATGGCAAAAATAAATCCTCCCAACAATTCTTTTCTTGAATATACGACGTCCTCTGAACTTTTATCTAAAAAGTCTTCGCTATAAATGAATTCTCCATTTTCCTTAATTATGTAAATCGAGCCAACGTTAAAATATATGTTTAATACTTCAAGTAAATCTGGGAATTTCACGAATGCAACTAGGATTCCTCCTAGTAAAACTATCAAAAAAATAACATCAAATATAATAAAAGGATAACCATAAGGGAGCCAAGAAAAATACCTTACATTTAGATAACCCTCAAAAGTTAAAAATGCAAAAAGTGTTAAAGCAATAGTTAATCTCTTCTTAATTTCAATTGTTTTGGTATTTATGAAGACTTTTCTGGCCATAATTATTATAAAGAAAAATACTGTTAAAATTAAACTAGTTAATACCCAAAATAATCCTGCATTAATAGTATAAGTATATAGACCTGATGGGCTAATAGGGGACTTTTCAACAGTGAAAAGGCAAATTATAGAGATCGACGCAATAAAAAAGGTATGAATAATTTTCCTAAACTGTTCGATTTGTAATTTTTGACCTGAATTCTTGTATAATATTTCTATTAATCGCACCTCATAAAATAAACCTATCGTGTATAAAATTAATTTAACACAATATGCTAATTTATCAGCAAAAGGATAGAGATACATGGGATAAATAAAGAATAGAATTCTGAATAAATTTGTAAAAGTCCCAAATCCAAAACAAAACGAAATACGTAAGAGATAATTATTAATTCTAGTTTTAAATCTATAAAAATTTTTAATTAATATCGTGATTGTTGGAAAATAAATTCCAACCATTACACCAATTAATATGAATATTATTAAATGTATTATCTCATAACCCAAATTTTCTCATCTTATCTAAATAAATCATATATAAATATTTTTAAATCGTCTTTCCTTATATCTGCAATTTTACCTCGCCAATTATCTAATTCCTTCTTATGAAGGATTTCAAATTTATCAATGAACATCTGTAATTTTTCTTCAAGAAGATAGCTCGCTTCTTTTATAAATAAAACTCCAATAGTGTGCTTTCCATGCCTAATGATTAAATTTCGTGTTCCCTTACCTAAACTAATTGAACCAATTTTTTTATCAACTTTTAATGTGTGCTCAATACCTTGTGAGATGGCAAAAATAAAACCTCCCAACAATAAATTCCTTGGAGAATATGCATCCTCTGGGTTCTCTTGTATTAATTCATGACTGAATAATAAATCTCCATTGTTCTTTATTAAATAAATTGAACTGACGTTAAAATAAGAAGTTATTGATTCTATCATATCCTGATTTTTAATTAATGTGATTGTCGCTACAATGCCAATTCCTAAAAGTATTAAAAATTCGACTATAATATTATAATAATTAAAATTAATTAAAATTATTGGCTTAATGCTAAAAATTCTTTCAAACGTTATTATAAAAAACAAAACAGCAGCTAATGTTAACTTATTCTTAGTTTTCTTTTCTTTTATTCCATTAAAGAGCTTTTTAATTCCAAACAATGCGTAACATATTATAGGAATAAACATTAAACATATTGCTAAAAACAATATTGCATTTAATTTATATCCATACAATCCCATTATATCAAGAGGCAATTGAGAGGAAAGAAAAACAGCTAAGGTAGTTAAGATTAAAATAAAGGTTAAAAAGCTTATCTTAATAATCTCTTCATACTTAATATTATACCCCATGTATTTCAAGAAAATAAATAGAAGTTGAAATTCATAATAGATACCTAATAAAAAAAAGAAGAATTTCATGCAAAAGAAGAAATGATCCACAAAATCAATGATAGGTATTCCAATAATCAATAGAAAATTACTGAAAAAATCATAAAGTATTCCCAGTGAAAAACAAAATCCAAATTTAACTAAATATTTATTTATTAATGAGGGGAAATCAATGTAATTTTTTATAATTACAATCCCTGCAGGTAAATAAACTGAAAAATTTAAAATAATTAAAAATATTATTACAGATTGCACGCAATTCTTCCTTTTTACCTTTATATGATCTTATTAATGTTTTTTTATATAATAATTCAGATTAAAGTAGATAAATACGAATTAGATCATAAATAAATTCTGTGAAAAAAAGATTTTAAGCATTAAATAAATTATTTTTCCATTCATAAATCTTAGAAAATAACTTATTTCTTAATTCAGGGTTAATTAAAGTATAATCATTCTTATAAGTACTCAATTCGTTTATAGTTGTTTTAATATCATCTGTAACTTCATTCGATTCATAAATTTGGATGATACTTTCACAAGCATTTTTTAACCTCGAAATCACGTTATCCAAAGAAATCCCGAATACAAGCTTGTCTCTTATTGAATCTAGGATGGAGAAAACAGCTGATGGCACTTTATCAACGAGCGAAAAAGTTGGATGTTCAGGAATTTCGGGTTTTTCAAGAAATGGTTTTAAACCATCAATTCGTAATCCCGAAAATATTGAAAAATTGACGGGTGGTCGTGGATTTAATGAATTATTTTCCTCGGAAATTAGCTGGGAAATGAAGATGATTTGTTCTTGTACCCAATCAATTCCCGCTTGGAACCCTATCCCATTGCTATATACAAACGCTTTTTCGAGTGCTTTTATTGCATTATCATAATTTCGTTGGCGAATGAGTTTAACAGCGTGTTCTGAACATTTTCGATAATTTTCCGTAATTTCATCGGGTGTTAATGCACGATATAACTCAGGTTTTTTCGGTTGGATCTGTAAAGTTAGTAACATACGACTAAAATACCGAAATAAATTTGTTACATTTAAATTATCTTTTGCAGATGTTTCAAAAAGAGGTAGTTTATATGTATTAATGAATCGCTTTACTGCATCTCTTGATACCATGCGCATTAAATCAACTTTATTTTCTACAATTATTAAAGGAACATTTGGACAATATTTTTGGACCTCATCCATCCATTTTTTCAGATTTTGGAACGATGCTGGTTGGGTGGCATCGTACACGATCACGGCTCCAACAGAACCCATGTAATATCCTGGGCGCATGAAAGAGAATTTTTCTTGCCCACCAGTATCCCAAATTTGTAATTTAATTTCCTTATCTTCGATAGTTAAAGTTTGAATGTAAAAATCTACTCCAATAGTTGTTAAATATTCTTCTTCAAATCTATCCTCAATATATCTTAAAAGTAAAGACGTCTTTCCGACGCCAGGATCCCCAACTATTATGATTTTGAAAACATAAACGTCTTCTTGCAAATTAAATCCCCCGTGAAATATCACATATAAGTTATATATTTTGAATATGTGTAAAATACAAAATAAATTTACTTATTATTCAAATAAATTTACTTATAAATTCCATAACCTTTTTATATGCTATTCATAAATAGAGTTTAACATTTAAAGGAAGCATGACACTTGGGCTGGAATTAGCAAGCTTCGATGGAGGGCATCTAACAAGGATGTTCCGACTATTTCTTAAAGTTCCAAGTATATTTAAAAGTAATTTAACAATACTAGATGAAGATAAAAA
This sequence comes from Promethearchaeota archaeon, assembly GCA_011365055.1. Next base: position 35,337 of record RDOG01000026.1, read on the forward strand.
TATTTCTCGTTGGCACTGGCGTTGGCAGTGGCAATAAGCCATCATCAGTAGTTATATTAAAATTTCTTCCTTTTAGAGATTTTATATTTTAATGAAATTCAAAAAATTGAAAAAAATGGAGGTATTAAAAATGGATTTACCAATAAAAACGATCCTCACTCCTGAGGAGCTCCCAAAACAATGGTATAACATTCTGCCGGACCTTCCTGTAGAATTTCCACCTTATTTGAATCCAGCGACTAATGAACCCGTTCCTGGAGAAGCTTTAATGGAATTATTTCCTGTTGAATGTATCAAGCAAGAAGTTTCTCCGGAAAGATATATTGACATTCCTGCAGAAATTAGAGAAGCATATTATCGATTAGGAAGACCATCTCCTCTATATCGTGCAAAAAGGCTTGAAGAAAAGCTTAAGACTCCTGCAAAAATCTTCTTGAAGAGAGAAGATTTAAGCCCACCAGGTTCTCACAAACCTAATACTGCAATTGCTCAAGCATATTATGCACGACAAGAAGGAATAGAAAAACTAACAACTGAAACTGGGGCTGGTCAATGGGGTTCTGCATTAGCATATTCATGTGCATTAATGGGAATTGATTTGCAAGTCTTCATGGTAAGAGTTTCATATCAACAAAAACCCTATAGAAAACATTTAATGAATTTATATGGGGCTAATGTGGTACCTTCTCCATCTAATTTAACACCTTTTGGCAAAAAAATGCTTGAAAAAGATTCAAACCATCCCGGCTCCCTTGGAATTGCTATCTCTGAAGCAATACAAGCTGCAATGAGCGATGATAAAGCAAAATATACCTTAGGAAGCGTTCTTAATCACGTTATTTTACATCAAACAGTTGTTGGTCAAGAAGCCTTATTACAATATAAAAAATTGGATATTGTACCTGACATTCTCATTGGGTGTGTTGGGGGAGGTTCTAACTTTGCGGGTTTTGCATTTCCTGCTATTGGAAAGAAACTCCGAAAAGAAGATGGATATGAGAAAATGAAAATAGTTGCTGTTGAACCTACTGCATGTCCATCCATAACTGGACCTGGCAGTGAATATAAATACGATTTTGGGGATACTGCACAGCAAACTCCAATTGTTAAAATGTATACTTTGGGTGTTGATTTCGTGCCACCACCAATTCATGCAGGTGGATTGCGTTATCATGGTGCTGCTCCATCCGTGTCGCTTTTAGCAAACGAAAAAGTCATTCAAAGTGTTGCATATCCACAAGAGGAGATATTTCAATCCGCAAAGTTATTAGCAATGACTGAAGGTCTTGTTTGTGCACCAGAAACTGCACATGCGTTACATCACGCCATAATAGAAGCAAAAAATGCGAAAGAAGAAAAAATCATAGTGTATAATCACAGTGGTCACGGAATCTTTGATTTAGAAGGATTTAAACAAGTTTTAAAATTTGATTAAACCAATGGGATAATTATCCCTTTTTTTTTAAATAGTATAGAAATAGAAAGAGAGAATTGCAAAAAAGCTAGTTCTAAGCATGAGCTAGATGATAAATGATGAATATAACTCAGGCAAGAATTGAAGATGCAGAAGAAATTTTAAACCTTCAAAAATTAGCATTTGAAGGACAAGCGAGGATTTACAATAACGATCAATTACCTCCCCTGTTACAGAAATTAGATGAAATTAAAACTGAGTTTCAAGAAAAAATATTTCTCAAAGCAATTCTTAATGGAAAATTAATAGGTTCTGTCAGAGCTTATGAAGATGAAGGAACTTGTTATATAGGTCGTCTTATTGTTCATCCCAAGCATCAAAATCAAGGTATCGGGGTGCAATTAATGAACGCAATTGAAGGTATTTACAATACTTGTAATCGATTTGAACTATTTACCGGTCATAAAAGCGAAAAAAATCTATATTTATATAAAAAATTAGGGTATAAAATCTTCAAGACACAAGAAGAAGAAAATAACAGCCAAGTAAAATTATATTACATGGAAAAAACACTTTAATTTTTTTTATTTGTTTCTTTTAAATCCCTTTTTTGAGTAGATTCATTTATTATAGACTAAATCACCATAGAAATTAATGAGTAAAAATTTATTACATAATGGAGGATGATGATTTTGGTTGAAATTAATAAAGACTTATTAGCACCTTGTGGTTTATATTGTGGTGTTTGTGCTATCTATATTGCTCATAGAGATAATAACGAAAAATTTAAAGAAAAATTAATAAAAGTCTATGCCCCTTTTACCAAAACAATTGAAGATATCCAATGTACTGGATGCATGTCTGATGGGGTTATCGCTTCATTTTGCCAAGTTTGTGATATTAAAAAATGCGTGAAAAAGAAAGAATTTGAAAGTTGTGCAGATTGTGAAGAATTTCCCTGTAAGAAAATCGAACGTTTTCCGTTAGCTGTTGGTAAGAAAGTCATTATGCGGGCAATACCGCAATGGCGTGAATGGGGAACAGAAAGATGGGTTACAGAAGAAGAGAAGCGTTATCATTGCCCAGAATGCGGTAATCCTTTATTCCGAGGAGTAAAAAAATGTAATCAATGTAAAATTCCTGTTGATATTGATTAGTTTTTACATGGATTGACAATGAAAAAAGAAATTCGAATAAGCAAATTTCTCAGTTATGTATTACGTCACAATCCAAATGCGATTAATTCAACACTAGATAATTTTGGATATCTACAAATCAAATTAGATGAGTTAATTAATCGCATGAGGCAACTTAAACAATTTACCAATTTTAATCTAAATAAATCTGATATTATAAATATCGTGGAAAATGATCCAAAGGGTCGTTATGAAATTCAAGACGATAAAATCCGAGCAAGATATGGTCATTCTATTGATGGGATTCGATTATTTTTAAGTGAAAATGAAGTCCCGCCCATTTTATTTCACGGTACCATTAAAGAAAATGTTCCAAAAATTTTAAAGGCTGGGCTAAAACCAATGAAGAGGAATTTAGTGCATTTAACGGAGACCATTAATGATGCAATCTTAACTGGTAGAAGGCACGGTCAAAATGTTGTTCTTTTGTCTATTAACGCTAAAGAAGCTATTAAAGAAAACGTAAAAATTTGGAAACCTGGGAAGAATGTTTATACTGTCTTGGAAATTCCTGCAAAATTTATTTCTATATATAAAGAAGAAAAAGAAAAAATCTAATGAATTTTATATCCACATTAGTTCATCGACTAGATGGTCTAAAAATTCATGGACTGGTTTTACCCATCTTTTCGGTAAAACTTTGTACAAATTATCAGTAAACATGTCAACAAATTCCGAAATTCTAACACGGTCTTCAAAGATGAACCTGTTTCTTATTACTTCAATTGTTTTTGTAATAGCATGTAACGACATGAGATCACCTACATGGTCCATTTACCACATCTATCGCCCCAGCGAGCAATTATCTCTCCATTTTCTCGTTCTACGTACGTGACTTCACATTGATTTGGACAATCCTTACAATTGAATGCTTTCGGAGTAAATTTCATGTTGCTAACTTCAAATCCTTTAAACCCCGTCTGAATTTCTTCTGCTTGGACGTGTTCTTTTGCTAACATTGCAGCTCCAATAGCACCCATGGTTAGAAAATTATCGTGAATGATAATATCGCACCCTAACTCCTTCTCAAATGCTCTTTTTATTCCTGAATTAGCAGCCACTCCTCCTTGAAAAGTGACAGGTGCTTCTAATTTCTTACCTTTACAAACGTTATTTAGATAATTTCTCACTAAAGCATCGCAAAGTCCTTTTATAATATCTTCCTTGTTATAGCCCATTTGTTGTTTATGAATCATGTCAGATTCCGCGAATACAGTGCATCTTCCTGCAATCACGACATCAACTGATGATTCTGCAGCGCGTTCTCCAAATTCTTCAATTGGAATTCCTAATCTGGATGCTTGATGATCCAAAAATGATCCCGTTCCTGCTGCACATATTGAATTCATGGCAAAATCTGTGATGATCCCATCTTTTAATAAGATGACCTTACTATCTTGACCTCCGATTTCAAGAATTGTTCTGACTCCAGGAACGTAATATGAAGCAGCAACTGCATGTGCAATAATTTCTGTTTTTGCAATATCTGCCCCTACTAGTGCTTTAGTTAAATATCTTGCTGAACCTGTGGTTCCCACGCCTTTTATTCGAGATTCCATTTCGGTTGTGAGACTATGTTTCAGTTTTTCGAATCCATCTTGAACTGATTTGATCGGGGAGCCTTGTGATCTAGCCCAAGTACTATAAATCAAATTCATGTTGTCATCTATAATTGCAAATTTTGTAGATACGCTTCCTACATCCATCCCTAAGTATAGATCTGAGGAATCACCGTCTGATACTTTATTTTGAACCATTACCATTTTTTTTACCTTCTCTTTTTGCTTTTAATAAATCAACATAAGCTTCAAGCCTTGTTACCATTCCTGCTTCACCTGCTTGTTCATCAAAACCAAAAAATACGGGAGGGAGGTTAAAAATTCCATCTCCATACCATTTCGTAATTATTGACCTTGCTGTTATTTCAGGCATGCACGTGAATGGATAAATGTGTGTAAAACCATCAAATCCCTCTTGAGCCCAATTAATATATTCTCCTAAAACCCAATATGCTTCTCCTCCTATATCCATTTGTATTCCTCCGATTTCTTTATGAGTCCTACTTAAATATTCAGAATATTTTCTATGGAAGTTCACGTGAAATTTATGTTTCATCCAATCATATAAACTCAAATCCATATGAACTTCACATCCTAATTCCCCTAATTTTCTCTTTATATCATGATTCACAAATGGATCTAACGTGACTTGGATTTCTCCGGTTAATCCCACTTTTAAAGCTTCCCCATTATGCTTTATTTGGTCAATATTATTGAACTCTTCCTTTATTTTATATTTTAAATTTCTTAATTGAGAAGCTGTATTTGCTTCATCAATCATTTTTGTTACTTTTTTAAGTGTTCTTGTTGTATCTCCCCTATTTATTTCATAACAACGAGTTTTTCCCTCTAATTTTTCAGCCATGTCAATTAATTGACATTTTTGCAGGTAAGTCCTTGCAACTTTATAAATATTCGATAAATTCTTTAATTCTGGCTTGGGTCCTATTTGATATAAAAATTCAGCCCATTCTAAAGTCAATAAATCTCCTTGAGGCAAGTAATACATTTTGAAATCGTAACCTAAATCTCTTAGTATACGCTCTTGGACTGCATAATAAAATCCAAATCTACACGGTCCGCAATCAGTGGCCATGATTAATTTTTCAACACCATTATCCAATGCTTCTACAAAGTTCGATAAGGTGACTTTAAATGGAAAACAAACCCACTCGGGTGAGTGTTTTAAACCAATTTCTAATTGTTTAGAATTATTTTCGTGAGTTAGATAAACATCTGCTCCCATACCCGTACATAAACATTTAAAAGCAGGCCAACAATTGCCCATGTGCGGAAAGGATACTTGCATTTTTATACCTCGCTTTGTTCCATGCTTTTATTCGGAGTTTTCACTTCTATTTTAGGAGTTGATACTAATTTCAAGTTTCTTTTTTTGCGAATTATCATGTCAACAAAGGCTTCTACACGTGTTATAACCCCTGCTTGTCCCGTATGTTCATCAAGAACAAGACAAATATAAGGAATTTCTATTTTCTTTGCATCTCTAGTAATTATTTCATCAATTAATGAATCAGGACCACAACAAAAACTACAAATAAAAACAATACCATCAATATCTTTCTGTTCAAACAAGTAATTAATGGCAGAAAGTATCTCTTCTTCATTTCCCCAATAATTTTTAAGCGTATTTGTTATAATTGTTTGATCCTTGAAAATTTCTGTTGGGAGATTTTCTAAAACTATTCCCTTTGCATTCATTTTCTTTAATTTTTTCAATAAATCCATGTTAATGAACGGATCATGGACATTATAACCATGCCCAATAACCGCAATAGTTGCAGCTTCATTTCCATTCTTTGGAGCTGGAACTTCTTCTGATTTTTTAGTTACTGATAAATTTACAGCTTGTTGGAAATTATATCCTTTTACCATAATTTCTCTAAAATTATGATATACTTTTATTGCGTTTTCATATGCTTTTCTGATTTTAGATAAGGGCTTACCTAATCGTCTTGCCGTTTCATAAGCTGATAACCATTTTGGTTTTTTACGCATGTCAATATCCATCTCAATAATTGGAGGTAGGTCATCCATGGTTCCTCTAATTAAATCTGGTAATCCTAGAAATTTTGGACACATGTAAGTTCCAAAAGTGGTAGAAATATACCTCGGAATAAATATATAATCGACTTTTTTATCCATGAGATCAAGAACGTGTCCATAATATAATTTTAAAGGAATGCAGATTTCATCAATTGCATATCTGCCCCCTCTTTCAATAATCCTGTTATTTGTCTTTTCACTTATTATAACTTCAAAGTCTAATTCTTCAAAAAAAGCTTTCCAGAGGGGAAAATACTTGTAATATAAAAGACTTCTTGGAATACCAACTGTTTTTTTTGTAATTTTTATCACCTAAAATTCTTGAGATATTAAAGTGTATTAATTTAATGGTTGCTAATTGTTGCCATTTTTTCGTTTAGGTAAATGCCTAAAATCATTCTCCAGAAGATCTGAGAGAACGAATTTAACTCTATCTCTAATTTCCGTGTAGATTCGATTTGGTATTTTTAATAAATAGTTTATAGGCGTTGAAATGACTTCTTTCATTGGAAAATCAAATTTCTCTGGACTTTTAAATCCTAAATCTACTAATGCTAATTCACAACCTTCTAATACACAATTGGAAAAATGGTCGGCGTCCATTTCATCTAATTTTTCATAAATATCTTCAGGAAGAATCCGTTGAAAGAGTCCACGTAATACATCTTTAAATCTCTCTTTATATTCGATTGGATATGCATTTTGATATCCGAATTTGAGTATGCCTACTGTAAGAGTTGTTGTGGGTCCTAAAAATTGATTATTAACAGTACGTTTTATTAAATTCCTACTTCGTTCGTTAGCAAAATGAATGATGATTAATCCCAAGCATTTTAACAAATCTTCTTCCATGTTTGAAAAAACGTCTAGCTCTTTGCTTAAGTTTACTTCTCCGTGTGAATATTTGTTTACACCATCAATTACAATGGCTCCCACGTATCCTAAGGGATCTTCCACGATCCTTAAAATATGTTCTGTTTCTAATTTTCTAGGAGAGACTTGTTTTAACAAATCAAAAAAATGAAATTCTTCTTGTACTACTCTTTTAATTCTAGTTTCATGAAATTCTAAATTTAATTTTGCCTCTGATTCCATGTCGACTTTAATTTCAGGCAAATTAAAAATATTAGTTAATTCCGTTATGTGATTGCAGATCAAATCTGGTTGCTCTGCTAATAGATCTTCGTGGCTTATTAAACCGTTAGATACTGCAATAGAATTTACATTTGCAGCTCTAGCAGCAATAATATCAGTTTTTAAATCTCCAATATAGATAATATTATTGGGATCGTGATTTAAAAAATCAATAGTTCTATATATTCCTTCAGGATGAGGCTTTGGATTCGTAACATCATCAACACTTAAAACTGATTTGAAATAAGCCTTTATTCCAAATTTATCTAAGTAATCGTAAACTGATTGTTTCTTTGTACTTGTAAAAATCGCTAGATCATATTTTTTAGAAAGCTGTTTTAAGAGAAGTTCTGTCCCTTGATATAATTGGGAATTTTCACTATACCGTTTATATCGGGAATAAATCATAAATAAAGCTTGTAATTTCTCAGTGTATGTTAAATCACTAATGAAGGAAATTTCTTCTAAAAGTTTATATGAATTTAATACAACTTTAGACAGATCACTGGTATCAATTTTTTCCATTAAATCTAAAAATTCTTCTACCGCATTATCCGCAGAAACTCCTTTAATTTCAAATTGATCAAGAACATCTTGAGTTGCTGTTTTGATTGCAGGTACATTATTAAATAATGTTCCGTCCCAATCAAAAATTATTGCTTTTTTATTATCCATGTTAATATATTGATTTGATATTATGGCCATAATTTAACCTCCTTTGTCTTAAAAAAGATTATTTCTTATTCTCCTATTTTTTTTGATAATATTTCTATAATTAGCAAATGTAATCATTATTTTCATGTTTTTTTCATTCTCTTTTTTTCTCATTTCATCCATGTTTTTTCAAAACCTTATAATTCAATTTTATTTTTTTCTTACCACCCGGTTTCCTCTTGTTCATCTAAATTTACGTGAAATGGAAATTGATAATTTTCCAATTCAACCTCTTTCTGCATTTTCAAGAGTTGTTTTTGAGTTTCTTTTGAAAGAGGAACTCCTGTTTTTTTTCGCTCGTTAAAAGCTATATATTCTTTTTCACCAGCCACGTAAATGTGGTCTGCACCGGGTTGTTTTTTTGCTCCAGCTAATTGACGGAGCATGTCTCCAATTTTCTTTTTAAAATCTTCCACTTCACAAAAAGCGGCGATATTAATTGCTATAAAAAAATGACCCAGATTATAGGGTGAATTATTTAATCCGAGAGTTTGTTGTAACATGTTTGCTTGAGTCAAGCAAGAAGACATAATTTCAACAAAAGTTGCGTAATTATATCCTTTATGTCCACCTAAATCTTCTCCAATTCCACCAAGTGGAGTTAATGCAGTTTTTAAATCAAGCATATCAGTGACAATTTGTTTTGAATTCGTTGCTGCGTTTCCATTTTCGTCAATAACCCAACCTTTGACTGCTTCTTTATTTAACCGTGCGTAAGTTTCTATTTTTCCCCGCTGCGTGATGCTAGTTGCGTGATCTGCTATCCAATCAAATTCTAAGTCTGTAGGTACACCGAATGTAAAAGGATTTGTACCTAGCATGGGTTCAACACTCCAAGTAGGTGCAATGGATGGTCGTGCATTCGTACCACACATTCCAATACAATCTTTTTGTGCTGCCATTGACACGTAATAGCCTGCTATACCGAAATGATTTGAGTTTTCAACTACTGCCATGCCGATCCCGTTTTTTTTTGCTTTATCAATTGCCATTTGCATGGCTTTTTTTGATGCGACTTGCCCCATACCATTATTTGCATTCAAGCGAATTGTTCCAGGCATTTCTTTTATGATTGTTAAGTTGGTTTCAGGTAATTGTTGCTTTCTTATGATTCTGAGATAATACATGTAAAGTCTTGCAATTCCATGAGAATCGATTCCTCGTTTATCTGATTCGATTAATACATCTGCACAAATAGCTGCATCGTCTTCAGGAACACCAACTCCGATGAAGACATCTTTCATGAAGTTTTCAAGCTTATTGAAATCTTGGTAGACAAATTCTTCGCTTTTACTCATTTATTTATTCAACCTTTCATAGGGCTCTAAAACATTCTGAATTTTCTTGTATATCTCATTTCATATGCTTCGGATTTTAAGTCATTAATCATTTGATAAAGACCTTCGCCCAATTCATATCTAATTTCCCGTTTTTTATGCTTGCGAGTTAATGGACCAATTGGTTTTCCAATATTGGCAATAACTTTTACAGGTGGAAATGGTGTTTCTGTTCCTACAATTGCCATTGGTACAATCACCGTTGGTTTTCCTTCAATAGCCATCTTTGCTATTGCAGCATACGTTTTTATTAAACGCTCTCTATTCTTGCCTTCGGCGAAAACCCCAACGATTTTCTTGCTTTGTAATAAACTTTTAATATGTAACAGTGGTTCGAAATCCGTTTCTGATTCAGTCTGTCTGAAAAATCCCAATGATTGTAATAACGTTGAAACTACAGGTGTTTTATATGTTTTAGCGTCAATCATGAAGTGAACTTTTTCTGGAATTATACAACTTCCCACAACAAAATCAAGTTTAGATCCACTTTGAGATAGTAATATGACTCCAACATCTTCTTTCACAGGTATATTTTCTGCACCGTGTACAGAAAAATCATACAGATTATTTAAAACTAGATCTAAACTCCTTTTTGCTGTTGTATAAAATATATCATCCAAGTATGGGTATAATCCTAATTTTTCTCCTTGTTTCTTTAATTTTTGAAGTTGCACGTCAATTGGACTTAATTTGACACCAGCTTCTTTCTTCTTTTCACCTTCTCTTTCGGTACTTGAAATTCCTAAAGAATCGGTTATTTTATTCAAAGTCTTTTCAATAGGTGAGGTTTTAGTAAGATCTCCCATGGGACGAGGTAGATTAAATATCTTTCCTACTCTTTTAAAAACACGATCGAGAGGCGAAATTACATCTCCACCAGGTAAATCAGGTCGATATTCCGTGCCATTTTCTCGTAAATATTTTATTTTTGTCATTAATTCTGTTGTTAATTCCTTCAATACCTCATAACTTGGTTCGGTATCGTAATATTTATCATAATATATTGGTTCCCCAATGTTAACTTCTATTGGAAATGCTTTTGGTGGGAAAAATACCTTAAGGATTCCGTGCTTCATGGCATCATGCGAACCCTTTATCGAAATGGGTATTATAGGTCTTTTCATATCGATCGCAAGCCGAACTGCACCCGTTTTTGCTTGATTAACATCGATTTCTGGATAAGTGGTCTGTTGTGGGAAAATAACTGGACTTCTATCTCTTCGTACCAATTCCTTTGCGACACGCATTGCTTCCCAATCTCCCTCACCTCGTGCAACTGGAAATCCACCTGCAGAAAGCGTCCAGCTTGAAATTATGGGTATTTCCGCAAGTTCTTTTTTCATCATGAACCAGACCCTATGGGCTCTATTAAGATAGCCCCTATAATTTATTTGGTCTGGCGGTGCTAATTTAAGTCCATAGGTGAAAATATCAAAAAATGATTCGTGATTTGAAACTAAAATTGCAGGTCTAACACCTGGTACTTCTAAATGGTGTTTACCATTAACTTGCAAGTCAAAATTAAGAGGATTTATGATGAATTCAGAACTCATTCGAATAAGTAAATGCGCAAGGGAATCAATTTTTTCCCCAATATAAGGAATTTTTGTAGCTCTTTTGATAAATCGGCGATAATTACTATCAATTATATTATTTGGGACTTTTGGCATCTTTTTAAATTTATGAATAACAACATCATTAATAGTACCTTTGCTATATATCTCTTCATCATTATCTTCATTTAACTTTATGATTGCTTTTCTGCCTCTTTCTTTTAGACGCTCGATCTCATCCATGAGTTCATTCGTGAGATCTCTCAATACAGTATAATCTACTTCTTGATCGTAATATTTATCATAATAAATCGGTTTTCCAAATTCACAATACCAATATCCTTCTTTCGATGGAATGAATTGACCTTTGGTAAGTTCCCATAGTCCAACGTGACCTATTGGAATGATTGGAACTTTATTCTGAATTGCAAGTCTTATTATACCACTCTTTGGTTTTTCACGAGCATGAAGATTACGAGTCCCCTCAGGGTATATCAAAATATTGTTTCCTTTCTGAAGAAACTCTGAACCAAGTTCTATTGACTTGGAATCTTTTAATTCCCGTTCTATTGGAAATGCTGTTGAAGCAAAAAGAGACCCTATTATTGGCATATTAAAGAGTTGATATTTTGCAAAAAAGATAGGAACATACCTTTTTTTTGCTACTCCTTTAAGATTTAGGAATTTAAAGAACTTGAAATATTCTAAATCGCGAGTTGGACAACAAGCTCTTGCTAAATAGAGATGTTCTGTTTCCGTTTCGTGATTTGAAGCGAAAATAACAGGTTGTTTTGTAGCAACATTAACCATCTCCTCCCAACCTACCTTCACTTCCTTTACTTTTCGATCAAAATACCTTAATATAGTTTCTAAAACGGAAAGTTCAAAATAATCTAAGGCAGTATCAAGAATTGGAAAGGATTCCTTTGCAGTTTTTCTAAACCACTTTACTACTCTTGCCTCTAAACTCTGACCAATTCCTTCTATCTCATCCATTCTACCATATATAATGTCAGAATTGTGTGTTTTATCAATAATTTCCTCTTTCTTGTTAAGGAACTCATAAACGTTTGATTTTGTATCTATATTTTCAATCATTTTTTTATCTTGATTTAAAAATTCTTCAATCGCGGTCAAATTTAACCCTACCATTTAATTTCGATAAAAATCTTCATTTTACAGATCTGTCATGTATATTACATAGGTGGCAAATTTGCACAAAGTTTGCAAGTTTGCAATCTTTTTTTTATGAATTTTTTCTGTTTTTAGACAGATTTGCTTATCTTGCTTATAAAGTTAACTGTTTGCTAATTTGCATCAAAAAAAGGTAGTATTTTATGTTTATGAAATATTAAAATTTCACCGAGAAATTCGCAGCGTGAAAAATTTCACATTAGCCACTTTTCTGTCTAATCAAATATAGAAAATTGGTTAATGAATTTGAAGAGTATAGTCTAAATTTAAAATGAACTGTTTTTTTAATTGTATATTTAAAATCGTCTGTTTTTAAAATTATATATTTGATTAAATGATTGTCTAAAAAATTAATAAATTGAAAATATGATTTTCAATTTTGTTCTAATTATCATTCAAACTCCTCTCAAATAAAATGAAACTCAAAAAATCTAGTGAATTTCATTATAATTCCATTAAATAAAATTTAAATATTCTAACCAAATACCTAAATCTAACTTAAAAATATAAAATGGGATCTTTTTTGGCAAGCAAAAACTCTGGCTCAGACCATCAGAAAGTAAAAATTATTAATTTATTAGAGCAAGAAGGAGATCTGGGCTTAACTATATCGCAGATAGCTGAAAAAATAAATTTGAATAGAAATTCAACTGCCAAATACTTGGAAATCATGGCAGAAAAGGGAGAAATTTATAAAGTCGAGAAAGGTCCAACGAGTAAGCTATATTATCCAAATCGTGTAGCTAAATCCTTTGAAGAGCGGAATAAATACATGGTTAAATACTATCAACTATTGCATAAATCCATGTTCATTGATTACTTAAAAGATTATCAAGTTGCTAGAGAAATAGGTTTAAAAATGGCTCCTCTGGCTGCAAAAATGTACACGGAACGTTTTGAAGAAGTCGAATTAAGTTTCGAATCCATTTCTGGAGTTATTTCTATGGCCGTGGAAATCACATATCCAATCGCAAACGTTAAAGCAGACGTCAAATTAAATCCTAAAAAGAAAGATAGTTTTATTATTTCAATTAAACGGTGCATCTGCGATGCAAACAAGGACTATCGATCGATTTGCGAGATTCAGGCTGGACTATTTGAGGGAATTATGCATGAATTGATATATCCACAGCGAGTCAAGGTTGAAGAAGTTGAATGTAAGTGTGATGGGTTTGAAACGTGTAAATATATCGTGACAAATTTAGGAAATAGAGAATAAAAATGGCAGATATTGAAAAAAATCATAAAATAGTTAGTAATTATCTTAGTGACACTATTACAGCAGCAAATGAAAAACTTTCAGCTCATTATAAGGAGACTTTAGTAGGTTCTCTAATCGAACCCGTTTTTCGATTGTTAATAGGTCCTGAGCAAACAGAAAAGACCATTCAGATGTTAAATAAAATATTAGAAGTATCAAAGACTTTTTCTGGAAATTTTGAGAATTTAAACAATAAAATAGATGAAATAAAAAACTTAGATCCCACATACAGTATTTTACGAAAAGATATTAAGGTGTTTGAGAAAGCCGCTTTATATCTAAACGATTCCTACAGGAATCGCATCAAATTTTATAACATTCTCATGAACGGAACAGGCGAAACTTGGCAAGAATTATATCGAACAGCTTTCAAGACTAAAGAATTTTTATTAGAAAACATAATGCCAGAAGTTAAAGCTCTTGATAATTTAAAGGATGTTGTGAAAAATACACGGCGAATTATAAACGTCCCTGGTATTATTAGAGCCGATATCATTGAAGCTTTATTTTTCATGCAAGATTATACTAAAGAAAGTTTACTTGCAATACCCGATCAAGTTTTTTAAACCAGAAATTTTTACTGAATTTATAGATAAAGATTTTCAATCCGACTTTTTTTAAAAAGATTTTTTTAGAATATAAGTACAAATCTAACATAAAAATAATGTATTTTAAAAAAAAGTAAATTTGGGGAATTAAATTGAGAGACGTAATAGCATTAGCCATACTTCTTGGAGCAATTTTTTTAATTGGATACTTTACGGATATATTTGATAATGTATTTCAGACTTCACGCGTTCGATCAAAACCAAAACTCCCTCCAAAAAAGGAAGAGCCAAAATCTAAACCCAAGCCAGAACCTAAAAAAGAGCCTCCGAAACCAAAACCCGAACCAAAACCCGAGCCCAAGAAAGAAGAAGTAAAACCCAAACCTGAACCCAAGAAAGAAGAGGTAAAACCCGAACCAAAACCTGAACCCAAGAAAGAAGAGGTAAAACCCGAACC
>RDOG01000027.1 GCA_011365055.1 Promethearchaeota archaeon
TTTTTAATTTTTGGAATAAATTTGGGAGGAGGAACGACATACCCACCTTCTCCTTGAACAGGTTCTATAATTATAGCAGCTACTTCATCAGGAGGTAAAAATGTTTCAAAACACACCTCTTTAAGGTAATTTGCACACCATGTACCACAACTTGGGTAATCCATTTTAAATACGCATCGATAACAATAAGCATACGGAACATGAACACCACCAATAGTAGGTAGAAAACGTTTTTGTTGAATTGGTTTTGATGCAGTGAAAGCTAAAGAACCCATTGTTCGTCCATGAAAAGCTCCAACAAAAGAAACAACTTCTAATACAGATCTATTCCATCTTGCAATTTTCGCAGCAGCTTCAACGGATTCTGTTCCACTATTACTGAAAAATATTTTTTTATTATCATCACCAGGACTAATTTCACGTAAAATATTAGCGTAATCGACTTGTGGTTTATTATAGAAATCTTGACCTGCACCATGAATCAGTTTTTCCACTTGTTCTTTAATTACTTTGATAATTCGAGGATGAGAATATCCTAGATTAGCAACTGCCACTCCAGCGGAAAAATCTAAAAATTTATTTCCATCAACATCCTCTAAAACACATCCATATCCTCTTTCAGGACAAAAGTCCGATACTTTTGTACTTAAAACTAGAGTTTTTTTATCTTTTTCTATAATTTCATAGGCCTTGGGCCCTGGCAAACTGGTTTTTATATCGGGAATCTTCATATTCCGTTCTACCTCTTTAAAATTTTTCATTATGAAATTTTAATTATTAAATAATATCTAATAAACATGAACGACTTTTAAATCTGTAAGAGTTTCGACTATTAACCTAGCAGCTAAATGCGAGGTCATATCGTTTATATCAAATTTAGGATTAGTTTCCATTATATCAAAGCCAACTAAACCTAGTCTAGCGATTTTTTTAAGCAAATATATAACCTGGGTGCTAGAAAAACCACCGGGAGATGGTGTGCTAACACCCGGAGCAAAAGCAGGATCAAAACAATCCATGTCTACGGATATATAAATATATTCTCCAATACGTTTCTTTATTATTTGAAAGATTTCTTTGATACCAATTTCCATAAGATCAAATGGAGTTAAAGTAAGTATCCCTTTTTCCCTCAACGTTCTGATTTCTTCTAATTCAGGTTCTCTTATGCCTAATTCTACACTTTTTTGTAAGTCTACAAATTTGGATGCATCTGCTACTACAGAACCATAATACGGTCTATCACTATAAATGATATCTGGATGAGCATCAAAATAAATTAAACTAATTTCTATATTTTTAGGATATCCTCGAAGTATTTCTGCAGTTATTGAATGATCACCACCAATAGCTATAGGAAATTTCTTCTTTTTTAAAATGTTATTGATGAAATGATTTACTTCTTTTTTAGTTATATTTCCATAATCCCAAACTTTCGAAATTATTTCACCCGTCATTGATTGAGCAATTCGATTCGGTCCAAATAATTCTCTCTGATTTGAGATTTTTCTTATTTGGTCAGGACCAGATGAAGATCCAGCTCTATAGGCGTGAGAACCACTTTCATCAGGGACTCCGACCAGAATTATTTCAGCATCTTCAAAATTCGTATTTGACCAAACAAACTTGCTCAAGAGCTCATCAACCTCTAAAATAATTAGATTATTTAACAAAAAGTTTCTTTATTATGTATGTAAAATACTCTAAAATATCTTTATTCTAAAAAGTATTTTAAAAATTATAAAAAGTGAATTCGTAATGATTCAAAACATTTTAATAATAAATCGAGGCATACCGTTTGTGGTGGAAAATTTTGGCCAGTGTCATACAATTGATACGAAAAGTTCATTATTTTCAGGTTTTCTAGAAGCATTTATAGATTTTTCCTTGGAGATTTCAGAAAGTAAAATTAAATCGATAAATTTTGAAGATATAATCATAAGTATAAAGTTTGCTGATGATTTATTGTTTATCATTATAGCAAATAAAGAGGATAATTTAGAAATTTTGGATAAAAAAATGTCATCAATTATCGATTTATTTTTTGACACGTTTAAGGATTTTACAGAAGCAAAAACAAGAAAAATGGAAAATTTTAAAGAATTCAGATCCGTTTTAATGAAAAATAACATTGTAAGTAAAATTTGTGATGATGAACGATGTGATTATTGCCCTACAATTGAAGAAGAAGAAATGTTAGAAAAAATTTACGATAAAATAGAAGAACTTGCAAAAAGTTCATGAATTTAAATTTTAATTATCTTTTCATATCCTAATTTTAGAGCTTTTATGTTAATTACATTATTTTTTTGTGATAAATTATTTTTAATTACTTCATTAACAATCTCCAATGGAATTAGATTAACCAATTTTAAAAACCCTCCAATTAAGCTTATACTTAATGGAAGAGCAGATCCAATTACATCTATAATTTCCATGTCATTTAACACGTAAACTTTTAGTTTTACTTTTTTTATAAGATGTTTTATTTCTTTCCACAAAGATTCAAATAAAATTATTGTTCCACCATCGATTAAATTAGATATATAAGCTTCAAAACTTGTTTTATTCATCACTAATAAATAATTAATTTCGTCCATGTTAATTTCATTTATTGGATTTAAAGAAATAATGACATTACAAGCTGCAGTACTTCCTCTAACGGCAGCACCGTAACTTTCGGTTTGAAGAACGTGGAATTTTTTAAGGAAAAAGGCATTTGCTATAATTATTCCTGCAGAAATAATTCCTTGACCGCCACTTCCAGCAATCCGGATTTTAATGTCGTTATTTATCATTTTCGATCACGTAACAACCTCGAAAATTCGGGTTTAATTTCTTTTTTAAACACGCCAACTTTGATTGCTCCAGGTTCTGTCTCTTTTAAAGTAAATTTTCTTAAATAATCTACAAGAGAAAGTTGATTTTTGCGCCCAAATTCAGTAGGACAAGGCGACATTACTTCGATGAATGAAAATCCTTCATGCGATATGGCTTCTTTAATGGTTTTTATTAATTCCCGAGGGTGATATACAGTCCATCTGGCAATATAGGATCCACCGGATGCTTCTACGAG
The DNA here is from genome assembly GCA_011365055.1 of Promethearchaeota archaeon. The sequence goes on from RDOG01000027.1 coordinate 3,077, forward strand.
CTTACATAAATCAGGAAAAGGGTGTTCTAAATGTCCATTTTTTGAGGTGGATGTTATTGAAGCGAAAGGTGTTGTGGGGGCAAACTGACCACCAGTCATTCCATAAATAGCATTATTTACAAGAATTACTGTTAAATCAATATTTCTTCTCGCAGCATGGATTAAATGATTCCCTCCAATTCCTGCACCATCACCATCACCCGTAAAAACTATAACTTTCAAATTATTATTAAAAATTTTTGTACCTGATGCAAAAGGAATTGCTCTTCCGTGTAAGGTATGTAAAGTATTTAACTTTAAATACGGACTAGGGATCCAAGAAGAGCATCCAATTCCAGATACACATAAAATATTCTCTAATTTTAATTCAAGATCATCTAAAGCTCGAATAAAACAATTTAAAATAATACCGTTTCCACATCCAGAACAAAATGTAGTTGGTAAATACTGCAAATACTTGTCAATCAAATATTCGGTGTCCTTCATAACTTATTCAACTTCTTCTTTAATGAAAGAATAGATTTCTTTAATTGAAGGTACTAAACCGCCTAACTTATTATAAGAGACTATTTGTCCATGAGAAACACGTTCAATTTCCCGTGATAATTTTCCCATATTCATCTCAATCACAAAAATTTTTTTAAAGTTCTTATTAAATAATTCTCTCAATTGTTGATTAGGGAAAGGCCAGAGTGTTTTAAATCTAATAAAGCCCATTTTATAGCCTTCTTCTCGTAATTTCAAGAACGCACCGTATGATGGACGGGCAGAAACACCAAATGAACATATGAAATAATCTGCATCCTCAACATTTTTTAGTTCTAAATCAATAATTTTGTTTGAGGCATTCTGAACCTTTGCAATAATTCGAATTATATTTTCAGTATGAATATTTGAATCATAATTTCGTTTTCCAGACTTTTCGTGTGCAGATCCAGTTACCATAAAAGGAAAATCCTTTCCAAAAATAAGCATGGAAGGAACTAATGAATCATCAATTGTTTCAAACGGGAATTTATTTGATTTATTTAATTTCCTCTCAATAAGTTTAATTTTATTTTTCGGTGGTATTAGGAGTCCTTCTCTAGAATGTCCAATGGCACCATCCATTAGTAAAATCACTGGTAGACGAAATTCTTCTGCTAGATTAAAACTTCTGATTGTCATCTCAAATGATTCTTGAACGGACCATGGAGACAATACAATAGATTCGTAATCACCATGAGCACCAAAACGCGCTTGATAGAAATCTTGTTGAGAGGGATAAGTTGCCTGACCAGTAGAAGGACCTGATCGTTGCACATCAACAATTACACAAGGTGTTTCTGTAAAATATGCATAAGAAATGGCTTCTTGCATTAAAGAAAATCCAGGACCCGAAGTTGCAGTCATTGCCTTCGCACCAGCCCATGATGCCCCAATTACAGCACATATTGAAGCAATTTCATCTTCAAGTTGCACGAAGAAACCATTATTTTTTGGTAAATTTTGAGATAAATATTCTGCAATTTCTGTTGCAGGAGTGATGGGATACCCTGCAAAAAAATTACAGCCAGCAGCTAAAGCTCCAAGTGCACATGCGTGATCTCCTAATATAAAAAGTTCATTTTCCATACAACATTCACTTCATTTATTTCTCATTAAAACAAAAATCAATATAAATCCAATCATCAAGGATATTGGAGATGCGATGTACAAATTATCAATCAGAATGTTTAAAATTATGAAAAAACTCCTCCTTTAACTCTTTTATTTTCATTATTTATATTATCTAATTATTAAAGATTTCTACTTTATCAAAATCCATTTGTGTGAAGGTTCTTCTTTCCAACCAGAAAATTATCATTTCCGATATTATTAATCAGGGATTAGCAATAAATGTTAGAACCCGAGATGAAAAGACTGCCAATTTCACTTCTCTTTCAGTAGAAATGTTATATTTAATACTATGAGGTATGTAAATTATAATAGCAAGCTCATTAAAAATATCATTTCGCTTTAATTTCCAAATTTACTTCCCGCATTTAATTTTATATTCTCCACTTAAAATAACTAAAAACGTTTCAATTCTTAGATTTTAAAATCCAATATTGCCATTTTTTAATTTAATTAGTCCAAATTCTATGATTTGTAAAATTTCATTATAAGGATCCACTAAGATATTATATCCAAATTCAATTGAAGGTTTATCACATACGTTCATCTTTCTCGTCCTCCAAGCTCTTTCATTAATTATCATGTTATTGAATAACAATAAGAATTATATCGATTTGGAGTAAAAAATATTATATATAAATTAATTACGAAAAAAATAAATTGGGGATCCATATTTTTCATCAACTTTATATAATCAATCCAAAAGGAATTTGCATATTTTCTTTGAACTTCATTAAAAGAGAAATCGAACCCCAAATGGTGGCAGGTTATTTATCTGCGATGAGCGACTTTTCTCATGAATTTATGGGAGGAGACTTTAATAAAGTTGATTTATTTGATGAAAAACTTGTTGTTTACGAAGATGCAGCAACGAAATTAAAAATTGCAGCGTTGACCAATACTCTTGATAATACAACCTTACTCCGCAAAATAATAATTAAAATATTGCACAAATTTGAAGATTTAAATATAAATGATAAAAATGGAAATTTTAATTTGTCATTAAAAGAACAATCCATTGAGTTGGAGCATTATATCAGGGATTTATTAAAAAGAAATACAATGAAAAGAGATAATAAATCTAGTGCAATAGCTTTTATAATTGGAGCATTAATTCTTTCTTCCTTCTTGATTATAACAGGAGAGTATTTTATATATTTGATTAATTATTTTATTAATTTATTACAAAATTTATTTTTATCGATTCCTCTTAATTTTAATATGTTTGATCCTGCTAATGCAATAATAACTACAATGATAATTACAGAAATGTCGGCTATATTTTTTCTACTCCAATTCTATTTTAATGTAGGATTAATATTTTCAGCATATTTATATGGATACCTTTTAGGTTCGAGAAAAGCTTCATTCAAACATGGAATTAGCTTGCTTCTTGTTGAAATTCCGATATCATGTATAATATTATTTATTCTTAGAAATTTATTTTTGGTAATATTTTATATATTTTCATTCACTCTGTTTTTTTATTTACCAGTTTTATCTTCAACTTATCTTTTTTACTTAGGGGCAATAGCAAGAGAAAAAAGAAAGTTATATCATATTCCGGAAGGTCAAAAATATAGATTTATTCTTCCAGATCCAGAAAATTTTTAAAATACTATGGCGAATATTCATATCCATAAAGAATAGAAAAGATATCTTTCAAGTAATTGATTTCTATATTGAATTAAAAATTTTAACTTACAATCATTCATTTAATTTTCTCCATATAGATATTCCTCCCATCCAATTTATCAACTCTCACATAATATTCATTCATATCATCCTTGATTTTTTTGAATTTCTTATAATTTTCTACTAATTTGATAAAATCTTCCATATCGAAAACGACTTGTGCAAATCGAATTTATTACTATCGCGCACTATCTTTATAATATATAATAATATAACATATTATACACCTTTCTGGAGGATTTAATTTCTATTTTTTGATTATATCGTGTTTAAAAGAGCTAAGGTTTTTTATCAATTAAAGTCTTCTGAATAAATTATTCTAAAATTTGCAGATATAATCATTATTAATGATCCAAGCATTGAGAATTAGCTTAAAGAATTGCATCCCGGCATATATAATGGGCAAAAAATCAGATATATTCTTCTTTTAGGAGAAGATTGGACACAGATCGTTTCTTAGTATTGAGAAATCTATAAGAGTTTTATTTAGCAGAAATATCTAGGAACGATTCTGTGCCATAAACTACGATAATATTTGTTTCATTTGCGTCATCTCGCCCCATCGAGCGAGGGCCGCATAGGTTCGAGCAATTCTATGAGTTTCTGGAAGGGGAACAATTTTATGTTCTCGAAGCATATCGGGCATACCCGATTTAGCTTGAGAACTTCCCAGAAAGAACACGGGTTTCTTTTGTTTGAACATGCTTCGACTAATTTTTTTTATCTCTGATTTTAGCATGGTGATGAGCATGTCTTCATTTTCCATCATTTTTCGAAAACTCTCCAATTGATCCCCGAGACCCATATCTTCAGCGATATTTCCAGCCATTTCTGCCATGCTTTCTTGATCGTCAGGCATGTCTCCAAAAATCACGAGCATACCGTCAAAATTGTCTTCATCTGCGAGAATTTTTGCCAATTTACCGATTACGGAGAAATCCATACTATCGGTCAAGTCAATAGGATTGGAATGCGACCAGTATTCAGGGAGAAATCCATTTAGTTTTTCAATTGTAGCAGGATTTAATGTGGCGAGTTCTAATCCAGCATTATTGATGGCATCAGATGCTTGGACACCAAGACTTCCTGCAGGGGTAATGACTCCGACTCTTTTACCTTTTGGCAGATAGGTTAACATAAAAGAAGAACAAACATCTGCAAGTTCGATTATGCTCTCTACAGTAATTATTCCAGTTTGTTTTGCGAACCCTTCATAAATTCTATTGCTGAATTTACCGGCGATGGCCCCCACATGGCTCGTTGCAGCTTGTTGCCCGGCACGGGTTTGTCCCGCCTTGTACATTACAACAGGCTTTTCATATCCGCATTTTCGAGCAATCTTGAGGAATCGTTTCCCGTCAGAAATTCCTTCAGTATATACTCCAATTACTTTAGTTACAGGATCTTGATTATAATATTCAATAAAATCTTGCAAGTCAAGACAGGCTGCATCTCCAAGATTTATGAATTTTGAGACCCCAACTCCTCGTTTTGCGATCTCATTAATAGTGTTGCACCCAGCAGTTCCCCCTCGGGATACAACGGAGATGTGCCCATTTGGAATTGTAATAAACCTCGGACCAAAAATGGCATATAAAGACACGTCTTCACTGTAGATGCCATTACAATTAGGTCCGGCAAATACAAATCCATTTTTTCTTGCAATACTCACTATTTCGTCTTGTAATTGAAGTTTATCTTTATTATATCCTATGGATTCCGAAAATCCTGATGAAATAATAACTGCGGCTTTCATATTTTTTGCAGAACATTCTTCAAGAACTGAAGGTACTGCCTTCGAGGGAACGATGATATAGACAAGATCTAAATCAGATTCTATTTGATTTAAGTCAGATTTTATGGGTTGACCCATAATTTTATGTCCATCTTTTATATTTTTATTAATTAAGTGAATATCTCCTTTAAATTTTTTCCGTATCAAGCTCATGAGTAGCATACTTGAGACTCCGATTAACTTTCGGCTCACGCCAACCAATGTCAAGTTTTTGGGATGGAAAAAATAATCCATAAGTTCCAGCTTATTCATTTTTCACATTACTCTCCTGGGGTGGGTCTCTTTTTTTAAAAAATATTCTTGATTTATAAATTCAATTTAATATGTATGATTTTTTACATATCAGCAGGCTATTATAGAGGTGATCTAAACCTTCCAGCTTGTTTCATCAGAATTTTAAAGAAATCAAATTTAAATTTTCTCATACTTATCTCAGAATTCATGTCTTAAAATATATATATATATGAACATTGACAGAAACATTATATTTTTTTAGAATTATAATAAAAATAGGGGGAAGAATGTTCTAGTTTTAAAAAAAAAAGAAATTCATAATTGAAAATTCGGTTTTTTATCTTGCCATCTATTCTATGTGTTAAAAAAAATAAAAAGAGAAGATTTTTTAGATTTTTTCAATATTTACATGAACACCATCAAGAAGAACCATACCTGCAAAAGTTTCAAGGTCTTTCCAATGATCATTAGTGATAATGTTAACGTTCACACCTGGTTTTTCTAGTGCCAATTCAGGAATGTCTTGATTAGTCCTTCCCCAACCGTGAGGGATCCAGATAATACTTCTCATTAAATCGGGAGTTGTTTTAACTTGGATTTCGATTGAATTGATTTTACTCGATACTTTAATGGTTTGAAAATCTTCGATTCCTAATTTGTTTGCATCATCTGAATTAATATAACAATAATTCGTCTCCAGATTAGTATGAATCCAGCTATTTATGGTTTCTATCTGCCTTCCACTTATAAGAGTATAAGGATAATTTTCTTCGTTTTCAAAATTAAAATTCCTTAATTTCTCAAACTCACTTATGTAATCCTCTGGGATTAATGGAATAAGTTTATCTGGAAATTGAATTCTATCAGGAAGTAACGTGTTATATTTAATTTCTTTTTCTTCGTTTAGAAAAATCCCTCTTTCAGTTTTCATTAATTCATTCATTCTTTTCCTATCATCTTTTTTTAAGGCTAATTTAAATACCCTTAAAGGAGGTCCACCTAGGGATAACATTCCCATTTTCTCTAGTAAGAGATTAAATATTTCCCATTCACCTTTTTGTTCACCATCAGGTTCTACTAAAGGATCTGAATAACAAGCAAAAGGGATGGGATTAAAAGAAGTTGTTGCCAATGCAAAATCTTCACGTTCCAAGAAAGTTTTACAAGGAAGAATATAATCTGCTAAAATCGCAGTGTCATTCATAAATAATTCCATGGATACCAATAATTCTAAACTTTTAAACGCTTTCTGAAGTCTTTTAGTATTTGGACAACTGACTAAAGGATCTCCTGCTAGTATTATCATGCTTCTAACTTGACCATCGCCAGGAGTAAATATTTCTTCAGCCATCAAAGCAGCAGGATAATTTCCAATCAAAGATCCAAAATTCCCTATTCGACTAAGTGCTTCTTTTTTCTTAGGTTTACTGCTTGAAGATAATCCCCCCATTTTACTGACATCAACAGCATCAATCAATCCATAACTGTAAAAATTCCCTTTTTTATCAATATTCCCTGTAATAAAATTAAACACGTCAATAGCCCATGCTAATAATGTTGCAAAGGATCCTCTATCCGTTCCCGACCGACCATAAACGGACGCTCCTCCTTTTTTTGAAGCTTCCAAAAAATCATTTGTTATTTTAATTATAGTTTCTTTGGGAATACCAGTTATTTGGGCAACTTTTTCTAAGTTACCTCCAAACTCTTTAGCAATCTTTCTGAGGTCATCAATTCCCTTGGAATATTTACTAATAAATTCTTTATCTTCTAAATTATTTTCCAGCACATAATTTATCATTCCAAATAAGAGATAAATATCCGTATTCGGTCTAATAAACAGATGCTCGCCAACTTGTTTTGCAGCTTCTATTTTACGAGGATTCATCCAAACGATCTTACAACCTCTTTTCGCCATGTTTTTTAATCGTTGCATGGGTCGGGGAAATACGACAAAACTAAAATGAGAAGCTGCAGGATTTGTGCCTATTCCTAAAAAATAATCTATTTTATCGAAGTCGGGAACAATAATAATGATGCTTGCTCCAAAGAAACGTTTTGAATGAGCAAATTTATTATTACAATCTTGTGATCCAGCACCATATATATTTCTTGAACCAATAAATCTTGCAAAGGTTGCTGAATACATTGCAGCAGAATAGGAGAACGCAAGTGGATTCCCTAGATACATCCCTATAGAATTCCCTCCATGTTTAGTTTTTAATTCAAGCAATTTCGTGCCAATTTCATCAATTGCTTGTTCCCAAGATATCCGTTCAAATTTTCCGTTGACCTTTTTTAGGGGATACTTAATTCTTTTTGGATGATATTGAATATCAAGAAAACTACGTCCCTTTATACATGTATAACCTTTTGAAACAGGATGATCCTTATCTCCATAATATTTAACAATTTTATTATTTTCAATTTCTGCAATAAAACCGCAAGATCCTTCACAAATTCGGCAATATGTCAATTTCTTTTCCATTATAATCGCCACCAGAAATTAAATTACTTGGTATATAATTTAAATTTAATTTGAATAATCTAACATGTAATAATCTAATATCTGATAGCGATTTGTACAGCAGTACATCAATTATTCGGTTAATTTAAATAATTTATATTGAAGCAATTTCATAGACTTTATGGGATTAAATTACTGAGAGGTTTTTCTATGTCATTTTTAGACGATCCAATAGTTTCAAAAGTAGTCTTTTATCCGAGAAAAGTAAATATACCAAAAAATTTGGGAAAAAATATCAAGATTCTCAATTTTGAAATAGAACCTAACATAAATATTGGAGGAGTTTGTTACGTGCAAGATTATAACCTTCCAACAATTCTAATGTTCCATGGAAATGGTGAAATCGCACTAGATTACATACATTTTTATGACTTATTCTTTGAATGTGGTGTAAATCTAGCAGTTGTTGATTTTCGAGGTTATGGTTGGAGCAGTGGAGATCCTTTTTACACTTGCTTAATAGAAGATGCGTTTCGAATTTATCAACATTTTAATAAATGGATGGAGGCTGAAACATTTCGAGATTCATTATTCATAATGGGACGATCACTCGGAAGTGTGTGCGCTTCAGAAATTGGGGCTCAGAATCCATCAAACCTTAGAGGAATTTTTTTTGAAAGTGGATTTGCAAGCATATATAACTTAATGACCCGTTTATTTCGAATAGGAGGCCCTAATATTACGTTAGACAATCTAAAAGAATGGTCAAATGAAATTAGAATTGCTAAAATAAAAAAACCTATTTTAATCATCCATGGAACAAACGATTGGATCATACCAATTTCAGAAGGGGAATTGATCCATGAGATTCTTCCAAAAAGCACAGAAGCAAAAATGATTGCCATTCGAGGAGCGGGACATAATGACATATTGAGGTATAGGGAGAAATATATACCACCCTTAAGAGAATTTATTAAAAAGAATTCTGATTAATGATAAAAATTGTTATGGTTCTTTTCTTTAATTTTTTTATTGATTAAGTAATATTTAATATCTCATTTGAAGAGTAAATCCCAAGAAATATTTTAAAATCTTATAATTTTGTATTTTTTTTATTAAAATTGTAAAGTATTAAAAATGAAATCCAGAATATTTGAAAACAAATTTTGGAAAATTGTTCCTTTTTTAGTAATATTCTCTTTTACAATAGAAATGACATTAATTGTAACGATTTTATTAGGATTACCACAACTTTTAATCGCCTTCATACCTTTATATCTTTCAAATGTATTGTTATTGATCAAAATTCTTTCGAGAAAAGAGAATAGTGAATAATATGTTTGAGATTTTATTAATCGTCCCTTTAACCATTTTTTTTATCTTTATAATTCTTCATTCTTTATCTGATAAAGGAGCGAAAAAAACGTTAATTTTTTTTGGATATGCATTAATTTTTTCATTTATTCGCGAGTTAATAATTGGAACCTTCGCACCTTTATATGAGGGCTCCGGATCTTTTAAAATTGGAAATATATCTCTCGTAATAGTTTTAGGATGGGTATTTACTTTTTATTTAGCTAAATATTTTTCCCAATTAATCACGGAAAATACGAAATTTCATAATGCTTTGTTAATTCGAGTTGCACTTGGAACTTTTTTTGTAGTGGGAATTTCATTAGTTATGGAAACTTCAGCAATTCAATTAGAATGGTGGAGATGGAGATCAGAGGTCCTTCCATTCATTACATTAGAAAACTCACTATTTGGAGCCCCTTATTTCGTTTTTGTTGGATGGGGAATTACAGGATTCGTATTTCTTTGTACTTATTCAATTTTATTTGAAAGAGAAAGAAATTTTAAATCAATAAGTTTTAGTATTTTATTAATTGGGTTGATGTTGTTGAATTTTCTTATTGGAAACTTCTTTATATTAAATCCAACTCCAGCCTTAATTATTTTAATTCATTCCATTGTTGTTCAGACATTGATAATTTTCTTTTTATTTTTATATTATAAGTCAATAGAAAGACACTTGTTTTTATCAATTGGACTCTTTATAGCCGCTATTTGGATAACATGTTCAATGATTATTCCTATGATAAATGTAATTCATAATGTATTAGTCCATAGTATTTATTTTGGTCTTTTAATTTCTTTATTCACTTGCATAATTTTTGAGATTTATATTTTTCATGGTATTATTTCTATTTTAAAGCAAGATTTTAATGAATTAAAATAAAAAAAAAGAATTTTTATTTGGATTTATATATTGCTATGACTCCACAGATACATAATATTATCGATGTAATTGCTAAATAAAAGCCAGGACCAAGACCAACAAATGCATCACCTATTATGTAGAAAAAGAATCGTTCAAATGAGAAGTTTGCGATAATAAAATGCACCACCATATAAGTTATAGCCAATATTGATCCGATAACAATGATAATTAATCCCGTAACTCCTGCTTTTTTATTTACTTTTGCGCTAGCTATTATAAATACTATACCGCCTACAATTAATACAAGCATACAAATGTAATATATAAGATAACGTATATCGTTAAATGGATCTAACAGGACAGGCCAAGAGTTATTAGTCATCCAAATAAATACATCAATTGAACTCATTCCATAGAGTGCTGTTGGACTTATTACCCACCACCACCATAAAAAAGCAGCTATAATAGCAAAAGCTCCACCTGTAATGCCTAAAATTTTTGCAGCTTTTTCTGCATCCAAAGAGAAACCTCCAATATATTAATTATAAGAATTATTCATGTTTTATTAAAAAAAGCTATGGGTTGCAAACTCTAAGATGGGAAATATTATTTCTTATAAATTTTTAAAATATAAAGACATCAAATTAATAATGATTAATCTAATTTAACTTTTTTTTAGATATTTTTTCATTAATAAAATCTTTTTTATTGCTTGAATTTCTTAATTTTATAAATAGGAAAATTATTCTTTATTTATTAAAAATGACTAAAAAATATTATTGAATTACTTAAAATTTTTTTAAAAAATCATTGCATTTGCAGCTCGGATTATATTTTGAGCTTCTACAACTGAAATATCTAAAAGTCGTGAGATTTTTGATGGTAGCTCTGAGGCAAGCTTAAAAATCGTTGTGATTTCATTCTCTACCAATTTTATTGCTCTTTCCCTGTCGACTCCATAAATAACAGTCAAATTCTTGATGTCTTTTTCATTAATTTCTTTTGACATAACATAAGGTTTAAGTTTTTCAACGGGTTTTTCTTTGATTATTTCTCTATTAGGTAGTTGTTCTACAGTTTCTTTGGGCTTATCAGCAATTTTCTTTTCGATAAGATCTTCAATTTTAACAATTTTAGCTATTTTAACGTCTATCTTTTTTTCTTCTTCTGTCTTTACAGGAATGATGGGCTCCACGAATATTTTCGATTCGCTTTCAATCTTTTCTTCTTTTATTTCTTCCTCTTTTACCTCTTCTGCCTTTACAGGAATGATGGGCTCCACGAATATTTTCGATTCGCTTTCAATCTTTTCTTCTTTTATTTCTTCCTTTTTTATTTCTTCAATTTCTACGGGAATAGTCGGTTCTACAGACAATTTTGATTCTCTATCAATCTTTTCTTCTTCTATTTCTTTAATTGACACCTTCATATATTCTTTAAGTTCATCTTTTTCTTCACTCTTCTCTCCTTTAAGCCTTTTCTCCATATTGTCTGCGAGATCCAATATTCTATCCTGTACATTATTAATAAATTGATTAATACCGTCAATAGCATCTCCAACCATGTCAAAAAGTCTATCTACAAGACTTTTTCTTTTTGAGTCTTTCTCTTTATCCATTTATCTCACTTTTATTTAAAAAATATATAATAATAAACAATCTAAAATTAATTCCATTTATTAAAAATTTATATATTCTTTTAAATTGAAATAAGATAACGTTTAAAAAAAATTTTATATTATGAACGAGATATTGCATATTTGCATGGGTTTATAATTAAAATATGAAAAAACTGAGAGGAGAAATAATTTCATGAGTACAAAAGAATTTAGTGGGATAGATGAAGACGATGAATTTGACCGAATAGGTTGGTTTCAACTACAACTTCTACTTCAACTAGCCTTTAGACCAAAATATGGATATGAAATCATTAATGAAATGAAAGTTAACGATATAAAAATTAGTACAGGACAGGTGTATCCAGCACTTAAGAAATTAGAGAATTCTGAGTATTTAAACTCATTTTCAAAGAAAGGACGGGCAGCAAGAAGAAAATATTACGAAATTACTGAAAAAGGAGTGGAGGCAATTAAAAGAACTATACGACCCATGTTGTTTAATGTAGTTCCTGCCATGTATACTCTCTTATCAGGTATTAGAACAGCTTTATTTGACCATTATAAAGTAAATAAAGGAGATACGATATTATTTTATTCTGATCCAATAAAACAACCATTAATAGACCTTGCAAGATTAGTAGGAGATACGGGAAAAGTTCTTATTACTGTAAAAAATTCAGCATCCCTTCAAACTATATTAGAATTTGCAGCCTTTTTCAATTTTGATAAGGTCATCCAACCAGTAATTATAACAAAAGATAGAAAAATAAATTGCGAAAGAAACATTGCGGATCAAGCAGTTTTATTAATGTTTCAGAAGGAAAAAGATATTCAATCTCTTTTAGATGAAATAATTAAAGTTGTAAAACCTGGTGGAAACATAATCTTATTATCTACCGAACCAAACATCATTAGTGAAACTTTCTTATCGTTCTTTGGATTTTATATTGGATATACTGACGAAGAATTGAAGGAAATTTGTATTAAGTCCGGTTTAGAGATTGATCGTGTTGATAACATTCAACGTATAATCTTAGTGAAAGCTAAGAAGAAATAACTTAGCTTTTTTTATTTTATATATCTCTTACACCGTGACTAGTAATTTGAAAAGTAACTTGCCCTTCTGGTAAATATGGACTATCAATTAATCGTGCAATTCTTTGATTACCCCTAGATGCTTTCAAGGATAATCGATTTTGGATGAAATGAGCAACAACATTACCACCAGTAGGTTTAGTCTGTTCACCAATTGGATCGAGCGTTGCAGAGATATGGTTTGTTACGAGAACTGCTGCATCATATATTTTTGCAACATTCTTTAATTCATTTAAATGAGCTAAAAGTTTACTTTGACGTTCCATTAATTGATCTTTCCCGATATAATCTGCTCTGAAAAAGGTCATTAGTGAATCCAAAATAATGATCTTTGCAGGAGTTGTTTTTAATTGATGTTTTAATTGGTTCACAATCAAAATTTGATGATCAGAATTATAACAAGTCGCTACTTGAATGTTATTTAAGACTTTTTGCTCGTCTAATTCCATGTATGAAGCCATTTCGACTATTCTTTCTGGTCTAAATGTATTTTCAGTATCAATATAAATAGCGTTTGAATCAAGTCCCCCTTTTTCTTTTGGTAATTGAACGTTAATAGCTAATTGGTGAGCTAATTGGGTTTTTCCTGATCTAAAGCCACCATAAACTTCGGTTATTGCTTGTGTCTCCACACCTCCGCCCAATAATAAATCCAATTTATTAGAGCTTGTAGAAATTCTGCCAATTTCTTTTCTTTCTTGAAAAAGTTCATTTGCAGGTTTAAAAGTATATCCTAACTTAAGAGCAACATCCTTAACAATTTTTTCTGCTTTATTTTCGGATATACCCGTTTTGTTAGCAATTTCTTTAGGTCTACTTGTTGCGATTAATTTTAAGGATGTAAAATTACATTCAATAAGTTTTTTCTTTATAGCAGGCCCAATTTCTTTTATCTGATCGAATTCGCTGTAAGGATCAACTTCATTTTCTTTTTTTGTTGGGATCATTAAGCCTCCAGTTGAGCAAACATTTATCTTTAATTAATAAAATCATTCAAGTAATTAAAAGTTCTTACTGGATGAAAATGAGAGTTATTCCTGTACTTGACATCTTAACAATTGATGGGAAAAAACAAGTTGTAAGAGGTATTAAAGGAGAGAGAAAAAAATATCGTCCTATTAGATCGAGTAAAATATTAAATGATAGCAGCCCAATAAAAATGGCTCAAAAATTTAAAGAATTGGCAGATTTTAATGAATTATATATTGCAGATTTGGATGCAATCCAAGGAATTAATAAAGAATTAGAGTATATTAATAATATCACTAAGAAATTGGACTATAAAATCATGTTAGATGCGGGAATATCAAGTTTATCAGATATAGAGGCATTAAAATATCTAAATATCGATAAATTAATTATAGGTACTGAAACTTTGAAAGATATTAATGAATTAAAAAATATAACTAAAGTTTTGGGAAAAAGTAAAGTAATTTTAAGCATAGACCTTCTTAATGGTCAATTATTGACGAGAAATGAAAAATTTAAATCTCAAACATTAAATGAATTTTTGAAATTAATAGAAAGAATTAACATTAATGAAATAATATTTCTTGAATTAACTCAAGTGGGATCAAAAAGAGGAATAAATAAAAAATTAATAGATATTATGAAAGATAATCTAAAAAATACTAAATTAATTACGGGAGGAGGAGTTAAGACTATTCAAGATTTATCCTCAATGCAAGAACTAGGTATTAATGGTGCGTTAATTGCGACTGCATTCCATGAAGGTACCATAACAATTAAAGAGATAAAGGAGTTTCAATTCAATAATACTTGAATGAGAGTTTTAAATAGGCGAATTATAGATGGTTAAATCAAAGATTGAAAGAAAGAAAAAAATATTGGATGAAAGAAAAAAAACTGAAGAAAATCTCATGAAAAAAAGAAAAAGAATAGCAGATAGTGGCGATACAGATGATATAAAAGAGGTTAAAATTAATAGACCAGATGAATTGATTGGTTTAATCATATTTATCTTAATCCCTAACATATTTATTCCATTTATTTCATTTGTTTATAGTTTAATTACTTTAATTTTTTTATTGCTCGCCAATGATCCATTATTTTTTTGGTATCTTTATTCAATTATTATGTATCTTTCAATTTCAGCCATAACAGGATTAACTTCTTATTGGTTATACCAATTAAAAAAATTCAGTTATTTTTTAGCACTTGGAATATGTTTGTTTAATTTAACAATAAATATAAGTCTTTTATTCAGTTTAAATATCCTAATTATAATTATTGCTCTTATTATACTTATTTTAAATGGAATAGACGTTTATTTTCTACTTGCCTATAAGGAAATTCGGGATGCGTTAAATATTCCTAGCTAATTATTAGATTTTTTAATGGTCATCATAAAAATTTATGATAACGTTTTTATGAGTTTATTAATGTTACAAATTTAGTAAATAATGGAGAACTATAAATGGCAAAATTATCAGTCGTGATTTTTGAATCCCCTTATGGTAGGGAAAAACCTTATACTGCAGCTAGATTTGCATTAACAGCACTTTTGGATGGACATGAAGTTACCGTAATTTTATTCCAAGATGCGGTATTTTGTGGATTAAAAAATCAAAAACCCTCGGAATACCCTAATATTCAAGAATATCTTGAAAATTCTATTTCAGAAGGAGTAAAGGTTATCGCTTGCGGCGTATGTTGTAATGCAAGAGGAGTTAAAAAAGAGGAATTAATAGATGGAATAACAATTGTCGGTATGCATGAAATAGTCGAAGCTGTTGTAAATAGTGATAAAGAAATTTCATTTTAGGTAGGAATAATATGAATTTTGATGAAAATTTAGATGTTAAGGGAAAAACTTGTCCAATCCCAGTATTGTTAACAAAAAAGAAGATTAAAACGCTCGAATCTGGAAAAATCTTAAAAATAATCGGAGATTTTGAACCCGCAAAAGACAATATTCAAAATTTTTTAAAAAAAGAAGGATATGAAATACTCTTAATTGAAGAAGATGGACAATTTTATTCAATATATACAAAATTGAAATAAAATTTGAATTTATATTAGTTAAAAATTATTAGATTGGAAAAATTACTATATATTTTAGAATTTCAAATCATATTAATATTTAAATAGTTTTTTTTGAAAAATAGGTTTTGAAAATTATATTATTTAAAGAAGGTGAAATTAGTGACTGAAAGTACATCAAAAAAGAAATTTATATTTGAATGTCAACAAACAGCGGATCCGCCTTGTTTTAAATGTTGTACTGGAAGAATTTTTAATATATATTTTGAGGATTTAGAACGTTGGATAAAGGATCAATCAATATTTAGAGTTTTTCCTAATATTAGTATTGTTATTGATAATGAACTTCCAGTTTTACGATTTAATTTTAAGGATGATGGGACTTGTCCAATGTTAATAGAAAAACAATGCTCTATTTCTTATTCAAAACCATTAAACTGCCAGTCAATACCATTAGGATTCAACGGTAACAATTATTATGTTCAATACAAAGAATGTGAAGGATTAGACAAAGGTGAAATGAATAAAGAGAAATTAGATGAAATGAAAGCAAAAGCAACAAAAGAATTTGAAGCAAAAACCAGAACAGCGTTATTAATGCCTTATTTAGTTCAATTCATTAGCATGTTCGTTCAATCAGAGATGTCAAAAGCTTCTGAAGAAATGATGAAAAGCATGGACCCAAAACAAAGAGAGGAACTAGAAAAAATTCTAAGTGAAAGCAGAGAAAAACAAGTAGAAGAAACATTGAAAAATATGTCACCAGAGGAACGAGAAAAAATTGAAAAATTAATCAAAGAAAAAGAAGAAGAATTAGAAAAAAATAAACAGAAAGAAGAATAAGAAAATTAGACCAAAAATCCATAAGATTCAATTATTAATGAATCTAATTCATTATTCAACATTAAATTTTATTTTTTACATTTCAAAAAGAAATTAAAACAAGATCAGCTTAATATCTAACTTGCATATATAACGAATTTATAATCACTTAATTTTCTTGATGGGATTTATAAAATGTTAGATGAACTGGAAGCTCGATATACTTTTAAAATTCCGATAATCGGAGATTACGCAGTTGGTAAAACAAGTCTAATACATAAATTCGTCCAAAAGAAATTTTCAAAAGAATATAAACCAACTCTAGGGGCAGATATTGTTCTTAAGAATTTTAAAATCGATTTTAACGACAAAATCTACGAAATTAATTTCCAATTTTGGGATATCGCTGGTCAGAGCAAATGGGAATCGTTACGAAGACGTTATTTAAAAGGTTCATCTGCAGTTATAATTGTTTATGATGTAACAAGATTACCTTCATTTTATAATGTTTTAGGACGTTGGAAGGAAGAAATAGACAATCATGCATATGAGTCAGAGGATTTGAGAGAATTAGAGCCAATTCCGCTATTATTGATAGGAAATAAAATTGATTTACAGGATATTAAAAATGTATCACTTGATAAAGGGATTGAAATGAGCACGAAAATTAATGCGTTTAAGTTCATAGAAACATCTGCAAAAACAGGAGATAATGTTAATGAAGCATTCTCCATTTTAGCAAAAGTTTTATTAGAAAGCATGATAAGAAAGTAGAAACTTTTTTTTTAAAAACCAGAAATATTTAATAAAAATTCTTCTAAAAAAGTTAAACATTCAGTGCAATCTTGATTACATGTTGATGTATCTTTCTCGCATGATTCGATTGAATGATAATCATGTACATTTTTGACTCCAAACAAGAGTAAATTTCCAATAATGCAGTTAAATCTGTTTTTTCTTGGAAATTTCGTCATTTTTAGTAGTTCAATTCCTTCACGAACAATTTCTTCTGTTCCCAGATAAAGTGGTACACCTAAATCCATTTCAGATTTTTTAAAAGTCAAATCCTTGGGAGGCAAGAGTCCAACCATAGAGGTTTTTGAGTGTAATTTTGTAAAAAGTTGTGCATCATGGAAGACATTTTCAACGACAACGTGTTCTTTAATGGATTCATCACCCCACCATCCTGGGAAGTAGGTTGAAACCACACGAAGCCGGTATAAATCTTCATATTTGTTTCCTTTATTAAGTAGAGACCTTATCCGTTTACCAATCCTATAATTATTTGATTTTTGATCTTGCCCTTCTAGAAATCTGACGTATAATTCACCATATTTTTTACAATTATTTTCAATTGATTCGTCAACCTTGTTTTCATGTGTATAATGAAGTCTAATGTCTGAATTTTTGATATTCCACCATTTCATTAATCGCTTGTTTATTTCCATCGTTCGGTCTGCAACTTCAATCATATCATCTAAAAAATTTTGATGAGTCATTGACAGTGAATTTAATAGATTAGTAAATTCTTTTGTTTCTAAGCAAACATGAATTGGCCCCCTTGCAGCAGTTGCAGTTAAAAATACATTTTGAATGGTAGGTTGTTTATTTATTATTTCTTGAATATTATTCCCTTTTCTACCTAATAAATTAATATCTGTTGTTGGGAGTAAACACGGACCAGTAGTTTTGTGATTAAAAACTTCTCCATTTATTCCAACTATTAAATTCCGTTTTAAATAAAATTCTATGTCTTTATATTTTGAAAGATTATTTTTAATTTCTTCTAATTCAAACTTTTCACGCAATGATATGCGAAATGAAGGCGAATAAATCATATCGAGAATATTTTCTAGTCTTTCGAAATCGACCTCAGGCATTTTTAGATCAAATCATTAATTTAGGTTCTACATATTTACTTTATATCTCTATTTTCCTAAAAGACTACCTATATAAAGAACTTAAGATTATGTCAAATTAGGAAATTAATGGTGAAAACTCAATAAAAATATAAAAATTTAGAATAAAAAGGTTTTATAGGGAGGGATTAAAATGAATTTTAATTCTAATATAAAGATTTTTTTTATTAATTACAAAAAGAGGTGATTTTTAGAAGTGAAAAAAAGTTTAAGTATAAAGATTGGACTAATTTTAAAGCAAAATGCATTGGCTTTCTCTTTATTTTTCAGCTGGTTTGCAATTAATTACATCGTATTTCTAATATTTTCTTCTCCTTTAGAAGCATTATTAATTTTATTTTATTTTATTGAACATGCGTCTTATTATGGACATTTTTATCCGATCTTTAGTGAATTTGTAATATTTGGATTGATCTTTTCATTAATTACCGTAGAATTATTTAGGAAATACAATCCAAAAGAAACTTGTCGACTTCTAGCAAAAGGAATTAACAATCATATAATTTTAATAGGGTATACAAACTTAGCAGAACGATTAAGACAACATTTCGAATTCATTGGAAAAAAATACGTAATTATTGAAAAAGATGAAAAAAAAGCAGAAGAATTAATTGATCTTGAAGTACCGCTTATTATTGATAATCCAGGAGATAGAACTACGCTCGAGGCTGCAAATATTAAGGAAGCAAAGCTAGTTATCATTGCTGATGATGATATTAAATTATTGTTTCTTTCAATTGAGGAAATAAGAGAAATAAATACAAAAATACAAATTATTGCAAGATGTTTTGATAATGATATTGCCCAAATTCTTGACAGACAATTTGGATGTGAAACAATTTCCACTTCAAGATTTGCAGCCGAACGTATTGAAATACAAGCAAAATCAATCAGAACGAAGGGAATTGGTGCACAAATAAAGCGAGAATTTTTATTAATCGGTTTGAATCATATTTCTGAAAGGTTGGGAAGAAGCTTTAAAAAGGAAGGTAGAGGATTTAAGATCATTGACATACCAGAATATGCAGAAAAAACAGATTTCTATACTAGATTAAAAGAGGATGTAATTGTAGGCATACCATGGGATCCCCAATTTTTATACCAAATTGGTATTGAAAATTACGAAATTATAATAATAACGATTGATGACATTAAAAAAGTAATCCTGATCCTAAATCAAATCAGAGAAGTTAATAAATTCTGTAAAATAATTTGTAGAGTTTTTTCAGATGACATCGCGAAAATTATTGAAAGAAAACCATTTGAAGCAATTCCAATATCTTCATCAAGGGCAACTTTGGATTATTTAAAAGAAAGACGTTTACTATAATTGACAATTATTTATTCTTTTTTTTCTTTTTTTAATTCACGCATTAATTCATTTACATTTTTTATATCATCGAGCTCCTCTTGATTAAATAATGGAAGTTTAGGTACTTGAGAATCAGGATATATTTGTTTATCAATTAAAATTTCTTTAATTGGTTCATTTTCTACTATGAACATACTTAATGAATTCAAAATATCAGATAAATCATTAATTTGCTTAATTTTTTGAATTAATATTTTTTTCTTATCATTTTCTCTCCCAATACCTGTGATTATAACTTCACGCTGGTATTCCTTATCAGTGACACCATCAAAAGGAGTTCTTTTTGTCCATAAGACAGACAAGCCAATATGTTCAAGTTGTTCGCTTAATGAAGTTCTTAATTCGTCTTGTGGATTGAAACTCAATTCTTTTTTCTGATCAGGTTTCCATTCCATTATATCTATTGGTTTAAAAATAGAAGTTCCAAACTTCTTCTTCATTTTATCATAAACGGATTTTTTCGCTGACATTTCTCCTTTTTGATAATAAGAAATAGTTCTTCTAGAAACTCCTATTTCCTTTGCAAAATCAGACATATTAAAATTATCAGTTTCATTTTTCAATCGATTTAAACTTTCTTTAAATTTTTCAGGATCTATCTCTACAAACTCGCCTCCTCTTTTAACATGAATAAATGGAATGATTTTATTGGCTAAAATATTTTGGAAAGTCTCGATTTTCATAACTTTTATGTCATCTTTTTCATAAATGACATTTTCTTTATAAAAATAATGCTTATTTTTATCGGATATTATTAATGGAATTCCTTGAAATGTTTCAGCAACTAATTTTAGCTCAGCGATTTGATCTTTCCCAAAATTATCAGAATTTGGGATGCATTTAATAAATAAAATGCTATTCTGATTTTTCGCTGTAATGTCGAAACAATTATTTTTATTAGAGATTGGGAGAACTTTGTAATTGAAATGTTCCAAAATAAGATTTACACTTTCTATTAATGATACTTGCATTTTTATTTTATACCCAAAATCTTTTTAATTTTTCCTGAAGTATTTTTGAATCCTATAAAACAGTAATGTTTCCTTTTTATATACTTAATCAAAATTACAGGACCGTTAGCTTCTCTATATTTTTCTTTTCTAATGAATAATCGAGCCAATTCCAAGTATTTATCATCTTTATCGACATTAAACTCGCGATTATCAACTCTATTTTTTATAAAGACCATCATTAGAGCAGCATTACCCGAACATCTTGTAGTCGTTAATACAATAATAATTTAGACTTTTAAAGTCATATTGATTATTTTTTTCTTATAAGAATATTATTTAATCATATATATCAAAATGTAATACATCTAATTATTAACATCAAACTTAATAATTTCAATTTATTCTTTTTGTTAAAAATTAAAGGTTAGTCTTATGAGACCATTATGGTTGGTAAAAATTTTCAAAAGTGCATATAGAAATAGGAATATAATGTTTAGAATGACGAGGTTACCGATTATTGGGAGATTAATTGCTAAAGGATTGGAAGAAGATGCTTTAATTTGTTTACCGAAAGATAATGTCATTAAAGTTAATGAATCGTTGGATTTACCAAATCAAACAGTATTACCATCTCAAATTGTTGAATATTTCATTAAAAAAGCAAGCCATAGATGGATAATGAATTTTTGTATTTGTAGAACATCAAATGAATGTAAAAATTATCCAAGGGAACACGGATGCTTATTCTTAGGAGAGGCTGTATTAAAAATTAATCCAGAATTTGGAAAGCTCGTTAGTGTTGATGAAGCATTAGAATACGTGAAAATTTGTAGAG
The DNA here is from genome assembly GCA_011365055.1 of Promethearchaeota archaeon. The sequence continues at coordinate 24,762 of RDOG01000027.1, forward strand.
AAGAAGGTTTTGTTCATTTCATTGGAAGAAATAAATTGGATGAACTCTGGCTTGGTGCAAATCCGGGAGAAAAATTGCTAACCGTGTGTAATTGTTGTCCTTGTTGTTGTATTTCTGGTGGAATTAAATACATGGCAGATGAATTCAGAGACAAATACTCAAAAATGTCTGGCGTGGAAGTCAAGGTTGATAGAAATAAATGCGTAGGATGTGGTTCCTGTGAAAAAATATGCATTTATGATGGGATTTTTGTCGTTAAGGAGAAGGCTGTCATTCTAGAAGATAAATGCATGGGCTGTGGAAGGTGTGTCTCACAATGTCCGAAAAAAGCAATTAGCTTGACTTTAAATGATAAGGAATTTCTTGAAAAATCTATTCAAAGGATTTCAAAATACGTAGATATAGAATAGCAGGTTAAAGATTCGTCCATATCATTAGAAATAATGGGGTAGAGCGCTTATTAATTATGTTGACAATGTTTAACAAAAACATATTCAATCCATATTAAAATTAGGGGTATTTAAGGTAGATTGGGTATTCTAAAATTATTGATATATTTTATTTTGAGTAAACTTAACTAATCTTTATTAGATTTAATAGAATACATTAATTAGGTTGAACCTGTAATTAGAATCTATATTATTAATTCGGTTGAAGGGGAATGAATGAACTAGTTATTTTTAGTTTAGTTAATTTAACTATTATACGCTTGGTTGGTTTTGGAATTTCCTTACATTATTATTTTGAAACGAAAAGAAAAGCGCATATATATTTTATGATCGGTTGGTTGGTTTTTTCTTTGGCACCAATTCCTCCTATATTTTCAGGATTAACCAATGAAGTTTATCTTTCTCAAATGTTTTTGTTATTAAATGGAATTTTAGTTTCTGTAGGTTTTTTATATATTACATCAGGATATTTTTCATACTTTATCAAGATACCTAAAATTATCTTTTTAATTTTGACACCAATTTTTATCTCATTACCAATAATTCTTTATTTTGGTTTAGGAATCAAAATCGCGTTAAATTGTTCTATTTTTACTTATAACGCTTTTTTGATGGGTGCATTCATTATACCTGTACTAAAGTGGGAAAATTTTAAGGAGACAGTCTCAAAAAGCATCGGATTATATTTTATTAATTTGGGAATTCTTTTAATTTTTATTCCCATTTCACTATTTAACATCCTGCAAGGATATTCCTATGGATTATATGAGTCCAATGACGTGTTTTTGATTTCAATTAATTATACTTTTGGTATTATTTCGATGATTTTAATGATTATTTACTTTTTACACTTAGAATTAACTATATCAAATAGGGAAAAAGGTAATTTAAAAGACAAATATTCTCATAATTTGGGCAATATTTTACAAACGGTTTACCTTTCAATCGGTTTATTGAAACAAAAAAAAGAAATTGATTTGAAGGAAAGGATCGATTTAGTGGAATTAATTGAAAAAAAAATAAATCAGGCCGAAAAATTTCTTAATGAAATTAGAATTATATGAATAAATTCATTTTTTACATGATCATTTCAAGTTCTAGACATTATTTAATATGTTGTCGTTTAAAGATTCCTGCATGATAATGATTCTTGTATCTTTCTCTTTTGCGTATTCAATTAACTTATTCATCGTTGTAGGTCATCCATTTATGGCGGAAAGGTACGATGACAATACCATAGCGATGGCTTCTCATACAGAAATTGGAAAGCACAAACATAAATCCTGAAAGAATGACAAGTATCACACCTAATTAATACTCTAACATTTTTAGAATTGCACTTAATTACTTAAAAAAAAACAATAGTAAATCGAATTTAATATCACAAATATATAAACTATCAAATATTATCTATGAAATTTGTTGAGTTCTTTAAGAGTTCCAAGACTTCATCGTCATCCAAATCATACCAATTATTATAAGCAGATGCAACTGCAAATGGAGTCCCTCTAACGTTAGGACAATACAGTTCGGATACCAATTTCTCAACTTTTTCAATAGAACTCATTGAGGCAGTCGGAATTGCTACAATTATTTTATTTGGATTCATTTTTCTAATGGATTTTATTCCTGAAATCATTGTATATCCTGATGCTAATCCATCATCAGTAAGAATGACGTTTTTATCTTTTACGTTTAAAAAGTCGTTAGATCCTTTATATAATTTAATACGTGTCTTAATATTTTCAATGGTTTTTTTCACTTCCAAATCAATAGAGGCTTGAGATATTGGAATATATTTCAAAAGCTCTTCATTAAGTGTAATACTCTCATCTATCGTGACTGCACCAAAACCAGCTTCTGGATTATTAGGAATTTTTAATTTACGGACTATTAAAAGATCATAAGGAATATGCAATGCTTCCGATAATTCTTCTGCCACAGGGACACCTCCATTTGGAATGCAATAAATTACAGCATTTTCTTTATATTTTGTTAAAAAATTAGCTAAAACTTTTCCTGCATGGTATCTATTTTCATATATTCCAATCTCATTACTGTAAGAAATCAATTTTATCATCAATTATTTTAGAAAATTCGACAAAATATGATTAGATTTAAATTAAAATCAATGTTTTGATAAAACAAGGTGGCAAAATTTGTTTGGAACGGAATATGAAAAGCTTTCGGAATTAGAAAAAGAAATATTTTATAGAGTATTTGAATATATAGATGGAATTGGGGATGAAGAAATGGAAGAAATTGCAAAAGAACTTAAAATTACAAAAGAAAAAGTCGAAGAAATTCTAATTAAGCTAGAAAAAGATGGATATCTTGAATCACAAGAAGATTGATTAATTAATTCCTCATTTTTTTTAAAAAATTCTTTTATATTGATTTTATTCAATATTTGTGACGGAAAATGGATAAATCGCTAATAGAGAAATTAAATCAATTAGAAAAAGAAAATAAATTTCTTAAGGATAAGATTGGAGAATTACAAAATGATCTTTTACAATTTATGTCTAAAGACGAAAATATCGAGGAAAAAATAAATTATTATAAATTAAAATTGGTAGTATTAGGGGAAAATAGGGTAGGGAAAACTAGCTTTATTAAACAATTTGCTTTTAAAGAATTTGATAAGGAATATAAGCCAACCTTAGGAGCCGAAATTACAAAAATGAAACTTAGATTTAAAAATGACATAATTGATTTGATAATTTGGGACATAGCAGGACAGATTGCATATAAAAATTTATCTAAAACGTTTTTACAAGATGCAGATTTGGTAATATTGATGTATGATATTACAAGACCAATAACATTTGAAAATACTAAAAATTGGTTTGATATTGCTACTAAAGTTTTAGAAAATAAATTTGCCTCTATTTTAGTAGGAAATAAGTCTGATCTTGAGGATCAAAGAAAAATTTTTACTAAAAATGCATTAGAATTTGCTCAATCGATAGAAATCCCATTTATTGAAACATCCACGAAAGAAAATTGGAATATTAAGGATGTATTAATTATTTTAATCGCAGATTTTTTACAGGTTAATTTAGTTTAATTTTATATTTTTTCGTTTTCTTTAGGTTTTTCTTATAAAACCATATAAGGTATAAAAAATTTATTTAAGTAATATTTAAAGAAAAGAATGTGTTTCTCGGCTTTTTTTATGTTTTTAAGGTGAAAACATAAAGTTTATCCATTGTATTTTCTATTAATGTGTAAAATGATGCCGAATGATAAAAATTTAATAAATGGATATTTGGAATTTCAAAATTACCGACAAAAAGATTTAGAAGAACTCCGTGAAGTAATTATAAAATAGGCATCAAAATATTAACTGAAATTAAAAAATATAAAATTTAAATAAGGAGATATTGGCAATGGAATTTAAAAAATGGGATAAATTTGAAAAAATATTATTTTCTCTTCTAGCAATAGTTCCAATTCTTGGTTTAACAATCGTGATCCTCTTTTGGTATGATATCATGCAATTATTAGTTGGAGTTACAATAAGTGGAGTTGGATTCATTCTTATTTTTGATCTAATGATAAATGTAGTCGGAATTAATAGGCAAAATGATGAAAATAATAGATATACCAATCAAAATTGCTCTAATTTTTTATTAAATATTTCAAAAATTGAATCTGAAGAGAAGCAAGTAATAAAAACATAATAAACAAGTATTTAATGCACCATTAGTCATTAAATAATGCATGGAATATATATTAAATATAAATTGAGTTAGAATCATCAAAACTAATTTTTAATAAATATTTATTTATTTGGATTAATGGTCAAAACGAAGGATTCGTTTCTAATAACGTAATCTATTTTACAATTTTTAAATTCTTTTAAAAATTCGGAAAAATATTCGCTCCAAAATTCACCGTATCGCTTACTTCGTAAATTATGATAAAAGAACATCACATATATTCCTTCTTTACTTTTTTCAATTACTATATTATTAAAATAATTTCCTGCAAGCCATAATGCTTTAATACCATCTAGAACTTCTTTTAAAGATAATTCTGTTATAGTTTTTCCAGTATACCATTCTAAGATATCCACTGCTACATTTTCTTTAAATGCTCTCTTATAATCACCAGAAATATATGCTAAAAAAGTAGTTTTACCTACAGAAATCATATCTAATTCATTACGAAATCGCATCCAAATATTTGAAGCCTCATCTTTTTGTGGATTTTGAAATTTTTCATATAATTCTAAAGCATCATCTATGATGTCTTTACCTGATTCAAAATAACTATCAGTATCTTGTACTTTTTCAAATAATTTAAGAGCATTTTCAATTATTTTTCTTTTGGTTAATAATTTCTTCTCTTCATCCCTTTTTTTTGAAAATTTTTCAAGAATATCTCTTGCTTCTGCAGATATAGTAGTGTGTATTACAATTCTTTCTTTTTTCTCTGTTTCTTTTTCTATTTCTTCACCCATTTTCTCATCACTCAATTTAAAAAAAACACTTCATTTATGATAAAAACAGTACATGAATAAAAATATTATGTTGTAATACATTCAATTTTTAGGACATAAAAAATAGTTTGCGTCTACCAGAACTTTTATATTCGTGTACATCGAACTTCAATTATGGTACACAAATACAAAAAAAATTGAATAGGAGTTGATATGGTGGAAAATGTAAATAAAAAAGAATTAAAAAATAATAATAATAAAATTAAAGTATTTAAAAATACATTTGGATTTATTTTAAAAGTATTTTCTGGTTTTACATTGATTTTAGCGATACCAATCGGATTTGAGATTTTCAAAATTTTTCAATTAAATATTCAAGTTTTTTACTCATCAATAAGTATTATATTGTCTCTGATTATTTGTATGTTGATAATTGCTTTCTTTAAAATACTAAAAAGCCAAGAGTTAATTCAAAATTTGGATTACGAAAAATATGCAAAATCACTTGATATAAATAATATAAATCATTCAACTAAAACTTCAGAAATAAATAATGATTATTTTTTTGAAAGAAATCATTTAATACAACATTAGAGGTGAATATGTAAAATGAGAAGAGGGAAAAACCTATTTTTATTTATATTTGTGTTATTTTTTCTTTTTATTTTTAGTAGTATTTTTACTTCTTTAAATTCAAATAAAAATACTAAACCTTTAGAACAACTTGGCCTTACAACAAAAGCAACTACACGAGTTACTAATTATGTCATAACCATGCAAATATCAGGAAAAGACTTGATTACTCAAATAAATATTACTTATTTTGTAAGCTCAGGAACGAAATATGACGGTTTTAAAAGATTTGAGTATCCATATTTCACCACGGGCCATATTGATGAAAATACAATAAATGTTTATGATGATTCAGGTAACGAACTTTTTTGGGACTTTTTTATTTCCTCCTCCAAGTTCCCCAATAAATACTATGAACTTTATTATCGTACGGGAGGATTTTCAGGAGAAAAGACTGTAAGTTTGAATTTTATCATGAGAAATTGGATAATTGAATCATTTATTTATTCTAAGATTGAATTAAGGAATTTTGGAACGTTCGGAATAGCAATTGATAGATTGGAATGTAATTTAATTTTTCCAGAGGGATTTAATCCTATTTCCGTACTTTTGGATGTGAAAAAAGACACATCAATAATTCAAAAGAATGGTAATAGATATGTTTACACGTTAATTCAAACTGGATATAATATTTCAGATGATTTAATAATTACATTCTTCCCTCAGAATACATTTTTTCTTCCTCTATTGCTATTATTTTCATGCATCCCATTAATAGTAATCTTATATCAACGAAAGATCTTAAAAAAGAAATTTTTAGAAGATGAAACCCCTGTAAAATATTCAAAAATAACTAAGTATACACCTGCAGAAATAGCATACATTACTTATGAAGCCTTTCCCAAACAAATTAGAATGTCAAAAATGATTCAGGCAACTCTTATTGATTTAGTTGCAAACGGAGATGCAATATTTTCAAAAAGTAATTCATCATTATTAATAAGTAAAACTAATCCACATTCTGAATATTTAGATTCTTTCTCTAAATACGTTTTAAATATTTTATATAATGCAACTAGTGAAAAACTTGAAGATTTGCTTGAGAAAAAATATCATGATTTTATGAAAATCGAGGAACTAGTACAATTCAGTTTGAGTGAAAAAAAAGTATTAAAAAATAATAGAACAAATCGATTAAGAATGGCCTTAATTTCTTTTTGTGAACTTATAATGTTCTTTACATTGTTTGGCCTAAATTATGTTTTTGCAGTTGGTGACCTATTCTGGATATTCCTTAATATTGCTATATTAATAATTGTTGGATTTATTTACTTTAAAGAAATTATGAAAGGCAAATATTTCTTTACATTAAAAGGGAAGGAATTTCAGAGAATAGTGAACCAAGATATAGAAACTCTCAAAATTCAACTTGAATCAATGTTTTTTAACGAACCATCTCTTGAAGTCATTTATAATGCCTACCAAAGTTATATTGGATATATATCATTAAACGACACCTTCTCATATAAAACTTGGATTGAGGGGTTATGTGAAGAATATATTGCTAAAAATCCAAATTCTAAGGAAAAGGAGAATAAAAGAAATATTCTTTTAATATTTGGACAACATCAAGAGATTCTTTCAACCATTAAAGAACAAATGGTACATTTCAGACCACCACCAACCTATGATGCTTGGGGAGGTTGTGGAGGATGGGGCGGTTGCGGAGGAGGAGGTTGCGGAGGAGGCGGTTGTGGTGGTGGTGGTTGCGGGGGAGGCGGTTGTGGAGGTTAGTATCTGATTGATATCTTCAGAATGTGAAATATCAAGTAGAATGAGTGCTTGTGAAGGGCTCATTCGACCTTGTTTTTTTTTACAATTGCATATTACGCCTTTTTGTAATTTACGATGTATTCATTGTTATCAAGAATTTGAATCTGAAAAAGAGAAAAAACTTCTCACGAAAAATGAAATTATAAATTTGATTCACCATTATTATCGCTTTTTAAGAATTCAAGATCATTCGGGAACCATTTATCTAACAGGAGGCGAACCGACAATAGATCCAAACTTGTTAGATTATGTAAAGGAAGCAAAACGCCTTAGAATTTTTCCCATGATATTAAGTAATGGTACATTAATTGACAGCAAATTTGCATTTAAATTAAAGGAAGCAGGAACAGGAATCGTTCAAATTAGTCTGGATGGATTAAAGCATACCCATGATGAAATTCGTGGGAAGGGAAACTTCGATAAAGCAACTCGAGGATTAGATGCATGTCGACAAGCTGGATTAAAAACTATTGTCATGTTCACTTTACATAAATTGAATGCAAATGAAATGGAAGATGTAATTTCACATTGCATAGAACATGGAGTAAAACGGTTTGCTTTTCACAGATTGGTTCCTGTAGGACGTGGTTCACAATTATTTAATGAAATTTTTAGACCTGAAGAATTAAAAGAATTTTTTAAAAAAATCAGAAAGTGGAAAAATAGATATAGAAATTTTATAGAGGTCACTGCACATGATCCGTTGTGGCAGAGATTTTTGGGTATGTCACATCCATTTGGATGTTGTATTGGAAATAGCGGAATTTGTGTGATGCATAACGGAGATATACTTCCTTGTAGAAGATTAAATAAAGTAATTGGTAATATTAGACAAGATAGCTTACATTCAATTTGGAATGGATCCTATCTGCATAAATTTCGAAAAAGAAAAGATTATGAAGGAAAATGTAATTCTTGTATTCATTTTAAAAAATGCACGGGTTGTCGGGGGATCGCATACGGAGTCACGGGTTCAGAATTTGGGTCGGATCCTCAGTGTTTTAGCTTTAAAAAAAGGAAAATAATAGATTAATTAATTATTATGGATCCAGATTAAAATACCACTAAGAGGTTTTGGGTAGAAATATGTAGATTTATGAGGCATGAGCTCACCCATCTTAGTAATTTCTTCAACCTCAGTTATTTTAGTTGAATTAAGAATAAATGCTGCATCCATTATTCCAGATTTTACTAATTTAATTGATTTTTTAGGATTTTTTGAGAATTCTAAATTTTTATAAATACCTAATTTTTTCTTAATAATAATTTCGTTTAAGATCGTAACGTCAAGTTTTTTCCAAGCATCAGATTGTTTCGTTGAAATTTTCTCAACAGGATTAATATCTTTTTTCATAGTTAATAATAATAATTTTCCTTTTTTGGACGCAAATCCAAATGAGGTATTATCTTTATTTCTCTCTAACTCCTGGAAAAGAAGATCTTCATCAATAATTTCTTTAATTTCAAATAAATCGCTCAATTTTTCTTTAATCACTTTATTAGTAATAGCATTAGAATCTTTGATTAATCGATGAGTAGGGAGGATTATTAAACCAGGATCATCCACGTCTACGAGATATGCCATAATATATGGATTTTTTCCTTCTTTTTTATGGTATTTTAAAGCTGTCTTATACCTATGATGTCCATCTGCAATTATAACGCTTTCAACACCATTAAACTTTTTAATTATCTCTTGAATTAATTTATCGTCATTAATTTCCCATACTTGATGTAAGAATCCATCTTCATCTTTAATCTGATAAATTGGATTGTTTTTTATTTGTTCAGAAATAATTTCTTTAATTGAGTCAATACCACGATAAATCATAAAAACAGGACTAAAATTTGCCTTTGTAGCACGTAATAAGTTCAATCGATCATCCATACATTTAGAAAATGTCATTTCGTGAGGAAGGACCTTTTTTTCTTCAAAACTAGATAACTTCAATAATGTTAATAACGCTATTCGTTCAAAATCTTCTCCTTTTAGAGAAAAATTCATCTTATATATAAAAATAGATTTCTTATCACGTGGAATTAACTTTTTTTCATTAATCCATTCCTTCAATTTTTGAGCTGCATCATTATAGTTAGTTGGTAATTCTAAATGGGTAATATTGTAAGGGTTTCTTTTGTAGATTGCTTTTTCTTCCTCAGAAATCACATCATAAGGTTTTGATACGAACGTATCAATTTCGTCGGAATTATAATGATACGCTCGAAATGGACTGATTTCTACCATTTTTGATTCATTTCATTAGTTAAAAAGGATTAATTGTATTAATGATTGACATCTACAATTTAAAATTTTTTAAGTATTAATAATCTTTACTTAAAGAATTATTTAAATAATCAAATTATCCTTTAATAAAGAAAAAACGCCTATTAAATAGGTCATACTCTTTAAATTTCTGTTGAATCGGCGATATCGTTAATGTAATAATAATAATATAACAATAATAGAAGATTATTTTAATCTATTTTATTATTTATTGCATAAATGTTAACGATTAATTTAAAAAAGTAACCACTTGAGGTAAACTATTGGATGAGCGAACGAGTTCGTGGATGTGTATACTCGAGATTCGAACGTACAGGTCCTAAACCTATTTTCTGGTATCCTGAGAATTTGATGGAAACAACAGATAATAATTTACGGCAGATAGCTATTAAGACCATTAATATGCTAGCCGCAGATAGAGAAATTCCCGAAAGCTCAGCAATAGTTCCTTTTCCAAAGATAGATATGGTCGGGCTTGTTAAATTTCTTGAAATTCCCGCACCAAATGAACGAGGATCTGCAAAAGACTGTAGTTTAACCTTATTATTTGTTGAAGAAGCAGATGATATCATACATAAATATTTTGATAAGTTTGAACCCGAAATTAGTAAATGTTCAGAAATAATATCAAATTTAGAAAAAGATGACAAAGAATCAGGCATTGAAGATATCCTGAAAAGTTTTTTTTATGCTTTTAATTCAAAGTTGGATCAAATTCTTATTCCTGCGGAGAAGTTACAGATACTCCAGAAATCCTTGGATGATGTAAAAACTTTAATCCAACAAATCGTTGAATCAGGTTCATCATCTCAAGATGAATTACAGACTGCTTTGAAATTGAGTTTTGAGTTAAATCAATTGAACGTCGAAAATCTTAAACCTGATGATATTTCAAAGATCATGAAAATTGCTAATGAATTACAAGTAAAAAAAGACATGATTTCAGCACAACAAGAAAAATTAAGGACCATTTCTGCGAAATTAAATAAGAAAAATGTAAAAAGATTGGAAAATAAATTGAGTGCTATTGTTGATTCTTTCGATAATTACATCAATGATATTACAGACAAAGTAAATCGTTTGGGAGATATTGGGACGACAATGCTTTTTTTCAGAGATTTTAAAGATGAGGCACAAACTGAACAAAAAATAACAGAAATAACCAAAATTTTAACGCATTCCATAAAATTACTCACTAAATTCCAAAATTTATCTCCTGCTGAACAGAAAAAGGCTAGAATGTCTTATAATGGCTTAATAACTAATAGAAAGAAGAAAAAATACAAAGCTGTAAGCACACATGCACTCATATTAGGTAATATCGTTGGGATGACAAAAGAAGAAATCTTAGAAGAAACAAGGGATCCGCAAATGAGATCAGAATTGGATAAAATATTACTTGGCAAAGCGATAAAGGTAAAGAAAATTACACAAGTTGATGAACAAAAAAAACCAGTGGAAATTATAGAAAATACTCAAAAAGTTGGAAAAGTCAAAAAACCTAAGAAGCAAAAATCAACAAAATTAAAAAAGAAAATTAAAAAGAAAAAGAAATAAATCGTTATTTTTTCAAATAATAGAATAATTCTTTATTCTCAACAATCCAATCATATTCTTTTCTGATACCTTCTTCTGCAGTAACTTTGGGTTCCCATCCCAATTTTTGTTTTAATTTGTCAATATTAGTAACATAAATATATTGATCCCCAGGTCGCCATTCATCTAACTTATATTTTGTTTTTTTACTGCTGAACCCTTCAATCATTTTAGTGCAATTTAGTAATGAGATGGCATTATTTGGACCTCCTCCAATATTAAACGGAGTTCCAGCAGAAATATTAATCTTCTTAATAGCTGTTTTAAATCCTTCAATCAAGTCAGTTATGAATAAAATATCTCTTACTTGTTTACCATTCCCATAATATGTCAATTCCATCCCTAAGACATTACATAATATCAACCATGCAATCCAACCTTGATCAGACGTGGCCATTTGTCTAGGACCGAAAATACAAGACATTCTAAATGTTATGGTTTTCATCCCATAAACAAAATTATAATCAAGAAAATATGCATCCCCAGCTTGCTTGCTAGGACCGTATAATCCTTTAGGATCAAGTGGAAAATCTTCAGCAATGCCTTTAATATCAGTTAATATGTACCTATCTTCCAATTCTTTAACGGGCGTGCTCTCTTGAGGAGGACCATACACTTTATTCGTAGAAGTATGGGGAATGATGGGATCCGTGTTTAATTGTCTAGCAGCTTCTAAAACATTAAAGGAACCCAAAGCATTTGTATTGAAATCTAATCGAGGATTTTCCACAGCAATTGTAACAGCAACTTGTCCAGCAATATGAAATACGATTTCGCAATCCTTCATTGATTTTTTTAACAATTCAAAATCATGAGCGATGTCACCCTTAATGATAGTTAATCTTTTCGAGTTAGGATTGCTTTTTAACCATTCTGCATTTTGTTCTACACCCGTACGTGAATAATTATCGAAAACAACAACTTCATAATCTGTTTTATTTAAATAATCATTTGTGATATTAGAGCCTATGAAGCCTAAACCACCCGTAACCATAATTTTACCCATGGATTTCACCATTTCTCTTAGTAATCAAAAAAAGGTTAATTTATTTATAAATTTTTTTTTAAGAATACCAAGTTGATCCAGAATTTAAGTTAATTTATAGAAAGTCTCCAAGGCCAATATTTGATAAGTTTGATAAGCCTGAAATTGCAAATAGAGAAGAAAATAATGAAATTACTACATTGACTAAAAATATTAATCCTGCTAATATAATCATTTTATTATCTACTTTTCTACCATACTTATAGAGGAAATATGCACCTGCAATATTTGTTATAAATGATACAAAGGAAAATAAACCGTAAAAAAGTAGAGTTTCCATAGCTTGCATAGCTTCTACATCTTGTAACATTATAATTATGTTCTGGTTGAAAAAAACTGAATTGATTAGACTGAAACCATATGATGTCGTCCAAGCGATACCAGAATAGATAAGGGATCTTGCATCTTGATCTTCTCGAAATTCAATTACTCCAAGTATTGTTAAACAGCCTCCGAAAGTAATCGTATAGATTATGTTTGGAAGGACTGACTGAAAAAATAAAACAAGATTTGATGCAAGCTCCGCTTCAGAAGTCAAGCTAGTATAGCCAGTGGGGAGGTATATAGATATAAATAGCATGGCAATACTTCCATACCCCGAAATGAGGAATAAAAAATAGGGATTTAATTTCTGTTCAGTTTTTATGTATCCAGAAATTACTAAAAAGGAACTTCCTATAATTGAAATTACTGCTACCGCTATCATAAAACCAGAATATCCAAAAAAAGTGAATTGAATAACCATTTTTTTACATCTCTCATACTTTTTCTCAAATTTTTTAATTATTCATTACATAAACCAATAAAAATCCATTTATCTCCTTCTGAAGCTGAAGTAATTTTTCTAGCGAGACTATTTTTTTCAATTATTTCTAAAGTTTTATTTACTTTCTTTAGATCCCACCCTAATTCTGCGATTATTTGGTCCTTAGTTATTATACCGTTTTTATTATTTGCTAACTGAACAATTACTGCCACTTCACTTCTATCCTTTGCATTTCCTTTCCATTGAAATCCTTCCATCATTTCCGAAATCAAAGCAGGAACCATATCCTTATCTTGTGCGCAAATAGTCACGCTGATACTACATTGTTCTTCATTTACTTTACCATAAATTCTTAGATCTAGAGCAACTTTTTTCTTAGAAAATTTGCCTTGAGCAAAACCTTGAATGGTTCCAACAAATACATCCTTTATCCGTTGTGGTTGCGACCAGATCATTTCAAAATTATTATCTGGTAAAAAAGCTTTCACCTTTTCATATAACATCTCAGCTTCATAATCATATTGTAACTCCTCACCAATTTTCTCAAAATCTAAAAGTTGTTCAGTTATTTTACGAAATTCAGATATTGAGATGCTTAACGGTTGAAGTAATCCACAAACATGCCGAATTTCATATGGATCAACAACAATAGAATGGGTTTTATCCAAGGCGTCAAGATAGGTAACAGTTGAATGAATTTTACCATCAACACAATCCTTTTTGGGAACAAATTCGAATGTAGGACTAATAGATCCACTCGCATTAATTTTAGAGATTTTTCTAGCAGTATCACCAGTTAATTTTAATCCATCGGGGAAGGAAATCATTTGAACTAGAACATCCGTTATTATTAAGGGTGTAGGATTTTCGATTTTAACTTTATAAATATATTTTCCTTTTTGAAATTCCCCACCTCGTTTCACTTTAATTTCTTGTGCGATTTGAATAGGTTCAGACATTTTGCCATTTGTTTGTACTCCCTCAGGGTAAGCTAGTTGGATTGTAGTTTTTGAAACTTCAGAAACTTGGAGAGATAATTTCCGTTCTGAACTTATACTACCACGGAATACTTCGGGTAAATATTCTTTCAAGAATAACAGAGCTTTTTTTGTTTTATAAGGGCCAAATTCTTCCGCAAATTCATCAAAAGATATATTCGGGTTTTCCTCTATTTTTTTAGCAATCGGTCTACTCATTTCCATAATTTTTTGTTTCTCTTCAGGTGTCAGGGATTCAAGTTCTATTTTTATATCATCCATTTGCTCAATTAGCTGAAGGCTTCTAGAAAGACTATAAATTCCAGTATTGAATTTTCTTGCAAGAGCAATGAGATCTAATGAATTATGTTTTCGACCTTGGGCTAGGAGTTTAGAAGCTAGTTCATCTAGTTCTTCTAACTCGTTTTGAGTTAACGGTCTTGAATCCCGCCATTTTGTTATTTTATCAAGATACTCAACCAAAGTTTTTGCATCGATAATGCTCATTTTGCCCTTAACAACTATGTTCAAGATATTTAAGGGCTCTTTCGGTTTTATGCTACTCAAAACACTAGTCACTTGACCATCCAGATTTTGAATCTCATCTATTGATAACTTATCAAGATCTAGGTCTACAGGTGAATTAATTAAATCTTGCACGTCATTTAAAAAGTTGGCATCAGACACATCAATGCCATATTCAGTATATAACTTTGTTCTGGTTGGTTCAGAACCAGTTTCATGCATGTATTTTAAGACCATAAGAGCTGCTTCATTAATTTTTTTCTCATATTCTTGTAGTTTCATTTCTTCCTTTAATCGTTTTCGTTCGATTTCTTGGAGCTCTTGTATTTCCCGGATTTTTTCTTCTGCCTCTTTTTCCTTTCTTTTTTGTTCAGCTGTTTTTTTTCTTTCTGCTCTCTTCCTTGAAATTGTATCTATGGTGAAAAAAGCAAATGGTAGGATAAGAAATATGATTGTTAATACAAGAAAGACTAAGAAACTTATATAAAATGAAGCACTATTTTGATAACTTCGCGCTAGTGGAGCGCCATATTTATTTAAGATATATATAGTATCATCAGCCCCACCTGCTGCAATACATTCACCATCTGCAGAAATAGCCACGGAATAAATATTCCCTTCTGTTGAATAAGTCCAGAGAGGAATCGAGCTATTTTGATTAAACATATAAATCATATCACTATAACTTCCAGCAACTATAGACCGTCCATCTGCAGAGATCGATATAGTGCGAACATCATCACTGGCTGCATAGCTCCACTCTGGAGTGGAGCTAGTCCGATTAAATAAATAAATCGTTCCATCGTTATTTCCAACAGCTATATATTGCCCATCTCCAGAAATTGCAGTAGCTCTGACAGTAGCTCCAGTTACAAAGCTCCAAGTTGGATTGGAATTACTCTGGTGAAAAAAATATATATTTGAATCATCACTCCCAGCTACAATATATTGTCCATCTGCTGAGATAGCAATTGTATAAATATTTCCTAATGTTTGATAATTCCATTGTGGGGTAGAAGTATTACGATAAAAGAAGTAAACTCTATTATCTAAACTTCCCGCTACAATATATTCTCCTGTCGAAGAAATAGAGGCACATTGGAAATCATAAGTAGAAGTATAATTCCAAAGTTGGCTTTGACTGCTACGATTTAATACATAAATATAATTATCGTCACTTACAGCTACAATTGTCTCCCCATTTGCAGAAATTACAACCGAATTAATATCATCAAGAGTTAAATAACTCCAAAGCGGATTTGGATTAGTCCGATTAAATAAATAAATACGGTTAGATGTAGCACCTACAATATAATTTCCATCATCGGAAATTGAGACGGAGTCCCAATTGTAACTTGATGTGTAACCCCATAATGGAGGGAACGTGCTTGAACTGTAGAGAGAAATTGTATCATCATCGCTTCCAGAGACGATATATTCTCCCTTCCCAGATATTGATATTGAATTTATATCTGAAGCATGCGAATTGAAATTAACTATTGAATTAACATGATAATGAGTAATAAATGATGCAATAGTCCCTAAAATAGATATAAATAAAATAACCTGCATTATAATATATTTGAGTTTCACGTGATCATCCGATTCCCATTTAATTAATTTAAGTGTAAATTTAAAATATATTTGTAAAGACTAAATTTCAAATATTTAAAAAAATTTTTGACTATTTTAAATAAGAACTTAATAAGACCTAATTTTTTTATTAATTTTTAGGAAAAAAAAAAGGAAGAAATCAATTAACTTGAATAATCTTAATGTTTTTGCTAGAAATAAGCATATTTTATTAAAGTAAATTAAGCAATTAGAAAAAAAATTGTAAAAAAACGTTATTAAAAATTAATTAGGAATGATCGAATAATATCAAATAAAAAATAACATTCTTTAAATCTTATATCCTTTCAGTTTTGCAGCTCGTTTTAAATCTTCAGGAAAGGTCACGTTTAAATAGTCTCCTTTCAAATAAAAACCTTTCACCTTATTCCCAATTTTTATCAAAGTATTGATGGAATCAGTTATTTCAATTTCTCCTCGTTTGCTGGGAGGAGTCTTTTCAATTGCTTCAAAAATATTTTTATCAAAGATATAACTGCCTAAACCTAAAATCTTCAAATTTAACAGATCATCACTTGTCGGTTTCTCGTATAATTCACCCACAAAGCCATTTTGAAAGGTCACGGTATAATTTCTTTTAATTTGAGATTTATCCTTCCATTTCTTTAGACCTATAACAGCATTGCAATTCGCATCAAATTCTTGTAGCATTTCGTCATGATTGGATCTTGCATATATTTCATCGCCTAGTAGCATTAAAAATGGACACCCATCCAGTCGTTCTTCGGTCATTGATAAGGCATGACCGATTCCTTTCGGTTTTTCTTGAACAACATATTCAATATTTACACCAAACCGTTCGCCATCGCCAAAATAGGTTTTCATAATGTTAAAATAATATTCATTATCAATTTTCTTGCCTATTATTAGAATAACGTCTTCAATATTAAGGGATTTTAACATTTCTAGTGTATGTTGCATCAATGGTTTATTACCAACGGGTAATAACGGCTTAGGTAATATTTCAGAGTAAGGACTAATTCGCGTTCCATTCCCTGCACAAGGTATGACTGCGGTTTTAATAAATTTTGAAGTCTTTTTTAGCTTTTCTCCTAATTGTTCCTGGTCTGCCACTTAGACACCAACAAGTTTCTTAAAAGTAAAGATTGATTAATTGATAAGCTTCTTAGATCCTTTTTATTTAAAGTTAATTGACCACATATAAAACTTGTTTTGGACATTTTTATGATCAACTAACTCATTTATACTATGCGCTTATTGAGGAAATTCGTTTATTTTTTGTAATAAAGAAAATTTTAAATAGATTATCCAATAACTTTTCTCTCTAATCACAATTATTATTCAGAATTAATAGTAATAAAAACATGTTATTCATGTTTAAAATTATTCATTGGTGTAAAAATGATTCAAATCATCTTGTGGTGGATATTTTTAATTTTTTGGTTAATTATATTTGGTCTGCTACTCGGTCATTTGTTTCTTGGTGTTCTTTCTTGGGTTGCCATTCATTTGAGGGAAACACAGCACCCAGATTTTAGACCATGGCAAATAAAAGAATACGACCATTTTAAACCTGAAGTTTCAATAATTTGTTGCGCAAAAAATGAAGAAGATTCGATTGGTAATTTGCTAGAAGGACTCGTGAAACAAGATTATCCGCCAGAAAAGTTCGAAATTTTGATCGTTGATGATTTAAGTGATGATAATACACCAAATATAGTCTTAGATTACATAAAAAAATACAAAGAAACTGGTCCAAAAATTCACTTACTTCAAAAGAAAAATTATTCTCCGAAGCCTGAAGGGTTTAATCCAGTTGCACATGGAATTACTTTAGCTATTGAAGAATCTTCACATGAAATAATCATCATTACTGAAGCAGATTGCATGCATTACCCTACTTATTTGAAATTTGTCGTTTATCCCTTTTCAGATGAGTACAATACGTTACATAAATCTAAATATAATCCCAATAGGATTGAATTCGTTGCTAGTCCACCAATCATGATTGGCAATTCTTTAATTGAAACCTTACAACGAATTGATTATTCAATTATGGTCTGGCATCAACTTGGTGCATTAGAATTAGGAAGAGCATGGCTTAAAAAAGAAGTTGGTGCTTGGGGAGGATCTCTAGCTTTTACAAAATCATTATTCAAGAGAATTGAAGGGTGGAAAGGCATTGAACATCATTCCGTTCAAGATTTAGCGATCGTTCGTAAGTTACAACACGGAACAAATATTAGGGCTTTACTTGCTTTCGATCGAAGAGTTCAAGTTGAAAGTGAAACCGAGCCTACATTAAAAAGAGCTATCAGGCAAAGAATGAGATGGTTTAAAGGTTGTTGGGATCTCAAAGGAGACTTTCCAGATTTTAAACAAGGTCAATTCATTCTTTCTGGCATTCCATTCATTTTAGAAAATTTTTCAATTGCCATGATCATTTTGTCATTATTAGAGATTATCCTTAACTTGAATTTTATTCCAGAATCGATTTTCTTTTTTCCAAATTGGATCCTTGCTTTGATAGTATTAAGTCTGGTTTATTTAATAAGATATGGAACGGTCATTCAAGCTCAAAAAAGCGAAGTTCTAACAAAGGGATATAAAATTAGGAAAACAGCATGGTTATTATTAGGGTTCTGGTTGTGGTTTTATAATTGGATGTACATCATGAGCTATTTTAAAAGATCCATTGTATGGAAATAACTTTTTTCATTATAATAAAAAAAAAGAAAGTTATATTATCTCTGCATCGTGCAAAACAATCTTTTAAAACCAAACTTTTCGTATAATTTACCTTCTTTCTCTAAGTTTCGAACATTTGCTTGAATGCGCCCAACTTTATGCGTTTCAAAAAAAGCTATCACCTTTTGAATTAATTGATTACCAATTCCTTGCCCTCGATATTGCCCATCAATGATAAAATTTGAAATTTTGCCGATTTTTGAGAGATCAACTTCACCCCAAATCATTCCAACGACATTTTCTCCATCCTTGGCTAATATGATCCCATTTCTATTAATTCGGTCCGTTTTTCTTTTAGATATAGCAAGTCGAAAACGTCGGTCATCAAAATCTTCTCCTACATATCCAGTCAATTCCATTGCTAACTTTTTGACTGCTTCATAATCTTTTGCAGGATTAAAAACATCGGTTACTACCGCCATTTAAACCAACTCCCATTTTTTTAATAAAAAATTAAAGTAAAATCCATTTTTCATTTTTTTCATTATCAAGTATTAGACCCATTTACTAATTGTGGTTAGGATTGACAAATGGTTTTTATAGAAATGAAAATACAATTTTACGTATTAACATATTTGAGGAGTTTATATGCTAAATCACAAAAAAATGACCTTGTTATGTCTAATGATCTTTTTAATAATTTTACCTTTTTTCGGATTAATCCAACTTAATTTTCCAGTCATGAATGAATCAAGCTTAAATTTGGGGATTAGAGCTAATTCACCCATTATCATCACCGAAGACGCTGATTTCTTGATTTATAACAACGGAAGTGGATATGGGAACAGCACGCACCCCTACATAATTGAAGATTACGTCATTAATGCTAGTGGTTTGAGCACGTACGGGATTGAGATACACAATACGGATGCTTATTTCATTTTAAGGAATTGCACGATAACTGATTGTGGTACGTATCATGGCTTCCTGCTTCAAAACGTTACGAATGGAGTCATTGACAATAACACGTTATTTAATAATAAGAACGGTTTTTACATATATGATCAATGTGATGGGAACACACTGTCTAATAACATAATTCATGACAATACTGGAAGTGGAGGCTATTCTGGAAATGGCATTCTCTTAACTGATGATTGCGTTGGAAACACGCTAATTAACAATACTATTTATAATAATACTGGAGGAAGTGGAGACTATTCTGGAAATGGCATTCAGTTAAATGATCATTGTGATGAGAATACATTATCCCAAAACACCATTTATAACAATACTGGAAACGGAATGTATTCTGGAAATGGCATTTTCTTAGTTTTATATTGCAATGGGAACACGTTAACTAACAATACCATTTATAATAATACTGGAGGAAGCGGAATATATTCAGGCAATGGCATTCTCTTAGTTGAAGATAGTGATGAAAACACGCTGTCTAATAATATGGTTTATAATAACACGGGAGGAGCAGGATACTGTTCAGGCAATGGCATTTTCCTTTACTTAAGTGATGATAATGTTTTTATTCGGAACAAAATCATCTCTAACACGGGATATGGCATTAATGTTTCAACATCAACTTGTTCGGATAATAATGTATTTTATAATTTGATCTGGCAAAACAATAATGAACTACCAGTCCAATCAGACCAAGTTCTCGATTTAGGCACGAATACTATTTGGTATGAAAATATCTATGATTGGCAAATCGATTCAGATGGTGATGGGCTTTTAAATGGAGAAGAAGTATCCTTGGGAACAGATCCGGTTGATCCTGATTGTGATGATGATGATCTCCAGGACGGTTTTGAAATAAATCATGGAACTAATCCCTTGGATGATGACTCTGATTCTGATGGGTTAACCGATTATGAGGAAATTCATACGTATTTTACAAATGCTACTAATCAGGATACAGATACAGATGGTTTATCTGATTGGGATGAAATAGAAACGTATTTAACTAATCCGATCTCGAATGACACGGATGGCGATGGATTAGCAGATAATTTTGAAATTAATATTGGAACAAACCCGCGATTGGAGGACTCTGATGGCGATGGTTTAGATGACAAATTTGAATTGAATCAAGGTATTGATCCGAAGAATAATGATACTGATGATGACGGGTTAAGTGATAGTGACGAATTATACACGTATTTCACGAACCCAAATAGTAATGATACGGATTCAGACAATATATTAGATTGGGATGAAATAAACACGTATTTAACTAGTCCGACCTCGAATGACACGGATGGTGATGGATTAGCAGATGATTTTGAAATTAAAGTAGGAACTAACCCGCGATTGGAGGACTCTGATGGAGATATGCTATCGGATTTTGTTGAATATCAACTTGGAACTAATGCAAATCTCACCGATACTGATAATGACGGATATTCTGACGGTGCAGAAGTAGCTGCAGGAACGGATCCGACATCTGCAAGTAGTACCCCCGTAACCACGACTTCACCAACAGGTAATTTTACGGATATTTTAATAATAATCTTGTTAATAGCAGTAGTAGTAGCGATTTCTTTGATTGTGATGTTATTCTTTAGAACGGGAACTCTTAAGAAGGAAATAATAGATTTGAAGAAAAAATCAGACAGCTCCAAAAAAATGATTAAAAAATCAGAAGAGAGCACGTTAAAAGAATAATTTTTTTTTTTTTTATT
>RDOG01000028.1 GCA_011365055.1 Promethearchaeota archaeon
AGGGCGGAGTGCATGGGGAAGATATACGAGAAAAGAATACTTTAAGAGGTATGGAACGGGTTATAATGACGGGGATCACTATTTTTAAACGTTTTTATTGGTAGATGCATTCTTCACTATTAAGATAAATTTATTTAAACTCTGAAGAATATAATGTCAAATTTTTAATTTTTTGTGATGACCAAAAATGACGGATATCATGACACCTCTTCTCTTAAGCTTGATTGCAGGGGCGTCAACAGGAATTGGTGGGCTTATAGGTATAACAAAACGGTTAACCATGAGGTCTTTTGACACGATCATAGGGTTTGCTGCTGGTGTCATGCTAGCAGTCGCCACGCTTGGACTCATCGAAGAAAGTTATTCCCTAATCGTAAGCACTCAATTAGTTGGGATCATTGCTTTAATCATTATAGGTGGAGTAGCGGCAGGCGTGTTAGTTTTATTATTCTTAGATAAAATTCTTCCTCATATTCATGCGTTATCCGATGATGAGCACTGTGAAATGACTGAAGAGCAATTATTTTGTGAACGTGAATGCATGTGTCCTGATAAGGATAAATGGTTTAAATGCCCATATCTAAAAGATGGTAAGTGTACTGCTCATGAGGGTTGTTTTTGTCCGCGAAGACTTAAATATCAGAAAAAAATTGCATATTCTGGTCTTTTATTAGCAATAGGCTTGACATTACATAATGCACCTGAAGGTATTGCCGTGGGAGTTGGATTTTTGGCAGCTCCCACCTTAGGATTTACCATGGCTCTTGCAATTGCAATCCATAACATCCCTGAAGGGCTTGCCATTTCTGTTCCATTGATGCAAGGTAATTATTCTCGAAAAAAATCTTTATTAATTTCATCTCTTTCTGGAATGAGCGAGCCAATAGCTTGTTTAATTGCAATTTTATTCCTACAGTTTGTTCATCCTTTGTTTCTTGCATTCTTTCTAGCCTTTGCTGGAGGTGCCATGATATATGTCACGTCAGATGAATTAATTCCTGAATCTCATAAACATGGATATGAACATGAAGCCACCATCGGTTTATTATTGGGATTCATGTTAATGTTAGCCCTAATCATCTCCTTTGGTGTTTAAAAATCAATTTCCAAATTCGATTCCTGATTTAATGTTCATAAAAAAATTTAAATATTAAATAGATGTTCGAATTTTTGATATATACGGGAGAATATGGTCATATTCTCAGTAGATTTAGAGGAATTAAGAGGATTTTAAGATGTCAAATTCAATATTTGCTTGGTCTGGATCTATTTCTAACTTGACACCTGCGATAAGAGGTTCATTAAGTACAATAAATAACAGTAAGATTTTATTAGATCAGAGAAAATATTTTCTGGCTGAAATTCAAAGGTATCGCACAGAAATTAAATTATATAAAGGTTTCTTAGAAATAGATGTGAAACCTTCAACAAGCATAAATGTTGGAATAATTCTTAATTTCATTCTAACTTTTACGTTATTCATCTTTATTTTTTATCTTTGGATTTGGATTGATATAATATATGCTTGGTATTATATATTCAACAAACCTAACAAAATAATAAAAGAACTAGTTCATAATATCGATAGAAGATCAACTGGAGGATTTACTATTGATCTAAAACCTAGACATATTCGTAAAAGAGATTTGATACAAATTCAGAGTCAATTGGATTCTCCTTCACCTGTAAGAATTTCCAGGGATCAATCTCCAGTAATCTTACAAACTTCAAATGGAAAGATACTTAATAACATCGGAAACGAGATCAAATGCTCGAATTGTGGACAAAAATGCCCGCCAGATGATAAGTTTTGCCAATACTGTGGTCGATTATTGAGAGAAGACCTTCTTTAATATTAATCTAAAAAATAATGTTCGTAATATTGAACTCCTTGATGATTACTTATCATTTTCAATATGGGCATTACACTAAAGATCATACTTTTTAAGATAATTACTTACACGTTGTATAACGAATATAGTAAGATGGGATTAATGTGGATCACGATCAATTAATGGATAAACGTTCTTATTTTATAGGCGATCGAGTAATGATATCGCAGGTACTTTTATTATTATTAACGGGTTCGCTTACATTAATAATAGAATCTTTAAATTTATCTTGGATCTTCATAAATTTATGGTGGTTAATTTGTTTAATTCTCCCTTTAGCTTCTATAATCATAATTGGTACTAAAAAACTATCCTTATATTTCAAGCATCACTGGTTTATTACTTTTATACTCTTATTCATCGTATGGGCGTCTTTTACTCTTTTCTTTGGGCTTTTAATTGACGATTTTGTTGGTGCAAAAAATGCATTCGTGGAAAGCCTCTATATCTCCGCCATGTATGCAGCGGGATATGGTATTGCTAGATTATTACGCATGGCAAGGCATTCTTTTTCAAAAGGCGTTTTGATAGGTATTGCAGTAGGTATTTCATCAGTAATTATCATTGGGACTTTAATCTTGGGGGGTGTCATTCTACAATACGGATTAACCTTAGCAGGAGTTTCGGAATTATTCTCTTCCACTACATATTCGAAAATCCTTACCAGCCAAACCTGTGTGAATGGAATTTATATCATGTTATCTGGAATCGGGATCGTAATTTCCATGGGAATCCAATATTTTATGTTTTATTGTTTATTTGACCCAAAAGGATTAGACGTGGAAGAAGATCCTCCAAACGAACTCTACTTGAAAATGATGATTGGTAGCATGGTCATTACTTTTATTGCTTGGATCTTGTTGCTCTTACTCATTCCTCCGATCGCTGGAGGTGGTGGTGGAAGTGGAAAAAGCAGCAACTCTAACAGTAACAGTAACAAGAATAAGCGAAAAAAGTCATATTATCGGAGAACATATTATTATTCTCGTTATGGATCTTATGCGACCTATGGAAAGGAACAAGCTCGCGAAGTATTTCCTCCTGATATCGTCGATGGTGAATGGGAAGAATATGATCTAGGAAAAAAATAGCGTTCTATTAACCTTCTAATGATTTTTTTATTAAAAATTTTCTAACAATTCTACAAATCAAGGATGATAATTTTCTTTTATTTTTATAAACCATCAAATAAATATCGTAATTCATACAGTCATGTTCCGATTCTTATTTATACCTACTTGTTCTTTAATTTTCAAAAAAGGTGTAAAACATGTCAAGTGAAGAGAATCAACCAGAATTATATCGCTTATTTAATCCTCGAAGCGTTGCAGTTGTTGGCGCTACAAATAATATAAACAAGGTCGGTGGACAAGTCATTTCTAATTTAAAAAATGGATGGTTTCCGGGGAAAATTTTTCCCATCAATCCAAAATATGACCTGATCCTAGGTAAAAAAGCATATCCTTCGATTAAAAAAGTACCTGAACAATTAGATGTAGTGGTATCTGTAATTCCCAATACTCATACAATACCAATCATTGAAGAATGCATGGACGCAGCAGTTAAATTTGTCATAATCATCACTGCAGGGTTTCAAGAAACACAAAAATTTGATCCTATTGCAGCACAATTAACTAAAGATTTGAAGGCATGCGTAAAAAAAGCTAAAGGAATAACACGCATGGTAGGTCCTAATTGCATGGGCATAACATCTACATTTTCTAATTTAAATGCCATGATGGGTTTTTTATCATTAGCAAAATCCAATGAGAAATTCAATGTAAGTGTAACGAGCCAATCTGGGACTTGGACATGGAATGTCGTAAGTTTTGCAAATAGCCATAGTATTGGGATCGCAAATGGAATTTCTAACGGTAATGAGATTGACTTAACAATTGAAGATTTCATTGAATACTTCGGATTTCATGATGAACATACAGATGCTATTCTTGGGTTTGTTGAAGGATTTAGAAACGCAAGGAAATTAAAACGAATTGCCCCAGAAATATCGGAAAAAAAACCTATAATCATACTCAAAGGTGGAAAAACTAAAAGCGGTGCTACAAGTGCAAGCTCACATACAGGTTCTATTGCTGGTAATTATACGATTTTTAAAAGTTTCTGTTATCAAAATGGAATAATAGAAGCCGACAATTCTTCAGACCTTATTGATTTAGCAAGAGCTATTCGCCTACTTCACCCAAATAATTATCCACAAGGTAAAAAAGTTGGTATATTTACCGGAGGTGGTGGTGCTGCAGTAATTCTTTCAGATATTGTCGAAAAGAACGGTATGGAACTCGGAGTACTTCAAGATTCTACCATTAACCAATTAAACAAGATTTTACCCCCTCATTGGCCACATAGAAATCCAATTGATGGCGTTGGTTCAAATGATGTTTGGCTGTCTCTAAATAAATTATTACGCATAATTGCTAGTGATGAAAATATTGACATAATTTTACCTAATTTGTTTTTCTTGGGATTCCGGGAAGATGTTCCTGATCAGTTTAAAAAACTTGCAAAGGATACATTTGGAGCTACAGAATTTAAAAAAGAATTTTTAATAGAATTTGATAGACAAACCGCTAATGGTGTAATTAAAATCTCCAAAAGAGCAAATAAATTGATAATGGTAGCTTCAGATCATTATAATGCACTTTTAGAAGATGAGTATGAAATCCTAACAATGCTGTTTGAAAAAGGTATCTTAGTTGTCCCAAGTCCAGAAGTTGGGTGCAAGATTTTAAGAAAGATATTTACCTATAAAAAATTCTTAGATAAAAGAAAGTCATTAAAAGATTGATAATTACAATCTAATTTTTGTTTCATGTCTTTTTTTATTTATTTTTCTTTGCATTATTCTATCAAGTATTATACATTTCTGGTAAATCTTTTAAATTATTTTACTTCAATCAATTAATAAAAGGTTAATATTTGACTCCAAGGTAATAACCACTAAGTAATACAAGGTATAATAAAAAAGGTGAATATCATTACAGAAGATGTTTATGAGAAATTAAGAAAAATCATGAATAAGTTTGTATTAAAAGTTCCTAAACATGAAAAACTAACTGATTTTTTAAAGGAATGTTTCACGGTAGAAGAAGCGGAATTATTAACTCATTTTACAGCTCCGATGATTGAAACTTTAAGTGCAAAAAAATTAGCGCAAAGGGCGAATTTACCTGAAGAGAAAGTAACTGAAATGATGGAACAGCTCGCCAAACGTGGTGTTGTGATGCGAGAAGTCGTAGGAAAGAAAGAAAAAAAAATGTATAGTCTTATGACGTTCTTTCCAGGTTTATATGAATTCTTTTTCGTTGCACATAAAGAACATACTCCTGAACAAAATAAGAGAGCTGCAGAATTTTATGAAGAATATTATAATTCAATCTACCATAAAGAAGTTGGGGCGTCAGAGTTTCCATTTCATCGGGTTCTTCCCTCTTCTGCACCTGTAGAACACGTTAAAAAGCTGAATATTAATGAAAATATTGAGCCGAAACAAGAAATACTACCATTTGAAGTCGTATCTGATTATATTGCAACTTCAAGTCGTATCGGAATCACGATGTGTCAATGCAGATTTCACAACGATCTTTTAGGAAGAAAAGAATGTGATAAACAGATTGATGAAACTTGTCTAGCGCTTGGAATTGCAGCAGATTTTCTCATTAAAATGGGACATGGAAGATTAATTAGTAAAGAAGAAGCAATGGACATTTTAAAAAAGTGTGAAGAGAACGGAATGGTTCATACAACGATGAATGTTCGAAGTGGTCAAGACTCTCTTTTCATTTGTAATTGCTGTCCCGATTGCTGTGTAGTTTTACGTGAGCTCTCTAAATACGAAAATCCATTAACTTATGCAATATCTAATTTTAAGCCAATATTTAATTTAGAATCTTGTAAAAAATGTGGAACTTGTGTTAAAATTTGTCCCTTAAATGCTTTAGAATTGATAGAAACTAAAGATGGCAAAATGTTGAATTTTAACGAAGAAAAATGTTTTGGATGTGGCTTATGTGCTTCAAGTTGTCCACATGATGCTGTTAAATTAGAAAAAATAAGAGACCAAATTCCAGCTGAAAGTCTTGGAGATTTACTTGTTAAAGTTGATGGAACGAGAGTTTATTACGGTTGAATTTCAGCTTTAACTACCTAAAAATTCAATATTCTGTCAATTAAAAATATGAAAATTAACATGAAATAATAAAGTCATGTTCATAAATTTTTTTAAATTCAAGCAATATAATAAATACTTGTTTTTAGTTTAATAATTACTTCTCTAAAAAAAGGGGTTTTATCATTAAGTCTATAGGGTGTTAACGTGTCAAAAGAAGAGAAGAAACTTAACAAAATTTTGCAAAATGGGCTCAATAAAATGGATAAAATGAAGCATGAAGATGCCATCAAGGAATTTCTCAAGGCAGTTACGATAAATCCGCAGTTCATACCAGCATGGGTTAATATGATTAAAGCAACAGAAAAATTAAGACATAAGGACAAATATATTGAAACTTTAGAGGTAATGTTGAAAGGAGAGCCAAAAAATAAAGAACCTTGGGATCTTTTAGGCAAGCTATTCGTGAGTCTTAAAGACTATGAAAATATAATCAAATCTTACAAAAAAGTTGTTGAATTAGATCCAAGAGATATCCAAGCTTGGAACCAATTAACAATAGCTAACGAAGCATTGAAAAATTACAAGGATGCAATTAATTGTCATAATAAAATAATTAACATCGATTCAAAAAATGTTGAATCTCTTTATAATTCTGCAAGAATTTATCAAGATTTTCTAAAAAATTATAAAGAGGCTATAATGCGTTACGAGAAAGTAGTAAAGATAGTACCAAATAATAAAGAAGCATGGTATAATATTGCCGATATTTGGTTTATATTGGATGAGTTTCAGAAAGCTATTGAAAATGCTCAAAAAGCTATTGATTTAGATCCAAAATACAACAATGCTTGGCAAATTTTGACTGCTTCTAAAGATAGGATAGAACCAAATGGTATCATATTTTGGAGAAAACCCACCTGGGTGAAATTAGGAATCATATCAAAAATGAATTGCGGTCAATGTGATAAAAAAATCTTAGAATCCACAATAAACGACAAGTTTGAACATTTTACAAACCAAGAACAAACGAATTTTTATTTTTGTAACACTTGTAGAACTCCATATCATGCCATACCCTGCATGGAACAACTTAAGATTGAAGATTTTTCTCTTACACCTAGCAAAATATCACTAATTTGTAAAAAATGCGGTAGTTCCATGGCGGTCTTTGATAAAATAGCTAACAAATCTCTTAAAGGTGTTTATGATATTTATAAAAAAGAATTCATTAACTTATTTGGCGGTTATAAAGTCGCTATGGGAAGAAGTGGGGAGCATTCATATCTTACTTATAACGAATTGAAGAATTTTGCAGAAGCTCTTGAGAATAAATCGAATGAAGTGAAAGCTTTGGACATTAATTCTATAAATAATACACGGCAAGATAAAATAAAAAAAGATCTTAATGATAAAAAAATTAAAATTAATTTATCTGATGTAAAAATATATAAAATCTCTCTAAAAACTGATGAAATCAGAATTATTAACTGTGGGAATTGTCATGCTCCTTTGGACGTTAGTGCAAAAACCGAATTTTATTTATGTAGCTATTGTAATGCGATTCATTTATGAATAACATTTAATTTTAAAAAAATTCGTTAATTTTTAATAATAGTTCCGAACATTCATCTAATTTTGCATTTTTTTGATAATATTATTCAGATTTGAACAATTATGAAAATATATTCGAAAATTTTATACTATCAAGGATTAGACTATTACATTTTAGAAAGAAAAAATAAAATTTAAAATATAACTTAGACTAATCATTTAAACTAAAAGTACAAATTATTTTGAGATTGATGATGGGTATGGATTTTTCAATTTCTGAAAAACAAAAAATGATACGAAGAATTACTAGAGAATTTGTAGAAGAATATATAGTTCCAGTTGCCGAAGAGAGTGATAAGCTTTCCAGGTTAGATCCTAACGTGTTTGAACAAATGAAACGGATGAATTATTTTGGGATCTGCATTCCTAAAGAATATGGTGGTGCCGGACTTCATGAAGATACTGTTTCTTTTGCGATTATTATAGAAGAAATTGGGCGAGTGGATGCAAGCTGGGCGATAACTACAGGAGTTCATTGTAGTGTTGTTGCTTATCCATTGTGGAAGTTTGGAACTCAAGAACAAAAAGATAAATTTCTAATTCCTTTAGCGAAAGGAGAAAAGTTAGGTGCTTTTGCCTTAACCGAAGCAAATGCAGGATCAGATGCTTCTGGCGTAGAAACTAATGCAATCCTAGAAGGTGATGAATGGGTTCTGAATGGGAGTAAAATATTTGCTACAAATGGAGGAATTGCAAAAACTCTTATCGTTGCTGCTAAAACTGGACAAAAAGATAAACAAAAACGAAATTTTACCGCATTCATTGTTGATACGGACACTCCTGGTTTTTCTGTTGGAGTTAAAGAGGATAAATTGGGAGTCCGTGCTTCTAACACGTCTGAATTAGTTTTTCAAGATGTGAGAATCCCAAAAGAAAACGTTTTGGGTAAAGTAGGAAGAGGATTTGATATTGTTCTGAAGATTCTTGATTTTGGGCGTATTATAATTGCTGCTCAATGCGTGGGATTGGGTCAAGGTGCATTGGAGTACGCTGTTCGATATGCAAATGAGCGTGAACAATTTGGTCAAAGAATTGGTAGGTTTCAAGGAATTCAGTGGAAAATAGCTGACATGGCCTGTCGTGTTGAAGCTGCCCGCCTATTAACATATAAAGCTGCTTATTTATGTGATCAAGGATTAGAATATGGACTAGAATCTAGCATGGCTAAACTAGTCGCATCAGAAGCTGCCATGGAATCAACTCATAGAGCTGTCCAAATTCATGGAGGTTATGGATTGATGAAAGCGTACCAAGTGGAACGATTTTTTAGAGATGCAAAAATGGGTGAAATTTATGAGGGGACTTCAGAAATTCAACGGATGGTCATCGCCAGCCATATATTACGGCGAGGATTTTAAGGAGTGAGATGAAGTTTGAAGATTTTTGTATGTATTAAACAAGTTCCAGGAGTTGCAGAAGTAAAAATAGATAAAGAGACAGGATTATTGGTGCGAGAAGGCATTCCAAGTATCATGAATCCCGTTGATAAAAATGCGTTGGAACTTGCTTTATATTTGAAGGAAATTAATGAAGGAATTGAAATCATATCTATTAGCATGGGTCCTCCTCAAGCTGAAGAAGTATTAAGAGAATCTCTTGCCATGGGGTGCGATAAAGCTTATTTATTAACTGATCGTAGATTTGCTGGTGCTGATACACTAGCAACCTCTCATACTTTATCTTTAGCAATAAAAACATTGATAAAAAATTCACCTAATGAAAAATATCTCGTAATATGTGGGAATCAAGCTATTGACGGTGATACTGCCCAAGTTGGTCCTGAATTAGCCGAAGAATTAAATATTCCACAGATCACGTACGTGCAAAAAGTAGAAGTAGCTGGTGATAAATTAATTGCAGAAAGCGTATTTCGGGCTGATGAAATGGTCATACTTGAAACTAAATTGCCAGCGTTAATAACGGTTTTAAAAGAATTAAATATTGCAAGATTTCCTACTATATCTGGCATAATGGAGGCGTTTGATAATAAAGAAGTCATGTATTTAAATGCAGATGATGTGAAAGCAAATAATAAAAAAATTGGTTTAGATGGTTCACAAACCCAAGTTTGGAAAATTTTTGTTCCAGAACAGAAAGGAGATTTTATTAGATTATCGGGTTCGGTTGAAGCAATGGCTAAAGATTTATGCAAGTATTTAAAGGAGGACAAGGTTCTATGAGTATTCGAGTGATTGAAGAAAAATGCACAGGTTGTGAGACTTGCATATCAAGTTGCCCCTTTGGTGGCATTAAAATTGTAAATGATGTCGCACAAATTCCAGCTGATTGTAATTTGTGTGGTGCTTGTGTTGATGCTTGTCCCGCTGGAGCCATTATAATAGAGCGAGAAGCAGTTGCCGCTAAACTAGACTTATCATCATATAATGGTGTGTGGATCATAGGAGAACACCACAATAATAAAATCCATAACTTGGTGTATCAATTATTAGGGAAAGGAAGAGAATTAGCAGATAAATTAAATACTACCGTCTCGGTGGTGTTATTAGGCTCAAATTTAGATAATTATTTAAAAGAATTTGGTGAATTTGGAGCAGATGAAGTTTATTACGTTAAATCTCCAATATTAAAGGATTATTATTCTGAATTATACGTTGATATCGTCACGGATTTAATAAAATCTCATAAGCCCGAAGTAGTTCTAATAGGAGCAACGCCAATTGGGAGAGATTTCGCTCCTCGTGTTTCTAAAAAATTGAATGCGGGACTCACTGCTGATTGCACGGGGTTAGATATTGATCTTGAAAGTCGTCAACTTTTGCTTCAAACCCGTCCAACTTTTGGAGGAAACATCATGGCGACTATTAAGAATCCAAATAGCCGTCCACAGATGAGTACCGTGAGACCAGGCACGTTTAAAGTTCCTGATAAAAGTTCGAGGAAAATCAACATTAATGTAATTGAAAAACAAATAAACCAAAACGATTTAATGACCAAAATTGTAAAAATAATAAAACGCGAAAAGAAAAAAATCAATCTTGAGGAAGCAAAGATTATAGTTGCAGGTGGTAGAGGTGTTGGTAGTAAAGAGAATTTTAAAATCATTCATAAATTAGCAGATGTATTGAATGCGGAAGTGGCTGGGTCAAGAGTTGCAGTGGAATTGAATTGGATTGAGCCCGAACGCCAGGTTGGGCAGACTGGAAAAACAGTGGCGCCTCGTTTGTACATTGCATGTGGTATTTCAGGAGCTATTCAGCATAAAGTTGGCATCCTATGCTCCGATATCATCATTGCAATCAATAAAGACCCCAATGCTTCGATCTTTGAAATTGCTCATTACGGTATCGTGGGTGATTTACATCAAGTTATTCCAGCAATTATAAAAGAAATAGAACGCATTAAGTCGGAAGAAGAAATAAAAAAATAATAGAATAATTTCATCTAATTTAATATACTTTATTTTTTGGAAATAAATTTGGTCCAGCTTTCCCAAACTGGAGAAAATCAAGTATTTGGGGATAAATTTCACTAGGAAGATCATTCCATACTATTGATGAAATCTTTGCAATTAGTCCTACCTTAAATGAATTTAGATTCGTATTAGTCCAGCCATCAAATCCCGCTATCAGGCAAATATTAGCGCATTTCTTATCATCATCAATTGCATGAACGTGAACTTTACCATTATTTAAATTTACTCGAAAATAATGATCAGATTTAAAAATTAGTGCCTCATTATCTACGATTGTGACTTTTAAATTATCCAATACCTCTTGTAAAGAAAGTTTTTGTGCATTTTTTACTTTTTTGAAAGGAACGTGAACTATATCTGCTGGATCAAGTCTAACATTTGCTTGGTTCAAGTGCATTTCACTAGTTAAATAGGATAAACATCTTTCGAAGCTTAAATAATCAACGTCTTCAAAATATTGACAAGGTGTTATATTATTTAAAGAATCCGTAAATTGTTCAGCGGTATCGCGATCTACAACTCTTGATTCATCTAAATATCCTTTAATTCCAAATATAACAATAGGTATTCTACCTGAAATATTTACTATTTCCTTCGCCCATTTTATTAAATCTTGAAATGTCGATAATCTTGTTATATCGTATACAATGATCGCTCCTGCCGCTCCCCGATAAAAATTCGAGCGAAAAAATCTAAACCTGTCCTGATTGGAAATGTCCCAAATAGCAAGCGAAATATAATCCTGCTCATTATTTGCAATGACGTGAGAGGTAAAAATATCGCATCCAATGGTTAATTTATAATCCTTATTAAACGAACCGAAAGCAAAATCTCTAATAATATTAGTTTTGGCGTAATCCCCCACTAACAAAACTTTTAGTTTATATGCTCCCACGATCACCGCCAATTAATAATTTTTCCTAGCCTCCCCTGATTTTAGGAAGAATAATAATCTTAGAATCAGGATCTATAACATCACTCTCATTTGCGCGTCGTCCATCTAACAAAACAGCGTGTAATTTTGGATTTAACCCCAACTCCTCCATGAGGGAGGCGACTGTCTTTTTTTCTTTAATTAAAACTTCTTTAACTAAAGTTTTTTGTTCTACCAAATTACATTCACCTAGTTATAAAATAAACCTACCGTCATTTATAATTATTTGCATCTATCTGAATCGGAATAGGTAAAAAATTCTGTCTTATTGATTTGTATTAATCTCGATTTCTAAATTATCATTTTACTTCATACAAATGATATAAAACTCCCTTGTAAATCAGATTAAATCATCCGTTTAAAAATAAGTCTTTCTCAATAAGACAAAATCAATATCTCAAAAACTTGAATGAATTTCTTTGTCTCAGTAAGACAAGATCTTCATCTCAATAAAAAATTTCTTTTGATTTTTCTTGTTAAAAACGTTTCTACAATCATTTAGCTATCGTAGATCATAACTAAGTTAAGTTTTTCTAAAAATTCATTCTATTCGGGGTAATTAGAATGATTTCTTTTAAATTAAAATACTTTTAAGCTACTTAGTTTCTACAATTTCTCAATTACAATTTGTTTAGATCAGTTATAGCAATATAATTCCTACTTTGGAAAAATAAAAAAAATAATTGTGCTGGTTAGACATTTCCCAAGAAAATAGTCATAAAAATTAGCGTTCCACTAACTAAGGCTGTTATGGCAAGTATTATAGCAAGCGCATCCAAAACATATCCTGCACTGGCAACCAATAAAAGTAAACCAATAAGCATGCCTAAAAAAACTCCCAGCAATGCAAGTAATCCACCAATTATTCTATCCGTCTCTCGATTACCGTACCTATTTGTAGGGTCTGAAATAACAATAATGAGTACAGGCATTATCCAGGGCGTCATTGATACAATTGCTAAGCCCGAAAAATCTGTAATCTCAATAAGACCCATCCGAGCATACGTAAGATCACTGAAGGTGATCAACATTAGACTTGAAGTTAAAGTAGCTGCAAGTAATAAAATAAAGATCTTATAATATTGGGTAAACTTGGGATCATTAGGCCATTCATCTTTTCTAATTAAATTACCAACCATATAAATTGCTAATCCCGGTGAGAACATTTGAATGTTTCCTGAAAAATTTATGATAATATCTATAATTACAAAGAGTCCAAAGAAACCTAGATAAAGCATATTCCATTTATTTTCAACTACTTCTTCTTTCTTCCAATAAATTATTGATCCAACTGTTAATCCTGTTGTTAACCAACCAAAAATAATTAATATCGTTTTTAAAATAGGATCCATTCTTTAAAACCTCCTAAAAAATTTTTTGTATATCTTTTTCTGCTTGTTCCTTTTTTTTCTTTATTTCCACGGCGTATTTTGGTCCAAATTGGTGATTTTGACATTCTTCTATAGCTTCATCCATCAATTGGAGAGCTTTTGAATATAGTTCCTTATCCTTTTTTAAAGTGGCGGTAATTACTGCTTCAAGAGCCGTGTAATAAATGAGCGCTATTTCTGCGAAACTTTGTCGTTTTTGTAAATCTTTTAAAATATTTTTATAAGTTCCTTTTAATTTTGTATTTTTCTCCATGGCTTTTTCAATCGCCGTCATTGCATTTTGGTTTAATACAATGAAATCTTCCCATTGATCTGCATTCCAAGCATTCCTTGTTGCATAGATCACGTTTAGAAAATCATTTTTATTATCAAAGGTTGGTTTTTTTAATTGCAATTTTTTCTTGATTTTTTCACGTAATTTAAATTCTTCAACCAAGTAATTCTCTCCTAAAATTTATAATTGACAAAAGTCCCAGCAGCTTTTTCTAAATTCGGTGAGGGTTGTTCTTTTCCTTTTTCAACTATCTGATAGAATTGGTTATCTATTTCTTTTTTCACTTTTTTCTTGCAAGTTTCGCATGAAAGTTCAAGAATAAATTTATCCTTCTTTTGATTTTCTTTAAGAATTTTATAGGGTGTTAAATCTTTTGGGCATATCCAAAGAAATTCGCTTGCAGCCTCTAAAATTCGCTCATCATCAACATGACCTAAAATTTTTGACCTTTTGTTACAATTGGGGCACATGGTCTCCAAAGTTATAAATTGTGACCATTTTTGATGAATTTTATCTGGAAATACCATTGAATCACATTTGCTACAAACGAATGCGTCCGGGCCATTAAGGTATTTATCATGTGGGTAGCCTTCAAAATCAACAGTGGATACAAATTCATTATATAACTCGAAAAGTTGCCGCAAAAGTTCTAAGGTTCTGTCAATTTTCCATTTTGGGAAAAAATTATCTTTTTTTGGGGAGAACTTTTCAAATTCTGAAACTTGGATTTGCACGGTATTAGGTTTATCTATTGGAATTATAAAAATTTCAGCTCCTCGTTTATCGGAAAATGTCGTTATCCAATTACCATCTTGATAACTAATAACGAAATTATGTTGTTTCCATAATTTCTCACCATTAATAGCCTTGTTTATAAATTTTGATAATTTGTCTAATACTAACCTGTCATCCGAGATTCGATTATGAAACCAATGTTTACCAGGAAGAGGTGTTTTTATTTTCTCTGGATCCATAGGATCAAGCAGTGGACCAAATTTTTTTGCATTGATAATACTTCCAACGTATCCTACAGGTATTGGATATACTTTATCAACTTCAAATTCGATATGAGTTTGAATGTTAATGAATTCTCTTTCCCACGAAATGGCAATAAAGTTGAGATGGACTTCTTTAAAAGGATATCCTTCCAGATCTACGATAAACGGTAATATGGGGATTTCTTTTGTTTTAAAAAGTACATATAATTCGTCATTTGCAACGACATCTGCTACTCGAACATCTTTAACGTGTTTTCCGATTCTTTCTTTTAAAAAATTAATTAAATCTTCATTTACCATGATCTAGCACCTATCTAATAATCATCTCAATCCACAAAATCATTTTATAAGATGATTAGATGACAATCCATTAATTAGATTAAATTAAAGCTTTTTGTTTTTGGCAATAATTTTCTATGTTTAAATAGATGGGTTCAAAATGACAGAGATAAAGGATAACGTTGAAGAAAAAAAGGGAATTGAAGATAAAAGGGAAGAAGCTGCTAAAAAAATCATTGGTGGCGGAAGCATGCTCATGATATTTGGACTATTAAGCGGTTTAATCGGTTGGATCTTTAACGCCCTTTGGTCTAGATCCGATATTGGGATCGGTCCAGCATTATATGGTGTGGTTGCATCTACTGTTGCCTTAAATTCTGGAATTATTTGGATTTCTGATGGGTTCCATCAAGCAATTTCTAAATATACTTCAGCAGCACTCGTAAGCTCAAAAAGTCAAGCAACAAAATACGCGAATGCTGGATTCTTCGTCATTTTTTTATTTGGAGCTGGCATTGGAATTTTATTTATAACGATATCGTTAATATGTTTCCCAATTAATTTTTATTTAGCCTTAGTCTTCCTTGTAACGGGGATTTCATTATTTATCGGTTTTATTAGAGACTCATTTGTTGGAAATTTAAGTGGAATTCAGAAGTTTAACCATATTGCCATGGTCCAATTTATTCTTGTATCTGGTGTTGGAATTGGGATAATTGGATGGCTTTTTTTTACACCTGAAGTTGCAGTAATCATAATCGTAACCAGTGGAATGGTATTTGGCGTATTGATTCAACTCTTCCTGGGATTTTTATTATTTAAAAAAAATGCACCTTATAATATGAATTATTTTCACAATTCAAGTAGATCTGATAAGATTGAGATCTTAAAATACGGATTATATTGTTCCATTCCAATGCTTATCTTGCATGGGACTATCTATTCTATTGCAACTCTTTATTACATCTTCTTTTTCGGTGCAAATTCTGATCTTGTTGGTATCTATGGTATGTTAACAGGTTATGCAAGCGTGATGGGGTCTGCTGTTGTATTTGGGTGGCCTCAAGTTCCAGCCATATCGGAAGCAAAGGAGAAAAATGATGATGAAATGATTAATCATGTTGTCAAAAACTCGTTTAAAGCGGGATTTAATTTTTCAATGTTTTTAATGACATTATATGTAAGCATGGCCTTTCCAATGATGTTTATGTTCCATGGTGAAGAATACTTAATTGGTGGAATTCCATTAATGATACACGCGCTTGCGGTTGTATTCATCGGATTAGATTTTCTTGCGTGTTCACTTTTAATTGGTATTGGTGAAGGTAAAAGAGCTGGAATATTAATTTTAATAATGACACTTTTTCAATTAATATCTGTTCCCATCATTATTCCCGTGGTCCATTCACGAATTTCGCTCCTTGTTGGCCCTTCTACACTTTTAATAATCGCCATCGTGCTTTTTCCTATTTGTTTAAGATACATTTTCAACCGAACTAGTAATGAAAAACGATTATACACTGACATATTATGGAAGGGTGGATTGAGCGCTGCCCTAGGAGTCATCATTTCTTGGTTTATTCAATATTATTTATTGCCTGCCTATAATTCAATTATGATTTTTATCCTAGATTGTGCTATAGGATTAATAATTTTCTTAATATTCATGCTATTATTTGGCGGATTTGATGATGATGACTTCAAGTTTGTGGAAGGTATTCCTCTAATGAAATACATTGTAAATTTGTTGAAAAAAATAAATAACAAATCTCCATTCTATAAGAAATATTGATTAAATATTTATCTTGTAACTTTTTTTAATGGATATTATATTATTTGTTCCTTTACCCAAAATCTCATAATATTTTTTAATATTTAGGATGTTTTGAGTAAAAGGCATCAAGGAAATTAATAATCACTTGTTTTTTTTAAATCCTTATGAAGATTAAGATATTCAATAATTTTATATTAATAAAAAGGATAGTTAAAAGAGCCATACAAGATTATATTAAAGAGGATCTTGTACTTGAATAGAGGGAAAAAAGTTAGCTTGATCATTATAGTAATTGGAGCTATAATGATATGGGAAGCCATTCAACAAGCTATTATATATTATTATTTACTGTTCCCTTATGGATATTATAGTAAAGAGCTTTTTTTAACTTTTAACATGATCTATATTTATGGTTTCATTGTTTTTAGTATTGGAACTTTTCTTTTTTATATCCAATACGTGAATATGAATATTAAATATAGAAATAATTTTGGACCCGTGATCCAAAATTATAATCTTTTTTTAGGCATAAAACTAAGTCATTTCATACTTATTTTAGGTTCATTTTTAATACTATTTTTTGTTATAGGTGGATCTCTTGAAATTTTTTTTAGTTTTACTGTGAATAATTTAATCTCGTACATGTTAAGTATTATTTCATTAATACTACTTTCCATAGGATTATGCCTGTTAATAGATTTTAAACTTTATGAAAAATTTTTAACTGATAGTAATGCATTAAGAATCAAATCGAGCAATAATTCCATAATTAAAAATTTTATTATTTATTCTAGTTATTCTTCAATGGGTTTAGGTTTAAACTGTATAATTTCGCTCATTCCTATTAACCTAATTTTCCTTTCCACGATTTTTTTTCCAAAACCTATTTCTTTTGAAGATTTAATGAATTTTAATAGGTTTATGAGTTTTTTAATAATTATTTTTGTATCTATGGGATTAATTAATTTAGTAATCATTAAATCTGGGTTATTATTAAAAAAAGTCTCATTAAGATCTACAGAATCTACAGATGAATCGATTTCTGAACAACCTAGAGGATCAAGTTCAGCTGATCTAAATCGGATAATAATTGAATTATCTCGTAAGATTCAACTTGAAATAAAAAAAATTAGGGCTATTGAAAAAGATACAGATAATTATTGGGCAAAAACTACATCAATAATTTCTGCAAGCGACGATCTAAATAAACTTAAACGAGCAAATAGAGTAATTCAAGTTAATTACAAAAATTTAAGGGATCTAATGGAAGAAATTGGGAACAAAACATTTGAGAAATTTTATAAAACCCAAGAAAATTTTAAAGATCCAATATTATTCTTCGAAAAGGCAGAAGATATCATGAATTCCATTTATTTGACCCTCTCAGAAGTAGGGACTAAAATTGATATGATTAGAAATAATCTTTTACAAAAATTACTTAATAGAAAAGCTCATTTAGATAAATTCTTCAAAAATGACGAAATATAATTAATTTTAATATTTTAAAACTATTGATTTAATCAAATTATTAGAAAAATGGATTCAAAACGAAAATATTAAAAGTTAATGTCCTGCAAACTTCTTTTTTTCAAGTTAATCTGTTGCACTGATAAGTTCCCTATTTAACTAAAAAAGTTATACAAACAAGCCTACAAATTCTATTTATTACAAAATCTAAATTCTCTAATACTGACAAAGTGATTAAAAAATAGTAGAATTATTAACATTTTATACAAAAAAAAAGGATAAAATGGATTAATTTGTTAATTATTTCTTAATTTTTTTTAACTTAATTTTAAATTCTATTGTCCCAACTATAAAATTTAATGCTGTGAGGAGTTTTATCAATATGCAATTACAAATTTCAATGGAACTTTTGTACGTTCTTTTGATAATTATATTTTCTGGAATGCCTGTTGGATTTTATTTCTATTATGGAAGGAGTATTAAGAAGCTTGAATTTAAAATAATCGCCTTAGTAGATTTTATAATAGCACTTATTTGTCTCATTATATTAATAGCAGTTGGTTCTTTTAATAGAGATATAGTAGCAATATTAACCATTGTCCCCGTAGGTTTAATTTTGTCAATAGCTTTGATGGGTTATATAGGGAAAACTATTAAGGAATTTAGAACGGTGCTTCAAACGACTTTTAATTCGAGTAGTAATATTAGTATAGATGTGGCAAATATAGCAACAGAATTAGCGGCAAATGCAAGTGAGGTGAATGCTTCAGCAGAAGAAATATCTGCTACTACCCAAGAGTTATCTAATAACACTCAAGAACAAGTTAAACAACTTGTCCATATGAGTACAATGTCAAAAGAAATTAATTCATTAGCTTTAAATATTCAAGATTCGAGCGGAAATATTAAGCAAATAATGGATATTATTACTAATATTGCAGAGCAAACGAACTTGCTTGCTCTTAATGCTAGCATTGAAGCAGGTCGTGCAGGCGAACATGGGCGTGGATTTGGGGTAGTTGCGGATGAAGTTCGAAAATTAGCTGAGGAATCTAAAGTAGCAGTAGGTAATTCAAATCAAAAAATAGCAGAAATACTTAAAATAATTGAAAAAACCGTGGAACTTATAAGTGTGATTACATTAGAGATGGAAAGTTCTGTAACTAAAAGCGAAGAGAACTCTGCTTCAATGGAAGAGATAAATTCATCTGCAGAAGAACAAACAGCGTCAATGGAAGAGATAGCATCAACTTCAGCTCGATTAGGTGAATTAGCGGAGAAATTAAAAGCTTCGTTAAAAGGAACTACAAAATAAATAATTAAAATTGAATTATTTCTATTTTTTTTTAATTGAGAAATTCGTCATCAATTTATATATCGACTATGACAACATTTTCTGAAAATCTTGCTTCCATCCTCAGTTGAATTACCCAAAACTATCAGATTATCGCACAATGAAAGTCAACTTTTAATTAAATATTTTTAAAAATTATAGAAAATAATTCTTCGAATAAAATTATCAGTCCTTTAATAATTCCAAAAGCATTAAAATTTAAATCCATCTAAATTTCTATTTAACATTTTCTAAAAAACAAATCGGTGATGGAATGATTGATATTATTATTGGGGCAGTTATCCTTTTCATTATGTTTTATTTAGCTCCAACATTTCATTTATTAAAAAATGGTTCAACGTTAACTAAAAATGACACGGGATTCAAAACTTTTGCTGCTCTGCTTGGAACTTTTTACACTCCGTTTATAAGAATGGTCTTTTGGATAATTGAAAGACCATGGGCATTTAAAGGACCAATTCAAAAAATTGTCGTGTGGTTTTTAGGCAATATAGTAACAAAAATTGCATATGCGGGCGAGATATATACAACTGATGAAATAATAACAATGCTTAGAAGAATATATGATGAAGAGAAAAACAATACCCATTTTCATGTATTATTACAACCTTGCGTCTGCAGACATGCTTCTGATAATTGGAGTAAAACTTTACCCAACATGACTTGCATGCATCTTAATTTCTTTGCGCACGGATTTCATCAGGGTGGACCTGAACCGAAACTCATGATTAGCATGGAAACTGCTGTTGAATTGGTAAAACAATATTCAAAGCTTGGATTAATTCACATCATGTATGGGATGTGCCCAAGCAATGAAAGGCAAAATTGGACGAAACAGATAGCATTATGTGCTTGCCATCATCACTGCGTGACCGTCAGGTGTGAGATCTTTTTTGGAAACTTTGGAAAAGAAGGTATACGTGGGATTCATCCATTTAAGAAAGGAGATCATTATTTTGAAGTTGATCCTGGTGCATGCCTTGGAATTGAAAAATGCGGTTATTGCAAAAAGAAGTGTCCATTTTTTGTAATTGAAGAAGATGGAGAAGGAAAGGCTTTCATTGATCCAAATGCTTGTTACGGATGTGGAGTTTGCTCACGTTTTTGTAATAAAAATGCTATAAACATCAAAGATAAATCAAAATATCATTCGTATTTCATAAGAAAAGATATAATAGCACCAGAAAATTTAATATCTAATTAATGGAGGTTAAAAAATGGGTAATACAGCTGAAAAAATAACAGGAATTTCGCTTGTAATTATTTGTTTATTAGCAGGAGCTTACTACATGTATTGCCTTCTTTTTAGAGGGGAAGTTATCACCAATTTTCTATTCATACCGGAGATATTTTTGTTAACGTCATATTGGGTTATTGCATTACCTATTGCTGTGCTTATTGTCATGGTTGTAGTAATCGGAGTATGGTTAGGAATTGCTACTGCGTTTCATCCTAAAGCGAAGATTAGCGAAGAAGAACTTAGAGAAATAATGAAAATGGAAAAAAATCGAAAAGAAAATAAGAAATAAAAAATTAATATAATTAAAAAATTAAAATGGGTTTTAGATTGTCTCTTAAACTCTATAATTTTTTTTCTCCCTATTAATGATGATGTTCTTTCTTTTAATTTTTATTTACATGTTAAAGTACCTAAGATTTTAAATAGGGATTTTAAAAGAATGTTATAAGTAAGAATTGAAATTTTTTCAAATTCATCTGAAAAGAATCAAGCTTAAGGATTAGAAAGTAATAAAGATGAAAGAAATTAATGCTATTTATGTGCTAGATTATGCGGGGAACCAAATTTTTAGCCATGAAATACAAACACAAAATGATAAATCCGTCGATCAAGCTCTATTAAATAGTTTCATTAGTGCAATTGATTCATTCACGAAAGAATTAGGTGAAAAAAAAGCTAATGCAATTACTTTATCGGATTCAAAAATTTTTATTTCAAGAGATGAGAAATATGGTATCCTCTTTGTGATACAATGTATTCAAAGTGTAAAAGATAATAAAATATTTAAGATATTAAATAAAATTCAAGAAATTTTCATCAAAAATTATACTAAATTCCTCTCAATGGCTCCTAATTTAAGAGAGCACGTTCTAAGCGCATTTCATAAAGATATAAATAAAATTCTCATAGATAGCGGAATGATCGCAAGTGAAAAGATTAAATTTCTATGAAAATGCCATGAAATATTCATTGTTTTATTAAAAAGGATAGAAAATTCATTTTATTTCCATGGATATTTAAATAAAATTTTATTAGATAGCAAATGAATTAGTAGTTAAAAAAATCACACCAAAAATCTCATTATTTATTTTTAATCATGTTAATTAATTCTCTGTAATAGTCTTCTATGATCATCCAAAATGATGGAGAATAATTTCGATTAAAATCAAATTTTTGAAATTTGATCTTGTTAATCTCTTTAATCTTGACATACTCACTGTGGTAGTCGAAGGGAACCTTATCTAACGAATTTATGAACTCCATTTTAAAACTCCTTGAAATAAAAATAAAGAATCTTTATAACGTGTAAAATTTCTTGCGAATATGACTTAAAAATGTTTTCAGATGCTCATTTGCTTAGCAAACTTGCAATTTTATAATGAGAAAATAAAAAAAATGTATTTTATCAAATTGAAATATTTCCAATTATAATTTAAAAATAATATTATAGTTATTTTTATGTGAAATTCGCAATATTCATTAATAAAATTCTGCGAACTATTAGAATTAAATTGCGATTTTTTATTAAAATTGAGCTAATTGAGACGATATCATCAAGTATGGAATCAATTTGTCGGTATTAATAAAAAAATTCTTTTATAAAAATCTTGGTGCTACAAAAAAGATGTTTATTTATAGCGATCAGATTTTAATATTTCTTTAATATTTTTAAAATCACAAAAAAAATGTATTCTTAATTTAGCTATTTGGGCTGATTCTTATCATCTCTATGAATCAGAAGGACGATACCTTATATATGACTTCTTATTAATATTTCATAATGATGAAAATCTGATCCAAATGTCATTTTTACGGTCCTAAATCGTAAAATGGTTATGAGTTTCCAGTTTAAAAAAAATATGGTGAAATTAAGATGGAAGAAGAAATTTTAGGAAAACCAGTCGTTGTCGATAACGGAACCGGTATCTCTAAAAATGGGTATGCCGGTGAAGATCAACCTCGAAGCGTTTTCCCAACACTAATCGGATATCCAAAATATACTTCAATTATGACTGATGTCGAACATTATCATAGAGAATATTACATTGGTGAAGAAGCTCTGCAACTTAGGGG
Organism: Promethearchaeota archaeon; assembly: GCA_011365055.1. The sequence goes on from RDOG01000028.1 coordinate 22,850, forward strand.
CGTCCTACGGCTCTCCTATCCTGTAGGGCACGGTATTGTCGAGGATTGGGGGGCAATGGAAAAGATATGGCACTATACATTCTACACCGACCTTCGACTTGACCCTGCTGAGCACCCTGTCCTATTAACAGAGCCTCCTTTGAATCCTAGACCTAACAGAGAAAAAATGTGCGAGATTATGTTTGAAACATTTAACGTTCCAGCATTATATGTCGCAATGCAAGCAGTCCTCTCGCTTTATGCATCTGGTCGTACGACTGGGCTAGTTTGCGATTCAGGAACTGGTGTTACGCACGTTGTCCCCATTTATGAAGGGTTCGCATTAACACACGCAATTTCAAGGTTAGATCTTGCAGGCAGAGATATTACTGAATATTTGATGAGATTGCTTCGACAACGAGGATATTCATTAACCACATCCGCAGAAAAAGAAATTGTAAGAGATATCAAGGAAAAACTATGTTATGTTGCTTTAGATCCAGAAAAAGAATTAAAATTAGCAGAAAAAGTATCTGGAATGGAAAAATCCTACATGTTACCTGATGGTGAAACCTTATCTGTAGGTGTTGAAAGATTTTTAGCACCTGAAGTTCTTTTCAATCCATCTGCAGTTGGAAAAGAATCTTCTCCGATTGATGAAGTCATTGTTGAAGCAGTATCTAAATGCGATATTGACTTGAGAAGAGATTTATATTCAAATATTGTTCTTTCTGGTGGTTCTACCATGTTTCCTGGTTTAAAAGAACGTTTAACCAGAGAAATATCTGAAATGATCCCAGAAAATGTCGAGGTTAAAATCATTGCTCCTCCTGAACGTATGTATTCAGTCTGGATTGGTGGATCTATCCTCGCATCATTAAAGACCTTCCAAAAAATGTGGGTCACGAGGAAAGAATATAAAGAAATCGGTCCTCCAGTCATTCATCGTTGCTTCTAAACCCCATTCTTTTTTTTTCTTATCTATTTTTTAAGATCTTAAATTCTTCATTCTACTCGAATAATCATTAAATATCTCTCTAAAAATTATCTATATTGAAATAGGAGTAAGTGATTTACCATGAAATTAAGGTATGATATAATGTGGGAGCCTCTTCTGGTTGGGATCGGAATTGCTATTGTAAACCTTGTTTTATATGTGGTATTCATCACGCCAGCACAACAATTTGGAATCTTTTTTGCATTTGGATTGTTAGTGATAGTAATTGGTCAAATGTTTCTTCTTGCAGAAATAAGAATTTACTATGTTCGAAAATTTCGAGAGAAAGAAAAAGAAAAACCTAAAATGACAGAGGAGGAACAAATACAAAAATATGGTGGTCGGGTCATTTTTTCAATGCAAGAATTGCCTGGTTATGGTAAAGCCATGGGAATTTACTTTCTCATTACCTTTATTTTAGTAATTTGTTATTTAGTAATTCCTTCCAATCTTATTTCATCTGGAGTTAGGTTTGAAAGCATTCCTATCTATCAAATAATTGATTACGCAGAATTCATTTTCCAACTCATGCATATAATCATAATACCTGGAGTTCATATAGTCGCTATATTATTCGGTTCTTTCGGTTTATCGTGGGAATAGTGCATTAAATATTTTTTAATTACCATTTTTTTTATTAAAAAATAGAAATAACTTCATAATCATTGCTCTTCAAGGAAATATTTTTTACAAGCAATGCAATATTTATCAGATCCATTGACTTCTCTTCCACACTTTAAGCATGATCCTTCTTTTCCACTTTCGGACCTATATTTAGATTGCATTGTTTTAATATTTTGGTTCATTGCCTCTTTTCGTCTTACTTGTTCCTCACGTCTTAATCGGTTAATAATTTGTTGATATTTTTTAGGATAGGTATTTTTTCCATTTCCAGAAGATTTTTCTTTGGATTTATCAAAAAAAAGGAGAATCCCCCCAATAATTATACCTATTCCAAAGAAAATATTGATATATAGACCAGGAGAAAATCCCCAATATGCTTGTCCAAAACCTAGGTCAGCAGTTCCATAAAAAGCAGGAATTCCGACAAATACGCTAGTAGAGTAATCGATGCCACTCCATGCTGTTAAGAAAGTGGCCATATCTTGACCAATCCAAATGATAATAAAAAGAATTGGAGCGATTAAAATTAAAATCCCTCCGATAATTCCTAGTATTGAGGGCGATTTATCAATAGCTAATCGCAATTCTTCAATTAAAGCAAATAAACAAAATAATGCTCCAATAAAAATTAGCAACCCACTTATTATTGCAATTGGTTGTTGAAATCTAAGTTCGAAATTGGTAATGGAAAAAAACCATCCAATATTTGTTATTGATGGGGAAAAATAAGGACTTATTGTATGTATCCAAAATACGGGAAAAAATAATAGAATGAAACTTAAGAAAATCTGAATTATCAAAACGATTTTCTTCTTCAAATTAAATCCCTTATGAATATCATCAAACTCTTAATTATAAATTACTTTTTACTAATATATAAAAGGATACACTAAAAAAGAGAAGATAATTTCTGAAAACAAAACCTTAAAAATCTATCACTGGCACGTTAAAATATTCTATTGATTTTAATTCATTAATAATTTTTGCTTTTTCACTTAATTTCAAGATCATGAGTTTTTTTTCAGGTTTTAATGGACGAAAATTTAATTGATTGATTAGTTCCATTTCGTGATAGCAACCATTTAGATTTATAGAACAGACATTTGGCCTATGATCAAGAATTTCTTCAAATACGTTCATGAAAAACTTAATTTTATCATTAATAATTACGTGTTGCTTGAATCCAAACAAGTCAATATAAACCGTAGGCAAAATTCCGCCATCATAATACGTTTTTCGTTTATGTATTGAAATAAATCCAATCATTTCGCCGTTTTGTTTCCATGCTTTCAATTCAAATCCATATTTACCAGGTTCTTCTTGTTCCAATTCTCTTAATAATAAGGAACCGTTCACGAATTTTTTAAATTCTTCAACCGTCCAAATGCGGTTTAAATCAATTTTTTGACTGTAAGAATTAAGAATTTCAACTATTTTTGGATAGTCATTTTCTTGAACGTCAACAAAATGATTTGCATTTAATTTAATGGGTGAACTTTTAAGGGATTTTTGAGATATTGGACCCGTTAAACTTTCAAAGGGTTTCGTAATCAGAATAAATGGCTTTGCAATAGTTTCAGTAATTTTTTTAAGAATATCTTTACCTTGAATCTCTTCTTGGCAAGCAAATCTCTCTTCAGTCAGAAATCCAATATAATTATTAGCTTTTTTATTCAAAATTTCAAATTCAAAATTATCCCTAAGCTTCTCTACAATACCACTATTTGCATATGGAAATGTTAAAATTAAATCAAAATTCTTAGTCTTTAATAGACTTATTAAAGTATCAAGCATATTTCGCATGTGATTGGAGCGTTGAAATTTCTTACTCATCACTGCTCCTCCGATTACAAATCCCTTTAAGATTTCTTTTTTTGGCAAATTTTCTTTTAATTTTACCCTAAAATGTAAATCAACTGCTTTTCCTAAAAATAAACCAATTAAATTGTCATTTTTAAATGCACTAAAGATGTATTCTTCGTCACAATAAGTTTTAATCCAATATTTCAAAAATAATGGCTCAAAATAATAAGTTCCAACAGGTAAATTAGGTTCATACCAAGTTTCCATATATAATTCTGCCATTTGTTCTAATATTTCTTCATTTTCAATTGATGGTAATGGTTGGTAATCGAAAAAAATCATTGTGATCCTCAATCAATCATAATATAAAAAATGTATCTAACAAAAAATCAATAAATCTCCGACAAAAAATATCAACGCTTTTTACTATTAAGACCTTTTAAATAAAGTCCTCGCATCATTTGGATGGCATCTTCGATGGTGTGCGCTACTGGAATTGTTCTGTTTAACTCAAGACCATTTATAATAATTCCATAAATGGATAACCAAGGACAATATGCGATAACAGGTTTTTTTGTTTTTTGATTCCTCACAACATTACTCAACCTTCTTCCAATCTGCATCGTGATGGTAGGAACGTAGGGAACTAAAAGAATAACAACACCTTTCACTGAATCAAAACTAAGAATAGTCTCCAGACAATTTTCAACATCTGTATCTGCAACAGAGCCTGTTAAATCAATAGGATTTTCAAATGTACCAATTTCACGAATAACTGGATTTACTTTAGATAATAACTCTTCTTTTTGCTGTGGAGTAAATTCAACAAGATTTAATTTATAATAAGCCGCAAGATCTGCTGCTAATACTCCATGACCACCTGAAATTGATAAAATCACGAGATCTCCTTGAAGTTCACTCAATCCAAAAGAAATGGCTTTCGTAAAACTAACTAACTCATTTTCAGAAACTGCTTCAATAATTCCAGCTTGCTGGAAAGAAGAGGATATTAAATTCGAGTTTGAAGCAATTGAAGCTGTATGAGACATGGCTGCTCGTGCTCCAAATTTAGATTTTCCTCCTTTAATAATTATTATATCTTTATCACTTTCTTTTGCAAATTTTACTAATTCTTTTCCTGAATTTTCCTTGAAGCCTTCTGAATATAAAACCACTGAATGCACATCTGGTTCTTTACTGAAATATTTTAATAGCGTATTCTCTGTTATTTGGGCTTTGTTTCCAATATTCGCTGCAGCAAAAATTCCGATCTGTCTCTCGTGAAATTTGGAAAAGATTTGGTCAATTAAAAAACCTCCACTTTGAGAGATCACTGCAACGTTACCCATTGGTGGTGTTGCAAGCCGTTCGCTAGGTAAAATGAAAGTATTACAATATTTTGAATGAATTCCTATACAATTAGGACCCATGAATGGGAGGTCATACTTTTCAGAAATTTTTAATAGCTCTTTTTCAAGATCTTTACCTTCTTCACCCTTCTCCGAGAATCCTCCTGCTCCAATTATCACACTTTTAACACCAACTTCACCACAAGTGGTCATTGCTTCAGGAATCATTTTTGCTTTTATCATTAAAACAACCAAATCAAGGTCTATTGAAACGTCTTCAAGTTTTTTATATACTTCATTTCCTTCTAAATAACCGCCTGATGGATTAATTGCAACTATATTAACTGGATACTCAAATAAATTCTTATTATAAATGATATTACCTGCGAATAATGGATTTTTTAGTGAAACACCCACGACTGCCATGTTCTTGGGTTTAAAAATATAATCTAATTTTTTAATATCCAACTTCTTCACTTTCAAAAATTTATTCCTAAATGAAAATATAATAATCCAATTATAATTCTTTATTACTGATGAACATCCAAGCAAGAAAAGGTTTAATTTTTACGTTTTTAAAAGGAGTTTGTGCCATTATTTCAGTGATTTCATTGACAGTATAGGAAGCTAATAATGATCCTATTGGTTCTTTTATTCGTTTTAGTGGTTTAGGAACAACTACTTTCGTTGCAAATCTCAAAAAGCCATGAAAAAATTTTCGTGCATCTCTCCGAAAATCAAAGATGATAAAAGTTCCATCTTTCTTTAAAACCCTGTATATTTCATCAATAACCTTTTTTGGTTGTAACCAATGGTGCAATGATAATGTACTAACCATGTAGTCTATGGAATTATTTGAAAATGGTAGGTTTTCAGCGTCTCCAATTTTAAATTCTATATTCAAATTGTTGTTAATTGCTCTTTTTTTTGCAAGTTCAAGAATCTCGCTCGAATTATCAACTCCTGTTAATTCAAGTGCAGGTATTTCCTTAGCAATCCTTACAAGCACGTTTCCCGTTCCACACCCAATATCGACAAGATTGCCTTTAGGATTTATTTTTTTAAGAACTTTTATAACACTACCATGTAATATTCTGAAAGGAAGAAAATTAGTCATTCTTTGGAATGATTTAGCAACATCTTCATCAAAAAGATCTTCATTATTTGGAATCCTACTGCATTCTTTTCTTGGATAACCAAAGATCATGATTAGAATAAAAATTACTACAACTACGATTGAGAAAATTATTAAAAATAGCCAAATCATGAATTTTAATTTTAATCTTAATTTTTAAATTATTCCCTTTTTACACCTATAACAACATATTCAATTGGGTAAGCCTGAGAATTCGCATCCTCATTTTTTGCAAATCGCCCTGTTTTTTCATCTCTTTTCTGAGGAAGAATTTTAGAAGGAATTTCTCTTTTAATAATTCTATCTATCAGAAATCTGGATTCTGCTAAGCTTTCAGCAAATACTTCTGCATTTAGAATGTTTATTCCTTTCAATTTGGTATTTCCGATAACATAACAACAACGACCATTCTTTTTTAAAATCCGATAACTTTCATCAAAAACCTCTTCCATGTCATGAAAAAAAGAATTAACGCTTTTTGATAAACTTATATCCTTTTTCTCCAATTGATTGATAATTTCTAGGGCAATATCACTTCGTAAATCTTTTTCCTCACGTTTTTTATTAGAAGTACCAATGAATTCGCTCCTATAATTCTTTAAATCTTCAACAAGATCAAGCCATATAGTTGATAATTGATGAAGGTCGCTATATTCATAACTCGTAACATAAGGACTTGAAGTAACTATCAAATCTACTGATTCTTGTTCAACAGGTTGGTTTTTTGCATCACCAATTGTAATATTAAGAAAATTTTTTGTATTTTTTTTAACTGATTCTGGAATAATTTTATAAAATTCTCTATTTCCTCTTTCCATCTTTTTTAGATGTCTGGAATATATGATATATGGATCAATTATTTTTTTATTTAAATCTCTAGTAGGTTTTGTGCTTTTTTGTAACCAGATCGAACAATTTTTTAATATATGGCTAAACGCTACTAAATAAAAATCTCTGATTATTTCATCCTTTTCTTCATAAATCAATCCTAGGATTTTTCCTAACTTATTTTTATTATTTTTTTTAAACCAATAATTAATCTTATCAATATTTTTAATTGGAACAAAAGATTTTACTGAATCTTCGAATAAAGTCATCTGATTTTCTTTTAAATTTTTTAAATTCAGCAAAAATTTATCTAATTTTTTATTTAAATAATTTGGTTCTATTGGAGTAGCCTTAACTTTTGAAATGAGATGTGAAATTTTATTTATATCCGTACCACTAACCTGATAGCCTCTTGAAATCGCAGAAACTATTGTAGTTCCACTTCCAAAAAAGGGATCGTTTATATGTACATGGTTCGATTTTATAAAAGTATCAAATAATTTTTCGACTAATTGAGGTATGAACTTTGCAGGATATCTATGATATCCATGGGTCCACTTGCTCGTCTCTGATGGTTTATAATTTGAGAATGACCAATCATTTTCAATTTTAGAAGATTCAAACAAATGTAATATATTTTCTTTAGAATTTCTTTCCTTTATCACATGTAAATTATTTGTTTGTTTATCTAAATGTTTTTTCAAATTTTATTACAATTTAATTTCTCGCAATAAAATATTTCATAAATTGAAACATTCGCAATTTATACTAACGATTCTTATAGCGGAATAGAAAAGTAAATATATAGAGGAAGTAATTTCGCAAACTTCATTGCGAACTTCACATCCTATATTTTAAAATGAACCTATTGTGAGGTGCATGAAAAAAAGAATAAAAAATTTTAATTAATAATTATTTCAGGCGAAAATATATGAGCTTTAGTTTAAATGAACAAAATTATATGAAAATCTCTAGATTAAATCTCTCAAACCTTTGGAGCTTAATAAGGTTAGAAATGCGAGTATTTTTTGAAGAATTTAACATTTATTTAGGAATCGCCAAGACAAACGGCGATATTACATTTCTAGATCCAATGTTGTATCCCTATAAATTTTATTTAACAGAGACAATCCAAAACATAAAAATGGCTGAAGGCACGTTTCTAATTAAAACTACTCCTTATTTGAAGAAATTTATTTTTTTTAAGGTCTCTCAAAATTTAATATACATATTATATTCAACGAATAATGATATATCTGGTCTAGTCCGAATCACCAATAAATTAAATGAACATAGTTTAATAATTTTAAAGCTTATTGAGATATATGAAGAGATAAGATTCGTATTAAAACAAAATAAATTGTTTTATTTTAAACGATCCTCAAATAAAAACATACGTGAGTTTTTAAAGAAAAAATTAGATGCCATGACTAATATTTTCATTGAAAATTTGAAATTAAAAAGTGTAAAACGGGTTTTAAACTATATCGAAAAATTAGAAGTAGTTGCAAAAAATACCAATTCAACCCTACTATATTATGTTTTATATAAAATTGAAAAGCATATTAAAAGCAAATTAGATATTTTTATTAATCTTTATATTAACGAAGAAAGGCTTAAAATGGTAGATGAAGGAAAAAATGAATTCATAGAAACAATGCTAAAAGTCTATAGATGTAAAAAATGTTATGCTTCTTTTAATAATTTGGTAATTGCTGATAATCTGTATTATTGTAAAAAGTGTAATTATATTTCTTCTATCTTTTAATCTATTTTTTTTTATTTTCCATATAATTCTTTAACTTTTTCTTTAAAATACCTTTTACCAAACTCGATTTCTTTTCTTAATATCTTCATGGTAGAATCTTTAATCAAAGGTGAAATATTCATTAATTTATTTTCATGAGCAAATTCTAAATTTTCTTTTGTATTATATAATTGTTCTAATGTTGATTCCAATGCTTTTTCCTTATTTGAATAAGCATTTTTAAATAGTTCATCATAATTTGATCCTGTTGAGAATAGTAATCTTCTAGTGCCCTTTAATCTCAATAATAGACTTTTTTTCATCATATTTCTTAATTCGGAAAATTTGGGATGATTTCGTTTGCATCTTATATATCCTATATCATTTATCATATATTTATAAAAATATTTTTCAAGTATTTCTTCATCTTTTAATTCCAATTCTGTAGATGCTTGTAAAAATATATCAAATTGAATAATTGCTTTTTCACGAATTTCAGGGGCGAGGAAAAAGTTAAACCCCCATGCAATTATTCTATTCAACAAAATCCCTGTTAATCCTTGATAAAATTCCTCTTGTATCATCCTCTTAATTTCTATTTGAGTATCATCGAAATCCTTTATCCATTGTTTTTTTATGATTTCCGAATTGTAATTTATTTTCTCCCTTTCCAGAATTGACATTTTCATCTAAATCATAATTTTTTATTGATTCTTAATCGGAAATTTTCTAATAGATTACCTATTCTTTGTTTAATAATCTCTATTACAAGATACATTGAATTTTTACCTGTTTTTTTTCTGGAGTATTGAATTGAAACTGATAATTCTTCAGGATTTGATAAATATAAAGGAAATTTTCGATGAAAATTCTTGTATTTTTTACCAAAAAGAATACTTGGAATTGCTGAATAAAATTTATTTAATAATTTAACTATTAATAAAACATCTAGAAACATAACTTGTTTGAATTTCCTAAATAAATCTTTTAAAACATGCTTAATAAAAAATTTTGCTAAGGTTCGTTTTTGAATTTCCTCCATGCCTAACATGAACTTCATTATTAGCTCTCTAAATGCAGCATCTTTCTTTGCATAATTTATCAAGTTATTAATTGTTGCAGAAACCATGATGAATCGTCTAACGAATAGAATTTTGCTTAATTCCCCTCCAAAATCGTTCTTCCAAGTTTTTTCATATAATTTTAGGTTTTTTTTCACGTAATCTTTATTTTGTTTTTTTAATTGAATGATTGTCTTAGCAGCATTTTCACCAGATGACATGGCATAATAAATTCCCTCTCCTGATAATGGATTGACAAATCCCGCGCTATCCCCTAAAAGTAATATCCGATTTCCATATGTTTGTTCAATAGGTTTTTTTAAAGGAACTAAACCTCCTCGTAATTTTAAGGAAGATATATCTAATTTTGGAATCAAATTTGTTTCTTCTAAATGTTTTAAATAATCTAAAAAAGCGAGTTTTAAGTTTACTTTCTTTTTCTTCTTTTCTGATAACAAGCACCCTAATCCAATGTTTACATGGTGTTTTTTATAGAATAACCAAAAATATCCAAATAAATCTTTAAATTCTATATGTATATGAACACTATAATTATCTGGATTATATTTCTTTATGACTTGGGCGTCTAATGCTTGTTCAATAAAAACGCATAATCCTAATTCATCATCTTTCCATCTTTCTTTGAGCCCTGATTTCTTTGCTACTATACCTAAAACTCCATCAGCACCAATAATTATTTTTGACGAAATAATTTCTCCATTTTCAAGTTTGGTTAATACTTTATCTTGTAAGAAAGATATTTCTGTAATATTTTGGCTTTCAATTAATGTTGATCCAAATTTTTTTGCTTTTTCAACCAAGTAATTATCAAAACTGCTTCTTAAGACCATGTATCCAACCGGATTATTATTATCATCCACCTTAACACTCGACTTCAAATCCGGCCCATATAAATGTCCTCCACGAACAACTGAATCAACGACTTCTTCATTATTTAAATCAAATCGTTTAAAAATTCTAGTAGTTAAACCCCCTCCACACGGTTTATCTCGTGGAAATGTCTCCTTATCCAGCAAGATACAATTTATTCCCGCACTCGACAAAAAGGTTGCACAAGTACTCCCAGCTGGACCTGCACCAACAATTAAAACTTCACAACTTCTAACTTTTTTTGAATGTTCTAAACTCATCATTACCTTTTTCTTAGATGGATGATTAAAAATTTTTGTGAATCGAAATCAAAGAATATGATGCTTGGGTGTTTATGGGTAAATTTGAAAAAAAATTTGAAAGCCTTTTAAAGACTGAGGATATTGATAAAATATTAAGCGCAATTAATAATCAATTAAAGAAAGATAAAAAAATAGAGGAGAAATCCGAAGCTTTTGATGCAATAAATTTATTTTTTAAAACTTGTAAAGAAAAATCGTGGGTTTTTCCCGATAATTTACTGAATGTTGTAATTATGGAACTTAATCACGATAATTGGATAATCAGAAGAAATGCATTAAATACATTAAGAGATTTAGCAAATATTTTTCATGAAAAATTAACTACTAAGGAAATATTAACAACGTTAAGACAAATATATAAAGAGGATGATAACTGGGCTGTTAGAAATGCTTCAATTGAAGCACTTGGCAAAATAGGGGTAAAAATTCCAGATCGTATTGTTCCTTTTTTAATTGATCAAATGAAAGATCCTGATGCTGATGTAAGATTAAGTATTATAGGGTCATTGAAAGAGATATATTTGAAAAATCAAGAAAAACTTGAGAGGATTCTTCCTATTTTTGTTAAAGCATATAAAGAAGATTCGGACTTTCGTATTTCTGTATTTGCAGAAGAAGCAATTAAAGAATTTGCAGAAAAGAAAAAAGCTCAAGGTACTGCTTATCAAAAGGTGGATGTTGATAAAATTACTTGTCCTCATTGCAAAGAATCAGTTCCTGCAACAAAGGAAGTTTGTAGTAGTTGTGGTAAATCTTTACCTGTTTGTCAAATTTGTAATAAAGGAATCATTAGCGATACTGAATTAGTTACTTGTCCACATTGTCACACAAATTTTCATGTTGAGCATTTTTTAGAATGGTATAGAGAAAATAAGAATTGTCCTGTTTGTTTAGGTCATTTCGATTTTAAAGGGTAAAATGTCTTATACCCCATATCTATAATTAATTTGAGTGTGATAAAATGAAAAAAGCAGTTTTAATTGATTCTAACAAGTTTCAAGATTATGATTTTGGTCCATCTCATCCATTAACACCAAAACGATTGTTATTAACAAGGCGTTTAATTGAAGAATTTAATTTATTGGATGGATCCATGACTACTGTTGAAGAAGCAAGGTATGCGACTGATGAGGAAGTTGGGTTGATTCATGGGGATACCTTCATAAAATTACTCAAAAAAGCTAGTGAACCTAGTTATAATGGTGGTGCAATGTGGGAAATTGGATTGGGCCCTGGAGATAATCCAATTTTTCCGCATTTATATGAAAGCTCTTGCTTATATGTTGGGGGTTCTTTAGTTGCTGCCGATCTCCTCATGAAAAACGAAGCTGAGCATGCTTTTAATATTAGTGGAGGTCTCCATCATGCAATGGGTTCTAAGGCAGTGAATTCAAAAGGGGAAACAATAGATAGTGGACGGGATGATCGAGCATCTGGGTTCTGCATATTGAACGACTGCGCAATAGTTGCCGCATATCTAATCAAGAAATATGGTGTAAAAAAGATAGCCTATCTCGATGTAGATGCACATGCAGGCGATGGTATGGTTTATATCAATTATAAACTTCCAAACGTGTTAACCATTTCAATTCATCAACACGGTAGATCATTATTTCCTGGAACATGTTATCTCAATGAAATCGGGGAAGATGAAGGTAAAGGATATAGTGTAAACATCCCAATAATGCCGTACACCTTTGAGGAACCCTATTTAAAAATACTCAATCAAGCGGTAGCTCCAATCTTAAAAGCTTATAATCCAGAAGTTTTGATAACGCAGTTAGGAGTAGATACACATTACACGGATCCGTTGACCATGCTTGCGTTATCTACAAATACATATCGTCAAATTGCAAAGTTCATTCATAAAATATCTCATAAAGCTTGCAATAATAAATGGATTGCTCTTGGGGGAGGCGGTTATTCTCCAGATATTGTAGGCAAATCTTGGATGCTTTATTTTGCAGAAATGGCTGAAAAAGAAGTTTCAGGCAAATTAACACAATCATGGATTGAATATGCAAAAAAAATAGGAATTAAAATTCAAAATGAAGACGTCATTGATGAATTTGATATTGAAACTCGTATGAAACCGGACGATATAAATTATATAAAAGAAAAAACTGATGAAATCATTGAGGCTGTAAAAGAGACTATTTTTCCTTATTTTAAAATTTAATTTATATTTATCGTAAAGAAAAGCAATTATATATGAGATTAAGAATTAACTTGTGGGAGTCATCCAAATAGATATTTCACCATGTGAATCTCCTTTTAACATGCATTTAGTTTCTTTGCCAGTAATTTGATACTTATTACCAACAAACTCTTCTAATGCTTGCAAGATTCCAACTAATAATGATGCAAAAATATCTCCAAAATTACGAGAACCCAACATGTCTTGTGTTAATTGCGTCTCTTCAGAACAAATTATACATATTTTTTCCCTCATCGTTAGTTTGTATGCTCCATTGTCTTCTTTAACTAATTCTAATTGCTCCCATAGGTCCTTATAATCCTTTCCTATCATTGCCCAAAATAAAGTTGTAGCGATATAAACAATATCCTCTGGTTCCTTTGAAATTATGGAATCCATTGTAATTCCAAATAAAATTGGTTCATTTATAATATCAAAAATTAGATTTCTAGCTTCTTCTTCAACATGCTTGCAAAAAGCATTCAATCCTTTTTCATAATCTCCATCATTAAAACTTGCATACATTCTCATTAAACAACGGATAAATACATTTAGAGAAAATAAACTAATTTTATCTATTTTCCAATGAAAAATTCGTTTTCCTGCAGCTCCAAGCTGTTTTCTGAACCAACCTAATTTTTTAACGGGAATTTTATTCCTCCTCCAATCTAATAGCATGTACGCAATATGGATCTTCATTACTCTTGGAGTAAATCGTATCTACGTAAAATTTCATTTTAGGAATTTTTTCTCTTTCAACCAATATTTTTAATAATTTATTGATAGAACCTGCGTAAGGAAGGCAATAATGGAATGGTAATCCCTCTACTTTAACATCAGTACATAAAATACAGTTATCATCTATAATATGATAGAGATTTTCATTAACTTTTTTTATCTTACCCTTGCTATTATAAAAAAATTTAAGGAAGTCTTTAACATATCCCTGAAAATCCTTCTTATCCCATTTTAAAATCTTTGTTTTCAAGTATTCATCCATTATATCTTCTCCGAGCTTATATAGTAACCTGATTGCTTCTTCTTTCCCTACTTTATGGTAACAATGCGAGAGGATTGCTGGATAGATCACTCTTACTATTAAAGTCCCAATTTTTTTATTAATTAGGTCCTTATAAGTTCCTCTCCGCGAAAGTCCAAATATTTCCATTTTGATCATTTATTTATTCAATTATATCTTAAGCTTTAATTGATTCATTAATGATGAGATTAGGGCGACCAGTACAATTTGGTAAATCCTTTATGCAGAAATCAAGCTCTAAATTCTTTAAAGTGGTTTCTGTAGGGACACCACTTTCACTAAATCCAATAGTTGCATAATATGCTTTAGCCATTTTTTCTACGTCTATTTTCTTTCCCTTTAGGGGACCTTTTTCCAAGGGAGGATCTCCAATAGCTCTTTTAGTTATCTCATGTTTAATTTCTCCATCTCGTGCATTAAACATTTGTCTTAATGTCTGTATTCTCCATCCAATTTTTAAAAAATCGTCCACTGATAAATCCCAACCTGCAAATGCTTTAATCATTTCCAATAATGGATAAGTACCAACCCATTCTGAAAATAAACATAGTCCACAGCTATTGAAACTTTGAGTAAATTTCACAGCTTCTGCTTGTATTTTACCTTTCTTCTCGTCTTTTTTGCTATTTTTTAATTTAAATCCTTTCAGAAAAGCATTACCTGCTCCAACTAAAAAGTAATCAACGCCTCCTGCAGTGTGTCTTCCTGGACTTGGATCAGTTACATATGTTAAAAGTAAACCTTTTGTGAGACGTCCATCATGCATGGGAAGTTCTTGTCCTCTAGAATGAATTGCACATTCTTCTGAGAATTTAATTTTTTCACTAGCTTTTCTAACTCCATCTGCAAGTATGTCTCCAATTCCCTCTCTGGTAGCAATCAATTTACAAAGCGTTAATAAATATTTTGAGTCATTCCACTGAGGTATAAAACCATCTGGATAATCTTGACATTTAAAATCTTCCTTTTTCAATAATCCTTTTTCTACACATTCCAAAACATATGCAACGATTCCACCACATGAAATAGTATCTAATCCTTGCAAATCTAAGTACTCATTTATATGAATGATAGATTTAAGATCATCATTTAGGAGTAATCCACCAAAAGCAGCAATAGTTTCAAATTCAGGTCTAGATACATTATTTATATTTAGTTCAGGTATTGTAAGCATTGCACCGCATCTAACTGGGCAAGCAAAACAACCTACTGATCCAGAATAATATTTTCTTAAATATTTTCCATCTAACTTTTTAGCTCGTTTTCCGCTGAATTCTTTATGAGCTACTCCTGAATAATTCCTTACAGGTGCATCTCCAACATTTGTTAAGAGTTTTAAGAAGAAGGGAGTACCAATCTGAGCAAGAAATTGAGTGTATAATTTTACCCATTTAAAACTCGAGTAATGAATTTTAAATATCCTGAGTATCCCTGCAAATCCTGGTGCCAAACCAACTACATAAGATATGACTAAATTATTTTTATAATCATTAATTTGTTTAGTATATGATTTTGCGAGTTCTATCATTCTTGATTTATCTGAAACTTCTATTTTTTTCTTTCCAATTACGCAAATTGCTTTAATTTTTTTAGCTCCCATTACTGCACCAAGTCCACTTCGTGCAGCTAATCGAGTGCTATCATTTACGATTCCTGCAATCAAGCTCTTTTTTTCTCCACCAGGTCCAATTGACGCAACATCACAATTCCCATGTTTTTCTTGAAGAATTTCTTGAGTTTCCCTTGTAGTTTTACCCCAAAGTTCAGACGCATCAAGTAATTCTTGTTTATTTTCATTAATACATAAATAAACTGGTTTTTCTGAAGTTCCAGTGACAAAAATTGCATCATAACCCGCTTTTTTAATTGCAGGACCAAATTTACCTCCTGAATTTGCGTCTCCCCATCCACCAGTTAATGGACTTTTACCACATACCATGTATCGACCCGTAAAGGGTGCCATGGTTCCAGTTAATAATCCTGGGCAGAATCCAAGAATGTTGTCTGGACCTAATGGATCGCATTTTGGTTTTATTCTATTATAAATATAATAAGCACCCAGTCCATAACCACCGAGATAATTCCGATAAACATTAGGTTCTGGGATTTCTTCTGTAATTTTATTTTTAGATAAATTTACCCATAAAATTTTACCTTGATATCCTTTTTTTCCTGTTTCTTTTTCATCTACTCTTATTTTTGTTCCATGATTATAAAATTTATAGAACATTGCTTCTGATTGACTCGTATTGTTTGAATATACTTGTATGCAAACTTTAATGAACCAGAGTATTTTCAATAATTTTAATGCTCCCATAGGATATGGAGTAGTTGTTAATTTTCTAAATAGAATAGGGCGGACTGCTCCTAACCTTCCCATGAAATAATCAAAAAAAACCTTGGCAGGTCCTTCAATTTTTACCTCCCATTTATTTGGATTTTCCCAATCTGCTTCTCCAATGGGTTCAAGTTCGACTTTATGATCCTTGAAATTTAATAATGCACCATTTGGAAGATCAGGGGCTATTAGTGCCACTTTAATATTTAAATTTTTCTTTTTGAGCTGATTCTTTATTTTTGAAGTATTTTTCACATAATTTAAAGCCGATGCTAAGAACCCGCTCATTCCAGTTAATGGTAATACGTTATGATTATCTGACATGTACTACCCTCAAAAATCTATGTCTTTTCCTTGATGCATGTAAGTCAATATTTTCTTATATTCTTCTAAGTTGGCAATCCGAGGTGATTGACTGACAGATATGGATTCGGTTATTTTTGAAATAAGTAATTCCATATTAATTTCTAAATCTTCTGAGGTAATTCCCATTTCTTCTAATGTTGTTGGAAAGTTTGTTTCTTTCATTAAATCTTTGATATCAACAACAGCTTTGTTTGATGCCGTTTTATCATCATCTGACCATTGAGCAATCCCTGTCATTTTAGCTACTTCGCTAATAGTTATTACGGACTCTTTATGCTCAGGATTGTTCATTGAGAATTGTAAAACATACGGTAAGGCAACACCTACAGTAAGTCCATGAGGTTTATGGAAAACTGCACCTAATGAATGACCTATTGAATGTCCCATCATTATATTTGAATTTCCGAAACTTAAGCCGGCTATAGTTGCTGCATTATGCATCTTCTCACGTGCTTCCATGTCACTTCCATCTTTTACAGCTCTAGGTAAATAATTTCTGATGAGTTCAATCGCCTTTATTGCTAAACCATCACTAAAATCGTTTTTAAAAAGTGAAATTAATCCTTCCCATACATGAGATAAAGCATCAAAACCTGTTGATGCTGTAATATTAGGGGGTAGCGTTTTGGTAAAAATCGGATCAATAATTGCATAATGCGGTACTAATTCACGATTTGCAAGCTCTAATTTAAAGTCAGAACCATCATCTACTTTCCTAGTGATGACAATTGCCCATGTAGTTTCTGCCCCCGTGCCGCTTGTTGTCGGTATGGCTAATAGATTAGCCTTTATAAATCCAAATTTATTGAATGGGTGTAATTCATCAAGAGCAAGTTCAGGTTTTTCATAAAGGAACATAATTGCTTTTGCTGCATCTATTGAGCTACCACCACCCAACCCAATTATTAAATCAGGCTTGAATTCTTTACATAACTCAGCACCTCGAATGACAGTTTCTTCTCTCGGATCTGGCTCAACTTGATCAAATACTTTATAATTTTTCTTAAATTCTTTCAATTTTTCTGCTAAAATGTCTATTATCTTCAATTTGACAATTCCCGGGTCAGTCACTATAAAAGCTTTCTTTCCTGGTATATCTTGCAAGAAATCTAATGCCCCTTGACCGAAGCAAGTCAAAGGACTTCCAAAAAACCATAAATTCTTTTTCTCCAAACAACTCTCTCCATAATTATTTTGAATTAAAATTAAAATTATATAACTTTCATATGTCATACAATTCTTTATTTTTTTTTCCTTTATAAATCTAAAAAAATCAACTTTTTTAATAAATAATTTCATAAATTAATTCAGAATTTACATCCCTGAGGGGTGAAATTCATCATCGGGGACGTATATTAGAATATCTCCTCAGGGATGTTGGGTATGCCACCCTCTCTCGCCATTTCTTGTTTTGGATAGGAAATACCTTTTTTTGGAAAAAATCTTTGATCAACATTAATCAAATTTTTTTCTTATTCTGATCAACATCGCATCATACTTAAAAAGATATCGTTTGATTTAAAAAAAAACTATAATTTAAATAATAAAAATTTTAAAAATTGATCATTATTAATCAATTTTATATAGTTTTATGTGATCAACAATGATATATTAAATTCGGGGTTCCATTTTTTTGAGATGAGGATTGAATGAAATGGAAATCGATGAAGATTTTGAGATTGCAGATCAAGAAACTTTAGGTAAAAAGGAGATTAGAAATAATATTTTAAAATGTTTAAAAAACTCTAAATATGGTAGAAACTTATCTCAGATCGCAGATAGACTTAATTTGAGCAGAAATACTGTTAAAAGATATATTAAATTTATGGAAAAAGAAGAACTGGTAGAAGTTAAAGAGATTGGTAGATCTAAAATAGCATATCTTAAAAAAAATTACGATAATAACATTGCGAAAGGATATATTGCTTATATTCTTGATTTCTACAACGCAATTTTAAAAGGTGTAGATAAGGAAGCTGATAACATTCCAAATTTAACACATATTTTAAAAAATGTAGGGATTGAGATGGCAAAACATCTTTTTTGGCCTCCTGTTGAATTAGTAGAATGGGATAAAGAAAAAAGAGCAACATTGACCGAGGCTATAAATATTTTAAATCAAATGGTAGTTCTTTTCAATTCTATTTTTAACATAGTTCAAGTGGAATTCATTCCTCCAATTTCCGATGATGAGCCCCATGCTGTTTTAAGAGTGGAAAATGTATCAACACGAGTTGAAGATTCAGAAAATTTTTATTATATATCTGCTGGTTTTTTTGAGACCAAAATGCGTTTAATATGTGGAGATAATATTTTCCTTAATGTAATAGAATATAGAGAGAAAGCAGCATGTTGTTATATTAAATTAGAAGTAACATGAATTTTTTTATTTTCCAATATTTTTCCCTATAGTATATGCTTCATCAAGAATTTCATTTTTTTTCAAGATTGCTCCCTTTTCGCCTACATCAGGTGCTAATATAGTTTCAATTAGCTTTATTTCAAGATATTTAAAAGATTTCTCAAACATTAAAACAAGTGGACGTGCTGTTTCAAGATCATTTTCTTCAAATGGAATTGCTAAAACTGCAGATTTGTCTTTGATTTTTTCCCTATTCGCAGGTGAATTGAAATATACGAAACGATCAAGGAATAATTTCATTAATCCTGTTGGACCGTACCAATAGACAGGGGTTCCAAAAATAATAATATCACATTCAATAATTAAATTAAATATTTCATTCATATCATCGTGTTTACTGCACTTTCTTCCATCCCAACAAGCATGACACCCATCACATTCTTTTATATCCAAATTATTAAGAGAAATTTTCTCTATATTTGCACCCATTTCTTTTGCTCCATCTAGAATCTTGGAAACTAAAATATCGGTATTTCCTCCTTTACGTGGGCTTCCCATCACGCCAAGTATTTTCTTCATTATTTTTTCTTCCATTACTTTTAATAAATTATAAAATCTATCATTAATAAAACATATTAATATTATTTTCAAAAATACTGGGTGTAGGGATTGATTTGGTAAGCTCCGAAGATAGGATTTTAAATGCTATAGATTTAAATGATCCAATTGACCGTATACCGAAAATGGAAATTTTTGGAAGTATTTTACCAACTATTCAATATTTATTTAATTTTCATTGGTTTCCTCAGAAAATTCAGAATGGTATAAGTAATATAATGAGGGAATCTGTAAATACTGTAAGAGAAATACTCCGAATGAAAAAACCAGAATCTAATGTAAGTTCAAGATTTGGGCGAATATTACGAAGAGTCAAATTTATTGACACTATTGCTAAAAAAACTGTTGGAGACATGTCCCGAAAAAAAAGTGAGCAAGAAATAAAAAAAGCAGATGACACAACGGTAAATTTTAGTGCTTTGGGCATGCATTTACCAATTAAATTGGGATATGACTTGTATAGTTTAATTTTATTACAATCTCCTGATACTTTTTCGAGTTTTGAAAAAGCTCCTGATGGTAATTATTATTTACTTAGTAATGAGGGTGCATTTTATGACATTAATCCTGATGATTTAGAAATAATGCCAAAAGGTGTGAATGATCTTAATATACACACAAAAATTGAAGCTTCTAAACGATATTATCAAGATGTTGATATAGAACGCTGGGCGAATCTATTCGAAAGAACGATAAATAAAAGAATCGGTAGAAAAAAAATAAAAGATCTCATATTACCCTCAATCCTAACAGTTGGTATTTTTGAAACTTGGTTAACAACTTTTGGCAATTTCAACATGCAAGGTTTTTTTAAAGAAGTCATGGCTGAATGGAGAAAAGGTGGTGGTCCTTATTTCGAATTATTACAAGTTAAAACCGAAATATTATGCAATCTCATTAAAAGATTGTCAGAAGTTGATGGATATAGAGTGCATATAATAGGAGATGATTGTGCAGAAATTAATGGTCCATTTCTGCCTCCTAAAATCTATAAAGAGTTCATTGCTATACACACAAAAAAGATCGTTTCGGAAGCACACAAACATGATCTTAAAGTTCTTTTTCATACAGACGGAAATTTCAAGCTCACAGCTGCCGATGACCCCAAAAAGCAATGGGAGTACATGAACATCATATTAGATATGAAAATTGATGCTTTCCATCCTCTTGAAATGCGCGCCATGGATATTCAAGAGATAAAAGAGAATTTTGGTGACAAAATATGTTTATGTAATGGAATGGACACCATTGAACTCCAGAATGGAACGAGAAAATCTGTTGCTCGAATGGTTAAAACCGTTTTAGATAAGGTCTATAAAGGTGGAGGAAATAGGATTAATGGATACATGGCAGGTTCAGATAATAGTTTATTTGGCGGGGTAAATTTATGTTTAGTCAAACAAATGGTACATACTATTGATGAATTTAGCCAAAAAATTTTAAAATTATGATTTTTTTTAAAATACCACGGTGATGATACATATTTTCTAATTAAATACAAATTTTTTTTGCATTTTTTGGTCTCTATTTTTTTCCAAAATCTAAACTAAAATTTAATTAATGTCTTGGATTAGAAATTATTTTTTTTTTAAGATTTTAAATTTAAGATTTTTATAATAAATAAACTCAATTTTCTTTTACTTTACTTTTTTTATTTAAAGAAAAATATTATAGGACCATAAGAAATGAGAAGTGAATATATTGATTGATAAGAATCCCAAAAAAATAATGATTTTAGGTTTAAATAATGCCGGTAAGACTGCCATTTTACAAGTATTACAAGATAACATAAAAATTAAAGCGTTTCGAACGTTATCGCCAACAAAGGGAATAAATAGGGAAAATTTTAAAATTGAAGGAATTCAATGCACGCTTTGGGATATGGGGGGACAAGAAGATTATCGGAAACAATATTTATCAACTCCAGAAAAGAATTTTTCGAATACAGAATTGATAATGTATGTAATTGATGTTCAAGACAAAGAAAATTTTTCTTTAACATTAAATTATTTAAAAGATATCACAAATTCTCTTATTAAAATAAAAGTATCTCCTTATTTTTTAGTATTACTACATAAAGTCGATCCAGATATCAGAAATTCAAAGCATATAAACGAAAATATAGATTACTTACATGAAGAAATAAACGAGATTTTCGCAAAAAAAACATTTAATTATGAAATATCAATTTCAAGTATCTTCTCTAAAGTAAGTAGTAATCCTTCTTTAGTGAAAGAAATACGCAAATTCTTAAATCCCGATGAAACTCTGACGGATTCTGAATTTCAAGAACAATATGGAAAAACGCTAGAAACTTTAATGGATGTAACAATTAAATTATGTTCAAGTGTTGAAATAAGATTTCTGGAAATTGAGAATTCCATTCAAGATTTAAACTATTGGGTGAAATTTATCCGGGAAGTCAACGACTTAGTGAAAAAAGATGAAAAAAAAGAAATTTTATCTGAAAATATAGTACAACCATTAGATGATATTAAGAAAACAATTTCTAAAGAACTTAAAATGATTTTAAATTTAAAATCTAGGAATAAATGAGACTTTTATTATAACAGCTTTGTTTATTTTATTATGATTTTACTATATCGAATTATCATTTAGTGCTTAAGGTTTTGATTTAATGATACTAATTGATGAATTATAAAAAAACAAATTAATTAAATATAACTTGAATTTATCTAATTTTTGATTACTTTTTTTTCTTGGATTTTAAAATCCAAAGAAATTTGAACTCGCGTTCTGAATGAAAATACTCATCCCTTTGACAATTT
>RDOG01000002.1 GCA_011365055.1 Promethearchaeota archaeon
ATCGTTCCGTTGTAAGTTAAATCTGTCTCTGCTCTGCTATAATTCCACGTAAAATAGTACCATGCCGCCGTATAACCATACTTAGAAATATTGACCATAATTATAGGAGCAATATTATCAGGATATGTTGGATTATAATTTATTTCTGTGAAGTCTAACGTGAAATTATATGTTTGGGATGCACCATAATAAGAAATATCTTTTAAATAAATCCCATTGACCGAAATATTTGCCGTTGCACCATGTATTGCAGTATCATTTGAATATACAAAACTGATGGTCAAGTTATTAGGATAATTTGTATTAACGATTCCAGTCTCGTTAGTAACGGATAATCCATTCACTAGAAAATTTTCAATTCTAGCCGTTGCATTTTCAGTTTTCCAAGTGTAATTTTGAGTCCTGTTTTGATATCCATATTTTTGTGCGATGACTTGAATGGTATGAAGACCAAAAGGATAATCCATGCTATCCAAGGAGATGTCATAACAATTAAAAGATCCATTTGTATTTAAATTAATGGGAATATTTCCGTCTACTTGTATGGTAATGACCTCTGGATTTTGAACCCATATATTAGGTGATGTCATGTTATAAGAAAACTTGAGATAAATTGATTTATTATAATAAGTTGTTCCTAAATCTGTACCTGCAATATTATCGAGTGTTAAATCCGTTAAAATTTCAGAGGTATTCCACCAGAACTGCAAGGAACGATTTTCAAATCCATTTCTACTAGCTGTGATTGTTATATTCCAAATTTCTGTTCGATTGTAAAAATTCGTGTTATTGAATGTAACATTATAAAGTTCAGATATTGGATCCCATGTAACAATATGATCCGTCTCATTCACGTAAACCTTCACGTTTCCATTCTCTACTTCTTCATTCGAATACAATGAACTAACTGAATAATTTAATGTCAGTGTCAAGTTGGTTGGATAAGTATATAATGCAGCTATCGTTCCGTTGTAAGTTAAATCTGTCTCTGCTCTGCTATAATTCCACGTAAAATTATAAAACAATGGATCATATCCATATTTACTAATTTCTACCGAAATTTCTTTTGGAAGGACTTCGGGATATGTTGGATTATATCCAATCTCTTCAAAATTTACAGTAAAATTATATGTCTCGGTCGAAGGATAATAATTTATAGCTTTCAGATAGGAACCATTAATTGAAACATTTGCTATTGCCCCATCAATTGATGTATCATTCAAATATTGAAAACTTACTGTTATATTATTTGGGAAATTAGTGTTAACAATACCTGTATTATTGATTACTGTTTGTTGGTCAACTAAGAAATTTTCAATTCGTCCATTTGCTCCGATAGTAGTCCACGTGTACGGTTTGGAATAGTTTTTATATCCCATCTTTTGAGCAACAACCTGTAATGTGTGAGTAATAAAAGGATGATCTGTCGAATTTAACTGAATGTCATAAGTCTTAGTCGTGTCATTTAAATGAAGAATTACGGGAGATTCTTCATCTATTTGGATGGTGATGATTGAAGGATCTTGCACGATATCTTCTCCGCCATTTGCCTCTAAATCGATGTAACTACAATATTCAGTACCTGATTCAAATGCCGCGAGAGTTATTTGATCACCAGAGTCTGGAGTAATGAATGTTTCTTTAAATTTCAAACCCATATATTGTCCCGGATGATAATCATCCCGATTTACGAAAGCTTGAATCAATGACGAAATATCAACAACATTCCACCCCACAGATTGGGAAGCATTAAAATCAACATAAAATGAACTTTCGGGATAACTAGTTTCATCACCCGATCCAAAGGGAAAGCTAAGACATTCATCATCAATTAATACGATTCTAATATCGGGATCTGTTGTTGATGTGATATTTAGATAGAGATTTGCTTTTGTAACTGTTGCGCCTCTGCTCAGATTAATATGGAATCTCATATATGCCCTTGTAATTTCTCCTATCATTGGATCTGAAGTCGTTATATCGTTAAATGAAGGTAACCAAGTGCCTCCATTATCATACGTTGCATCATCGAATGCGACTCCGATTGAAACGTTTTGATTGTATGAATATCTTGAATTATTGAAATCATATGCAAATTTAAGAAAGATAGAATTGTTATAATAGGTGGTTCCTAGGTTGGTTCCTGCAAAATTTACTAAAGTTAAATTGGTATCAAAGATAAGACTAAAACTTGACGTATTTAACGTGTGATTAACCGCACCGAGCTTGGTTGAATTTACACGGATTTTAAAAGATCCATTAATGTAATTAATGGTGTTTAAAGTATAGTTGTAATAACCTGAACCCAGAATACCTTCTGAAATACTTCCGCTGGATATTGTTTCTACAATAGATTCATCCGTTAAATTGAATACTTCAATACTTAAATCTGCATCCCCACAAGGTGATCCTGATCCCTTGGAAGTATCGTTTAAATAAACGCTAATGTTAATGTAGTCCCCAATATAGTGTTGTCCCGTAATTTGTGCTTCCGATAATAAATTTAATTGCGTTCGATTGATAATTTCTAAATCCGTTTGCATTAAGGAGACTGCAGATCCATTCCACCACAAGATTTGAATGATATAAGTCCCGTTTGTTGTTGCGATATTCGGTAAAATTACATCTGTAAAAGTAATTAATGTTCCAGAAATCGTGTCATTATTTGATTTGTTAACAACATTTGTTCCTATAGGGTCAAATATGGTTAAATTTGCTTCTCCACCTGTCGCTCCAGATAGCGTGGCATTTATATAAATAGTATCACTCATATTCACCAACCTGTTTAACGTGATGTTATTTAAAGATCCATATTGATATAATTGAATTGTATTTCCATAATTCTCTTGTGAACAACTCAACACCCAAGATCCATTTGTCGTGACATTATCAATGAACACCAAATCATCTGATTCATCAATTATAACGTTATCATAAATCACAGAATTATTATAAATTGTTGCATTTTCCCAATCAGAGCCAATAGTCGAGTTAATTTTTTGATTATTAGCATTCGCTAGAAAGTCTGCTGTAAAACTTACATTCCAATCCGTATTTTCAGCTGTTAATACTTCGTATACTGAATTGATGGAAGTCTGATTCTGAAAATTACCACTACAATTAACAGAATAATTAATGAAAGAATCTGATTGAATATCAAATCTAATTTGATCAAAATTACCTTGAGATATTTCAGTTTGGTTTAATAATACAGTTCCTTCTCCAAAATCTATGTCTGACACGTTAGTTCCATTCACTTGCATGTTTACTTGAGATGGTTTGACAGTGTAATTTGTTAAATCAACTTTAAAATTAAAATCAATAAGACTAAAAGGAGAAACAGGATCTTGATATAATGTCCAATCTGGAGAAAAATCATGAATGTAGGCATAGCTATCATCAGAACCATCATCAAGATCACGTTGGAAGGACCAATAGATTTGAATAACTGAAGTGTAAGCAGAAACAAAGTAAGTATTGTTATCTGTTTCATCCGTCATTAAATCAACACTCGAATTATATTTTTTCCAACTTGCAGCTATAGATTGCGTGGTTAAACCGATGGATGAAAAGATCGCCACGTGTGGTTTGGGTTTAAAGCCATCCCAAGTTGCATTATAAATGCTATAATAAAATCGTGGTTGGATTGCTGAACAACTAAAATAGACTGAAATTTGGGTCAACGTTGTATCTTGGTCAATTTTAAATGACCCTGCATATTCACTAGACAATGAAACGGTATTATTTGAATAATCTTCAATGGTGTACGTGTAATTTGGAGCAAATATTTCTGTAAAATTGAGATAAGCTTGAGTCATATTCCATCCACTAGTTGTAATGTTAAAATCATTCGTAGAATTATAATTCGTCAAAGTTTGATTTTTCTCACACGTTAACGTTACTGTTTGAGGATTTCCAGTCCCTATTGCAGATCCTTGAGAAATTATGCTCGAATTTTTCGTGGCTAGATCCAAGTCAGTATCAATGATTTTTTCGATAGGTTCATTTTTATCTTGAGTTACCCCTTCTTGAGATATGTTATTAATTAAGGGCGAGATAGGTATAAAAGGTATAAAGATCGAAAATATAAAGAAAAATGAGAATATTAAAGCAATTAATCGTTTTTTAATCATTTTTATCGCCTTTTCGTTTTTGTTCTTGTTTTTCTAATTTATTTATTAGTTCAATATTTTTCTTTACTATTGGATCTGAGAAGAATGAAGCAAATTCATCAACAAATTTGCTTTCGAGTTGTTGAATTTTAACTTTTGAAATCATAATTACCTTAATTTCCTTATTATAAATGAGTTGAACGAAATCATTTTCTTTGAGATCCAAGAATTCTCGAAAGTCCTTCTTGATAGTTAAATAACCTTTTTTACCGATAGAAGGAATAATTATAATCATTGGTTTAATATCGAGATTTTCATATATTTCTTGTGGTATCATTAAAAGATTTTTTTTATCTTTTTCTGCATACATTAATAGTTTTTGATTTTTAAAATCATTTAGCCATTCCGTTGGTATGACTATCCGATGATTGTGATCAACTCGTTTTAGTGCTAAATCCAACATTGAATTTCAATCCAAAAGTAAGAAAATATCCACTAGTAGATAAATATACGAATTCAGCTGTTATATTTCTTTTGTTAAAAAAATAAAAATTAAATTAATTCTTATAAATAGTAAAAATCAGGAATTTATCTTAAAGATTCTCGTAGTTTAGCTAATTCTTTCAAGGATTTAATTCGTTCAATTGCCTGTTCACATTTTTTAGCCATATCAAAATCACTAATTTCGTGAGATATCTGACCTGCTTTTTCATAGCAATCTACCGCACCATCATAATTTCCCTCAACCTCAAATGCTTCGCCTTGATTTAATAAACGATTTCGTTCATCCCTTAATAGCGGGATTCTTTGTCTCATTTGTTCAGCAGCTTGTTGAAACATTTGTGCTCGATCTTGAAATTCTTGAGCAACGGTATTTTCACCTATTTGTAATGAAAGATTTGCAACTTGATTTAAAATCATCACGGCATTTTCATATTCGTCTTGATTAATATATTCATCCAATTTTGCAAAAAGAAGGTCTCTATTTTCTCTAATTTTTCGTCTCTTATCCATTTCTCTTTTCATTTGTAAAGCCATGTTTTTCTTGGGTAAAGTTGGTAGCACTTTAAAGAAATGCTCACGACTTTCTTCTGTTGAGTTGATTAATTCATTCAAAATTTCCATTCGGTCATCAAAATCGAGATTAACATTAGCGGGTAATCGTTTCATTAATAAATGTTTTTCTGACTCTTCGCTAATTTTTTCGATGGGAATGCTTCTAAAAACTCCTTTTTCATGGAGAGAAAATATAGCCTTAATCAATTTTTCTTGATCGACTTTTGTACCCTTCACAAATTGTTCCATTAATGTAGCAATGAAGAAGAAGCCTCGTTCTTCTGCAATCTCTCGAGCATTATTATAAATTTTTCGTTCAATGGAAGTTAATCCTGCATTATCCAGTATAGCAGGGTCATATGGAAACATCTGTGGTTGCATCAAAAATAAGTTAAAGGTTTTATTAGCAAGTTCTTGAGCGGGTTTGAACACATTTACGTCGCCGGCAAAACCTTTTATTTCTTTTTTGTAGGTTTTTTCAAATTCCTTTGTAAATTCAATTAATGATGTCTTTATTGGTTCGGAGGGTTCAGAATCTAACATGATGGCAACCATGATATCTTCACCATCTGCCAACATAATTTGAAATTTCTCCATCTGCCAAGTAAAAGTGTTTATTTCGTCAATTTTTTTTGCAACTTGAACTTCTTTTTTTGGCTCTATTTGCTTTATTTTTTTCTCTTCTTTCTTCTTTTCTTTTTTTTCTTCCTTTTTTTCTTTCTTCTTTTCTACTTTTTTTTCTTCTTTCTTGACTTCCTTTACAACTTCATCTTTTTTCGTGTCTTCTTTTTTATCTTTTGACTCTTCGTCAATAACTCCACCAGCAAACGGTACATATCTCGGTTTCTTCCTTCTCGACATGTCTTAACACTCAAGTAGCTCATTACTTATGGGAATAAACATTACGCGAAGATTTATTTTAATATACAAATTTAAGTTTCTTTCGATAAGTTCATAACAAAAGTATATCACATTTTGTTCGTCTTCTATTATAAGAATATTGTTAAATGATTGATTTTTTTATTTTATAAAAATAATTACCCATTTTTTTCATTTTCATAAAATTTATCATCAGATATTTCGTGCATTAATGGAAAAAAGACAACATCTCTTATACTTTGGCAATTTAATATCAGTGTGGCAAGTCTATCAATCCCAATTCCTACTCCAGACATTGGAGGCATTCCGTAGCTCATGCATTCAAGATAATTTTCATCTAATTCTAAAGCTTCTTCGTCGCCAGCTTCATGAGCTTCTTGTTGAATTTCAAAAGCTTCTCTTTGTTTTATTGGATCAATTAATTCAGAATATGCATTTACTATTTCCCAAGTATTTGTTACAACTTGAAAGCGGTCAACTAATTGGGGTTTAGCGTCATTAGGTCTAGCTAAGGGTGAAATATCTATCGGATGTGCCATGATAAAAGTTGGTTGAATTAAATTAGGACGGCTTACTTTTTTATATAATTTATCGATAATTGTTCCAAGACCAGCATTTTTTTCTACATCTATTTTAATTCCTTTTGCTTTAATTTCTTGTAATAAGTCATCAGCAGTTTGATATTCACTAATATCGATACCAGCATCTTTTTCAATGAGTTGTTGAAACGTATATCTTGGCCAATCTTTACCAAAATCAATTTTTTTATCTTCATATGTGATAATTAAGCTCCCATTTATTTCCTTCAACAATTTCCGAAGCATTTCTTGCACAAAATCCATGTTATCTTCATAATTCCACCACGCTACATAAAATTCAAGCATTGTAAAATCCTGAAGATGTTCTCGATCATAATCCTCGTTTCTAAAGCACCTACCAATCTCATAGACCCTCTCAAATCGCCCAACCATTAATCTCTTTAAATAGGTTTCTGGCGCAATTCTAAGATAAACATCCATGTGTAGAGAATTATGGTGCGTCACGAATGGTTTAGCTAGAGCACCGGACGCTTTAGTTTGAAGAATGGGGGTTTCAACCTCATAAAAATCTCTTTCATCTAAATATTTACGGAAAAATTTGATCATTTTGATTCTTTTTTTAAATATTTCGACGGTTTCTTCATTCATTAATAAATCTAAATATCTTTTTCTATAACAAATCTCAGAATCAACTACCCCTTTCCATTTGTTGGGCAGTTGTAAGATACATTTTGATAATAATTCAAAATTCTTAACTAAGATTGATATTTCTCCTGTCTTAGTTTTCATCATCTCTCCTTGAATACCGATAAAATCCCCAAGATTGATAAAATTTTTCAAGATATCATATGTTTCATTCAGTTCATTTTTACTAAAAAATAATTGAATTGTTCCTGAGAAATCTTCTAAGTGAGCAAATGTGACTTTTCCCATTCGTCTTAACAATTTTATTCTGCCAGCAGTCTGAACCGAAGTTCCTAATTTCTTTTTCAAGCACTCAGTAACGTTATATTGTTTATTATACTTTTCTTTAAAGGGATTTATTTTTAATTTTTTCATTTCTTCAATTTGTTGAAGCCGGTCCTTATAATACTTGGTCTTTCGATACATGAACACTCACTATTTAAAGAAATTGTTAAATAATTCAATTAGTTTTGTACATATCACTATTAAATTTTTAAAAAATTTGGTGAAATGATTGGAGAAATTTAGAAAAAATTTCACCTTTATTGGAAAAATTAAATCATTTAAACAAGTAGAAAATGAATTGATTTTTGAAGCATCACATAAATTCATTAAAATTATAATTTTATCTAATAAAATGTTTAGAATTCGTATGGGTGATTCTGAGAATTTTGCTTTTGATTTTTCTTATTCGATTATTAAAACAAAATGGGAAAAAATTCCAATTAAAGTAAAAGAAACGGATATAGCTATCATAATTCAAACTCAAGAATTAAAAATTATAGTTGAAAAAAGCCCATACCGATTAATTGTTAAAAATAATGATGATCAAATTATTTGGGAAGATATAAATTCTTCAGCAATTGGTTGGAAGGATAATGAAATAATTTATATTAAAAAGATGCCTGAAGATGAACATTATTATGGATTTGGTGAGAAGACAGGTGGTTTGGATAAAAGGGGATACAGTTATAGAATGCATACTAAAGAATCACCTTTTTATCAAACTAAGACAGATCCTTTATATCAAGCTCATCCTTATTTTATAGGATTGAGAAAAAATAATGCTTATGGTGTTTTTTTTGATAACACATGGGAAACTTTTTTTGATATGGGGAAAGGATTTAAAGATTTTTATATAATAGGAGCTAAAAATGGAGAATTAAATCTCTACTTTTTTTATGGTCCAACAATTAAGGAAGTAATTGAACAATATACTGAGTTAATTGGTCGAATAATGTTGCCACCCATTTGGAGTTTGGGATTTGTCCAATGTCGTTGGGGATATAAAGATGCAAAAAAAGTAAATGAAATCGCTTCAAAATTACGAGAGAATAAAATATCGAGTGACATGCTAGTTTTAGATTTAGATTACATGAAAGGTAAAAGAGTTTTTACTTGGAATGATGAAACATTTCCGGATCCAGAAAATTGGACCAAAATAATGAATGAAAAAGGATTTAAATTAATTACTATCATTGATCCAGGTGTGAAAGTAGAAGATGGGTATTACATGCATGATGAAGGGGTAAAAAATGATTATTTTGTAAAAAAAACAGACGACGGTTTTTGGCATGGCTATGTTTGGCCTGGAAAAACTTATTTTCCGGATTATACAAAAGAAGAAGTGAGAAAATGGTGGGGAGAAAAAGTAGAATTTCTATTGAATAAGGGTATATCAGGCATCTGGAATGATATGAATGAAATAAGTTATAACATTCAACCATATTTACATAGAGTTAAGACAAAAAATACAATTTTTTATGATAATGGACTCAACACATCCTACGAAAAGAATCATAACGTTTATGGATTATTAATGGCTAAAGCAACACACGAAGGCCTCTTAAAATGCCAACCCAATAAAAGACCATGGATCTTAACAAGATCGGGTTTTCCTGGTATTCATCGATATGCTGCTGTTTGGACGGGTGATAATACTTCAAATTGGCAGCACATGAAAATGTCAATCCCAATGTTGTGTAATATGGGTTTATCAGCCATTCCAAATGTTGGAGCAGATATTGGAGGATTTTCACCTTGGATAAATTGTTTAAGAAAGCTTGTAATGAGATTGGATAAAAATTTTGCAACAAGATGGCATCAATTAGGGGCTTTTTATCCCTTTGCTAGAAATCATTGCGTAATTTTTGCTAGACCTCAAGAACCTTGGGAATTTGGAGAAGAAGCTTTGGAAATAATTAAGAAATACATACTCTTACGATATCACTGGATACCTTATCTTTATAATTTATTTGTAGAATGTTCGAAAAATGGCTTACCGCCCATGCGCCCGTTAATCTTAGAATTCCAAGATGATGAAATTTGTTATAACATCGATGATCAATTTATGTGGGGTGAACACATTCTTGTCGCTCCAGTAATAAAGAAAAATTTGAAATTACATAAAATTTATCTACCTGAGGGCATTTGGTTTGATTATTGGAGTGGAGAAAGGCATCATGGAAAAATAATTAAGTCTTTACCTGTTGATTGGCATGAGATACCTATATTAATAAGAGCGGGAGCAATTATTCCTTGTCAACCTGATATGGAATATTTTAGAGAAAAAGAAATAAATCCATTAATTCTTGAAGTCTATCCTGATTTTAATTTAGAATCAGAATACACGTTTCAAGAAGATGATGGTGAATCTCTTGAATACTTGCGAGAAAAAATATGTACCACGCAATATATACTTTCTTGCAAAAATGGTGATATAGAATTCATTATTGGGGCAAGAAAAGGTCAGTTTAAACCAAACACTCGAGATTATTTGATATTATTCAAATTTATTGGAACTGTAAAAAATATTGAATTGGATGGCACTAGTCTAGAGAAAGCTTCAGATGAAAATCTTAATAAATGGTACTTAGATGAAAGAACTAACGATATAATAATTAAAATACAAGATACGGGTGAAAAAAGAATAATAAAAATCAATAAATAAATATTAAGGTTCAAATTTAACAATTTTAATTGAAAAAAGAAGAATAATTGAGGGATTAAATAAATATTTTTTAAACCTAGTCAATAATTATTGAGATAATTAGATAATTTAAAAGTAGGAGATTTGTGATGAAATTAGAAGAATCAAAATTAGAAGGATTTGATAAAAAATTCGCTGAAGAAACAATAAAAGCCTTACAAGAATTAATAAGAATTAATACCACAAATCCTCCAGGGAATGAAGTGAAGGCTGCAGAATGGATTCATGATTATTTAACTAAAGAGGGCATTGAATCCGTTGTCGTCGAGAGTGAAAAGGGAAGAGGAAGTGTAATTTCAAGATTTATAAAAGGAAATGACAATAATTCGCCATCACTATTACTTCTCGCACATTTAGATGTAGTACCTTCCCAAGATTTAGATAAATGGGATGTACCTCCATTCTCAGGAGAATTTAAAGATAATTTTATCTGGGGACGAGGTGCATTAGATTGCAAAGGAACGGTCATTTCTCAAATGATGACCTATATAAAACTTCATCGGGATGGATTTAAGCCAAAAGGGGAAATTTATTTTGCTGCCACAGCAGATGAAGAATCTGGTGGTCATAAAGGACCTGGATGGTTATTAAAAAATAAACCAGATTTAATTAAAGCTGATCATGTGATTACAGAAGGTGGAGGGCAATTATTACCATTTCCATCACCGCATCCAAATTTTATTATTCAAGTCGCGGAAAAAGGTGTTTTTTGGACAAAAATGAAGGTAAATGGAGAAGCAGGGCATGGTAGCATGCCAGGAAATAAAAATAACATGGCTATTATGAAAATGACTAAGATCATAAACAAAATATTAAAACGCAAACCCAAAATCATAATGCAGGATCTCTATAAGGAAGCAGTGAATGCAATGGAATTAAAGGGTTATTATAAATTCTTTCTTAAATCAAAATTATTGTTTAATTTTGCAATGTATTTTGCTCAAAAAATGTTAAATGAAGATGTTGGAAAGGCATTACGCCCTCTTGTTCAAAATACAATTACTCCAACCGTGATTCAAGCAGGTAATAAGGTAAATAATATTCCAGGGACTTGTATCAGCAACTTAGATGTTCGATTCTTGCCAGGTTATGACAGGACACATCTAGAAAAAACATTAAAGAAATGTTTAGGAAGGAAGCTATATAATGAGATTGAATTCGAACCAATAATCGATCAACCTGGTGGTTATACGCCAACAGAAACACAATTTTATCAACAAATATATCAAGTAATGCAAAAAATGGAACCGGGAAGTGTATTAGTTCCATTTATAAGCGCAGGATCCACAGATATGGCACATATTCGTAAACCAAACTATGGAATGAAAGCTTATGGGTTCGTTCCCATGAAAATTGACGAAGGTCTTTCCATTAGCGAGATTATGGAAATGGCTCATGGATATAATGAAAGAATATCCTACGGTAATTTAATGTTCGCAACAAAGTTTCATTATGAGTTATGTTTAATGAATTAAAGGAGATAAAAATGATAGAGAATCTATTCAAAGGTAAAAATCTTAGATTTATAATGTTTGGAGGAAAAGGGGGTGTTGGAAAAACATCTTGTGCAGCAGCAACTTCCGTATGGGCTGCAGAACATTTGAATAAGGAAATTTTAATACTTTCTACCGATCCCGCACACTCACTTTCAGATAGTTTTAATCAAAATTTAAGCGGCGGAGAAGTAAAAAAAGTTCAAGGTTTGAAAAATTTATATGGTTTAGAAATTAATCCACAAAAAGAATATGCGAAATATCAAGATGCAATGCAATCTCCTCAAGCAGCAAGCATGCCAGAAGAATTTAAACCATTCATGGAAGGCATGGGAGATTTATCAGAAATGCAAAACGTCATGCCTCCAGGTGCGGATGAATCTTTTGCATTTGCAAAAGTTTTAGAATTCATTGAAAATGCAGAATATGATCTTATCTTTTTTGACACTGCACCAACAGGTCATACGTTGAGATTATTGAGCTTACCTGAAGTTCTTGGTAGTTTTTATGGAAAAATTATCAAAATGCAAATGGCTTTACGCGATTTCTGGGGTAAATTTAAAGGATTTTTTAAAAGAAAAGAATATGAAACCGATACTTTAGCCCAAATGAATAAATTACAAGAAACTATAGACAATGTTGCAGATGAATTAAAGGATCCTACAAAGACATCTTTTGTAATCGTAATGATTGCAGAGGCAATGAGCATTTATGAAACAGAAGATTTAATTTCATATTTAAATTTGTATGAAATTCCTTTCAGCAACATTATCGTAAACATGCTTTTTCCAGAACAGGTCGATTGTGAATTTTGCTCGGCGAGAAGAACATTCCAACAAAAGCACTTAGAAGAGATTCATTATCGTAATGATGGTTCATATGCGATAACAGAAGTACCATTATTTTCAACTGAAATTACGGGGTTAGAACGTTTAAAGGAACTTTCAAGGCTATTATTACCTTAAAAATTAGAAAATAAAGGAATTAAATAATGGATAACGAAAAAACGGAGATGGATTTACTTGAAAAATATTCTGATTTTTATGGGTATGTCTTTTATATCATTTAAAACAAATGAGATGAATTAGAATATTAATTATTCCCCAATTAATGTTACATAAATAGTCCGATTTCTTCCGTGAGAATCTAATTCAATGAAAATTATTTGCTGCCAAGTTCCTAAAATACATGAACCTCCACTGAAAGGAACAGTCAGGCTCGGCCCAAGTAATGAAGCCCTGCAATGACCAGAACCATTATAATCACCCCAAGTTTTATGATGTTCATAATCAATATTCTCAGGTGCAATGCGTTCTAACATAGCAGGAAAATCCTTCTGTAATCCGGGTTCAAATTCGATTGTTGTTATGGCACCAGTAGCCCCAGCAATAAAAATATTGCAAATTCCGCTTTTTAGACTGGAATTCTTTATGATTTCATTCACATAATAACTGATATCTACCATGTGACTCGTATGATTAGTCTTTATTCCAAATTTTTCCATAATAACTACCAAATTCATTCACCCAAAATTTTAATCAAGATATTTCGAGATCTTGGTCCATCAAATTCAAAAAAAAAGATTGATTGCCAAGTTCCCAAGTCCAATATTCCATTACTAAAGGGTATTGTCACGCTTGTAGAAATTAAACTTGATTGAATATGTGAGTGTGCATTATTATCAATGTGATCATGTTTATATCCTGCCCCTTTAGGAACAATTTTTTTCATTGAATTAATAAAATCTTGTAAAAGTCCTCTTTCATCTTCATTTATTATAATTCCGCTTGTTGTATGTCTTGTATAAATAGTAAGTATTCCTTCTTTTAGATTAGATTTACTTAAAATTTCTTGAACTTCTTTTGAAATGTTTTTTAATTGAATATGATCTTTGGTTTTAATCGGAAATGATTCGGATATTACTTTCATCTTCATCAGATTGAGATATATCGTGATTAAATTAAAAAAGATTAGCTTTTTTTATGATAGTACAAATTGAAAAGCTTTTTTTATTAAGATGTTTTTTATATAGAATAAATAACATGTTTAACATGTTGAACAACAATTTTAGAGTTTGAAAAAATTGAGAGTATTATTAATTTATCCGCCATTTCCATTAGGAGAGGGCATGAATAAAATAATAAGATCGCCACCCCTTTCATTATTGAATCTTGCTGGGATGATTCCAGATCATGAAGTAGAAATACTTGATCTTAACCTGTATCCAACAATGACTAATGAATTTTTAGAAAATAAAATGAAAGATTTTGATTTAATTGGTATATCTTGTATGTCAAGCCAATTAGGGTTGGTATTAAAATTATGCGAAATAGCTAAAAAACATGATATAAAAACAATTGTTGGTGGGTTCCATCCAACATTATCTCCAGACATGATAGAATACCCAAACATTGATTATATTGTTCGTGGTGAAGGGGAGTATGCTTTCAAAGAATTGTTAGATGGAATTAATCCGGCAGAAATTTTGGGTTTAAGTTATAAAATTAATGAAAATGGGAATGAAGGATTCCAGCATAATGAACCCAGACCTTTAATTCAAAATTTGGATGAGTTGCCATATCCAAGAAAAGATCTACTTGATTATTCAAAATATCATTACTTGTGGGTGCCTGCAGATGTTATTGAATCGTCTCGAGGTTGTCCATATAATTGTAATTTTTGCTGCGTAGCAAAATTTTATTGTAGAACCTATCGTGCCAAGTCACCTCAAAGAATCATGAAGGAACTTGCACAAGTCCCCAAAGGAACGAAATTAATATTTTTCGTTGATGATAATTTCACATTAGACGCAAAAAGAGTAGACAAGATTTGTGATCTTTTAATAAAATACGGTTTTCATAAACGTTTATTATTTGTATGTCAATCAAGAGTTGACTTTGTAACAAAATATCCTGATTTAGTAAAAAAAATGTCTAAAGCTGGATTTTTATGTTTCTTTTTAGGATTTGAAAGCTTAAAACAGATGAGCTTAAATAAAATGAGAAAGCAAATCACCTTATCTCAAGCTAAAAATTCAGTAAGAATCTGTCATGAAAATCGAATTCTTGTTTTTGGAGCATTCATAATCGGAACTATTGGAGAAACTAGACAGGATACCTTAGACAATATAAAAAACATTCGAGAACTTGGAGTTGATTTTATGATGACAAATCCAATAACCCCCTTCCCAGGGACAGAGCTTTGGGATGAAGCAATGGAAAACGGTTGGATCGACAAAGATTTCAAATGGGAGAATTGGGATTTTCGTGCAGTTATGAGAACTCCAGATTTATCAAAAGAAGAACTTAAGGAATTAACAGATTATAGTTATAAGTATTTCTACAGCTTCAAGCGTTTTTTGAATCCAAAGAAATTACTTAATATATTTAATGCAAGATTTTGGAGAGTTTTAAAGGACGCACCAGGATTTGTAACGGGCGGTTTAAAAGATTTCTTATTGAAAATTTAAACAATCGCTTAAAGGAATCATTAAATGAAAATTTTATTGGTTTACGCCCCCTTCCAAGTAGGATCGGGCATGGGAAAAGTAATGAGATCA
Source organism: Promethearchaeota archaeon (assembly GCA_011365055.1). The sequence goes on from RDOG01000002.1 coordinate 15,312, forward strand.
CCTCCCCTTTCTTTAATGCAATTAGCAGGCATGCTACAAGATCATGAAGTTGAAATACTTGATATGAATTTGAACCCTTATATAAAGATAAGTGATCTTGATAATAAAATTAAAAGTTTTGATATTATTGGCATGACTTGCATGACCAATCAATTAAAGGTCGTTTTAAATCTTTGTAAAATAGCAAAAAAGCATGATGTCAAGACTGTCGTTGGTGGATTTCACCCAACTTTATTCAGAGATACAATAAAGTATCCAAATATCGATTATTCCGTGCGAGGGGAAGGAGAATTCACCTTTAGAGAATTAATAGATGGCATCGATCCAAAAGAAATTTTAGGATTAAGTTATAAAGAAAATGGAAGTTATCACCATAATGAACCAAGACCGCTAATTTCAAACTTAAATAAATTACCATACCCAAGAAAAGATTTATTGAACTATTCTAAATATCATTATTTATGGGTTCCAGCAGATGTTGTTGAAACTTCAAGAGGATGTCCTTATGATTGTAATTTTTGTTGCGTGACCAAATTCTACTGTAGAACATATCGAGCTAAATCACCCCTCCGAGTCATTAAAGAATTGGCACAAGTCCCCAAGGGTACCAAATTGATATTCTTTGTTGATGATAATTTAACCCTCAATCCAAAACGAGTCGATAGATTATGTGATTTATTAATTCAATATGGATTTCACAAACATCTTATGTTAGTTTGCCAAACAAGAGTGGATTTTATTGCAAAAAATCCAGATTTAGTTAAAAAAATGTCAAAAGCAGGGTTTATGTGTTTTTTCATTGGATTTGAAAGTCTAAAACAAATGAGTCTTGATACAATGAGAAAACAAACTAGTTTTAAACAGGCAGTAAAAGCAGTAAAAACATGTCATCAATATGGTATTTTAGTATTCGGCTCCTTTATTATTGGAAATATAGGTGAAACAAAAGAAGATACGTTAAAGAATTTTGAGCTCATAAAAAAATTGGAAATTGATTTTATGATGACCAATCCGTTGACTCCTTTTCCAGGTACTGAATTATGGGATGAAGCAGTAGCAAATGGATGGGTCGAGAAGGATTTTAAATGGGAAAATTGGAATTTTGATGTTATGATGAGAACACCAGATTTGACAAAGAATGAAATAGCAGATCTATTATCAAAAAGTTACAAATTTTTTTATGGTGACATTATGTATTTCTTATTTGGAAAAAAAATGCTTAACATGTTAAACCCTTATTATTGGAGATTATTGAAGGTAGCACCAGGTTTTTTAACAAATGGATTAAAGGACTTCTTAATAAAGGTTTAATTATTTTCTTTTCCTTTCTTAAATTCAATCATAAAAAATAGCAATATTTAAAAAAATATTTCTGATTGAAATCTAAAAGAAAGTTATTAAAGCTAATTACATGTCACTTTTTGACTGATTACTTTAATTGATAAGGTTTAAGAAATAAAATTTGACCTTTTAATCACGTAATTAATTTAAAAGTGGAAAGTTTTTATAGTTTGAAGAAAAGTAAAATAGCTGGTAGTGTAAATGGGTCATAGAAAATACAATGCACCAAGGCACGGTTCATTATCGTTCATTCCGAGAAAAAGATCCCGTCATAAAAATGGAAGAATTAAAACTTGGCCAAATTATGAAGGAGAACCTAAATTGCTGGGTTTTGCGGGTTATAAAGCAGGAATGACTCATGTTATATATGTTGAAAATATGAAAACCAGTCCTTTTGTTGGACTTGAAAGAAGTCGTCCAGTAACTATTATTGAAGTACCTCCGATGGTAGCTTGTGCCATTAAAGCTTATAAAAAATCATATACGGGATTAATTACCCTTGGAGAAGCTTGGGCTTCTGAACTTACTGACGATTTAAAGAGATTATTTCCTCAATCAAAAGAATATGATTCAGATAAAGCTGTTGTGGAATTAGAAGAGAAAGTTAAAGATGCAGATGAATTAAGATTATCTTTACATACACAACCTCGTTTGACAGCAGTCCCAAAGAAAAAGCCTGACTTGATGGAAGTAAAGATTGATGGTGGTAAGATTGAAAATCAGTTTAAATTTGCCAAGGATCTATTAGGAAAAGAAATTAAGATAAGTGATGTTTTTAGAGAAGCCGATTTGATTGATACTATTGCAGTATCAAAAGGCAAGGGATTTCAAGGGGTTGTAAGGAGAATGGGTATCAAAATCCTCCCAAGAAAATCACGAAAAACGGTTAGAGGTGTTGGTTCGATCGGACCGTGGAAGCCCGCAAGAGTAAGTTATACAGTACCCCGAAGTGGACAAATGGGTTTCCATCATAGGACCGAATATAACAAGAGAATTTTAAAAATTGGCATAGATCCTAATGAAATTGCCATAAAGGGAGGTATTGTAAATTATGGAGTCATTAAAGGAGACTATATCTTATTAGAAGGCACCGTTCCTGGCAGCAATAAACGATTGATCAAAATAAGACATTCCATACGTCCAAAGAAAACCATACCTAAAGAAGTTCCAGAATTAGTGCATATTTCATTACAAAGTAAACAGGGGAAATAAGATGCCAGAAGCAGAAATTCTCAATTTAGAAGGAAAATTAATAGAAAAATTGGATTTACCAGAAATTTTTTCCACGGATTATAAGCCATGGATTATTAGACGTGCACAAATTGCAGTACAAGCTAATAGAAAACAGCCGAAAGGTAGAGATCCCTTGGCGGGAAAAAGAAATACTGCAGAATCGAGGGGCCCAGGTCATGGTATTGCAAGAGTTCCAAGAGTAAAAGGAAGCGGAACTCGAAGAGCATCAGCAGGTGCTTTTGTTAACATGACTGTTGGCGGGCGAGTAGCTTTTCCACCCGTTCCAGAAAAAGTAATATCTGAAAAAATAAACAAAAAAGAAAGGCGATTAGCAATAAGATCTGCCATTGCTGCGACTGCAAATAAAGATTTAGTCATTTTACGTGGACATCAGTTTGATGATAATGTAAAATTTCCTGTAATTCTGTCTAATGAATTAGAGGGAATAAAAACTACGAAAGAAATTATAGAAATTCTTATTATTCTTGGATTATACCCTGATGTCGAGCGAGCTTCAGTTAAGAAGATACGTGCAGGTAAGGGAAAAATGCGTGGAAGAAGATACAAGAAGAAAAAAGGCATTTTAATTGTTGGAAAAGTAACTGAAAATCTCCATAAAGCAGCTAGAAACATTCCAGGCATCGATGTTTCGGAAGTTAGAAATTTAAATGCTGATCTTCTTGCACCAGGCGGTCATGCTGGACGATTAACAATCTGGACTAAAGCAGCCATTGAAGAATTAAACAATTTATTCAAATAACTTTTTTAATTTAACGAAACTCTTTTTTATTTTAGCTTTTTATCGTTATAAAATAATTAAAGAAGAGGTTTTTTAGATGATCGATTATCCTACTTATCCTACTTCAAACATTTTAGAAACTGAAGATGAAAAGAAATATAGAGAAAAGGTTCGCAATTGGGTATTAAAGGAAGTCTTACCTGATGTTGATAGAATTGAACACGAACAGTTATTTCCACGCCATTTATTTAAAAAGATGGGGGATGAAGGATACCTTAAAGCATTATTTCCTAAATCAGTTGGGGGAGATGAATTAGGTATCAGATATGGTATAATATTAGGGGAAGAGATTTCTTGGGCATGTCGACCTTTAGTAGCTGCTTGGGATTGTACAATTTTTTGTACTATACCAATCATGCGTTTTGGAAATAAAGAAATAATGAAAAGATATTTACCTGGTGTAATGAGGGGAGATCTCATGGGTGCGATTGCAATGACAGAACCTGGAGCAGGATCTGACGTGATTGGAAGTATGAAATGTAATGCTGAAAAAGATACGAATGGAGATTATATCATAAACGGAGAGAAGCGATTCATCACGAATGGCTCTCAAGCGGATATCATAGTATTGTGGGCAATAACTGATAAAAATATAGCCCCCCATTTAGGAATGTCTGCCTTTGTTATCGAACCTTCGTTCGAAGGACTAGAAATTATAGGGGATTTTGAGCTAATGGGAAATTATGGATTAAAGAACACGTACATGAAATTTAATAACATGCGAATACCTAAGGAAAACATATTAGATAGTGAAGGAAAGGGAGCTCATATTTTACTTGACGAGTTAGATAGCGAAAGAACCTTAGCTGCTGCAGGATCTTGTGGAAATGCTCGAAGTGCTATTGAAATTGCAGCTCATCATGCTAATAAAAGATACCAATTTAAGCAACCTATTAGATATTTTGAAGCTATCAATCAAAAAATTGCAGACATGGCTATTAGGTTAGAAGCAGCACGTGGTTTAGTCTATCAAGCAGCTTGTACGATTGATGCAGGTAAAGATGCAAGTAAAATTGGTGCCATTGCCAAGGTTTATGCATCAGAAATAGCTTTTGAGTGTGCACATGAAGCACTGCAAATATGTGGAGGTCTTGGTTATATGAAGGGTAAGTATGATGAAAAAACTGGTAAATATTTGAATCCTAATGGTTCTCCAGCTTATCCAATTGAAAGAATTTTTAGAGGAACAAGATTATCTTCCATTGTTGCAGGAACAAATGAAATATTAAGATTCTTAATTCAAAGAGAAGTATTTAAAGAAATGAATCTAAAAAAACCGAAAGAATCTATTAATTGGTAATTAATTTTATTTATTTTTTCTTTTTTTATCATGAACATCTTTAACACCATATAATGGAATGGATCCTTTAGTTTTTATGGTGGTAACAATGCCAGTTTTATCTACATAATAGATGGGTTCGCCTGCACGTTCTTCTAACTCTTCTTCTGATGATTTTAAAATTTGATGTTGAACCTTCTTCTGTTTAAGTGCTTCTGCTTTCATTATCATGTTAAAAGTCAATTTTTTTAATACATCTTTTGCTTCTGCTGCTATATCGTTACTATCTTTCATTATAAAGGTTGTCATAAGAACATCTTTTTGGGATTTTAATATTTTATCCTTATACTTTTCTTCAACTTTCTGATTCTTTTTAGGTAGCACGATTATTATGGCATTTGCAGTCTGATATGTTAGATCTATTAATTTCTTGGATTCTGCGTTGAAATGCGGTTGCCAGAAATTAATAGTTGCAATATTTTCAACCTTACCTGTATGAAAAAACACACCATCAACATTTGCTGTTTTTACTTCGATTAAATGAACAAATTTTTCATTTAATTTATCGTTTGGTCCAATAACTGCAACATTAAAAATGTAATTTGAGTGCGCCATTTACACTTTAACGCTCCAAATTTCATGAATACATCATACTTATCTCTTGTTTACGTTTTTTCTTTTTCTCTTTAGCTATTTTAAGTGTTTCCTCATCTAAATATTTTTCAATTTCTTCATATAAAATAGATTCGCCTGGAGGTGCGCCACGAAATTTTACTTGACTATTCATTACAATCGTGGGGGTTGCTAAGACATTATAGAAACTTGCTAATGTTTGTCCATCCTTAGTGGTAATATCTATTTTCGACACTTCTAAAGCATCGCCATAAATATTTTCGGCATTTTTAAGCATTTTTAATGCGGCAGGACAATATGGACATGTTGGAGAAGTATAAACCTCAATCTTTAGTTTCTTTGATTTATTATTGTTCATAAATTAACCCCAAACCTATTAAAATAAATCCATCCAATTCTAATTTTTAAAATTTAGTGAAATTCAAGACCATGAATTAACAATTATTTTATAAATCAGTCTTGTTAATATTCTTAAATATATTATACTAATTAAGAATTTTAAAACATTTTTGAGTTGAGAAGGAAATTGGGCTTTTTTGATAAATTAAAAAAGAATATCGAATACAATATAAAATCCTCAGTTCGTGGTACCGTTGCTAGGCAACAACAACAAGTAAAACATCAAGTAAAGACAGGTTTGAAATCAAGTGTTAAGCAATTTGCTTTAAATATGAAGAAGCAAGTCATGAATACAACAAGTGTGGGTGATTATAACAGTTTTAAAAAGAGATGGGAAACAGATGGAAAAAATCACGTCCAAACTATCTTTCTCTATCTATTAGCAGCATTAGAATATACAACAGGTAATCAACAAGTTGGAGAAGCCATGGCAACCTTAGTATTACCAAAGCCACGTTTATTAGTAAGTAAATCTTCACCATCAGGTTATATTACAAATCCTAAAGGAGAAGGTTATTTATTAAATCACATGAAGGAAAACCCAAGAGTGGTGCCTAGTTATATTGGAGGATCTCCAGATGATAATTATCAAATTGATCCAAATAATTTACAAATGACTGTTCTTGAAGAGGGAGTTTCTGGTCGTGAAGCAGTCGTTGTCATTCAAAGTGCAGGAAAGGATTTTCCCACACCATGTGGACTCCGCATGAATAATGCAGGTTATTGGAAGATCTTTAAAGGAACAGGTTCTATAGCTACTGGTGCACAAGTAACTGAAGAAGAGAAATGGGATTTTTAAATTTTATAGATATTTCTTTTTATGATTTTATTTTATATATTGATTGAGTTCAAATCTACGATGTATTTTTACAAAATAACTTAAAATCTTGAATAAGTGACCTATTATATTTTAAGTAAAAATGTCAAATACTTTACATGGAATTTTTAAATTATTTTCCAGATTGGGCAAAAAGAAGCATTTTTTACCATATATATCCTTTAGGATTTTTCAATGCGCCGAAATATAATAGGGAAGAACACAATATAGTCGACCGGCTTGTGAAGATACGAGATTATTATGATTATTTTAAAAAATTAGGTATCAATGTCATCCAGTTTGGACCTATTTTTGAGTCAGTTTCTCACGGATATGACACGATGGATTACATGAAAATTGATAAACGATTAGGAACTAATGAAGTTTTTAAAGTAATCGTATCTGAATTGCATGAAATAGGAATTAAAGTAATTTTAGATGGTGTTTTCAATCATGTGAGTCGTGAATTTGAGTCTTTTCTTGATATAAAAAGAAATAGAGAAAATTCTGGAAAAAGAAATTGGCATTTCATTGACTTTTCTGAAAATGATCCTTATAATGATGGATTTGATTATAAAAACTGGGAGGGTCATTATGAACTGGTTAAGCTGAACGTTCAAGCAGAAGATGTGAAAAATTACTTATTTTCAGTTTGTTCCTATTGGCAACAAGAAATTGGCATAGATGGATGGAGATTAGACGTTGCGTCTCAAATAGATCCAATTTTTTGGCGTGATTTCAGAAAATTTTGTAAAAATATTAATCCAGATTGTTTATTACTTGGAGAATTAATCCACGAGCCCTATAAGAAGTGGGTAGGCGAGGATTTATTAGATGCAGGAACGAGTTATCAAGTTTACAAGTCCACGTGGAGTGCTTTTAATTCCAATAACATGCATGAACTTAAAGCCGTATTAGAACGTTCGTTTCACCCAGAATGGGGGCTTTATAAAGATATTGTGTTGGTAAATTTTCTCGGAAATCATGATACCACTAGAATTCGCTCTATTTTAAAAGATGATCGCTATTTATACCCTGCTTTCATCTTTTTATTAACATGTAATGGAATTCCGAAAATTTATTATGGTGATGAAATTGGAGTATTCGGAATAAAAACCCCAAATTCAGATGAAGAAGTACGAAAAACAATGCCTGATGAAAGTTCTTGGCCAGAACATGCAATAAATATCTTAAATCACGTAAAAAAATTAATTGAAATTAGGAAAAATAATCACGCACTAATCTACGGTTCTTTAAATTCAATATATGCAGAACCTAATTTATTGATTTTTATGAGAAGGTCTTCCAAACAAACAATTTTAATCGTAATTAATAACGAATTTCAAGAAGCGCAAAAGAAGATTCCGCTTTGGAATTTAAATCTCGATGGATCAAGATTCGTGGACATCTTAAATGAGTATCGAGAATTCCAAGTTAACCAGAACCACTTGAACTTAGATATTTATCCATGTTGGGGGAATATTTTGATTAAAAAAGATTGAACCAGAAAGTTACATTGAATTAAAAAAAGTGAATGGAAAAATTTAATTTACGACAGAGAATTTAAGCGAAAATATATCAATGGATTTTTAATTTATTCTCATAAAATGATTATAATTTGAAATTAAAATTAATTAGATGTCTCATCTTTACTAGATGGTGAATTATCTTTATTTTTTTTAAACTTTGGAATTTTTTTGACAATTTTTCCAAGTAAAGTATCCCTTTTAATAATTTTTTGCTCATTATTCTTTTTATTAACTACTATTATAATTTCATATTTAGAGGTTCTACCCTTAATCACTTTATATAAGGGATTCGTTCCAAATTCCCAATGTGAAATCAATTTAATTTCTTCAAGATATTTATCGTTTTGAATTTCAAAATTTAAATTGGATTCAATTTCATTCAAATTATTGCATGTTGAACAACTTTTTTTCCACATAGATGGAAAATGTAATTTACAAGATATTTCCTCACAAGAAGAACATTTTAAAAAATCATTTTCACAACAATAATTCGTACAAATTTCACATCTTTGAATGTGTTCCCAACAAAATGATCCCCCACAATAAGAGCAATAAATTGTATCAGAATTACATATAATTTTTTTACAAATTTTACATTTTTCCATACAATTATTACAAATTAAGTTACCACATTTGCTGCATGTATACATGTGATGTTTACAAGTTTCAATTCCACAATTTGAACATGCCCTTACACAATCATTGCAAATTAGTTCATATCCATAGATGCAAAATTTAGTATGTCCCTTTATATTACCTTTAAAATGATAAAGACAAGTTAAAGCTCCACAAATTTGACATTCGTTAATATGGTTAATACAAAAAGGTTTATGACAATAATTACAAAATTTTACACAATTTTTACACAATATTTCTCTGCAATAATCACATTTCATTGAACATCCAAGACATATAGATTTGCCACATAAACAAGTATTTAATATGCTCCTTTTAACTATCTTAGAACAATAAAAACATCTTGCAACGTGTTCCTGACATAAAGTTTCATTTGAAATTTCACAAACTTTTACGCATTGTGAACAAATTCGTTTGCCACATTCTGAACATGTAATTAAACAATCTTCACAAAAATATTCATGACAATGCTCACATTGAACAAGATGCCTATCACAAATCGCCTTGCCACAATTTTTACAATAATGAGAATGATCTTGGCAAATAACTTCTTTGCATACTTTACAAATTATTTTACATTCATTACAAATTCCTTTATCTAATGTATTATAATCATTTAAATTTTTAGACTTTAAAGAACAGATATAACATTTATCCATACATTCATTACAAGACGTTTTTCCACAGGAAGAACATTCTAAAAAATCATTTTTGCAAATATTTTTTTTACATTTTTCGCATGTATATTTATGTTGAAAACATGTAGGTTGATGACAAATTTCACACCTTTCAACGCAATTTACACAAAAATTTTTCTCACATACAATGCATGTAACAAGACATTTATCCAAACATGCTATTTTTGCACAATTATAACATTCTTCAAGCTTTTTTTTACAAATTAATGAATTACATACTTGACAAATATCAAAGTGGTTTTTTATATGATTATTACAGTATAATTCATTACAATCATTACAAAACTTACCACAAGATCTACAAAGATTAGTATTACATTCATTACAACTATCGAGACATTCATTACAACATAGATGTAATGTACTACAAACATTTAATGACATATCCATGAGAATATTCCCACAATTACATCTGAAAGGAAATAAAATTTGATGAGCATAATCATATTGTAAGCCAACAACAAAATTACCATATTTAGAATTTATATTAAAATTTAGAAGCACTTCAATAGGAGAATAAAGAATCCCAACACTTTCCAATTGATATTCAGTTTCGGTACTATATGTATTTTTAAGTTCATTTAATTTTCTTTCTCTTTCATATGTAAATCTTTTTAAATCTATTTCAAGTTCTTCAATTTGTTTTTCTTTTTTAAATTTATAATTATCGGTTTTAAATTCATCTTCTTTTAATTTTCTTTTTCGATCTATATCTTTGATTATTTCTTCTGCTCGTGTTTTATAAAACGTATTTAATAGATCAATTTCTTTTTTAAGCCTCTTTTCTATTTTATTATTAAATTCACTTTCATTTTCTTGAACAGCTAATTCTGCTCGTTGCAAAGCATGTGAATAAATTGCTTTTAATTGTTTTTCATTCACTTTAAATATTTTACCAGGATAGGAGGGGCTTTCAGAAAACAAAGGATATTTTTCAGATAATTGATCTCTTATATATTTAACATAAATATCATTTCTATCAGATTCGTTAACAGGAATTATTTGAGTATCTAAAATTTCATTTTTTTCGAGCGATTTAAAACTAATTAAAAAATCAAAAACTATAAAAGGGCTATATACTATATCAAAATCAAGAAATTCATAATTACAACTATTTATTTTTATTTTTGATTCACTTTTTTCAAGATATTGAATTATATTTCCTTTATCGGGTAGATTAAATGGAATAAAAGCTTTCCCAATCTTTCCTAACTTCTCAATATATTCTATAATTTTATTTAATGTAGGACTTTCAAATGTAATTAACTCAATATTGTGGGATCTAGCAACTTTTAAATTAAATGCAAGTTGGATCGGTTTTGTAATTACTAAGTCTTTATCTGTAATTTCGATTTTTTTTGAAATATCTAGTGGTGGAGAAATTTCTAATAAACCATCCTCCAAGAATTTCGTCTTATATCCCAAATATTTGTAAAACCTTTCAATTAAATCAGATATATCTTCCAAACCCATTTATACACATCTAAATAATTAATATTTTTTAACTAGTAAATCAATATCAAGAATATTTTGATTAATATGATTTTGATTTTCCATATAACTGACTACTGGCTTAATCATAGAATCTAATTCTTTTTCAAGTTCTTTAGAATGTCCATATTTTACAAAATGTTCCATAATTGTTGTTTCAAATATTGAACTTCTTCCTGAATAATCTATTTTTGCAAGAGAACCTAAAATATCTTCAATATCACCCAAAATAGTCTTAAACATCCCGATTTTTTCAAAAACCACTTTTATTACGTATTCCTCAATGGTATTTAATGTACAAAAATTGTAAATAAAGACCTCATCAAATATTTGAGTTAATCGGTGAATTCGACCTATTCTTTGTTCAACTCTCATTGGGTTCCATGGTAGATCATAGTTGATCATTACATTAGAAAATTGTAAATTAAGACCCTCACTTCCTGAATCCGTTGATAACAAAATTTGTGTTCGATTTTTAAATTCTTCTATTGTATCAGCTCTTTTTTTACTACTTAATTTCCCCGTAAATTCAGAAATTTTAAAACCTTCATTTTTTAAAAACCCTGAAATGTAATCTAATGTATCAGAAAATTCTGTAAATACCACACATTTAACAGGCAAACCAGATAAAATTTTTTCAAGATTTTGTAATTTTTGACTCTTTTCATCTATCAATTTAGAAGCTTTTGATTCCATTCTCTCCAAAAAAGGCATAATTTCTAGTTGAAATTCTTTTTCTTTCCTAGTCTCTATCATATTTTGTAATGTACGATGGGTGGCCAAGGCACTACTACATATTCTCCTTTGTAATAACATTAATGTAAATTTTTCAATCCAAAAATTTCTTCGTTCTTTCAGACATTTTAATTTTGATGTTGATTTTTTAATTTTAGATTCAAGTTTCATTAATTCTTTATATTTATCAATAATATAATTAGATAATTCATCATATAGTTCACGTTCATATGTATTTAAATTAAATTGGATCGTATTTGCAATTCTTTCTGGGAATTTCAATTCTTTTAATTCTTTCCGTCTCCTCCTTAACATTATTTGAGAGATCAAGCGGCGAAGCTCCATAGGATCTTTACAATCTCTTGGATTTTCGCCTAAAAATTGTTTTTTGAATTGACTAGGTGTACCAAGAAGACCAGGACGAATTATTGTTGCTAAATTGTATAACTCTTCTAATTTATTATGCATTGGAGTTCCAGTTAAAAATAATATGTATTTTTTTTCAATCTTATTAAATAAATCCCAACCTTTCGTTTTTCTATTTTTTATTGAATGAGCTTCATCTAAAATAACAAAATCATATTTATTTTTTAAGATATTTTCTGTATTATGTATAGCTACATTTAAAGATGTGATGATAAAAGGTTCACTCCAATTAGATTTACTTGTGGAATTTATTTGAAAATCCAGATTGAATTTTTCCTGAAGCTCAGATGCCCATTGGGCAACTAAAGATGAAGGAGTAACTATTAATGCGTTTTTTACCAATCCTCTTATTAATAATTCTGTTAAAACAGTGCAAGCTTCTATTGTTTTTCCAAGACCTACCTCATCAGCTATTAAAACTCGTGAATTCATCTCTTTAAGAATAATTTTAACACCTTCAAATTGGTGAGGATAAAGCTTAATATTAATTGATGAAAGAGATAGGAGTTCATTAAATCCTTTAATGAGGAGAATCTTCTCTGCAGCTCTGTTTAAAATGAACCAATTCATATTACTATAATTCTGATCTTTAGAAACATCTAAAATATCATTAAAAAAATTATCAGGACTAATTTTTTTATTAATATTTTGGTTATTTCTATCCAAGATTTACACCGAAAAATTACAAATTTGCTTCTTCTGTTTCTAATAGCCATAAAGCATCAAAAACTGTAAATACACCTCTTAATTCTCCATTTTCTAAAACTGGAATTGTTAAAAAGTTTTTTTCCATAATTAAATTTACTGCATCTTGAATCTCATCATTAACATCTAAGGAGAAGAACGGATAAGTCATAATCTCCGAAATTTTTATTTTTTTCAAATCTGAAATTATATTTTCTTTTTTTACAATTATTTCGATTATATCTTCTTTAGTTACGAGTCCTACGGGTTTTTTACCATCTAATACATAAGCAGCTAATATTGAAAATTGTTTTTTATCTTTTTTTTTTGGTTTTTCTTTAGTACCATATGCTAAGGCTTTTGAAACTTCAAATATATTATCATTTTTATTCACTAAAACATATTCATTTTGAAATTGAATGTCTTTAATAATCGATTTCAATTTCATACTCTTTCTCCTCTAATCATGTATGGTATTTAATAAATTTAAATGATATACAATAGATTTATTTTAATTAATTTAAATTTTAAGTTAAAGAATTTTTTTTCTACATAAAAGTCATTTATGAATTATTTAGATTATAAAAATACAACATTTGTTTAATTTAAAAGTAATATGGAGAATAATTTAATGGAAGAGGTTACTGCAGAACAATGGTTTGAAAAAGGTAAAAAATTTTCGAATGTTGGAAATTCTAGGAAAGCAATTCAAAGCTATAAACAAGCTATTAAACAAGATCCAAATTTTTATTATGCTTGGGTTAATATGGCTGCTGAATATTACGCCTTAGGTAATATGAAACAAACTATTGATTGTTGTGAACATGCAATATACCTTAAACATGATGACGCAAAAGCTTGGTCTACAATGGCTGCTGCTTATTGGAAGATGGATGAAGATGGGAAGGCATTATATTGCTTTAAAAAAGCAATTGAAAACGGAGACAAACAAATAGAACGATTTTTTATTAAATTAAGACAGAAAAAAGATAAAATTATATATGCGGAAGAAGAAGATGTTTTGGAATTAATGGAAAAAAAAAGAAAATCGGCTGCTTGGGAAGAGTTCATAACTTTATCAAAAATAAAAAAAGAAAAAGAAATTGAAGAATTAAGGATGAAAGAATTAATAGGAGAAGATCCCCACTTTATTCTTCCAAAAGATGAATTTATTAAACAACTAAGTAATTCAGTCCTACAAATTCTTGAAGAATTAAATGATGAAATGGGGGGTCGAGTCTCAGTTTCTGAATTTATTTCTTATTTCCAAGGAAAATTTCCTAAATATACCGTAACTGTAGATGATTTCTTAGGAGCTTTGGATTATCTGACTCAAAAAAAATTAATTTTAGGAGTGAAAGAATTATCTAATGGAATTAAAGTTATCGATATAAAACCAGTCGAATTAACTAAGGATATTGATATTGTATTCGATAAATTAAAACAAGTTGGAAGCTTAAATTTAGGTGAACTTATGGATAAGACTGGTTGGGATATTGTTAGATGCTCAAGAGTTATGAAATCCATGGAAAATTTAAATTTAGCAAAAAAAATCTCTAGCTTTTCTGAAGGTACGCGATGGTATATTATCAATTAATTCCAAATGACTAAAAACTTAATTTCTAAAAAGAAAGTACCTATTTAAACAGCATATATAATGAATAGATATCTATTTATTTCAAATGGTAAAAAATTCTTTAAAATAAAAAATAATAAGATAAAAACGTTATTGCAAATCTTTGATAAATTCAAATAATTTTTCTATAAAAAATGTGGAGCCTCTGACGGGGATTGAACCCGCGACCTACAGCTTACGAGGCTGTCGCTCTACCACTAAGCTACAGAGGCAAAAAAATGATGGCGGGCCCGACGGGACTTGAACCCGCGACCAATGGGTTTCTCAATTACGCCGAATTTGTTTCGTTTTATTAATCGACGGAAATTAAGAGCCCATCGCTCTACCTAGCTGAGCTACGAGCCCTAATATATATATTATCAAGTAGCTATTTTTAATAATTAAGTATTTGAATGTTTTAAAAAATTTACTCCTCCACGTAAATTGATGGTTTCATAGGTACTGCATTCCTTGCTCTATTTTTAGGATCAAAATCTGAATTGATGAGTACGTTAGTATTAAATTTCTTTTCTAAATAATTTTTATATTCAGTCAAGACTTTGACTTCATCAATTAATTCAATATTTTTTTCCCAAATTCGTTCTTTTATCATCGTTTTTATGTAAGGGACTAATTCTTTATTTTTAATCAAATCAGTATTTTTCTTAGCTTCACCCATTATTTCTTTCATTTCACCTTTCTTTTCGATAATTAAATCATATGCTTGTTTTTTCCATTCAGACGTTGTATATAAATAAATTTTATTAAATTGTTCTTTTTTCAGAGCGTTTTTGATATTTGTTATGTCATCGACCAAATTTTTTATGAATTGGAAGTCATATTCAAGTTTCATATCTATTAATTTTTTGTTAAAAGGCTCCCAAACAGTTTTTGAAATGAAATTCTTATTCCCCAACATTTCCCAAAGTTCTTCACAAACGTGTGGTATTGCTAATGATAGAATTTGAACCCATGTGGGAAATATTATTCTAAAAGCTTCTAAAACCTCTTTTTCATCAAAATGATTTTTCTGAAAATCTTGTAATATATTGAAGGTTTCATAGAAAGATAATTGTAAGTAACGCCTTATATTAAATTCTGATAATGCTTTATCACACTCGATAAACTTTTGAATACAGGAAGAAACAATGTATCTGGAAAAACTTGATTTTAGTGTAATTTTTTTATTTTTTAAAGCTTTTATCTTCTGATTATTATCTTTTATAAAATTAAAGAATCTAATAATGTGATTTTTAACAGCTTGAACCTCATTTTCTCTCCAATCAACCTTGACTCCAAGATCAGCTGTATGGGAGATGTAAAATCTAAAAAGATCCGCAGAATATCTTGTTTGAATCTCTGCAATGGGAATTACATTTCCTTTTGATTTACCCATTTTTTGACCTGCTACAATGACAGGTTCGATTAATGTTATGGCTTTTGGCCAATGCTTTTCAGGAAAAATAGCAGCATGATGGAATAGAAAGAAACTTAAGTGATTTGAAATATGCATTATCGCTGTATGTCTATGGTCCACGGGATACCAGTACATGAACTCATCATGCATTATTTTCAATAATTGTTCGTCTATATTAGTTTTTTTTGCTAAGTCCGTTAAATTACCTTTATCCAAATAGACGTAATCGAAAAATTCAGGAATTAATTGTTCTGGTTTAATACCATTATTGTTAATGTGATGAGCTATCGTATAAAAACTCATATAGATAGTTGAATCGCTTAAAGATTCAATGATCCATTCGCGGTCAAATTGAAGGTGCGTTCCAAGACCTCGTTTCCTTGCGCAGGGACGTTTATCCAACCAGCTAAAAACGTTTTCAAAATTTAATCGATACTTATTGGGTACGATGATTAATTGCTCAAGTAATTTTAATGCCTTGGTTTTCCAATCTCCCGCATTGAAGTCAAGAAACCATTGATCTTTTAAAACTGATACTATTATTTGTTCTCCACATTTACATTTAAGATTTCTAGTTATTGGTTGATACATTTTATCGACTTTTTTCTTCTTAGATAAATCAGCTATTAATAAATTTTTAACTTCATTTACTTTCTTCTTCTCAAATCCTTTACAAATATCGTCTAGAATACCGTTATAAAATTCGTTTTTGTAAATTTCCGCCGTTGCTTTATCTAATTTGTCAGCATCTAATTGTGAAGTTACTCCGTGCTTTTCACAATAAACTTTTGCGGGATAATCAGTAAATCCTTCTAATGTTATCATTTTTATTGGTTTAATGTTTCTAATCTCTTCTTCATTTAATTTAAATTTCTTTAACTTGGCCGAATCTTTTTGAAGGTCAATCAATGCAATATAATCATAGGGAGCATGAGCAGGAACGGAATATACAACACCTGTAGCAGCAGCAGTATCTACAAATTCTCCAGGAAGAATAGGTATATCACGAGTGTCTAAAACATCGCGACATTTTTTCCCTATTAAATCAATTCCTTTAAATGTCTTTAAAATTTTTCCAATTTTCTTATTTTGACCTTTTAATACTTCAACAGCTTCTTTAGAAACAATCCATTTTTCATCATTAACTTCAACCTTCACGTAATTGCCATCAGGGTGCAACCACATGTTGGTAACGCCATAATGAGTCTCAGGTCTGAGGGTAGCTGGAACCATATATCCATCTTCAAAAGGAAATTTGATGCAAATATATTCATTAATTTCAAGACTCACTTCATCTCCTGCTGAAATATCATCTTCGCCAACAGCTTGATTATCCCTCGGACAAAAAAGAATTGGATATTCACCTTTAATTAAATAACCTAATTCATGAAACTTATAATATTGCCATTCAATAAATTTATTATATATTTTATCACCAGTTGTAAATTCTCTTCTCCAATCTAGACTAATTCCTATCGTTTGAAAATCCATCTTCATGGTTTTAGAAAAATATTTAACTACATTCCAAGGATCGACAAAACTCTTCACGATTTCATCGACTTTTTTCGGATCTTTCGTGTGAAGGCTCACATATTCATTCATTCTATCAATAGTAATTGAATCGCCTCGCTCAATTGAGGAAGAAATGGCCAATACTGGAGTACCAGTAATGTGAAATGCCATGGGAAGTAACGTGTTGAAGCCTTTAGCTCGATAATATCTTGTAAATATATCTCCTCCCGTGTAACTTCTGCCATGACCTATATGAGTTGTTCCAGAAGTGTAAGGATATGGAATCGTAATAAATTTTTTCTTTCTTTTTGGATCTGGATCTGCTTCAAAAATCTTTGCTTCAGCCCATTTTTCCTGCCATTTTTTCTCAATTGCTACTAAATCCATTTTTCTTCAATCCAATTTCAATTATGAAAACTAGATTTACTTAGAATTAATATTTTTTGAAACTTTTGTATTAAAAGGAAAATTAAAAAATTCAATATTAGGGTTGAATAATTATCTCATTATTTGGTTGAATTTTTGAATTCCTTCAGAATTTCATTATATTTTTTAAAAACTAATGTATAAAACGATTTAATTAATTATTTAAATCAGAAATAACGTATATTATTTAAAAAAAAATGTCTAAACTCTAAGAATTTCTAATTGAATTATGATTGATAATAGTGAAATAAAATCAATTTAGAAAAAAAATTCATTGTTAGTCAATTTAAATTTTTATTCATATTAATAACTTAGATGATATTAGAAGAATTAAAGTTAAAGATACCAGATCTATTTGAAAAAGTAAAACGGGACGTTGATAAGGCTATAGGTAGGCATAGAGCTGGTCTTAGCCTAGGGTTTGTTGAAATGGGAGTTTCAAATTTAGGTTTTATTGGTGGCATGTTTTTTTCTGGTGGAACCATAATTTTAATGAACTCTACTGTTTTAAAAGTTTTAATAAACACCGAAACTCTTTCGGATGATATAATAATTTATTATGTTTATCATATTTTATTGCATGAATACATTCATTCCTTGGGATTTTTGAATGAAAAAAAATGCCGAGAAGTTACTAATTTTGTAACTAAAGAAGTTTATGAAGATCAAAACCATCCTGCAAGATTATTAGCAGAAAGAGGAATAGGATATTACTTTCCGAAATTAATTTATGCACCAGGTAATTATAGACTCAGTTCAAATATAAAAATAGAGAGAATTAAAAATTTTGATAAAAGTTCTCAAACTTATTTCGCTTAATTAAATTTTAAAAACAAATTTAAAGTTGAGATAATCTTAAAAAAATACCCTATCATACAAAAATCGGTTATTTTTCCTTTTAGAAATTGTATTTTCGTAATTTAATTATTAGTGATCCGTTCAATTCTTGAGATAAGCGGCGAAAAATTTGGTTTCGAAATAGGAGGATAAACACCTCGATTAAAATCATTTAACCTCTAAAACACTTTTTTTTTCAAATTTGTGTTTTTTCAATAGATTCTAATTGAGATTTAAACTTTTTATCAAGTAAGATATGATATTTCTCAATAGCTACGAAAAATTTTATGCCATCATCAAGAAAATTCAAAAATTTGATAGCATCTTCTACTTTAATAGTTAATTTCTTGAGGTTTTTACGAGTTGACATAAAAATTCCCTTACAATCTGCTATGAATTTTCGAGATTTTATGAATTTCAAGGAGGGTAGCTGCTGAATTGGAAATGAAGGTTTGTAATATTTTTTTCGCTCACCCAATATTTTAACTCTTTGAACCAGACCCATTTTTACCAATGTCTTTATAGTAGTTGAAATAGTACTTCTTCCATATCCTGTAAGTTCGATCAAACGGTCTTGATTTACGGGGAGATATTCAAGAAATAAACAGTCCATGATTAGCCCAAATTCTTTTTCAGCAGTTGCAGTATAAAAAAAATTTTCTAAAATATGAAGGAAATCTCGCTTGATAGTGTCAAGCTCTTCTTTTAATTCAGGATCCATTGGTTCTATTTCATTAAGTGTATTAACTATTTCAAGAGGTTTTTCCTTAAAAATATCAAGTTGCTCAAAGAGTTGCTCTGATTGATCATTCAAATAGTTCTCTTTTTCATTGAGCAATTTTGACAAATCCGTTTCGAGTTCTACACCCATATTTAAATAAAGATCGGTGATTTTTTGTAATGTGTTTAAAAATAAAAGAAAGTGTTGTATTTCAGGATGAATAATTTTTAAGATTTTAACTTTTTGAATAAAATCATAGATAAAATTCTTATTACTTTTATAAAGCTCAATAAATTGTAATAATGGTCTTGTATACATGGTCATTATATTGCAAGATGTTTGGAAAAGTTTTTTTCTTTGACCTCGAACCTTAATTGATTGAACCATCCCAATTGAATAAATCTCATTCAATGTTTGAGAAACCATGCTACGCCCATATCCCGTTAAATCCATAATTTGATCTTGAGTTATGGGGCGATTTTCTATCATCATCACTAATATTATTGTCCAGAGTTTTTGTCGGGTAAAATTTTGAAAATATTTTTCTTCTAATGTGGAAATTAATTGCCGTTTTAGGTTTTCTAGCTCAATCATTAAAAAGAATTAGCTATTACATCTTATTAAAATTTTTCTAATTTTCTGAAATTATAGAAATTTTTAAATATGATTATTACAAGAAATCGTTAATTTTCGGAAATTCCAGAAAATTCGAAAATTCCAGAATTTTCGAAAATTCAAAAAAAAAGTTTAGGTCGTGAATAAAATATGAGCGAAACAACCAGATTTGGCAAACAAATTTTGATTAGAAAGATGTTTATGATTGTAATCGTAATCTATGTTTTTTATACATTAATGTTTCTTTTATTAGCACCGGGATTATTCCAAAATCTAATAAATTTAATTGCAATCATTATTTATTATATTATAGCTACAATAGATATTCTCATTAGACCCATTCCAAAAGAAAAATTAATTGAAAAAGTTGAAATCATCATCGCATTATTGGGATTCGTGATGCCATTCATATTAATTCTCGCATATTACGAAAACTTGTTCTTAATAACCCGTTTCATCGTGTTTTGGAATAGTATTATCATAAGTTATATTGGTATGGGGGTATTAATTACAGGAGGTATCCTAATGGTCGCTAGTAGGATTCAACTCGGAAAATTTGCAACACCCGTTATTCAAATTGATAAGGATCACGAAATAATTTCAACGGGTTTGTATAAATACATACGACATCCAATGTATCTCGGGGGTATTTTAATGATGACCGGTCCATTCTTAATTTTTAAGAGCTTAATCGCGCTAATATGCATGCTTATTTTCAATATAATTCTTTTGACTAAAAGGATGGACAAGGAAGAAGGAATGTTACAAAAAGGTCTTGGAGAACAGTATAAATCGTACATGAAACGAACTAAACGATTAATTCCTTTCATTTATTAATCTCAAATCCTCTTATTTATTATATTTTTTTTAATCGTTAAAAGAACATTTTGAATATGAAAAGTCATAATTAAAAGTAACCTACAGACCATTTGATACAATTTACAAGAAATATCAAAAGTTAATATTTTTTGATAAAAAAGGGGAAATTATTATGATACCTATCTTCACCCCTAAATTTTAAAAACCCAGATATCCTGAAATCGAATTAGATAGACAGTTACTATAATTGAGACACAAATACTAAGAATTGGATGAACGAGCCATGATAGCGTGCTCCCGAGATACATAAGTGCCCTCACACCTTGCATCCAATGGTTTTGAGCAGAGATAAAAGCTTCATTAGTTAATTCTTCACCTTGTTGAGCAGTATAACTAGAATTTAATGGATCCCCACTTATTAAAAGAGATAAACGGGCAAACATCCTTATTGATAAAATGAAGCTAAATAAACAAAAGATACTAACAAACATGTTACAAATAAATTGTATAAAACCCCAAGTTATTCCAGGTATTCCAAAAAAAAGCGATTGATCTAAGAAATTGGCACTATTAAGACCAACTAAAATACCTATAAGTATTAATAACGCAGAAATAAATGTAGAATCAGCCATCATTACATTTCGGATTGCTTGAATTGCATTATAGGGAGTATTATCTTGTAATCGTACATGCACCCAATTTTTATAGATTCTACCTAAAGCATTTCTCCTTGACATTTTTCTACGTTTCGTACTATAAAATAATAATGCGATATAGATCAAAATCCCTGCCGAAAGGGTGATTAATGCCAGCTCATTTAATAGAAACATTTTTTCTCGAAATTTATGTATTTTTAAACTTTATATATTTTATCAAATTAGAAAAATTAATTATTTTGATTAATAATATTGTCTTGATCACTAAAAAAGGTATGAATTCATGAGCTCGTTTGATTATTTCAAAATTTGTAAAGAATGTGATGATGAAGAATGTTGTAAAGAACCATATTATGCATTTTTATCAAAAATTGAGATTTTGAAAATTAAAGAATATTTATTAGCTAATAAATTTGAAAAAAAATTTCAAAATTTTATCTCAAAAGGAAATTTCACTTATAATGATGAAAAAACAGAGGTATTTTCTATTAAAAAAGATAAAGGAAAATGCATTTTTCTTAAAGATAATCGATTTTGTATGATCCAGAATGTCAAACCTTTAGATTGTCGACAATGGCCTTTGACCTTCGATTATCTCGAAAAAGAAGATAAATTAATAATTTATAGAGGAGTTTGTCCATTATCAGATGTTTTAGATGAAAATTGGATTAAATCAATGATAGAGATAATTAAAAAAGAAGTAAAAAATTGGCCTTTACAAGATCTCGCTGCTTATACTTCTTATGATAGAGATGACACGTTACGTGAAATCAAAATTTTTGAAAATTTCCTTGGAATTAAAGATAAATGATATTTTAATTCGAAATCTTTAAAATTACATGTTTTATTTAAAAGCTAAAAAAAAGGATTCGAGAAAGGAATTTAAAAAAAATGCCAAAGAGAGTCATGGTATTTGGAACATTTGATTTACTACATTATGGACACGTAAGACTCTTAAAAAATTCTAAAAAATTGGGGGGAAAGGATTCAGAACTTATCGTTGTGATAGCTAGGGATAGTTCTGTGATGAAAATTAAGAAAATACCACCGATCTATAATGAAGATCAGAGAATGATATTAATCTCGGAGTTAAAACCTGTAGATAAAGCAGTTCTTGGTTACGAAGGACCGGATAAATTGAGAATTGTAGAAGAATATAAACCTAATATCATTGTTTTAGGTTATGATCAGAAAGTTTCAATTGAAAAACTTCAGTCAGAATTAAAGAAAAGAGGACTTCCAAACGTGAGAATAATCAGATTAGAAAAATATGGAGATCCTGATTACAATAGTTCAACTAAAATCAGGGAAAAGATTATTCAAAACGGAAAAGCGATTGCTAATTCTCATTAAAGAAGATAGTTACTTTTATCTCATCTCCATCATTGAGGTTTAATTTCTCACGTAGGTTGAATGGAGAGATTAATTCTAATATTTCATTAGGATGCGATGTTCTGTCGATGATTAAGGCTGCTCCTTCTGCTTTATCATTGATTAATGCCTTATAACACGTGACATCACCATAAGTTCGATCTGAATTCTTCCAACCCTGAATTTTAATGCATGGATATTTTTCGGTCCTCAAAATTTTTCTGGTTTCAATATCTTTTTCTTCAATCAATCTTAAATTCAATGTTCCAGGAAATATGTCTTCGAATTTTAAATAATCTTTAAATTGATTATTATAACCAGGAATATTTACATAAAATTTTCCTTCTCCCATTCCTGTTTCTAAAATTCCTCTTATCTCCAATTTCTTAGGCACTTTTTTTATGATTAAATTTAATCTATCAGCAATATTCTCCAATATATTTCTCCCAGTATTCGTTAATATTATTATAGAGCCTTTTTGCGTTTTAATCCTTTTAATATAACCTTTTTTCTCCAATTCAATTAATTTTCTTGAAGCAGTTTGTTGAGAAGTATTATATTTATCAGCAAAATCAGTTGTAGTTATTTCAATTTCTTCGTTAAAAGCTCCATATTCAGCTACATAAAATAAAAATTCAGTGTTTTCATCAATTTTCATTATGATAAGAATATAAATTGTTTTTATTTATTTTTTGATTTAATTTGATTAGCTAGATTATGGGCTTCAAGTAGGGGAATAGGAAACTTATCGTTAATTATTAATTTAGCAGTCATTTTAAGTGCAGTTGTTAAGGATATTTTATGCCCAACTGAAATATATATAGGCTTTACACGAGATTGAGATTGATAAACAAATCCAATCAATTTATTACCGTCAAAAATTTTAATATTTTCTCCTTTCTCCAGCAATTTTTGTTCGTAGGTTCCAACCAAGTAATTTGAAGCTATTCCTACGGTTGGTATGTCCAAAAGATATCCTATATGAGAAGCTAATCCGATTCTTGGATGCATTAATCCATGTCCATTCAAAAATAATAAATCAATCTCTTTTATATTTAAAGTTTCAAAGAGTTTTAATATTATTGGACCTTCTCTGAAGGAAAATAAAGTGGAAACATATGGAAAAGAAATTTCACTAATTGCAGTTTGTTTTTTTATTATGGAATTTTCTTGAAGATCATATATTACACATGCTGCATATCCTTTTTCATCGTCATATGCTACATCAATTCCTGCAAATCGATTATAATTTATGTTTGGAGGATCATAATCTATAATTTCTTTTTTAATCAATAATTGATAAGATATTAATTCATCATAATTTTCTTTATAATTCTGGATTATTTCCTTAAATTTGAGGATTCTTTCATTCATTTTGATTCATTCTTTATATAAATTCTAAATCCTATGAACCCAGGTCCTCTAATATCGATTTTTTTTTCATTAGAAGTAATATAATAGCGTGCTTCTTGTTCTATTTTTATGTTGATATCTGATGGTTTTTTTATCATTCTTATTCGTATATCTCTAAAAGTCTCTTTTTTTTCTATCATTTCTTCTAATTCACTAACTACTCTTGATATGATAGCATCAATATAGCGAATGCTTGTCGAGCAGCCTTCTTCTTCAGCAACACCTATGATATCACCATTTTTCACGCATATAATGTTAAGTGCAGCTTTTCCAAGAATATTTTCACCTTTATCCTTTTCATAGGAAGTGATACGAACATTTTTCTCATTAAAAATCCCTTCCCAAACAGGAATCTCCAATTCATTATCCCCACAGGTTTGATCCTTGCATTTAATGACTTCAGCAGTAATAAGCTTAATCATGTCTAGACCAAATTTTGATCTTGGCAAATGATCAATTTTTACTAATTCAGCAAGTTCTTCATCGCTATATTCTTTATCATAATAATATGGATAAGCTAATTTTCTTATATCATCCATTCCTGTTTGTATCATTGCTAGCCTTTCTATTCCTGCACCAAAGTTAAATACAGGATAATCTATTCCAAATTTTACTAAGCTTACTGGACTATAGAACCCTCCATCTCCTATTTCAATCCACTCACCGGATTCGTGTTTTATGAATACTTCAAATTCTGTCTGTGGAGCATAATATTTGGATGTGCCTTTCTTAATTTTAAATTTAACCTTCTCAAATCCAAATTTGATTAAAATATCTTTTACAATATCCTGACAATCCTCCAAAGTAATTTCTTCAGCCTGTATTACCAACGATGCAGTATTAGAAGTATATAAATGCGTTTTATCTAAATTTTGTTCCCTTCGATATTTAGGTCCAGTATGAAATAATTGAATGGGCATCTTTCTACTTTTTTGCATTGATCCTAATACTGGAAACCATAAAGCAGTTGTATGGCTTCTTAATGTTAAATTACTTGGTATTGGTTTGACGTCTTTTAATTCAGGGAATACTTTATCAATAATTTCCGAAGCTTGTTCTTCTTTAATCTTCAATCGTGTTACCATAGTTTCAATTAAATCATCAGCTTCCACTTTTCCAATTTTATATTCCCTAAAAAGTCCTTTTAACATGTCTTCTCTATTGAAATTTGGTATGATTTCATTAATTGCATCTAATTTCTTTTTAGAGATTCCAATATCAGGACGGGGAAGAGAAGCCAAATAAAATAATCTATCTAATATTAAAACCGCCTCGGGACCATACTCTTTGAATACCATCGCTTCTTCTATAATAGTTGGTAAGATAACTTCTTCGAAGCCTGTATTAATTAAAGTTTTTCTAAATTTTTCAATAATATCATAAACTACGTGGGATTTACCAATTTTCTCAAGTTTAAACTTCTTTCCTTTGATTTCTAATAAATCTCGAGTTTCGACCCAAGCCTTTTCATAATTCTCTTCTATTGCTTTTTTTATTTCCTTAGAATTAAATTTCATAGTGAAATCCTCAAAAAAAGTATGTTTTATCTAATAATAAAATCTTTACAAATTAGAATATAAGAAATATTTCAAGAATATTATAGTATTTAACTTCCAATTTTGCTCTCTTTTAAAATAACTGAGAACCTTCTTTCAAATTTATCAATAATTGAAGTTCCCAATTGATAAGGAAAATCTAAAACGATTCTTTTTGTGAAATCATCAATATTTTGATTAATAGAGGATATAAATTCACTTGGTACTATATCTTTTTTAGCTTGTTCAATTCCTTTTAAAATTTTATCTAAATTTTCTTGTTGAATTACCAAACTATAGTCAATTATGATTTTTATGAACTTAAATTTTTCAATCTCTTCTTCTAATACCTTAGAAATCTTTTCTTTCATTAGATTCGATGAATAATCCACAACTGATTTGGTTATTTCGAGCTGGAATTTTTCCGTGTCCACAATTAGCTTATCTGTTTCTCGCTCTAATTTTTTTTGTATCTGTTCTAATTTTGAGATGATCATTTTGTTATCAAAGCTCATATTTAATCACTTTCATTTATTGAAATAAAGACTATTTATCTGTATTTCTTAAATTTATTAAGTTTTATTCTAGGTGGAAATTTATTATGGAACTAACTGATGAAAATGTTATTCCAATTTTTGGAGAAGCATGGTTTTATGTTTCAAAACAAGGTCAAATTTCAGAAATATTAGAATTCTATTATAAGGATCCGGATGAATATTATAAAAAATTATTGGAACACGGGTTTCAAGAAGAACTTGAAGCCGAAATTTCCAATCTTTGGAATAATTTGGATGATATATTTGAGAATGAGGAAAATATATTGAACCAAAAGAAAGTTTATCCTAAGGTGCAGCATGTAGAAATAGGAATACGGCAAGATCCCATTTATCCCCACATAACTTGGATTATCTATTTTGAAGGGAAGATGTTTGAAAACGATGAAAATATCTACGAGTCAAAAACTGATCTTGAAAAACTTGATTATGATTGTAAAGCAACATGGATATTTCCCAAATATGTTAAATTTATAGATATAAACTCTGCAATGAATTATCAAATCATAAATAATTTCATCCTATTATTTCAGGCAAAAAAAGGAGAGTTCATTGGAGGAAATGAGAAATTCATTTTTAGATTTTAAAATACTATGGTGAATGTATATCTATAGATTAAAAAAATCAATTAATCTTTTTTTCAGTTGAAATCATTAATTCTTACATGATTTAGCTAGTTATCGAGATTATAAATGATTTCAATAATGTCTAAATCACGACTTTTCTCACATTTATGACCTAATTTTTGAATTAAGGAATGAATTTTATAATTATTAATGAGATAATATCCAAAAATTTTCTTAAAACCATTCAATTTTGCCAATAAAATCATATATTCTATCATTTGCTGCCCAAGATGTTTTCCGTGCCATTTATCAGCAACGATTACAGCTAATTCTCCAGATCCTAGTTCTTCTTGAGATTTTATTAGCTCAATAATACCCAAAAATGGTATTTCTTCATCATTTAAATCCTCAGCAATAATGATTAATTCATTTCTGTTAAGAGCTGATAAAATTCGCTTCGCTTCAATAAATTTAATGTTTGGATTCTGCGAAAAATGCCTATAAAATATTGTTTCTTTACTTAATAACTCGAAAAATGCAAAAAGTTTATTGAAATCATTTCGGGTCAAAGATCTTAATCCTACAGGACTTCCATCATTTAATTTAATTATCTTTTCATATTTTAAATTAAATAATGAATCTTTATGATATTTTTCAAAACTTTGTATTGATTTTTTTTTCAGTTTTATTTCATAATCATCTTGTACAATCATCTTTTTTCCCTTATTTTATTTAATTTTCAATTTATATTATGTAATTATAGTAAAATCGAATTATTCTTTTTTTTCGATCAAAACAACTTTTTTAAGGTGGAATCAAATAATGATATTAATATGAAATTAAACGATTTTAGTGAAATTAAAGAATTTTTAAAACGCTGTGATTTAACTAATTACGAAATAAATGCATACTTGACGCTATTTAAAGGGGAAATTTTAACAGCTCGAGAAATAAGTAAAAGGTCTAAAGTTCCGTCTGGTAGGATTTATGAAATATTGGAAGAACTTAAAGAAAAGGGAATTATTGAAATTCAAGATTCAAGACCAAAAAAATATAGAATAATTAATCCAGTTTCCGCTTTTAGAAGTCTAATTTCTTATTATGAAAAAAAATTAAAGGAAAATATTTCTTTTTTAACTGATCATGCAAGATCCATCGAGAACAAATTACAATCAATGAATTACCCTCCAGATACTAAATCTACACGAATTTTTTGGTCAACAGCATTTGGAGCTGAACAGGCATTTAAATTATATATTAAGAAATACAATGAAGCTCAAGTGGAGATATTAAATACCGGATTCATTACTGATACAACAATAAAGAAATTAACAGTTAGTAAAAATTACTTTAAACACTTAGAAAATGCAGTAAAAAGAGGAGTTCAAGCTAAATATCTTTGGAGCTTTCAATTTGACGCTAGATCCCTTAGTAAAAATCAAATTCAACGAAATGTCTTGGTGTTTAATAAAATCGTTGATTTTTTTAAAAAATCTCTAAATTTATCAAATATTTCAGAGCAATTTGAAATGAGGTTCATCCATAAACGAATTCCAACATTATATGATGTTTTTGATAAAACAAGAGTGTTAATTAAACTACAAGATCCATTAGATCCAACACAAATTTATTCTGCAATAAACGTTTTAGATTACAAACTGGCTGAAGAATTAAGACAAAAATATCAACAATTATGGACCTTAGAAGGTATTGAACCAGAAATAATATAATTGAAATAATATAATTGAATTAGAATTCTTAAATAAATTCATTTATTTTGCCAGTTTAATAATTCATATGAAAAAAAATTAGGACATTAATTTATTTTTTCTTGGATTTTAAAATACCACGGTGAAAATATATATTTGATATATGTTTGAAATTATTAGCTTTTTCGAAACGCTATTCAATCCATATCGCACGATACGGATCATTCAGAATAGAGAGTTCAAGTTAAAAACACTAATTCCTGTTTCTCTCCTTCTAAATCCCGCCATAATTCTTGTATCCAATAGATTGACTAATATCTTTAAGATCTCATCTTCTTTAAGATTAGATTTTTTCTTTACTTGATCTAAATTGTAATTAGAAAATTACAATTCTTTAAGATAATCTTTTTAATTAAAAAATAACAGTTCTTTACCCTTTTGCATCTTTTAATGAATGAATGAAAAAAAAAAAAAAATTCACTTGGATTTATGGGATATATTTCCAGAGATCGTTCAGATTCCCAGAACTGCTATTGGAAAATCCATTTCCGCCGAAAAGCCACAAGTTATCGCCATTATCGATCCAAGACACGCTTGATCTTCTTGCACCGGGTACGTTATCGACAGCAGCCACGCCTTTCGTGCCGTAGGTTCCGTAGTTATTTTCTGAATAATTGCCAGACACCCACGTCCAGGTCGACTCGTTAACATCGTACATCCAGAGATCGTTCAGCCATCCATTACTATTATTAGTGTATCCTTGTCCACTGAAA
Source organism: Promethearchaeota archaeon (assembly GCA_011365055.1). The sequence continues at coordinate 44,551 of RDOG01000002.1, forward strand.
AGCCACAAGTTATCAACTGCATCTGTCCAGGAAACGCTTCCACATCTCGCGCCGGGCACGTTCTCGACAGCAGCCACTCCTTGCGTACCGTAGGTTCCGTAGTTCTCTTCTGAATAATTGCCAGACACCCACGTCCAGGTCGACTCGCTGACATTGAACATCCAGAGATCGTTCAGCGGTCCTACACCAGTACTAACATTGTCGTACCCTTCGCCGCCGAAAAACCACAAGTTACCGTCGGCATCCATCCAAGACACGCTAATCGCTCTTGCACCGGGCATGTTCTCGACAGCAGCCACGCCTTGCGTGCCGTAATATCCCAAGTTTTCTTCTGAATAATTGCCAGACATCCACGTCCAGGTCGAGTCGCTGATATTGAACTTCCAGAGATCGTTCAGATATCCAGAACTACTATTGGAAAATCCATATCCGCCGAACAGCCACAAGTTATCGCCATTATCGATCCAAGACACGCTATACCCTCTTGCACCGGGCACGTTCTCGACAGCAGCCATGCCTTGCGTGCCGTAGGTTCCGTAGTTCTCTTTTGAATAATTGCCAGACATCCACGTCCAAGTCGACTCGCTGACATCGTACATCCAGAGATCGTTCAGCCATCCAGAACTACTATTGGAAAATCCATATCCGCCGAAAAGCCACAAGTTACCGCCATTATCGATCCAAGACACGCCATACCCTCTTGCACCGGGCACGTTCTCGACAGCAGCCACGCCTTGCGTGCCGTATATTCCTTTATTATCCACAGAATAATTGCCAGACACCCACGTCCAGGTCGAGTCGCTGACATCGAACATCCAGAGATCGTTCAGATATCCCAAACTACTATTGGAATATCCCGATCCACCGAAAAGCCACAAGTTACCAACAGCATCGGTCCAAGACACGCCAAAATTCCTTGCACCGGGCATGTTCGTAACATCTGCCACACCTTGAGTGCCATAGGTTCCGTAGTTCTCTTTTGAATAATTGCCAGACATCCACATCCAGGTGTTCTTACTTGTTAGAAGAATTTTAACTTCGTCATTGATGCTCACGCCTTGGTACGTAACGGTTATCTTGATGGAATAATACCCGTTCGTTGGAAAATTAAAGGTTTGAAACGTGAGATTGGTTCCCATGATGGAAATGCGAGAATTCCAAGGAAAACTTGTATAATTCGTAGAAATGCTAATTTGAGAAGTGGGCAGGGTTGGTGTAATGTAGTTTGAGATGTTTATCGTTCGATTAGATGCAGGTTTGCTGGCATCAATGGTCAAGTCCGGAATGGAGACTGAAAAACTGATGCCGGGAGATTCTTGAGGTCTTGGGAGAAATACCACGATGAGAATGATACTTGTAATGACTATTCCAGAGAGTCCAATTGCCAAAACCTTTTTTGTTTTTGATTCCATGTCTAAAAAACCTTCCTCTTGATTATCAATTTAAAAAAAACATGTATTGGCAAATAAAAATTGTAGATTTACGGTATAAACCTATCGCGCGAAAAACGAATTGCTCAATTCCTTTCTTTTCTTACATGAATGGCGGGGCATGAGCGTAAAATCAAGAGATTTGATAACGATTATTAGACATGAATCAATAGTTTTAAAATAAAATATATAATGATTGAGAAAATTTATCATGTAACAAAAAATTAACACGTTCATGGTATCTTATTGATATATACCTTCACCGTAGGATTTTGGAATCTAAAAACGTATTTCAGAAACTCGTGATCTGGATGATTATTTTCATTCAGAAGTTATATTCAATTTTTCTTGGATTTTAAAATCCAAGAAAATTATAACTAAGTTATAGGAGCTCATATTCATCTCCAATATATTTTTCAGTCTTTAATTGATAGAAAAATGAATCGACTTATAATGAATTTGAGTTTAACTTTACTTTGGATCAAAGAATTAAATTAAATATTGGATGTAAAATTTCAGAGCTTGGTATATTACTCATCCCCATCAGAAGTTGAAGTACTGTTTTGGCTTTCATTGAAGATTTTAAGAACGAGAACTGACATCAATATATTGTATTGAACCAAGATTTAACCAATTAATAAATTAAAGTGTTCTAAATGGATTTATAAAATGCAAAAATAATGTGAAGGAGTGGTTAAATCTCACGATGATCCTGAATTCGAGATATTTGATCTTGAAAATTGAATTGAATTAGTAATTTAACAATAAAATTTAAATAACTCTGCCATCCTTTAATTTATAATTTAATTGTTAAGTTTGAGGTCTTTGACTTCGAAACCTGAACAGAATTAATAATAAATACAAATAAAAGTGAAATAATAACAACATTTGGAACAGATTTGAATGTATGATATGACTTTAATACACACTAACATGAATTATAAAATATCTCTTTCTTTATTACTTAATGTTCTCGTTGTTATTGTTCTCGTTCTTGTTATTATTCTTTGATTAAGCCCAGAAAGACATTTTGGATTTTCTGGGCGGTTAACTAAGATTTCTAGTAAATTTATGAAATGTATGATAGATAAAGAAAAAAAATGGAGAAAAAAAAAGATGGAAAACGGAAAAATATACGAAATTCGATGGCATGGAAGAGGCGGACAAGGTACTGTAACTGCCGCTAAAATCTTAGGTGCTGTCGCGTTTGCTGAGGGCTATAAAGGAGTGCAATCGATTCCATTAATAGGTGCAGAAAGGAGAGGAAGCCCTATTAAAGTATTTAGTAGGATTTCAAGGGATCAAATACGAATTCACAGCCAAATTTATGAACCTGACATAGTAATATGCATTGATCCGAGTTTGTTTGCAGATTATAAAAATATAGTAATTGAAGGGCTCAAAGAAGATGGGATTTTAATTGTAAATACGATTGAAGATCCTTCAAAAATTGAACTCGGAAAAAATTTTGAAGTATGCACGGTTGATGCAACGGGAATTTCAGTTCAATTAGGCTTGGAATTTGGTGGTGCTTATGTTGTAAATGCACCCATGCTTGGAGCTATTGCTAAAGTTACCAAATTTATAAGTTTAGAAGGTTTAATGAAGAATTTAGGTAAAAAATGGAAAGGTGAATGGGGAGAGAAAATTCAAAAGGCTGTTAAAATGGCTTATGAGCAGTTAAAATGCATTAGAGGTGTTTAGATGGAAGATAATAAATATAAACCTTGGAGGAAAGTTCCAGAAGAAACTAAATTCTGTGATTTACCCCCTGTTCCGCTTTCAATTCCAGATAAAGGTAGTTTGGGATTAACTGGAGAATGGAGAGCTTTACGACCAGTTATATTTTCTGAGAAATGTAACAAGTGTTATCGATGTTGGGCTGCTTGTCCAGAAGGTATCATATATTTAAAGGATGACGAGTTGATTATTGATTTAGATTATTGCAAAGGATGTGGGATTTGTGCACGTGAATGCCCAGCAAAAGCAATAGAAATGCAAAGAGAGGAAAAATAGAATGAAAGCTAAATTAAAAAAATCAGGAAAAGAAATGTTACCTGAACGGTTCGCAATTTTAGGAGGTAACGAAACATGTGCATGGGGAGCTCGTTATGCTAGAGTTCAAGTAATTTCAGCATATCCAATAACGCCTCAAACAACTATTGTGGAAACATTATCGGATTTTGTAGATTCAGGAGATTTTGATTGTGAATATGTGAGGGTTGAAAGTGAACATAGCGTCATGGCATTCCTAGTTGGGGCGAGTTATGCAGGAACGCGAACATTTAGTGCCACAAGTGGACAAGGATTATTTTACATGAATGAAATGCTCCATTGGGCAGCTCCAAGCAGATTACCGATTGTATTAGGAGTCGCAAATCGAGGAGTAGCTCCTGGTTGGAACATTTGGGCAGATCATCAAGATGTAATTGCATCCAGAGATACTGGGTGGTTAATCTTGTTTTCAACTAATCACCAAGAAATATTTGATAACATCATCATGGCATATAAGATTGCAGAGGATCCTCGAGTTTATTTGCCTATAATGGTATGTTTAGAGGGATTTCAGTTAAGTCACTTACAACAACCAGTACAATTTCCAGATCAGAGCTTGGTTGACGAATTTTTACCTGAACCGCCAAAAAATGGTTGGCCACACATATTTTTAGATCCAGACCGACCTATTACGCACGGAAGTTTGCAAAATCCGGGAGGTAAATTAGCTTCACCATCAACCATGTACTTTGAATTTAGAGAATTAATTGATAAAGCCCAGGAAAACGCAAAAGTAGTAATTGAAGAAGTCGCAGATGATTTTGCAAAGAAATTTGGGAGACATCATGGTGGTTTAATTCAAGAACATGAATGTGAAGATGCAGAAGTAGCAATTGTATGTATGGGCAATTTAGCTGATCAAGCGAAATACGTCGTAGATTTAATGCGTAAGGATGGTTATAAAGTTGGATCTATTAAATTAAGAAGTTATAAGCCATTTCCAACTGAAAAATTTCAAGAAATAGCTGAACGAGGACAAATAAGAGCATTCGTACCCATGGAAAGAAGCATGGCATTCAGCCAACAAGGGGGAGCAGCATCTGTTGATTTAAAATCAGCGCTTTATGATTGCGAAAATAAACCCTTTGTATTACCATATGTTGCAGGAGTAGGAGGAAGAGACGTGACAGTTGAGGACCAAATGAATGCTTTAAAAAACGCTTTGAAAGTAGATAAAAATGAAGCGAAAAATTTTGGAGTAAAATTTGTAAATTTTCATAATTAAGGTGATAAAATGTCGATGAAAGAATTAATTAAAGAAGCAAATAAAGAATTTTTTCTACCAGGAAATTCAGCGTGCCCAGGATGTGGACTTGAAATAGGCCTCAGGTGGGCCCTAAAAGCATTAGGTCAAAAAACTATCATAGTGGCTCCTGCATCATGTACTAATGTTATTATAGGATTATACCCCAAATCAGCTCCTGCGGTGCCACATGTAAACATGGCATTTGCAGCGGGATGTGCAGCAGCATCTGGAATTCGAACTGCACTAAAAGCAAGAGGTATTGATGATATTACTGTTATGTGTTGGAGTGGAGATGGAGGCGCGTATGACATCGGAATTCAAAGTGCTAGTGGAGCAGCAGAGCGAAATGATGATATTTTATATGTTTGTTACGATAATGAAGCATACATGAATACTGGAACCCAAAGAAGTGGCGGAACACCTTATGGTGCTTGGACCACTACAACACCTGAAGGAAAAGAGAAACACAAAAAAGACTTACCGGGAATCATGGCAGCCCATAAAATACCATACGTTGCAACGGCATCAGTTGGTCATATAACTGATCTTTATAATAAATTTAAAAAAGCTAAAAAGATCAAGGGTTTTAGATTTATTCATATTTTAGCGCCATGTCCACCAGGTTGGCGTTATGAAACAGATTTAACTCTTGAAATTTCCAGAAACGCCGTACAATCAGGCATGTGGATTTTATACGAAATTGAGAATGGTAATTTAACGTTATCACCTCCAAGTAAGTCTAAACTAAAAAAAGAAAACAGAACACCAATTAAAGATTACATTAATAAACAAGGACGTTTTTCGAAAATTAGTGATGAAGAAATTCAAGAGCTCCAGAATTGGGTCGATTTAAATTGGAAACGATTAGATAAACAGTTATTATGTAATTTAGAATAAAAATTACCAAAATCTCAATTTTTTCTCTTTTGTTTTTCCAGATTCAAGCTCGTTTTCACTTGAAACCGCAATTGTAAAAGATAATTTTTCATTTTCTTGTTCAATTTTTGTTTTTAAATCATGATCTATTTTCTCTTTTTCTTCCATCAATTCCCAAATAGAAGGTACATCCTCTACTATTAATTCAGGCTCTTTTATAACCTTAGATTCATCTTTTTTGAGTTTAGGCAACTCGCTTTTTATTTCATCTTTTTCCGATTTTGGTAACTCGATTTTTATTTCATCTTTTTCCGATTTTGGTAACTCGATTTTTATTTCATCTTTTTCCGATTTTGGTAACTCGATTTTTATTTCATCTTTTTCCGATTTTGGTAACTCGATTTCTTCTTGAATTATATCAATTTCGGATTTAGATTCAATTTTTTGCTTTGTAGTTGTTGCTGATTCACCATAGGTTGTCTTTCTTTTTTCCAACATATAATTTACAAAATCCCGGGCAGGACCTTCCGGCATGACCAATGCTACTTCTTCCATGGCATTTTTTAATTTTTTAGCCCTTTCTTCATCATCCATTTCCAATTCATTTTGAATACTAATTGCTTTCTTAATAATTTGATCTGAAATATCTTCTGACTTAATTTGTGTTTCTTTAATGCCAAGATCGATAATTTTTTCAGAAATAGGTTTTTGTATGCTGCTTGGTTCTTCTTTAAGTTCAGGAAATAATTTTTCAATTTCACCCATTGTTTTAACATCAATAGAATGGGGAGGAGTTTTAACCGCAGTTGAAATAGATGAAGGCTCTGGCATGGATTTAAGGGTCGGAAGTTGAATTTTAATATCATTTGTGGCAGCTTTCTCAGTAGATTCTGGCTCGTGAAAACCAAGTATTTTCATATTTTTTGATAAATCTTCTGAAATTTCTCTTTTTTCCTCTTTTATCTCATTATTTTTTTTCGATTTTTCAGCAATTGCTCTATTAAAATCGAGCATTTCGGGAGATAATGGTGCTTCTTTTGTTTCAAGAGAATCCAATAACTCTTTTGCCTCTTTTTCTGCAATTTTTATTTGAGAATCTAATTCTTTCTGCGAATCAATTGATCTTTTTGATTTAATATCAGCTTGTTCTATCATTGCTTCAATTTTGTCAATTCCTAGCTCAGGTACTTCAACTTCTATTTCCTTCTCAATTGATTCTTCTTGTATAGACTCTGTCTTATCTTCAATAGAATCAACTATCTCTGCAATTGATTCTTCTTGTATAGACTCTATCTTATCTTCAATAGAATCAACTATCTCTGCAATTGATTCTTCTTGTATAGACTCTATCTTATCTTCAATAGAATCAACTATCTCTGCAATTGATAATGAGGGAGAAACTACTCTTTCTTCTGCAGATAATGCTATTGAAGTAGTTTTAAATTCAGTTGATGCTTCAGCTAGTTCTTCTATTTGTTTTGCTAAAGAACCAGGCATGACAGGTACCTTTACTTCAACTGGTTCTTCGATAAGTTCATCGTGTTTGACTGTTATAGGAGTCGCTATGGGTGGAGGTTCTATTCTCGTTTTAATGTTATTAAAGAATATTAGGAGAGCTTTCCATTCATTTACTGTCATTTCTATTTCTTTTTTGACATTTAAGTCTCCAATAACAAGTTTTATCGAAGAAATTTCTTCATTTTTATAAATTTTTTTAACTTCGATAAATTCTAGCTTGCCATCTTTTTCTCTACTTTTTCTATGGACATATTCTGTTAATAAAAAGTCCTCCCAAGCCAAAATTTCTTCACCTTGATTATAAATTTGAATATTTCATTAATTTCTTTTCTTAAAACTCCTTAATCATAAGAATAGTTAATCATTATTGGTTGTTGAATTGAAAATTTATTATTTATAATTTTGTTTTAATGTATATATTCTTCTCCTTATTTAAGAAGTTTAATTCATTTTTTTTGAAATATTGTTCGAAGACTCCATGAAATAGCTTTAATAATCTTTTCCTTTCTAATATTGTTCCTGTAATTAGAAATTTGGATTTTTTCTAACAATTTATCTTTATTTTTTTCTAAAAAAAATGAAATCTCTTCATCTTTTTTTATTTTATTTATATTTAATAATTCCTTATCTTCATTTTCTAGTTCGGTCATAAATTTTTTAATAAAAAATGATTTAAAAGGTGGTTCTTCTCCTGTCATTTGAAGTTCATCAGAAATAGTTATTTCAATTTTTTTTTCATCAACATTTATTTTGCCTAATATTAAATCTTCAAAAATTATTAATTCAGACTTATCGGAGCTTATTTCTTCGAGGGGTGTATCCAATGATTTAGAAGGCGTGCTAGGTTTTTTCATTATATCATATAATTCTTTAGCTGGCGTGAAACTATGTGAAGATAATAAATTATCTACTTTTTTCATTGCCTCTTCTAATAAATGTAATTCTTTTTGATATTCATATATTTTTTTCTTTAGTTCTTCAGATTTATTAACTAAATATTCTTTTAAATCCGCCAATTCTTTCATATAATACCTCGAATTAAGACAATTAGTTTATTTAGTAAATTATTTTATTAAAAAATGTTTAATTATCTTTATCTACTTTATCATTATAATTTATATTCATTTATTATACATACAAGTTTAACGATAAATAAATAGGAAAAATATAAATGCCTAAATTAATAAGAAAATGCCCAAATTGCGGGAATTACACTCTAAAAGGATTATGTCCTCAATGTCATACTCAAACAAAAAATCCAAATCCCGCAAAATTCTCCTTGCAAGATAATTATGGAGAATATCGAAGAAAATTAAAGAAAGAGATAGATCAAAACGAATAATTATAAGATTTTTTCTCATCATTTCAATTTAATTAGAGAAACAGTTTAAAAGAAACAAAAATATATTTTTTTCATAATTATTTTTTATCAGATTTTAAAGGGATTTAAGAGTTCGTTCATGTAAGATTTTAAAAAAAAATAGCAAATTGGTGTAATTTATGGGAGAACTAGAGCAAGATATTAATGCAGAAAAATTACTAATCGAACTTGGTCTTACTGAAAAAGAAACAGAGACTTATTTGAGCATTACTGGGAGAGGTCCTGTTTCAATTGGTGAAATAGGCATCCATGCAAGAGTTTCAGATACCAAAGCATCAAAGATCGTTGAAAAATTAGTAGAGATTGGTTTATTAAAAGCAATTCCAGGTGGAACTCCTAGATATGAAGCCATTCCACCTTATTCAGCTTTATTAAAGCAATTAGAAGAATTTTCTGACTTAATAATAAAATTAAAAGATGAAGTGCCTAGAGATCTCTCAAGTCAATTCCAAGATTTTGTTGAATCTGTCGGTGAAATAACTGGTTTAGAAGATTTTTTAAAATATGTTCGTTTAATCAGAGAAGAAGTTCCCAATGCTTTAGTAAATCAATTCCAGATTTTTGAATCTGAATTCAAAAAATTTAAAGCGCTTGAAGAATTCGCAGGGTTCATTTCAAAAACCAAAGAACAAACTCCTCCAGCACTCAATGACAGGTTTAGAAAGATTGAAGATGAGATTCTATCAATGTCAGGATTGGAGGAATTTAGGACATTTGCTTCAGATTTAAAAAAATCAATACCCGAAAGACTTAGAGATGAATTTAAGGTTATTTCCACTCAAACAACAGAAGTTTCGGGATTAAAAGATTTACTAAGTTTTGTTTCGAGCTCAAAAGAGGATATCCCTAAAATGTTGCTTGATAGATTCTCTGAAATTGAAAATGAATTTAGAAAAATCTCTGGAATTCAAGATTTAAGCAATTTTGCTAAATCAGTTAAAGAACAAGTTCCTCCCAGATTAGAAACACAATTTGCATCAATAGAAAATGAAATTAAAAATATAGCAGGTATTGACGAATTAACTAATTTTGCACGATCAATGAAGGAACAAGTCCCACCTAAATTGGAAGGACAATTTCAAGAAATTCAAAATTCAATAAAAAAAGTCAGTGGAGTCAATGATTTATTAAGTTTTGCTTCAAGTTTACAATTTGATATTCCAAAAAAGATGATGGGTGAATTTGAGCAGTTTGATAAGCAAATTCAAAAAGTTAGCGAATTAACAACTTTTAAACAATATTTGAATGAAGTTAAAAGTTCCCTCCCAAAAAGAATGAGTAAGCAATTTGATAAATTCAAGCAACAAATGGAAGGATTAAGACAAAGAATTTATGAAACAGCTCAATCTCAATCTGGTGAATGGATGGCAATTATGGGAGACATATTTGGTGAATTCATTAACACTTTTATAAATGAGTCAATCGTGAACGAATTAGAAGGTCTTCGAGTCTATTTTGAAAAGTTGGTCATCGAAGGTGTTGAAGGGATTTTGGATTCAATTATCAATCAAGTTACACAAGCATCAAGAGGAGTGACTGATGAATTTATTAAATTGCGGGATTGGTTAGACAATAATGTCCTTCAAGGTTTTAAAAATTCTTTATTAGAAGTTGAGGTGGGAGCAGAACAAGTTCAAGAAGCCGTTGAAAAAGGAATCAGTGAATTAGGGGCTTGGGTTAAAGAAGAGGTAATTGGAAATCTTTCGACAAGTTTAGATCAAATAGAGTCAGGAGCAAATAAAGCAAGCCAGGCGGTAGAAATGGGAGTTAATAAATTGGGAGATTGGGTTAAAACTGAGGTTATTTCAAATTTAAGCCAGTCATTAACGGATATTGAGACAGGAGCAAGCCAAGCTAATGAAAATATAGAGAAAGCAATTATTCGGCTTAAGAATTGGCTTGAAGAAGAAGTAATTAATAAGTTTAAAGATGCTTTAAATCAAGTCGAAGCTGGAGCTTATCAATCTGCAGATGCATTCGAAAATGGCATTCAAAATCTTGAAGATTGGTTTGAAAAATCAGCAATACCAAATATGGAAAAAAATCTCTTGGAAGTTGAAAATAGCGCGGATTCTGCTGCAGGTATCATTGAAAAAGAATTCAAACAATTAAGAGATTGGTTCAATTCAGATATAATTAATTCTATAAATGAGGTATTAGGAAATGTGGAAAAAAAAGTTGGAGATGCTTCAGAATCTGTTACAGAAGGCTTTTCTAATCTAAAAATTAAATTAGAAGGCGAAGTAGTTGAAACCACAAAAGAAACGCTTGATAAAGTCGAGAATAAAGTTGGTAGTGCAAGCCAAACAATGACAGAATCAATTAACCAAATGAAATTATCATATGGTGAAAAAGTTGTTCAAATGTTAAAGAACATGCTTGAGGATGTTCAAGGCAGAGTAAGAAGATCTCAAGATGTTATGTATACCTTATGGGAACGAGCAAAAGCCTTAGTTACTTATAGATTCCAGGACGTCTGGTTTGTTATTGGAAGACAAGGAGCAATGGCTCAAGTCAATGAAACTACATCAAAAGTAAAAGCGAGAATCTTAATTGTTGCACCTAAATTATCAGATATTGATCCAGTCCCAATTGTAAATATTTTAGAAAATAAACAGAGTGTTGCCGTAAGAATTGCTACTCACATTTTAGATACTCCTGAATGTAGAGAAATATTAAGTTTATTTGCCGGTTATGAACGATTACAAATGAGAGACTATCCAGATGAAAATATTTGGGGAATCACTCGTGAAAATGAAGAGGTTTTTGTTGGTGCAGTCTCTTCAACGGGGGATGTAGCAGGAATTGCATCAATTGTTGGTGAACACCAAAAAATGTTTATTCCAATTTTAGAAGATGCTTGGTTGAAAGGTAAAAAAATTGTCATTACCGAACCGAAAAAGAAATTGGAAGTCAAAAAAGAAGAAGTTGAAGAAACTATAATTCCTTCAAAAATTGAATTTGCTACAATAAACGAAGTATTTGGACATTTGGGAATTTCATTAAAAAAAAGTAACAAAGCAGAGATCCTCGAATATTTGAAAAAAGCAAAGGATATCATATCGGAACAATTTCAGTGGCATCCAGTTTTATATGAAGTCGGGACATGGCTTCAGAGGATCGAATCTGTAAAGGAAGATATCATTCAAGATGATTATCGGCAAAGATTGGAAAATAAATTAACCGATTGGAACGAAAGATTGAGCAAATAAGCGTATTTTTTTTAACCTCCAGGAAATATTACCGTCAATTTTATACCAACTTCATTTAATTTAGTTGAAACATATTTATTATCCTTTTTAATTTGATATGCAACTGCACAATCAGATCCCTCTAAACGTTTTCCCCTTCCTGAATATGGAACCATTTCAATAAAATTATAAACTTCATTAGAAATATCCTTATATTTTTTTATTTTCTCATCTTTCCTTAAAATTCGATATAATTTTTCTGGATACCAATTAATTCTTTCCTTTGCAGGTTTTGATTTTTCGATTTTTTCTACTTCTTCTACTAATTTTAATGCGGTTCTTTTACCACAGTTAACTTCGGGAATTTGATTTTCTCTATCATCAACATAAGCATCAATTAAAGCTGAAACAATTGAATTTACCAATCGATTCTTCGGAGATATATCTTTTTCAATATAAGGAAATAAATGGTTTAATGTATCGTTTTGAAAAACATAAGTTGCATTTTCCTTCATTTGGACCATGAGTTTAAAATTATGAAATTGTTTATCCAAATTTTTTAACATTTCCATTAAATTATTAATATTTTTTAGCTTTTTATAATATGTAACCGCAATTTTATTTAATTTTTGTGAAATTACAATATTATCATCCATTTTAAAGCCAAGTTCGAGGAGTAGAATTATTTTTGCATTGTTAATTAGGAGAATATATTCTCTATTTTGTTTAATATGCAAATTAAAAGTCATATATATTTTATATTCTTCTTTACTTGATAATTCTATTATAAAGCCATCTTCAGGCCATAAAATATTCGTAATTTCGATTCTAGGGGAAATTTCATCTAAATCTTTTAATTTTTTTTCGAAACCCTTCCAATTGGATGATATTTCATTAAATTCAAATCGTTCAGCAATAATCATTTTTTCCACCAAATTGGATTCTTTATATTGATATATAATTTATTAATTTCACAATTTTTTAAATTTATTATTATTTTCATTAATCACGTTCTTATTGATTGAAAAAAAAAACAAAATTAATAAAATAGATAAGGGGATTTTTAAAAAATAATAGGATATATTCTCAATTTTCTTTAATTTTTATTAATTTAAATAGAATAATTGTTCGAGTTGCCATTATTATTGCAGAAATTAGATAAATAACTCCGATATGAATGAATCCTGAAAATAAGACTCCGATTAGAAATCCAAAGTTTAAAAAGGTTATTAAAAATATAAAACTTGTAGCTGCAAGTTTTGGAGAGGATGCTTCAATAAATATAGCATATAACGTCATATTGGCAACCCCAGAGAGAATTCCCATCAAGATATAGATGAAAAGAAATAATTGAAAACTAACTAAGCTTGTAAATATTGCAATACATAACGTTAAACTCATGAAAGCCATGTAATATGAAATAAATATGAATAATTTGAATTTATTCAATTTATTCCGATAAATATAGAGTAATATTATCCCGATTATTGAACTTAAAAAGCTGATAATGTAAAGAATACCTACATCTACAAGGGAGGCACCAAAAGCTCTCCCTAAATAAGGTTCTAAAGTAAATTCTAATAACCCACCATCAATATTAAAAAGAAATGCAAAAATTATAATTAATTGGAATTTTTTTTCTTTAAATATAACCCGAATTTCTCCAAAATTAACATCAGTACTTTCATTTAAATTGGGCGGCAATTTCATAAAGAATATAACGGGTAGCAAACACAAACTTAAAATTCCTACTATAATGAATCCTAAACCGTAGCTATATTGAAACACTCCTATTACGAAAAATACTAAAGCACCGCCTACTAGCGTTCCCAAAAACATAACGATTGAAATAGAGACATCATGAGAATCCTTTTTTATTAATACTGCTAAAGAATCTACTGTAACATCCATAATTACAAATCCAAGGCTTTGCAAGAAGAATATTATAGCAAAAAACACGAAAAAATTCAATATATCTATTGAAAATAATGCTAAGAAAATCCCATTGAAAATTATACCAATAAATAAATAAGATTTTTTCTTATCAGAGAAAATGGGTAAAGAATATTTATCGGTTAAAGGTGCAATTACGATTTTTAATAAAAAAGGAATTATACCAATAGAGCCCACAATCCCAATTAGAATTGAATTGATTCCCAATACATATCCCAAATAATATGATAAAGCGTTATAAATTGCATATGCTATAAATCCCTCAACAAGATATACAAGAAAAATAAGTATTTTTATCCTTATTATGTCTTTTTTTTCATCAGACATTATTTATGTCTCCTAGGATTCAGGTATTTATTTAGGATGATATTGTATATTTTTTATTGTACTTTTTCTTAGAATATAAATAATTATGTTCTTTTTTAAGATTTCAAGTCATCTATTCAATATTTTCCAAAAATATTTATTATAACGACTTTTTTTTAAAAAAAACTTACAACCTAATTATTTCAAAAGATTTTCACTTTTGTGTGAAATTCTTTATTGAAAAATAAAAGTTTAATTTCACATAATTCGATTTTCTTTTGTTAATTTCACAAAAATTTCTAAAAATATTTTTAAAATAAGGATGATTTGAATATAACATAGAAAAGGTGAAAAATATGGTAGAATACAGATTTAGATTAACTGGAGTTCCACCAGACCAAGCAGTTAAAACTGTAGATGTTGATGTTAATCAAAATGTTGCCGACGCAAAAAAGCAAGTACGTAAGGCGTATAAATTGAATCCAATTCTCACTATTCAATTCATTCATAAAGGTAAAGTATTACCAGATAATGTTCGTTTTGCAAGTTTAGGAATTTTTCCGAAAAAAGATGTAATTACAGTGATGGCAACACAAGCGGGCGGATAAAACCCCCTTTTTTTATATTTTTTATTTTTATAGGATTAAGATTTGGTGATATTATGCCAAATGGAATCGTGGTTCTCGGTTGGAGAGATGATATAGGAGCATATTTATTAGCTCAACATCCGCATGATTTTTCATTATCAGTTGATAATGTTATGAGCATTTACAACGTGCATAGACAAAATTCATTAGAGCCTAATTTCGGGTATCTAAGCACTAAGGATTTAAAAGTTGCTAGCTTTTTTACCGGGATGAAAACAACAAGATTTTTAGGACCTGCACCAAATTTTACTGTAGGTATCTTGCTACAGAAAGATGAAAATGCGATTTCCTTCAAAAAAATGATTGAATCAGTTACTACTAACTATATAGTTGGAGAACTGATAAATATCCTACCAAATGCTTTAGATAAAATTCCAGAAGCAAGAGGAGTATTTTTATTACAAAAGAAACACGACACAAAACCATATCTTCCAACGGATATGACTAATTTTAAAAAAGAAGTAGAAATCACGCAACCTATGTTAGATCAAATTTATGAAAAAGCATCGAAGAAAAATGATCCACATTATTTTTCTATCAAAATTGAAGATTTGAAAATTTATGGATTCTTTTCAGGAACTGGAGATAAATTCGTTGCTTTAAAAGATACAGCAATTTGTTTTGCCTTTCCAAAAACATTTAGCGATGATAGAACCATGGAACAAGCCATGCCAAGTCTTGCTTTTGAAATGTTAATGAAATTCAGTACTACTCTTTCTGAAGGTCTTGTCAAAGTAAATGAAGCAGAGCTAAATTCGATAATGAAGGAATTCGCACCCGAAGAATTGAAACAAGCTGATGATGCTGAAGAGGTTGACATTTCAACTATTTTGGAAACTATAGAATTGAAAGATGAAGTAAACGTTCTTGAACAAGAAGTTGAAACTCTTAAACAAGAAACTGAGAAAAGACAAGAAATGCTTGAAGGAACGTCTGAAGCAATTGAACACCTAGTTGAACAAGTAACTAAATTTCAAAATGAAATAATTGAAAAAAATGAAGAATTAAAGTTAGAAAGAAAATTATTGGCTGAAACCAACTTAAAATTGCAAGATAAAGAAAATCAAATAATTAAATTAATGAATATCATACGATCGCTAAGAAGATACGTTTCATACTAAAAAGAAAAAAAGGGTAAGAGAGGATTTTTTTTTCAAATTAATATTATTAATTTTTTCCTAAGGTTATCTCCATAGTTGATACGCTGAATTTTCCACGATCTTTACTTTCGATCGTTTCTGTGCCTATATCAATTTTTTTAACTTTCACTTGATCTTTTAGAAACCTATTTTTTAATATTTCACTTACATCAACAGCTCGGGAAATAGCTCGTCCTCTTGCTTTTAAAATAATTTCGCTTTGACCGCCTTGTTGGAGAACCGTGATGCAAGCCATGACGTAATTCATCGTATCCTTTCGTCCAATAAAGATAACGTTCTCTTTTCTATCAGACATTTACGTCCTCAACTCCTTTCAATAGTTTATTTTTCTTAGATTTGTTTTTAATTGGTTGAATTTTGCAATTTGCTTCTAATGTTCAATTTCTCTCGGAAACTCATAATATATACGAGTTTCTATTTTTGATTCAACAGTATAAATAAAAGTTTTTCTAGATGATAAAATTCATCACTGAATTTCATTTGTAAAATAAGAAGAAAAAAGGAAAATTTTTATTTAGATCAATATAAAAAATGAGATTATCCCTCTAGTATTTTTTCTACTTTTTTAGCTAATGATTGAATGGAAAATAAAACCGCACCTGATTCAATCCCAAGGTCTTTTTCAACAATAGCCATGACTGCAGCATATTTTCCTGCACCTGCTAATGCAACTTGTCCTCCATTATATTTTAAGAGGATTTGTGTAAGACCTCCAATACTTAAATCTTTGCTGGTCTCTTCTCCTAAAAACAGTATTCTTGCAGCGTTAGCAGCAACAGTATCCTCATCAATGCCCTTTGCCAGAGATGATGCCATGACTAAACCATCTTTTCTGCTAACTATCGCACTTGCTTGAATGCCTGTGGTATCCTTGAATTCCTCAAGTAAGCTTGCCAATCCACCAGATTTATCACTAGACATTTTCAATCACACACTTGATTTATGTTAAATTTTAATCTTACTTAATCTTAATATAATATAAACCTTGAGATAATTTAGTATATTTAAAACCAAATGCACCAATATAATTTAGAGATATTAAAGTAAAATACTTTGATGAAATAATATTCTATAGAAAATATTCTTATTCAAATTTCATGAATTTATGAATAATAACTGTTTAATGGTAACTATATATGAAAATCAAAGAGAATTTAGATAAATTATTAGATTATATTAATTATTGTTTCATAATATATATGATTATATTATTTGGAAGCTTATTGATTCCAGGCGTTAATTTTACAACTCAGTATTCTGCGGTTATTTTAATAAATCTCCCCATAATCGCAGCTACTTTTGGCTATTCACATAAAATCAGAGAAGTCAAAGAACTAGCAGATCCAGAAAGGTTAAGTAGGAAATTATTTTTTGAGTGGTTTATCTTAACGGCATTCTTAATTCTTGTTGCATTATTCTGGTTCACGCTTCCACTTCCTAATACTTAATAATTTTTAAATTTATGTGATGATAAATGACAAAATGGCATAAAATTAAAAAAATGCAAGATCGACAAAAAGCATCTTCAGGTCAATATACTCCCAAGCAACTGAAAAGAATGATGAAAAAGGGTGGAATGCCCAATGATATGGATGTAAATGAAATAGAAAATGTCGAAAAAGTAGTAATTTATACTGATAAGGAAGAAATTATTATTGAAAATCCGCAAGGAGTAACACAAATGTTTCTTCCTCAAGGGGAGGTTTTCCAGATAATGGGAAGCAGTACAAAATTATCGCAAGAAGAAGGCTCAACCGAGGAACCTGAATTTCAACCATCTATTGCAGATGTCCAGATTGTGATACAACAAACAGGAGCAACTCAAGAGGATGCAGAAAAGGCATTAAAAGAAAATGAAGGGAATATAGCTAAAGCGATATTGTCATTAAAATAAATTTAATTAATGTTATTTTTGGTGCCTCTTCTAATTTTAACACCCATACCAAAATTTAAATCTTTTAATTCCCTATAATTTAATAGAGACCTACCCACTGCTAAGAGTTCATCATTTTCATTAACAACTATTACTTCAGAACTATTTTTTATACGATTATCACATTTTAAAACGTGTTTGGTGAATAATGTTCGTCCCTGAGCTATCATCTCGGCAATTTCATTTTTTACTACTATCCTGTTTTTTGGAAAATCGCAGATTTTTAGAGTTTCCAAAGCTCCCTCAATATGAAATATTAAAAAACCATCATTGGGGCGTAATGTAAATAGAATTTTTCCATTTTTTTCGATACTTCGTATTCTTTTCGTTTTTCTTGATATCTTAATGATACAATCGTCAGAAATTATCTTTTTTACTTGTTCAGTTGTTAAATTAAATTGATATTTTAATAAAGCATGTAATTTCCTTAGTAAAAACGAAAAATCTTGATTTTTTGAATCAATTTTTAACATTAAAAAAAGGAATACTATTTTATTATTAAAATTTTTGTTAGAAAATAAAAAAGAAAGGTATAAAGTTATTAATAATCCAACGATTATGCATACATTTCTTTTGGTGCATCGTAAAATTCTTCTCTACCTACAACCTTATCAATTGCAGATAGGAAATCTTTCATAGTTACAGTATCTCGTAATTCCCTTATTGCAAACATTCCTGCTTCAGTAATTATTGCTTTGATATCTGCCCCACTAGTTCCGTCAGTCATTTTGACAATTTTTTCCAAATTAACACTTTCTTCTAAATTCATTTTTCGTGAATGTATCTTAAAGATTTCATGTCTGCCTTCCTCATTAGGAAGAGGAAACTCGATTATTCTATCAAATCTACCAGGTCTTAAAAGTGCAGGATCCAAAATGTCTGGTCTATTAGTTGCTCCAAGAATTTTAACATTACCACGCGTGTCAAAGCCATCCATCGTGCTTAATAATTGCATTAATGTTCTTTGTACTTCCCTATCTCCAGATGTAGCGACTTCCAATCGTTTAGAGCCAATAGCATCTAATTCATCAACGAATATTATTGAAGGTGCTTTTTCTTTTGCTAGAGCAAAAATTTCCCTTACCAATCTTGCACCTTCACCTATAAATTTCTGAACAAGTTCTGAACCGATAACCCTAATAAAAGTAGCATTAGTCTCATGCGCAACTGCTCGTGCTAACAAGGTCTTGCCAGTACCAGGAGGACCACATAACAACACGCCTTTAGGAGGTTCTATGCCAACTTTTTCATATAATTCTGGATGAATAAAGGGTAATTCAACGGTTTCCCTAATTTCTTGAAGTTGGTCATGTAATCCACCAACATCTTCGTAATTACATTCAGGCGCTTCTTCCAGTTCCATTCCTTTCACGAATGGATCTTTTGAGGGAGGTAATACTTCAATTATTGAGAAGGATCTTTGATTTAATGCCACTCTAATACCTGCAATAATATTTTTTCTTTGAATTCTTGGTGATGCTTCAACAACAAATTGAGGACCAGTAGAAGATTTTACTATATATCTATCATCCTCTAAGATATCGATAACTTCGGCTGTAATTAAAGGAGTTTGCTTCATTCGATCCAGCTCTGCTCTCAAATTCTTCAGTTCCCTATCTTTTCTAATTTTTTCGGCTTCAAGTATTTGTTTCTCAGTTTCTAAATTTCTAATTTTACGTTCTAAATGTCTCGTATATGAGATAAGATAAGACGTGTCTTCATTTACTGAATTTTTCTTGTCTGGTTTTGACATCCTTATTTATCATCCTATATTCTGAATTGATTTTTTTTCCTAATCTACGTTAAGTAAGAATTGCATAAATACTTTAACATTTTGTCATTTTATATGAAACATTCTTTTTAAGCAAGCAAATTTCATTTATTAAATAATACTTACTTATAAATGTGACGACTTTTTTTCCTTTGCTAAATCTTAATTACCGGGGTTTTTTTATATGAATTGAATTTCATTATCTTTAAACCAATATTTAATTTTAATGACTAGGTTTGCCAAAATTTGTTCATTATTATAAAAATGAGAAGAAAAATTAATACACTTTAATTTTATCCAGATTTAATATTTAATGTGGCTTCACATTTTGGACATTTGCCATTTACTCTTAGATATTCTAAAAAATGATCTTTATGAGCAACAACCTTACAATTTGGACAGCTTATGGTTTCATGTTTTGTAGCGATGGGACCATTACAAACAGGACAATATTTAGGTATTTGAACTATTGTAAGTAACCTTTTTTGAGGATTATAATCAAAACTTTTCGTAGTTTCAACACCAAAATTAAGAATTTGTTTCTCCTGATTCCTTCCAAATGAACAAAAGACTTCTATACCTTTTACCGATTCTCTTCTATTCGCGATCCACTCAACCTTCACTGATAATCTATTAGCGTTTGGTTTATCAGATTCTAAAATATCAGCTTTTAATTCCGATTCAAGAATATAAGTATGGAGTATTTTTGAATAAAGTAATTGTTCCTTTTTCTTTTTATAAAATTCTGTATCTTCTTGAATTATTTTGTTGAATAATTCATCCACATCTTCTAAATCGCTAATATAATCCAAAAATATCACCAAATAATTTTCTAACTTAAATAAATATTCTTGTATTTTAATTAATTTAACATTAATTTAATACTTTTTCATTTAAGCATAATTATTTTTTAGAATTAGTCCTTATTTTAAATAAAATAATAGCAAAGAAAAACATTAAAACTTGTAATATAACTTGAAAAATAACTTGAACCAAGCTTAAGAGTACAAACGCAGTCATTATATGAAAAATTAAAAAAAATCCGAACAAGATGGCAGAAATATAAGAGTATTTCAGGATAATTTCATCTTTATTTTCTCTTCTTCCATATAAGATAAATGTAACTACACCAAAAAGAATGCCAAAGGAAAAGTATAGAAGAAAATACCAATTTAGAATTATTTGAAATGGATTAGCTAAAATAATACTTTCTATCAAGAGGTATAACAATTCATTTGTATAAAAAATGCTATAAAAAAGACCAAATACGTAAAGGAATTCTCCAATATTTTTATAATATTCTTCATTTTTGATTATTTTAATGATTATCAAACAAATAAATAATTGAAACATAATTTTTGATAATATTGTTGTTAATAAATAGATCATGTAAAAAGTTACTAACTGATAATTTGTTTGAGAAAATGATAGTGATCCGAGGAGAATTTGTGAAATAATAGGAATATAATCGAAGCTTGTTATAATTAAAGTTATCAAAAATGCAATTAGAACATATCTTGAGGAATTTTTTTTGTATTGATTTGATAAAAGGAATAATCCGTAAAAAATATAGAAAATTCCAAAGGAAAATTGAAGTATATCGTATAAATCGTAAAAGGAAATTGGTATTGATAATAATAGGTTAGAAATAATGTTATTTAATGGTCTTAAATATGTAAAAAATTGATAAGAGCCAAATCCAATTAATAAAATCCCTGTTATATATAAAAGATGATAATTTTTTATTTCCATTTTAAATCAATCGATTCTTTTGAGAAAAAAAATATAGTAAATTAATTTAGACTTTTGTTTAAATATTCTTTAAAATATCGGATATGGATTTTAAATCTTTTTCAAATTGTAGGATGATATCTTGGTTCACATCCAAAAAATCCAATCTCTTTACAGTCCCGTGAGATTCTATTAAAGGTTCTGAAGTAGGAATTGCTAAATCAGTAATCATTGAAATCCAATTTTTTCTTGGTCCAAGATAGACACTTTTTTTCTTCAACATTTCTTTAATGGGATCAATAGGGATGCTTTCTATTGGATCAAAGTTTAAATATAATACAAGATCTATATCATAAATGATAGTGTAATCAAACTTTATAATTTCCGATTTATCTCTAAAATCTATTATTGTTTTACCATCATATTCTTCAAGCACTAATGAAATATAATTATTAATACCAAAATTTTCAACCATTGGTAGAATCTTGATATTAACTCCTTTATTCTTATAAATCAGAACCAGATCTATGAATTTATCAATAGTATCAGGTGAATTGCCTAAAAATCCATCGCCAATAAAAATCACAATTTCATCAGATTTCATAAAAAATTTGTGAATGTTGATTAAATCTTTCAAGGGAAAATTAAAGGGAAGAGAATTAAGTTCTTTCTCATTTGCTATTTCCATTAATGCGGCTATTAAATCATTATCTTGATTAATTTCTAATTGAATAAATTCATCAGTTAATACCCTAATTTCAGTCTTTCTTATATCGACCATCACGACGAATCTATCTTCTTTACCTTTAGTAATTTTTTCACCTCTAGTTAAAACAGAAAATTTACTTGCATGCCTTAGATGGGTTGCACTTGGATTGGTTCCCCAAAATACCATTGTATCTACAAAATCAATCATTTCTTTATATGTAGGAATTTCGATGCCTACTTTTTTTAATTTTTTCATAAATTTCAAATACGATTGAGAACTAGGACAGGCAACTATGCCATTAACATTTTCAGCTACCTGAAATATCTCTTTAATATCATCAATCGTGCATTTATTTCCTATTAGAAATAAGGGTCTCTTGGATTCTTTTATAAAATCCTTAAGCATTTGAATTGATTGCTCAAAATCAACTTTTTTTTGAATTCCAAATTTATTAATTATACTTTCATCTAATCGGTTTTTTGTTATTTTATTAAACTTCGCATATCCTTTTGAGCAAGCATTTAAAACATGTTCTATTTTTCCATTCTCCAACTCTATAAAAATATCATCACATAAAATGGAACAACCCGGACAAGCGATCTTTTTTTTCTCCATCATCTTCACTTCATATTATTTTCTGATATCTAATAGTATTGAATTGATATCGGTAATCTCAACTTCTGTACTCTTTGCTTTTACTTTAACATGTAATTCAGGTGTAAAATCATCTTTTAGGTTGACTAATTGGAGACTCCAAGGACCTATTGGTAAAGTTATGATCCCTTCTCTTGCCTCTTTTTCCGATTCCATAATTTTTACTACTACTTCTCCCCAATCTGATTTAAGGGAAACATTACCACCAGATTTTACACCCAACTTTTTTAGATCATTAGGATGAAAATAACAGACAGCTCTCGCATCAATATATTCACCCGAATTAATGGGATATTCGTTAGTATCTTCTTGGATTACAGTTTTAATTAATACAGCATTAAATTCAACATCTTTAACTAACATTTGAAAGAAGCTCAATTTGAAACCTCAAGTATTATTCATATTAATTAATTTAAACGCAATAGGATAGTTGTGAATTTAAATTAATAGTTTTTCTAAAGATTTACTATTTATCTATAAACAAGAAAGAAAAATTTGTTTAAAAATAGATGCTATTATAATTTGAAGTAATGAGATTACATTATTTCAATTTTCTTTAATCGGACACTTTTCATTAACGTGGTTCTACCACAAGTACCACATTTAGCTTTAGGTACGAGTTTTTTCGTATTTTTTGAAAATCTTTTTTGAATCGGTTTTGGCTGACTGCCATATCCTTTCTTTTTACGTTCGTATCTCCTTTTTCCTTCCGCCATTATGCTATCTTTTCCTTTTTTATATAAAGTTATGGTATGTGCTTGATAGGAGTTGCACTTTGGGCAATACTTGTTCATTTTTTTATTCATTTTCAATTATTTTACCTACTTATCAACCAAAATTTATTTCAATCAATATCTAACTATTAAAGATGATACGTAATTTAAACATAAAAATAAATTTTGAGTTTAAAATTTTTTTCATAATCTTCAATTACTCTTGATGAGCATGGCAGCATTTTTTTCTATTAACGTAATGGCATTTTTTTCAGGAATAGTAGCAATATCTTCTTTTTTAAATGGTCCATAATTCTTTAGATCGATGCCAACCATTTCTTCTATATCCTCTAATATTCTAATTACTACAAGATTGGCTGAAGATTCAATTATATTAGTGTTCATTTCATTTTGATCACTTTTTACGTTGAAAGAATCATAAAATATCGCCAAAGCGCTCTTAAAAGATTCAATAAGTTTTTTTTCTTCTACCATCAGGTGACTTTTTTCTATCTCAATCCCCTCAATTGTTAAACAAATTAACTTATTCAAGCGAATTTTTAAGAAATCACTTAATAATTGCATGAATTCGTGAATTTCATTCTCAATTAATCCTTTTTCGATGGATTCCTCATTATAAGAATTCATTATTTGTTGTAATTTTTCAACATGTGAATGTATCTTGATTCTAAAATCTTTTGGAAGAAGATTGAGACTTTCTTTATCATTTTCTTTATCCCACAATTTTAAAAGCGTTTCATACACCATTATCACCTAATATAATTCTGCTGTTCCTTTACATATTGAAAATATTGCAGCTGATTTATTGACTATTTCAACTTCTCCACCCTCATAAGGGCCGTAAACATAATTACCTAAAGTAAATTCAGGGCATTTTTTAAATTTGACTTTTACTTCTCCTTCAAAAACAAGCGTGTCTGTTAAAGGATCAAACTTATCGAGTTCATCATACGAGACTATTTTTGCTTGTAATCCCGTTTTCCCATGCAGTGAATTTGGTAATCGGAGTAACCGTTTAGTATCAGTTGAAACGGGTTCATCAATCTTACCTGCATGTGTCTCAATAGCCACTTCGATAATCTTTTTCCAGATTTTCGGTGATAATTTCATCACGTTCCACTTAGGTCTTTCTAACTTTAGATCCTTTATGATTAAATCACGTTTGTCAAGAAATTCATTAATGAATTTGGAACTGCTAATTTTTTTGAAATCTTTCTGATCTGTTTCTTCAATATATTTAATAAGGTATTTCATTATCCGACTGTTCCAACCTTTGTCATTTTTATATGGGCCAATCATTATAGATTTATCAAACTTAAATCCATGAAGGTCAAGATCAATGTTTTTTCCAGTAATGTAATTTGCAATTTCTCTTCTTGAATCTTGATCTAATTTTTTAAAGCTTTCAGATTGAATTTGGATGTGATATCCCCTATTTCCACTGAACTTTATTAGCAACTTTTCAGGATCTAACCCAAAATCAGGAATGAAAAAGTCATCAATGATTTTTATCGTTTCCATTTTAGAGAATTTTAAGCAATCCTCGCAAACCCAAGTCTTATTTTTAAAAGAATTATTATTGCATGAACAAGTTTTCGGCGGTTTTCCCTTACCAGCTTTTCCACACGCATTGCATACATACTCATCATGCTCAATCTGACATGGAAGATCGACATGATCTGCATCAATGTCTATAACAAAATCGCAACCTATCCAATTTTTTTCATTTATATTTTTTTCTCCAGGCAATTCATATAATGCAGCTGAGGAATAACAATGTCGAGGAATTTTAGTTGTTAAATATTGATTGAGAGCATCTCTATCATAAAAATTAAAATGTCTCAAAAATAACGGACCCTCCCAGTATTGGAATCCAAATTCTCTTTCTTCAATGCTCGTTATGGTTGATTGCTTTATAAATTCGTTTAGATAATATTTCTTAAATTCTTCTCTAACGAAATCGGCACTCTTGTTCGTTCTATTCATTAAATTCACAAAATTATCCTGTATATTTTTATGTTATAGGAGAAAGGATCCTCTAATTCATATTAATTTGGAATACAAATATTTAATCCTATTAATTAAACGTTTTGTTATTCTTTTTAACATGTTTTTCTATTTATTGATACGTGAAATGAATGGGATCTTTAATCTTGATGTTCTTGCTGATGCCAAGAAATATAAAAAAAAGATGTACTTTAAATCTTGATTTATTAATGTGTAGTACCGATGATATGGTCACATTTAGCGCATCTTATGACAAAAATCCATCCTTTCATTATCCCAAAATTTATAGATTCCTGTATTATATCTGGACCCATAAGATCCTCATGGCAATTTAAACATTTTCCATAAAATTTTTCTTCTTTTCCATATTTGGTCAAAATTATCACCTCTTGGTTTGTTATTGACTTTTATTGAAGCTTAAAAAATGTTCCCATTTAGGAAATTTAATTTAAGGTGGTTGACATTATGGTTATTAATTACGAGAATCTGGTCTCTTTCCTGAATGAAATAAGCTCAGGTAATGTTGATTTTGATATTCCTCATATTCAAGATGATTTTTTTTTAGTTATAAAAAATAGAATAAAATATAATGTAATCGGATCGATATATTTTCAAGAATTGTGTTGATCTTAAGATTTATTAGATGCTGTATTTGAAGGGATTATAATTACATACATTGGAGGAGGGATAACTAAGTGTAGGAAATAGTTGAAGAAAAAACAGTTATAGAAGTTTATTATAAAGGTTATAAAAATGTTACAGTAAATGATTAGGAAAAGAATAATGTGAATAATAATGATATTCCCCCTAAATATAAAATGGATGCCTTCAATTGCCCAGATTGCCAAGCTTATGCCCATCAGAAATTGTTTAACTTATCAAAGATAACAAACTCTACTAAAAGTTCTATTGAATATCAAGGTGAAGTAAAAAATCTTGAGATTTGTCTTTATTTACGTCGTTTTAACTATTCTTTATGGATTAAAGAAAAAATGAACTCTCTGTAACTTTTTTTTTTTGAATTAGGTAGAGGATCGCTTGAATGAAAAAAAGTTTTATAGTTTATAAGTAAAAAGAAAGTGCTTTTTTTTGACTGTCTTTATTCAGGAAAATAAAGACGATAGTAATGATGAAACGATAAGGAACTGGAATGATGAATTTGAAAAAAAGCAATATTATATTAGTGATGCAGGATCGATGGACAGGATGGACTTTGCATCGAAATTTGTCGGTTTGTGATTGCAGGTGGGATCATTATTTTAATTATGGAATCGAAGGTTGGGAGGATTGTTGGATTCAAAGAATAAAGATAAAAATAATACTGTATATTATTCCATAAAGTAATTGTCCTTAATCTATTACTTAAAAAAATATTTATCAATAAAAATCATTTAATCTGGTACATTTTCTAATCTTTTTATATCCCGAATTCCATCGAAATCAGAATCAAAGGAAAAAATATAAGCACATTTTAATTTCCAATAGAAGGCTATTGAGTTGGCATCAACATAACTCAATCGATCATATTGGTTGAAGAGGTGAACAGTAATTTCACTCATTTTTTCATCATCAAAATACAGATCAATTTTTTCATCAGTATTGAATATTTCCACAATCTTTCTTGCTGGGGTTCCGTAGTTCTTACGTTTTAAAAAATTAGCTACCTCTGCCATGATAAGATTAGTCACAATTATCTTGTATTTATTTTGACTGTTAACCCAATTAATAATTGATTTTGCTTTTTTATGATATTGATCTCTTTTAACAAATGCACCTATCCAAACGCCAGTATCTATAAAAATTAAATTAGCTATACTTCTCACCTTAGAAAATTAGAGATCATAATTATTGAATGTTAATTCATCTGAGTCGATCATTCCAATAATTTCTATTATAGTATTTTTTTTTGGATTACTTTTTTCCTTTTTCTTAGGAGTATA
The DNA here is from genome assembly GCA_011365055.1 of Promethearchaeota archaeon. Next base: position 71,793 of record RDOG01000002.1, read on the forward strand.
ATCTTCATATTTTTTAAGTAACTCATCAATAGGATCATAATCTATCTTTAATAGTCTATTTGTCATAATTTTTTGTTTTTTTTCTGGAATTATGCGTAAATCATTTAATATATTAGATTTTATGAATTCATCTTGCAAAATATCCGATTCAAATTTTCTTGAAAATTTATCTAATTCAGTTTTAGAAATTAATTCTTGCCTAATTTTCTTTTTTTCGATTTCAGTATTAAAATGCTGTTCCTTTTTATCTATTATTTTACTAATAGAATTTCTCTCATCTTCTCTTAAAACATATGAGATCTTTATTTGAGAACAAGAATGAGAATTTGGATAATAAAAATCTTGATTATTACTTTCTAATCCATTTTTTGAATTTAATTGGATAATATTTTGAAAAAACTTAAAGTATCTGACCTTGTCATTTCTAGTTATTTGAGTTTTAATTCTATGTTTAACATTTGTATTAGCTCTATTATATCTAAGTTGTAGTTTCTTTATTTTCATTTTTGAAAGAATTGGAGGGAGATTCAAATCTTTAATATTCTCGATCAAAATTTCTTGAAATTCTCTTTCGATTAGTGAAATTAATTCATTTTGACTCAAATGGGGATAGGATTTAATAAATGAACTTATATGATCATAAAATGTCATTTCTTGGGTCAATATATTTTACACCTCTTCATCCAATTCTTTTTCCATACCTTTTGAAACGATCTCCCTCATTTTTTCTTTCATATCTTCAGGTAACTCTAGTTCTTTTTTCTTTTTTTTCATAACCGGAGAAATTTCTAAAAATCGAGTATAATTAAATCTCCATTCTTTACATAAATAGAATAAATCATCGAGTGAATCATTTATATATTTATTTTCTTCAGAATCGAAAAATGTAGTAATATTTTTCTTAATTAATTCAAATAATTTTTTTATATCTTTCAAAGCAATATTTTTCTCATTTTTTGATGAATAATAATAACTGTATCTTTGGTAATCAAATACTCTAGTTGAATATTCTAATATATATTTAAGGATAAAGTGTTTATTTCTAAGACCATGAGTTTTAAAAACTCTTTGTAACTCATCAGTAACTCCTGGCAAAATGGCAGATACACTAATAATTATATTATTATTTGTAATTTCATCTACAAGGAATTCTAAGTAATATTTTATAGTGAGATCTGTAAAATTAAGATTTCCCGTATATTTTTCTTCTTCATATAACAATTTTGATATGAGTTTTCTAAAAAAGTCAGATAACTTTAAAATTGAACCTAAATCAGGAATATTTTCATCTTTCAAATAATCTTTTAAATGATTTATCAATTCATTAGTTATTTTAATTTGTTCATCTGGATCAATAATCCTGTCAATAATGCTGGTAAGATCTTTTAAAATAACAGAAAGGAATATAAACTCTTTAGATTCCAGTATAACTGCATTTGTGTTCATTCTATTACACATAACATTACAAAAATCGTATTTTTGATTTGATAATCCTTCATAATATCCTTCTAAATCCTCTTTTAGAACCTTTAAAAATTCTATCATTTTAAGAACCATTTCAATATAATTTTCATCTAAATTAAAAATAATGATTCGACTTATTTTTTTTTCCTATATTGAATTAATCATAATCATCTAATTTTATTCTTATTTAAATAAAACCTTCTAATGATCTCGATAAGAATCATACCATTCAATTGAGTTATTAAAAAAAATTTTTTATTTTTATATCAAATATTATAATTTAATTACAATGGTTACAAAAATGTAATTATAAATGATAATTAACTCTCTTTGACTTTATATAAGATGGAGGAAGGGATCGTTTTAGGGTATAAAGTTTTTTTGATGAGATGGAAAAGGTTGTTTTTCATTTTTGACGGTCTTTATTCCTCGAATAAAGACGAAAAATAGTATAGGAGTATAGAGAAATTAGGGATGAATTTTGGATAATTTACACCAGGTGTTGTTCAATGAAAAATTTTGTTATTAATAGTGATCGTGATTTTTATGTCAGCTTGGTCAGTTTTTGGAGGGACGTTGAGGTTGATGAGATGGACGACAAAACTGTTTGGGAGTTATTAAATGGATGAGAACGATTGTAACGTTGATTTGGTAGAGACTAAAGTTTTGATGTAGATGTTGAACGTTCAAGATGGTGGGTCAAGCAGATTTTTTTTGGGACCTAAAAGTTAAGGACTCAAAAATTGAGGTTGAAAAAATAGGCTATGAATTTCATAATCGATCCCCTGCAGATCATCATAATCGATCTCTTGGAGTTTGAAATTTGTCGGATTGAGTTGGAGGTTGGGATCATAATTACAGTTATGATACATAGAGATCTGATCGTTACGAATTCGTTGAGGAAAAAAAGAAATATGAGTTTGATATTAAGTTATTAAAATTGTTAAAAGAAACGATAATGAAGGGAGGATTATGAATAAAAAATATATTCCACCACAATTTCAACAAGAAAGATTTAATTGTCCGCATTGTCAAGCATACGCTCACCAAAGCTGGTACTATGGTGTTAAAGCTAGATTCATAGGTTCACCTATTCAAATTAAAACAGAAACTCATGGCACAATCCCTAATCTTGATGTAAGCGTTTGTTATAGTTGTAGGAAACATTCTTTATGGATAAAAGAGAAATTAATATATCCAAATCTCTCAATTGCGCCTTATCCTAACGAAGACATGCCAGATGACGTTAAAGAAGATTTCTTAGAAGCTAGAAAAGTCGTTCAACTATCTCCAAGATCTGCATCTGCATTGTTACGATTATGTGTTCAAAAACTAATGCTTCATTTAGGTGAAAGTGGAAAAAATATTAACGAAGATATAGCAAGTTTAGTAAGAGAAGGGTTATCAGTAACGATTCAACAAGCACTCGATGTTTTACGAGTTATTGGAAATGAATCCGTTCATCCTGGACAACTGGATATGAGAGATAACCAAGATGTAGCATTAAAATTGTTCAATGCATTAAATCTCATCATTCAAGATCGAATCACTCAACCAAAGGAAATGCAATCATTATTTGATAATCTTCCCGATGGAAAGAAAAAAGCCATAGAAAAAAGAGATATGAAAGGAAAAAAACCTAAACGTTAAGTTAGGAAACTTTTATCCCATTTCTCGATAGCTGTTCTTTAAGATATTTTAAAAACAAATTCTTTATTTCAGGATTAATTTTACGATCTTGGTCTGGAGGGTTACGACGTAAAAAATATTCTTTTATTTCTCCTTCTCCTGAAATCATATGAATTGTCATTTTATTTTGAAGTGATTCAATAAAGAGCATCCACTTTTGATTTGTTAATCTAATTTTTCCTCGATCTACTTGTCCGGTCAATTTATCGCTAATAATTTTAATCATTTTTTCTAATAAAGAAATTTCATCTTTATGTAAAAAATAAATACTTTCAAATGCTTCTCCAAGTTTATTTTCTTTTATATAAATATAAAAATCTTTTAATATCTACTTTACTTTCTTCTCTTTCTTATTTTCATTACACCATCTTTGCCAAAGGTATAAAATCATTGCAAAGAATAATGCAGAGAAAACACCAGAAAAGATACTACCTATAAAAGCAACTAATATATCCCAAGGGAGAGAAACCAAGTCCGTTATTTATTTTTTATCTTATCTATCCGACTCTTCAATAAATCCTGCAACAAAACCACATTCAGAACATAAATAATACTTTGGGTAAACATCTTGCCAAGTTCTTTCCATAACTGATCCAAAAGGTGTTGGTGGTTCTGCTTTTACCCGTAGATCCTCAGGAAAACCACCTTGATATTTTTCCAATTCTTTCATTTCTGGATTATTACAAAATGGACATATTTTTGTCATGTAAATCCCTCTTCTAAGTATGATAAAATGATAGAGTAACTACTATAAGTAAGTATTTGTGAAAAGGAAGGGAATAAAAAAAAGTTAGGAATCATTGGAAGAATCCTTTTGTTTTACTTTTTGGATTATCTCCTCTAACTCCTTGGCTGAGATTCTTTTTTCTTGGTTATCGGAAGGGTTTCGAGGTTTGATCTTGTCTCTGTCGAACATGAGTATAGCCTTCGTTTTTAGGTTACATTCTTACTTAGTCGAGATATAAAAAGGTAGCTTGTTAAATAGAGAAAAAGAAGGTTAAAAGTATTAGGTTCATCTTTGAGAGTATGTTTTTCTAACCATATCCATAAACACGTTTACAGGAGGGAAAACTTCTTTTGGTACGCCCGCACTTACTGAAACTCTAACTGCATGTTTATAACATTCTTGAATAATGAATGGGTTCATTAATGACTTTATTCCGGGAGGCATTTCGTTAATTAAAAAATCAAAACGAGATTGTTCTTGATGAGTTCTTGTTTCTAAAGTACAAGTTCCATCAAAATTAACTTTGATAATGTCTGGCTTTCCCTCTAAATTAAAGTTAAACGTAAATCTTCTTTCTGTTGATGTAATTAACTGTTGATCCCTATAATCAAGATTCCAACTAAAGCCTATCTTAACCTATTTATCTTTTTGTACCAAAAACGAACCTTTTTCTACTCTATCGTTTGTGAAATTAAAATTTTTAACTCTAATGGTTGCTTCTATTTCTGGAATGATGTTCACCTCTTACGTTTTAATTACCAGAATTTCCTATTAAAGGTAAGAACACGATAGAATAACTATTATAAGTAAGTATGCATAAAGGGAAAAGATTATCAATGTTACGGATTGCTACAAGGAGAGTTAGGGCAACAGTCGCAACAGTAATCTCGGCAACTTTCAGGAACGTGTTCTCTATCTTCTTCATGATATAGGATCATTACACATCCTAAACAATAAACTTTGGGTTTATCATGCTGAAATTCATAAGACATGTTAAATACCTAAAAAACCGTTTGAATATCTCTTATAAAAAAATTGCGTTGAACGTTCAAGTTGAAAAAAAAGGAAATGGAAACTTTTTGATGGTCTTGTCGTCAAGAGGGAATATATAGAGGAGGAAGAGGGAAATTCTGAAAAATAAGTCGGTAAGACGTTCACCAAGCTTCCTGATATTCCTTACACTTGATGTTAGAAAAATCGTATTTAAAGACCTTGGATCAATGATTTTCGATAACTCTTTTGAATAAATAAAGCATTTCCAAGTTTTGGATTGGGTGTGAATTTTCTTTTAACTTATAATGAGTTAAAAAAAGTTTCGGGACTTTTGGCGGTACTTGTAGAGAAGATTTTGGAAAAATTTCTTATTTTTTATATACGTGAAATTTCAAACGTTTATAAGACCTTTTCAATATTTTCTGTTAAATTCAATAATCTAATTATAGGAACCTCTTTTTCAGGGATGGAAAAAATGAAGGTAAAAGTAAAAAAAATGATAAAAACAATAACGAAACACTTGTTAAAATGTAATAAATGTGGATTAGAATGGGAACCAAGACTTAAGCATCCTAAATACTATCCTGGATGCAAAAATCCCATTCAATATATCGAAGATGAAGAGTCTAAAACAAAGGGTAGCCATTCCCAAAGTTTAAATGTTAATAACAATAAAAATAGAAAGGAGGAAATAAAAAATGAGAGATAAGGAACCAGAAAAAGAAAGAGAATTGGAAGAAGTGTTAAAAATCGGGAGGAAAAAAAGATCTGAAAAAAGAAGACAAGAAAGAGGTAAAGAAGTCGAAGAGGTTAACAAAGAATTAAAAGATAAATTTAGTGAAGGAGAAATAAGTGAAGGAGAAATAATCTTTCACGTCCCTACTTCTGGTATATTTCCAGGTTATAACTTGAAAAAAGTGGTGGAAACAAGAATTGAGAGAAAAATCCTACCGTTTTCTTTACCTTATCATCATTGTAGCCAGTCGGACTGTAATAAAAAACTTGATGATTTTTACGTTGAATATACAAATATTGATATTCGTTTCTGCCTACCTTGTTTCTTTAAATTTATAGAAAGAGAGCAAAAAAGTATTGACGTGATCAAGACCTTCACGGAGAAAAAGACTTTAAAACCAGAACCTTTTATGATAGAAGCAAGTTACATCACTTGCAAGGATTGTAAAGGTGAAGGAATAAACATACGGACTCGTGAAACATGTAATGCTTGTAGAGGCATGGGACGCAAAATAGATATTAAGTTCGATGGAAATAATGGAGATATTCTTTCAGAAAACATTGACATTGCACGACAGATTAAAAGCGTTCTTGACTTGCCGTATTTAAAATAAAAAATTCCATCCGCTTTTTTTTCTTTAATCATTAAAAAGTAGGTATAAATTTATGTTCCCAAAAAACATAAAAAAAATTGATAACGTCAAAAAAAGGATTGTTTATAAAATGTTAAAAAAATAGAAAAAAATGAGGGAAATGCCTGTAGTGGAGATAGAATATTATCTAAAAGATACTTTGCCTGAGTATCTAAAGGAAGAAGCGGAAAAAATTAAAGTTGAATTAGGTAATGGTGTCATTGCAGTGAAAATACACTTAGATTCAAAATCTTCTTATGAATTCGTGAATATTGAACTGTCAGTTGATGGTTACAAAAAATTTCTTAAATATATAGCAGAACAGGATGGTGCTGACTTAAATAAAATAGCGGAAAGTATGAGTGTATGACTTTTTCTTTTTTTAGAAAAAACTTAAAAACAAGTTTAATCAATTTGAACCCATGCCAACATTTTCAGAGAGAAGAGGGATAATTCCCAAAAGAGAAACCTTTCAAATGGAATCTTTGGAAGATTCAACAAGAATATTGTTATTTAATTGTATAAATATAACTTATGTTGACTCTTGCATCAAATTCAATAGTAATCCTGAAATTATAAAGTTTAGACAAAAACTGTGGGGCGTATTCTTTAAAAAAACTGTTGATAGTCTTCCAGAAGCACATAGATTAATTGATGATTTTGTTAAAAAATATGTTCTTCGTGCAGAATGGAATCTTGTCTATGAAGTAATTGAATTTCTAATTCAGAACTTTCCTAACGAAGTTCTTAATAACAAGTTTATAAAAGAAGCAAATAAAATTTTAAAAGAAGAAATGACAGGATATACAATCATAAACAAGTTGGTTGAACCGATCACGTCTAATGGAGAGATACGCGAGATAGAAAAGGTTTTGGAATCACCTTTAGATATCGTTAAATCTCATATAAAAAACTCTTTAGAACTTTTGGCGAAAAAACCGACTCCAGACTATCGAAACTCCATAAAAGAATCAATAAGTGCTGTAGAAGCCTTTGCTTATTTAATTGTAAGACCAACAAATAGACGCGAAATGACTTTAGGTAATATGTTAAACAAATTAGAAGAAAGTGGGATTGTTTTACATAAAGATCTAAAAAACGGTTTTAAAAAATTATATGGATATACAAATGATGACGATGGAATAAGACATGCTTTAAAAGATGAGCCAAATTTAGATATGGAAGATGCGAGATATTTTTTAGTTGCTTGTTCAGCATTTATTAATTATCTCATTGAAAAAGCAACAAAAGCTAACATTCATCTATCTTAACTTTTTTTGGGTTTTCCAATGATCTACATCGTATCGATCTCACCATCCTCATTATGATCGATCCCATAACTACAATTATGATCCCACTTGCAATCACAAATCGACAAATTTCGATGCAAAGTCCTTCCTGTCCATCGATCCTGCATCACTAATATAATATTGCTTTTTTTCAAATTCATCATTCCAGATCCTTATCGTTTCATCATTACTATCGTCTTTATTCTCCTGAATAAAGACCATCAAAAACAAGCACCTGCTTTTTACTTGTAAACTATAAAACTTTTTTTCATTCAAGCGATCTTCTACCTAACTCAAAAAAAAAGTCAAAGAGAGTTAATTTCTTCCAATTCAAAGCAATCTTGTTTTAAAGTATTATTGGACTTTTGTTAAAAAATTTTTAATTTTTGCCAATTGCGGATCTCGCAAGTAATGCTTGATATATAAAAAGATACCCGACAAATTGCTCTCGGACAAGAAGCGAGAACTTAACTTTTGATATTTAAAGCTTAGTGCGAATTTAATATATAGATAAATAAAGTTATTCCAAAGGTTCTCAACCAAAGCTGATTGGACGGAATTAGCATTAAATTTGGATGCATAAGGTTAGTTATGAATCCAAATGACCGTTCAATCATCTATTGAATCTTGTGAATATTGTCAATTACTAATCCAATGAGAAGTTAATGATGCATATTGTAAATATTATTCCTGAACTAGATTATTATGTTAATTTTCTATTCTTTTTGTTTTTTGGGTGTTTTTCATGTTCTATCATGTTTTGGATTGGATTTCAATATCTCTCAAAAGTTAAAGAAAAGCACTGGATTCTTGAAATTGCATGGTACATATGTGTTGGATTATCAGGGTTGGGAATAATAGTACATGAAATTGGACATTGGATCATGGCTAAATTATTTCATATTGAGGTAGCTCGTACAAACTTGTTATCTGTAAATCTTGATCCATTTGGAATGGAGGGACACGTTGACATGGATCAACATAATAACTTTATTGCAGATTTATGTATTGCAATCGGTCCTATTATTTCAAATATTATATTAATTATGATTTTGTACATTTTTTATTGGTACACAGATGATAATTTAATGAAGGGAGCCTTGATATTTATGATGTTTTCTCTATTTATGGGTGCTCTTCCATCTGGTGCAGATATAATGGTTTTAGGAGGCTCATTTAAGAGGAATTTCAAGCAAGGAATTGCTACAATTACATTTTTATCAATATCTTCCTTGCTAATGTTTTTTATTTTTTATGAAATTCTAGGATCCTTCCTGACAATAGCGTTATTTTTCTCAATTATGGTAATAGGTTTTATTTTTATTACACGCTTTTGTTCATCCGATGCCTTAAAAAATCATTCAATTAGTCAAATGACGAAAGAACAACAACCCAAGAGTGAAGGTTCCGAAATTAGAAAAGTACTTGGAGAGGATAAATATCGAGATCTATTAAACAGTTTGGAATCAATAAATAAAATTGATGAAAATAAAATAAATATAGAAAATAAAGAAGGAGATGATTATTCTGAATGGATATGAAAATAAGAAATTACTAAAAGATCTAATATTTATGCTAGAATTTGCCTTAAGCGGTTCATTATTTATCATTGGTCTTTACCACTTAATTATTCTATTATATTTACCAGTTTGTATTTTAACAGACACGCCTCTACCACAAATTTTAAGCGACGTTTTAATCACTTCGTTGAATGATTTTTTTCTCAAGTTTGTTACTTTCTTTTGTATATTTTTTATTAGTTGCAGTTTGGTTTATTCTTATCGATTACTAAAACTGCAATGCTTTTGGTGTGGCTCCAAATTAGAAGAAAACGGTCAAATATTGAGTGAATGTCCTATTTGTAGGGAAATACCTCTTAATGAGTTACTTGTAATGAAAATTAGGAGTAAATTCTTTAGAGGTCCTCATGTTAAAATTGTTCTTGATAAAGATTGGAATATAATTAAAAGGATTGAATTTTGACGGAGAATTCTAGAGATGTATTTACTTTTTTTTTCAATAACATTTTTAATTAGCATGTCCTTTTTAATCATGTTCTCATTTATTGTAGCTCAATGGGCGAGAGCAAGGCATAATTTTTATGATAATGATAGTATAAATGGATTTTTCAAGATATTATTAATTATTTCATCTCTTGGTCTCTTTACTTCAACTTGTGTATTCTTCATGGATAATCTCATATTCATCTTAATGAATGTTGGATGTATTTTTTTGAACATTTACTTCATGTTTGAGTGGATGAAAAAGTATAGTTTGACATTAATGAGTGACATCACAGCAATTCAATTTGTTTGTTTAATTTTTTGGCAAGTTGATTTTATTTCAATGTTCATGAGTATTGGCATGGTGATATTACTTGGAGTTTTCCTTCTTTTTACATGTATTATTCAAGATAAATATGTTTTAAAATACGTTGAGCACGCAATAAGGATCTTTGAATTATACGGAATATTTGAAAATTATCATGAAAATATCCAATATGAAGATGAAAAACGAAATGTAAAACTTCTAAATACTCCAAAAATTAGCTATAAAAGCGTAGTAGATGCTATACAAGATGCCTATTTTAATGTTACCCGAAATATTGTTAATATGATGCTAGAGTGTGAAATTATTCATCTTGTACAAAAGGGATTTCCAAGATATTTTATTGTTATTAAAGCAAAAACGGAATCAAAAGCTGAGAAATTACGAAAATTATTAAAAGGACACTTAAAAGTGAATTTAAACCAATTAAAATTCGTGGATATAGACCGGCTACCGTTTGAAATTTGGGATTCTAATGATCACTTCTTCGTGAAACGATTAGATGGAATCCTCGCACCACATTACATTAAAGATCCCCTATCGAGATTCACGCGTTTTCTAAAAGATGAGCAAGCCACAGGATTTCTTATCACGGTTCTCAAGCCAAAAAAGGCATCATGGCAAGTTAAAAGTAATATAAAATCAATGGCTAGTAAGACTTTGTCACGTTCGGGATATTATCGACCTGAAGGAAAGAATATAAATCGATTATCTGGTATTCAACGTTATCATGTGAAGGGAAGCATTGAAAAATACCATGCGTCTCAAAATATGGCTAAAAAACTTGGGGATCGCGTGAAAACGCTTGCAATTAGTGTCAAGAATGGAAAATCCGTTTTATATGGGAAGACTTTTCTTGCTTTAACTGATCCAAACATCTTCACGAGCGCGATTAACACGATTACAAGAGGATTACAAGGTCTTGAAAAACCTTACAAGTGGAAAATGGAAAATGATAAATATTTTTTAGCGAAGGTTCAAAAATTTGTAACTCCTGTATCATTGGATTTATTTATTCCGCCCATTGGGGCAAATTTTTTCTGGGTTCCACAAGAAAAAGTAGGATATAGAAATTTAGGAAGTTGGATACCTGATAGCTCCAACCTCGCTAATATCAAAGAATGGAATGAAACCAGAAAACCCATGTTAAGTTTTGGTAAAATAATAAATGAAGAATTAGCCGTCCATATACCTCCAAATTATTTGAAATATGGAACTTTAGTGGTTGGGCTTCAAGGAACTGGAAAATCCACCGCAGTTAAGGGAACATTGCTTGAATTTGATAAATTGAACATTAATTTTTTGCTTTGCGAGGGTGCTAAAAGCGAATACAGAAATTTAACCAGTAACATCAAGACATTAAACGTCTTCACACCAGCTGATGAAAAGACTGCACCGTTCAAATTTAATATTTTACAAGTACCCGAAGGTGTGCCGGTATCAACTCACGTATTTACGATTAAAGAGCTCTTTCGTCAACAATTTGCTCTTTATCCCCCAGGAGGTCACGTGCTTAAACAAGCTTTAGAAGAAATTTATGAAGACTTAGGATGGGATCTTATAAGAAATGAACCACCACCTATTGGTAGACAAAAAACACCTACCTTACAAGCACTTGCTTTAAAATGTAAGGAAATTCTTACAAAAAAGAATTTATACGATGAAGAAACCCGATTGACCGTTCATTCAGCATTAGTTGTTCGAATTGAAGAACTTGGTGAAGGTGTATTAGGTCCAGTTTTTAATGCACCGATGAGCATGAGCATCCGCGAACTGATAGAATCTAAAACCATAATTGAATTAAAGTATCTAGCTACTCCGGAATACCGTGCACTTTTAATTTCAGTCTTACTTGCCAATATCATCAATTATTTTGAATTTCTTAAGGACATTCAACCCCAATTGCTTCAAAATAGTCCTAGAAATAAACCTAAATTCGTGCTCTTAATTGAGGAAGCACATACCGTATTCAAGAAAATTCCAGAAGTTGCCGATGCAACTGAAATGCAGAACATACAAGGATTTACAAACGAATTGTTACATCGAGTACTTGCAGAAGGACGAGGACATGAACTAGGTATCGTGTTAATTGATCAAAATCCCACCAGCCTTCCAGATATTGCTTTGAAATTACCTCGAACTCTATTGAGTTTTAAAATTGACGATTTGATTGAACGAGAAGCTATAAGGAACGCGAAAAACTTGAATAATAACGATCTCAAACAATTAGCAAGTCTAAAAACAGGAATGGCATGCTTGAAAGTGAAAGACATTGAAAGTGCATTTTATGTGCAATTTCCCTCATTAAAAGAACTGCATTTTGCAGATTTAGACGTCTCAAAGAAAGAATTAGCAGATTTAATGAGAATAAGATTTTTTAACCAACGAAGTGAATTGTTACGACCTTTTAAAAATAGAAAAATCTTGAATTTGGTTAATTCAATAGTATTTCATAATGATTTTTTTGAAAAATTAGGTATCTACGCAGAATCTAATGAAGATTTAAACCCATTAATTGATTTTTTAATCATGGAAGCTTTTCCTTTGAAAGAACACGGCATTGAGATAAGTGAGTTAGTCGAATCGTTATTAAAAGAAGCGCTTGCCAAATATTCGGTGTTTAAATCTAAGGGAAATGAAGAAATGTTTCTTAAAAAATTTAGAATTCAACTTGAAGCTTACTAAATATACTAAAAAAATAAAAAAGAATTGGTTCAAAAAAAGTGATTCTAAATGACATCTCAACGCAACATACCTGAAAGTGCTGTGGAAAAGAAAGAAAAAGCACGAAAAGAGTCTGAAAAAAGTAAATCTTCAATTGTTCCTAGAGATAAAAGCGTAATCAAGCTTGAGCGGTTAATAAATAAAGATCAATATGTAAAAAAAATGGAAGATGAAATTAAGGACGGAAAAATAACTCAAGTTCTAAAAAATAAAAACGATTCGATCATTGATAAGCTGAATAAATTGAATTCCATTGAGAAATCAACTGAGAAAAGCAATTTAAAAAAGAAAGACCTGATAGATAAAATAAATTTGTTAAATACTGTCAATATACCAGAAAAACAACTTGATCCTAAAGAAAATGATATAATCGACAAGATTAATAAGTTAAATCGCTCAGAAAGCGCGAATAATGAGATACTTCAGAATGAATCAAATATAGAAACAAATAATGAACAAGAAAGTGATCCAGAACGAAAACCGCATGGTTATTGGAAGGATCCGGAAAACTTTTATCGCGAAATGCAAGATGCAATTGATGCAAATGACGGAAAGTTTCCAATGCAGAAAGAATTAAGAGAAATGGGCTTTATAAGTCTGGATGTAGTTTCAAGAAATTATGGGGGATTAATGGAAGTTAAAAAAAAAATGGGATTTACGCTGGATAAAAAACCTTTTTTCTATTGGAAAAATCCTGAAAATTTTTATGAGGAAGTTAAAAGAATTTTAGAAAAAAATAACAATCAATTACCAAGTATGAATGAATTGAAAAAGACGGGGAAGGGAAATATTGTTGACGCAGCAAAACGATATTACGGTGGCATGAGAAACGTGAGAAAACAACTCGGACTTGATTTGATGCGAAAACCTCCTGAATATTGGAAAGATCCTGAAAATTTTTTTAAGGAAATGAAAAATTTTATCAAGGAAAATAATAGTGAATTCCCTACTATTGATCAATTAAGAAGAAAAAAACGTCATGATTTGGAAACAGCTGCTGAGAAACTTTATGGAGGTCTTTTTGAAGTAAAAAAGAAAATGGGTCTTCTTACAGAAAATGATTCAAAATTTACCTATCCAGATAGAAAACCAGCTAATTATTGGAAGAATAAGGAAAATTTTTTTGGAGAAATGGAAAAATTAATTAAAAATAATGATAAAAATTTTCCAACTTTACCTGAATTGGAAGAAATGGGAAGAAAAGATTTACAAAATGCGATTGTAAAATATTATGGAGGTATAAATAACGTTCGAGCTATAATGGGATTTCCTATAGAAAATATTGCAGAAAGAAATGCTTATTTTAGTCGTAGAGGTTATTCTACTGAACGAATAACTATTAGTATAATCAAAAATTGGATGGATTTAAATGGATTTAATTATTCTACAAAAAAACAAATAAAAGTTAGTTCAAAAAGGCAACTTGAATGTGTATGCGGAAAAAATAAAAAAATTGGAATAGATATTACTAATGCTAAATATCCAAGAACTGTAGAAATGAAATGGACAAAACGAATGTATCACAAATATGTAGATCAATTGTGGATCATAGTAGTTTCTGATAAATGGAATGAAAAACAATATAAAAAATGGAATCAAATATCCCCAGATAATGTTACGGTCGTCAATTACAAAAATCTGGTCTCTTTCTTGAATGAAATAAGCTCAGGTAATGTCGATTTTGATATTCCTCATAAAAAAAAGATCCAACTTGAAGCACTCGCAAGATGCACGTTTGAAAATCGAGAAAAAATTAAAAGAGAATATGAAATGCTGAAAAAACAAAAATCAATCGAAGAATTTTTTGATGATAAAAAAGAATAGGGAGAGACTATTTTTTTAGAACTGAGCATTTATAGGTTAAATATCTTCAAAATCTTCATCAAGATCCTCTTCTTCTTCAAAATTTTCATCAAAATCAGATTCAAATTCATCTTCAGTTTCATCCGATTGTGGTGCCAAAATATAGAACACCTCAATTTTATCATCAGAGAAATCAAAGACGGCAGGTTGTTCGGTGCCGTAGGATACTGTCACTACTTCGGAGATTGAAGCGATCTTAAAGATTTTTTCGAGATAAGAAAGAGAGTATTTTGCTTTTGCATCACTCATATCTATGACGTCTACTTCTTTCTTTTCTTCATCGGACGTTTGTTTCAACGAGATTTCCAGATTATATTCATCGTTCATCATTTCTTTAACAGCAATGATCTTCAATAAATCACTTGAAACATTAATTTCGAGGGTTTCACTATCAATGGTCTTTGCATCCTTGATAGCAGTTTGTAAAACTTCAGATTTAACTTTCATTTTCACGGGAAGCTCGAGTTTCCCTATATCTAATTCTTTCTCGAGTATTCCTTCGCTATCAATGGTGCTAAGATCAAAAGTTCGTTTTCTTTTTCCCTCTCCTTTAAATTCCAATTTAATTTTATTCTTATCATCTAAGAACATGAAGGTGAGCGTATCATTTGCGCCACATCTTTTCAATAAATTATTTAATTCTATTAAATCAAGAGCTATTTTTTGTTCTTTATCTGATTTATATTCATCAAAAGAATCTTTTTTCAACTTAAGGTTGACCATTGCAGCCTTTGTTGGATCTATAGCATTAAGACTGAATTTATCCTTTGAAAACGTGAAAAAAGCTTCTTTAATTAATGCAGAAATTGAGTCGATAATAGTCTGGAACGTCCTTACTTTCGATAAAACGAATTTATTCATGTAATCCACCTAGTTTATTATAATTATAACTTTAGCTTTTGTTTTATATCTTGAACTTTAGAATATAAAATTTTATTTAAATTCCCCATATTTTGAATATAATCTGCTTTTATTTCGGTTTCTTGATTTCGATTTAATATCACTCGACCAGCAACTCGAACTAATTGATGTAAATTGTTTACAGTCTCATTAACTTGAACTTTTATTTTAGCAGTTCCATCATCTAAATATATTACATTATTTTCCTTCGTTGGAATCACGGTACCTAAAATTCGGACTTTTTTATTGACGAAGTCTTGATTTATATTACGAATTTTTTCATTTTTTGCAGTGGGGAAGTTAGTAGTTTCCATAAAACGTCATCAAAAATTTTTATTTTATCTAAAATCATCTTGAATTAATTTAAAGCTTTGGATTTATTGAATTCTTCGACAAAAATTAGGGGAATCCTTCATTTTAATTAAAACATCTTTAATTCTTTTAAAAAAATCCTAAAAGCATTTATATTTATTTGATTAAATAGTTATTTGAATAATTTTAATCAACCTATAATTCTCTTTTCAATAGCGATATCTTGTAAGTTTTTAATTTAAATTGATGATAATAACTTGATTCTTCCTTTTAAATAATTAATTTCTTCATCAAATTCATTTTCTTTTTGTTTTAGATGTTCCATTTTAGATTGAAACTCAGTATTTGAAATCAAATTATTTTTTATTTGTTCGCCGAGATATTTTCTATTTGAAATTAATTCATTTTTTTGATATTCAAGTCCTCTTACTTGTTTTTTTAATTTGTCTATTTCTAATTCGGTTTTAGATTTTGAGCTAATTTGTTCTGTAAGCAACATGTTAAATCTTTTCTTTAACATCTTTCCAAGTTCGTCGAATAATTGTTGGAATTCTTTAATGAGCTCTTTTTCTTCATAAATTAATTCCATTTCTAAAAATTCCCTGAATAAGTTTTCATAAGAATTTCTTAATTGGACTTTATCGTTATCTACATTCTTTTCATCAGAAATTATCAGCAAGTTTTTTAAACTCTGCTCAACCCTAAGTGAATAATTTTTAATTCGTTTTATTCTATTGAGATCCTTATGAAGAGTAAACTTCTTTATTAACATGTTTAATCTTTGAATTAAAGAATTAAAAGCTTGATCCGAAATTTGTATTTTGTCTAACGCCGTTTTATTATCTAATTCTATTGATTTTCCACTCAATTTGCTTGGAATTGTGAACTGAAATTTGGGAGCTTTGATTTCTTCAATTTTAATGGTTCCTGAAAAATAATTCATAATATTCATAAAAAAACTCGCGTTTTTAGATATTTTAAACATCAAATAAGAACCAATTATCACGACATTTCCTAATCCATAATGAATTTCAGCAATTAAAGGAGCATTATTTTTACTAGCTAATATTTTTGCTCGAGAGTCTCCTATTATTAAACTACATCCATTTGAATACTCTGGTTGAACATCTGAGAATATTGGATGATGCGTTAAATCCTTAATAGTGAAAATAGATTCATTTTGATCAGCAGGTTTTTCGTGATCTATTATTCTATCTTCATTAAATTTAACACCAAACTTAGTTAGGATTTTTTCTGAAAAGTTCGTAAAATGAGCATGATCGCCTCCTGCATTTCCCAATAGTAATAAATTTCCTCCACTTTCAACATAATTAAAGATAGCTTTTGGTTCATCAACATTGAATTGAGTTCGATCAGGTTGTAAAATAATAAAGATAGAATATTTTTTAATCCCTTCTAATTCAATAGGAAAATCTTCATGCTTTATAAATTGAAATTGATCACCAGTTTTAAAGGTAATTTCTTCGAATATTTCACCTAATCTATCTGCTTGGTTATGAGATATATCAAATGCTATCAATTTTTTCATTTTTATTACTTTGAGTATGATTAATTAATCGTGTTAAAATTAATGTATTAGGAAGTAAAATAAAATTTGCATGTTCATTTTGTTTTATTGTTTTTTGATCTTGAGGTTAAGAGATGGCATTAAAAGAACAAAAATCAACCAATGGCGATAATGTATTATTATCAGTTGGATATAATGGAAGAAAAGCAAGAGCATCAATCCTTTTATATAATAATGGAGAGATAGAAACGTGGTTCGATGATTCGGGCCATTTACCCTATCTAATTTCTTCTGATCAAGTTGAAGAGTTGGAAAAAAATCGTAATTTGACAAATCATTCAGGATTTGATCATGTTGAACCTGTTATGAAAAAAGATTTGATTAAAGACAAAGAAATTAAAATGTCCAAAGTGATTGCCAAGGATCCCTTATCCATAGGAGGAGGAAATAATTCGATCCGAGATCTTTTATTAGGGACTTGGGAAGATAAAATTAGGTATCATAATTGCTATATTTATGATAAGGGATTAATTCCGGGTTTTCCATACAAAGTAATTTCTGAAAATGATCCAGAATATGATAAACATAAGAATGGAATAGATGTTTATAGGAACGTGAAAGGTAAACAAAAAGAAAGGGGAAAATTAATACGTCTAAACACGCCAGTTCCGAATGAAATCAGATTAGAATTATTAAGTAAATTTAAAAATGAACCTGAAGAATTTCAAAGAGAATTACCTAAATTCATTGATTTATTTTTTACAGACATCCCACAATTAAAGCGAATAGCTTTCGATATCGAAGTGGAATCTGATAGAGATAGATTACCAGATCCAAATCAAGCTGAAGACAGAGTATTTTGTGTTTCTTTAGTTGCAAACGATGGATTGAAAAGAGTTTTAGTTTTAAAACGAGAAGGAATTCCTGACGGAGAAAAAAAAGAGAATTTGGATATCAACGTCGAGTTTTTTGATAAAGAAGAAGTTCTTTTAAAACATTTATTAAAACAAATTAGTAAATATCCCATCGTACTTACGTTTAATGGAGATAATTTTGACTTTAAATACATTTATAATAGAGCTAAAAATTTAGATATTTACGATTTACGAAAAAAATATCCTAATAATTGGGAATATGAAAGAGCATTTAGATATAAAATACCCATAGAATTGGCAAGAGAAGAGGCGATTTTGAATAATGGAGTTCACGTGGATCTGTATAAATTCTTCCATAATAGAGCAATACAAATATCTGCATTCCAAAATTCGTATGCAAATGTATCTCTGGAAGATGTTAGTCAAGCTCTATTAAATACTGGTAAAATTGAACTTGAACATGCAATATATAATTTAAGTAATTATGACGTTGCATATTATTGTTATATGGATAGCAAATTAACACTCCAATTAACAGAATTTGACGACGAATTAGTTATGAACCTAATCATCTTGATGATGAGAATATCTAAGCTATCCATGAATACACTGACTAGAGTAGGAATTTTAAATTGGCTCCAAAATTCCTTTTATTTTGAACATAGAGGGCGCGATTATCTTATCCCTAATGCGGATTATGTTTTAAATGAAAAAGGTTTAGGTGAATCAAAAGCCATAATTAAAGGAAAGAAATTTCAAGGTGCGATTGTCATTCAACCAACACCTGGCATCTTTTTTGATGTTGTTGTATTAGATTTTGCATCCTTATATCCAAGTATAATTAAACAATATAATTTGAGTTATGAGACTATAAATTGCATCCATAAAGATTGTCAAGCAAATGAAATGCCAGGGACGAATTATTATGTTTGTACAAAAAATATTGGTTTAATGTCATTAATTATTGGGTTATTAAAAGATTTGAGAGTTAAATGGTTTAAACCAAAAACTAAGGATAAGAATCTTTCTGAAAAACAGAGAAGGATTTTTGATGTCACTCAATATGCACTTAAAGTGATAGTGAATGCATCCTATGGCGTCTTTGGTGCTCAAATGTTCCCACTTTATTGCCCACCTATGGCGGAAAGCGTGACTGCAGGTGGAAGATATGCAATTCAACAAACAATTAAGCGGTCTGAAGATTTAGGCGTTAAAGTTTTGTATGGGGACACAGATAGTGTCTTTTTACTTCACCCAAGTAAAGACCAGATCAAAGAATTAATTAATTGGGTAAAAAATGAATTGAAAATTGATTTAGAGGTAGAAAAAACTTATAGATATACTGCACTTTCAGACAGAAAAAAGAATTATTTTGGAGTATATAAAGATGGGCGGGTTGATGTAAAAGGATTATCAGGAAAAAAAAGTAATACACCACTTTTCATCCAACGAGCTTTTTATAAAATGTTGGAAATTTTATCAGAAGTTAAAAAAGAAGAGGATTTTGAGACTGCTAAAGATAAAATAACTAAATTAATTAAACATGTTTTAAAAAAGTTAAAAGCCAGAAGATACACATTAGAGGAATTGGCTTTTAGGACGGCATTAACTAAAAAATTAGAAGATTATAGAAAAACAACACCACAACATGTAAAAGCAGCAAGATTATTAGAAGAAAATTTTCCTAATAGAAAAATTATTCCTGGAGATTTTATATCATACATAAAAACTCGAGATGAAGTCGGTGTTAAACCGATAGAGACGGCATCAGTAAATGATATAGACTATAATACTTATAAAAAAGCTATCGAATCAATTTTTGAACAAGTTTTAGACGCTCTTGGAATTGATTTCAACGAATTAACAGGAAAAAGGACATTAGACCATTTTATCTGAAGAAATTTAAATTTCATGAAGATAAAAATAAAGTTATAAATGTGATATATTGAGATTATATTGAATTAAATCGATGAATATAATGGTTGAGAGAAAAATTTTAATTGAAATATGTGGGATTCAAAAAAAATGTCAGAATTAAAAAATATTATTGAAAAAATTGAAGAAATTTATGGAAAATTAACCACAAAGGATAATGATCCAGAAATCGAATCTCAATTAAAATCAGAATTATTAAATAACTTTTCATCTTTATTAGCCATAACAAAAGTAAAAGAGGGAGAATTTTCCGTAGATTTAGGAAAGAAGTTAGAGAATGTAAAAAATCTACTATTATCTTGGGATCCTTTAGATAATTGGTTTAAAGAACTAAAAGATCTCGTTAATGGTACCTTTGATTTATTAACTGCAGCAAAATCGCTCAATTACAAAGATATTATTTTTGATAAGAAAATGGTAAGCAATGACCTATTTCAAAAAGAAATCTCAGAAATAAAATCGGCAATAAATGAAATTAAGACTGAACTTACCAATATTAAGAAATCAAGTTTAAGAGCAGTGATTCCTCAACAACCGGACTTGACTAAACCAATAGTTAAAACGGATTCTACCATAAAAAGAGATATTCCACCTCCACAACCATTTGAGAGCCCAATGTCTATTCCAACATCCAAACCAGTAGAAATTCCAAAACCTCAGCAAGTTCCAAAGCCTGTATCTATAGACATTCCTAGACCGACACCCAAACCTGT
Source organism: Promethearchaeota archaeon (assembly GCA_011365055.1). The sequence goes on from RDOG01000002.1 coordinate 92,500, forward strand.
ACCTCTAGACATGCCTATTGAGACACCTAAACCAGTAAATCTCCAAATGCCCGTTGAAATTCCTAAACCGACTCCTAAGCCTGTACATCTAGACACCCCTATTGAAATTCCTAAACCAATACCTAAACCTGTAACTCTTGAAAGTGCTAAAACTGTCCCTACTCAAAAACGACAAGCATCAAAAGAAAAATTATTTGGATTATTTTCACAACCTGCAGAACCATCTTCATTAGTAGAAAAACCTGTATCTGAACAAAGACCAATTTCTATTCCGAAACCAACTACATCAAGTTTTAAAACGATAGGTGCTCCTGTCCAGCAACCTGTCGCGAAACCCGTCAGTCTCCCAAAAACAGCTTCTTCAGGTTTTAAAATCATCGGATCAGCAACAACTTCACCAACTACACCTACTGGAACTGCTGAATCAATAGATCAAGATAAATTATATCAAGAATTAATTACATTAGAAGGTAAGAAATATTCGCTTGAACGAAATCTTAGAGACATCAAATCAATTTTTGAAAGTGGTGCATTAACAGAGAGTCAATATAAATCCCAATATAATGAAAAATTGAATGAATTAAAAGGGATATCCCAAAAAATAGATAATATTAGAGAACAATTAGATTAAATTTTTTATTGGCGAAACAAATGAACGAGTGGAGATTAATTAATCTCGAAACCCATAATGGATTTTCTAACATGGCAATTGATGAAGCAATATTAAATGCCAGAATAAGAAACGAAGTTCCAAATACGGTTCGTTTTTATAGATGGAATCCATCAACAGTAAGTATAGGAAAAAATCAATCTATTTCAGCAGAAGCTAACATAGAAATGTGTAAGAATCACGGAGTTGATATTGTCCGGCGGATAACTGGAGGCGGAGCAGTTTATCATGATTATGAGGGAGAAATAACTTATAGTGTGATAGTAAAACAAGAGCAAGATATCCCTTTTGAAACGGATTTATCTTTCATCAAATTATGTACAGGTATAATAATTGCATTGAACAAGATAGGGTTGAATGCCTATCAAGGTAAGCATCATTGTCCTTCAATTTTCATTGATGAACGTAAAATTTCGGGAAATGCACAAACTAGAAGAAAGGGAGTAATCTTGCAACATGGAACTATTTTAAGAGATTATGATCCTGAATTAATGTATACATTCCTTAGAGTTCGAGAAGGAATTAAAAAAGAAAAGGTAGTTCATTCCGTTTACCAAAAAATAACTACAATAAAGAGAGAACTAAAAACTCAAGTAGATTTTAGTGAATTGGAAAGAATATTAAAGGAAAGTTTTGAAGAATCATTTAAGACAAAGTTTTTGGAAATTGGTCTTACAAATAGCGAGAAATTTGAAGCGGAGCGGCTTGAAAAAGAAAAGTTTAATACAAAAGAATGGATATTCAAAATAGATTAAATGTTCTCTTATTTTTCGTTTACGAGAATTGAATATTTTTTAGAGAATTTGTTGTCGTGTCAACATATATTGACATTAATTTGGTTTTAATTTGGAATTATCTTAAAACAAATACTTTAATAACCAGATTTACTTGAAATATCTTAAGAAATGTCGTGATTTAAACAAAATGGATACATTATAGAACCATTTAGAACTATATTTTTGTTTTTAAAAGGTTATAAATATGAAAGTTTTGTTGATTAATCCAGCAGGTTACGAATCAAAGTATAAAAAGCATAAATTGATAAGTTATACGGCAATTCCTTTGGGTTTAGCGTATACTGCTGCAATTTTGGAAAAGGCTGGTCACAAGGTTAAAGTTTTGGATGCAGCAGTGATAGGCATGGATAAAAATGATATGGCAAGATATATTAAAAAGGTTAAACCTGATGCAATTGCTTTTGCTGCATTTACACCTTCCTTTAATTATGCCGCAGAGCAGGCAAGTCATGCTAAGGAAATTTATCCAGATATTCCCATTATAATGGGCGGCATGCATCCTACGTTTCTTCCCGAGCAATCCTTACAATTAGCTCCTGCTGTGGATTATATAATACGAGGTGAAGGAGATTATACAACAACAAATTTAATAAATGCTCTTGAAAATAATGAACCAAACGTTAAGGATATTCAGGGATTATCATTTAGAGATAAGGGTAATAATGGAAAGATTTATCACACCCCAGATTCACCATTGATCAAAAATCTTGATGACATACCGTTTCCAGCTCGACATCTTTTTCCAAACGATTTATATCACTTTTTTGGCTCCTCTTTGAAAGGAACGAGTATTATTTCATCAAGAGGTTGTAATAGAGTCTGTTCATTTTGTTCCTGCACTGCTTTTTATAACCATAGATGGAGAGCTCGTTCTCCAAAGAATGTTGTAGAGGAAATGGTTCAAATTAAACAAAAATATAATGCGACTATTGTAGGTTTTATGGATGATTGTTTTGCATTGAATAAAAAACGAGTGTTTGAAATGTGTGAAATGATGAAAAAAACAGGAATCCATAAAAATTTATGCTGGGGTTCTGCTTTACGTGTAGATCACATGAGTTATGATGTGCTTTATGAGATGAGAAAGGCTGGATGTGCCATGTTATTTTATGGTGTAGAGAGTGGAAATCAAAGAGTTCTTGATAATGTTCAGAAAGGAACCACAGTTAGTATGATTGAAGATACTTTTAAATGGGCTAGAAAATTAGGAATAAATAGTATTGCATCATTAGCTTTAGGATTACCAGGAGATACTTTTGAGGATTGTTTAAAAACAATTGAGTGGGTACGACGTAAATTACGTCCTTCGTTTGTCGTTTGGGCTGCAGCAACACCTTATCCGGGTACACCTTTTTATGAAGAAGCATTAGAAAAGGGTTGGCTTAAAGAAATCCCCACTGACTGGTCTGGATTCACTATGATCGATCCAGTTTTAGAATTAACAGATTTATCAAAAGAAGATGTAAAAAATTTAATTAAATACGCATATAAATCCATGCATATTAACATTGGTTATTTAATCAATAGATTGGCATATGAGATTAAACAAGGAATGCAACTCTATGGGACTTTTAATATTTTTAAGCAATTTATACAAGTAGTATTCCCATGGCTTTTTCACTTGAAGAAATATGGAACTTATTCCCAACTTCCTCCTAAAAATTTAGAGGAATGGAAGGATTAACGGAATTATTAAGGAATAATCTCACAACCGTTAAATTCAGAATAATTAAATTGCTCTATTTTAATTATTCCTTCTTTAATTAATTCAACTACTTGAAGTTTTATTTTTTTTAGGTTATCAATCAAATTTTTAATAGTATTGCAAACTAAATCAAACCCTTGTTCACCCCAAGGTTTACAATAATTAGCAAACAAGCATCTCCCTCCACATAGTCTAAAATAATTACAATTTATACAAGGTTTCTTGACTTCCATGGCATTTTTCGTATCAAGAGGATGAGTATTTTCAATATGACCAAATTGAAAAATTCCGAATTCAGAGCAAACGGGACAGGCAGAAATTGTCCCATCGGTGTTTATATTTTGCCATATCCATCCACAACCACAATATAACTTAGTTGGTTTATTTAAAATCAAGGATTTCATTATCGCAATGAAAGGATATATTTTTGTTACTTTTCCTTCTCGCTTCATTCGCTCAAGCCATTCTTCTATCAATTTTTTCACATCGTTATTATATATTTTAATCCATCCCTTGAGGTTTTTCCAGTTCTGTTGTTCATTAAACATCATATCTAATTGCCAATGCACCGAATCAAATTGAGGATTTTCGAGTGAAAGCAAAAAATTAACATCTCTATATATGTTTGATTGTTCTCCAACAGTCATTCTTGCAATTAATTCATTTTTAAATCCTTTTTCCCTAATATTTTTACAATTTTCTATAACCCTATTAAATGTATTTATTCCCCTGTTAAAATCAGTAATTTCTTTGTTTCCATCTATAGAAACTAATATATCATCAAATTTTTCTAAATATGATACTGGAATTTTATGAAGAAGAAGCCCATTAGTCTGAAGTATAAATTTTTTGGCATTAATAGAATCCATAATTTCAAGCATCAATTTAGTTTCTAAAAGCGGTTCTCCACCATAAAATAAAATGACAGCATCTGGGTCTTTTTCAATGAAATTTTTTAACATTGCCACTGAATATGTTACTTTTTTTGGAAAAGTAGAAGTAGTTTCTTGGGCATTACAATAATTACAATTTAAATTACAATTCAAGGTTAATTGTAAATTCCAGTACAAGTAAATCTGCCTTATGAGTTTATAATAAATGTTAGAGTATTTTACTTCCAGAAGGCACGTCCTTATCTGGTATTAATAAAATAGGTTTTCCATCAATATCAGCAGCCAATAACATGCCGTTGGATAGTTCTCCACGAATTTTTTTAGGTTCAAGATTAGTTAAAACCACTATTTTCTTATCTATCAAGTCCTTAGATTCATATTGTTCACCAATCCCAGCAATTATTTGACGTTGTTCATTTTCAATTTGAACTTGAAGTTTTATTAATTTATCCGCGTTTTTTACCTTCTCTGCACTAATTATTTTTGCAATTCTAATGTCTAATTTCTTAAAATCATCATATTTGATGGTCATAACATCATCTTTCCTTTTTTTTTCTTTTATGCTTCTAATTCTTGATAAATTCTCTTGTATTTTAATTATATCTATTTTAGAGAATAATATTTTAGGTTTAGGAATTAAGTGTTCATCGGGAATTAATAATTTCGAGCCATCTTGCCAATTAATTTTAATATTTGAAAAGTTTAACAACTCTCTCAATTGTTTTATAGTGAAAGGAATGAATGGTTCTAAATAGATTGATAACGAAGCTACTAATTGAATTGAGATGTTCAAGCAAGTTTCCACTTCTGAGAGTTTATTTTTTTCTTTAATTTTCTTCCATGGCTCCTTATTAGATAGATATAAATTACCTTCTCTCGCTAAAGAAATAATTTCTCTTAAAGCTTTTTTAAATTCAAAAGCTTCAATTAAAGAACCAATATTTTCGGAGGAATTTTTTATTAAATTAATAATATTTTCATCAAGTTCATCTAATTTTCGCTTAGGAGGAACCTTTCCCTTAAAATATCGAAAAATAAAAGTCAAAGTTCTATTAATCATATTTCCAAGCACGTCATTTAGATCCCCATTAATTGCATTCTCAAATTCTCGCCATGAAAAAGATGTATCTTTTGTTTCAGGACGATTGAAAATGAGAAAATATCTCCAATAATCTGCGGGAGCTAATTCCAATGCTTCATTAATCCAAATTCCAACGCCTCGGGATTTAGAAAATTTTTTAGTCTCAAAAAGCAAGAATTCCGTTGATGCTACATTATATGGTAAAACATAATCTTCTTTTGTAGCTAATAATAAAGCAGGAAACATTAATAAATGAAAGGGAATGTTATCTTTTCCTATAAAAAAGACAGTTCGCGTGTTTTTATCAAACCAAAATTCTTTCCATTTATTAGGAGTCTTGTTATTAATAGCCCACTCTTTCGAAGCAGATATATAGCCTAATACAGCCTCAAACCAGACATAAATTGTCTTATTTACTGCACCTCTAAAAGGAGCAGGAATGCCCCAATCGAGATCTCTTGTTATAGATCGAGGTCTTAAACCTTCATTTAATCGAGCAATACAAAAAGTTTTTGCATTTTCAGGAATAATTTCATGTTTTTCAATAAATTTGCTCAGTGGTTCTTGAAATTTGGGATAATCAAAATACCAATGCTTAGTTTTTTTTAAAATTGGAGTATTTCCACATATAACACAATGAGGGTTTATTAGTTGAACAGGAGTCAATAATTTTCCACATGCAGGATTATCACATTGATCACCTCGAGCTGGAATATCGGATTCACAATGAGGGCATGTTCCTTCTACAAAGCGATCAGGGAGAAACATATTGTCGTTAGGGCAATAAGTCATTTCTTCTTCTTGCTGGAAGATATATCCATTCTTTTCTATTTTTGTAAAAAAATCTTGTGTAAATTGAATATGATTAGGATGGTGAGTTTTTGTATAATTATCATAAGAAATTCCCCATTTCAGAAATAATTCTTTGATCATTTCATGATTTCGATTTGTAAATTCCTCGGGAGATGTGCCTTCTTTTAATGCGGCAACTTTATTAGGAGTCCCGTGCTGATCTGAACCAGAAACTAGAATTACTTCATCACCCTTCAGTCTAAGATAACGGGCAAATACATCTGCAGAAAGAACACTCCCAATCATATTTCCTAAATGTGGAATAGCATTAACATACGGCCAAGCTGAGGTGATGACCCATTTGCTTCGTCCCATCATTCTCAACGTTTTTCATTTTTTCATTCTTACGATAAATACTCAATAAATTTAATTTAAAATTAATAGAACACAATCATAAATAATTTATTAATTTTTTTAAAGAGAAAAATAAGACACGATAGATTATGGAATAAAATGATTATTAATCTAAAAATTAGTATCTAGCAGATGGAATTTCCTTAATAATTTGTCCTAACTTATCTACAATTTTTTCTAATTTTTCCACGTATTTGGGGGAAATAATTTTCTTAGCTTCTTCAACTGTATTATTCATTGAAATTACTAAATCGTCCAAGGTCTCCTTATCAATAACTTCAGCTGATTCTGCCTGATAAAATGAGTTCATTTGATTCAAAGTCGAAAAACTTTGTTGAATGAAAATTTTTGCGCATAAAGCATCTTCGCATTCAACTGCTACTTTAAGACAACCTAAAAAATGTTGTGCTAAAATGTTTAAATTTGTTCTAATTTCCATTACTTTTTGGATTACGTCAAAAAGATTTAGATATTTATCTTGAGATAGCCTTAATTTATTCTCTTCTTCCCTCAGTTCATCAATAATTTTTTCAATATTAGTTCCTCGTCCCAGATTTTTCAAATAATCGTTAATATAATCATTAATTTCTTTTTTTATTTCTGATAGTGAGGGTTCTTTTTCACTCAGCGCTAAAAACTCCCAAGGATCTCGTCATTACCTTAAAAAATTTTAGATTCAGACTATTTCTCTAAAGATATTTCTATTAAATTTAATATTCTACACACATTTAAAAATGTTCGGAATTTAGCATTTGGTTATTTTTCAATCCTTTGCTGTCATATTTGCGAATATTGACTTTTTTCTTTTTAATTTAAAAATATAGATTGACTAATATAAGACATTATTAAAAAATTTCTCAAAATAAAGTAAAAAAGGTTTAAAATATTTATTCATCCTTTATCTATTGATGTCATTCGAATACAAGTTGTTTCGAAGATTAATTTTTTGTAAAATTAAGAAGGGAGATGATTTAAAGCAATTTTTACAAATTTTAAAAGAAGATGATTGGAAGAGTGACTATTGGGGAAAAAGAGGAGCAAAGTATTCTTTGACTAAAAAGGATTCTGAGGAAACTCGTTACCATCTCCGAATTTATCGAATTGAAAATTATTACTATGTATTAGTTCATAAAGAACCCACAGTCCTAGGGAATATTAATTTTCACGTCAAAGGACTTCTTGATAGGCTTAAATCAACTTTCAAATCACAAAAAGAGTATTTAACTGATGATGATAAATTAGAATTGGCTAATTATGAGGAAGGTAATGAATATTTAAGTGAATTGGTAAATAAAAAGAAAGTCTTAAATAAGATTTGCAAATTTGATCTTGAAGAAAGCGAATTAAAATTATTTTCTTCAATTTTTGGAATAGTTAGTTTAAAATTGCCATTCGAAATCTTGATTGAGGATTTGGGAGAGGCAATAGGATCAGAAAATGCTCATAATTTTTATTTAATTTTAAAAAAATTAATGAATATTTTAGAATTCAGATTAATATCACCCACACATAAAGATTTTTTAATATTTGAATCACCATCCGTTAAGAATTTTAAATTATACATAAAAAGAATAAGAATAAATAAAATTGATGTTGATAAAATAAGAGAAGATATATTTGATTATGGAGAAGTTTATGTCATATTAATACCAATGAAACATGATAATATTCCTCCAAATATAATAGAGATTTTAGAAAAAAATCGAATTGGAATTATTCACTCTATGATGTTTTTAAAATTATTTAATATCTATTCAAGTTCTCCTTATAGCCATGAAAAATTGCATGAATTAGTAAAAATACACGGATTAATAGATTCTAACGATATTGATGAAATTTTCCAACCCCTAGATATATCAGAATTATCAAAAAACACGCTCGAAGTTTTTAGATTTTTAAAAGAACAGAATGATTGGGTCTATTTAGACTTATTAATAAATGAATTCATTAAAAATAAGAAATTTCCAAAGAAAGAAGGAAAGTTAATTTTACAATTTTTGACACACCCGCTGATAAATTTGGTTATAACTAAAAAAGAAAAGCGGTTATTAAGAAAGGATAGAACAATGTATAGAGCAATTAAGAATTTTGACGAAATTCAATATAGATTGAAAACGGTGAAAAAATTATTAAATAATATCATTTAATTTTTAATCTATTCATTTTATAATAAAGGTAAATCATCAAGACCTAATTTTGTTGCTTGATCGTCTGTAATTGGACCAATAGCTAATGCCGTTTTTGTTCCTGGTGGAATTTGAGTTAACCCAGCGTCTTGAATAAGAGCATTTGGATATCCATTTTTATTTGCCAAATCTTGAAATTTAAGAAGAATATCCAAGGAAGAGGCTTTTATTACAACTTTTTTTTGTCCTTCACGAATCCATTTTTGCCAATATGATTGATAATTCGAATTTTTTCTTGCGACTTCAGAATTTGAAACCGCAGCATGGGCTACTTGTACAGCAAGTTTTCCCTTACCCATTTTTATATCTGTTCTTATTAAAATGACTTGTTTAAATTCAAAATTTTTCATTTTTATCTATTCAAAAGCAATCCTAATGTGTTCATCAGTCAAAGAATAAACAATATCTTCTAAAATTTCTATAGATGCAGGTAATTTTTTCTGATCACTTCTATAGATCCTAACCTTGGATTCAGTCTCTCCTGTCGGGAGATAAATTTGATTTATGCCCAAGATTCTTGCAGGGGCAACGAGATTTTCTAATACATTCTTGATATCTTTCGTTTTTTCAATGAATCGAAATCGCTTATCAGGATAACTTTTTTCCAATTCGCGCAATATTTTACCACGTTGACCAGCAATTTTATTCAAATCACCTTTTCCAACTTGTAATACGACCATATCAGCTATTTCGCTTGCTTTAACAAATGTAATTGATTCTAAAACTTTAAATTTTTTTTCTAATTCTATCAATTCTTTTGTATATTCTATATCTAAGCTTGTAATTTTACCATTTTCAACATTCTCAGTACAAGCTCCACATAGCACGCCGCTAATGGCACATATTTTACAAATAGGCATTTTTTTCATAAAAATTTCGTCCAGAAAATTTCATCTTAATATAAGTAGGAATATTTCAAGAAAAGATGTGAAATATATCAAGAATTCCTTGAAAGTATCTATCAAAAAATTTGTTTTTAAATTTTATTTTTATTTTTATTTCATTTAAAATTACAATTATTAAAATGAGTATCGAAATTAACTTTAAATCATTTAAATGCATTTATTTCATAAAATATTCATATTTCTAAGAAATATCGAATATTAAAATTAATAAATTTTGGTTACATGTAATAGTTAGAACGCATATCATAAACTTTTAAAATTGATTCTAAATAAAACATTTGAAATCTTTTTTATTATTAATCATATAGAAAAATAGTCTTTTTTAACAATAATAGTCTTTTTTAATAAAATTTGAAATGGTGAAAAAAATTGGCAACACCTTCTAGAAAATCACAATCTTTACAAAGTGAAATAAATGAATGGGCTTCAAATATTAAAAAAATTGACTCAAAGCAAGATTTATTGATAAAGAAAATTTTATCAAAGGTTGCAGCGCTGATAGAAAGTAAAGACCTTGCGGATAAAGCAAATCTTGCGAAAGAAATTGAGGATTTCTCCTATGATATAATTAACGAACTAGAAGAATTAATGAGCGTTATGGAATTAATAGGGGGAATCGAAAGGGAAATTGTGGACGTTAATCCTGTGTTAGAAGAAATAAAAATCGGAAGAAGATTAACGGAAAAATTTAGAATTTCCATAAAAAATTTAGTTAAATCTTCATTCGATAGTTCCGACATAAAAAATGAAGTGTTTGAACGTTTAAAGAATCATTATAAAGACTACAAAGAAATAGCTAATAGAATTAGGGAAAATTCCTATGAAATAATAGAAATTTTAAACCAAAATCTTTCTAAATTTAGAAAACTATAAAATATTTTTATAATTTATTTTTTATTTTTATAATTATTAGTTTAAAAAAAAGAGGAAAATCTAGTTATTTCTTTTCATTATTTTTTTATGTCAGTCCTATATCTATTTATTAATATAACATCAGTTAAGAACTTGATATTATTTTCGGGAGAACATTCATGGTTGATTATTTTAATCATTCTTTACTAAAGAAGAACAGAATTGAGAGAAGATTATATCAAGAAACATTACTTGCTAAGTGTGTAACACAAAATTCTCTAATTATTCTTCCAACAGGATTAGGTAAAACCATAATTGCAATTTTAATGGCAGTAATGCGATTAAATAAATTCCCCAATTCACAAGTCATTTTTCTTGCTCCAACAAAACCTTTAGTGGAACAACACAAAAAAACTTTTGAAGAAGTAATAAATATTGATCCATCAAAATTAGTTGTATTAACAGGATCAATCTCTCCTGAAAATAGAGAAGAATTTTATCAAAATGCATCGATCATTTTTATTACTCCTCAAACCTTGCAAAACGATTTATTGAGAGGTAAAAGCTTGATAAACGTTTCTTTAATGGTTTTTGACGAAGCTCATAGAGCCATTGGTGACTATGCTTACCCATTTATTGCTAAACAATACATAAGCACTGCAGAAAGACCCTTAATACTTGGAATAACAGCATCTCCAGGATCAGAAGAAGAAAAAATTCGGGAAATAATACAAAACCTATTTATCGAACATATAGAAATTAGAACAGATACTTCAGCTGATGTAAAGGAATATATTCAAGAAACAAAATTCGAAAAATATTATATTGATTTACCTGAAAAATTTGAAAAATTAAGAAACTTAATAAAAGATGAATTAAAGAACGCTCTAAAATTATTAAAAGAAAATAAATTAATTAATTCTATTGTTCTAGAAAATGTAAATCAAAAAGATCTTTTACAAGTACAAAGTATTCTAAGAAATAAGATTAAAAGTGATTATGTAGAACCAATAATTTGGGAATTAATTAAAGTTACATCTATTTCAATTAAATTATCTCACATGTTAAATTTAATAGAGACACAAGGGCTTTCTTCATTTAAGGATTATTTAAAAAAAATTGAAATGGGCAAGACAAAATCGGATTTAATGATCATAAATTCTCCTTTTTTTGAGGAAATTAAAGCATTGGCTAATAGTCTTTTAGAAGAAGAAATAGAGCACCCAAAATTGAAATTGTTAAAAAATATAATTGATAAACAATTTCAAGAACATAAAGATTCAAGGATAATGGTTTTTGTTCATTATAGAAATTCTGCTAAAAAAGTTACAGAAATATTAGAAAGTTCAAAATTAATTCGACCCATACGTTTTGTAGGACAAGCTTCTAGGCGGAATGATAAGGGATTAAAACAAAAAGAACAAATTGAGATCATACAACAATTTAAAGATGGGCTCTATAATGTTTTAATAGCGACATCAGTCGCAGAAGAAGGTTTAGATATATCTGAAGTAGATTTGGTCATATTTTACGATACTGTTCCGAGTAGTATTAGAAGCATACAAAGGAGAGGCAGAACAGGAAGAAAGCGCGCAGGAAGAGTAGTTATTTTAATGGCAAAAGGTACAAAAGATGAGGGATATTTTTGGGTTTCAAAAAGAAAAGAAACACGAATGAAAAAGAATCTTGAAAATATCCAAAAAATTACTCAATCTATTAATAAGGAGAAGGCTAAATCAAAAATAAAGTCGCTTGATTCATTCATAACAGATAAAAAAACAGAATTATTAAAAGTTAAAGACGGAAACGAGATAACGATCATTATTGACTCGAGAGAAACTGCTTCCTCTGTTGCAAGAGAATTAAAAAATCTAAATTGCATGCTTGAGATTCAACAACTTACAGTTGGGGACTATATTGTTTCAGATCGAGTAGCTATTGAAAGAAAAAGTAATGATGATTTTGTTCAGTCAATAATTGATGGTAGGATTTGGGAAGAATTGATGAATCTTTCCTCCAATTATACGACTCCAATTTTGATCTTAGAGGGAGATCCGCCGCAGACCAATAAGAGGCTTCATATAAATGCTATTCTCGGAGCTCTTTCTACTATTTTAATAAAATTTAAACTACCAACAATATATTCTAGAAATGAGGCGGATACTGCAGCAATAATATTGGCTCTTGCTAAAAAAGAGCAGTTAGAGCAGAAAAGATCTATTAGGATAAGATATGAAAAAGCTGCGACTGAAAAATCTCAAATTTTAGAACGCGTAATTGCTGGAATTCCGGGCATAGATCTAAAAAGAAGTCGGTCGATCCTCACACATTTTGGAACTTTAAATAATATTTTTAAACAAAAAAAGGTAGATGAATTCATAAAAATTGAAGGGATAGGTAAAAAAATAGCAGAAGAAATCATTGATATTTCTCAACATGAATATGAACCTAATGAGGATGTTGATAATGGGTGAAAATGAAGAGTGTAAAATATGTTTTAGAAAACCTATGGAAAAGGGTTATTGTAAATATCATCTTGAGGCATATAATAATTTAAATAATACCTATCTTGACTGGAAAAAAGCATATAATGATAATTTAGAGTTTAAAGATTATTTAAAAAAAATTGTCACTAATAAATTTACTGGAGAATGGGTTCGAGAGGTAGCCGTAGAGCTTATGAAAAAAGAATTATAAGTAATTTTTTAGATATTCTCTATTAAATCAACAAGAATTTTGGTCTCTTTACTCGAATAATTCTTAGGATTCAAGATATTTTTCGGATCGAAAACGGATTTTATTTGATCTTTATAATTATGTTGTAATTTTTGATCATCATCAAATAACATTTGATTCCAGAGACTTAATCCAAAATCAGGAATTAATCCATCTCCAAGAGTCTTGATAGTATCTAATAGTTTTAAACGCATTTTTATTATTTTTTTCATATCATCAATGGTATGATGAGATATTATTAAAACAAAATAAGAAGTTTGGTTAATTATTGTAATATCCAATTTGAGATTTAGTTGAAAAGTATCAATATATTTTTCAATTTCAATCAAAAATTTATTCGTATTTCCAATGAAGGTTTTAAATCCAAAAATTAATGGTTTTTCCTTTATTAATTCCTTAAAAGTATTTGAATAGATGTTTTCTTGGAAATCTGAATAACTATAAATTTCAAATGTTTTTAACAACTGTAAATTTGTTAACTTGGTTTTTAAATTTTCAATTTTTTGATCAATAGTCTCAATTATTAATTGATAGGTGTGTTTTTCCTTTAAATTTTCTTGTATGATTTTGATGTAATTGATTTCTTGTTCCTTCCAATTATCTTGAAACCAATCAATTAATGTAGTTATTTGAGGTGAATCAAGCATAATGATTCTTAAATTTGTAGGTATGGGATCAATCTTTAATATGGCTTTTAGAACAACACCCAAACTACCTTCTGAACCGATAAATAATGATGAAATGTTATATCCAGAAACATTTTTTAATGTTTTTGACCCTGTATTGATGATATCCCCATTTGATAAAATGATTTCTAAACCTAATATATAATTGGACGTGTAAAATCTGTAAGAATTCGAAACATTATTTCCAATTAATCCACCTATGGTTAATTTTTTATAATTATTAAATGAAGGAGGAAAATAAAATCCATTTTTCATTAATAATGGAATTAATTGTTCGATAGTCACTCCACATTCAACAATTGCATATCTATCGGCAAAATTAATTTCTTCTATCTTATTAAATTTTGAAAGATCTAATAAAAACCCACCATTAGAAGGAAACAGTTGACCTGCTAAAGAATTACCTCCTCCTTTAGGGATAATTGGTATTTCTTTTTCATTTGCATATTGAATTATTTTTTTAATTTCTGAATAATCCTTTGGCTTTAATATTGCATCATATTGAAACTTATCAGTGGATACTTGAGATATATATTCAGAAAAAAATTCTAAATTCATTGATTTTTTTAAGACATTCGGATCTATTTCAAAATCGGAGCATATGGCTTCTAAATCTTTTATTAATTGTTGCGAATTCAAATTCTATCACTTTTAATGATTTAAAAGAAAAAATAAAAAATTTTTGAAATATAATTTTTGATTAATTAAAAAAGAAAATTGAATTACAGAAGCTCCGCAAGCATTTCGTGTATATCTAATAAATTAATTTCTTTCTTACGCTCGTCGATTGCAGTGAATAAATTATCAAAACAAGCAGGGCATGCAGTTACTATTAATTCTCCACCAGCTTCTTTATATTTGTCAATTACTCCACTTGCTATTTCTATTGCTTTATCAGGATATGCAGCTTTGCATAAACCGCCACCACCACAACAATATGCATCAGCTTTCTCTCTTTCGAGTTCTATTAATTCGATTCCAGGGATGCTCTTGATAATGTTCCTTGGTTGTTCGTAAATACCACCATGTCTTCCCATTTCACATGGATCTTGAAATATAACTTTCTTTTTTATTTCCTTTTGAGCTTTAATTTTCCCTTGTTTAATTAATTCTGCAATAATTTCAGTAGAATGAAGGATTTCAATGTCTAATTCTTTATCAAGTTTCTTATAATCAACTTTCCAAGCTCTATAACAACCAGGACATGTCGTTACTATCTTTTTAACACCCAATGCTTTCATTTTTTCAATATTATGTTTCATCAGTTCAGTAGCTTTTTCGCTATTTCCAAGTCCCATTAAAAAATATGGAGCACCACAACACCATTCATCTTCACCGAGGAGCGTATAGTCGATTTCTGCTTTATTAAATATTTTGACTAAAGATTCTGGAATGTTATATAATGATCCTCGAAAGGATTCCTGACAACCCACAAATAATGCTAATTCGGCATTTTTATTTAAATGTAATTTGACCTCATCTTCAATATTAGAAGCCCATTCCATTCTATCCTCGTTTTCTAAAGAGAATATATTCTTGTCTTTTATAATTATATCAATTAAATTTTGAATTGCATCAGGCCCTTGCCCTTTGTCAATCAAGTATTTACGCGTTGCTTTTATAGTTTCAGTAACTTCTACACCAGATGGACAACTATCATCGCATAATCCACATAAAGTACAAGAAAATAAAACATCTTTTGCTTTTTGTGTTATTCCAATTTTATTTAAATACAAATTCCCAGCTATTGTCATCCTCGTTCGAGGAGAATAGGATTCAAGAATATTAGTTCTAAATATGGTACACATTTGCCTACAAGAACCGCAATTATTGCATAAATAGTAGTATTTGATCATTTCTCCACTCATAATTTGACCCCCAAATTTTCAAATTTTGCTACATCGGGTATTTGACCTAATGCCATTTTACCAGGATTTAATATATTGTTCGGATCTAATGCATTTTTAATTAATTTCATGGTTTCAATTGTTTCTTTTCCTAACTCTTGCTCTAAAAATTGTTGTTTCCATAAACCCACTCCGTGTTCTGCAGTAATTGTCCCACCTAATGAAAAGACGATATCCAAGATCTTTTGCTGGAATTCTTTTACTTTCTCTAAATTTTCTTCTGTTATATTTTGCGCAGTAATTAGATGAACGTTTCCATCCAAAACGTGACCAAAGGTAACTGGGAAAAATCCATAGGATTTTGCCATTTCTTTCGCTTTCTTTAAAAAATCTGGAACCTTACTAGGAGGAACTGCAATATCAAGAATTGCAGGAATGTACATCCTAGGACCCACAGGTGGACTCATACTCCTTGCTAAACCAGGTCCTGCGTTATGTCTTGCATTCCAAAGTATTTCTTGGTCAATAGATGTCTCTAGTACCTCTATTTTTGGAGGATTTTCAGCAAATTGTTCTCCTTGTAATAAATTTTTAAGTCTTTCAAGATCTTCTATATAGTTTGTACCAATTATTTTAATTAATAATGTCCCTTCTTTTTTAGGAACCTTAATTTTACTTTGAATTAAGCCCTTTTTTAATAATATTTTAAAATTTTTATTCATTCCGTCAAGGGTCATTTCGTCTGCATATTCAAGTAAGCTTAAATTTAAATCTAAATTTCTAATTAATTCAATTGCTTTAAAACACGAATCAACATCTCCAAAAGAAATGATAGCTGAAATCTCATTTTTTGGGATTCGTTGAATTTTTAAAGTTATTTCAGTAAAAATTCCTAGGGTACCTTCAGAACCAACAAATAATGATGTTAAATCCAAACCCGTTACTGATTTTTCAGTTCCTGATCTGTGTTTCCCAGTTTTAATAATCTTTCCTGATGCTAGTACGACCTCTAGACCTTTTGTAAAGTCCCTTGTAGTCCCAAAGCGAAAACTCGTTGCACCAGAGGCGTTATTGCCAACCATACCACCAATCATGCATGCAAATGCACTACCAGGTTCAGCGGGAAAAAAATAACCTTTCTTTCCTAACTCTCTTTGTAAAAACCAGAATTCACAACCTGGCTGTACGACGCAATATTCTTCTTCAATATTTATTTCTAAAATCTTGTTTATATGCTTTCCAAAATCCATCATTATTGTATTATCATAAATGGGTAATACTTGACCCCCATATGACGTATTTGCAGCTCTAGGTATTATTGGTATTTTGTATTGATTAGCCAATTTTATGATTTCTACAATTTCTTCTTTATTTTTAGGTGTAACTAGAAATCCTGCTTTGAAATTAATATTTTTAAACAAAGCTTCTAATCCTTTAGCAATCCAATCACCGGTAGAAATCAAATCGACATCATCAATAGAAACATCTTCTTCAGTACAAATTCCAACTAATCTATCATATATTTCATCTTTATTCAAAAAATAATCTCCCTAATTTTCTTATTTCTGTTATTTCAAGAATATTAAGTTAGAATTTATCTCAATAAAATTAGATTGTTTTGAAATAAAAAATATATAGATCCTAATTTGAATCAAATAATTTTTGGAAATATCATAATTTGTTTAAAATACTGTTCAGATTTTGAAATTGACTTAAAAAAGTGGAATTTTTATTTCGTTATTTCTCTCTTTTTCCATCTTAGATTTCTTCTACCGCACTTTCTACATCTTTTTGCACTTGAAGGATTCTTTGATCTGCATTTATAGCAAATTTTATAATATAGCAACGAATGCATTGCAATACTTTTCTTTATAGGGTCCGAAATAGGCATAATAATCAACTTAATTTTTAATAATAATATCGTTTTAAAAGAGATTTTAAAACCTTTTGCTAATTTATTAAACTAGTACAATACGGACAAATCTTAGCAAAAACTGTAACTGGTTGACCACAATTTGGACAAATTTTTGCAGGTTTGTGGCATGATGGACACAGTCGTTTAGAAGCAGGAAAAATTGATCCACACGTTTCACATCTTACATCATTTTGTATTTTTGGTTGAATTGGATCAATTTCCAAAGATTCTGAAGAGAGAGAATGTGTTGAAATAACAGCTTTATCAGCAGTATCTTGAATCTCGCGCATTAAATCTTCAGCATCATCTCTACTACTATCTAGTCCGGCTACTACTTCAGCAGCTTCGTCGATCAATTTATCAAGTTCGGAAAGCGCATCTTCAAATCCTATCGGTTTTAAATCATCCGCAGCCTCAGTAGCATCAATTAAAGAAGATAACTCCTCAATAGTATCTTCAACCTTATTATCAGGAATTATTTCTTCCTTTGGTAGTATTTCTTCCTTCGGTAGTATTTCTTCCTTTGGTAGTATTTCTTCCTTTGGTAATATTTCTTCCTTTGGCAGTGTTTCTTCCTTTGGCAGTGTTTCTTCCTTTGGCAGTGTTTCTTCCTTTGGTAATATTTCTTCCTTTGGGAGTATTTTTTCTATTTCAGTTTCAGAATCGTCTAAATCTGAAGAAATAGATTCTAGAGATCCTATTTCATCATATTTCTCAATTGCAGGTAATTCAATACTCTGGATTTCTTCGTTTAATTCATTTGTGCCAATATCGAGCTCAGATAGTTCATCATCTAAAGTTTTTAAAATATCGAGGGTTTCATCCTCGCTTTCTATATCTATTTTTTCTTCAAATAGATCCAATTTCTCTTCCTTAATGATTGGAGCTGGAGTTTTACTAATTTTAGGTGGTTCTATTTCAAATGAACCTTTACCAATAAATCTCAATAATTTTAAGCCATCTTTCTTTTGAAATTTTTTAAAGATTTTAAAGAGACTTCTTTTATCTATATTAGTTAATTCAATAATATCACTGACAGAATGGCGACCATCACAAAGTTCCAGATAAAATTCTTCATCTTTAGAATACTTATACTTCGTTGCATCAAATATCGGGAATATATCAAATGATTCGAAATCTAATGACACGCTTGTTGTTTCTCTAATTGGAAGACTTTCTTTTTTAGTGATTTTTTTTTCATTTTCAGAAAATGGGATTGCTTGAGAGGGTATCGGAGCTATTTCTTCTTTGTTAGCTAGATGCGGAATAGGTTCACGTACTTTAACTTCTTTTTGTTTAATTTCTGAGGAAACTTGTGCCTCTAATTCATTAAATATAGCAGATTTTTGGGTAGGAATAGTTTCAGAAGTGATGCTTTTTAATTGAATAATTTTCTTTTTCTCATATTTTAATATAATTTCTTCTACTTTTGAAACGGGTAATTCAGCGTCCTTTGCAATATCAGCAATGGATTTTTCTCCATCAATTTGATGGATTACAGCAGCTTCTCCCATCGTATATTTTTTCTTTTTATATTTTTCCTTAATCATTGGAATTGTTTTGGAAAAAGCAGAAGCAGGTTCTTCTACTGCTTCGACTGGTGGTGGACTTAAAACAGATACATTCAAGATTAATTCTTCGATTCTTTCTGAAAATAGATCAATTCTACTTTTAAAAACTAAAAGTTGTCCAACTGGTCCTTCACCACTTGCTGCTAATATAGTAATTGATGAATTTGAAGTTTTGAAAAAACCGAGCCTGGTTCCAGAAAGAGGAAGAGAATGATCATACATGTCGAGTAGCTTGAAATTTTCCGAAGAAAATTTTTTAATAAAATCTTCATAATTTTTCAGAGCATCGTCTAAATAAACGATTCCTTCGGTTTTTGAGACAAAACCAACACTTATTTCTCCAGAGAGCAATGCTTTTAGATTATTTTTGATTTCATTTGCCATATCTCTTAAATCTTCAATACTCATTGAATAACCTCGGACCCAACTATTCAATATTTATATCGAGTATTTCACTTAAATCTTTGTCTTTTTCTCTTTTATATTATTTACAGAAAAATTTCCTATTTATATAAAGTTGTAAACACTCGTAATTGTGGAATGGGACGAGAGAGATTTGAACTCTCGAACCTCCAGCGTGTGAGGCTGGCGTCATAACCAACTAGACCACCGTCCCTTAATATGGGGTGTGAGGCAAGCATCCTCATCAACTAAACAACAGTCCCTTAATTATTCAATAAATTGATATTTAGAATTTATTGAATTTTTTGCAACAAGAAAAAATCAAAAAATTTAAAATAAAAGTCTTATCTTTAATTTTAAACTAATAAATAGATTTTTTTGGACAAGGAGTAATTCTAATGCCTACTGAAATTACGGATGAAGAAAAATTTATAGAATTATCTGGTCAAGCGTTAGAATGTAGAGTAAAACATTCGCAAAATTCTATTAAATTTAAATTGAGAACAAAAAAACGCCTATATACCTTTAAAGCTTCCCCAGAAAGGGCTGATGCATTAAAAAAACGAATTCAATGCGAAGTCAATGACATTAAATGAGTACGTAAATTAATGTGCATATCAAAAAACTACCAATACCCAAACCGATAGAAATTGGTAGGCCCGGAAGCAGTTTTTCTTTTATTACAAGATACATAGTTATTCTTGCTCCAACAATTATTGAAATCACTACTAATAGAAAGGGAATTAGAGAACTTAAAAATCCAGAAATATAATTAATTGAATAAAATTTTAATAAAATTCCAAAAAGTAAGTCATTTCCAAAAACTAAATAAAAAATATGGGAAGCAAACATGGTATAAAATACTAAATCACCAAGTCCAATTTCTAATTCTAATTCAGTTTCATCATCTTCGGTTGATTCAATTTTTTCTTTATTTATTCCTTTTTTTTCATCAATGTGTTCGAAGATTTTTTTAATTGTACCTCGTTTAACCGCCCAGATATCATACACAGAATAAAGTGCTAACATTATGATTGTGGTCCAAGTTGGAAGGTAAATTCCTAAAAATCCACCTAGAAAGCTTCCTAATAACAACATGGAAAGATTTTTTTGAATAAGACTTTCACTGAACATAAATTTGGAGACTATGATGCCGAATGCAATTGAAAGAGCAGTTGTTAATATCAAAAAAAGAACATCTGCTTGTAAGATTACTAAAACATCATATAATACTAAAAACATTATTAACGTGCTTGTAAACAGAAAAATACCAAATATTATTTTTTCTAGCATGTTTTCTTTGTCAGTTTTTATTAGATATAAGATAAAAACGCCACCTATAATTCCTGGAATAAAAAAGAATAACGCATTTAAAAGAGCATTTATTAAGTTCCCTTGTTCGGGAATCGGGACTGCTTGCGTTGTCACTCCACCTGCAAGAATCGATATAACTGCTAAAAGAACGCCTATAAAAATGGTTGTAATTATAGGAAGTAGAAAATTTTTTTTAACGTGATATGTTAATTCAAATGCCATGGATTGTAATTACTCCTAATTAAATTCTTCCCCAGCTTTGGGAGCATGTGCCTCAAGATTTTTGTATTTATCCATTATTTGATCTGCGAATTTCACGCAAGATTCCTCTTCTCCATGCACGCAAAACACCTTTGCTCCTTGATTAAAATTAATGTTATCAATTAAATTCCAAAGATGCTTCGAATCACTATGAGAAGAAAAATTATACAACTTGGTTTTTGCTTTTACTGTTATTTCTTCATCCAAATCTTTTAAAAAAATTGAACCCGTATCTAATAATTTTCTTCCTGGTGAGTCAGGTAATTGATAACTAACAAGAAGAATGGAATTATTTTCATCTTCCGACATTTCTTGTAAATAAATCATTGCAGTTCCACCACGAAGCATTCCACTGGGAGCAATGATCGCCCCAGATCTTTTTGTTGCATCTGATCTTTCTCGAGTTTTATTTCTTGAATATGAAATTAATTTAGCTTTATTCAGACTTTCTTCAAAAAAATTGTAATCTTTCAAAAATTGAGGATGATCTTTAAATATATAACTAGATGCTCGGGCCATGCCATCCATGGTCACGGGATAGTTAAATCCATTATAATATAATACTAAAAGAATTTCTTGAGAGCGAGCAACTCCAAATGCAGGAATTAAAACATTTCCACCAGCTTCAATGGTCGAGTTTATATCATTCATAAATTCATTTTCTGTTTCCATGCGTTCAGGATGATCTTGTAAAGCATACGTGCTTTCTATTATTAAATAATCGACTGGAGGAAAATTGGATTTGCAATTATCATTAAGCCTAGTCGGAATTTGATTTATATCGCCAGTATATAAAAATTTTTTGTCATTTATTTCCAAATATATGCAACTACTTCCAGGTATGTGTCCAGCATCAAACAATGTTACTTTTATCCCATTCAACATAACTCTTTGATTATAATTAGTTATGCTTATTTTTTTAAGCATACGCATTCGTTCTTGATTTTCGAAGGGTAGATAATATTTTGAAAGTTTTATGGTATCCTTTACTAGTAAATTCGTTAAATCCCTTGTTACATCAGTCATTAACAAGTTTGGTTGAGCTGTCCCGCTATATAATAATGGAATGCCACAACTATGGTCAGCATGGGCATGACTCAGAACAACATATTGGAAATTTTTATATTTTGTTTTTAAATGTGGAAAATTAGGAATTTTTTCATTACCTTCACCCACTTTTATACCATAATCTAAAAGAATATTATTACCATTCTCACTTTCAATTTCTATAGCTGATCCACCTATCTCTCTACAGCCGCCTGCGAAATTTATTTCAACCATTGACTTTTCACTTTACATTGATGAGTGAAGAAATCATATATAATACTAAATGGATTCCATATAATTTAAAATTGTTTTTAAGGAAAAGGAAATTTTAATATTTAAAAGGTTTTATATTTAACAATATAAATCCAAGTTTATATTGTTTTCTTTTTTATTGATCCCTAATTCCTTTTTTAGTGTTTCCTTTTCCTTTCCAAGTTTGGCTTCTAATCCTTGAATCTTTGCTTCAGTATATTCTGATTTCAAAGGAAACTCAAATTTCTGATTTAAGGTTTCGAGTAATTTGATGCTGGCTCTTATGTCATAGGAATCTCCATTCATTGCTTGAAATCCATTCGTTTCAGCTAATAATACAACACCATCAATATTATGATTTCGCTTTGCAAAGGTGGGTACCAAACCATTTACTCCTAACACGACACCTTTACCAATTTTTTCAACATTATCCAATTTTTCAAACTTATCTAAAAGCTCTTGTGAAGTGGCAGTAACAAAAACTTTTGGTCCTTTGCCATTTATTTTTTCAACAGGTTGAGCACCTAAGGTTATGACTTGTGTTACCTTAAATTCGGCTAATAAATCACAAATATATTCTGATAAAGCATAAATTCCTCTTGGACTCATGGGTTGTGCGTCAGCGGTTATGAAAAATAGATCATTTTTACCTTGGGGATCTTTCCAAAAATAAATTTCAACTTTTGGAACATATAATAAGGATTCATTGATTATTGCACCTGCAGGATAATCATCAAACGTTATATCCATTATTTTCGTTGCATTAAGATTTTTAGTTAAATTATCTATGCTTAATTTTCCAACATCTGCAATTCCAGGCATTCCTTGAATGCAAACTGGATTATTTAATTCATTTTTGTTAAAATCTTTATCTAAATCTTTTTTCTTAATATTAAAGGTCATTTAAACATCATCCTCCATTAAATTTTGAACTTGACATAATATCGTGAGAATATCCAAATATACCCTGGGAAATACGGGGAAAGTCTCTACATATCTATTTTCATCGGAAGTATAATGCCCCCGTCCTTTATTTCCACTGGAGCGATTTTTCTTGTTTTTTATTTGGAAATTTTCACTTTTTCTTTTCATATGTTAATATAGTAGAAAAATATAGATAAAAGTGAGTGTTCTGTATGTATTATATCTATAATATGTCTATGACATCTATGATATAAAAAATATGTTTTAAAAAAATCCTAGATAATATTAACAAGGTTAGAAATATAAAACAAAGAAGAGACCCATCAAGAAAAGTAAAAAAAATAATAATAAATTAAAAAAAGAATTAAATATTTTGACTTACCAATTGATTTATATAGCGAACATTATTTATTAATTAATCAAAACTATAAGGTAAAATTAAAATGAGTTTCGCACTATCTTACTTAATTTACATGATTACAGGCATCATATCAACGAGCATGATTATTTTTGCCTCAATATTTTTAATCTTACAAACATATCACAAGTCAAGGAACAAGATTTCATTATTGTTTTCATTTTTTTTCATATTTGCTGCTTTTTGGGCATTTGGAACTACTATTTTTCCCATTTTTCCATATTTTTACGCGAGATTAATTTTAGATATCGCCGTAATAGTGAGTTATATTGGATTTTTTATTTTATTTTTATCTCTCGAACTAATGAATTTTGCTAAAATAAACGTGATTCGCACGGTTTTTTTTAGTAGTATAATAAGCATCACTACAGTTCTCATCATTATCGATCCAAACTATTTATTGACAACATATCTTAGTGATTTTGGAGGTTACGTGGGAAGACCATCAATATTATTTTCAGTACTTCAACTGGTTATCGTTGCAGGCATAAGCACAGAATACGTTTTTACTGCTTTTAGAATTAAGAAGATTGCAGAAACTTCAGTTCAAAAACAACAAGTAATTTTATTCATTTTAGGCATTTCAATTGGTCTCTATGGAATGATTATAGCGTCACTAATAAGGTGGATTATTAACTTCCCAGCCTTAATGCTTCTTATTGGTGCAATAGGGATGTTTATAATGGGAATAGGGTTTATAAGAGACCCAGACATTGCATTCGCACTTCCTTTCAAGGTTCAAAGCTTAACCGTAATTAATACTGCAGGAGCAAATTTGTTTACTAAAAAATTCCATCAATCAAAAAATATTAGTGAAGATTTGCTTTCTGGCGCCATTTCAGGTATTTCGCTTTTAATGCAAGAACTTTTGGGCGTTATTACATCTTTAAAGGAAGTAGTTTTTGGTGATCGTATCATAATATTAGATATTAGAAAAGAATTTGGAGTTTTTATCATAGCTCAACAATCATCCACCACTTTAAAAATAGCATTAAATAATTTTACCAATCATTTTGAACAAGAATTTTCTGATCATTTATCACGTTCATTTGATTTAGCTGTTTTTCAAGATGCAAATAAATATGTTGAAAAATATTTTGGATTTCTCCCCGGTGCATGGAAAACAAATAAATAATGATTACTTCTTCAATAGATTATGAACCATATAATAACCCAGAAATTCTTTAGGAAAAATGAATTTAATGAGAAAAGTATTGAATTGATTTTTATCTCGATGGTGGAGATCGACTTATTTTGCATAAAATGCGGTTCTAAAATCTAATTTAAACATTTAAAATGGATTAAAGGATACAATTGATATTTTTTAAATAATAAAACTTTGATTTTGCCATGTCAAATTATGCTTTTTTCATTAAATGGAAATGATGATAATAGATGAATTACATAAAATAATGAAGAAAAATAGAAAGTTTATTGAAATTTTTTATTGACTACAAGTAAGAAGTTTGTTCCATTTTGAATAACAGAATAATTACCTTCATCAAGTGCTTTTAACTCATCCGAGTTTTTGATAATTATGTCTGCCTTCGCCCTACAAGTTAGTTCACGAAAAATAAGCATAGTGCAATGTTGATTTGATTGTATTTTTTTTTGATAGAGCGAAATTAACTTTTCTTTTTGCATATTCATGACACTGATGAGATTTTCTTAGAAATACAATGCTTCATCATTTAAAGTCATGACTTTATGTAATTATTGAGTAATAAGTAATAATTAAATAATTAAGGTTTTAGTAATAAATTCGAGAAGGAAAAGCGGTTCTTTTTTAGAAGATTAGAGTATAAAATTTAGATGGAAATTAAGAAAAATATTTAGATTTGAGTATGATTTAATAAAAGATTGGCAATTCAACTAATTAAAATAAATTATTTTATAAATAAAAAGAAATTAAATAAGAATTAGAAGCTTATGCTTCTCTAACTTCTTTTTCCAATTTATTAATTAAAATTTTATTTCTAAATTTAGAAAAAAAAACATATTTTATGTTAACGTGTTTAATTCTTTAATATTATATTCCGTTAGAATTCAACTAGTATTTTAATTTGATCTTTATTTGGTTGAGAAAGCAACTTAAATGCATCAGGTACTTCGTCTAATTTTATTTTTTTTGTAATAATTGAAGTAATAGGTGGATGATACTTCTTTAAAAGTGTTATTGCGTCTCGAAAAGTTTGTTGATTATAACCATATACGCCTCGAATAGTTATATTTTTAAGCTGAAGTTGGATCATTCCTTCCATGGTGAATGGTTCAGCATGTAATCCAATGCTCGTGATATGACCACCTTTTCGGATCATTTTCAACGAATCTATGTAAGTGCTTGGCAAACCCACACAATCAAAAACATGATCTGGTCCTATCTTATTGGTTAATTTATTAATTTTGATCCAATTATTTGGTTCTAATACTTCGCTAGCACCTAATTCAAGAGCTTTTTTCTGTTGTAATTCAGATGGCTCTATCACGAATATTTCGCTTGCGCCAGCAATTTTTAAAAGTTGTATCATAAGAAGTCCGATGCTGCCAGCCCCAAGGACAACAGCATTCTCACCAATTTTGAAGCCAGATTCTTTTACTGCATATAAACAAATAGCAAAAGGTTCGACGACAGCACCTTGTTCTAGACTCAAATCTCCAAGCTCATGCAACCTTTCGGCTTTAACGCTAATATATTCTGCTAGAGCACCATTTACGGTTTGCCCGATACCGTGGGGACTTTTTCTGCACATCATCTCTTGCTCTTTCAAACACCAATAACATTTAAAACAAGGAATGTTAGGATTAGCAGTAATTTTATCTCCCACGTTCCAATTTTTGATCTCTTCCCCAATTTCAACTAATTCTCCTGAAAATTCATGTCCAATGATCAAACCTGTTGGAATTAATGCTCCACTTTCATAAGATTCAATATCAGATCCACATATACCGCAATATTTTACTTTAATTAATACTTCATCTTTCTTAACTTTTGGATTTGGTA
Source organism: Promethearchaeota archaeon (assembly GCA_011365055.1). The sequence goes on from RDOG01000002.1 coordinate 119,169, forward strand.
CATCTTTTATTATTATTTGACCTTTATCCTGAAAAATAGCTGCCCTCATTCTAAACAAATCCTTTTTAAAATTAAAAGAAAACAAATTCTTATTAAAACTAGAGTCAATTAGTCTTATAATTATGAGGTGTGAAAAATACTATGCCAAAAATAAAACATCGAGACTCCTTTTTACATTATGACGTGATAGGTGAAGGAGAGCCTTTATTATTAATTATGGGCTGGGGTGGAAATTCTTTGATGTGGGATCCTATTATGTCTCCACTAGTTGAAAAATTTAAGGTTATAACTTTTGATAATAGAGGAGTTGGAAGATCCTCAAAACTAAAAGAACCTTATACCATGGAATTATTTGTGGATGATACAAAAGCAGTCCTTGATGAAGTCAAGATATCAAAAACTCATGTTTTTGGAGTTAGTATGGGAGGAATGATAGCACAAAATTTAGCTCTTACTTATCCAAAAATGGTAAATAAGTTGATTTTAGGATGTACGTCCCCAAAATTAGGAGTCAATATAAAACACGCGCTCGATCAAGAGACTTCACCTTTTTTCGTAAGGAGTTTTTCTCCGAGTGATATAAAACAATTATTAAGTATGATATTTTCACCAAACTATGTGGAAAAACTTATGAAAGATAAAGAAGAATTCAAGAAATTTTTCACGTTTTACGCTAAATATCCACCATCCTGGACTTCTATGAAGCATCAAGCAGCTGCAATAGCTGAGCATGATACACTAAATAGATTAAATCAAATAGATCATAAAACTCTAATTATTGCAGGGAAACTAGATTCATTAATCCCCTTTAGACACTCTAAAAAATTAAAAGACTCCATACCAAATTCTAAGCTTATACTTTATGAGGATACTGGACACGGTTTTTGGATTGAAAAACCCAAAGAAACGGCAAAAAACGTTCTTAAATTTTTATAGCATTACATGATGCTTATTATTTCTCATATTTTTTGATAATAATTTTTAAATTTCTCAAGATTTAATGGATAGTATAAATGAATGAATTAGTTTTTATTGAATTATGTTTAAGGAAGAAAAAAAATGGTGGATTAAATGAAAAATTTAATGCTAGATTCTCCAGGTAAGAGAATTTTGGTGCTTGGTGATGAAGCTATCGTTCGTGGTGGATTAGAAGCTGGTGCTAATTTTATAACCACCTATCCAGGTGCTCCTGCTTCTGAAGTAGCAGATACATTTCGTGATATAGCTAAAGAAATGCCTGATATTTACTTCGAGTATTCCATGAACGAAGCAGTCGCTACTAATGTTGCATTTGGCGGTGCTTGGGGTGGTGCAAATGCAGTAGTTTGTTTCAAGATGCTTGGTTTGAACATAGCAGCGGACATCATACAATGCGCTAATTATGCTGGTCCAGGACCAGGTTCTTTAGTTGTTGTACATGCAGGAGATCCAGGATTAATCAGCTCAACTAACGAAGCAGATAATCGTGACATGGCACGTCATATGGGAATGCCAATATTTGAACCCTCCGGCATTCAAGAAGCAAAAGATTTCACAAAGTACGCAGTTCAAATGTCAAAAAAGTGGGATCTTGCAGTTATGTTAAATTTCAACACGAGATTAGCTCACTCCATGGGAGACATTGAATTAGGACCCTTAATATCAGGAGGACCATCTATTGGTAAGTTTAAGAAAGATAAAACTAAATATCTCCAAGGGGCAATGATCGCTCTTCAAAATCACAATAGATTAATAAAAAGGATTAAAAAAGCGGGAAAATGGGCTGAAAAAGACGAATTTAAAATGAATAAAATCATTCATGGAAGTGAAAGTGCCAAAATTGGAGTTATTACTGGTGGAATGTCATATGGTTACGTCTTAGAAGCACTTGACATGTTAAACTTAACAGATTTGCCAGTTTTAAGAATAGGTATACAAAATCCAGTGCCAGATGAAACGATAATAAATTTTTGTAACAATCTTGAGAAAGTCATTGTCGTTGAAGAGTTAGATCCATATTTAGAAAATGAAGTTAAAAGAGTAGCTTTTGATGCGGGGCAAAAATTTGAGATTTACGGAAAAAATTGGTATAAGGGACCATTTAAAGCAGTCGATGAATTTAGTCCCGATGATGTTGTTAAAGGAATCATGAAGGTTATTCCTGAAGCAAAGCCAAAATTTGACATAACAGAGATTGAAAAGAAAACAAAAGGTCTCGTTGGTGCCCTTGGGCAACGATTAGCTGCATATTGTGCAGGTTGTCCACATAGAAGTACTGTATATGCATTAAAAAAGGTCTTAATGGAAGAAGGAATTGAACTTAAAGCTGTTGTTGGCGATGATATTGGCTGTTATGCTTTAGCTACCATACCTCCCCTTGCCTTAGCGGATTGGTTAGTTTGCATGTCATCTGGTTTAGGAATTGGACAAGGCGTTGCCCATAGAGTTGACACCGATGAACAACCCGTTTTTGCATATATGGGTGATTCAACATTTTTCCATTCAGGGATGCCGACGCTTTTAAATGCTGTATATTCTCAAGCAAACATCACTTTAATAATTATGGATAATAGATGGACAGCATTAACAGGACATCAACCGTTACCACACACTGGGATAAATTCTATGGGAGAAGTTGTTGAAGATACTGTTAGCATTCCTAAGATTTGTCGAGCTTTTGGCGTGAAGTATGTGAAACAAATAGATAGTTATGAAAATAAAGCCCTTCAACGCATTTTCAGAGATTGTTTAAAAATAAAGGGACCTAAGGTTGTCATATCAAGTCATGAATGTAATATCCAAGTAGAACGGCGAAGACAACGAGCATTAAGAGGTGGTTATATTGAACCGGAAGTTTATAATTATCAAATAATTCCTGAACGTTGCTTAAAATGCAATGAATGTCTGAAAGTCTTTGGATGCGTTGCCATAAGAGTTGAAAAAGATGAGAAAGGTGAAGATTATTATTTCATAGAAGATGCAAAATGCACGCAATGTGGTGTCTGCACGCAAGTATGTCCAAATGGATCAATTGTAAGGACTGTTCAAATGAGATTGTAGGAGGATTATGAAAATGAAGAAATATAACATATTTTGTTGTGGCGTAGGAGGTCAAGGAATAGTTACTTTAGGTCAAATTCTTAAAATTGCAGGTGTTGATGCAAATTTACGTGTCATCGGAACGGAAACAAGAGGTGCAACAATGCGAGAAGGTAGCGTTACGTCCACGGTTCGATTTGGAATTATGGAAAAAGGAGAAGAAGTTGATGAACGAATGCAACTTTATGCAGGTCGAATTGGAACAGGGACCGCAGACATGATTATTGCAAGTGAACCTCAAGAGGGGTTAAGATGGGCTCAATATGCAAATCAAAAATCAATATATGCAGTAAATGAATATCCAATGCCTTCAGCAGACAATATAGTAGCAGGAGTTCATTATCCTACTAAAGAAGAATGGACAAATTCATTAAAGAATTTAACCCCAAAAGTTTATTCAATGAATGCATCAATGATTGCTAAAGAAAAGTTCGGAGGATTTCAATTAATGAATGTGGTCTTGATGGGATTTGCCATGGGATGCGATCCCAATTTTCCAGTTACAATGGACCAAATGAAGAAAACACTTGAAACAATGTGGCCTAAATCAGCAGAAAAAAATAAAAACGCGCTCCAAATAGGATACGATGAAGCAAAAAAATTAGTAAAATAAACTTTTTTTTCATTTTTTATTTTAATTTTTATTAATTCATTTAGTTTTTTTTATTAGTAATTATTATTAATTTTAATTTTCTATACAAATCTAAGTATTTTATAATTAATTTGGGAGGTTATTCGATTTGGATGTAGCAGAAGCAATAAAAATCAGAAGAGCATATAGATCCTTTGAATCGATTGAAATAAATGAAAATATAATAAAGGATTTAGCAAGATACGCCCAATTAGCACCATCTTGCATGAATAATCAACCCTGGAAATATATTTTTATACGTAAAAATGAAATAAAGAAAATATTATCGAGTTTTTCTTCAGGAAATCAAATTTGGTCAAAAAATGCTTCATTAATAGTTGGTGTATTTACTAAGAAAGATGATGATTGTATTATGAAAGAAAGAAAATACTATCTATTTGATGTAGGTTTAGCAACTGCCTTCCTGATCCTCCGAGCAACGGAACTAGGATTAGTTGCACATCCAATTGCGGGATTCGACGATGAAAAGGCGAAATTGATATTAAAAATACCTGCTGAAATGCTTTTAATTACCTTTATAATAATTGGAAAAAAATCAAATGAAATCAACCCTGAGTTGAACGATTATCAAAAAAAGCAAGAAATCTCAAGACCTGCTCGGAAAAAATTAAAAGAATTTATTTATCTAGATAATTATGAAAATCGGATTAATGAATGACTTGTTAACTATTCGTGATTAATATGAAAAACCAATTTATTATTATGAATCCAAATGATAATTGTGCTACAGCTTTGGAACTCATCCCTGAAGGTTATGAAGTAAAAGTTAGAGATGATCTTACGATAAAAATCACGAGAAACATTAAAATGGGGCATAAATTTGCATTAAAAAACATTAAAAAAGGAGATTATATCATTAAATACGGAGAAATTATTGGTATAGCTAAGGAAAACATAGAGATAGGAGATTGGGTTCATATTCGTAATGTAGAAAGTGCATACATGGGGGGGGTGAAAGAATGACTGAGGAATTCTTTGGATACGAACGTGAAGATGGTTCAGTGGGGATTCGAAACAAAATTGCGATTTTACCCAGCGTCGTGTGTTCATCTATTGTAGCTAAAAAAGTAGCTGAAAAAATTGAAAATTCGGTAGCTCTAACTCATTCTTTTGGATGTGGTCATTTTGGAGTTGATTTTGAATACACTTCAAGGACACTTGCTGGTTTGGCTTTCAATCCGAATATTTTTGGAGTTTTAGTGATAGGATTAGGGTGTGAAAACATCCAAAGTAAAATGTTAGCTAAACGAATAAAAAAATCCAAGAAAATTGTGGAGTTTTTTGATATTCAAGAGGTAAAAGGAGGGACAATTGCATCGATTGAAAAAGGGATTGAAATTGGAAAAAAAATCGGAGCAGAAGCCAAAGAAGTAAAAAAAGAATTGTTTGATTTTTCTCATTTAATACTAGGATTGGAATGTGGTGGCTCTGATTCAATTTCAGGAATTACAGCAAATCCAGCGGTAGGTGTAATTTCGGATAAAGTTATTGAATTAGGCGGTACTTCGATTCTGCCTGAATTTACAGAATGGATTGGTACTGAACATTTATTAATGAAAAGAGCGATAAACGAGAATATTGCTCAACTTATAAAAAACCCTCTTGATATGTTTTTGAATAGGATCAAAAAAATGGGAGTTGACTTTAGAGGGACTCAACCAACCCCAGGCAATATCAAAGGAGGATTAACAACTATCGAAGAAAAATCCCTTGGAACAATAGCTAAAGCTGGAAAAGCTCCAATACAGGGTGTCATTCAATATTCAGAAAAACCAGGCGGAAAAGGTCTTTGGCTTATGATCGAACCTGGGTTAGATGTAGAATCAATGACTGGTTTAGCTGCTGCGGGTGCGCAGATAATTATTATGACAACGGGACAAGGGAGCCCTACTGGTAACCCTGTAGCACCGGTTATTAAAATATGTGGAAATCCAAAAACTTGTGATTGGATGAAATGTAATATAGACGTTGACGCAAGTGAGATCATAACAAAAGGAAAAAAAGTTGAAGATATAGCAAAAATTTTATGGGAAGAATTAAAAAATACATTAAATGGAAAAGAAACAAAATCAGAAATTTTAGGACATGATGAATTAGCAATATGGAGACTCCCAGCATTCGGAGTTGAAACTGTCGACTTCTAAACAATATTTTTAACATTTTTACTTTTTAAGCCCAAGAAATCCCAATAATTTTCGCTTTAAAAATGAAACACCTAAACATAATGCTCCAAAAACAACGCGTGTCTGATAAAATATCCGTTTTAAAGTCTCAATTGGACCTTTCTTGAAATAAAAATAGGGTTTTATAACAGCATTATAAAAAAATAAGACCATTCCTGTTATGCTTTTAATACTTAAATCATTCAAATCTACGAAAAATTGAGCAGTCACGTCATCTTTTAACATGCCTGATAATGATTCTATGTATTCCATTTCATAATTATTTGTTTTAAGAATATAACTAATTAATGGGCGCTTAAAATTTGTAATAGTTATTTGAATTTTTTGATTTCCAAATACTCTAAGTAAATTTGTCATTTCAAGTATTTCGTTTGTTTTTAAGCCTCCTTGTTTAATGGATTTGCTTGTTCGTTCTCTCATCCATTGACCATCGAGTGATTGACCATAAAAAAAATATTTTGCATCTCGACCTAATTCTCGACCTCTTAACCCCAATCCACCGTGTGACATAAAAAACATTCCATTCATCCTACTGCTAATGAAATCTAACACGTGAATTTTCTTCTTCTTAATCCGAACGCGCTCAACCTTCATCTGATCAAGTAAAGTATCAGGAGTATAAAATCGACCTAGGCAAATTCCATTAATGATTTCCATTTCTCCTTTTTTGATACCATCGATATGGAAAGTGCCATGCATTTCATCAAAGCAACTCCAATTTTTTTCATATATCAATTTTTTTTCGTTTAGTTCATCATAAAAATCGCTTCCTGGAAATGGTGTAGCAATTCCGTAAGCCGAATACATTAATCCGATTTCCTTTGCATATCTTGGAAATTTTATCATTTCTTCTCGTTTATGCCAAGGCAATCCGATAACGAAAGTCCCTCCAGCTTGCCCGCCATATCTTCTAATTGTATCTATAGCTTTTTCTTGGATGCTTTTATTAAGCATGCCCTTTTTAGTTTTCTTAAAATCCTCTGGATCATCAGATTCTATCCCCATGCAAAATCTAGCAATGTTAGCCTTAACCATTTTTCTCATAGTTGCAGGTTGCATGGCAACGATATCACATCTAACCATAGCATTAAAACTGAGATCAACTCTCCGATCTTCTTGCAAATCTATTATCAAATCGGATATTTCTCTTATCCACCGTGCATCTGATTCCTTTCTGCCCATAACATTGGGATCAGCAATCATAATGTGAATTGGTCGGTAATTATGATATTCCAGGATAGTTTCTAGTTCCTTTAACACGTTTTTTGGCGAGCGATGCCTAATAGTACTTCGGGACATATGAGGTTCGTTACAAAAAGTACAATGTCCATAACAGCCACGGCTCCAAGAAACTTGATCTCCTTCCTTCTCTAATGCCCATGAAAAATGATATTTGTTACGTCTCAAGTGACGTGCAGGAAAAGGAATCAGGTCCAAATTTTCTATCAATGTGCGATCTTCATTGTGAAGGATTTGTCCATCTTCTTTATAAGAACTTCCCAATACGTCTCTTGCACTTTCTTTCGTGATAATTTCATCAAACGTGGCTTCTCCTTCCCCTCGAACTACAACATCGATGCTACTTTCTTTAAGAAAAACTTCAGGTAAAGCTGTTGGTTGAAATCCACCAACAATTATTTTTACATCAGGAAAGATGCGTTTTGATAATTTTGCCAATCTAATTCCATCATTATGCTCGGTCGCCTCAATGGAAATTCCAATGCAATCAGGTTTGAAATTTCTAAGAAATCGCTCATACCATTTATTAGAAAAATGATGGAAATCCCGGTCCAATATCTCGACTCTATCAACTTTTTTTTCGATCATTCCTGCAAGATATTCGCATGCATGAGGTATCAATGCACCAACTATAATCCCTAAGCCCGCAGCTCCTTGTGGTTTTAGCATTAATACTCTTTTATAAGTCATTTCTATTTTCTCCCCTATTTTGATTAAAACCAATCAGTCTTACCAAATTTAGATAAAAAACTCATTATACTTCGCATAAAAAATTCAATTTGGATTGGATTTAAATCACGATCTTGCTTCATAACATAAACATTTTCAATTCTTCTTTCTATTTCAATGGATAATTCGTTTTTTTTGATTTTATTAACTAGTGAAAGCGCTTTTTGATAGAATTTTTCTGCTAATTCTAATTCATATATGTATTTTAGTGCATCTCCTAATCCCAGATATGCGCTAAAAGTAATATCTACAGGCGGCTTTGTTCTAATTACATTTTTATAAATCTTAATTGCATCATTGTATTTCTTCTTACTTAAATAATAATTCGCTTTTTTCAACCATTGTTCATTTACATTTAAAGCCATTAATATACCTTCAAATAATTAGAATCCTATCAGCCAAGTTATATAATCAATTAATGTTATATACTAATTTAACTTTTATTTCCAAAATTTATTAAAGAATGCTTTCAAAAATACTATAGTTTTCAAAATTTTAATTTCAATTATGACTAAAGGAAAGAAGGATTTCCAAATGTCAAACGTTATTCGGTATAAAATGATTCTTTTTGGTAATCAAGGAGTCGGAAAAACATCATTAGTAGAACGATTTATTAATGATAAGTTTGAAGAGAATTATATCTCCACTCTAGGGTATACTGTTTACGAGAAACAATTCACTTTTCAAAATACTATCATTTCTCTTATGATTTATGATATTGGGGGACAAGAAAAATTTAGGGATTTGAGGAAAAAATATGCAGAGGGCGCAGATGCTGCATTTATCGTGTATGATATTACAGATTCTCACTCTTTTCAAATGGTTGAGGATTGGAAATATGATTTATATCAATTCGCAGGTGAAATTCCTTTCGTAATTATTGGAAATAAAAAAGATTTAGAGGCAAATAGGCAGGTTGATCTAGAAATTGCTCAACTTTCCAGTAATGAATTAGGCGCAGATGATTTTTTTGAAACTTCTGCAAAAACAGGGGAAGAAGTAAATTCAGCATTTAAAAAATTAGCATTTCAGACTTATGAAAAAAAAGACTATTAAACTCTGAATTATTTATGAATATTATCGGTTTTTAATATATTTATTATGATTTAATAAAGGGAAATAATAAGTGTGACCATAGTAAAGTCTGAGCAATCAAACTTTTTTATAGATTTACTTGTAGAAATACGTTTTAAAGATCTAAAAAATCTTAAAAGACAAAACAAATAAATTTAAAAAAAAATAATCGATGCATTACCTAATAGTGAAAGCATTCAAAAGCATTTTAAAAGAGAATAGAGAGAATATTTTTTAAATTATTAGGTGAAAAAGATGGCAATTAGTGTTTATGAAATTCCAGAAATGATACTTATGATTACTTCGCAAGTTATTGCAGCATTAATAATCATATTATTAATTAAAAAGCATAATAAAAGGAAAAGGGATGGAGAAGATAATCGGTTTGAAAAAGGGTTGATCTTATTTTTTTCAATATCGATAACAATTTATAGTTTATTGATATTTAATTCATTTATTTTTCAAATTTCCCCCTATCTTAATGTATTTATTCTAATTGTCACGATGATAAGTCTGATTATTATGGTGTATACAATAGAATTATGTATATTGACGAAAACTAAATTTATCATAACCATAATATATGTAATTAATGTTATTGCCCTTTTATTAGTTGGTTTTATCACCCAAACTTCATTTTATCTCCCACCATTGAGTCTAGGTAACTTGGCATTAATTTTCTTTTTACCTATTTTATACTTCTATATTACAGGGAAAAGTGTCGGTGATTTAAGAAAGAATAGCTTTTTAATGGGATTTGGATTCTTGGGAACACTAGGTGGAGGAACTTTTAGACCTGATGTTTTAATTTATGTATCACCAGATTCTTTTGTTACATATCCACTTATAGCATATAATTTAGGACCTTTAGCAATGTTTACTGGTTTAATTATTTTATTATATGCCTTTTACTCTACACGTTAACTCTTAAAAAAATAACTTTCAATTTTTTTATTTTTACCTTACAAAAATAAAAAGGGGAATATGTTTTTGGATTTATTTAAAGGTATTTTGGGGATAGGGACTAATCAATTCTTGTAACGATATTAACGTAAATTGTTGGTCCGGATCACTACATCCACTCCATAAAGTGGAGACATTCAACCATACTTCTTTACCTGGAATCGTGCTGAAAGAACTATTATGTTCTGCACCATCTGGATATTGATTGGAGTCGAGGCAACCCCAATTGTTGCAATCGGTATCAAACGTTAATTGCCAGTATTCTGTACAACAGTTTGTTGTACTATGACCTAAATAGTACCATGTTACATAATATCCAACCCACATACCAGGTCTTAGTTCATTATCAACAATCTCACCTTTTTGTGAGAAGTACCATACTGTTCCGTTGATTGGTTCATAACCACCAACGACTTTATAAGTAACCCACCAATTATCAGCAATATCAACATTAAGATAACATAACGGTAATATTATACTTGTATCAATATTTGTATCTATTGCAGTGATGGAACCTTTTTCAGTATCCCAAGGACCAAACACAAGATCTTCCGCTACCGTTACATCTGATCTTGTCCCAAGGGCCATTTTTTCGTCGGTGTTATAATAATTGTATTCTCTTCGTTTTCTTTCTATCACGTCCATGACGTCTTCAGGCATATCTGGTTGTAGAGCTTCCTGGGAAGGCACTTCCATTAATTGAGTAATAAAAGAAGGGTTACTGTACGTTTGAAACGTTGCAAAGACCGATATAAAGCATCCAATTCCGAGTGCCATACCAACGAAAAAATGGGTAAATACCTTTACGTACGGATTGGAATTCATCCAAAACTTTTTTATTTTACGTTTATTTCGAGAAACTCCAAATCCAACCGTAAAAAATCCTAGAAATGCATCCAAAAACATCAATTTTTTTTACCCCAATTTTTTTTGTGATTAGTGTATGGTTATAACTTAATGAAACACTCCCTAATAAATCAAACTTGTATGGATGTGCATTAAAATTAAGAAAATTAAAAAATGCATTTTGGAAAATATATGAAATAGAAAAATGAATTCATAAAATAATTTATTTTTTTAAAAAAAATTAATGAATTCGATACATACATCTAGTTGTATTGATTAAACTACATACAACTACCCCTAAATTAATGATCATAATGCATGAACTATCAAAAAATACGTATCAAAAACTTCTTTAAAGTTAAAATAAATTGATTATTAATTTGCTAAGTCCTATTACAAGGTTATATTGATGTCTGATAATGATAAGAAAATAATAAAAGGGAGAACCTTAAAAGAATTAAACGAAAAATATGGCGAAGCTTGGAAAGATGATCAATATAAACCGAAAGCTATTAATAGATTAATTGATAAAATAACTAAAGCTAATCTTTGGTTATATATTTTAAGATTATTGATAGAAAAACCTCGTTATGGATACGAGATTAAAAATAAAATTAAAGATAGATATGGATTTTCGCCAGCAATAGTCTCATCATACGTGATTCTTTATAAAATGAAGAAAGATAAATTAGTTGAAGAACACGAGGAAATTAATAAAGAAGGAGACAATAATAAATCTGGAAAACCAGGAAGAATTTATTATTACATCACGGATTTAGGGAAAGAAACAATGAGCGAAGCTAAGGAATATATCGTTGCTTTATTAGATGAAATTTTTGATTTATGTTAAATTTTCTTTTTGTGTATTATTTAATAAACGTTCTTTTTCTTTTTCATAACCTTCTGCATCTAATTTAGTTTTGGGCAATCTATTATATGCAATGTAAATTCTATGAATGACTGTGGCATGAGTAATAATTGCCAATATCGTAATTGCGGTAGCCATCCAATTACCGAAGAAAATTGAGAAAGGCCAAACTGGTCCGGGCATGGTGGGAATTCCTAAAACATTGAAAAGATAAAAAGATTGTTCAATATAAATAAAAATAGCGACAAGTAACATTCTTTCCATTCTTTCCGCAATTCCAGCAGCCATATATTTGCTCGGAACGCCTGAACTTTCAGCTCTGGCACGACTGTAGCTAACAAAAATTGAACCCATTAATGCTATCAATCCAATAACAAGATCGCAGAATCCTCCAATAATAATTGCAACTATTATTATTGCATCACTATAACGGTCTAAAACGCTATCCAAAAATCCTCCAAATATTGTACTATTTTCTTGGTATCTTGCTAAAACACCATCTAACATATCAAAAAACCCTGATGCGAGGATTAAGAGACAAGCAGAAAGAAAAAATAGCCATCTATAAAGAGCAGAACTAAAAATTGGATCCCCTGCCAAAATAATAAAAACACCAGAAAAAACTGACATCACGAGTCCTAATACTGTACAAGTATTTGGAGTAAAATGCAATTTATCTGCCAATTTTGCAATAGGTTTCATATATTTTTCTGAAATATTTCTCAATCTATTAGATACCAAAAAGCTCACTTAATAAAATTTTAATTATTTTGGAATCAACGTGAATTAAAGTTGGTTACATCAATTTCATATTAAAATATATTGATTTGAAAGAATTTTTATGTTACAAACGTTTTTTATAACATTTTTTCTTTTTTTAAGTCAGAATAGAGGCTTTATTTATTTGATTATCATATAAAGATAATAAATCTTTATTTTAAAAGAGTTTTAGTCAGAATTTCTTGGAAATGTGGTGCTATATTCCCCTAAACCAATTTTAGGAGCAATTATAATATGAAGTTCTCTAAAAACAGATCCCCTAACGTCAATTTCTATGAGATTTTTATTTTTTAAAAGATTTAAAGCATCCTTTTCAAAATAAATTTTATGATTCACTATTATTTTCTCTGAAACAAGTTGTAAATTGAATTGTTTTTTCAAAATTTTTGTAAAATTCAACTATAATTGTGGGAATTTTTCAACCTCCGTATATAAGTGGTCCATAACTTGCTTTTTGTAAATAAATGATTATTGCTATGTCTTTAAGCTTAAAACCGTCCTCTAATTTAATTAATTCTAAGATTAAAGCAGAAATTTCATCTTTTGCTGAATCTGTAAAGACAATTCTCATTTAAAAACTTCCAAGAAATCAATATCTTTGAAAGTTCTGATTAAATTTTTCAAGATAATACTCTTTTTAAAATTTAATTAATCTTAATTTCTTAGTATCTCTAAAACTTTTTATCAAAATGCATAATTGGTAATTGAAATGGGCATTAAAATTGCTATAGCTGGAAAAGGCGGTGTAGGTAAAACTACCGTTGCAGGAACACTTGCTCGGTTATTTGGGAGGGATGGGAGAAAGGTTTTAGCTATAGATAATGATCCAGCAATGAACCTTTATTCTGCAATAGGAATAAAGAAAGAGGATTTTGAAAAAATAATACCTTTATCAGAACAGACAAAATTAATAGAAAATCGAACTGCATTACCTGGCGGAGCCTTTAAAGTTAATCCAAAAGTCGATGACATTCCTGAAAAATTTAGTATTTTTAGCTCTGAAGGGATTAGATTGATTAAGATTGGAACAGTCGAGACAGGCGATTCAGGCTGCATGTGCCCTGCAAATGCTTTTATTAAAGCACTATTGAATCATTTAGTACTTGATAGAGATGATGTAGTAATCATGGACATGGAGGCAGGTGTCGAACATCTTGGTAGAGGAACGGCTAAATATGTTGATATGATTATTATTGTCGTGGAACCTGGGAGAAGATCAGCAGATCTGGCTAAACAAATAAAAGAATTAGCAATACAGCTTTCAGTTGATCCAAAAAGAATATTTATTATTGGAAATAAGATTTCAAGCCCAAAAGAAGAGGATTTCATTAATTTGATAGCAAAGGAATTGAACCTAGAAATATTAGGTATGTTACCTTATGATAGAAATTTAGTTGACGCTGATTTAAATGGAATTGCTATATTAGATTATAAACCAGATTCAAAAATAGTTCAGGTTTTAAAGGATATTAAAATGATATTAGAAACACAATTTTGATATTACTAGGCTATATTAACCTTGACCTCCTTTTATAACAGTAATTCGAAGAAATCAAAAATTATATTAATTTATAACATAAGAAAAGAATTTTTTATTGAAGGAAAAAAGTAAAAAAAATTGAAAGAAAACAAAAATTTAATCTTTATTATAATTCAATAAAGGGATATATGATGCCATAATCTCTTTTTCGGTGTAGATGAATGGATCCGGAAGAAAAGAAGAAAGAAAAGGATAAAGTTCTTGAAATTATTGATAAATATGATAAAAAGAATAAAATCCAACTAGAATTATCAAATGAAAATGCGGAATTGAAAGATAAAATTAGAATTTTATCCAATGAAGTCTTTAATTTAGAAAAAGAATTAAAAAGAAAAGATTTAATTATTGAGAAAAAGGATGAAATTATTGATAGGAATTCAAGAAAAATTACTGAATTAACAAATTCGATTTTTGCGTTAGAGAGGGAAAATCAGGCACTTCAAAAGCGAGAAGCAGCTTTGCTTGTTGACTTACAATCATTTATGAAAGATGTTGGAGATAAAACGGATATTAATAAACTACAGAAAGAAAAATTAAAAGTTTTAACAACTGAAGGAAAAGCTGAAGAAAAAGAATCGATATTTAAAATTAAATTAGTTATGCTTGGCGAATATGCAGTAGGAAAAACAGCTTTGATTCAAAAATTTGCTAAAAATCAGTTTAATCCTCGTTATAGCCCTACAATTGGAGCTGAAATTACAAAAATGAGGTTAAGATATAAAAATGACGTTGTAGAATTGACAATCTGGGATGTTGCAGGTCAGATAGCGTTTAAAAACATGGCTGATAAGTTTATTCAAGGGGCAAATGCAGTACTCTACATGTTTGATACAACAAGAGTTGATACGTTAAATTTAATAAAAGAATGGAGCCAACAAGCTAAAAAAGTTTTAAAAAAGAAAGTTCCAAGCATTTTAATTTGTAATAAAATTGATTTAAATGAAGAAAGAAAAGTTTCGAGGGAGTTAGCTATTAAAATAGCTCAAGAAATTGAATCTGAATTAATTGAAACATCAGTTAAAGATAATAAAAACATTAAAGAAGCACTAATTCTAGTAATTTCAAAATATATGGAAACTCAATAAATTCTTTTTTTAATTACTATTTATAAAATTTATAAAAAATGATTAATTATTCATAAATATTAAAGCGAATTCAATAAAATATTTTACAACATATATATATTTGTTGGAATATTCTTTATCTTTAAAAAGAGTTATGGGTATTCTAAATGGAAAAGGTATTAGAAAAAGTCTTAGAGAAATTTATCACAAAATTCGTCCGAGCAACTCAAGTTTCAGAAGTTATTATTATCGATGCAGCAAATCGCATTTTATATAATTCTTTTACAAGGTATGAAGGTTCACACTTTGAATTACAAAATTATATTACTAATTTAATTAAGAAAGATCAAGAATTTTGTAAATCTATGAAAAAGAAACAACAAATAGAGGACATAATTCTTAATTATAAATCAGAAGAACTGCGCGTTCATATTACTGATAATAAAACGATTTTAATTTTACATAATCTTGATAAGGACGTTGATTTAAAGACTATGACTGATGAATTGCTTGATTTATCTCAAAAGATAGATGGCATAGTTTTAAGTCAAGAAGTCTTTTTAGGAAAAGAGATAATAGATTTAGATTCAGATATTGAAAAATTAGAAGAATATGAAAAGGTTTTAATGCCACCAACTTTAGATATCAAGAAATTATTCAAGTTTATACGTTAATTTATTAGGATTTAGAATAAACAAACATGCTTAGGTTAAATTAAAAGGTTTAAAAAGAAAATGTTAAGAGAGATATATATCATAAGAGAGTCCAAAGTTTTATATTGGATTTCATATGGTTCAGCACTCTCTTGGGAATCACTTTCTCCTATGCTGAATTCATATATGGAATTAGTGAATTCCAGCGTTGAAGATAAAATGTATCAATCAACAATAGTGAATTTCAAAGTATCTTATATTTTTGAAAAAAAATATAGAGTATTATTTCTTTTCATATCAGACATTACAGATGATGATAAACTTATTGAAATACAATTAAAACGCGCAAGATCAGAATTTGTTGAATTATTTGGGGATGAGATAATTTCAGCAGAATCCCCTGATTTATTTAAATCCTTTACACCCATTTCTGATTTGATTCATAGAGAATTACGCCCTAAAATAGCTCTATGTGGATTTAGTGGTGTTGGAAAAACTACAACTACGAAATTAATTAAAGCAGATGAAATACCAACAGAGCACATCCCCACAATGACAGGAGAAATATCTACAATAAAAATAGGGAAATTACATTTTTATTTGTGGGATTTTGCTGGACAAGAACAATTTTCATTTTTATGGCCTAAATTTATCAAGGGATCTGATGCAGTCATCTTAATTACCGATTCCACTTTAAATAATATTGATAAATCAAAATTTTTTATAAATTTGGTAAAAAAAGAGGTTCCTACGGCGAGATTTGCAGTTGTGGCTAATAAACAAGATTTACCCAACGCATTGTCAACATCTGAAATTGCTAAAATGCTTGGTGTTGAACGTGCGTACGGAATGGTAGCAGTTGATCCAAAAAATAGAGCTAAAATGATATCAGTCATTGCAGATGTTCTGAAAATTTCTCAACAAGTCTCACCTCTTATAAAGCCGTTAATAGATCGAGATAAAATTATTGAGGAGGCGCAAATTGCACTAGAAGCAGGAAATATTAAAAAAGCTGCTGATAATTTTGAATCAATCGCAAAATATTCTATGGACTTAGGCGAAGATAAAATGGCGCAAGAATTCTTTGAGCGAGCAAGAACAATACGAAATGCAATAGTAGATAGTCGGGAAGATAAGTTTGATACTGATTCAAATATTTTTAAAGAGGAAATCCCGCTGAAGTCGGAAATAAAAACCGAGGGAAATAAAATTTCTGAAGATGTTACAGAAAAAGAAGTTATTTCAGAACCAGTAACTAAATCATATGTTTCTGAAGAAAAAATCGAACAGACAACTAATTCTAAAAATATTGAAGAATTTTCTGATGCTAAAATTACTTTAAAAGAGAAAATTGTTGGTGAAACCATTGAGAATTCAACCATACCACAAATAAATGAAATTATAGAACCACAATCTAGTACAGAAATTTCAGAGGATAGCAGCTTGTCTTCATCTGAGTCATTATCAACCATAAAAGATCAAAAACCATCATCTCAAGTTATAGATAAAGTCGAGAATGTTGAATTATCAGAAAAGGAACAAGTAGAAATAGAAATTAATGAATTATTTGTTACACTTAAAAATATTGAAAAACAATCAGAAGAGTTAGATGCAGATCTCAAGCTCAATAACATATCTGAAAAAAGTTTTAAGGAGAAAAAGATAGAATTATTAGAAAAAGAATCCTCGATTAGAAAAAAGATAACTGAGTTAAAGATTAAATTAATACAATTTTAGGACTAGTGAAATCAATGCCCAAAGGAATCATAATTATTAAATGGGATAACGAAATCGGTGCTGTATTAATTGCGCAGTATCCAAAAGAATTAAAATTACCAAGTAAAGTATTTACAAACATATATGCAAATCATAGAATTGAAAATACTGATCCAAATTTTGCAACAATGACTTTAAAAGATTCAAAAATTACGAGTTTCTTTTCTGGAATGGGTCAAAATGTTATCGTTATACCCAATCATGTCATTGCATTGGTTCTTAGAAGAGACGAGAATCCAATAAAATTCAAGGATGTGTTGAAAAAGAGTTCTGCAGAGATCCTGCAGAATATTAAAAATGATAAATATAAGAAATTATTACCAAAATTATACGATGATATGTTACAGAATACCTAAATTAACGAATTAAAAAATGAAAAATTTTCTTTTTTAATTAATTTGCATGAAAGTTGGTAGATGTTCATTAAAAAACTTAAAGAATTTGGTTGCTACTTGTTCTTCATCGAATATCACGCCAATAGAGAATTTTTTAGTTATTTCATTTTTATTTAAATTCGTTGTAAGAACGATAACTTGCTTTCGATCAATAATAATAAAAGTTGAATTTATATCAGGATTATTTACAATTTCTAATGTATTTGTAGAAATTAAGAAATCATATCCCTTTATATTGTCAGAATTAAAGATCAAATGCCGATCCAAGGTAATTAATAGCAAGTTTTGTTGTAATTCTTTCCATTTTTTTATAATTATATGAGCAAAATCTTGATCAAAGGAGGGTGTAATAATTAATAATTCTTTTTTTGCAGATTCAATGAGTTCTAACAGTTTATTATGTAAATCAAATTGATTTGGTAGATTTACCAAATGCTGAACAGTTGATCGAGTTAAAAGATTTACTATTTTGTCTTCTAATTCTTGCTTCTCTTTTCTGAGTAAGAAAACCTTTTCTTGAAGATTTTTCACTAAATTATCCATTTTGATTCCTCAGTATCCTTTTATCTTCCATTATTAATTAAATTTGTTTAAAATCATTATTTACATAATAAAATTTATTTTCAATTTGATGATAAGAAAAATCATAATTATATAAATAAAAGAAAAAAAAAGAAAAGAAAATTATTTTTTCGCTAGTTTTATCAATCTTTGTGCGGTATCTGGCGGTACACCCATTTCACCCAATAATTGGATACCTTCTGCTTCTGAAAGCGTTATTAATTTTGCTTTTAATGTTTCTGCTTCATATGCAGTCACTCGAATTTTCTTGATAGAACTTAGTAAATCCATAAAATCGTCTTCAGCTACCTTCTTCTTCCCTTTGATTGGGGGTGTTAAATCTAAAACATCCCAACTCTCTTTGAATGTATTTTCAAAAATCTCAGCTTTTGTTTTTAAAACGGGATATTCAAGTTTCTTGTTCTTGTCGATACCTTTTATTGTCTCGTCGATTTTCTTTATTTCATACGGAATTCTTGCGCGTTTGACTACCACATAACCAGAAACTGCTGCAACTGCAATAATTGCAGTTATCACAATAGCCCAAAAGATCGGTTCTGGTATTAGACCAAAGAATTTATAATAATCAACATTTACAGTTATCGTTCCAGTGGCACTTGTGCAATTTGGTCTTGTAATGGTATAAGTAATTGTATATGGTTGAACGCTATATGCTCTTGCAGTATTATCTATGGTAAATCGATATAATCCATCACCCAAGTTTTCGAAGGTTCCAGTTCCGCCTGCCCATTCATATGAAATGGTCGCATCAGTAATTGGATTACCCCAAACATCAGTTAAATTCGTTATAAAGCTTCCTGTACTACCTTGATCTACATTTATTAACAGAGCATTGAATGCAATACTGATAGGAATTAATTTAATCTCTAAGAAAATAACAGATTTTTTGAGTTCATAGTTATTTTTAAAGAGTGTTACCCAAATAGTATATGTTCCGTTTGCTCTATTAGCAGTATTAAAGTCCAGGCTGTAAAGTCCATTTCCTAAAGCTATTAAGTTACCAGAATCATGTAATTGTCCACCCAAATATGCTTTCCAGTTAAACGTGATTAAGCTATCTAATCCTATTTTATTAACGCTATCATTAAATTGAAAATAGAATATCTGGCTGGTTGTGACGTATATTGAAGTCGAGTTTGCAAGGTCAGATGAACTTCCATTTAAAGTTGTGGGAATTTCAAAGATTTGTAGTTGAATTATTTGGGAATCGGATGTATAGTTTTGTTTACTTGAGGAAATTATTAGATTATGAGATCCTTGGTTAAGACCAATTGTACTGAAAGTCAAGTTGTAATTACCATCAATTATTAGCCCGCTTGATACTAAAATTGAGCCATTTATTGACGGAGTTCCGGATATGTAATAATAGAGGTTCCAATCTGAAATCGCTTTGGAATTATATTGATAACTGATGTTCAATGATGCATTAAATGCATAAAACGTAGAAATATAGCTTGGATAAACTAATTTAGCGGTTAAATTTGCTATTATCAATTCAAAACTACAAGTCGCAATTTTATAACCTTCTTTACTAGCAGTTATTGTTACTATATAAGTCCCACCTGCCAAATAATCGCTTGCATTGAAAATTAATCTAGTCTGTCCAGTTGTTCCAGTTGAACTCAGTTCAATAGCTGAATATAGAATCGTCGTTGTACCCTTGATTCTAATTTTTGCAGTTGAACTATCTGGATCTCTCGCTCCTAGAGAGGGAACATTATAAAGGGTTGTTATGTCAACAAATTGATTATATGGAACAGTCCATGGGTCAACGAAATTGGTTGGTGCAACAATAGTTAATTCTGTTTCAGGGATAGGACCAAGACCAGTACAATTTAGAATGACAGAACGACTATTCGTTAAATCAAATCTTCGTTCTGTAATTATTGAATTATTATTGCCAGAAAGTGTTGTTACATTAACAACCAATAAATCAACGGATAACATATAACTATCATTGCTTTGAAGGATTAATTTTACCGTGACTTTATTGTTATTCATTTCATCAAAGTGCCTATAATCGAACTCTTGAGATGTGTTATAATATGTTTCCTTGGAATTCAAGTTGATTATATCAGGACTCCAATCACCAGCTTCGTAATCAAAAACTTGCAATATTCCAGTTCCATTTAAGGAAGAGTTCAAGAAACCTTCATAAATTAGATCAAATGAACTAATAACATAAGAATAGTTAAGTTCAAATTCTAATTCGATTTCAGTAGCATTAGTTCCAGATTCAGAAGAAATATTCCAGTATGAATCGTCCGATACATTTATATTTTTTGTAGATTCTTCGGTTCCAATTAAAACATTAGCATAAGTAAATTTATTTTGTCCTGCAAATATCTCTTGCATCTCTTCATATTTTATATTTTGTCCAAAGGCATAAATTCTCAGGGAATAATTATCAAATGATTTCCAAATGAATGATACTTCACCATTATTATCAGTAGTCAAATTCACAATAGCAACTTCATCTGTATAATTCCGGATTTCAATGATAGCATTTTCCAAGTAATCTTCATCCAATATCTGATCCAATGATGTTCGTTCACTTTCATATACTGCTTTTATATCGAAGGTGACGAGATCTAGGGAGATAGGGGAAGGAGTTAAAGTTGAGTTAGCATTTATTATTACTTCTCTTGAAATACTTAATTCTGGAACATCAGGTACGCTATAAGTCACGTTTACTAAATAATTACCTTCAAAAATTCTAGTTAATCCAGTAGTTTTGCCATTCGCACCGACAATTTCAGAATAGTTATATTCTTCTTTTTGATTAGTAGCGTTTAATCGGGTTGCGTTAATCACCGTAACATTAGCACCCTCGATTGGATAACCATCTTTATTCACGATTGTTAATTCTAAGTCAAACCATTGTTCTTCATTTGTTGTACCAACAAGAACTAAAGGATTAGTTGCAATGTTATGCGCAGCTTGAACGTATGGCAATGTTACATTTGGCATTACTATTTCCCATATTTCAAATTCGATCTTATCAGACGATCCAGAAAGTGTAAGAGGAGTACTAGGTACTAATTTAATTTCTGATAATCCAGAAGAAAGTTCATCTTGTGATATCAATTGTGCGTTACTTATTTTAGAAGATTTACTGAGCACGTATATTCCGAGAGATGTATTTACCGAGTTTGAGATTAAATTATAGTCTTGAATTGCTACAGAGCTAGAGGCGGTTTGAGATAAAGTAACTGAAACGGAAGAAGCACCATCAACAATTTGTCTCATTTGAGGAATATTTAATTTATTATTTAATGGGAAATCTAACCTCGTATTCAATAAAGCGGGCTTAATAGTCCGAGCTGAATCAGAATATTGTTGACGGCTAAGTTTCCAAAAAGGCCATGTATTATAGAAAGTAAAGTTATCAGTTGTATGAAAACCATCTGAGGTCGTCCATTCAACGCTATATCTTATAAATACGGGGCCACTATCGAGTAATGTTATGGTCTCAATTTGAGGATTTTTCTTTAAGGGCATCCAGACAGTACTTTCAGATGATGCACCTCCTGAAAGTCGATAATATATGGGTTTTGTAGAATTAATTTGAAATCCTCGTCGCGCAGTTTGTATTTGGACTTGAATGACTTCACCCTCGTCAAGTATAAATTCACGATCGTATCCATAACGTTCTAGCATAATGGAAGTCATATTTTTATAGCTCGAAATGGCTGATGTTTGGTTTTTATATATATGCAATTGTGGTTGATCCGTGAAAGTAGTTGCCAAAATGATTATGTTGGAAGAGTCAATTTGAGCTGTCTTGACAGTTCTGACCCAGCCTTCATTCGTTTGATTCCACCATAAATTAGTTCCGTCTGCGGAATTGAGAATCGTGACGTTGCCTTCTCGGATATCTCTATTAGTATCAGGACTCTGGGAATATAGAAGATTTGCAGTTCCAACAATGACCTCTTTTACGCCATCTTGATTCAAATCATCAATTTCAATATCCATTACCCAATCAGTGATATTTGAACCTGTATCCCAAAGATAAGCACCATTCAGACCATTAAATGCTATAACTGTAGCATTAACATCGATTATTTGATATCGATCCATGCCAACAATTAAATCCTTAATATTATCTCCAGTAATATCACTTGTTTCAATTATATATGGTCTATGTTTGTCATATTCATAATTTCCAGACACATCGGTCTGAAAATCAATAGTATAATTCAATGCACCAATAGTTCGCGTGGTAGATTCATAGAAATAAACATCAATAAAAGAATTGACATTTTCGGTTCCTTTTCCAACGATTATTTCTGGAGTTCCATCACCATCAAGATCGGAAATCTCAAGACATCTAAAATCATATGTGATTGCTTGTCTCGAATTATATACAGATGATTGCGATATCACAACATATGACCAACCAGCTTGATTATAAAACGTGTTCCAATAAGAACTATAAAGAAGCTTTGAAGTATTATATGTATAGATATAATTATCACTGCAAGCTAGTACTATCGCTTCGTAATACCCATCGCTATTTTGATCAATTAGTTCTAAACCTTCACCGTATCCTTGAGCAACATATTGATACATTAAATATGCGCCATTAGTAGAGTTAAATGCTATTAACCTTCTAGAACTATAACCGACACCCAGTACATCATCAAGACCATCATTATTAATATCTCCAACTGCATAATTAGTGGGACCATAATAATAAAAGTCTCTATTCCACAAACGTTCTCCAGTTTTCCCATCAATTGCTTGCATGGCTTGCGTTGATAGTGCAGTAGTTCCAACACTGATCAACACGTCAAGATATTCATCACCAGTTAGATTTGCAAATTTAAATTCCGATTTATATTTAAAGTCATCCCAACTTGTTCGACCCATACCATATAATTGATTTGCCCACACGTCAAGTGGTTGATTCCACATTGGAGTATTATCAGTTAAATTATAGAGCATTATTTCTAAACTTCCGACAATTGCTTCATCAACACCATCTTGATTGATATCAACGACTTCAACAATAGACGTTCTATGATCAATTGGTTCGGTTTTATCTTCACTACTTTTTAGTGTAACAGAAGTATCGTCTTCTAATCCAACAAGTGTTACAGTCTGTTCTGCTCTTGTTCCAGTAATAAATGTTCGATCAGTTGATTCCATTGCTAGAATGTCATTCGCAGGAGAAGTGCTCACATACACTTTAATGGGTTTAGTAGCTGTAATATTTGCCCAGTTATTTTTATAAAAATCTGGTGCAATACCCCATCTATCATAAATATCGCTACCTGCAACGGGATCATAATTATAAGCCCCAGTAGTTCTATTACGATCAGGAGGCCAATCATAAAATTCAATCGTATCACCAGCCATTAAATCATAGACTGTCTTTTGATCATATTCAGTTGATGTTAAATATCGTCTATCATTATAGTTATCAAAATTGGTTCTATAACCTGTAATTTCATTAGAGATGATATAAGGTCTCAATTTTTCACCGTTAACTGAAAGGTTAGAGAAATGTATTTGTGTGTTATCTTCAGTAGCTACTACAAAAAATCGGTATAAAATTGGAAAATGAAAAGTCATCTCATCTTTGCCCATAATTTCAGTTTGATAGTCGTTTGCACAATAGCCACCTACGACAGTAACTGATGAATTTGCTTGTATCCGAATGATATCATTATCGAAAATGTTGGGTTTTAATTCGTCATCTCCACTAGGATCTCCAACAGGATAAAAACTATTATATTGATCAGTCGTATAAATCAAGGAATTCATAGATGTATTCCAACCCAAATAATAACCGTTTGGTGCATTTGGATCTCCCAATATAATGGTTTTTGAATCATCTGAATCACCATCACCAGTGGAAAAATCAGTGATTACTACTTCTGTGGGTTCATAGGCAGTAATGTAAAGATCTCTGGCCACCCATAAAAGTAAATCAGTCCCATACGCTGAATAAAGTGCATCATCAGAATAAGCATCGAGACCAGAATAGTAATTATTTACAATTCCGCCACCTCCATGAATATTGTCTACGCCTTGACTTGTAACGTACATGGATCCTTCAATATCAGAATCGATTCGTATTAATGTACTGAGTAAATTATGGAAATACAGTTCTGTTGTATCAGGATACCTCCAAACTTCATATTTCGAAAACGTATGCTGAGCAATCAGACTATTTGATTCACCATCATATATTCGGACATCGCCTGCTTCTTGAGCAATAAATACTAAATGTTCATTTGGTAATAAATACAAGTATTGATTCTCGATTGGGTAATTATCATATAAATCAGGAGCAAGTGAATTATTTGTATGGAAATTTTCACCTAATGCATTTAAAGTAAAGTTATAAACACCATTATTTTCTGCAAATTCAATTGAGTAATAATCTTGGACTACGGTCACCTTTTGCCCATCAAAAGAAGCATTTATTCCGTTTGCGAAAACTGAATAATCAGGTTCAGGAAATGGATCGGGTAAATCAGAATATAATATTTGATAAGTTTTTGTATTCAATCCTGAAATATTTGCTAGAAATGTAACTTTTGCTTTTGAAATATAAGATGTACCAGTATAATACTCTATATCCCAAACTTGGCTTGGTATTTCTACACTTTCGTTATCATATACCCTAATACTGTTATTAATACATTCCCCGGATGAAAAACTTAAATCAACATCAACAGGATTAGCAAATCTTGGTATGTCTGCGGTTTCTTGAAGTGTTATATTTAATCTATATCGCCAAGTCAAATTCCATGTTTCAGCTGTCATATCTAATGTATCTTCAGCAGGTGTTGAACTAGGAGTACCAATCATAAGGGTAAGCCCAACAAAAATTGAAAATACAAACATTAAAGATATTAAGATCGATCTCTGCTTTTTATTCAATCTTTTTCATCCCCTTTTTCTTTTTTTCTTAATTTTTCCAAGCCCTTCAAGTCAATGAATTGATCCCGTAAGTGTTTTAGATGCTCTTTCAATACAGGATTTGAAATCGTTTTTTGTTCGTATGCTTGGCGAATCTTATTAACTAAATATTCTGGATAGAATTTTTCAATGCGAATATCCGTTTTTAGATAATAGAATTCTTCTCCTTGCTTATCTTTAAGGACTTGAATCAAGCCAGCAGACCAAATTTTTTTCAATGCTCCATCCATATCTTCTATTTGCTTTGATAATTTATCCAAACCTTTTCGATTAACTATAGATAAACGAAGAAGATTCAATATTTTGTAAGTATCAGTATCTGCCATGATATTTGATATGAGCTTTTCGTCTTCAGGGGTTGGTGTGTAGTTTTTAAAGTACGACTTCACGCTTGCAAGATAATCTCTTGCCATCGGATTTTTAATTTCTTCAGCTTGTGATTTTTTAATTATCGCAACTGCTGGAGCTCTCGTTATGAACACATCAGAGGTTAAAAACACGGATTCACTAGGTAATCCCTTGACCGAAGAGATTTTTACAAGTCCTAATTTTACTAAAGAATTCAATATAGCATCAATATCTATAAATTCCAATCCTGTCTTTTCCCGTATCCAAGTTAATAAATCAGTTTTAGTTGCACTACCATCTTCTATGAGTCGATCCAAAATGATGCGCTTGGTCATATCGGCATATGCTACGGCAATTTTCTGTTCTTCTTCAAAAGTCGGGTAAAGTTTTATTCGGTTATAAATACTAGGAACCAAATCCAAATATCTATCATTTTGAAGATTTGCCATTATCTCTCTTGCAGCATCTGTTAACGCGTCTTCGAAAGTATCAGGATCTTCATCCATGCTGAGTATCAGAGAAACGTAATGATTAGTTTCTGGTCCCGTAAAGTAACTCGCAACGTTCAAAGAACCAATAATCATTGATAAAAAGCCGCCACTTTCTTCAAAGCTATGTGTTGAATAAATTCTCATAAGAATATCTGAGGTAATGTCGAGATCGGCAGGAAATTTTGTTTTTATTTCAGTTCCGACACGTGCGTCAAACGCAAAAACAATCATACCTCGAGGCATTTATTTAAACACCTTTTTTTTTTTTTTTTGGTCACAAAATTTTCTCATTTTATAACCTAATTCTCTAATAATGAAAGATTCTGAAAAAATTTTCACGATCTCTCCCAGATTTAGAGAATGTTTGAATATATTTATTTCCTCCTATTCAAGGAAAATATGAAAGTAAGATATAAATTGCTAGCATAATTTAAGTGCGTTCCGTTATTTGAGTGTAATTTTTTGTCGGACATATAAAGAAAAAATTATTAAAAGATCTTATATTCTTCGATAATTCTTCTTCCATAATATAGATTAACAAATTTTACAATATTTATTTCTATTTAAAAAGAATTTACTTAATTCCCAATTATAAGCATCAAAAATAATGCGATTAGGAGGCTTAATCCAAGATTGAATATTTTGAATCATCAAATTTACAGCCAAATTTGATATTATACTAGCAATGTAATAATTCGAACTTGAAAAAAAATTCGGAATTTCTTGAATTTCATCAATTTTAATCTCGTCTTGTTTTATTATATAATTCGGTTGAAACAAACTAAGAAATTTTGGATTCAGTTGTGTTAAACATAATTCCATACATTCATAACATGGGTTTCCCTCAGGAGCTTGATATAAAATCATTCCCGAATTTGCATTAACGACATCAATTCCTGCATATATCATTGGTTTTTTAAAAAATAAACAAGCAGATGCAACGGCTAATCTTTTTATAATTGGTAAATCTAAACAACAGAAAATAAAATCAGAATTTTTTAATTGTTCAAGGAAACTTTGCCAATTTCTAAATATATCAAAATCATATGACTCAATATTTGATGTTAAATTAAAATCTTCGAGTTGTTTTTCTGCAATTTGAGATTTACGTTTACCTACTTGGTGTTTTTTGTATAAAACTTGCCTATTAAGATTGGAAGGCTCAATAATATCATTATCAATTATTTTAATCGTTTTTACTCCCAATCGAACACATGCCAAGGCTATATGGGTACCTGTGCCTCCTAGACCTGAAATTAATATATTTAATCTTAGTTTATCTTGATTGAAATTGGGAATTTGCATCTGTCTTTGAAAATAATCTTTAAAACTCAATGTATGGTTGTTCATTTTTCTCATCTTTATTTGAGCTTTACTTTTTTTTTAATTATATAAGGTTAAAGAGAGATTAAACAAATTTTATAGTTTTATAATATTTAAATGCGAGAATTTAAACCTTTCAAACCAAAAATGGGAATTTCATAGCAAAAATAAGTCAAAACTTGAGATATAAAAAAATTTTATTCTTTTTTTAACAAAAAAAGTATCAATCTAATGACTAAAATAGTTGGTTATTAATTTTTATGACCTTTTTTTATAATTTTAATAAATGGATCAGTTTTTAGCGGAAATGTAGTAATCACAGAAAAGAGATATGAATGAAAATAAAAAACTAATTAAAAAATTATAAATAATTTGTTAAAATCTAAAGTTAATTGGTTCTTAGAAGAATTTTTTTCTATTTCTTCAATCATTAATTCCATTAATATTTCATCTATTGCTGTAGCCATATTAAAATATGGATTTGTTTTTCTTTCATTTTTTTTCATTTATTTCCCCTTTATAATCATTCTCTTCAGATCAAATTTTGAATACCTAAATATTTATCAAAAATTTTATTTATAAGACAAATTGGTAGTATCTTTGGAGTAAATGAAATGTCAGGATTTGAAGATCTAGATGACGAAGATATCGAGTTTTTAATTAAAACTCGAAAAACTCAAGAAAAAATCATTAAATTAAGGAAAGAAGGAAAAAGTCATGAAGAAATAGCTGAATTAGTCAAATGGCCCTTAGAAACTGTTGTTGTTTTTTTAACCACGAATCAATTTTCTCCAGATTATAGAAGAAAATAATTAGAAATATACAACTTTATTTATATTTATTTTTAAATCATTATATATTTAAATTTCATAAATTACCAAAACCAATTGGAACTGTTAATCCTAATAAAATAGTTGAAAGAAAGAATATAAAAGACAAATAATTATTTATTATAAAAGCCTCTTTTCAGAAATAGATAACATAAAGATTAAATTAAAAGTAAAAAATTTTCATTATATCAGATAAAAGGATGATTTTAAATTATGAGTCAAACGAAGCTTGAAGATACAGTAATTTTGATTGATGTTTCTCGATCAATGGCAAGAAAAGATTTTTATCCTTCAAGAATCGAAGTGATTAAAAAAGCATTCAAGTATTTTGTGACTCAAAAATCAGAAATAGATTCAAATGACAGATTCTCCATAATTACTTTTTCGAATGAAGCGAAAACCCTATTAGAATACACGGAATCTGTTAATGATGTTATTGAAATTATAGATTCGGTTAGAATATCGGGAACAACGGGGTTGGGTGAAGGAATTGCTGCTGCAATTCAAATTGTTACAAAAGAAATTCGTGGATTAGGAGAAAAACTTCATAGAATTGTAATAATTTCGGATGGAAGACCTTGGGGATCTACAATAGACCCAATAAAAATGTCTAAGGTTGCAGCAAAATTAGGTGTGCATATTGATTGTATAGGAGTATCAGAATTAGGTGTCTCCGTTCATGATAGCATTCTTGAAAAAATTGCTAGCAATACAAATGGAAAATACATTAGAATATTTGATACAAAAAGTTTAATGGACGCTATATCTGAAATAGCGGCAAAAAAAGAGATTGCATACTCAGACAGCAAGAAAAGAACGACAGATGCTGCACTTTTAGAAACCATTGCAGTTGATTTATTTCTTCCATCAGAGACAGAAGAAGCACAAGACCGATATGTTGCTTTATTAACAGGAAAAGCAAAAGATAAATGTATTATTTGTTTTCAAGATATTTGTCCAATTTGTAAAGGACCTTTTTTTACTTGCGGTAGGTTTTGTCCTAATTGTAAATCTCCCATGCACCTTCATTGCTCAGTTGAATGGGCAGAAGCGAGTAAAGCAGCAACGGGCAGTGACGTGTTATTTAGATGCCCTCGTTGTTACTTTTTATTGAGAGTTCCTCAACGATTAAAGAAATTAAAGGAAATTAAAGGGACTAGACCGAGATCTTTAGCATATGAGGAGGATGTACCGACCGCTAAATTTGTGAGAGTTGAAGAGGAATCAGAAGAATTATATAATTCAGTTTGTCCAATTTGCCACATCATATTTGATGGACCTCCAGCATATTTATGCATGTCTTGTGCAACATATTATCATGAAATTTGTTTAGATAAGTGGTTGGAACAAAAAGAGGGCGCTTGCCGTATTTGTGGTAAGAAAATAGTTTTATAAAACCTAAATTCTAATCTATTTTATCATTTACATATTTATTTCGGATATTTATTCGGGGAATTGACAATTTATGAAAGAAAAGAATTATCAATTTTACTATTTTTCATCTTTTCTCAATATTATCTCTTCCTTAATTAGTTTAGTTCTATTTTTCATCCTTTATTTAATACCTAATTGGTCGGGATTCTTTTTCATAACTTGTATAGTCTATGCTGTAATTTCCTTAGGAATGATTATTGGTGGAATAATTCAGACAAGAAGGCATGATGAATCTATTCAGGCTCATTTTGGATTTGATATCGACGATATAGAAAGAAAAAAAGCTCTAAAATTTTTAGTATTTGCATCTTTTTTTGCGATTTTAATTGGACTTCCAAGTTTAATTGGAATATCGATAACAAGATTAATGGGTAATTTAGTTGGATTATGGGCAGGATTAATGGGAATATTTGGGATTGGAGTTGCAGTATTCGTTATTTCAATCTTTGGAAATTTTACTATCGTTTTTCCTGTACCATATACAGCAGCATTGATTATAATTGGCATTTCATATCCACTTTCAATTTGGGAAATTATATTTATTGGTGTAATGGCGGGTTTGGGGGCATCAATTGGCGAATTAAGTGCATGGTTACTTGGAAGAAGTCAGTCGGATACAATTGAAGATAGTGAAAGTGGAAAACAATTTATGAAATTAAAAGAGCAAATAGATAAAGGGTATGGAGGATTATTAGTCTTTTTCTATGCTGCTACACCTTTACCTGATGATGTGTTACTTATTGCATTAGGTGCAACAAAATACAATCCATTAAAACTAGTATTTTGGTGTTTCTTGGGCAAAGTGGTTTTATGTCTAATAACTATTGGATTAGCAGTACCTCTGCAACCGGTCCTAGGCGGAGAAAACCCAAATCCAATAATGGAAACTGCGTGGATTGTTATTGGTTTATCTATAATATTATTGATTATATATGTAGATTGGGAAAAAGTATTTAAAAAAAATAAAAATTATTCAGAAATGAAGTAACAGGAAAATAATTAAATGAAAACTAAGTTTTTCACTTAATCTTTTAATTGAAAATATACTAAGATATATTTTGGATGAACCATAAATTTATTATAGTTTTATTTGGAGAAAAATCAAAAGTGTTACGAGACATTTTAATTTTAAAGGCTTCACTGGTCATCTATTGGAAACAAAATATTAATAGCACGGAATGGGAAATTCTTGCTCCAAATATAGAACTGATTGCCAAATATCTGGAACAGGGTATGGAAGACCAAATATATCAAGGTGAATATGAGGATTTTAAATTTTCTTATTTATTTCAAAAAGAATTAAAATTAGCGTTTATTTTCATAAATGATATTAATGATGATAATTCTTTAATAGATCAACTAATAAAATATGCGAAACAAGAATTTCTACGTAATTATTCTGCAGATTTAATTGAAAATGTTAAAAATGTAAAAATTTTTGAGACTTTTGATCCAGTTACGGTTATGATTCATAATTATTATCGTCCTAAAATAGTGCTTGCTGGATACAATGAAGTTGGAAAAACGACTATTGCGCATTTAATTAGTTCCGATGCAAGTAATCCAGTACAAGAACCTTCAGTTAAGGCAGAAATATATCCTTTAACCATTAAAAATTTAGAATTTGATTTATGGGACTTTATTGGAGAAGAAAAATTATTGTTTCTTTGGCCTAAATTTCTAAAAGATTCAGACGCAGTCTTAATTGTGACCGATTCTAATCCCAAAATTGTTGAAAAATCGAAGTTTTTCATCGATTTAATAATAAAAGACATTCCAAAAGCTAAATTTGGGATAATTGCAAATAAACAAGATTTATCAGATTCTGTAAAACTTGAAGAATTGGAAAAATTATTTGATCTTACTAATCTATACGATATGGTCGCTATTGATCCTAAAAATAGAGAAAAAATGATTTGGATAATTATGGATATTCTAAAAATAAGTGGAGAATTTTCCCCTCGAGTTCAGCTAATGTTGGAGCGAGCTAACGCCATGAAAAATGCAGAGCAAGCAGAATTGGAAGGGAATCTTGAAAGAGCAATTTCAAATTTTGAAATTATTTCAGATTATTCAAGAAAACTTGGTGATCATGAAATATCTCAAAATTATTTAAGTCGAATTGCAGATTTAAAAAGAAAATTAGAAAATATTAAGAAGGAAACTCAAGCAATACCTAAAACACCTAGAATTATGACTGAAGGAAAGCCTAAAACAGCACAACCTTCTCCACCTGTAACTGTTCAAGATGAGAATTTATCTGAAATTGATCTTTTACGGAAAAATATTGACAAATGGAAGGAACGCATGGAAGCAATTGAAAAAGAATTGAAACATTTAGAATATAAATATATGGGAAAAATGATAAATGAAAAAGTATATCAAGAAGAGAAACAAAATTTAACAAAAGAACGATCAGATCTCGAAAATAAATTGTATGATGCAAGATTTAAAATGATTAAATTAATTTGAAATATATAATTTCTTTATTTTTTATTCTAAATTTTGAAATTTTTTGATTTGATAATTAATACTTCAAGAAATTAAGTATAGATATGATAATTATAAATAATAGAACATCGTTAAATGATTTTTAATGAACCAATTTTTGAAGGAATGGTTATGAACCCTGAAAATCCAGAAAATAATGAAGAGAAAGAAGAAGGTAAAGACACACAAGAAATACCCGCGGAAACGCCAGAACAGCCAGTTTCGGAAGCAGATCAGCCAGATTCTTCATATGAAGATACAGATACTTTACTTGCAAATGAATTAACTTATTTAATGAACGAATTTCAAGTTGATATCGTTGACGAAGTTATTTCTCGAGTTAGAATTTATATTTCAGTTTCTGTCGAGCTTAATTTCATTATTGGAATAGATTATACTTTATATCCGAAAAAACCTTTATTGACAGTTCAAGAGGAATTAAAGCAAATATTAGATCCTGAAACATTAGACTCTGTTAAAAACTGGAAGGAAGATGGAAGTTCACATGTTGTTGATATAGTCCGAGAACTTGAATCTAATTTAGTATCATCTAATAAAAAGAAGTTGCAAGCTAGATTAATTGTAGGAGAATTTAAAGCTAATGAAGTAGATGAAAATCAAATTACTGTGGATATTGTAACTTTTGGTCTCAGAGAATATAGATTAGAAGTGTTTTTAGATTCATTACCAAATCCACCAAGGATGGAGCTATCGAATGAATTGAAAGCGATAATTCCAGATGTTAATCAATTAAATGCGGTTAAAACATGGGATTTTTCGGTGATGTCAATAAATGATATATTAAGAGAAATTCAATGGGAAGTTGATAAAAAAGCAAGAATTCAATTCGAATTGGATTTACTTTATTCTCTTGATCGAGTTGAATATAAAGAATTAGAACGTAAAATTGAAATTGATATGAGAGGTCAAATGAAAACAGCTGACGTCACCTTTAAATTCGAAGTACAACTTCCTGAAGATTATCCCCAATCTAAACCTATAATTAAACTCCTTAGCGAAGTGTCTGACGATCAAGTTGCTAAACAAATGGAATCTGCCATGAAAATACTTGATTCTTGGAGTTCCTTTACATATCTTGTTGATGTATTTGATACTATATCTAAAAGCATCTTGAAAGCATCAATCGCTACCTGTATAATTTGTCATAAAATGGAATGTCCTGTATGCAAGAAACCAATGGTAAAAGTTGAAGCTGAACCTGCCCAGGCTCCACAAGAATCTCCTGCTGAGACTCAACCTGCACCAGACCAACCACCAGCTGAACCAGAAGCACCAACCGCAGAGACAGCAAGTGGAGAGGAAGTATGTATTACGGAGTGCCCTCATTGCAATAAACCATACCATCAACACTGTTGGGAACAAAACATACAAGCGATTAAGAAATGTGCATTTTGTATGAGAGAACCAGGTGTTGTAACTCCAGAACCTGATTAAATCCGGAAGTGTTAAATTGGAAAAGAAAGAAAAGAAAATATATGCTCGACAATACATGTTGAAAGGTTGGGACCAAGAAATAATTAAAAATTCAACGATTTTTATGATTGGTGCAGGAGCGCTAGGGTGTGAAATAGCTAAAAATTTAGCGTTAATAGGTATTGGTAAGATAATAATAGTTGATGTTGATACGATTGAAACATCAAATTTATCAAGACAAATGTTATTTAGACCAGGAGATGAAGGACGTGGAAAAGCTGAGGTTGCGGGAGAACGCTTGAAGCAAATGAATCCATATATGGAAGTAGAATTTTATAATCAATTATTACAAGATATTCCGATGAAAATTTATGAAAGTGCTGACATTATTATTGGCGGATTAGATAACATAAAGGCTAGATTGGATTTGAATAATATTTGTTTGAGATTAAAAAAGCCATTAATAGATTCTGGGACATTAGGATTCGAAGGACACGTTCAAATTGTAACTCAAGGAATCGAAGATTTTGATGAAACTCCTTGTTTAAGGTGTCTGATGCCAGTGCCCCCAACAGATGAAAAATTAGTTGCTGCATGTACGCCCAAAGGAGTTCCTAGAAAACGTGAACACTGCGCACTTAAAGCAGAATATGATTTTGGAAAAGAATTTGGAAGACGGCCAGATTATGATATTGACGAAGATCTCGAATATTTATCTAAAAAGGCAAATGAATACGTAGAAACCTATAAGTTTTATCCGTTATTCAAACCAGAAGATATGGAAAATGTCATAGGGAACAAAATGCCCGCTATTCAGACAACAACAGCGGTTATCTCTGCAATTCAATCCCATGAAATATTAAAAATTCTTCATAAACTAAAAGACAGAGATATTGGACCTGTAATGAACCCGCCATATATAAACTATAATGGAGTATATGGATTATTCGAGCAGATAGATGTTGCGAAGTGGGAAGAATGTCCTGCCTGTGGTAGCGGTCAAGATACACGTAAGCTAGAGATAGATCCAGAAGCAAATATTAGAATTATTTTTGATGCATTAGGTAAAGATGGTTTTGATTTTAATATAGAAAAAACAATGGTTTCTATTGAACGTAATAAACAGGTTATTTGGAATCCTCATGTTGAGAGATTGAGAGATGAAAATAGAAAAATTTCTGATGTAATTGAAGATCATGAGATAGTTTTATTTAGCCAAGCAAGCGTTGATCCATTAAGGATACTGATTGAATTTGTTAAATAATTTAAATTTCAAATTTTTATAACCTATTTTTTTGTCTTTTTGGATTAGAATGTAAATATTTTCGATTACAGAGGATAGTATAGAAATTTTGATATTTCTAAAAATGATTCATAAAATACTAAATAACTTAAATAAGATGAAAAATTCTAATTTTATAACATAAAGATAATAAAAAATAGAATAAATTAAACACTAAACATGAGGAAATAATATGCGTGAAGAAACTGATTATATGGAAGCTAATGATCAATATAAAAGTGATGATGCAGTAACTATCGAGCCATGGGTTGATAGACTTGACCATTTACGTGTTACAATCCTTGGTGTTAAAGATACTCCATATCAAGATGGCAAATTTATATTCGAAATTAAACTTCCATCCAATTATCCTTATTCTCCGCCTTACTGTTATTGCCAAACTCTTATTTGGCACCCCAATATAGATCCTAGTGTGCCACCGGGTAAAACAAATATTTGCCTTGATCTTATTAATCCAGATTTAGTTGGAAAAATAGATGCAGCAAGTGGTGCAAGCGGTTGGACACCATCAAAGACACTTTCTAACATTATTGAAGCTCTAAAGGGAATGATTCACTGTCAAGCACCATTCTTTAATCCAGATGATCCATTGAATCATAAAGCAGGCGAACAAGCAAAGAAAAATCCAAAAGCTTTTGCTAAAGAAGCGAAAAAATGGACAGATAAATACGCTAAAAGATAATTATTATCTTATTTTTGGAGAGGATGCTAAATGGCTAAAGACAAGGAAAAGGACAAAAAAGAAGAGATAAAGGAAGAGAAAAAATTAGGAGAAAAACCGCCTTCTGCCCAAGAAAGAATTCCAATTTCTGATGCAAAAGCTCCTTCTAAAATCAAGGAAGCTGGGAAGTTAAAATTATCTTTAGATGCATACCAAACGATCGTATTACATGCAACTAGGTTCGCTAATGAAAAAATACCGATTGATAGTTGGAAGGAAATTTATGGATTTTTAATCGGAACGATTGAAGGGGATGATGTTATTGCTGAAAAAGCCATTCCCATGGCACATGGAAGTAGCGTGGAAGTAGAATTTACAGATGAGCATTATGTTCGATCAGCAACAATTGACAGCATGGCTGCAGAACGGGGACAATTCATTGTAGGTTGGTACCATTCACATCCGGGATTGAGTTTATTTCTATCAAGTACTGATATCAAAAATCATCTTGCATATCAACAGCCCAATCCAAAATCGGTTGCCTTGGTATTCGATCATACTCTTTTAGGTAAAAAGAGTAATAAAGATGGAGAAGAATTGCATCCAGGATTCAGGGTCTTCAAACTTGATGATCCAAATCTAGGCACTATGAGCGATTTTCATGAATTTGATTATGAAATAGAAAAACCTTCTGAAACTTCTTTTGCTCAAAGTCTTGCAGGATTATCTGCAAAACAAACAGCACGAACCCCACTCATGCCAGAATACGGAGAAGAATCATCAGTTATAGAAGGATTTGGTGGAAGTGGATCCTCAGGTCCTACAATTGACACTTCACCTTTAGGAGAAATTAAAATTACGGTTCCACCTTTAGATTTAGATTTGGTCAGCGACGGAATGGTTAATGCTTTTCGATCAATGATACAGGAAGTTCTGCCTCCGATGTTTGCGAGTTTTTCCGAGCAAACCAATCAAATAGCTGCTGCTTTTCAAGATTTAGCGAACAGGCAAGTTAAAGCAATGAATGATCTTGCAGAATTGATGAGCATTGGTATTGGAGAAGTTAGATCCCAGATTATAGAAAAAATAAATGATTCTCATGAAGGTACTACTAATGTTATGTCTACAAATTTTAGCTCAATGACGGATAATTTAACGAAAGCAACGGATGATCTATCAGATATGGAAGATAGAATTTTAGACGATGTTCATAAAATTGATGATGCGCTTAAAGAAAAATTTGGTGTGTTAAAATCGGAGATGGAAGATACTATTGGTAAAGAACTAGATAGTATAAAAGGCGATGTAAATAGTGTTGAGAAAGAAGTTGTTGATAGAGTTAATTTACATATCGATAGTTCAATTGATGAACTAATAAAAGTAATTGAAATCAAAATCGAAGACAAGTTTAAGGAATCATTAGGTAAACTCAAAGAACATATTGATGAGAAATTTAAATAAAAGGTATATTTTTTCTTTTCTAAACGACTTTTTTTATTTTTTATTAAATATCGTGATCCAATTTCTAATTTTTGAGTTAGATATACGATCAAGTTTATTATTAAGTTGATTAATTAAGGAAAATTCTATTTTTACAGAATTTTCAACTTGTATTTTTGATCCTGAATAACAAGCTTATTTTTGGTTATTCGAGTTTTTCAAGTTTTCTTGCCTTATAAATAATAAGTAAAAAGAAGCTAATTGCTATAATACCAATTATACATATAATAGTAAGAAAAGTAGTTAGAACTGAAAGAGGATCAAGAGTAGATGGAATCAAAGTAAGAGCATTAAAATTAGAAACAAAACTAGTTTCACCAGATACTATATTAACAGCTGCAACTGCAAAATAATATACTCCACGGACATAAAAATAACCACTATAATTTGGTAGATACGATATTGCAATATAATTCAAACCTTCATTGCTTATAATTGGAGTTGAACTCCTATAAATTAAATAATAAGTTGCACCGGGTAATGGATTCCAGCTTAAAGTAACTCGATTACCAATGATCGTATCAGGTAATGCATTTACAATAGGACCTAAAGGTTTTAAATCATTATCTTGTAGAATAGTCTCATTTGAACTTCTATTATAAATGCTATGATTGAAGGGATTCCCGAAAATTAGGTTTTTAGTTATATTTGCATAATGTGATTTTAATAAGTTTATTCCATTTTGGGTGTTGTAGCTTATATTATTAAGAAATAAGGTATTATTATGGGATTTATTTAAAAAAATTCCATCAATATTGTAGTGAATGGTCGTATTAATTATTTTTGCATTGGAGACGTTAGCCAATAAAATTCCTGTAGAACCATTATATACAGTACAATTTTCTAAAATGAAATAAGCATCTGTATCTGTTACATTTATGCAAGTTGAGCCATTTCCATTAATTATATAATTCTTAATAATCCAAGGTGTTGCTAGACTTCCATCTCCACCACTATCGTATTTATCAAAATCACTATTATTTTTTATTAAAATAAAGTCATCCGATTTTGAATAAAGCTGAAATATAGAAGCCTTCGTTTTATAATTCCCAGTTTGTTGAAATAACCCTAATAGTGGGGTTATTAATAGGAAAATTATAATTATGAAGATAAAGATTTTATGAGTCTTTTTCATTTCTATTCCTTCAGCTATTATATTGGGAACGCTATTCTCTAAGAAAAGGGAAAATTAAAAGATATAAAGATTTTTTAGAATAATTACATGTCTTATTTTATAGAATATTAGAAATTAATTTCATTCACTTGGGTTTTATATCTAATTTATGAACAGACGTGACTATTGTATTCGACTCAATATCTTGATCAATTAGAATATTAGGCATTATTATGGAATTCTCACCAATCTTCTTACCAGCGTTTATGGAAACATTATTACTAATAAGAACATTATCCCCAATCATTGCTCCAAACTTTTCGATAGGTATTGTGACTTCTTGACCATCTAAATTCATTTTTATATTCCCAGTTTCTTTAATTTCTTTTAATCTCTTATCAAATGGTAGATTCGAAGTGGAAATTCCAGCTCTAAATTCAACATTTTTTCCAATTACGCTATCACCAATGAAGCTCAAACGACCGATTGCGGTGCCTTCAAATAAAATGCTGTTTCTTATTTCAACACCAAATCCGATGGAGCAATTTTTATCTATCGTTGAGTTCGTTCGAATTAAGCAATTATTACCAATGAAAACATTTTCACCAATAAAACATGGTCCACGAACAAGAGCTCCGCTTCTTATTTCTACGTTATCAGATATTATGACAGGACCCCGAATTATTGCTTTCTCAGATATTTTTGCGGATTCAGATATTCTAACACCCTTCCCTTTGACTTCTTTTTCTAAAACATATTCATTCGCTTTTAATAAATCCCAAGGAAATCTAATCTCCACCCAATCTTTCTCCCAAACAGATGCATAGATATTTCCATTCTTCTCAATTATATTATCTATTGCCCTATCTAATTTTTTATCTTCACTTAATTGTTTTAATAACTCAGGTCTAAATATATAAATACCCGCAGCAGCGAAATTAGAAGGTTCTTTCCCTTTTGCCGGTTTTTCTATTATTCTCTTTATCTTTGCATCAGGATACAAATCTACAATTCCATAAAAACTTGGATCATCAACTAAAGTGACAGACACTATCCCATCAGCTTCCAATTCATTATATTGCTTGATTGCTCGTTTTATCAATTCAGGCTCTGTAAATATATCAGCGTGAGATATGAGGAATTCTGATTCTTCTTCTAAAGTTTTTTTTGCACATAAAATAGCAGCTTCAATATTTTCAATTCTTTTTTGTTCTATGTATTCAATATTACAGCCGAAATCGTATCCATTACCTAAAAAATCCATAATTTGGTCTTTTTTATATCCTACAACGATAATAAAATCCTGTAATCCTGCACCTTTTAAATTTTCAATAACGTGTTCAATGGTTGGTTTTCCACCAATTGGTAACATGGGTTTTGGAATATTGCTAGTTAATGGTGCTAATCGAGTGCCTGCTCCGCCAGCTAATATTAAGGTCTTCAATTAATGTCCCCTTTTAGTAAATTATTAATTATTGATTACATCTTATAAAATTATTTTATTATTACATATTAAATTAAATAACTTTTTTATGGAATATGTAATTAAAGTTTCATGAAACTAATCATTTTATCAAAGATATCTTATTATTAAAAAATAACATGTTAATTTCAAACTGGAAGGAGTTCTTCAAATGTTAAGTAAGGGAAAGGCAAAAGCTTCAATGAAAAAAGCTATTGGTGCTCAAGAATACGACGAAATAAATAGGTTAATATTGGAATATCCGTTTTTAATTGAGGAATTTAAAGAATTACAAAAATATCCAAGCTTAGATATAGAAGGTGCAATAATTGCTGCAACAGGAGTTATGGAAGATGAATTAGCTGGACCTGTGAAAGTCGAAGATATCGTAAAGAGTGCCATTCAAGACTTTAGGAAAAATATAACTGAAATAGAAGTTTTTTCCATTTTAGACAAGATTGAACGTCAGGGATTCATTCAAAAAAGAGGAATTGGTTGGGTTTTAACAGCTAGAGGATCAGAATTATGCGATCAAACTCTAGCGGAAATAGGGTATTAATTTTTAAATACCCATTTGATTTTTCATTTCACTTTCTGTAATTACTTTTACTTTCCCGTTATAAATATCTTCACAATATTTTTTTACTTGATAAGCAAAATTTCTTCCAATAACATATCCTTTAGTAATGTTTAATTTTTCTAATTGATCGTGAAAGTGCCTGATCACGTTAATGCCTATGCTTCGATTCCAATCTTTAATTAATATAGCTTTAGATTGATTCTCATCATCTTCCGCCCTGTAAAAATCATATTCTGATTTAATTATTTTAAAACCAAGTTGTTTAAAATAAGTTTCAGATAATTGTTTCAAATCCATCAAATACACCAAAATATTTCTACATCAAGTTCCCTAAAACAACATATATTCGCTTGTAACATATGGATATTACAATATAAAATGAAATAAAAATAAATGAAATTTAAAAAAAAATACCGTTATCGAACAGGAACAACAAAACCTGGTCCAACTTGACGCGATTTCTGTTCGATTTTAGTTATTCTAGCGTCCAATTTTGATATTTTTTCTTGAAGTTCTTTTATGACTTTGTTAACAGCATTTTTATGTTTTATTAAATCATCCACTTGTTTTTTTAACTCATCCATTTTGATCACTCAATATCTAATATACCCTTATAAATAATTTCATAAACTTCTGGAATCTCCACTTCCTCTAAACAAGAGAATGCAACTCTTATATCTGTATCATCAATTGCAATGACACCCAATCCGTATTTTTTTAATAGATGCTTTCTTAGATTTTCTGCATTTACCGTTTTTAATTTCATACACATGAAATAACCTGAATTAAACGGATAAGGCTCCCATTTAATCATGTATTCTTCATTCTTATTTACTTCTATCACTTTTTTTGCTCTTTTTTCTAGTATAGCGATTTTTTCAGCTCTTTCTTGTTGAACAGTTTGAGAATTTAAGGATTTCAGCACAATTGATTGAGATAACCCAGAACAGTTGGAAATGTTAGAACGAATTGCTCCCATCGTCTTTTGTTCTATACAATCATACACTTCTTTTGGCGTGTTACCAGCAGAATAAGTGATGAACCCTACCCTTAAACCCCATACAAAATCCTCTTTGGTAGCACCATCAATTTTTATAGCTAATAAATTTGGATGAAGATCAGCAAATTTCGAAAAAATTGACTCTTTCAAAACATTATCTAAATAAAACATTCCGAAATATGCGTCATCAGATAATAGCACTATTTTTCTCCCTTCATCTAGTTTTTCTTTTAAATTTTTTACTAATTCTTCTGCTTCTTTCTTTAATATTGAGTATCCAGTGGGATTATTCGGAAAATTAAGAAGAATTATTATTTTATCGCGTTTTATGGAATTTAACGTGTCTTGAAGACCTGTAAGGTTATACCCTCCTTTATGGAAGAAGGGATACACGTTCATATTTGCTTCATATTTAGTCTTAAAGATTAAATTGTAATTTCCCCATATCTTATCGGGTACAATAACATCATCACCTCTATCTACAAATAAATCTGCACTTAAACTCAAACCATGTGTTAATGCGTTTGTTACAACAGGAAGACTTGTATTTTTATTTTTTAATGATGGATTTTTTCTTAACATCTCTTCTTTCCATTTTATTCGGAGGTCCATGTTTCCCGATGCAGGAGCATAATTAACACTTTCATTTACAGTCAATCCATGAATTTGATTCATTATGGATTTCAAGTGCATTGGTTCACCTTTTTCTGTAGCAATTCCAATGGTTGCATTATACTTGTATGCTTGCTTTTTAGCTTCAGCACCTTGAAAAAGAATGCCTCGAGGAAAATAAATTTCTTTCCCAAACCGAGATAACAGTTCAAAGATTGTAGGATTGTATTTTTTGATGATTTCATTTAATTCATTAGCTATTGGATTCATTCTTAACTCCTTAACCTATTAAATCTCTAACTTGTAACTCACCTAACTAATTTTATAGCGATTAGGTTTATCTCTTTAACTCTTTAGATATTAGAAATTCATAATTATAAAAAACTTTTCAGAAATCTAAAAAAAAAATAAAAAAAAATTTGATGTTTTCCATTCTTTGAAGGATTATATTTTATATCTGTATCTATATTGATATCGATCAACAAATAATCGGTGATATACTAATCCTCCGAGCATACCGGATGCTCCGCATATTAAAATAGAAGGAATTGACATCACAAAAACCATTAAAGCTATCATCAAAGTAACTAA
The DNA here is from genome assembly GCA_011365055.1 of Promethearchaeota archaeon. Next base: position 161,700 of record RDOG01000002.1, read on the forward strand.
TAATCCATGGGCTCCCATCATAAATATACCAACTGAAAATAAAGCAATTAAAGTCATCACCAAAGAGGCAATATATACACCAATTCCAGTCCAAATCCCTAGAGAAAGACCTTTAATCCAATCTTTTTTAGCAATCATACCAATAATAAAACCAGTTACAACATAAGTGATAACTGAAGAAATTAAGATGGGTTCAAAAGTCACAACACCTGTATCTAATCCTATAAATGCAGGATTTAACATCCAAATATAGCCTACAGGACCAACTAAAGTGAATAACGTAAATCCTAAAATTGTTAGATGGGCAACTTCAAGTGATGCAAAGACCTTTAATAATGCTTCTATAAAAAGACTTGCAGTAGTTCCAGATAATGTAAAGAAAAATAGAATACTTAAACCCATTGCTATTAAAACTCCGATAGCTACTTTACCTAAGCTTATTCCAGTATCTTGTAGGTCGAATTCACCATAATCAGACAATTATTATACCAACCCGTCGTAAAATTATTGCTAAAGTATTAATTTTAATCAAGAAATAATAATTTGTTGCTTGAAATGACAACTAGTATAAGAGATTACTACTTGATTCAAAAATCTTTTAAAACATCAAGAACGTTTTGATGCTCAGAAATCGCAGTGCGTATGGGATATAAATTCTTAATAAAATGCGAAATTTTTTCTAAATCCAATTCCATTTTATTTGATTTTTCCATAATTTTGTCAATAAAGTTTTTAGTTCGAACCAATACTCGTTCAGTTACATGATCGAATTCCATAGGAACAAATAAATTGAAAACATGTTGCAATTTCTCACGTTCTTCTTGGTATTTATCCTCTAAAAAGAATTTTGTGTTTCTAATTGCTTCAAAAACCAGATTGGGTATGTTAAATGGGTCCAATAAGTTCCCTAGAGTTTTTAATATGCGAACATGAAATGGATCTCTTAATGTGATTTTAATTTCTTCATAATCCAATTTGAATTCAATTTTTTTATTTCCCATTTTCTCAACCGTTCTGTTCTATTTTACATTATATCTTGCTCTCTTTTTTATGTTTTGTTTCGGTTTTTTAAAAAGGTGAATCTCGAATTGAAACGAAATAACGTTGTAACCAAGATCTAACACTTTCAACTTTTTTTATTTGATTTTGTTGAATTTTGATTAAGTAATTAACAATTTCTTCTTGCACAAACTCTTTATTAGATAAATTTGATGGGTCATAAAAATAATGATTATTTTTTTGAAGGAATCTAACGACAGTAATCCAACCAGTTCGTTTATGACCATCTTCAAATGGTTTTGGTTTTTCGCGTATGATATCAATAAGTAAAACTGCAGCCTTATGGTATATGTCACCCTCCTCATTTCGATAATGTTCTTCAATTTCTTGAATTCTTTTTTTCATCACGTAAACCTTGTTACGTCCGTATCGCCTCATAATTGCAATATGAATAGCAATTATTTCATTTGCATTGATATAAAATATTTCATGAGGTTTTATAATAAAAGACATTTTGACTATTCCTTATCTCTATTCTGGTCTTTTCAATTCAAATTGTTGGTTCATTCTAGTAAAAATCTGTTCTATGGTACCAAAATTAGAAGCACCCATTCCTTCAATTACAAATGATGCAGCAGCGCTAGCAAAATAACCTGCATCCAATAAATCATTGCATTCTAAATATCTTAAAATAAAAGCCGAAAAAAAAGTATCCCCCGCACCCGTTCGATCTACGCATTTAGACTTTGTTGCAGGAATATCAATTGAAAAATTATTATGAAAAATTGTACTTCCTCTTAAACCATTTGTCACTAAAATCACTTCTGGTCCCATATCACTGATATTTTTTAGCACTTGTAAGAGATATTTAGTTTTATCAATACCTATAGCAGAAAGTAATTCTTTAAGAGAACCTTTAAGATATTGGATTTTATTTAAATATACATCCATCTCAGGCCAATAGCGATGAATTATGTGATTTTGTTGATCAGTATCCCTAATAAATCCTTGTATTTCCAATCCCATAGGAATTTTTTTCTTAAATATTTTTTCTAACACGCCAATTTCAATTTCACCAATGACAGATCCTATTAATACTACTTTTGTTTCTAAAGCGTCATCTGGTATTTCAGATTCTTTTATAACATGACCTCTGTTTAAAAGAATTAATTCTCGTTCATTATTTTTTTTAGTTGTATGATGAAATCTCGTTTGTTTTTGATTAGATTTAATTTTATAAATAGTAATATTTTCTTGATTCAAAATTTTTAACAAGTCATTTGACAAATCTGGGCCAAATGGACTTATTATAGCTACTTTTTTATTCATTTTATTAGCCGATAATGCAACATAGGCGGAAGTTCCACCTAAATATAAGGTTTCTTCATTTTTAACTTCATTTTTAATGTGATCAATACATAAGTTGCCTATCACAGTTAAGTCATACACGAATGTTCACTTTTTCAATAGCTCTTGATGTGAAATTGCACCTATAGAGGTAGATTTAGTTAAAGCGTCTCTAACCATGTTTGAAACATGATCCAAGTTCGCCTTATCAAATATATTAATAGATTCGATTAATTTTTGTCTTATTTCATTAAAATATTTGTGTTTACCTACCTTAATGGCAATTTCAGTCTCCCGCAGAGTAATTTCAAGTACCCATTTCATAACGATTTCTGCTTTTAATTCTTTATCTTTTCCTTGAGATTCAAACTTATTAATTAAATCTAAAACTAATAATAGGAATTCTTTGACAATTTCTGCATGAGTAAATTGATAGATTTTTTCATCTATATCATTAATCATAAATTTCACCAAGAAAATAGTCGAATAATTAGATTTTCTTTTTAATTTTTTTTGTTTTATATTTATTTTTATATTTATCTTTTGCTTTATTTATCCATTCCTTTATCTTTTCGAATTCAATTCCAGAATCTTCAGATAAAAGTTTTGGATTTTCTTGAGATAAGTCCTTTATGCCAAAAACACCTGCATTTCTTAATTTAGTTGCTTCTTTCATTGAAATATTTAGAAATTCGCTAATATATTTAATGGGATCAAATTCTGCTTTTTCATCTTTCTCCTTTTTTGTACCATCTTCACCTTTATCCAAATTTTTTGCTTCATCGATCCATTTTTGTATTGTTGCAGGTGATTCTCCAATTTTTTTTGAAATTCCTTGATAATCACATGAAATTAAATCCATTAATGAATGAATTCCGCTCATATATAATTTTAGGGCAGACTTTCTATCAATTTCTTTAACTTTTGTCAATATTTCAAGTATCTTTTCTCGATCATCTTTACTCATTTGTAATCCATCCAAATCCTACAATTAGAAAGCAATGATAAACATATCATAATAAAAAACAAGAGTACCTATATAAGAGTTCATTTGAATTTTATCAAATAAAAATCATTAAAAAATTAAAAAGATTTAAATTCGGCCGCCTTTTTTACGTTCATCCTTTGCCCTAATCTTCACCATACCATAATGAACTGCACATTTAACACAGTAATATTTTACGGTCTGTTGTCGTGAAAATTGGGCTCCTTGGTCTTTAAGCTCTTTAACCAATTTAGGATCCACTAAGCTTTTATAAGTTGTTTTTTTCTTTGCTTTATCCCTTGGAACTTGACGACCACATTTGGCACACTGAACTGTTCCAGCCGCTCCTCCCTTTGATCTTCCACCAGACTTTCTTTTTTTCGGCATTTTTATCCTTATCTTTTCTTTGATTTCTTTAGAGTAATAAATAATCATAAATAAAAATTTAATTTTTTCATATTTTATATAATAATTCTAAAAAATAAGGAATTTAAAAATCTTTATTAATTTTTTTATTTCTTTGATAAACGCTCTAAATTGTAAAAATTAAGTGATTTTATAGCATTTCCCTTGAGAAATTGAAAATATTTATTGTTTAATCTACTGATCAGAAATTTGGAAAAAATATATTAAATATGAATATTATGAATATGGATATTATTTACACCCAGTATGTGTAGTAGCCGAGTATGTTGATCAAGAATATATATAAGTATTTCTATTAGACATTAATTATACAAATTATTAATGAAATAAACCTTGCTTTCAGACAAAAAAAAGGATATTTGATAAAGAATATTGATTGATTTTATAATATATTTTTTTAATTTAAAGCATTCAAATAGAATGTAATGTAAATTAAAACAAATATGGGTAAAAAAAAATATCTATAATACAACACTTTTCAATAAAAATATTTAAAATTATACAAATCTACACAACACATTTAAATAAACAGTAATAACAAATAATTATTGGTCCACTCTACGATTTAATTATATGATTGTTATAACTTTGTTAGACGATAACATCGAAGTATTATTTAAAAATAATAATTTAGATTAGAATTAGTACCAATTAGAGTAGAATTAGTACCAAAAATAAGATATAAAATACACAAAAATTTGAATTCATAATTAATGAGAGAGAGATTTCATATTCAATTAACTAAATTTATAATATATGTATAAATGAAGGTAAGAAAAGAAATGAATAATCCTGATTCAGAAAATGGAAGTTCTCCGAATATTTGTCCTGAGTGTGGAAATGATGATGTTCACATTGATCACTCAAGAGGAGAAGTAATTTGTTCAGCTTGTGGTATTGTGATTAATGATCGAATTATTGATCAAGGACCAGAATGGAGAGCTTTTACAAGTGATGAAAGAGATAAGAGAGCTCGTGTTGGTTCACCCACATCATATACCATACACGATAAAGGTCTTTCAACAATGATTGATTGGCATGATAAGGACATTTACGGAAAGAAGCTTCCACCAAAAACGAGAGCACAAGTATATAGAATGAGAAAATGGCAAATTAGGACTAGAGTTCATTCCAGCATCGCCAGAAATTTAGCTCAAGCGATGGCGGAACTCGATAGGTTATCTTCCCAATTAGGAATTCCAAAAGGTGTAAAGGAGACTTCTGCTGTAATGTACAGAAGAGCAATTGAACGTAGATTAATAAGAGGTCGGAGTATTGAGGCAATGGTTGCTGCTGCGGTATATGCAAGCTGCAGAATTAGAAAGGTTCCAAGGACTTTAGACGAATTAGCGAAATACACCAGGATAAATAAGAAGGAATTGGGCAGGAGTTACCGCTTGATGATTCAAAAATTAGGTATCAACATCCCTACTGCAAATGCAAAAGACTTCATTTCCAGGTTTGGAGCAGATTTAAATTTATCAGGTAGAATTCAGAAAAAAGCTTGCGAATTGTTAGATTTAGCGAGTGAAAAAGGTATTACTGCCGGAAAAGATCCAACAGGATTAGCTGCTGCTGCAATCTATATTGTAGGAATTTTAGAAGGTGAAAGACGAACGCAGAGAAAAATTGCAGAAGTAGCTCACGTAACTGAAGTTACCATAAGAAATAGATATAAAGAATTAATCAAGAAACTTAGAATTTCAGTAGAAGTCTAAAACTTCTATTTTTCATTATTACTTTTTTTTATTATTTTTTCAAAATAGAGAATTCTTTTTATAAAATAAATAATTAAGGTAATTCATGGCTTTTCTTAAAAAATATATATTACACCACTTGTTTTTAGGAATAATATTGATTATCGAGGGCATTTTGCTAATTTTAAAGTTAAAACCAATCCATTTAATTTGGGGAGTAGTTTATTTAGTAATAGGTATCATATTATTTATTGATGACCTTCTAGCAGAAACAAAAGATATTTCAATGATGAAAAAACTTCCTAATAAAATTCAAGAAGAAAACACATTAAAAACTATTGGATTGATCATCTTTATTTTAACGTTAATATGGTTCATATTATTATTTTTTATCTTTAATTAATTTTTTAAAACCTAATATTTTAATGTAATTTAACGTCTTAATGTTATGTTTATTTACAGTACAACAAATTTTTTCATATTCGTGTTGTTTCATGTAGAAAATCAACGTTTCTAATAGTTTTGTGGCAACACCCTTACTTCTAAACTCTTTAATGACACCTAAATACGCTAAAAGCAGAGTTTTTTCGTCTATTGGTGCAGTTATGATGAAGCCCACAATATTATCTTGGACCTTTGCAATGAAGGAAGAGTTTGAACTATTAAAAGGCATATTTTCCAATTCTTCGCCCTTGATTTCATCAAGTTCATTTGGAAATATTTCTTTATAAATTTTAACAACCGAGTTAAATTCTGATTTATTTTTTATCGTCGATATTACAATATCCGTTTCTAACTTCGATTTTGGAAAACATATATCGCAAATAATTATCTCAAAATCGTGATAGTTATCATACATCATCATTCATTTAAAAATACTTATCTATCTTGATCTTTGTAATATTCTTCCCAAGCTTCTTCTTCTTCAAGTGCCAATTCATGCTCGGCAGGTTGGGCATATATGATATCATCAATTTTTAAGATTGCGCAAGCAAGTTCAGTAGCTGCTTGTAAAGCTTCTTTTTTGTTTACTAATGGTTCTATAATTCCCGATTTTGCCATATCAATGGGATTTACATCAGATAGATTGACACCATAATTCTTACCTTCAGTTTTAGAGTGTATGCTTTTCAACTTAATTAAAACATCATTGGGGTTATTTCCAGAACTTTCAGCAAGGGTAAATGGTATTATTTCCATGCATTTTGCAAAAGTATCAATTACTAATTGTTCCTTACCAGAAAAAGTTCTTGAATGTGCACGTATATTTTTAGATATTTCTAAATCGACTGCGCCTCCCCCTGGAATTATTTTTTTAGTTTCCAAAAGGTTTTTAGCATTATGGAGGGCATTATTAATCCTTCGTTCGGATTCATAAATGATATAATCACTAGAACCCCTTATTAATATAGTTACAGCTTTAGGATTTTTGCATCCTTTGACTAAAATTACATCCTTACTTCCGATTCTTGTTTTTTCAACGATATCTGCGCTCCCTAATGCTTCGGGAGAAATATAATCTAAATTTTTTATAAGTTTTGCACCTGAAGCCTTAGCAATTTTTTCAAGATCCCAACCTCTCACCCATTTTGCATTTAAGATTCCCGCTTTTTTTAGATAAGGTGCTAATTTATAATGCAAGTCTCGCCTTGAAAAAATAACATTTGCACCTGCGTCAATAACTTTTTGGATTTTTAATTTCAAATATTTAATTTGTTCTGATAAAACTTGTTCGTATTCTTTTAAAGATTTTAATTTAAGCGATTGCTTTTTCATGTCAGAAAATTTAAATTTTTTAGGTTCAATAGATGGTTCGATACAAGCGATTTTAGCATTTTTTACTTGTTTTATCTCATCTGGGTCATCCGATTTGAGATCAATGACCATTCCATCTATTAATTCGATATCACTATCACCTCTCCCTTGAATTGCCAAAATGTGCACGTTATCTTTTACATTGATTTTTACATGATCATCATGATCTTCTTTGATAAAATCTATCGTCTTAATAACAATATCTTCTATTTTTTTAGTTAAATCTCGATCAAATTTTTGATTTAAGGTAGTTTCAACCACTCTTTTTATGATATCTTGAGAAATTCCAACATCATATAAAGCAGAATCCTCAATTATTTTAAGAGATTCATCTAAAGCATCTTGATACCCTTGGATTATTATATTTTGATGTACCCCTTGATCCATCAACTCTATTTGTGCCTTTTTTAAAAGTTCACCAGCATATATCATGGCAGTCTTAGTAGTATCTCCAATTTCATCTTCCATATTTCGTACCAATTTATCAAGCATTTTGGCGGCGGGATGCCTCACTTCAAAATTCTTCATTATAGTCCCGCCATGATTACTGATAATGATCTCATTAACAGGATCAATAATTAGCTTATCATAACCTAAAGGACCGAGTGTAGTCCTAATCAATTCGGAAATGACGCAAACTGCAAGAATATTAAATCTTTGTGCTTCATTTCCAACCATTCTATCGTTTTTTTTCTTCATAAATAGGAATGGTTTTCCTTGGGGAATAAACTCCATAACATCACGCAGTAATAACTTTTTCGTAAATCTTTCTTGCTAATATTTCAAATGCCTCGTTCACATTTTCACCAGATTGAGCAGATACCTCAGTAAAACCTGTCTCTAGTTTCTGAGCTAGTTTAGCTCCCCAACTAGTAGGAATTTCACGTTCTTTTTCAAGATCGATTTTATTTCCAATTAATAGACCGATTTTTAAATTATCTTTATCAACTGAGGTTGATTCTAAAAATTTATTATACCATAAAGTAACACCGGCGGTAAAAGATTCTTTATCGGTTATGTCGTACATGACTATAAATGCATCAGCTTTTTGAAAAAATGTCCGCATTAATTGGACATTAGAAAAATGCCTTGATTCTTGGCCAGCAACGTCCCATAGATTTAATCGAATGATATCCTTTCCGATATTTACTTCTTTGGTAGTAATTTGAACATTAACAGTTGGTTTATATAATTCTCTAAATGCATCATCAACATATCTTAATATTAAAGTTGTTTTTCCTACTGCAGGATAGCCAATTAAACAGACTTTAAATTCATATTTAGCACCACTTTCCTTTCCTAAAAGAGTATATCGATGTGCAAATGGTTTTCCTAAAATCAATTTGTCAACTATATTTACAATTTCGTAATAATTATGTTCTAAAAATTTATAACTTGGCTCAAATCCTTTCTCAATAGCATCAATTAATTCTTTACTAATATCTGTTAATATTCTTTCAAAAATATCTATATTACGATAAAAAATTCTCACGAATTTCTCATCAAATAATAAACTTAAAGAAGAATCACGAAGCTTTCCACGAGCATTTTCGTCTTTTACTTCAAAAAAAAATATTACTGAACTTAAAGCAAAATTTGGAAAAGGAAATACTGCGACAGATTTTGGCATTTTTCCTTCTTCTCCGCTAAGTATAGCAATACTTTTGACTGAAACAAGAGTTCTAACTTGTTTATCTAATTCTTCTGGGTACCAAGCAATTGCATCAGGACCTAAATCAGTAAAACTTGAATAAACGAGACCTTTTATAATGTTTTTTGCTTCAACATTTCCAAAATCCAAAGAACTATACCCCAAATTTTCGTAAAATTTTCTCAACATTAAGTGAATTCTTATTAATAAATTAAATATGAAGTATATGAAATTTAATCTTTCATAGAATTATAAGCATTTGCCATCTCGGAGGCAATGGTTTGAAAAACGTTATCTATATTCTCACCGGTTAAAGCAGAGATTTCATAAAAAAACATCCCGTTTTGCTTTGCGAAACTTTCTCCTTCCTCATTTTTTACTTGTCTTGAATTTTCTAAGTCTAATTTATTTCCTAATATGATACCAGTTAATGGAAGCTTTTTTTCTTCCTTTTCATAAAATTTAACATAATCTTTAGTCCACTTTTTTAATGACTGAAAAGTTTCTTCATTAGTAATATCATAAAGAATTAAAACACCATCAGCACCTTTGTAGAACATCTTTCTCATTACATTGAATTTTTCTTGACCCGCTATATCCCAAATCACAAGTTCTACTGAAGTTTTTATTTTTTTCAAATAAACTTTCTTGGTTGAAACTTGAACACCAATAGTTGGAATGTAGAGTTTTCTAAAAGCTCTATCAACATATCTCAAAACAGTCGTAGTTTTCCCTACAGCAGGATCACCAATACATATAACCTTGAATTTATACTCATGAGCTTCAGTTACTTCCATTTCGTCAGAAGGAAATTCAGATTCTTCTTCAATTTGTTGTAATTTTCTTAAACTTTTTTCAATTGTTTCATACAAACCTTTTATGATCTTTGAATATTTTTCGGCTTCAAATTCTTTTTTTTCCTCTAAATTAATGATTTTTTTTGCTGCTTCATTAATTAAATTTTCAAAGAATTCAGTCATCATATGCTTATAGATGACTGCGTCATATATTTGATCAAATAAAACAGTTAAAGTTGAGTCTCTAGCACCACCTCTTGCTTCAGGATCCTTAATTTCAATGAATTTAACGGTTCCAGTTAGTGCTGGCTTCAAGGAGGGAAATGGAATTATCGCTAATTTTTGAGGAACTTTACCATCTTCACCCGCTAATAAAGTAATTGACTTTAATCCTATTAATCTGAGAACATTTTCATCGATATTCTCATTCGGATACCAAGAAACAGCAGATGGTCCAATTTTCTCAAATCTGCTATAAATTACACCCGTACAAATAGACAAAATCGAGACTCCATGAATTTATTCGTCATTCTAATTTCTTTTTAATACTTGGTAATATAGCAAAATTTAAAAAATTTATGTTTGATTTACAATATTCTTACATTATTTTTTGTTATGATTTTAAATCTATCAAAATTTTAATTAAAATTAACTGAAAATTTGGTTTCTGTAGAACAAAAAACAAAAACCAGAAAAATTAGAACAAAAATGGCAGAAATTTCAAAATTATTGATTAGAAAATTGTTTAAACCATCTTAACTAGTTTTTTTCCACAGTCAGGGCAAGCATATTCGCCATCTTGAGTGACTTTATAATAAGTATTGCAGAATTGACATGCAAACATTAATTCAGTAACTTTTTGAAGTCCTTTGGAAGGAGTTGATTGATTAACGAATTGATCTATGTATTTGATGTTATCTTCGCACCATTTTATTGCTTCAGGATATTTTGTATCTCTTGCCCAATAAAGAGCTTTCTTTAAAGAATTTAAAGATTCAACGTAATTCCCTGCTTCCAAAAATGCACTTGCTTCATTTGCAAATTTATTATACTTGTTGTAACTTTCATTCATAATAAGTTTTTGTTGTGTTTGCGAAACATCGGTATCTTCTTGAAGCATTGTTGCTGCAGAATCAGGTGAAATTACTAATTTAATTAAAGCCATGAACACATCATCAACACTTTGCCCAGATTTTGCAGAAACATCTCGGTATACAGATTTATAATTCTTTGCTAATGATGTCGCTTCTTCAGTTGATACTTGCCAATCTGGGAGATCTACTTTATTTCCGATCAACAAGAGAGGAATATTTGGACCCCTATTTTGCCTAACTTCTTGAAACCATTTAGAAATATTTTCAAAGCTAGGTCGATATGTTTTATCAAAGACGATCAAGCCTCCAACGGCACCACTATAATATAAGGGTCTTAAGTAAGAAAACCTTTCTTGTCCACCAGTATCCCATAGCTGTAATTTGACTCTATATCCGTCCACTTCTAGCATTTTAACGCTGAAGTCGACTCCAATCGTCATTTTATAATCATCCATAAACTTTCCTTGCGTGTATCGAACGCTTAAGGCAGTTTTGCCGACAGCTCCATCACCCACAATGATTACTTTTAGTAAATAATCGTAATCCGTATTCAAGCTTTTACCTCTTTGATATTAAATGGGGTTCAAAATCCTAAATATATTGGAATATTAATGGATTCTATTTTAAACCCTAAATTTTAGATATTATCAATGGTTTATTTTTGTATATATATTTATTCTCAGATTTACTTAAAATAAATCTTACGAAAGAATTCTCAAGTAATTTAATCCTTTTAATTATTAAAGCTATTTTTTTTTAATAATTCGTCTCAAATAAGTTGTAAGTTTAATTTTAATTTTTAAGATAATAATTCTTGCCTTTTTATGATGAATAAATTCTCTTTTTATATCGAAGACAATTCCAATTCCAATTTTGATTTGAATTTTCAGCATAATATCGAGATGTTATTTTGAGTTATATTTTGAGATTAAGATCTCAGATTTAAAGAAATTATAGGTGATGAAAATTAAAGATAAAAAATTGATAGTCGAAGAAACTATTCCCGGTGGTATATTTTATAAAACAATAGAAAAGAGATTACAATTCAACATTATTCATATATCTAGTGAAGAATTAGGATTTTATGGAGGAAATTATACACTTAAAATCAAAAATGATATAGAGATTCTCGGTCCAAAAGAATTATTCATTTCTAAAAATGTTAAGACGATAGACGAAGCACGATCTTATGCTATGAATATTCATACAAAATTCAGATGAATTATTAGGAAAAAAATGAAATAATAAATCTTTAATTGTTTAAATTATTTTTACTTTTTAAATGATCAATGGAAAAACAGATGTTGCTATTATTCAAGTAGCAGATCATAAAAATTTAGTTTCAGCAATCAAGCATGGACTAGATTTAATTAAGTTCAATTCAGAACAAGTTGTTGACAAAAACGTATTATTGAAACCTAATTGTTTACAAGCATCAGAAAAAGCGATAACATCGCCCGAAGTCGTTGCTGCAGTTTCAAAAATTATGAAAGATTTTGGTGCACGTGTTGATATTGGCGATTCTCCAATGTCAGGTGGTACTACAGCTGAATCAATCTATAAAAAAATAAAAAAGTTTGATCTTATTAGAGAATTAGGGCAAAATCCGAATTGGATAAGCTTAATGGAAAATCCAGAACTAATCCAAAGGAAATATTTCAAAAAAATGGAAAAAACTGTTATTTCTAAAAACTTTCTTGATGCAAGTTTTGTTGTGAACTTGCCCAAATACAAGACTCACTTTTTAACATCATTCACAGGGGCAATTAAAAATTTTTGGGGTATTCAAACAGGTACGACAAAAAGTAAGAGCCATCTTTATGGAAAATCGCCTAAAAATTTTGGAATAGTTCTCGCAGACCTCTTTAACTTTGTACATGAGCAGAATAAGAGTAACTTGGTTATCATGGATGCCATAAAAATTATGCACGGTAGGGGAGGTCCTAGTTTTGGTAACATGATGGAGTTAGGGTTAATGATTATAGGAACGGATGCAGTTGCTATTGACACGGTATGCGTGAATATAGCAGGTTATGATGTAAAAAATGTACATTATTTAGAAGAATGTTCTGAAAGAGGGTTGGGAATTAGTGATATAAACAAGATCAACATATTAGGAATACAAGTTGAAGAAATTAAATCGCCATCAAAAGTTATTTTCCCCGTAGGAACATATACTGGTTTAATTGGATTATTTCAAGGAGTTGGAAATCGTTTTTTCAAACAATATCCTCATTTAAAAAAGAATCAATGTAAAAAATGTGGGGAATGCGTTAAATTATGCCCGGCTGAAAGTATAAAGATAGATGAAATAACTGGTTATCCAAAATTTAAAAGAAAAGACTGCATAAACTGTCTATGCTGCGTAGAAGGATGTCCACAACAAGCTCTGAAACCAAGAATGGCAGGAATGTTAGGATCTTTAGGTCTTTATTAATAATGTTCTTTTTTCTAAAGCTTTAAGTAATTATAACAACAATATAAAGTTCAAAAACTGAGTGATTTTTGATGGTGGATTCTAAAATAGAAGATCTAAAGGTCTATTTAAAAAATAATAAGTTATTTTCAGTTATTATAATATTTTTTATCGCATGGGTTACATTTCTATTAATATTTTCAAATATTTATCCAGGAAGACAAATTATATTTTGGGATGCACTTTTTAATGTAGATGCTTCATCACAATATACCTCGACAATACCTATAATGCGCTATATTTTTGAACCTTTCATTGCAATTACGTTTATGATTCTCAATGTGTACACAATTATTACGATCATCATATTCATCATTACTATTTACATATTCATTCGGTTAGGTCTTTATGTAGCTCATAATAAAAATCTAATTGAAGATGGGAAATATTCCCAAATATCACTAATGATACAAGAATTCTTTTCATTTGGCTTTAAAGCTTGTGGAATCATAATAATTGGGATCCTAGCATTTTTAGGAATTGGATATTTGATTGGTGGGTTCCTTTTCCTAAATGGTCAATGGCAACTCACGCTTCAAATTGCTTTTGTTATAGGATTCTGCATAATGGGGGGGAAGCTTATTATCATGTTAATTCGATATTTTCACCCAAATCTAAAGTTAAAATTAAAAAATAGAATTAATAATACCAAATTTAAGATATTCAAGAGAGAATTTTATTATTTTACAGGGTATTTTATTTTAATTGTTGGAATTATATTCTTATCACAAGCCATACCTTTCCCCACACAACAAATACAATCAGACGTTGCAGCGGATGAATTTTTATTTGATTTTCACGTGCATACCTACATGTCAGATGGTTTTCTTTCTCCTGAGGAAAGAGTATTATGGTATGTCCAGCAAGGGATTCATGGAGCAGCATTTACAGATCATGAGAATCAACGAGGAGCGTTAATTGCTCAAAGATTTGTTGATCAATATAATATTTTATCGAATAAAGGTACAAAATTTAAAGTTCTTATTGGACAAGAATACACCTATCACGATTTAGATATTCATTTGAATTACTTTGATGTCGAAGAAATAATAGTTCCCCCAGATAAGAATCAAATCCCAGGAGTCCTCGTAATGAACGTATCTGATATGATTGCTTATGTCCATAGCAAGGGAGGATGGGTCATTGTCAATCATTATACCGTTAATGGGACTGGACCATACACGTATGAACAATTAAGAGATTGGGGAGTTGATGGATTTGAAATAATAAATAGCGGTACGGAATATCCTACTGCGAATCCTGGAGCTATAAGAGATTTCTGTCTTGCAAATAATTTAATATGTATGGCTGGTTCTGATATTCATACAAATCTTGAAATACATTCCTTTATCAAATTAAAATTAAATAATCCATCTAATTTATCAACAGATAACATTTTTCAGCATCTTCAAAATAACACACATAATTGTGTTTACATACAATTAAATCCAAAAAGAATCATTCTACCAGAAATTTTAACGTTTTTTCAAGATCTAGGCAATTATTTCCTAAATTTAGATGTTTTTCAATTACTTTCATGGATTGGATGGTCAACGGGATTCTTTTTAATATTCTTTGTCCTTTATAAGAAACTTAAATCAGTAGATCCGGAGAAGATGAAGGATAAAACCGAAATAATTGAATAATAATTAAATTTTTTCTTCTTTATTCCTTTTCTTCTTCATATTTTATTTTTTGTTTTTTATACTTTCTACTACCACCATAAGCATCAAATAATCCAGGAGTGGGATCTATCTCTGCGCCAAAATATGGAATAGGATATCTAATTCCTCTTTTATATAAAAATTCTAATCCTTTGACTAACTTAATATAAAGATTGGCGGGAATTGCCATGACCATTTCATCATCTTGAGCATGACCAAATCTTCTTTCACCATAACAAGGAATAGAAAGACTTGGTTTTCCAGTCTTGTAACATTGAGCAATATAATCAGCACATGATGATTCTCCAACACAAAAGAATTCAAAACGTTCATAATCCTTATACTGTAAAGCATTTATCATTACAATCATTTGAGCAGGATTACCATAAATTAATATAATATCTGGATCAAATGGATTATATATTAAAGGAGCCATAATTACTGCTTTAAATTTTCCAAATTCAATAGTTGGAAAAACAGATTCAAATTTTTTTGAATCTTCGATGTTTTTAAACCATTTAATGCTTCGATAAGTAGCATTTTTTACTATTCCGGGCGGTTCAGTTAATCCTAACATATAAGGGCAAATAGGGGTTGCAAAATTTTCTATTTTTGCACCAACAGTCCAATCAAAATATCTAACTCTACTAATTAATTGACATAAAGTTGCCTTTTTCTCATCGACTCGAACCCACTTATTTTCTTGTAATTCTTTTTCAGTCTCTAGTAATTTAAAGGCGACGGGAAAGGTCTTTAATCTCAAATATTTCTCAACTTTTTTCGTTAATTCACTCCATATAGGCACTTTTAATTCCTTCTTTTAATCATTTTTAAAATATTTAACTTCATATTCCCCATTTATTAGTTGATTAACTAAATCTTTCTCATTATATATCATATTTTTAAATATTGTAACCACTTTTCCGACTTCATGAAGTTCGTGTGCATCACTTCCCCCAATGGCTTTCAAATTTAAAAAATTATTTACTTTTTGTGTAAAAACATTCGCCTTTTTCGATACTCTTCCGTTTAAAATTTCAATCCCATGAAGAAATTTATAAATTTCTTTTTTAGATTCTTCTTCGGGGGAAGCAGCTATTTGATCAACTCCAACTACCAAAAATTCTCTAAAAGGATGAGCAAATGCTAAAAATCCTTCTTGATTTTCATAGAAATCATAAATTTCCTTTATATCTAAAAAGGGTTCTACCACTTTTTCATAGCCATAAGCAAGAATATGCCCATCAAGGCTAGAAATTTCCAAACCTCTAAAAATTTTAATATCCGTGTCATTTTGAATCTGATCAATTTCTTCTTTGGTCCATAAAACATCATGTTCTACAAAACAGACAGCATCTAAGCCTATCTTTTCTGCTTGATCAATAACTTGAATTGGAGACATACTGCTGCAAGGGGATTTGGGATTCGTATGAACGTGGAGATCTATGATCAACTTATTTACACCAATTAAATTTGTTATAATCCAATACAGAACTGTTCAATTTGAGGATATTCAGTTATTAACTCATTAATTACCGTTTCAAATGTTATTTTAGGATTTGAAAACAACGATTCTTTATATTTGATTGAAATTAGACCTGGAATGATCGACTCTAAACACTCATTGAGAAGATTTCCATAGTGTCTACAGCCAGGTCGCCCTATCAATCGTTTAACCTTACTTTGAAATCCTGGTTCGACCTTCAAACCTACAGCGTTTTGTAGGAACTCTTGTGCTTCCTCGCAGAAAGGTGTTGTAACACGTCTCATCCTTCCTTCAATTGAAATAATTTCTAACTCAGGCAATTTAACTTGGAGTTCAACTTGCATCGAATAAATGGTATCATCTAGAGTACCAAAAATCTTCAAAATAGTTCCGTTATCTTGCTTTTCATATCCAACAAACTTGGTTCTACAGAATTTTAGCATTATTTTGTTTCCTCCGGCAAAGTATAAGCAATACAAGAATTTTTCATATTGGGCATGAACTTAATTAAGTTCTTTTTAGTAAAATCTTTTGGTGATTTTTGTAATTGTGGCACTACTTTTTCCAGAGGTGCTGCAGTCATGCCTAATATTGCTCCTTCTACGCACTCCATGACCAAGCTTGCTAGATATGGACATTTTTTACCCACCACACCATGTACTATTTTAGTGATTCCACCACCAATTCGTCTTCCCTTTATTTTATTTAGAGTATCCAATGCTTGAGGACATTTTTTAGATAACCTACTGTTTAGATTACCAGATATTTCAAGAATTTCCATATTTTTTGAGACTTTCATGATAACTTCACCCTCAAAAAACATATCTACCATTCGAGCTCTAATATCTTGAATCTTATTTTCATTTTCAAAAACGAGAACTTCTTTATTCTTTGTGTAATTTAGAACCATTTTCATTCTCTCTTTTAATTTCGAATTAACATATAAAATTGAAAGTAAAAAAATATTGTTTCAAAATGAAAGTCAAGAAGTAAGATATCGAAGGATGATGTCGTGAATATCAGTAATTTTCATTAATCCGAGCTTTTTTTGGTTGAAACTGGGATGAGAGAGCATTAAAGGAACTTTCATAGTTTCAGGAATGGGCAAATCATGTGAATGAATATGATGATAAACCGTTTTTCCATCAGTTACAGCAATAATATCTGCAGAATTTTCCATTTTTAATATTCTTGCTAATTGGTCCACTACAATGATGTTATTAGTATCAATTGTATGCAGCAACCATTCATCAATGGAATGGAATGCACCATCAATCAACTTTTTTGCATTTTTATTTCCATTGTAGCCTAGCGGATCTGTTCCCTCAAATTCATATTTCGTTAATTCACCTTTGAATTCTATTTTTCCAAACCCTTTTTTTCCCCTAATTTCTATAATTCCTTCATTTTTTGATATCATCTTCTCCCTATATGCAATATATTGGACACCTGGAAGATTCAAGATGAATTCAATTAGATTTAATTCATATTCCCCATATTTTTCTAAATTTTTAATTGATAAAGAATCATTCCAATTTTTTCCTTTGAAATAAAAAAAACCAACTGCCCCAAAATCAACATAATAATCCTCTAAAAAATATAAACCTTTATTTGTAAAAAAATCTTGAATATTTAATGATGATTTAGCGGAATAATTACCGTGATCTGATGTTATAATGATTAAGCATTTATCAAATATTTTTCTTTCTTCAAGTTCATTGATAATTTTTCCAATATCTTTATCAATTCTTTTCAATGTTCTTAAATAATGCTTGGATTCTGATCCAAATGAATGCAATTTTTCATCTGATTCGAAATACCAGCAAGTAATAAGTTTAGGTAAAGAATGTTTCTCGAGGAAACTACTAAAATTAAAAGAAATTTTTCGAACAACGTTAAAATTCGTGTGAGTAGCACCTTTTATAACACCATTAAAAATAACAAGCGATGGACCTTTAATCTTTTCATAAATTGTTTGAACATCATTTGTTTTTATATCATCATTAATTAATTTTAATCCTTCTAAACCCTTTGTATAATCATGAATTTTTTCATTTTTTTTATCAAACCATTTTATTGACGGAATTTTATAATAATCTTGATATTTTCCCGTAAAAATTGATACATGAGATGGTAGTGTTGTGCTTGGAAACGTCGTCACACAACAATCAGAATAATGAGAATTTGCAAAAAGAGATTTAATATTTGGTAATGCATCAGAATTAATCAAATTATAAAATTGATCTGCCCTGATGTCATCAATGATGATTAAAATAATTGACTCAATTTTCAATTCTGCTACCTTTGACGAGATTCTAAAAAAGATTTGTATTTATGTAAAACTCCAAGGCAGCGAATAGCTAATTGAACATCATTTAAGACTGGAATATCGTATTTTAATCCTTCATCTACGAACTTTTGAACCATCCAAGGTGGTGAAAATGCCACAAAAATACTGGGTTTTTTATATTTTTGATTTAATTTCTGAATTTTTTTTGCATTACTCTCAAAAGTACTACCTAATATTTTAAAAATCTCTTCTGGGATGCAAAAAATCTGTAGAAACATATCAACGTTTGGATCTTCCAATAAAGCTTCTACACATATTTCATACATTTGGAGTTGAGCGGGACCTAAATCCACAGGGTTCTTAAGTGAAACAAAATGAGGGGCTTTTTCTTTCATCTTTTCAAAAGTTCCAGAATCGAGTGTCGCTAATTCTAAACCTTGCATCGTCATTTCATCACAAGCTAGTATTCCCAAACTTCCACTAGCTGTAATGATACCGACTTTATTACCTTTAGGTAAAGGTTGTGATGCAAGAATTTTTGAAAATGCAAATAATTCATAAAAATTTTTTGCTCTTATTACTCCAGTTTGATCGAAAACGCCTTGATATATTGCATCATTTCCCGCAATTGAAGCAGTATGAGAGTATGCAGCCCGGGCACCAACTTGAGTTCGCCCATTTTTAACAATTACCAAAGGTTTTTTCTTTGTAAAACGAGAAATAGTATTTAAAAAGCGTTTATCACCCTTAGAAACACCTTCTAAATACATTGAAACCACTTTTGTACCCTTATCCTCTAATAGATAATCTAACAAATCATTTTCATTAACATCGATTTTATTCCCCATAGAAATTACTTTATTAAAGCGTAATCCCTGACTTTTTGCAAGATCGATAATAATATTTCCTAACACACCACTTTGACTGATAATTGAGATGGGACCAGGATCTAATCGTCCAAAAATGGTATCTGTTGTCGTAAACTCATTAGTGAAATTAGTAATACCAACACAATTTGGCCCTATAACTCGTACTTTTCCTTTACTATCTCGAATTAAAGTTTCGAGTTCCTGTTGAATCTTAATAAGATCAGGATCACCAGTCTCAGAAAACCCTGAAGATTCCAAGACTATTACATTTACTCCTTTTTTTATTGATTCCTTAAAAACAGTCAAAACTTGCCTAGTATTGACAAGAATTAGAGCTAATTCGATAGGATCAGGAATTTCAAGAATAGATTTATATGATTTCTTTCCAAAAATAGTATCTTTTTTGAAGTTTATGGGATAAGCAGAGAAATCTTTATTTTTATCTGCTCTTTCTAATAAATATTTAGTTTGATAATAGCCAAATTTAGGAATTTCAGTAGCTCCAATAATTGCAACGGATCTAGGATTGAAAAAAATGTCCAATTCATTCATATCATTACAGAATTAAATTAAAATTTATTTTTTTTGTCAATTATTTTAAAAAAAATAAAATAGAAGAAAATATTTTATTTTAAAAAAAAGAAATTATGACCATTCATTACCGCAATTTAAGCACCTATGTTTTTTACCATACACAGGTTGCCCTGCGGCTACTGTTAGAAGTTTAGATCTATCTTGTTCATCTTTATATCTGCTTGATCCACACCTCGGACATTGTAAAGTTCCACTAGTTCCCCATGGAACGTGTGCTACGACCGTACCTTTACCAACCGCTTTTTCTTCATCTTCTGGAGCGGGTGCTAATGGTATTTCTTCAGGAGGTGGAGCTTTTATGGCCTCAATTTCTCCTTCTAGTTGTGAAATACGTTGATCAGCATCTTTGAGTGCATTATTTAATTCTTCTATTTCATTTTGTTTTTGAACAAGCAAATCACCTTGTTCACCAGCACTTGCTAAATTCTTTTCCAATTCTGTAATTTTAGCTGAAAGAGTCTGAATTTCTTGGTTCTTATCCCCGAGTTGAGAACCAATAGCAGATAATTCATTTATTTTATTATCTTTCTCAGATAATGAACCTTGTAATTCATTTATTTTTGATTGTAAAATACTTACTTCCTCATCTTTATTTCCAGCTGCAGATTCAACAGATGATAATTTACTTTGTAATTCAGAAAGTTGTCCTTCTAATCCTGAAATTTTACCTTGTGAATCAGAAAGTTGTCCTTCTAATCCTGAAATTTTACTTTCTAATTCTGAATTTTTTGTATCTTTTTCCTTTAAACTATTTTCTAATTCGAGAATTTGTGTTTTTGCAGTATTTAATTGATTTTCTAACTCACCATACGATTGCGTTAATTTAGCTCCATCTTCCTCCAACTCTTTAATTTCCTTGTCTCGAGCTTCAAGTTCACCGGTTTTTACGTCAAGGTCATTCTTTACATTACCGAGATCTTTTTTGATTTCTTCAAGTTCATCACGGGTATTATTTAAAAGTCCAGTTAAGTCATTTTTTTCTGCTTCAGTATTATCAAGCTGTTCTTTGGTTGCAGCTAATGTTTCATTAATTGTTTCAATCCGTAATTCCGTAGCACTTACTTTAGATTCAGCTGCTTGTACGGTATCTTTTAGTTGGCTAACTTCTTTTTCCAAGTTTTCAATTTTATCCCTTGAATCTATTAGAACTCTTCCTGATACTTTATAATCTTTTTCTGGTTTTTCGAGAATCTTAACCCATTCTAAATCTTCCATTATTTCATACACCTATAATTCATTTCATACTCACATATTGTAGAAATTCGGGATTTTGCAATAATTGATAAATTTTCAATTTTTATAATAATTAATGGACGATGATATTTTAAGAATTAGATCGGTTGTTTTTTATGAAAAAACAAAAATCCTTATTCGATATTGTTGAACCAAAATCGAAAAAAAAGAAAAAAGAAATTAAAAATTTAGCCAAGGATAAAGAAAATATTTTAAATGATGATTTAAAAATTGCTGAAATCAATAAAGGCATTAAATTAGAAAAAGAAATTAAAATTATTCCAAAAATTGAGATGTATACATGCAATTGTGGTTTAAAAATTCATTGGAAAATAGCCGAAGCAAGAAAACAATGCCCTCAATGTAACCAAAAAATTGATCCTAATGAAATTTTTGATTTCGTGCCAGAATAATTTTTTAAATTATGATGGAAAAAATAATTTGGTGATTTATCATGTCTAAAGAAGTCTTTGAAGAGGTTTTTCATCCCGGCAACACTCTCCGAGTTACAGACGTTAAAGAATATAAAAAAGTAATTAATGATTTAATTTTCAATAAAGATATATTAAATATTATAAAAACTCTTGATATAAAAAAAGAAATCGTAATATTAGAAGAAATATCAGATAAAGCTAACGTTGATTTTGAAATTTTAAGAGAAATATTATGGTATTTATATGAAAACAAATTGATAACTTTCTGTAGCATTCTTCCATTTACTGAAACTGAATTTCAATTAGATGATTCAATAAAATCACTTCAAAGATTTCAAGGAATAGGATTGATTGATCAAAAATATATTGAAGATTCAACCATGTTATTGGAAAAAACGATTCCTTTGATTAATGAGGTAAAATATTCCCTTGATGAAATTTCAAAGATAGTAAACGAACCTCCCATAAAAATAAAAGAATTGTTAAAAAGATTTAAAATTGACTGGTTATTATTAGATTTAGAGTAATTTAAAAATTTATTTTTTCATTATATTTATTTAAATAGGTAATCGTCTTAAGTTCTTTCCTTGAGCTAGTTTTTTTTAGATTATCGGCAGGATATCCTAATGCAATTACAGCTTGTAATTCGAATGTTTTAGGTACTTCCAAAATAACTTCAACATTTTGCCTTTGATTTAAAATTTCGCCGATCCAGACGCCCCCCAACCCCAATACGTGAATTGCCAACATCATATTTTCAATACAAGCACCAAGGGCTTGAATATCTTTGGTTCTATTATAACCTTCATCTTCTTTAAAAAAAACTGCAATTAAAACGTTTGCAGAGCTCAAGATCGTTCCATATTTTGTACAACTAGCAATTTTTTCTTTAATTTCATTATTTTTTATAACTATAAAGGTCCATGGTTGGTTATTCAATCCGGATGGAGCTTGTCTTCCACATTCAAGGATTTCTTTTATTTTATTATCTTCTACTTGCTGATCCTTAAATTTTCTAACACTGAATCTTGTTTTAATAAAATTTAATTGGCTCATAATTTAAGACTCCTTAAATCAATTCAAAATATTCTACATAATTTAAATATTTGTATTTAAATTAAGTTTTCAGTAAGACATTTCTTATAAAGAGTGAGGAAAATGGCACATTCAAAAAAGATTACGGTGTTGGGAATTTCAGGAAGTCCCCGTGTAGGAGCTACGGATTTTATCGTTAATTTTGCATTAGAACAGCTTAAAAAAAAGGCTAATTTTGAAACTAAATATTTCACTGTAGCAAAAAAAAAAATCAATTTCTGCATTCATTGTGATTATTGTGTCAAAAATAAAAAAGGTTGCGTTCAGAAAGATGATATGAATGAACTCTATCCTCTATTAGAAAGTGCAGATGGAATTTTGATTGGCACACCGATTTATCAAGGGACTGTTTCTGCCCAAATAAAAGCAGTACTCGATAGATGCAGGGCTTTAGTTGCTAAAAATTCCGAAATTTTTAAAAATAAAGTGGGTGCTGGAATTGCTGTGGGAGGAGATAGGATGGGAGGACAAGAAATTGCTTTACAAACCCTCCATAATTTTTATATTATAAGTGAAATGATACCAGTTGGAGGAGGCTCGTGGGGAGCTAATCTTGGAGGCACAGTATGGTCAAAGGATAGATTAGCTGAAGGCGCACGTGAAGATGAAGAAGGACAAAGAACAGTTAAAAAATTAATTAAAAATTTCGTAAGAATGATTAAAAAAATTAATTTATTGGAATAAGGTTTGATTAAAAATGAGTGAAGAAGAATTTAAAACTTCTATTAGAGCAAGTATGGATAAAAATAATCCTGGGAAAATAGTTATTATTGAAACAGGTATAAAAAATCTACCTAAAATCTATGTTGATGATGAACACGAAGAACCAGATAAAATGCTAGGACCTGATCCATCTAGATTATTAACGTCTGCCATTGTTGGTTGTTTAAGTGCATCCTATGTTTATTGCATGCAAAAGAAAAACTTGAATTTTGATAGATACGAAGTGGAAGCCGATTATATTGGGGAACGAAATGAAGAAGGACTCTGGCGAGTTAAAGAAATAAATATTAAATTAAAACCAGATAGTGATGATGAAAACATAAAAAAACGGATTAAGCAATGCTCGAAAATATTTGAAAGAACTTGTACAGTAACTGAATCTGTTAGGGCAGGAATAAAAGTAAATGTGGATATTGATATTTAAATGGAGGTGTTTAAGTTGTCAAAAGAGTTGAAAAGTAAAGTAACGTTAGAATTAGAGAGAGAAATGATATTTAAATGTGATCCGAATGAGATGAAAATCCAAGATTGTTATATTGATGAAACTAATGAAGATTTGGATATGTTGGGACCAAATCCTGTTAAATTATTAGCTTCGGCAGTATTAGGATGTTTGAGTGCTAGTTTAATATTCTGCATTCAAAAAAAGAATTTGACTTTAAAGGATTTTAAATCAGAAGCAGAAATTATTATCGCTCGAAATGAAGAAGGATTGTTTCGAGTTAAAGAAATTAACGTTGAATTACAACCTAAAACCAATGATCCCGAAATAATTAGAAGAATTGATCAATGTAAAAAAATTTTTGAGCGGTATTGTACAATTACTGAATCCGTAAGAGCAGGAATTCCGGTCAATTTAAATATTGATATAAAAAAATAAAATTTAAAAGGTAATTATACTAAATCCTTTGTCAATATATTTACTCATGCTTGGATGACCCATCAATTCATCACATGTTGGAAATTTTAATTCCTTCACTTTTTCTAATGTTCCCATTTTATTGCTGCACGCCTTACAATAACAGTCAATTAATCCCATATTTTTTAATTTCATATATAAATCAAAGAAAGGATTTTTATCATTTTCGAATTCTCCCGCTAATTTTGTTGCAGAACCTTCAACAATGACTTTCACATCGTGCCCCTTTTCATTAAGATCTATCGCATTTATGATCACGTGTATAAAACACATTGGATCTCCATTAAAAGCAAATAAAGCAAATTTTCCCATCTTTTCATTCTCCTAATAAAGAATTTTTTTAAAATAAAAAATCAATGGTTATATATACCTGCTAGAGCATTTTGAGAAATAACAACACGTTGAATTTGGCTAGTTCCTTCATAGATTTCTAAAACTTTTGCATCTCGTACAAGTTTTTCAACAGGATTTGTTCTTAAATATCCACGACCACCCCATATTTGAAGACAATCGAGGGCAGAACGCATCGCTACTTCACTAGAATACACTTTTGCACAACTTGATAATGTAGTATTAGGAGTTCCTTGATCAATTAACCAAGCGGACTTGTAAGTTAGTCCTCTGGATGCTTCAATCCCAACGACCATGTTGGCAATCAATTCTTGAACCATTTGAAATTTATCTAAGGTAACAGTAAATGCTTCTCTTTTCTTGGCATATTCAGTTGCAAGATCTAATGCTCTTCTCGTTAAACCAATTGCAAAAGCTCCAATGGCAGGACGGGATGCATTAAAAGTCCCCATTGCTATGTCAAATCCCTTTCCTTCTTCACTTAATAAATTTTCTTTTGGGATTCTGGCATTTTTAAAGAAAACTGCACATGTAGGTGATTCTCTAAGCCCTAATTTTTTAACAGGTGGACCCGCTTTTACGCCAGAGGTCTCTTTAGGAACGATAAAAGCACTTAATTCCTTTCTTTTTTCTCCCGTTTTAGCAAATACTACAAATAGATCTGCCACGCTTGCATTTGTGATCCAGAATTTATTTCCATCAATTACATATTCATCTCCTTCTTTCCAAGCTTTACATTGAATCCCCGCAACATCGGAACCCACAACTGTTTCAGAACATGCAAATGAAACAAATGACAGTTTTTGAGTTAATGGACTCAGAAATTTTTGTTTTTGTTCTTCTGTACCCGCCAATAAAATGGGTTCAAACCCTAAAGAATTAACATTCATGGAGGTGGCTACTCCAGCACCACCATAAGCTATTTCTTCTGTAATTATTACTTCATCTAATAGGTTTAGTCCTCGACCACCATATTTTTTTGGGATTCTAACATTCATAAAACCTTTTTGAAATGCTTTCTTCATAATATCCCAAGGAAATTCATCTTTTTCATCAAATTCGCCTACTTTTGGAACTATTTCTTTTAAAGTGAATTCCCTCACTTCTTTTCTTAATTTTTCCTGTTCTTTACTAAAATTAAAATCCATATCATTCACATCACGTAAAATCTTTTAAATTGAAATCAGGTTTCAATAATTTATCTTTAAATTTCTCTACATTAATTCTTTTTTTCACGATTTTTTGTATATCAAAAAGATTCGTTTTAACCCCTAACCAAATTGCCCCTATAACTTGATTATCTTGAATCACGACCTTTTTGTAGATTCCTTTTTCTATATCAATAAATCTTTTTTCTTCAACATTATCAGGTAATTTTTCAAAATAAACAGTGCCAATTGAAGTTAAATCAATTCCGGCAACTTTTAATGTATTTGAAGGTATTATCTTTCCACAAGGAATTTTTTCATCAAGATTTATCATGTTTTTTGCAGCTACATTAGCTTGAGCAAATGCTGCAGGTATAATTCCCCAACATTGGTTATCCATTTCAGTAACATCTCCAGCAGCCCAAATATCAACTTTATTTGTTTCCATATATTCGTTCACTATAATACCTCTATTGAATTCGATATCAGATTGTTTTGCAATGTCTATATTAGGACGGACCCCGGCTGAGATGACTATTAAGTCGGCAATTGTAGCCCTTCCATCTTTAATCTTTATTGTAAGTAAATTTTTTTCTTTTTCTTCAATCGACTCCGTTGTAGCACCTAGTATAATCCTCATTCCGCGGTCTTCTATAATTTTTTTTAGAACCTCTGCACCCTCTAAATCCAATTGAAGAGGTAATAATCTAGGAAAATATTCAATAATTGTAACATTAACACCCTTGGTTCTTATTGCATTGGCAATTTCCAAACCTAAAAGACCGCCACCTATTACTACAACTTGCTTAGAATCCTTAATGACAGTCATTAATATTTTTGCATCATCTAGACTACGTAAAGTCTTAACACGAGGGTGGTCTGTTCCTTTAATGGGTAAAAGGAACGAATGGCTTCCTGTAGCAATTAATAAGCGATCATAATTTGTTGATTCGCCATCGGAAAAGTAAATTTTTTTATTATTATCGTCAATTTTTGTAACTTTTTTTCCTAAACTTATTAATATATTTTGCTCATCAAACCATGTTTTGGTTTTCAGAAAAAGTTCTTCCTGATTAAATTCTTCTGCGATGTATTGAGGTAATTTTGGTCTACTATATGTTAAATACTCTTCTTCAGTATAAATTTCTATAACACTATCAGTTGAAGCTTCTCTCCTAATCGTCTCGGCAGCATGTAATCCAGCAACCCCATTTCCAATTATAACGTATTTAAATAATTTCACCCTCTTTTAAAAAATTAAGATTTTATTTTTTTTGCAAATTCTTTCCCGAATTCCCTGAATTTTTCCAATTCTTCAGGATCTGGAACGAAGTTTGTCGTTATTGGATCCAAAATTTCCGGAATTCGTGCCTCTTTCAAATTTGCAGTCATTTGATCCATCGTGTTTTTTGCATTCCAACCATAACTTCCGAAAACTCCAACTATTTTTGTTGGTGGTCTTAATCCTTTAAAATATGTTAAAAAACCACCTACTGTTGGAAACATTCCATTATTTATGGTCGGAGAACCGATAAGAATTCCTCTTGCATCTAGCGTTTCAGTTATGATATCACTTAAGTCTGAATTAGTAATTCTAAACATTTTTACTAGAACGGATTCATCTTGAATACCTTTTAACATTGCACTCGCCATTAATTCTGTAGAATGCCACATCGTATCATATATGATTAATACTTTCTCTATTGTTTCACCATTGGACCAACTCACGTAATGTTTCAAAATTTCACTAATATGATCTTTCCAAACTACACCATGTGAGGGACAAATCATATCTATCTGCAATTTTAACTCTTCAGTGACTGTTTTGAGTACTTTCTTAATGATTCCAGATAAATGCATTACAATATTTGCGTAATACTTTTTAGCTTCTTCTAAAATTTCGGTTAAATCATTTTCATAATCAAATCTTTTTGACGTGGCAATATGTTGACCAAATGCATCATTAGAAAAAAGAATATTATTAGGAGAACAATAAGTTACCATTGAATCAGGCCAATGAACCATAGGAATTTCAACAAAGGTTAGCGTTTTTTTTCCTAACGAAATAGTATCACTTGTAGAAACAGCCTTTATATCCCAATTTTTCTTATAATATCTTAAAAACATATCCTTGCCACGTTTAGACGTTACAATTTGAGCATTGGGATAAATATCTTTTAATACTGGAAGCGTTCCTGAATGATCTCCTTCCAAATGATTTGAGATTAAATAATCTATTTTTCGATCACCAATAGCTTCTTTTATGTTTGCAAGAAATTCTTCAACAAATGGAGCTTTTACATTATCAATTAAAGCAACTTTTTCATCAACTACTATATACGAGTTATATGTTGATCCACGATGTGTTGAATAACCATGAAAATTTCGTAAATCCCAATCAATTATACCGACATAATATATATTTTTCATCAATTCAAGTTTCAAATTTATCAACCCTCCAAATTATTAAAAAAATAGATAGAATAAATTATTATAGAAGACGAGGATCTAAGTGCTCTTTTCCATCGCCATGATCGCATTCAGGAATGTAACAAGTTACATCACTGAATGTACATTTTTGTTTACAACTTGGACATGTAGAATCTGCAGGTGGTGCTTTATCTTGTAAAGTATATCCACATTTATTACATTTAAACCAAGGCATATTATCATCTCTAAAATTTAATGAATAATTCCTTTTTTGCTTTACAAACGGGGCAATTATCAGGAGGCTCAGGTTCCATGGTGAATCCACAGACAGGACATACATAAAAGTCTTTATTATTTATATCTTTTTTGGTTTTTACTGCGTTAATAGCTTTCTCATATAATACTTCATGTCCTTTTTCTGCTTCTAAAGCAAAGGAAGTGGTTCTTTCTCCTTGTTTATGTCCTTCTTTTTTCGCTTGATCAATCATTGGTGGATACATTTGCAATATTTCATAATGTTCCCCGTTTTTAGCATCTTCTAAATTTTCTAACGTGCTGTGAATTTTACCCATAGCACGAAGATGAGCATGAGCATGAATAGTTTCAGCTTCAGCAATTGCTCTAAACATTTTCCCTACATTAGGAAATCCATCTTTTTCAGCTTGTTTAGCGTATGCAAGATATTTTCTATTCGCTTGAGACTCCCCTGCAAATGCAGTTTCTAAATTTTCTTGTGTATCTGGCATTTTCAATTCACCTTAAAGGTAGTTATTAAGATCTGAATAAGACTAAAATTTAAAGCTATGTCATTTTAAAAAAAGAAAAAAAAGGAGAAAGGAGAAAAAAAAATTATTTTATTTCCAGTTTTACAGCATCTTCAAAGAGATCTTTATAAGGTACCGTGATTGTTAATAGTCCATCTTCATAAATTGCTTCTGCTTTATCAGGTTTTACAGGACAACATAAAGAATATGTTGAAATAAATTCAACACCATCTTTTCCTTTGGCTGAAATTAAAAAACCGTTTTCCACCATTCTAATGTTTATTGATTCTCTTTTAACCCCCGGAAGTTCTATTTCAATTTTCATATGTTCATTATTCTCATCGGGATAGGCACAAACATTTGGAGAAACTTTAAGATCTATTGCCATATTTAACCTCCTAATCAAATCAAAAAATAATTTCATGGTCTTCGACCATTTCTTAATAAAGAAAGTATAATAATGGTGTTTTAACTTAATTTGATGTATTTTAAAAAATAGTTAATATAGATTCAAAAAGTGGGATGTTTGGATTTTGTCTCAAGATAGTTCAGATTTAGATATGTTTTTCAAGCCAAAAAGTGTAGCTATTATTGGAGTTTCGCGGGAAACGAGGAAATTTGGGCACGTAATTTTCCAAAATTTTTTGGAATCTAATATAAATGCTAAAATTTTTCCAATAAATCCTCAAGTCGATAAAATTATGGGTTATAAATGTTATAAATCTATTATTGATGTTCCTGATGAGGTAGATTTAGTAGTTAATGCTTTATCCAGGAAATTTGCCATTCAAATAATGAAAGAATGTGCTCAAAAAGGTGTTAGGGGCGTGATCATAATTGCAGGAGGATTTTCAGAAACAGGACAAGAAGGTAAAAACATTGAAAGCGAAGTTTTAAAAATTGCAAAAGAAAATAATATTAGGATAATAGGACCAAATGTTATTGGAATATATGATCCTTATTCGGGTGTTGATACCTTGTTTTTGCCACGTTATAGAGTTTTGAGACCAAGAAGAGGGAAGATAGGTTTTATAAGTCAATCAGGTGCTTTCGGTTCCGCTCTTTTAGATTTTGCAGCATCGAATGGAGTTGGAATTTCAAAATTTTGTAGTATAGGAAATGCAATCGATGTGGATGCAATTGATCTTTTGGAATATTTAGAACGAGATCCAAATACAAATTGTATAATGTTGTACATGGAAGGGATAAAAACAAAAGATGCGAAAGAATTTCAGCAAGTCATTCAAAGAATATCCGTTAAAAAACCTCTTGTTCTTTTAAAAGGAGGAATAACAGAACAAGGTCAAAAGGCAGCAGCTTCCCATACTGGAAGTATAGCATCTCAAATTGAGGTTTTGCAAGCGCTTTTTAGACAAGCGGGAGTAATTGTTGCTGAAGATGCATTGCAATTATTTGATATGGGGCGAATTTTATCTACAAGTTACCTGCCAGATGGTGGAGGGATAGCCATCATCACAAATGCAGGAGGATTTGGAGTTTTAACTACCGATTATTTGATAAAAAAAGGATACCATTTAGCTTCTTTGAAAAATGAGACAATTAAAGATCTTCAAGAGAAAATGCCTCCTGAAGTCATAATTTCAAATCCAACTGATTTAGTAGGTAATGCAGACACAGAGAGATATAAAATAGCATTACATAAAATTTTAGAAGATCCAAATGTTCATATCGTGATTTTAATAATATTGCTCTCAGTATCTTATGTAGAAAGTGATATTATCGATGTAATTAATGATGCTCGACTGACTTATAGGAAGCCGATTTTAGTCACGACTATTGGGGGCGATTTTACGCAAATGATGGTCCGCATGATGGAAGAAAATAACGTTCCTACCTTCCCTGATCCGAAAAGAACAGTTGATGCAGTGAAAGCTTTGCTTGATTATTCCAAACATTGTACTTATCACGAATGTGAGCTAGATTTTTGAATTTAGAGAGGAAGAATGATGGATCCCCAATCAAAAGATGTAAAAGACGTTAATTATAAAAATTATAAAAAAATAAAAGATCGAGAGATTTGTCCGACAAAAGAAGTTGATGAAAAGCACTTCATTGAACCAGATCTTGCTTGGTTACTACATTTATTTCCACATTTATTTAAAAGAGATGAAAAAACCTTTAAGGAAGTCTTTAATTGCGTTCATTGTAATGCTTGCCATACGTCAAATAGTAGGTATTATCTCAAACGGAAACTCCAAGATTCAGGACTTATGGCCAAGGATACAGAATTAATGATTGAATCGTTTAAAAAATTCGGGACTCCCTTTTTTACAAACGAATATAAATTTAAAATTCCTGAAACCGTTCCAAAAAAAAGTGATAAATTAGTTTTTATGGGGTGTTTAAGTTATATCAAAATACCAAGATATACACTCAACGCAATTAATTACCTGTTAAATAAAAAAATTCACTTTACAATACTAGATCAAGAAATCTGCTGTGGAATTCCACTTTTAGACTCAGGAGAATTCGGAATTCTTAAGGATTTAATTGAAAAGAATATCAAGATTTTTAATTCTGGAGGTTTTAAGGAAATCATATGTGTTTGTCCTGCTTGTTATGACGTTTTTAATAACAAAGATATATACAAGAATCGAATTAAACCAAAAGTAGTGTTTATCTCGGATTATCTTCAGCCATTAAAAGATAAAAGAGATGAATCTATAAGCATTCAACATCTTTGTCAATTGAATTATAGAGGAAGAGAGGACGTTTGTAAGTTTGTTGATAATGTATTAATAGAAAGCGGTTTTAAAATGATGACTAATGAAAAGCATTGGTGTTGTGGAGGAGGTATGGGTGTTATGCATATCTGGGATAACATTGAAAAAATTGCCAGAATTCGTGCAAATGATTTTCATGGCGATATACTTACAACCTATTGTCCAAGTTGTTATCATGTCTTGAAACTATTTTGTAGGAGAGAAAAAATTAAGCCAAAACTTATTGACACCTTTGAATTGCTAACTGAATGAATGATCCACATTCAAGAGAAATACTTTCTAATCAACTATAACCTTAAAAATCAGTCTTTTTTTATAAAGTATAAAAATAAAATTAAAAAAAACATTCTTTTCTAATTTTCAGATAAGAATAAAAATAAATAAAAAGGATGGGATAATTTGACACATACTGCATTACATATGCCTCAAGAATATTTAGATTTGTTGAATAAAGCAGTTTCGAGAGAAATCTCGGTATCAATCCAATACATGTTACAACATAGTAAGCTTGATGGTACATTAAAGAAAAGACTTTCAGAAGCTAATATTTTAAATGACGAAACTACGTTTGATGTCCTTGGGAAATTGTTTGAAGAAATTGCTATCACTGAAATGGAACATGCGGAAGAAATCGCAGAACGAGTTTTTATTCTAGGTGGTGAAGCTACAACAAAACCAGATCCAAAACCCGTAGTGGGTAATTCGATAAAGGAATTTTTGCAACTTGGTGTTAAAGCTGAAGAAGAAGCTTTGACGCTGTATAGACAATTAATAAACGAAACAATGAAAGTTGGAGATTATACTACAAGGCAATTGTTTATGAAGATATATAAAGAAGAAGAAGAACATTTAATAAAATTTAAGGAGTTTTTAGGTTAGGAGGACTAGAGGATGGCCATAAAAATTGATGATGATTACATAACATTGTTAAATAAAGCAGTTACCATGGAAATTACAGCAATTATTCAATATATGACTCAACATAGTAAAGCATCTAAGATAGAACTTCAAAAGAAACTTTCCGATTTAGAAGTAATAACTGCAAAAAATATTTATTCTGTTATTGGTGGAAAACTTAAGGTGACTGCACTTCAAGAAATGAAACATGCTGAAGTGATTGCCGAAAGAATTTACGTTATTGGAGGAGAAGCAACAGCAACAGCACTTCCTCCCGTAATTGGAGATTCGATTGAAGATTTTTTAATAAATGATCTCAAAGCTGAATCGGATACCATGGAACTTTATAGAAAGATAATTAAAGTCGCAACGGAACGGGGAGATATTACCACAAAAAAATTGTTTGAAGACATTTACATGGCAGAAGAGGAACATTATTGGATGTTTGATGAATATAAAAAAGATTAAATTTCAATCTTTTTTTTTTTGATACAAAGATGAAAATATATATTAATAAAATACCTTAAATTTACTCAATTTTTAATTTCATCTTTAATCTTTTCAATTTTTTTATCACTTTCTTTAAAAATTTACTTTACTTTTGAATAAGACAAATTAAATATTTGATTAATTAATACGATAAAAAAATTTAAAAAAAACATTTATTAAAGCATTATTAAACCAAGTTTTACTAATTTTTATCACTTTTTTGGTAATTAAAATAATTTGAAGATGCATAGAAATGGAAGAAAAGAATCTAGATATATATAAAGAACTTGCACTTCATTTGGATAAAATGCCAATTGGATATCCTCCTACTGATTCTGGTGTGGAAATTCGGATATTAAAAAGGTTATTTACCCCTGAGGATGCAGAAATCGCATTGAAATTAGATTTTATACCAAAACCGTTAAAGAAAATATATCGAGGATTTAAGAAAAAAGGTTGGAATATAGAGGAGCTTGAATCTAAATTAGATAAAATGTATGAGAAAGGAATAATCAACTATAGTAAAAAAAAGGAAGGAGATCAATACGTAAAATATTATTCAAATGCCATGCTCATTATTGGAATGTTTGAATATCAATTAAATCGGCTAAGTAAAGAATTTATAGAAGATATAAATCAATATATTGAAGAATCTTTTATGGAAGAGTGCAATCAGTCTGGTATACCACAATTGCGAACAATACCAATTGAACAGAGTATTGAAAATGAAGTTAATGTAGCAAAATATGATTTAATAAGAGATATTATCGAGAATAATGGCGATTCAATAGCTGTAGCTGAGTGTATTTGCAGAAAGTCAATGGATATCCTTGGAGAGCCTTGTAAAAAAACCGATATGCGAAAAGTTTGCTTTTCATTCAGAGCTGCTGCTGAAGCTTATGTAGACAAAGGCTTGGCGGAATTTATAACCAAAGATGAAGCTCTTGACATTTTTAGAAAAGTCGAAGAAGCTGGATTAGTTATTCAACCGGGGAATTCGATGCGACCAATGTGTATTTGTTGTTGCTGTGATTGTTGTTGTCACGTGTTATACAATCAAAATAAACTTGAAAAACCTGCTCAGTTTTTTGCAACAAATTTTTGTGCTAAAGTTAATTCGGAATTGTGTGCAGGTTGTGGTATTTGTAAGGATCGATGCAATATGTACGCAATTTCTATTATTGAGAATATTTCTGTTGTAAATCTCAATCGATGTATCGGATGCGGAGTGTGTATTCCAACGTGTCCAAATAACGCAATAAAACTACAAAAAAAGGAGGATGAAATTGTACCCCCAAAAAATACAGCTGCTACTTACTTAGCAATTATGGATAAAAAAGCAGAAAAAGCTAGAGCTCAAAAATCTTAATTATTTTATTTGGTCAAATCCTATTTTTAATGCTTTTAAATTTGCATCTATTGCTTTATTTGGTACAACTTGCGGAATGACGTTTTTTATTTGATCTAACGAAATGGGAAACCCATCAATTTTGGCTAATGCACCCAGAAGCACAACGTTTGAAGTTAATGGATTTCCAGCTTTTTTTGCCAAATCCAATGCTTCAATCAGGTAAATGTTATTTGAAACTTTTTTTAATTGAGAAATAATATCGTTAACGTTTATGTAAGGTAGATCAGGTTGTTTCACACGCTCATAAGTTTCTTGAACTGGATGCCATATATAATTATTAAGGATTACGATTCCACCTTTTTTTAAATATTCAATATTTCGAAGTGCTTCTATTGCTTCCATTGCCACCAATACATCTGCTTCGCCGTATGGAATTAATGGTGAGTAGACCTTTTCACCTACTCTGATATGTGTGTAAATTGATCCAGACCGTTGGGCTAATCCATGAGTTTCCGCCGTTTTAATCATAAGATCACTATTAGCACATGCCAAACCAATGACATTGGAGAGTAACATTAATCCTTGCCCTCCAACGCCACAAGTCATAATGTTATAGGTCATGTGGAACCTCCCTTGATTCTTGATATGGTCGTATCACATCCTTATCTGAACGTGCTTCGTGATTGGTATATGGACATATTATAGAACAGACACCACACCCATCACACAGTTCAGAAGAAATATATGAAGAAAATCCTTTCCATGTCTTACCTTTTTCATCAGTATATTCTTTCAATTCCGTATCCATGGAGATAGCGGGGCAATAAAATTCTTTCATACATGTATGACACTTTCTGCATACATCCTGATGCACCTGAAATGGAAGGATCTTTTCACCTCGTTTTCTTTTGTTTCGATCATTCCATAACGCACAGGGACCATTAGAAATGATAATAACAGGACCTGATTGCTGAAGAGCTTCTTTCATTGTGGCAAGAGATTTTTTCGTTTCAAAGGTATTAACGTTAAAAATTTTTTCAAATCCCATTCCACGAAGAACACTTTCGATATCAATTCGATTTTTTTGCTTCCCACTAGGACCATATCCAGTTCCAGGGTTGGGTTGTTGCCCAGTCATTGCCGTAACTGAGTTATTTAAAACTAAGACTGTTAAATTTTCATTATTATTAATAATGTTTATCATTCCGGGCAGCCCAGCATGGAAAAACGTGCTGTCTCCAATAACTGAAATAACCTTCTCATCAGAGGACAGTTGAACGCCACATCCAACCCCTAAACATGAACCCATGTCTAAAAGTAAATCATCAGCATGAATTTTGGGATAAATCATAGCATTTAATAATAGCATTGAATAGCATCCAATATCATTCATGAGGGCAAGTTTGCTTTCTTTTCCTGCAAGTGCTTTTTGTAACGCCCAGAATGTAGCTCTATGAGGGCATCCAGGACAAAAAACAGGAATTCTAACCGGTAAAATTTTTTTCAGGTTCTCAGCAGTTGATAAAATTGAATTGTAATCAATATCAGTCTTAGATTTAAAGATATTTTTACATACTTCGTAAATTATGGGAATATTATATTCAAAAGCTTCACTAAAATGTCCAGACTCCTTTCCAATAATTTCAACCTCTGAATTTACCTCTTTAGCTAGTGCCTTTACATTCAATTCGAGATATGGAGATAATTCCTCAACAATTATTAATTGTTGTTTACTTTGAATGAATTCTTTTATTTTCTTTTTAGGAAGTGGAAATGTCGTTCCAATCTTGAGGATAGATGGTATAACATTTAATTTTTCACAAACTTCAAGAACATAATTATATGAAATTCCAGATACGATTATTCCAATATTGGAGTCTCCTTGAATTATTTGATTATATGATGATTTTTCAAATTCATCTTGAATTTTTTTAGTCCGTTCTAATATTTTTAATTTTAATTCTCTTGCTTTCGATCCCACAGTAGAATATTTTTGATCAAAATTACGAAAACCGGATGTTTTAAATGGAGTTCTATTAAGCGGTTCCAAGGGAACGATGGTTGATTGATGATTGATTCGGGTCGTTGTTCTTATTAAAACGATTGTCTTATATTTTTCGGATATCTTGAAGGCATCTTTTACCATATTTTTTGCTTCTACAGGATTAGTAGGTTCCAACATTGGCACGTATGCACTTGGTCCAAAAAATCTTCCATCTTCCTCACTTTGGGAGGAATGACAATATGGATCATCAGCAAAAATTAAAACACATCCTTTATTAATTCCTGTATATCCCAAACTAAAGAAAGCATCTGATGCTACATTAAGACCCACGCTTTTCATTGCTGTAAGAGAACGTTGTCCAGCCATGGATGCTCCAGCCACTAATTCGAGAGCAACTTTTTCATTTGGTGTGACCTCCATTTTAATCTCCATTTCCTCGGAAATTTCAAAAAAAGTATCTAGAATTTCTGAAACTGGAGATCCCGGATAAAAAGCTACAATTTTAACGTCCGATTCTAACGCACCCCGAACAATGGCTTCATTACAAAACAGAAAAGCTTTGGTTTTATCTATACTTATTACATCTTTAATCAAACTTCTCCACCCTAAATTATCATAAAATTAATTAGATGTTAATGGTATGAAAATAATTCTTCTTATATCTATGGAAAATACATTAGAATTCGATATTTTTTAAAAATAAAAGATATAATACGCAGAAATCATGATAAAAAAATCTTTTTAGAACGTTTTTCATTAAGTCCCTTAATATCAAAAAATTCTTTATGCATCCATTTTCCATCAACGTTAACAACTGGAGTTAACACGATGCATTTCTCATCATCACAAAAATTCTTTAACACATACTCAGAAGCCAATAATTCTTTGATAGTTTCTGGTTCATTGATGTCTTTTTCAATGAAAAAAATATTATTTCTTTTTAAAAATGATTTTAATTCTTCACATCGGTCACAATGTTCTTTAGTATAAACAATAACATCCAAATTTATTGCCTCATAAAATAAAAAAGAAAAAGATATTTGATTACACTTTCTCGAATTCTGATTTCGGCGCTCCGCACATGGGACATTCCCAGTCGTCTGGAAGGTCAGCGAATTTTGTTCCTTCTTTTTCCTCATCATAAATATAACCACATACGAGACATTTATACTTAGCCATGATACTTCACCTCATCTTATTTTAATAAATTAAACCTAGGATTAGCTTTTAAATTTATAACTTCTTGCCAAGTCTGCAACGGTAGCAGAACGTGAGACTTGCTTGAAGCTTTTGGTCACCTTTTAAAGTCATAGTAGTATGAAAACTTCTTCTTAAAAAATATTGAGATTTTTAAAAATTGTATTATTGAAAACTAAGGATTAAAAAATAGAGAGTTTATTGAATGTTATTTTGGTTTTGATCGAAAAAAGCTTTAAATTTCTTGCCATTACTAACATACATGGTTGATCCCATTGTAATTTGACGAGCAATTTTCTTTTCATTTTCATAGATTTTTAGTTCTTCAGCAGGTATTCCACCATACAATACTAGAGATTTACAAATTGTCCTTTCCGTAACAACTGAACCTGCAGCAATCACACAATTGCTATTAATTTTGGTATGTGTCAAAATAGTTGCATTTATTCCAATTAACACGTTATTTCCGATTTCCGTGGGTCCATGTACCATACAATTATGCCCTAAAATGCAGTTTTCACCAATTTTCGCAACACTATTTGGTTCAGCATGAATAGTACAATTATCTTGAACAGAGGTATTCTTTCCTATTTTAATTGAGCCCCAGTCAGCACGCAAGACGGCAGAAAACCAAATATTTGCACCTTCTTGAATTTCAATATCACCAATAATTACGGCATTCGGAGCAACAAATGCAGTTGGATCAATTTTTGGTTCTTTATCATTAAAGGGGGATTTTAATATCATTCTACTTCAATTCCTTGATTATTCCATTAAATTAAAGATCTAGAAGAAGAGAATTTAGTTGAAGTAAATTTTATTTGAATTTCATATTAGAATTTAAAAGATATATTGGAAGCTTTGTTGAAATTTACCAAATAAATTTCCTTTAATAAGCTTATCAATCAATTGGAACACTATATCCATTCTCTTCTTCAGGATTGCTCATAATAATGGTTAATTTTTTGGCTTCAAATGCCGCTTTTTTTATTTTCATATTCATTGCATAATTAGGTAGTAAAATAATTCTTTTATTTTCTCCAATGGTTATGATTAATTCTTCGCCTTGTTTTTTGAGAGTTGTTTTACCTTCTCGAGCAAAAGGAATTTCAAGTTCTAATGTTAAATTACCGTATTCATCCACCACGAACTCTAAAGCTTGTTTTTTAGTATAAATTTCTGTTGGATCACCTTTTTTTCCATACATGTCATCTGCAATCCGCTTTAATAACTCAAATCCAATGACTTCTTCTTCCATTAACCGACTTTTCATTACTTTCAAGGGATGGAAACTATTTTCGATTCGTTTCATATATTCTTTTTGTGAATCCATCCATTTATCAAAATATTTTCCCATGTCAGATTCGTAGGAAGGATCTAATACTCCAGGAAGAACTTTATTCACGACTATTCCATCTACTAAAAGTCCATATAAACTCATAAACGTGAGTGCTCGTTCGGATTCTTGGATGGGCATTTTTTCCAAGTTTGTAACAATCCTACACGTGGTTTTAGCTTCATTTAAAATATCATACATAGATTTGATTTTTCGATCAATTTCTCGTAATTGCTCAAAAAATTCAGCTGTTGGAAGCGGAGTACTTGTTGCTTGTTCCATTGCGCCGCCAATACCTGTTTGTTGAAAGAGTTTAGCTATACCGCTACCGATTTTAGTAAAAGTTTTTCCGTATACGCTGAAAATTTGTGGCATTGCTAGCAATCGGAATGTATGACCTGTGGGAGCAGTATCAAGAACAATCACATCATAATCCTCAATGTAATCTTGAAGTTTTAATATAGAAAATAGCTCGTCAGTACCAGGAATAGCAGCCATTTCAGAAGCTGCTTGAACGTCAATGCCTCTACTTTCAAATAATTTGATCATGTAATCTCGAATATTGCCATATTGATTATTTACTTCTGTTTGGATGTCAATTTCAAGCCCATATAAATTCTTTTTTAATTCCTTTGGTTCTTTAATGCCTAATTTTGTATTCATCGATTCAGATAGTGCTTGAGCAGGATCACTTGACATAACGAGTGTTTTTTTACCCAATTCTGAAGTTCTATAGGCTGTTGCGGCTGCGCAGGTAGTCTTACCCACGCCACCTTTGCCAGTAAAAATGATTAATCTAGTTGATACCATGTTTTATTTCCCTTTAAAGACTGGTTCTCGTTTTTCTTTTCTAGCATTCATGGCTTCGCTGAAATCATATGTAGTTGTAGCTTTTCCTAATCCTTTATTTTCAGCATCTAATGCATTGCTTAATGCTTCAACCAAAGGTTTATGCATGGCTCTTTTTTGAAGACGTACGCCTAATCCTGCTGCTTTCGGGGGAATTAATAGCGAAGCTTTCTCCTTGCAATATGAAAGCAATTTATCATGCGGAACGACTTCATTAGCAAGACCTAAATCAACAGTTTCTTGTGCGGTTAATGTTGCACCAAAATAAAATAATTCCTTAGCTTTATGGAATCCCACTAATCTTGGAATGATATAAGTGGTTGCAAATTCTGGTAATATTCCTAAGTGCACGAATCCGAACCTAACCCATGCATATTCTGACATGTATATTAAATCAGAACAAGCAATAGCAAAAGTATATCCAGCACCAATCGCAAGTCCATTAACTGCTGCGATAACAGGTTTATCTAGATCCCAAAATTTTAAACATGCTTTTTTTTGTGCAATATCAGCTATTTCAATTTCTTTCATTAATTCCGGATCAATGGTTTTTAGAAAAGCCATGTTGAAGTAACCACCAGAACTAAATGCTTCCTTTTTAGGATCCGAACTATTTGGATCTTTAGCTCCTGTAATGATCATCGCTCGAGCAGTTTTATCTTTTTTCAATGCCTCAGCAGCATAATATAACTCTAAGAAAGTTACATTAGAAAGTGCATTTTTTCTTTTAGGGATGTTTAAGGTAACGGTAACTATACCATTTTCATCCTTATCCCAAATTATATCTTTAAATTCATCTACATTCATTAATATCCCACCATGTTTTTAGTTACATTTTTAATAATTGATAGTAAAATGTTTCGCAAATAGTCATAAAAGTGAG
This sequence comes from Promethearchaeota archaeon, assembly GCA_011365055.1. Next base: position 202,738 of record RDOG01000002.1, read on the forward strand.
CATTTCATTTTGAAATAATTATTTATACAATAAATCCCATAATACTCTCATGAATTTTAAAAGAATAATTTTTGGAACTATTTTCGGAGCTATTTCAGGTATAATATGTATAATTGGCACGGTCGTACTCAATACAATCCCTGTACACCTATCTTTCCCATATAATTTCTTGTTTCTCATAGGGGGTTTACATAATCGCATCATAATGGGAATTTTAATTGGATTCGCTGGGGATTTAAAAATAGTTAAGGAACATGATGATCCACTCAATTCCGTTATTCGAGGAGTTTTAATAGGAGCCATTCTTTCAGTTGGAGGATTCTTTTATGGCGCGGGAATTTCATTTTTCTTGATGGGATTGGTATATGGAGCATTAATCGACTTTTTAACAACGTGGTTATCCAAAGAAAAATAAATTCTTTTTTTACTCTTTAATAATGCTTCTTGCCAGGATTTCAAAGACTTCGTTGACATTTTGACCAGTAAGGGCACTAGTTTCGCAATAATTAAGATCAAATTTCTTTGCTAATGCAAGACCCTCTGTATTTTTAACTTTTCTTTGATCTTTTAAATCTACTTTATTCCCTATAATGACACCAGGTATTTCTAATACAGGTTTTTGAATAATCTTTTCAAAATCAGCAATCCATTCATTTAAGGATTTCAATGTCTCAGGTCTAGTTGTATCATAAACAAAAACAATTCCCTCCGCACCTTCATAATAGCTTTTCCGGATATCAGAAAATTTATCATGACCAGCAATGTCCCATAAATTTAATTGAACGCCAATTTTATTTAAAGACAATTCCTTTTCTAAAAAAAGAGTCTTCGTGGAAACCTGAACGCCAATAGTTGGCACGTATAGCTCTCTGAATGCCAGATCGACATATCGGAGCATTAGCGTGGTCTTACCCACTTCAGGGTCACCAACGACTGCTATTTTAAGTTTCCAGGTGATAGGAACTTCGTGTTCTTTCATGAATAGATCATAGCGTTTATATTCTATTTCTTTATATTCTGAGTAATATTTCACTATTTTATTGTAAAAATCATCTACTTCAGCTTGACTTTCTTCATCCTTCTTATGAAATCGTGTTAATTTGACGGATAATTCTTCCATCTTCTTGGTTAATTCCTCAATAGTCTTATAAATTACTGGAGAGTAGGAATCTTGAAAGAGAATGCTGATTGAAGCATCAACTCGAGATGCTCGAGCATCAGGATCTGGAATTTCAAATAAAAACACAACACAGGAAATTTTTAAGTGAGGAAAAGGAATTATAGATGCTAATTTAGGTCGTTGATACCCACCAGTAACTTCTCCAGCAAGAAGAGAAAGAGATTTTAATCCAACAAGATGTCGTGTACGTAAATCGATATCAGGATGATGATACTTAGGAGCAGGACCCTCTTCACCAAAATAACTGAATATAACGCCTTTTATAAATGCTGCCTTTTTTGAGTCTTCTTCTAACATTATTTATACACGCATAGTTTGTCTGATTTTCTCCCAACACGCTGATCCATAAATTCAGAAGGTTTTAACAATTAATAAAACATGAATTAAATGGATAATCAATAATCTGTATTGTTTGTTTTTATGTTTTTAGAATTGTTTAACTCAAAATTTAAACTTTATTTTTATATTTTTTAAAAAAAAATTTTTAATGAACGAATTCAATTTGGGGAAACTTGAAAGGGGATATAAAAACAGTTGGATTTTTAAAAATTCTCTCGAATAGGTTTCATTTTTTTATCGATTGATGGTAACATGGTCAAAATACTAGAAATATCGGCTAAATCTTTCGAATTTTTCACCATTAATACTAATATTAGCTCCTTATAAGCTCTAATTAAGGAAAAGCCATCTATTGTTTTATTAAGAATTAAATTTAAGGAAGATCCTAAGATATTAGATTCGGTCACTCTTTCTAGAGTATTACCTATATTAACTTCTGCTGAAGCGACACTTGAAATTCTATAATATTCCAGATTTTCGTCAATTTCAGGATAAATTAGCAAACCCTCATTAGAAGAAAGAACTATTGAAATATTAGGGTATTTGTTTCGTAAATATTCTTGAAGCTCGTCCATTTCTTTTAAAATTTCGCCAGTTAATTCCTTCTTTTGAAGTAAAATATTCTTTAATTCTTCAAATTTTCTTGATAAACCCCAAGTTTTATTTTCTTTCTTAGCTAAATAATCCAAGCTTGTCAATTCATTTAAGATTCTATAAGCAGAAGCGCGGGATAATTTATGCTCCATCAGATCTGAAATGGAGAAGCTACCTTTTGAGGAGAACAAGGGTAAAAAAACCATCTCTGGACGCTTGTATTTTCTAATTAGGTCCAAATGGTCTTTTTTTCCCAATTCTCTAATTATACTAATGATATTTTTTCCCTCAAAGGTCAATTCATAAGTCCCTCGAGAAGATCGCTGTAAAAAAGCCTCATCGACTAGAGATTTTAAATTGATTAATAACGTGGATTCCTTAATGTTAGTCAATGATCTTATTTCTTCTAAAGAAAATACCTCAGGTTCCTTTTTTTCCTCTATCATTTTTTGAAGGATGGTACAAGCTGTCTCATTGTGGATCAATTTGAGTCTAAATTCAATTTTGGTAATTTCATCCATGTTAATCCATTCTTAATTAGATCGTTCTTACATATCAATGATACAAAACTTGTATTTAAGTTTTTGAGATATCAATACCATCTAAATAAGACGGCATTAATAAATATGAAAAATATTAAAAAAGTAAATAGGTATCAATAAGACAGACTAATAAAAAGTTCGAGGATTAATCTTTACATTAAATCAATAAGACAAGATATTTCCTTCTTATCGTTATAAATAAAAAAGATAAGGTATTTATTAAAGGGTTGAATATATAAAATTGGGTTGAAATTCTCATGGAAAAAAAATTAATTTCTAAGCTTGAATTAAAGGAAAAGAAAACCTTGAAACAGCTTATTGGGGAGTTGGGATTAAACGAGAAATATTTTGCTATCTTAGTTGATGGCAAAAAAGTTTCAGATTTGAATCAATTGCTTGATAAAGATTCAAAAATTGTCATACTCCCTAAAATCCAAGGAGGTTAAAAAGTTTCTCTGGTTTTGGGATAAATTCAGAGAACTAACTTGGAGGGCTGAAGACGGGCACATATAAGTTCAAAATTTTATTCTTTGAAGCATCGGGAGATGAAGTAGGTGATGAGTTAAAAAAACGGACTTATCGCTACTTTGATAAAGATTACAAGTTAACTATAGGTGTTGATATTCTTTCTCAAGAAGTTAGTTTATATTCTGGAGCAGAGACGATATATCTCTCCATCTGGGATATCAACCGGTCTGAGCGATTTAAATTCTTCCGACATAGCTTTTATCGAGGTTCTATTGGTGCACTTGTAATTTTTGACGTGACAAAACGAGCAACCTTCCAACGAGCTCTTGAACTAATTCAGGAAATTCATAACTCAACAGGTACCATTCCGATCATTCTTTATGGTAATTATCGAAATAATGGGCAAAGAGCAGTAACTATTGAAGAAATTGAAGAGCTTAATAGAAAATTTCCTTGCATTTATTTTGAAAATCCGGATATGAATAAAATTTGGATGAATCTAGCAAATGAAATGTTCGAATTTGTAACGGGATTGAATATTGAGAATCCTCAATATCGAACATATATAGAAAGTTATAAGAAATCTAAAAAATTATTAAATTCAATGCTTGAAAGTTTAGGATTTAACGTTGATAAGGATGAAGTGGATATTATTAACAAACATGGACTATTTTCCATAAATTTATTCAATGGTAAAACTTATTTTGAACCCATTTCTTGCTCGGATTGTAACCATCAAAAAACTTGCAATAAAAAGAAGAAAAAATTCATTTGTATTGTCCAAAAATCTGATTTTCCTGGTTGGACCAATGCTGATTTATTATTTGAAGACATGTTAATTCTTAGTAAAATTGTGGCTATTTCTGAAAATAATTTGCCAAGTGACGTGAAAGACCAAATTACTTATCAGATAAAAAATTGTCCGAAATAAGAAAACGCGTTGGACGAGTATTTATGACCCAAATTTAGTTTCGTCCATTAATTTATTAATCTCATCATTTAATTCCTTTGGTAAACCAAATATTCCAACGTCCATGAATCCTCTTATTATAGCAGATGTAGCCTCTTCTTCAGATAAGCCTCGGGTCATCAAGTAATAAATTTCAGCTTGTGCAATTTTTCCCACCGCTGCTTCATGTGATAGTTCCGCACCTTCTTTGTGAACCAAGAGTTCAGGTATTGCTGACATTTTAGTATCGCCTCCCAATAATAATCCCATGCATTCTAAATGACCCTTGCATTCTGCATTATTTGCTTCTAACATGCCTCTCGCAATTAAATAGGATTTCCCTTTAGAAATACCCCGAGAAATGATATTCGCGCTTGAATTCTTTCCATTTAACACGACCTTCGAGCCAACATCCACGTGGGATTGCTTATCTGCATAAATGATTGAATTAAAACTCGCTTTAGAATTATTACCATTACAAAATGCTGCAGGATACATCTGCATGTCCTTAACAGGATTAAGGCTTAAATAGTTAGAAACAAACTTGGCGTTCGTTCCAATCTCTATCGCGGACCTCGGGCGAACCTTAGCTTCTTGACTCCAATGATGAATCATAGAAAAGTGCAATGTTGCATTATCTTTTATGTATATTTCTGAAATTCCCAGATGATTTGCCTTATCCACATTTGGATGCGTAACACAACCTGTAATGATGTGAGCATCAGATCCCTCATCTGCGATTATGATATTATGAACCTTTTGTTCGAGTTTTTTTTCAGTAATTAACAAGCAAGATTGTAATGGAAAAGTAACTTTTGCACCTTTTTGAATCCAAAAAAAATATCCCCCACTCCAATCCTCACTTACACGTTTGGTGTATTCATCCTTGTCTTTATCAACCAGATTCCATCTATATTTTTCAAGCCAATCAAATTTTTTTAAAGCATCTTTAGTATCCATCATTATAATTTGGTCTTGAAAGGTTTCATTTATCTTGTTATATACGGTTTTTTGGTCAAAATGCAAAAAAGAACCTGATCTATCTCTTTCATTTTCAATAACACCAGTAGTTGCTATCGAATCTAGAATTTCGTGGGGTAAATCCTTTAATGTTGACATTTTTTTTGTAGAATCACCCAACTTGTTTCAAACTCCTTTGTTTACAATCAATACATTTCTCGAATCCCATTTCTTTTATTGACTCGTATATTTCTCTTGGATTGGCATAGCAATAAATCGTGCTGTTTAACAATACACAAGCGCGCTTGGTTGTTATATGATTTAAAATTTCACCTTGATGAGTAACTATCAATGCGGATGCGTTGTGTTCTTGAATGTAATTTTCTATTTCTTTTGATATTAAACGCAAACTTTCAATATCTACCCCAGAATCGGGTTCATCTAGTAATATCAATTTAGGTTTGAGTAATAACATTTGCACGACCTCAGACCGTTTTCTTTCGCCTCCAGAAAAACCTACATTAATATTGCGATCAAGAAATGATGTTAACTTGAATCTTTCTATCATTTCATAATGTTCAGGCTCCAAATCCTCGTCTATTTTTTTATTTAAACAAAATTTAAAGATATCCTTTAATTTTATTCCTTTGATTTCGGGAGGATGTTGATAAGTCATTGAAAGGCCTGCTTTAATTCGCTGATCAATAGGTATTTTTGTAATATCCTTGCCATTAAAAAGAATTTTACCATTAGTTACCTTGTAAGGGGGAATTCCCATGATGGAATTTATTAAAGAACTTTTTCCGGAACCGTTAGGACCGAACAATACGTAACTCTCTGATTTTGGGATTGCCAAATTTAAATTTTTTAAAAGTACTTTTCCTTCCACTTCTACTTGAAGGTCAATTATTTCCAATATGAAACCATTTTGCATTTTTCAACCCTCGATTCAGTAAAAAAAATGAAAAAATATAAAGATTTCTAAAAAGTATTTTTAATAACATTTTTATATTTATCAATAATCTATAATAATTTTTTCGGAAAAATTTGTATAAATAGTAAAAAAAATTTATTTTTTAAGCTTCTAAAATGCTAATTTGTTATTTAAAGATAATATTATTCTTATATAGATCTTTAACATCTGTGAAAATAACTTATGAAGTAATTTACAAAATAAGATTATTTATCAGATTAAAAGGTATCCAAAATAAGGTTTAATTATTAGTTAAGTGTTCTAGATTTTAATAAAAAATTATAATATTAGATTATAGTCATATCCACAAAAATTCAAATATTTAATAATTAATAACCAGCTAATTTTGATGAATTTAATGATAGAATTTCAGTGATTAAAATGCCTAAAGAAAAAAATATGTCTCTTTCAGAAGCAGTTAATTTGATAAAAGATGGAGATCATGTTGCTTTTGGAGGGGTTCTGGTTCAATCTAAACCCATGGCATTGATGTGGGAAATGTTAAAACCAGAAAACCGTCGAAAGGATTTAACTATTTCAGTTTTAACGGGGAATTTTGGTATCGATGCAATGTTAGCTTTGATGAACATTAAAGAATTGAATACTATTTATTGTGGGCTAGAAACTGCGGGATTTGCTCCCAATTTTCAACGACTTGTTGAAGAAGGAAACCTTAAAGTTAATGAATTTACCGAGATGCAGTTTTTTTGGGCCATGAGAGCTTCTGAGCTTGGTTTACCTTATTTGCCATGCAAATCAGGTATTGATAGCGAGCTTATAGATGTTAATCCTTACTTGAAAAAACATGAGTTTGAAGGACAAAATCTTGTCGCCGTTAAGGCTCTCGATCCTGATGTGACCATTGTTCATTGCATGATCGGTGATCGTTATGGTAACATTCAGAATGAACAGATGAAAACGTACATGGATGATACGATAGCTCGATCCGTAAAAAAAGGTGGAAAATGCATCGTGTGTGTTGAAAAGCTGGTGGGTTCAGAATATATCTATGAGAATCGAATGAATACAATTTTAAATAGCTTTGAAGTTGACGCTGTTGTTGAGGTCCCTTATGGAGCACACCCAGGTTCTGTAAGACCACTATATTTCTTCGACATGGCAATGCAAATGACACTCGGTAGCGCATTAAAGAAACCTTCGAAGATTGAACGCTATTTAACTAAAAATGTTTTTCCATTAACAAGAGAGCAATATTTACAGAAATTTAAATTAAAATTAGGAGAATGGTGGAGTAAAAAATGAGCGAAGAATTTGATATACCAGAATTAATGGCAGTAGTTTTATCTCGTTATATTAAAGATGGAGACATCATGTTTCAAGGTGCAGCTACGCCACTTCCCATGGTTGCAATTGAATTGGCCAAGGCAAGGGGTGTTGATATCACATACTTTTCAGCATTTGGAATAAATCCGAATCAACCAATAAATTTTTCCTTTTTATTAACACAAGGCTTTAAATACGCAAATAGCATAAAATGCACGTCTGAATTGCACGCCTTACCAATGTGGGAGCAATGGAGTAAAGGAAGATTGAGTCTAGAATTCCTACGGCCGGCTCAGATAGATAAATACTTTAATTGCAATAACACGGTGGTGTATGGTGAAGAAAAGAATTATCACAAACCAGCTGTTAGATTACCGGGAGGAATGGCAGTATCGGATGCCATTAACTTGATGGAGAGGACCATATTATACACCACGCGACACATAAAGAGAAATGTTGTAGATACAGTAGACTTTCTAATGTGTAAAGGGTATCCATTATCAGAATGGAGAAAGAAGAACAAGATGGGAACAGGTTGTGCAGCCTTTGTTACCAATTTATGTGTATTTGAACCAGATCCAAAAACGAGCATGATGAAACTCAAATCCATACATCCGGGCATCACGATAGATGACGTCATAGAAAACACGGGGTTCAAAATTGAAAAAATGGATTATCCGGTCACGCCAGCACCGACATCAAAGGAATTAAAACTTCTTCGAGAAGATATAGATCCATTAGGTTACCGGGAAATGGATTTTCCCTCCTTACGAAACAACGTGATGGTTAGAGTAGCGAATAAAGGTGTAAATTTCACCTAATTTTTTTAATAAACATAAAATATATTTCTTAATTTTTTCTTTAAGAGCGTAATACTCTCTTCTTTATCTTTCAAATTTTTTTTTTATTTTAAATTTCTGTTTTACTTCCTATTTCCTTTAAAAAGTTTAAAGCGTTATTCATAAAACACCAGAAAGTAATATTTTGGAAATTCACGATGAGTGATGAAGTGCTTAATACTACAATGAATATTTTTCTTTAATTAACTCTAAGGTTAAATTTAACAAAAAAATCATCACAATTGCACCAAAAAGTATTTTTTAAAATTAATTTTTGAATACTTGAAAATAATTGGTGCAATAAAACTTGGAATCAGAATTATCCTTAGAAAAATCTAATAAAAAATATTTAATCTTGCTGGTTTGTTTAGTAATAACTTCATTTATTTACCAACTTATAGTATTTTTAATGTATCCATATTTATATGGCGTGGACGGGGCATATTATGAGTTACAAGTCTTGAGTATCTTGCAGACTGGGCAGATGTGGACGGGAGATAATCCTTTTGTGTTTTATTACTTTACGTTGTTATCCCTTCTAACGCGCAACGTGACGCTAGCAATCAAAATTGGAATCGTTTTATTTTGTGCGTTGGTTCCAATTCCAACTTATTTCATAATCAAAAAATTAACAAGAGATGATAGAGCTGCGATTTTTTCAGCTTTTATTTCAGTATTTAATCCTCTTTTATTCAGAATGATGGGAGAATTCGTAAAAAATGCCATTGGATCTTTTTTTCTATTATGTTTTATCTATTTCTTCTTACTTTGTTGTGAAAACAAAGGCGATCTCAAAAAAACGATTGTATTATATCTAATAACTTATGGATTCTTATTATTGATGATCTATACTCACATATATCCGACGGGTTATGCAGCCTGTTTTGTCATAATCTACTTGATTTATTCAATCATTCACTCGCGCATTACAAAACGAGAATTTCCTTTAAATGATATAAAGATTGGGACATTTCTTTGCGTGACAGGACTTACTACTTTATTTTTCATGTTTTTTTTCTTTAATGATTTTTTCATTCATTTTCTGAAGATAGAAGGATTCATCGAAGATTTGTTTGGAATTTCGCTTCAAGATTTAAGTCAAAATCTACAAATTTTACAATTTCCAAGACCAGGAAATGATCCAGGATTTGGTCCAATATTTAATCCAATGTTTTTTCAGATGAATTCTGATCTTATAATGTTATTAATCTTAATTCCAATCAGTTGTATCGGTATCGCTATCATTATTTATGATTTGATCAAAAAGAAGAAAAATCATCCGTTATTACAATTTATTGGATTTTGCCTCATTTTTTTTCTTCCTGTTTATTATCTTGTTCCAAATAACACTCAAATGCTTGCCGGGTTTTCCTCACCATTAACTTCTTTCGCAGATGTACTAAATTTTCTGACATATTTTCCCGTATTGGGTGGTGTATCCCTTTTAGTACTTGAGATTTATAAAAACGATCCAGATAAGTTTGAAATTAATAGAATGAAAGGAATCTTATTAGTAATTTTTATAACGAGTAGCTTTCTCGTTCTACCCTTTATTGATGAAGAATGGGCAAGTCGTTTTGTATACATGAATTTCATACCAATTGCTTTGTTAATGGGTTATGGAATTAAAGCGTTAAAAGATAAGGATAAAAGGAAAAAAATACTGGCAATTTCAATCGTCTTATTTTTTTCCATATCCTTTTTCGCTCAGACCGCGTATTTTTGTAGTTATCAGATGAGCCCAACCATTTCAGAAGCCGGCTTGCAAGACTTAGAAGTATTAAAAACAAAGGTGGAAACAAATAGCTCGTTAGAGGGCTCCATCGTGCTCTTGCAAGATTTGGATTACTATTATTATACAATTTTAAAGACGGGCTTGACATCCTACGTGATTTATAGTCAATCAATTGATGCTTCGTATTACGCTGACTATTATAATGAGACTATCTTTGTTATTTATAAAATAACATCGCATCCTGAAGTAGAATTAGGACAAGAAATTATCAGAAATGATCCGAACGGGCAGTTCTTCATCCTTCTAGCCAATTATACTTTTCATGATTGATATTTTTCCTTTTTTTCCTATCTTGAGATTTTAATGGATTTTTTTGGCTATTTTTTTTATTAAAAAGTATTTTAACCTTATTTATATAAAGATCTTAATCAAAAAAAAAAAAAAGGATTTTATAAATGCTTTATTTTTATCTCTATTAATGAGGAATGATATTTCTCATTTATCATATGCAATAAATAATAAATGAATTTGAATTCAATGAGGACCGACAAAAATACCCATATATTATTTGATATAGATCCAAACAATATATTTATGAATAAAATAAAAGCGAATCTCTTTTTATTGACTAATTAAAAACTCAAATAGGAAATTTTTATTTTTTTTATTAACTAGATTTAGATATCATCTAAATATTTTATAATTTTAAAATTATAATAAGGAACTTATTAATTGTTTTAAAACATGTTGTTAATTACACAAAAGTGTACAGAAATCTTAGGTTAGACATATAACCTTTTTAAGTTACGCTATAGATATATGTGTGGTGATTGTTTGCTTGCGTACGAAAAATCAAATCCATTTAAAAAACTTCTTAAAAAAGTCTCTTTATACGATTTAAAGTGCCATTTAAAGCAAAACAAACAATTCCTAAAAGAACTAAATGAAGTCTCCTATACTACAGAAGGCGAGAGGCTCTTTCTTTCTATCCTAATGTTCGAGGTAGAATCGACCCTCCAACTCGTGGAACAAGAAATAGAAGAGCGATTAAAGGCATAAAACTTCTTCTTTATTATATTTTTTCTTAGGTCTAATATATATGATATAAGAATCATTTTTTTATAGTATTTTCTACCATCATTTCTGAGATCTCAATAAATATTTTCTCTACCGTATCACCTGTTTTTGCTGAGGTTTCAAATTTTTTAATAGTTGATTTGTTATTTAAATCGTCGGAAGAAATCTTTCGTTGATTATTTAAGTCGGTTTTATTACCAACTAGAATTCGAGGTATGTTTGGAGCATATTTTTCAAGAGCACCAAACCAAAATTTAAGATCATCTAGAGTCTGTTTCCTTGTTAAATCCACAACAATAACGGCACCATCTGATCCCTTTAAATAAAGATTTAATTTCTTCTTCCAAGTTTCCTGCCCCCCAATATCCCAAATAATCAGTTTTACAAGACCTACCTCATCAAATTTTAATTCTTTGGTCAGAAAGTCAACACCAAGCGTGCTGATGTATTTATTAGAAAAAGTATTTTTAACGTATCTTACAATTAAAGATGATTTACCTACACCCTCATCGCCTAAAAAAACTAACTTAAATCCATAATCAGTCATTAAAATGCCCTAATTCGTTTTTTTTCCCCTTATTTTTCGATCATATTCAAAATTCCAATCATTATAGAGTATTAAATCGAAATCTTTTTCAAATTCTTCAAAAATATCAGTATTAATTGCATCTATTGACATGTTTTTAATTTCATGGTCGTATTTATTAGTAAATTTCTCCTTAACTTCTTTCATTTTCCGCTTTATTTCAACCTCATTATCTTCAACATCAAAATTGATGGCCAAAACGATGTCAGACACGTCATATAGAACTTTCTGGTCTTTCATCTGGAAGGATTCTATTTCTCGTTCAGTTACGCTCTTTGAAAATAATTGAATTGCACTAATTAGACCCGAAAATAATGCAGGATCGATTTCTTTATGTGTATAATTTCTTTGTGCAAGACATATTCCATCTTGATTTAAAATCCAAATCGCGTTAATTAATTCTAACAACCCCTTAATAACATGAGTTTAGGTTAATCTTTAATGTATAGTTTATCCATGATTTTGCTTAAATTCTTTTTCAAATTTTAACTTTTTAGTTCTAGGAAACCTAATTTTCTATCTTTAATAGTTCAATCTATGATGATTTTAATACATGTTATAAGATATTGGGCAAGATATTATATAAATTTGGGATATGATACTAATTGTTATTGAAAATATGAGAAGGAAATTTTCAGAGAATTGGAATCATTAATCATTTGATAAAATATTGGGTCAGTTTTTATTCTCAAAATTGTAGAGGAGAAAATATTTCTTTTATTCCTTATTTCTTTGTGTAATAAATAAAAATTGAAATAATAGGAGAAGTTTTGATGGTCTTGCTATCAAGAGGGAATATTTAGGGGGAAGGGGGTAACTTCGAAAAATAAAATAGCAAGACTTTCATCAACTTCCCCATTTAAATTCCAAATCTGTACTCTTGAAATCATGTATTAATTATACAATTTCAATAATGATCGAGAGAATTTATTAATTAAAGCTTTCTTGACCAATGGTCTGACATATCTTGAAAAATCGGATATCATTTGAGTTAACAAAAATGGTTTTTCTTATAAATGAATAAGGAGGAATTGTTTTTTAATTTTAAAATTAAATATTAAAACAAATTTTTAAGCCATTAAACAAGTTCAATATAATGTATTTGATTAATGAAATTTGTATAAAGTCAAAAATCCTCTAAATATAACTAGTTGAAAATTCTATTATTTTATATTCTTCCAATGAATCAAATATTTTTTTGGTTGTAAACCATTAATGCTTAAAATACGCATATATCTCATATATCAATCTTCATTTTTCTTTTTTAATTATTAATAAATTCAAGTTGCTTTCTTAATTTAAATTATTAGATTAAAAAGAATTCTAATCGATTTTTAGAATTATAAAAATTTATTAATTTTCAAATAATAAAAAAATTTATTTATAAAGAAATCCAAATATTTGAACGGGAAATCATAAATTTTTAAAAAAAAAAGAAGGAAACAAAATGGGAAGAAAAATAATCAAAGGATTTAACATACTAAATTTATTATTTTTAGTTTTAATACTCATATTATCTTTAAATTCATTTAATTTATTTCATTTAAATACAGAAAAAAACATTTTGATTAATAAAAATGAAAATAACTTGGATTTTCGTATTACTGAATCAGATGCTTTAAAGTATGCAACAGGAGCAGGTTGTTGGCTGGAATCGGAAAAAGTCTCAGAACATGGAGGATATAAATGGGAAGATTATGAAGGATCTGGATCTTATCATTTGAGTAAGATGAATATAATTGGTCCTTTCCTAATAAACCTTTATGAAACGACTCAAAACATTACTTATTTGGAACTTAGTAAACGTTTAGCAGATTGGTATATTGGAGAAGCTACATCTGAAAATAATGGTTATAAATGGGAAAGTATTCAAGGAAATGGTAAATATGAGCCTTTGAAATATGATGGTGCTTCAGGAGCAGGTAATTTTTTTCTCGCATTATATAATATCACATTAAATAATACTTATCTTAATTATGCCAAAGGAGCATTTCAATGGATAATAAGTAAAGCGGTTTCTGAAAATGGTGGCTATAAATGGTTACGAGCTGATAATGATCAATATTTTACAGGAATGTATACAGGAGCTGCAGGAGTCGGATGGGACTTATTTAATGCATATCAAATAACTAACAATGTAACTTATCTTAATTATGCAAAAGGGGCAGCCCAATGGCTCAAAAGTGTCGCGATTTCTGAGAGCGGAGGTTATAAATGGGATTATTTTATAGGTGATAATAATTTTCAAATTGGATATCCTTCTGGAACTTCGGGTATTGGGGACTTTTTTTTAAAAGGATATCAAATTACTGGAGATTCGACTTATTTTACATTTGTTGAAGGCGCATTAAATTGGATTATTAATAAGGCCCAAATAGCAGGAAATGGGTATTATTGGCCTGCAAGCCCATCAAATACAAATCATTATACAGGATTAGTTGGAGCTTCAGGTGTGGGGACTTTTTTTCTAAATGTATATAACTATAATCAAGACACCACTTGTTTAAATTATATAAAGGGAGCTGCTAATTGGTTAATTTCAGAAGCCGTTAGTGAATTTGGTGGTTATAAATGGAAAGAAATAATTGAGGGAGATGTATATAATCCTGCATATGAAGTTGGTAATTTTTTATTGAATCTATATAGATCAACTGGAAATGTTACTTACAACAATTATAATGAAGGTCATTGTACTTGGTTAATGCAATCTGCTATTTCTGATTCTGGTGGTTATAAATGGGTTCATGATACTTCATATTACCGAACTGGAATAATTTCTGAAATTGGACAATATTTCCTTAATCAAATATTTTTTAATTATTCTGATGATTTTTCTAGTACTATATTGAGTTCGAAATGGAGATGGCATAATGATTCATCTAATCTTGGATCATGGAGTTTATCTGATAATCCAGGTAATTTAAGAATTAGTTCCCCTGTGGTTGCTATAAGTTGGCAATCAGCGGTTTTAGATATTCCTTATATGTATCAATCATTACCAAGTGGCGATTGGATTTTGGAGATTCATCTTAATGAACCTGCTTATAATGAACATGCAAATGGGATAATTTTATATAAAGATACAACACACTGGATGATTTTTGCTAACCATTATGATAGTGTAGGTGAAATGAATCTTCTCCGAATAAATGATGGTAATGAAATTGATAATATTGCAGGTGGAGGCAGGGGGAATAATAAACCTTATCTTCGTTTAAATAAAACTGGATCAATATATCATTGTTTTGGTTCTGATGATGGAAATTCTTGGGATTACTTTGGGAATTTTACTTCTACTACAAATTATTTGGAAGTAGGTATTTGGAGTCAAAGTCACTCATCAAGTATTTTTAATTCTGACTTTGATTATTTTCTTTTTGAATATATACCTACATCATCAACGGATAATCCACAAAATAATCCAGATAATTTGGATTTGATTATTATTTTAATAATTCTTGCTTTTTGTATAATTGGTGCATTTATTTGCATCTCTTTAATAGTTAGAAATAAGAGAGTAAAATCTAGAAAACCAATTAAACAAAAATTATCTAAACAAAAGAAAATTCAAATGGTTCAAACTAAAAAATCAGAAGATAGAGAAGCATTAAAAGAGATTACAGTTAAAAGGGAATATGAACATTTTGGAGGGCAGATAAGGTTTAAAATAGGTGTAGAAAATAATGCAAATCAAGTAATTACTTCAATTAACATTCAATTGAATATTCCAGAGGCATTAAAATTAGTAAGACATGAGCCCTCCGAATTTGAATTAATTGGTGAAGTTATAAAAATACCAAAAATTGGAATTTACGAGAAAAAATCAATAACATTATATCTCGAACCAATATCTTGTTTTAGATCAAAATTAGATGCCATAATCTCTTTTTCTGATGCTAAAGATGAAAAACACGCAATAGCTATGAAACCAAAAGGTATAGAAATAGTTTGCCCTTTATTTTTAACTGAGGAGGATGTTAATGTTGCTTCATTAAAACAATTACACAGAAGAAATTTAAATCGAGAATGTAAAATCCTTCCAATTGATGAAAGATTAATTTTACAAGACATTTTTAATATAGCAATTTCAGCGATTTTAAAACATAATGTAAAACTAGTATATCAAGATTTTAAGGAGGGAATAGGTGAGGCATACTTTTATGGAAAAACAAAAGTGAAAAAGAAGCAAATAGCCATTATTTTAACTACTATAAAAGATGCAAGAATTCTGGAGATTGAAGTTTCAGGAGAGTATGAAGAACAGTTAACGGGTTTTTTAGCTGAAATAGAAAATAATATTGCAATACAAATGATAAGTAGGGGTTTATTAAAATCTAGAGCAGATCTAATCGATATTAGAGCATGTATATTCACAGGTTCTTGTCCATATTGTAAAGCTCCAATTAAAGCTGACTTAATTGATCAATTTAAATCGGGAAAATCGATTAATTGTCCTTATTGTGAAAAAGGAATTGCTTCATATTAGTTTTAATAATGTCCAAATCCCCTCTTTAGATCTATATTAGACTAAAAAGAATTTAAAGAAAGTAAAATTTTTTTTTGATAAATATTCTTAATCTTCAATAAAAATTTAACAAGATAAATTCCTAGTTATAATAATAAAAATAAATTAAAATAAATGTCATAATTATAATTTTTTTCTAAATTAAACATAAGATAAAATAAATGAAATTTATGCGAATCAGAATATCGACCATATAGAGTCCTAAAATATGACCTTAACAACTTGCTTGCGCATTACATCGAGATCTTGAAAGTTGAACTCACCAAGAACTCATAGATATGCTAATCTTCCCGGATTTCGTCCGAAATGTCCAATATATCCATTATCTTGCTTAAATTTTTCTTTAGATACTGTCGCTTACGCTCGAGATCCGCTTTTTGCTTTAAGATCTCCAATGTGATCACGCGAAACATCTTTTCCACGTTCTCGCCCGATTTTGCAGATGTAGAAAGATAATGCACGGTATTTTTTGATAAATAATCGTCTATAGCGTTTTTAGTTACTTCACGAAGCTCAAATTCTTCTAAATCATTTTTATTTCCTACTAATATATAAGGTACTTTTTCATCTGCATGGCTATATTTATTTAAATCGTCTAACCATTCCGAAATTTCCTCAAAGGTCCTCTTTCTTGTCAAATCAAATACAATTATTGCACCATCTGTCCCTACCAAATATGTGGGTCTGATATCTGCCCATCTTTTTTGAGCCCCAAGATCCCAAATTAGCAGTTTCACCTTGATGTTGAGCTCTTCGAAAATGACTTCTTTTATTAGAAAATCTGCCCCAAGTGTGGTTATGTATTCGTCTTTAAACCGATCTTGAATAAATCTAATGACTAAAGATGTCTTCCCTACTGCAGGTGAGCCAAGTAGCACTACTTTAAAGACAAACCTCATCATTATTGGTAGCCATCCATAAAGTAATAGAGCCTCGAAAATCAGTCTATGTTAAATTTCTCGTTTTCGGGAATTACTTTTTTTGGGATATTCTTATCTTTTTCAATATATTTTTCTTTAACATCATCCAAATTAATGAAATTCACGTCTTGTTTGACAGAATCAGCCCATTCATTTCTAGATTTCGTAATAGGATCTTGTTCAATGAGAATCGTTTTAGGACGTTTATCACCCAAATGAGTGGAATTCGATAGATTTTCAACCACATTAGGTAATTCAATTTCATTTTTAATAGCGTTCATTCTATTCTCGGATAATTTTTTTGAAATATCCAAACTCATTGGAGTCAAAGGTGAAGAAATCTTTTTTTCTAAAGGTAATTCTTTCGTTAAAAGTGCATTTTGTTGGTGAACTGTTGAAAATAATTCTTTATTCAGCAATCTCGAACGTGTTGAACTTAAATCCATGCCAAAACAATTTGTACATTTCAGCCCTATTATTATCGAGCCACATGTATTGCAAAATCTCAAATACATTCACTAATCCTTTAATTCTTTAATGATCATTTATCTTTTTAATGATCATTTTCCTTGACATTATAGAAAATATCACGATATAAATAAGGTTTTTGGAAAGAAATCAAATTCTCAATTTGTCTTACTATTACCATTTACAACTCTATTCCAGTTAGTACTATTTCATTAAATCATAAACTTAAAATGAATAAAAAAAAATCTCAATTAAAAAAAATTAATATTTGGATCGTAAAAAATGAACGGGTACATGAATGCTGGGCTTTTAATTGATTTAAGCGATAAAAAAAGTAAAGAACTTACTGTCAGTAGACAATTTGCCCAATTATATATAGGGGGAAGGGGATTTGGAGCGAAGATCATTCATGATAATGTTAAAAATATTGAAGCATTCGATCCGAATAGTTTGATTGTAATGGCAACTGGACCTTTAACGGGTGTTTTAGCACCAGGTTCGCCAAAAACTTCATTTAGTTTTATATCTCCAGCCACTAACATTTACGGAGATTCCAATATCGGTTCAAAATTAGGATTAGAGCTTAAAAAAGCAGGATATGATTTACTTATCATACGAGGGAAAGCGAGTTCTCCAACAATTATTAAAATACTTGATAATGAAATAAGTTTTGTTGATGCAAGTGCGTATTGGGGGCTAAAGACTTTTAATGCTTCTGATGAAATTCAAAAAGACATGGGAGGAAAGTATCATGCTGTGGCAACGATAGGTCCTGCGGGAGAAAACTTATGTACATTTGCATCTGTTCAATCAGAAAATAGGTTTGCAGGTAGAACGGGATTAGGGGCTATATTTGGAAGCAAAAACTTGAAAGGATTGGTAATATCTGGATCAAATCCCATTCAAATAGCAGATTATTCAAAACTGGTTCAAACCTATAAAGACGTTAACGAATTTTTTAAAAATCATCCCAATACTGAATTTTTTCAAAAATTTGGGACTTTTGGGTTGTTAGAAGGCGTTAATGAGCATGGGATAATGCCAGCAAATAATTTTCAACTTGGTCATGTTGAAGCATTAGGAGAGATTACGGTTGAAGGATACACTGCAAAAGTAAAACGCCAAGTAACTCAAACTTGCTTGTATTGTCCTGCAACTTGCGAAGGTGTCTTCAAGAAGAACGGAGAAAAGCGGATTAGACCTCAATATGAAAGTTTAGTCATGTTAGGTCCTAATTTAGGAATATATGATTTAGATTTTGTTATTGAATTAAATCATATTGCAAATGAAATAGGTGTTGATACCATTTCCTTGGGAAATCTCTTAGGATTAATGATGGAAGCTTATGAAAAGAAATTGATTCCGCGGGAGAATTTTGATGGATTAGCATTTAATTTTGGAAATCAAGAGCATGTAATTGAATTTATTAATAAAGTGGCACGAAGGGAAGGAATTGGAGACATTATAGCTGGAGGAATCCGATCAATTTTAGAAAAGTTTCCTGAATTAGAAGAATTTTCGCTTCATTCAAAATATTTAGAACAATCAGGATATGATACGAGATCATTATATGGTCAATGTCTTGGATATGCTACAAGTGATGTCGGAGCACACCATAATCGTGCGTGGACTGCTTATCATGAATTAAAATTTGAAAATTCTAATGAGGATTTAGCAGATTTAGTTATATATCATCAACACGTTAGACCATTAATGGATTGTTTAGGTGTATGTCGATTTCCTTGGATAGAATTTGATATAGACTTGAAATTTTATGAGAAATTTTACGAATATGCAACAGGGTTTAAAGTCTCAATTAACCAATTATTGAAAAGATCCGAAGGAATTTATAATTTAACAAGATTGATAAATTTAAGACGGGGGATTAAGCGAAAGGATGATTATCCACCGAAACGAGTTACGACGGAGCCGATTCCAAATGGTCCAAATAAAGGAAAATTAATAGATTTAAAAAGATATGATGAACTCTTGAGCTTGTATTATAAAAAAAGAAACTGGTCTAAAGAAGGAATTCCTAAAAAAGAACATGTAAAAAATTTGGGTATATTAGACCTTGATTTTATTTTATGATGAAATATTTTCAAGATTTTTTGAATTTTTATGCGTTTCTAACTTTTCTTCTTTTCTTAAATGTAATTTCCAAGATACGATCAATGCTCCAATAAAGAAACAGATAAAGAAGAGTAGTATGTTCCATTTATATGGATATGGAGATACTAACAAAATTGCATCAATTACAAACAAAGTAAGTGGTTCAATTAAGAATAGAATTAAAATGGATGAAATTAATCCAACGATAGCACCAAAGATTGTATCTGTTGGAAAGTGTGCACCTAAATAAATTCGACTTAATGCAACTGAAATTGCGATGAGATAAAAAAAGGCATACCATGGAGAAGCGATTAATACCAATATCGTTGTTGCAAAGAAAACACGTTCTGTATGAGCGCTTGGAGAGCAATTTGAAGATTCATATGTCCTTAAAACTATCTCATCATCTTTTAATTGTTCATGAGGTCTTTTTCTACTCACAAAATGTTGGAGAATCGGAGTTATTGGTGAACCAAATAATAAACACGCGAAGAATAAGATGGCAATATTATATAAGTTCAGTGCAGAATAGACTAAAATGATAACGAGCCATATTATTACATGACCAAAATTAGTGATGAACCTAAAATAAATGTCTAAAACCTTATTATCAATTGAATTGAACTTTTTAAAGTACTTTCTATCAAAATTATTGACCATGAATTCACATCATCAAATAAGATTGAAAGGTAAAGGAAAAACTCCTTTATTAATCCTTAATGACTTTTTGTTTTATTTTGGACTTTTCTTCTTTTCGTTTTTTTATTCTTTCTTCTTTCTTTTCAATTTTTTCTTGTTTCTTCCTTTCTTTCTCTTCTTTTTTTCTTCGTTTTTCTTCTTCCTTTAATTCTTTTTCATCTGGTTCAAGTTCATCAATTTGAATTTTTGCTAATGTATCACCTTTTAAGTAGATAAATTCTTGATTCCTTTTAGAGAGCATAAAATGATCAACTTCAGCAAATTTCGTGCCAAAAATCATTAGAAAGGTAAATCTTGCAATATTTAGACCCTGAGCGCCAATTAATAAGGCACCATACAAATAAGGAAGCCAAATATTTACAGATATTACTAAAGAAAGTTGAATGTCAGCAATAGGAAAGCCGGAAACATCTAAACTAATGTTCATTAATAACGTGTATAAATTAAGTGTTTGCCAAATGATGAAGCTTAATTTCGCTATGTTAAAAATCGCTGAAATAGAGGGATAAATGGGTTCGATGTAAGTCGCAATGAATCCAGTTATGATGATCCCAACACCTGCAATGATTATAAATTGAATGGGAAGAATATCAAAATTTATCCAAGGTAAAAACGTTTCTATAGCAGAAGTTGAAAAATAAGGTAATAAGATGTACATTACAAGGTAGGCAATTGCCATCATGATTGCTTTTGCTGCTGCATATTCTTTCTTTTTCGGTATCTTTTCTTTTTTTGTCATCTCTAGTCCTCCTATGCTGTCAAAGCAGATACATTATATTCAGTAATAATTTCAACTCCTAACCAATCAAAATTGAAAAGAGTTACAATTCCTTTAATAACGAAACGTGCAACAATATCCTCTATAGTGTCATCAGATAGTGTGACGTTTAGATCCATTGTATCACTCCCTCCGGGCATTAAATTCAATACACTCGATCCACTAGCGACAATATGTCCAGTAGAATTTGTACAAGTGAGCCCTATATCAATTCTAATATTATAAAGAAGGCCATCATATCTAATTGGTCCATAAGTCACTCGAAAATGTTTTTCCGGAGTTGTTCCAAAAGTAAATGTAGGAGATCCGGCCGTCCAAAGGCCAATTCGAGAAGCACAATAACCCAAAAGAAAACCCAAACCACTCATTATTGCACCAAATAAGACGGTAATTATCAATATGATCGTATAAATAACTTTAGCTGGTTTCACAAATTACCACCATGGGATTTTTCAATTCAATTTGAATAGAGTAAAATAATTCACTTTTAGTTAAAAACGTTTTTTCAAATAATTGCATATTTATATTATAAGACTTTTACACCAAGTTTTGATATTTTTGTCACGTATTGTTTAGGGATTGCTCCACTTTTACTCAAAAGTGAAGTAAATTCATCCACTTGTTCATTTTTTATGAATGAATAAAATGAATTTCCTAACATTATCATGCCAGAATTATTAAAAGAATTATGATTTAATAAGTTTAAAGTCGATTTTATTTCTTTTGATTCTAAATTAGTTTGATTTGAAAAATTTTGAGCTTTCTTACATATATTATCTAAATTTTGGGTTTCGCTTTTAAATAGATTATTTAATATTTTTTCTCCGTGGTTAATTATCATTTTTCTTTCATATTCATTAGATAAAACTTTTTTAGTTTCCAAGATTCCCCAGGTTCCAAGTATAATTGTATTTTTTCTTCCTAAATCTAAAGATTTTATCATTCCAAAACCAGGAGCTCCCTCTTTAATTCTCATTTCAAACCCACCATGATACTGAGCAATGACATCCCCAAGACCTGTTTTATTCATTACTTCAGCTTTATGCGCAATCTGCCCACAAAAGAGAGAATCATATACATTTCCCAATAATTCATTTAGTGCAAATGCTGTCGAAAGAGCACCTGCACCTGATGCACCAAATCCAGCACTAATCGGGAAATCAATAGCATGATTTATCGTTATGGAATTATTTTCCTTAAAAAAATTTGAAAATTGATCAAATACTGCTCGAGTTACTGGTGCATCAGAAATAGTTCCATTAAATTTAATCGCTATTTTTTTAGATTTTGATGGTCCAAGCGTAATGGTTGTCTTAACACCCTTTTCTATCGAGAACCCTACACCTATAGATCCTTTTTTTAACAGATCAGGAGATTGATCACGAATTGAAAAAATCATCGTGATATGTCCAGGAGCAAAAGCAGTTGCTTGAAATTTAAACACCAAAAAAAAAGAGGGGTGAATTATTCGTTCATAATTTTTTTAGCGATTTCTAGAACTTCTTTAAGAGGCAATACCATGGCTTTCATGTAGTCTTGATATGTTTTAACGAAATCCTCTTTACTTTGTTTCATTTTTCCGCGCATTTTTTCTTCATGAGCTTCTTTTACTGCCATGGTTATTTTATAGAGTTGTTCTTTATTAGGTTTAATTCCTTGTGGTTCTAAAACACCTTGTAGGACGCTAGCTGTTCCAGAGAATTTACCTATATCAAATATTGATTTCTTCCCAAGCATTTCACTTGGAATGATCTCATAGGTAAATTTATTTTTAAGCACGCCATGAGCATGTATTCCGCTTTCATGTCGAAAGGCATTTAATCCAACAATTGGCTTGTTCACGGGTATAGGAATACCAGAATATTTAGATACTAATTCACAAAGCTCAACTAATTTTTCGAAGTCGATTCCTCTCATTTTGTACCCATAAATCACCTTTAAGGCAACTAGAACTTCTTCAATTGGCGTATTCCCACAACGTTCTCCAATTCCCAAAACGGTACCTTGAGCTGCAGCTGCTCCCACTTCCATGACAGCTAAGGTATTCGCTGATGCTAATCCAAAATCGTTGTGAAAATGCATGCCTAACGAAATATCTGGCTCACCAGCTGCAGCAAACCTTTTCTTTGCTTCCAAATAAAACCATGCTGCTGAACGTGGTGTGAATGCCGAAGTTGTATCGCTAATTCCAGTACCGAGCCATCTTGATCCGGCAGCTTCTTTCACGGTCTTGACAATTCTGACATAATAGTCCAAATCCGATCTACTAATATCTTCCATTCCAAAAATGATACCCATGCCATGATCTAATGCATAATCAAGTAATTCTAAATATTTTGTAATGTTAGTCTCAGGATCAAGACCCATTTTTTCACGAACATGAAATTCGGAACAACTCGTAAATAAATCTAGAGCTTTTGCCTCTGCTTCAATAGCAGCGTCAATATCTCGTTTATTTGCACGAGACATCACGAAACAAATAGCTTTAGGCACATTTTCTGCGATCATCTTGCACGCTTTTACCTCATCTTTGGAAACACCGGGATAGCCGATTTCCACAAGTGTAATTCCAACATCTCCAAGCATGTGAACGATTTCTAGTTTTTGTTCAGGTGTAAAAACAACACCTGGCATTTGCTCTCCGTCGCGGCAAGTAGTATCAGCAAAAGTAATGCTTCCAAAATTATATTGAGAAACCAATTCTTCTGGTTCTAAAGCGTAATTGTGAATCCACCCTTTTTCGAATATTTCCCTTCGTTCTGGTGGTAAACCTTTTAAGAAATTTTTCATGTTTACTTTAACCATACTTTTCTCATCCGACTAAAATTTGATTTTATAGAAAAATAAGTTAGTGTACATTATTTAAATTTTCTACCTTATAAAAGAGAAATATAAAATGTTTGATATATTAATTCGTAACCTTCATAAATTAAAATAAAAAATCCTTCAATTAATTAATGAATTAGCTAAATGATCAAATGTAATTCGCATGTCTTGTTGAATTAGAGCAGAAATTTCTTTATATGAGAATATATAAGTATATAGATTGGGAAGTATGTTTCTATATATCAAGTAGAGAAGGTTTTTTTTACACTATAATAGTTTATAATGATTTTAAAAACTTGTTTTATCAAAAACTAGACCAAAAATTAGTTATTAATTGCTATAAAATGAACATATAAAATAAAAAAAAGTAATAGGATTGTTCATTGAATTCAAAGACAATCACTATTTCTCAATTTAGATGCCGTACAGTCACATTGATGCTTTTCTGGTGGCTTATGTCCACAAGAATAATATTTTAGTGTGCAATCATCGCAATAATATGCATAGACATCTTTTTTACATTCTGAGCACCAAGTTTTCTCTCCTTGGGTATAATCTTCACACGTGCAATCTGGACATGATACCAATTTATTTGACCTCAATGATTTCCTATAATAGATAAAAGAAATGGTGAGATATAAATGACTTCCTTTTTTTCTTAAAGTAAATTTTTTAAAATTATATTAAGTACTAAATTATAGTAACAATATTTTTGTAAGGTTCACCCAGTTACATAATCCTTTTTTAATCAAAAAAAAAGAGAAGAATTATTATGGTAAAAAATTTTGAAGCAGAAAGTTGTGTCTCTGCAGATTGCCTGATTCAATTTCTCGGTCAAAAGTGGATGATTCCAATCATTTATCTCTTCTATGAACATAATATACTACGATATAACCAAATAATAAAGACGTTAGAGATGTCCCCCAAAACCTTAAGCGAGAGATTGAAGGCATTGACAGATATGGGAATAGTTGATAAAAAAATATTTAACGAAATACCTCCTCACGTAGAATACACGTTAACTGAAAAAGGAAAGAAATTGTCAGACATTTTTGGAACCATTGAATCTTGGGCAGAAACCTATAACCATAATATCATAAAACCAAAAATTCTTGAGGAATAACCTCGTTCTATTTTTGATATTCTTCTAAAACCAATATTTGTCTTCTACAATGTTCAACACATATAGAACAAAATTCCATTTTTCGTGCTAAACATTTTTCAACGTCTAATATAAATTCATTATTTTCTATTTTTATCGCTGCTTGTGGACAAACTTCCGCACAGAGTCCACATAAACTACAACTATCCTGTTTTTTGACAGGTATATAAGATTCAATCATTTTCATTCATTTAAAATAAAATAATTACTGGATTACGGGGGCACCCGTTTTCACCATGATCATCGACCTTTTCAATCATGGGTCATTATCATCCAGTTAGAGAGTACACGAATCTCCACGACCAAAATATTTTTTCGCGGAGTGAACTAAGCCCAAATGTTTCATGAATGACCATCCATACGCTTGAATTGCGATTTTATCTCTGCCATCTAATAATTTTTTTGCGTATTCGTCGATATAAATGGGAAGAGCGTCTATTTGACCAATTTGATTAAAACGTTCCTTGTAAGTCTCGGTAAATATTTTTTGTTCATCCAATGAAACAGCGACATCTAAATAACCGCCGCCTCATCCCATTTGTTGAACTGCATACAATCCGATAGCTAAATTTTGCTTGTCTTTGACTTCTTTGGAAATGAATTCTTGGGCAGTTTCAGTCAATGTTATTTCCAATGCATACACCAATTGTTTCTTATGGTATCAAAACGAAACTTTCTATTTAAATGAGTTAGTATTTTCTCTTCGAGTACTATTCTTTTTTGAAGTAATTTAAACTCATAACCTTTTAATTAATTAATCAATTACGTGTTAGCGATGGAGCATTCCAAAGGATGTTTTCGTTGAAATCATATCAAATTCTAAATTTTTTTTGATTAAAAATCAAATTTTCGTTTTCTTCATTAGTTTTAAGATTGCCATAATATTTTAAACAGAGCATACAAACAATTTCACTCTTTTTTC
Organism: Promethearchaeota archaeon; assembly: GCA_011365055.1. The sequence continues at coordinate 228,676 of RDOG01000002.1, forward strand.
AATGACAAAAATAGAACCTATCAAGGCTAATAATCCAAATCCCACTATTGATAGAATGATATTTGTCCCAAAAATTACTTGATCGATTGGAAATGGTGTATTAGGAGCAGGTGTTGGATCGGTGGATGATGGCCCCCTATTTATAATACTGTTATTACTAAGGAAATTGTTTGAATTGCTTATTTTTATCCCATCATTATTATAATGCAAGATATTAAACGAGATGTTGTTATAATAACAATCATAATCTTGTAGGTAAATACCGTATATTGTATTATTATTAATTGTATTGCCATAATATGTGTTATTATGAGAATAACATTGCCAAACTCCGTATTTATTATTGCTGAAATTGTTATAAAACATTTTATTTAGATGAGCATAATACAAATGCAGACCTTCTGAATAACTTAAACAAACGTTATTTCGTTCTAAGTAATTAAATTCGGAGCGATATAGATCCAATCCGTAACCTTGAGCGGTATTAAAAACTGTATTGTTTATTAATTCACTATTATTTGATCTTTGAAGATTAATACCACGATAAACAGAATGATTCAAGCTATTATTATAGATCTTATTTAGATTTGATCGAATTAGCGTAATCCCATAATAATTTTTATAAAGAATATTTCTACTTATCACGTTGTTTGGAGAATCTGTTAATTTAATTGGGTAATAAGATGTTAGATTTATTTTGTTTTCAGTAATATTGTTAAAAGATGAATTTAACAATTGAATCCCGATTCCAAGGGAATAAACGGCATTATTTGGGAAGCTTATGTTAGAAATGGTGTTTTGATCTGATTTATATAATGTAATGCAATATTTATGAAGCAATATTTCGGAATTTAAAAATTTATTACCATGCGAATTATTTAAATAGATACCATATCCAGAAATCCAACAATCCTCCAAAAAAAAGTTATCAAATGTATTGTTATTTGAATGACTAAGTATTAAACCGTAGTGATTATCCTTAAAGGAGTTATTAAAAAACCAATTTTCATCTGAATTCAAAAGAACCAACGATTTGGCATTATTATAAATTAATTTATTATCTCTTAATGAATTATTGCGTGAATTATTCATGAAAATAGTATCATTACAATATTTGATATCATTTTCAATTATTGAATTATTTTGGGAAGAATTAATTAAAATTCCAATATCATGGCTATAAATTTGATTTCCAAGAATTTTACCATTAGTCACGTTTTGAAATTCGATACCTCTAGTACCCTTGGTTAAATAACAGTCGATTATTATAAAATATGCATCCGTATTTTTAATTAAGATGCTAGGCACTCCAATATCATTTATTGTTAATCCTTCAATTGTGTATGGATTAATCTTCGTTCCATTGCCAGAACTTGCTGTATTATTTAATTCATCATTTCCATCAATATTTATGGGGGAATCTGCATTAATAACTAATAAAATTGAATTATTTTTTGATTTCATACTTTTTAGATTAGATAAAGGAAAGGAGATAAGTATTAGAGAAAGAAATATAAAAGAAATGATAACTATTAATAAAATTTTAATTGATTTTGTCATATAATCTCCTTTTCTATCATTCTCAGTTTTCAATCTAGTTATTACATTATTAAAAGTTTAATCTTCAGATTTATAATTAATAAATTATTTGTTGATCTTATATGTGCATGATTCTACTTATTATTAATAAATATTAAATAAGAAATCCATTCGAAAATCTCATTTGGTTGTTGAGTTTCAATCTTATAACTTGATGCTATATCTTCTCCTTTATTTTTAATTCTACGCATCCAAATTTCAATATCACCTACCGCATTATTATTTTGAAAATGTTTGTTCGTATATACAACCTTTTTTATTCTTGAAAGTTCAACTGATAATTTTTGCCAAATGCCAAATGATTTATTTACTTTGATAATTCTTTTTTGGGTAAAAAATAATAAGGTACTTTTGTACTTAATGAATTTCACACGTTTATAGACAACATAAATGAAAAAACAACCAACTATAATATGAAGAATGATAAATAAAGCGATTAAACCAATACATGCAAACAAACTTGGATAATAATCTGGATGTTTATGATATAAGGACTCGTGATAGAGAGATAAATTATATATGGTCATTATGATCCAAGGAGAAAAAATCATTATAAGAGGATAAAGTAAAGCATTAATAAATTGAAATTTAGTCCATGATGGAAGGAATTTTTTAAATGGTTCTTGCATGAATTCTATCTCTTCATCAGGCTCGAGATTTAATTTTTTCCTCCATGTTTGGTTAGACTTTTGAAAAAATCCGTTTTTATTTGATTTCAAGTCATCTTGGTTTATAAAAATTTTTGAAATTTCATTATCTGAATTTAGCTTGATGAAACTATTCATGATAAAATCAACATTAAGGTGATCTAATGGAGCTATATTCACCAAGAAATATTCAATCATTAATGCTAAATCTGACCTTAAAATCGGAAAATATTTCATGTACAAATCATTTTCTTTAAAATCATATATTTTCAATGCAGTAGTTGCCATTCGTTCGAAATTTCTAGGATATTCTATTTCAATTTGAGAAATTTCATTTAAATAAACGAAATAGTAGCCTTTTAGGTTTCCTGGATTTCTTATTAATATCTCATTTTTATTTATGACATACTCTTTTTCCTTATTTGCTTTCATAAAATTGTATTCTTCAGAACCAAAATATGATAGAAAAAATAAAGCAAACGCAATAAGAATAAAGGGAATAAGAAGAGTAATACTAAGAAAAATTGAATCCCAAAACGCCATATCCTCAACAATATAATCCACGCCCAAAATAATTAAATTTAGAAAAGGAACAAAAATCGTTCCAAAGACTGCAGATGCTTTAAATAAATAAAGAAAAAATGTCTTTAGAATTTTTGGTCGTTTTCGCCATTCTAGACTGTTTGCTTTCGCTGAATTAATGAATTTATTATCTTGACTAATAGTTTGTAATTTTAATATCCAAAGTAACGAAAAAACCTGCTTTCCCTCAGCCCTTACAATAAATTTTATGTGTGGTTCAAAATCAATTTTTGAAAAACAAGAAATTTCAAGCGATTTTTCTGGAATTTCTTTTAAATCATCATCTTTGTAAATTAAACACTTCTGATAATCTTCTTTTGCATCAATAAATGCTAATTGATCGAAAGGAATGATTTGAAGATGTTTCTTCATTGTATTTTTTTTTTGAATGATGGCTTTTTTGGTAATGATTGTCATTGAAGTATCTGCTTTTTCCATACCATTCCATAAAACAACTCCTAAGAAAATTGGTATTGGTAACAAGATTAAAGAGCTAAACAAGAAATCTAAAAGAATTTGAATAATAAATAAAAAAAATATAACAAATATCTTTTTTCTTTCTATCATGCGTGATAACCAATTAGAGCTTAATTATTCTTTGTCAAAGCCGAAATAATGTATAAAAGACGGATTATTATATTGATGAGAGTCAAAAAATAAGATAAAACAAAATACATCCAATTATTTCTTTCTATCTCTTCGTCCAGAGCCATGCCATAATAAATACCTGCGGCATACATCCATATTAAAACTATAAAACTTGTCCAAAAAAGTATTAAATCTCCACCGTAGATGATTGCTATCGTGGGTTCTATAATAAGTAATAAAAGACCTCCAATCAGGAGAGCTTTACCCCAGTGTAGTTCGACATCTTCCGTAACTCTCTTTTTGACCCACGCTCCAAAGAAGAAAGCCCCCGTGAGAGATGCAATGCTCACCATTGATACAGCAGTAAACAATCTAGCAGCACCAACAGTCCCAAATTGAGCCAAAATTATGTTAAAAATTGGAGTTGTTATGAGACCTGTAATAAACGATGAAAGATAAAAAAGACACATGGCTGGAACGTTATGATTAGAAAAAGTTAATGCAATAACACCAAACCAAACCGCAAAATAAACAACTATTAAAAATATAAACAAACTTGGCGGGGAATTCATAATTAGGCTTTCGAAAAAGAAACTCGTAAATCCCCATATAGCAAAACCTATAATTAAAACAGGAACACTTTTTTGCCAGTAATCTTTATGTTGAAGAGTTTCCATAAGATACCCTCGAATCTAGTTTCTATTATATTTATACTAATATATAATACTTTTCTTTACGGTCATCGGAGATAAAGATTTCAAAAAATATGAATTGAATAGCTTTAAAATATAATGCATAGAAAAAAAATGAAGAAGTTTTGATAAAATTTACACAAATTAATCTCCGATTTGAGTTTTATGAATGGTTAATTCTATTATTTAAAAAAATTAAATCAAATAAAAGTAATTAATTAAAAATTCACTTGATTTTTATTTCTATATTTGAATAATTTTTACTTAATCTGTTTTCTAATTAATTGATTCTTACAATTAATTTTAGTTTCAATAATTTAAGTCAATTTGTTTTCTTTAATATATCTTTAAATATTATAATTACTTTTATTTTTACTCATTTCATTTAATTATTGAGGATTTTTTTTTTGTAAATTAGATCATCCCTCATGAATTTCTCTTTTTTAACATCCCACGACTTGAATTTTCACGTTATATAAAAAAACGTAAAAAATAAACTTTTAATAGATTCCAAAACAATTGATTTTTATCAATTTATTGCATTTTTAATTTTATAATTCGTTGCGGAAGTGGCGGAAATGTCAACAACTGAGAAATTAGGAACATTATTAGGAAACTACGTTACTTCAATAAAAGGCATATTGGCGGCGGCAGTTGTAGATCAAGACGGATTAATAATTTCTAGTAAGATGAACGAAAATATTACTCAAGAAGATGCCGTTGGAGCGATAACTGCAGCATTAGGAATGGCTGCCGAGAGGCTTAAAAATGAGTTCAAGATTATCGGGCATTTTGGAGCTCAAATTCAGACAGAACAAGGCGTATTTATTTTTACAAATGCAGGAAAAAATCAGACATTAACTACTTTAACAACTGAAGATGGAGAACCTGATGAAATCATTCCTTATGCTTACATGGCTGCAGAAAAACTAGCACAATTACTTGATTTGCGAAAAGAAGTCGTTTTAACATTACCAAGTTTAGATGATTTTGAAGAGCAAAAGTTCACCTATAAAATTATGGTCCTAGGAGATGGGGGTGTTGGAAAAACAAGCTTGATCAACCAATTCATAGAAAAAACCTTTATGGTAGATTATAAAAGTACCATTGGCGTCAATATAATGACTAAAAATTACACGGTGATGGAAAATTTGACCATAAAATTCTCAATTTTCGATATTGCAGGGCAGAAATATTTCCGCAAAGTGCGGAAACAATATTACCGTGGTTCTCAAGCCATCATATATGTGTATGACGTGACCAATAGAGAAACGTTAGAAGGTGTAAAAAAATGGAAAGAGGACGTAGAAGAAACGTTGAAAGGACAGGAATTAAAAAGTTTATTGATAGGTAACAAGATAGACTTGGTAAATCAACGTCAAGTAGATATGATGGAGGGAAAAGAATTTGCGGAACAAATGGGTTTACCGTATATAGAGACTTCTGCAAAAGATGGAACAAACGTGGATAAAGCTTTCGGAAGGATAGCCACCAAACTCGCAGTAGATAGCATGATAAAATAAATTTGTAGTAAATAAAATATATAAAAGAGTTTGGATATTTTGTACATGATTTAATAATTTTAATATTTTAAGTGAATATTATGGAGCGCCAAACCATCAAAAATTTAATTGGTACGGGATTCGTTGTATTATTTGGCGCATTAATTATTTTATCACCTTGGATGGTTTGGACTAGCTATAAAGTAATGAATCCTGCTGGATTATTAAAATCTTTTTCTTTGATTCCTTCGGATTTTGCAGATGATCCTTGGTTATTTTACGATCTTTTACCGATTATATCTTGGTTACCAATTTTTGCTGGGATTTTAATATTAGTCGGAATTGGAGTCTTTTGGTTAGAACTTGGCTTTTATAAAACCTTGTTCAAATTTGGCTACATCTTAGCATTTATCATGTTTGGATTATTTGTAGGATTTATCATGTTATTTATTTTTGCAGAAAACTTTCCGATTGATTTATCATTTATTGGGCTTCCAGTCACGATTCTGGCAGATTTTACGCAACCACCAACGTTAAATGGCATAGGAAGTTGGATGTTATTTTGTTCTGTTGTTGGTGCTTTTATAGCAGCTAGATTTCTTAAAGTGCCTGAATACGAGGAATTTTTAGAAGAGTTTCGTGGTCTAAAAGAAGAAGAAATCAAGGTTCATAAAAAGAAAGCGGCAGCTGGAACTCGTATTTGTCCAAAATGTAAAAGTTCAGTTCCAGTAGAACAATTATTTTGCTCTCAATGCGGAAATTATTTTTAATCAAATCTTTTTTTAATATTCATTTTTACACAAATTCGCTATACAATTGAATACAATTTTATACAATCGTTACTTGTTATTTACACGGGATTTTTTTAACCCGATAAAAAAAATAGGAAAAATAAAATGACGCAAGAACGAAAAACGGTTGCAGTTGATAAAGAATTAGCTGAAAAATTATCAGATATAGCGAAACGAGAAGGAAAAACCATTTTTTCATATATAAATGATTTGATAAAATCTGCTATTGAATCAGCAGAAATTAAAGAATCGTTTGTAGAAATATTGGAAAAACAAAAGAATTTCAACCTGACAACCGATGTTGGGTTTACATTAACACCGCTAAAGCTAGAAAATTTTTCCTTATCAATAGTATTTAATGATGAGATTAATAAAAACAAGTTACTTAATCAATGGCATAACTGGGGGTCATGGTTGGGAAATTATATAAAAGCTCGATTTCCTAAAGAAGAATTTGAATATATTAAAAGGATTTCAAATGCAATATTTGTTTCTGGAGAAGTTTTTGAAATTGATGATAATAATATTAATGAATTAACAATAAGAATATATGGGAATGTTATGGGAGAAGAGAGGACGTATTGTCTTGCTGCTGCTTATGAAGGTATTTTTGAAGAATTCGGTTATAAAACTACATTAAAAGATGTTTCCCGAGGAATTTGCAGATTAATTTTAAAAAAATGAATTAAAAATAATCCTTTAATCACAAATTACTAAAATTTGTTATGTTTAAGTCAAAACATTAATTTTAAGAGTGCATCATCTGAACGATGTTTAAGTATTACGAAATTTTTAATAAAATGAAAGATTATTTATTTAAAGACTGAAAGTTTTTGGTTTTCAGCATTTTAAATTCACAAAATATTATCATTTAAATTGCCAAAATTTAAGGATTCGATATTTTGAATATTATGAACGTTCAATGCGATTCGCGTGGGAAATTATCATTAAAAATCCACGAGGTGATGAAACTGGGAAAGTTCAAAAGAATTCGAACAGGCAAAAATCGCACCAAAATAAAATGCAATAAGTGTAATTCAATCTTTTATGAACGTTATCATAAAGATGAAAATGGTACTTATTATTGTCCCTCATGTAAAGCTTCTGGAAAGTTGCCAGAAGATTTCACATTAGTAGAATTACCCTCATCTAAAAATTCTTAGGCTTAATCGCCTTTACTTTTTTTCTTTTTTCTTTAATATTTTCCATATACTTTAATAGCTTGTAAATACCACTTTATATTTTCTATTTCTACCCCGGAATGCCATCCATTATCTGCAGCTATAATATAACGCCCATCTCGCTTTAAAGTCAAAATTGCTTTTCCAGCCATTTTATACGCTTCTCTAGCAGTCTTTGCTAGTTGAAGAACATTTACACAACTTATTCCACCTACTAACGTAATATTTTTATCCATTACATGCCTTTTCAATTCGGACAGATCGTTAACGTCTTGCTGACAACCATGAATCATATCAATGCCAGTAGAAAGAATAGTATCAAAGAAATTATATGGTTTTTCAGTCCCATCAATTCTAAAGGTTCCATCAGTATGAAATAATACCTTAATTCCTACTTTATGTGCAGCATCACAAATTCGTTTTATTTCTGGAACGAAATAATTCTTATAAATATCTTCCTTGATAAAAGGAGAATTATCATCACAGATATCTTCGACCAAGGTCACGATCTTTACTTCTGTTTCTTCACCAAGTCGTTTCACGTATCTCGCAAGTAATTTCGATTTCTCCGTAATCAAATTTTTGTAAATGCCGTAAGGGGAACCTTTATTATACTCTCTCATTAGTTGTCTGAAAAATAAATGCATGTTAGACTGTCCAAATGCAACATGCCAAGTTTCAAATATTCCATTAAATGTTGGAGAAACTGCAATCTTACCTTTTTGAGTTGCATGAGTTTTTCCAAGATATTTAATTCTATCATCAAGATCATAGGTTCTGATCCAATATGTCAGTTTTTCGATTTGTTCTTTAAAGTCAGGAAAAAATGTTCCATGTACTCTAAAATCACCTACTTCATCTACATCTGTTAAGTTATAATCCTCTGAGACGATAAATCTTTTGCCATTTTGAGTAGTCATTCCCCTTACTATGATTGAAGGAAAGCCCCAAGTCGTGACCAAGTCAATACCCAACCTTCTAGGCATGAAATACGTGAGATTTTGAAGGTTATCATAAAAGTCCAACGTGGTGGGAGTACTAATTACGGATGATGCAATTTTATCAATAAAAAAAGCTTTTCTAATCCAACTCTTAGGAATTGGTTTACTGAGTTTGAAATGTTCTTTTGCAGCCTGGACTGCAGTCTCGAATCCTTTGAGATTTAATAACCATTCTCGAAGTTTTTTGGGCATTAGATCGAAAAAAAGAGAGAATTTAAAGGTAGGAAATGGATTAAATCCAAGTTCCATATGCGGACAACGGTCTAATATTTCACCATCAATACAACGTAGGATTCTTTCTTCAGGATCAATTTTCATTTCGTTCATCTGGGCAATTCATGACAAGTAATGAAATGAATATAAGAATTAAATCTCCTCATCTAATATATTTTTTAATTAATTTGTTCAGAAAAATAACCAAATTAATATGAAAAAATGGAATTGTTATTTAAAACGTAATTTTTTGTGTGAAAAATGCCTGAAAAAGAAGAATTCACTAGACCGGATTGGGATGACGTATTTGTTGACATAGCTATTGATATTTCAAGGAGATCAGCTTGTTTTAGGAATAAAGTAGGAGCTGTAATTGTCAGAGATGGTAAATATGTAGTTAGCATGGGATATAACGGGGCCCCAATTCATCAACCAAACTGTCAGGAAATTGGATTTTGTTATAGAGAGAAAAATAAAATAATTAGTGGAACGCAACTTGAGAAATGTAGGGCAGTAGGATCACATGCTGAATCAAACGCAATCGCTATCGCAGCTCGCTTGGGACAACGAACTGAAGGAACGACGATTTATGTTGTTGGACATGACGTGATTTGTGATCAATGTCGTGCTTTAATTGCAAATTCGGGAATTATAAGAGTCCTTCATCAAAAATCAAATGGAATTAGAGAAATATTTGAACCCGCCAAAGATTGGACAAGACATAGAATTGATGAAGAATGAGGAGAATTTTTCAATTATCTCATTTCAATCTTCATATAGCAACAAGAATTTTCTTCTTGATATTCCATTATATCAAAAAATACTATATCACCACATATTTTTCGGATTTTAGTTTCAAAAAATCCAATAGTTATAAGATAAAAATATTCAGAATCTTCCATTTTATCAGAAATATTTTCAATTCTAATAATTTTATATGAAATATTTTCTTTAGTCGGTGGAATTATTTCAATTTTTATAGTTTTATAGAAACTATTGAAAAATTCGTATAATTGTATTAAAATATCGGTAACTTGAGAAAGTGTAGGTTTTTCAATCTTCTTTAAATCCGTGTCTTCTAATGGAGGCCAATTAAGGTGTTCTCCCATTTCATTTCCAATTTCTTTGAGTGCTTTTTGTGGATTTTGTAATTCCTTAGAAATTCTTTTAAAACCTTTTAAAATACTATTGTAAAAATCCATTAGATAAGATAGATAACCTTTAACAACATTATCATGATAGTTAGGTTTGAAATATGCAATTTTGGATCTCCCAATTTCCTTAATTTCTACAAGATCTTCTTCTTCTAATAAATCAATATATCGTTTAATTGTATTCCTACTAAAATTTAATAATTCGGATAGCTGAGAGATGTTCCTCCCGTATTTAGATCTTCTTAAGAGATTTAAGATATCGTTTCGAATATTTTCTTTCCCAATAAACTCGCGTTCTGAAAAATCAAGTTCATTTTCGTTTTCCATACAACCCAACCCAATTCAATGATAACTTATTTAAGCTTGGAGATTACCTTTATGAACTTTAATACTGAGCAAAAATATTCAAAAGTCATATTTTTATAATGGGGTAATGATTAGTTGAAAATTTGATCTTTATAATTATTGATTCTTTTAAGGCATTAGTTATCAAAATGAATATAGATAAACGCACAAAAATTTTACAATTAATTTTTTAATTTTTTCATTAAATTAAACACAAATTTTTTAGCATTTTCTACATCTTCGATATTAGGATGACCTTTTAATTTTTCTATATGTTCTAAAGCTTCTTTTTGTTTCTCTTTTGGAAGTGATTGTAGGAATAATTCTCTCCGCTCAGGCGTGATTTCTCTATTTTCCCCCAAACAATCATATTCTGCAACTATTTCACAATTACTTTCTTCCAGACTTTTACGTATCATGCTAAATGCCTTAATGTGAGTCTCATGACTAATGCTTGAATGAGTAGAGAATAATACGAATTTTCCAGGAAGATTGACGACTCGATGCATTAAGTTACGAAGAGATTTACCAATTATTCCTCCATACACACCAGATCCTAAAAAAACAATATCATAGGTATCGAAAGTTTCTGGTTTCGATTCAGTTGCAGGTAATAGCGTGACATCCTCATTTTTAAGTGCTTCTTTCATTCCCTTGGCAATTTTTTCGGTGTTACCAGTTTGAGAATGATACGTAATTAGAATTTTCAATGAATCCCCCATAAAAAGAGTTAAATTCTCTTATTTAAGGTTAGAGAGATAATTCAACATCGAATCAAAGAAGAGCAATCCATCATCTGTTTTAAATGGACTAAGAATTTTTTCCGATGCACGCTCAGGATGTGGCATCAAACCTACAATATTTCGTTCGAGATTACAAATTCCAGCAATATTTTCAACAGAACCATTGGGATTTGCATCTTCTGTTAGTTCTCCTTGCTCATTGCAATACCTAAATATCACCTGATCATTTTCATTTAAGTCTTTTAATCCTTTTTCATCATTCACGTAGCATCCTTCACCATGAGCGATTGGAATTTTAATGACTTGCCCTTTTTTCATTTTATTTGAAAATGCAGAATTGGTAGTTTCAACTCTTAATTTTACCCAATCACAAATAAAATTTAAAGATTTGTTCCTTATTAAGGCACCAGGTAATAATTGAGCTTCTGTTAAAATTTGAAATCCATTACAAATTCCCATTATAGGTAATTTCTCTTTATTCATTCTTTTGACTTCATCCATTGCAGGGCTAAAGGAAGCAACTAAACCTGTTCGCCAATAATCTCCAAAAGTGAAGCCTCCAGGAATTATGGCACCATCAAATTTTTTTCCTTCAAATTCTTTATGCCATACGAGCTCAGCGTCTAATTTCAATACATCAATCAAGATATGTAATGCATCTAAATCGCAATTCGAACCTGGAAATTGAATGACTGCAAACTTCATTTTATGATTCTCCGACAGCAATAATCTCCATTTTATGGATTACAGGATTAAAAATGCGGAGTTGGTTAGCCATTTTAGTAACAATTGATTTTGCATCTTCTTCATTTTTAGCTTCTAAATTAATACGTAAAAATTGACCCGATCTGGCTCCCGTGACCATTTCGTACCCTTGTTTATTCATAAGATCTTTTCTCAAGGTATCAGCAACCGGATCTTTCGTTCCCTTCTTGCCTTGTATGATGATATCCACGAAAAATGATTTTGTCATAATTTACTCTTATTTAATTTGAATACTTAAATATTATTGGAAAAATTTAGAATATAAATCAAAGAATAGGAGCAAAATCAGTATTTTTTATCGGGTTTTTCTTTGAATTGCCGAACATTTTTAAGTTCTTTATTAAAGAATATTTTCAAATTCACTATAAGAAAAAAAGTAATAAGAACATAAAAATAATTAAATTATTATTTGCATTAGATAGAAACATCCTTTAGAAATTATTATTTGATGTGATTTGATGAGCTCCCAGCAAAAGCTTAATACACTATTAAAAAATTATCTTGCGGCAGATTCTAATATGAAGGCTGCAACTGTGATCGATCCGGAGGGTCTTGTGATCGCTTCATCTATAACTGATGAATCTGACGAGGCTATTGTAGCAGCAGTAACATCTGTTTTAGAATCTGTTGCAGATAGAATTAAAAGCGAATTTAAAGCCCATGGACATTTTGGTATGGTAATAGATCACGAATTAGGAAAATTCATTTTTACCCAAGCTGGAAAAAACGCAGTTTTAGCAACCTTGACAAGTGTTGATGCTGAAACGGATAAAATACTTCCTTGGTCCTATATGATAGCTGAAAAACTTATGCAAATGCTGGATATCGGAAACATGGAAATTGATCTAGATTTACCTAAAATGGATAAGACACAGAGATTTAATTATAAAATGGTGATTTTAGGTGATGGAGCTGTTGGTAAAACAAGCCTTATCAGGAGATTCATTGATAAAACTTTTAAGACGGATTATAAGAGCACCATTGGGGTGTCACATCTAGTAAAAAAATACACATTATCCGATAACATTACCGTCACGTTAAATTTATGGGATTTGGCAGGTCAAGAGATGTTTAAATCTGTCAGGAAAATGTATTTTCAAGGAGCTGAAGCTGCAGCAATAGTCTACGATGTAACAAGACCAGAAACATTCGAACATATTGAAAATTGGATGAAAGAAATTGATGATTTACGTCAAAATCCAAATTTCGTTAGTGTTTTAATTGGTAATAAGATAGATTTAGATAGAAAAATTAGCACAGAAGACGGGGAAGTAAAGGCAAATCAATATAACATTACTTTCATTGAAACAAGTGCAAAAGAAGGAGATAACGTAGATAAAGCGTTCGGGGCTTTATGTTATTTGCTCATAAAAAATAGGGTAAAATAAAAATTTAAGCGGCTCTTTGTTTAGCCAGCTCTTGTTCTTCTATCTTCTTGAAGTGATTTATAACTTCATCAGGATCTCCTGGACCAGCAACTAATTGTCCATCTTTCATTAACGCAGCTCGATCACATACGGCCAATATAAAATCAATATCATGGCTTATTATGAAATATGTCTGTTGAAGATCTTCACGTGCTTTTTTTATGGATCTAACAATTTCCATCCTTGTTAGAGGATCTGCAGTTCCCGTGGGTTCATCTAATACTATCATTTTCGGCTCTTTAATGAGAACCCGTGCGATAGCAACTCGATGTCTTTCACCTTCAGATACACCTTCAGGATATTTATAAATCAAAGCATCAATTTCCTTATTTGTAAAATTAACTGCTCGTAATGAATCATACGCTTTTTTAGTTTTATATTCATCTGCCATGGGTTGCTCTATTGCACCTGTTAGATTCTCTAAAATGGTTAAATGTGGATATAATGCATATTCTTGATGTAAAATTTCCATATATTTTGTTGCCCGACCTCGTTCTTCAGGTCCATCGACACTCATATCGATCCAATCGTCTCCAATTTTGACTTCTATAAGACCATCGGTAATTTTTTTCTCTCCGATGAGCATTGAAACTAAAGATGTTTTCCCACTGCCACTAACACCGACGAGTCCGAAGATTTCACCCTCGTTCACATCAAAATTTACTTTTCGAACTGCTCTAACAATACCTCGATCATATGTATAATAAGTCTTCTCGACATCTTTTACCTTAACTAATGGATTTGTGAATGTTTTTCTGTCTATTATAACTTCACCCATTCGATCCATAAATTCTTTTGCACAATTTTTAGGATCGCCTTGAACCACAACTTCACCATCTTCGAGTAAAATAGCTTCTTCAGATAATTCGACTACTGCTTCTGGCCAGTGTGAAGTGATCAATAAGGTTAAACCTTCATCTGCTACCGCTTTTTTCATAACATCATGCACTGCGACAGCAGTTAATGGGTCTAATGTACCACTAGGCTCATCAGCAATAAATAGAAGGGGATCTCTAGCTAAGCACATGGCAAAAACTGATCTTTGCTTTTCTCCTCCTGAGAGATCTCTAGCTAAATGCCCAGCACGGTGGTTTAGTCTCACCATATCAATTAATTCTGCTGCTTTTCGATCAGTTAATTTCTCAGGATAATTAATTTTCTTTAAAATTCTTGTTAGGTTTTCTGTAACAGTTATTTCTCCAAATATACCAAATGTTCGTTGAAACATAATTGCTATTCGATTATATAATGCATAAGATAATGGAGTAGAATTTTGTTTTTCTTCCCAAAAATCAACTTCTTTATATCCTAATTTATCTCCACAAACTGGACACTCAGTCCCTACTTTACTTGGATAACTAATATACATGCAACTTTCATTTGGACAGAGGGAGATGTGATAAATTATCTTTCCTCTTGTTGGTTCATAATCTTTTGTTCCTCTTACTGCATTCATCAAGACAGACTTTCCGGAACCTGATTTACCTAAAATACCGAATGAATGACCTTCTTTTATTACAAAACTAATATTTTTTATCGATGGTTCGCCTCTAACGAACTCCTTAGTTAAATCTTGAACTTCCAAAAATATTTTATCTTCACCCATATCATACACCTCTTACGGAAATCCTATCGGCCAAAATTTAGGCCTTTGTCCTTTTGCATCATTAATTTTCTTCCCAGCAGCTACTTCCAAAATATCAGATTGATCAAGTAATGAAACAACATTCCCATAGACTTCAGCTCTTCCCAACCAAGCACCCAAGGAAAAATCATTGGTGTTACCCATTAAAAAATTAGCCAAATCATAATAATTAAATCGAAATACAAGATCAGGTTCTGTATCAGGAATGGATGGATCAACTGAAGTGGGCGAAATCATAAAACTTATTCTTTCAACCATATTTTTTTTCGGATGGAATATTTCCAATAATATTAACCTATGTGGAATTAATGAAGCAATTTTTACTGCTTCAGGTGTAATTATAGCTTGGTCTAACATGTAATCCATGAAAAGCATAACTCCTGCAGGTTCAGATGTACCTTTATCTCGTACCCATGGAATTTTATGCCACCATAGATCTTCAAATTCATCTTCCCACCATTCTTTTTTCTTCTTAATTTCACTCATATTATTCACCCTTTTCAATCTCCTCTATTCCTTTAATTAATGAATCATACGGATCTTTAAAATTGAATGAAAGAGACTTATCTGAGAAGGCTACTTTTACTAACGGAGATGCAACCCACGGATCGCCTCTTCCCAATGCAGCACAATATGCAATTCCGACTTTTGCAAGAGCATTTCCTGGAGTCATAGATAAATAGGGAGAATTCATTCCATGTAATTCAGAAATACCACCTTCTTCAAGACGTAATGCACATGATGCAGGAAATCCAATATGAGCAGGCATATCGAATCCCGCAGTACCACTTCGCGTCCAACCTTCTTTTATTAAGTGTCCAGCTACATAATTATATGCCCAATTACCAACAACTGAACTTCCCGTTAATAATGCTGCGATATTCGCACCTATATTAGTTAAAATATAAGTTCTTTGATCACCAGATAAGTATTCCATTAAAGTAAAATATTTTTCCATGCGCTCCATCGCTAAAATTATTATATTTTCAATAACCCATCTAATAGCTCCCCATTTTTTATCAATTAATTTTTTATTCGTTTGTAATATTTTCGTGAAATACCTAGCAATAATGCTATTGACCATCCCTAAAAATTCTTCAGTAACGTTTGCGGTAACTGTGCTTATTAAAAGGGCATTTGAATGATTCAATCCACCAAAAACTTCTAAATCATAATGGAAACATTCTGTCAAGATAGGTACTATTACGCCCATACATTTAACGGCACTTCCTAAGTACTGCATTGAAAGATCTTCACTTTCATTTGCAATTTCAATAAATGGTTTTGCAGGTAAATCCGATTCAGCTTGACAGATATCTGCAAAAAATCCAAATGGAATGTTACCTAGAGCATTAGAGTTCAATCCTAACAAGATTTTTTGTTGTTTTTTAGTCGTCATGGCTAAATCTGCAATAGTACTATTACTTGTCATCCTATAGGTGTTCAGAAATCCAATAGTAGCTTGCATACCAATCCAATTTTCCGCATGATTAGCTAGAACTGAAGGAGCTCTTCCAACTAGAAAGATAGTATCACCAATTACTTTATTTAATTTTTCAGCTCTACTCGGATGAAAATTTTTATCAATATCAATGAGAAAACGGGAATCTAATATTGATTTCACATCAGGATCGCCTGTGATCACCTTACAATATCCATCTGCTGTAATTCTTGGATCAATTTCAGTTTTTTGACCTTGAATTACTGCACCACCCATTATTGCATGATTAACTGTTTTCAAATATTCATTAACAGTAATAGGAGTGACTTCCTTTCCTGCTCGGATTTGAACGATGTGATGAGGAATATCCAAATTAAGCATAACTGTTCTTCTTACATCATTTACAAGCGTTCTCATTGCTTTATTATTGATGAAATTTAAAACATCCATTTCAATCTCTTTTTCTGTTCCAGATATTATGGGTCTAATAATCTCATCTTGACCAATAGGCGTTGCCACTGCACGATTATATGCAGGAATCTTTCTATTTATAGAAATTTCTTTTCCAGCAGCTTGAAATTGTTGCTTCATCATGGATTGCTTAAATCCAGGTCGTTGATACATGCTAAAATCGAATTCTTCGGTTGGTTCTATAAATTGGAAAATTTGTTCGAGTGTCTGCCATAATTTAGTTTCCTTTTCTAAAGGTAAAAAATCCCTTAATTTTGCAACTGCAGAACGTAAATATTGACTCGCTTTGGCAGTTGATTCCATATCTAATACGTCTGCGGGTAGTTTTCCTTTTTTTAACGGTCCAGCCATATAATAATCCTCCTACATATCGTTCAATAAATCGGGTTTAAACCCTCCTAATATTCTTAATAAACATAAACGGTCATGAAACATAAAGATCTCAGTTCTTCCTTTATATGTATGGTAATCATTTCGATACATCACGTTTAATCCTTGAAGATCAATTTTATCGACAGGGAATCCCAAAGTTATAGGTTTATCCAATGTATTTGCATCCATATCTTTCAGAGCGACAATATGACCTGAGTCAAAATCCAGTGTAGTTCTCCTTCTCACGTCAAACATATTTTCTACTTCATCTAATCGGTGAGAATGTCCCTCAGGATCTATTGTACGTAAAGAAGTTCGAACAGAATCAAATGCTTCGGTTTCAATAAAGGGTTTCACAACTTCTTCAACATCTCTTTCTCTCATTTCTAGTAACTCTTTTTCAGCGTAAATAATAGTATCCACTCCTCGAAATCGATTAAAATAAGTTCGAGCTCGCAACCAAGGTCCAAGTGGAGCTTTCATTGAATCAACAAATTGAACATATTTCATTCTATCACCTTCTTTTGCTCCTGGTGAAGGTACAACCAATTCTTTAATAGGATCAAATTTTTCCATAAGTTCATCCAATGGTGGATGAATTGAAGAATACAAACCTCCAGCTGCTCTATGACCTAGTAAAGTTACGACATAATCATCAGGAATATGTCTAATTTTAATTAATCTTTTTTCAGGATTCATCAATTTTCTTCTTCTGAATGAAGATCCATCAGATCCTGGATAAAATTGTCTTGTATATTCTTTTACTTGCTTTATTTTTCTTCTTTCAGCCATGGGCATCATAATCACTTCCCTTTTTGTGCAGCCTCACAAATTTGTTTTAACGGATTATCAAAAAATGGTTCCGATTCTTTTAATCGAATAAATACTTCACTTGTCGTTTCAGGGCGTTTTAACTGCGTTCCAGAATCAAGGCAAATAGCAGCAGCTATACAAGGGGACATGAATGATGAATGTCTCAAAAATTCAGAATCCATTGCATAAGATCCAATATCACCTTCATCACCTAGAATAGAATGCGTGTAGAGATTTAAACCTAAGCCTGCACCCATAATTCGACCACAATCAGGATCAGGTAATCCTCCAGATTCAAACATTAATAAATCACTAAATCCTGCAAAAACCCCAGAAACGGATTGAGCAGCTCTACTTGCACCACAATTTACTATCGAAGCTGCTAATAATCCGGCGCATGTATAAGCATTCCACTTTGCAAAATCGTCAGATTTAAAAAATTGAAAATCAGAAAATAGTTTTGATGGATAAGCTCTACCATGTCTTTTAATTAAACCATCTTCCATGCCAATTTTCATTAGAGAGGTAACTACATCTCCAACAGTCCCTGCTTGATTCTCATTTATCAAATCATAAACAACACGATCGGCATTTAAGCCTTGATATGCTAATCCAAGGAGATGGTATCTTTCAAACCAACCTATTGCATTTCCTATTTCAAATTGACTTGCTTGTTCAAGAATAGAAGAAAATATTACAGCATCAAATGTTCTTTTATGAGCTAACCCAACAATGTTGTTAAATAAGGTGTTTTTATATCCAAAGCCAGGTATTTCTGATTGTGGCTCTCTTAGTAAACCAAAAACTGGATTTCCAGGTTGAAAACCATTTTTTGTAAGAGGATATTTCCCAAAAACTGCAGTCTTTAATAACGCACAACCATCTGGATCAGTTAGAGGATTGATATCAAAAATGTCGCTAAGTGCTTGCATTAATGCGACACCTGTAGAAGAATAGGTTACTAAACGACTTGCACTTTGCATCAATCTTTTAGAGGGAATTTTCACAATTAAAATGTCATTACCTCTCAATAATTTGATTTCTGAGTCATCATCCTCTGAGTTTTTTATAATTTTTTCAACCTTTTCTTGTATTGCTTCAGCGTTTGCAAAAATTTCCCAATCTCGGGTAAAAGAAGTAAGTTGAACATCACAATGTTTCAATGATGTCGAGTATCCAACTTGACCTGTATTTATCATCAATTCTAATTTTTTCAAATCAATAAAACAAGTTCGTTTGAAATAATCAAGGAATTTAACCATATAAGCATTATTCAAAGGACTTAAAGATTCAATAGGTAAATCTTCTGCAAGACAATTACCTAAATCATCAAAAATATCAACCTTATCCGCATATTTCATAATCATTCACCTAATTTCTTTAAATATTCATTGTGGCATTTTGGACATTCGGATTCTTTAACTGTCTTATCTTCTGGACCCCGCCAGTAACAGTTTTGACATTCCCAAATACTACCTTTCTTTTTTAATCTCCACTGAGGAGAATGACCTACATCACAATTAGGACAAATTACCACTTGATTTAAATCAGAACCTTCCCAATCACATCTTGTACATTTAAATGAATTAGACATGTAATCACTTCTCTATTTAAATTTTTTATAGATACATATTCAATTTGTATCTTAATAAATGATGAGTTGATCGAAGATCAATTTTATCATTATTAAAAATTGTGTAATCCGATATGAACGTATTATCAAAATTATGATAAATATACCTCAATTTTTCTATAATCAGATAATTCATTCCCTATAATCTCGTCTAATAATTATTTTAAAATAGATATAAATATAAAAAATAAATGAATTAGAACTTTTTCAATTCAAATTCACAACGATCGGCACCTTGGCGGTAGTGAGCACCAACGCCAAATACGATACTTGGATTAGCAAGTCTTACGATTGTTTCAACAAATTTATCTTTTAGTTTATGGCATAATGGAGGAAGTCTCTTCTCTTTTAAAAGCGTCCAAATATGGCATTCTTTAATAACCAATATGCTTTTATCAGCATTACCGGTCACTTCCACATTTTTAAAACCAAAGATGTCAGTATATATTTTTTTCAGAAATTCTGCAACATCAGGAATTTCTGCTGAATTTAATTGATATTTTTCTTTAAGTGCTGGAAATATGTCTTCAGCAAATCTTTTCCACGTATTTTCAGCAACATTAACTCCTCTCGCAAGCCCTAATTCATCTTTTAAAGTAGCAATAGTTGAGACTAATAAAGAATTATATAAGTTTTGAATCATCTCACTCATAATAAATCACCTTTTTGGATTAATTTGTCCTTATTGTATCTTGTTATATATAAGTTTTTATAAAAATTCTTATTATTAAGAAAATTGTAATAAATAAGATAATTAAAAAAAAATTAAATCATTGAAGTTTCCAATGCTTTATGACATTCACAATTTTCTTTGTATTGTAGTTTTGGTATCACTTTAAATACTAAATTATTGACATTACTAACATTTTTTGCTATTGCTTCCAAAATTTCAGCGATATCAACAGGCTCATCACCATATACATCTTTATCTGTACTCATTGATATATTCGCGAAACAGATTTCTGCTTCCCTTGCTAATATACATTCAGGATAAACGGTCATACCAACCACAGAAAATTTTTGGCTCTGATAAAATTTAGATTCTGCAGCAGTTGAGAATCTGGGTCCATTTATACACACATAAGTTCCTTTTGGGTGATATTTCAATCCTATTTCTTTGCAAGTTTCAATAATAACATTTCTAGTATGTTCGCAAAAAGGTTTTGCGAAAGGTATATGACATACAATACCACTATCAAAAAAAGTATCAGCTCGTTTTCCAAAAGTTCTATCGAAAATTTGATCACAAATAACAAAATCACCTACATCTATAGTATCAGGTTGGAGTGAACCACACGCACCTGGGCTTATGATCGTATGAACACCCATAGATTTGAAACCCCATATATTTGCCTGAAAATTAATTTTATGGGGGGGAATCATGTGCCCTCTTCCATGTCTTGCAAGAAAAGCTACTTTTTTATCACCAACTTTTCCTATAAGATAATAATCTGAGGGTGCACCGTAAGGTGTGTGAATCTTTAATTCCATGACATCCTTTAAAAATTGTGGATCATAATTGCCACTACCCCCTATTATACCTATATCTATGGGTAAAAATTTTTCAATCTTTTCTTTTTCATCAAAATTTTTTGGTACAAAGACGCATCCTTTATATCTCATTTTATTCATCCACCGGTATATCTAATATTGTCCAAACCTTATAACCTTCTTTCTCTAAGAATTCACGACCATGTAAACTCTTCGATAATTCGATCACAAAGCCGATTTCTACTACTTCACCTTTTAATTTTTCAGTAAGCTTCGCTGCCGCAAGTGCAGTCCCACCAGTTGCTAATAAATCATCAATGATGAGTACTTTCTCCCCAGGTTTGATTGCATCAACATGCATCGTCAAGGTATCGGGGCCATATTCCTTTTGATAAGTATATTCTTCAGTTTTATAGGGTAATTTTCCTGGTTTTCGAATCGGTATAAATCCCGCACCAATTAAATAAGCTAAGCCTGCACCAAAAATAAACCCTCTAGCTTCCATGGAAACTACTTTATCTATTTTCATCTTTTTATATCGTTTTGCCATTATATCTAGTGTTTCCTTAAAAGCTTTGGGGTCTTGAATAAGCGTCGTAATATCTTTAAATTGAATCCCTTTAATGGGAAAATCCGGAACGTTTCTAATATGTTTTAATAGGTCCATTTTATTCACTTTACTTCTATTTTTATTAAGGCTCTATCCATTTTAATTAATGTTTTAAAATTTTCTTTATTTAATTTAAAATTTTGTTGTCGAAATGATTTTATTTCAATCAATACTTGTAATTAAGTTGGTGAAAGTGATGGTGAAATTTCCAAAAATTATAAGATTAGGCTGGTTATATAACGGAATATTCAAGAATTGGAAATCGATTACATATAAATTCCCTCAATTATATGATTATTTTTTAGGAGACTCATATAAAGAACGTTTTAATTATATTGCAGAGAGAATCGGAAAAAATAAAACCGTTTTAGAATTAGGATGTGGAACCGGAATATTATCAAAATTTTTGGATGAGTCGAATACATATATTGGATGGGATTTAAATCAAGATTTTGTAAAATATGTTAAAAAAAAGGGTTATAAAGCAGAGTTAAGGAATGTCTTTGATTATAAGAATTATCCAAATGTCGATTTTATTGTTTTATGTGACATTCTTCATCATATTTGTCCTGATCATGAGAAATTATTGGATTATACAACAAAACATACAAATGTCATTGTCGCAGAACCTATTGCTACTGATGCTTCTCAGATGACCATGGAAAATGCTGCCATGAATATTGGTCTGAAATTTCTTTCTATAATTCCAGAAGAATTAATGCGCCTTTTAGATCATTTCTTATTGGATAACGATGGTTTTAATCCATATGATAACCGAATGAAATGGAAATATAATGATAAAACTTTAAAAAATTTATACAATAAATTCGGGATTGACGATATTAAAATCATTGGACACGATTACATAGGCATTGGAAGAAAACGAGAGTAGTTTTTATTAATTTTTATTAGAATTTTGTTAAATGATGGTGAATAGTTAATGAAAGTTGATATCGAAAAAGTCATAAAATTAATAATGGACAAGTCAGGTAAGAGTAAAAAAGAAATTCTTGAAGAAATTAAAGACCAAATGGATAAAATGGGAGGATTTCTTTCTGAGGAGGGAGCTGCCATGATGATTGCACAAGATCATGGTATTAAATTTGAAAAAGAAGAAGAAAAATTTGAAAAACGATTATTAATAAATGAATTAATTGCAGGCATGAATTCTATTTCAGTTGTTGGTAGAATTTCTGCATTATATCCAATCAGAGAGTTTACAAGAAAAGACGGAGGTGTTGGAAAAGTAGGTAGTGTACTATTAGAAGATAGAACTGGTCAAATCAGACTTACTTTATGGGATGACCAAATAGAATTTTTTGAACATGAAGATGCAAAAATAGGGACATTGATGGAAATTACTTCAGTAAACATTAAATCGGGCTGGAAAGAAGGCCTTGATATGAATGTTGGAAAAAAAGGGCAAATTAAATTTAATCCTGATGTTAATTTAGATGATTATCCTGAATTTGAAGCCGAAATTTTAAAAATTTTAGATCTTGAAGCTAATAAAAATAATGTTTCAACAGTAGGTAAGGTGGTTAATGACCCTGTACCAAAAGATATTACAACAAAGGATGGGAGACAAACCCAAGTAACAGAGATTTTCATTGCGGATGAAACCGGCCAAATAAAAATTCCTTTCTGGGGTGAAAAAAATGACTTAATAAAAGGAATAAAAAATGGAGACATTATTTTAGTTGAGGGAGGTTATACTAAAGAGGGATTTAATAATTCTGTCGAATTAAACTTGGGATTTAACTCAAAAGTTGTAGTTAATCCCAAAGAAAAGAAATATGCTGCATTAAGGCAGTCGGAACTGAAATTTCAATCAATTGGGACAAGTAAAACTCAAAGCACACCAATAAAAATTGATCAATTGACACCAAACTTTAGTGGTATTAAAATTAAATTTAAATGCATAAAAATTGAAGAAACCCGAGAAGTGGGTAAGGGGTTAATTGTTTGTGATGTATTAGTTGGTGATGAAACGGGAGTAGTGAATTTTTCCGTTTGGAACGATAATATCGAGCTTTTAAAAAAAGGAGAAACATATAACTTAGTAAACGGCTATGTTAATATGTTTCAAAATAAATTAAGTTTGAATCAAGGAAAATCTGGTGTTCTTGAGATAAGTCAAGAAAAAATAACCAAAATAAACATGGGAAATAATATTTCAGAAAAGAAATTTGAAGTAAGTAATAAAAAAAGTAGAATGAAAATTCATGAACTTAGACCAGATGATATTGTTGAAATTAGAGCTTCAATTTTAGACATTCCTCTAAAAAAACCTTTTTATGAAGCATGTCCAAAATGCAATAAAAAAGTAAGACGTGACAAATTGGAATTCATTTGTCCTAAATGTAATGAGGTTGTAATACCCGTTGAAAGAATTTTTTATTCCGTCCTTCTTGACGATGGAACAGGTAATTTAAGGGCAAATGTTGGCGGAGACGTAGGTGAGAAGTTATTAGACATGACTTTAGAAGAAATGAAAAGCTTGTTAGAAGAAGAGCTTGTAGATGAAGCTCCTATTAAGTCAAAATTAGGATATTTGCTAGGTAAAGAATATATTTTTACTGGTAAAGTAAAATATAGTGATTTCTCTAAAAATAATGAATTACAATTAAGAGATTTTAGAGAAATAAATGTTGAGGAAGAAATTAATTATATGTTGAACGAATTGGAACGATAATAACATTTAATAATTTTTTAATTTGAAAATTTTTAAAAATTATTTCATTTATTTTCCCCATTTTTAAAAGTGGAGAAAGGATTTTACAAAAGAAGATTTTTCGTCATTTTACTAAAAATTATGAAATTTTTTTATGAGACTTTATTAAAAATTACAATATTTTCATATTACCTCAAATAAGTTCCTTACTCAAGAAAAATTACTAATTTTTTTTACATTGATAAAAAAAATATTCATGTCAAACTTCTCAATAAAGTCAATATTTGAATCTAATTGATTTTAATGTTATTAATGATTTTCGAAAAATAAGGTCTTAGCATCCTTATTTTCGAAAAAAAAAATCATTTCCATATGTTAAGTAATTATTGTCGGAATCCTATTACAAGTTAGGATCTAAGATTTAACAAAAGGTGAGATACATGTATTTAAGGATGAAATTGGAAATACAGACGAATTGGATCTCATGTTGAAGTATTACTTGAGATTTTGTTATCGTTACATTTATATACTCATTGTAGCATAAAATTATCTATAACGTGTTTAATACGTTAAAAAAAAATAAAATTAAAAAAAAATTAATATTAAGTTCAAAATAAGGGATGAATAATTATGGCAAAAGGAGCATCCGTTATAACCAAAACGGCTCTAAGAAGACTCATGAAAGTTGAAGGTGACGCAAATATCGTCGCAGCTGCAGCAATTGTAGCACTTCAAGAATATTTACAAGATTTAGCGATTGATATCACCAAAAAAGCTCTTGCATTAACCAAGCATGCAAAGAGAAAAACAATCACCAAAGCTGATATCAAATTAGCTCTATAATCTTACTATATGAGTTTGAAAAAAAATTATATAATATAATCCAATTTTTTTTTTCTTTTCAAAAAATGTTGAAGGGATGATAAATGGCAAAAAAAACAAACTTTATTACTAAAACCGCATTAAAAAGATTAATGAAGGTTGAAGGAGATGCAAGCATAGTAGCTGCAGATGCAGTAGCCGCATTGCAAGAAGTTTTACAAGATAAAGCAATCGACATTACAAAAAAGGCACTCGCCTTGGCAAAACATGCAAAAAGAAAGACAATAACGAAAACAGATATAAAATTGGTTTTGTAAAAAATTTCAACCTTTTTTTTTTACTTTAAAAATTACACTTCTTATTATTATCTCTACCGAGTTCTTCATTTAAGATTTTAATGGCACAGAATTTTCCGCACATGGTGCAAGTAGAACCCTTTGATAAGCTTTCCTTATCCTTTTTATTTCTTTTAAAATAAGTAAGTGCTTTTTCTGGATCAATGGCTAATTGAAATTGAGTGTCCCAATCTAAATTTGCCCTTGCCTCTGACATTCTTTGATCCCAAGTCATTTCACTTTTACCTCTTCTTGCTATATCAGCAGCGTGTGCCGCAATACGAGATGCAATGACACCTTCTTTAACATCGTTTACTTCTGTTGGTAATCCCAAATGCTCTGATGGAGTTACGTAACATAAAAAATCGGCTCCTGCCCATCCTGCAAGAGCACCTCCTATTGCTCCAACTATATGATCATAACCAGGAGCAATATCAGTAACTAATGGACCAAGCACATAAAATGGCGCCCCATCACAAACGGTTTTTTGTAATTTTACATTAGCTTCAATCTGATTTAAAGGAACATGACCAGGACCTTCTACCATAACTTGCACGTTCTTTGCTCTTGCTCGTTTAACCAGATCTGCAATTGTTAATAGTTCATCAACTTGAGCCCAATCGGTAGCATCAAGAATTGTTCCTGGTCTTAATCCATCACCCAAGCTTATTGAAAAATCGTACTCTTTTGCTAAATCGAGCAAATAATCATAATTTTCAAAATAAGGATTTTCTTTTTCATTATGTAATATCCATGCACCAAGAAAAGTTCCGCCTCTACTAACCATTGGCATCAATCGCGGTTCTTTTTTTAAATGCTCAATTATCCTTCTCGTAACACCACAATGAATAGTCATAAAATCCACGCCATCTTTAGCATGACGTTCGATAATTTCAAGCATCCTATCTTCTTTCATTTCTACAATAGGAATATTATCTCTTAATGCTTCGATTGCTACTTGATATATTGGAACGGTGCCAATTGGTATAGCAATTGCATCGATAATCTTCTTCCTAATTTCATCAATATTACCACCAGTACTTAAGTCCATTACAGTATCCGCACCATATTTTTCAGAAATTCGTGCTTTTTGTATTTCAAGGTTAACATCGACTACGTCCTCGGAGGTGCCAATATTCGAATTTATCTTAATACGTAAATTCTCACCGATGGCTAATGGTTTTATATCTCTTTTCACGTTTTTCGTAATAACAATCCTACCGGAACTAACACCTCTTTGAATAACTGAAACATCAACGTTTTCTTGTTTAGCTATAAATTCCATTTCTTCAGTTATTTTTCCGGCTCTAGCCAAATCCATTTGTGTTGTCATTTAAATACAATACCAATAAAATATCTTTTTCATTTCAATAAATTAAGTAAATTTAAATTATTTATTTATTTTCCAAGAATTGTTTTTCAAAATCTACGACTATTTGATTCAATTCGGAAAATTTTCTTAAATCAACAAATCTTTTTCCTTTTCTACCAATTTCTGGAATTTGATTAACAAAATGAACAGAAGTGGGTGAAAACTTGGTATTTGTCTTGATAGAAGTTATTATTTCATCCATTAAGCTATCTCGATTCTTGGAATTGGTCTTTACATAAATCCTAACAAGATCTGTATCTTCTCTCCGATCAACAACACATAAAAAACCTTCAATATTATGTGAAAATAATGCATCTTCAATGGCAAATGGACTTACTAGAGTCCCTTTAATTTTTGTTAAATCATCAATTCGAGTTTCAATTAATTTTAATTTTACGTGAGTCCTTCCACAGCTACATTCCCTTCCCAATATTGCAGATTCATCACTTGATTTATACCTTAAGGCAATAGTTCCAGTTTTAGTTAAAGTAGTATAGATCAATTCACCCTTTTCTCCTTCGTCTACTGGTTCTCCAGTCTTAAGATCAATACATTCAACAATTATTTCATCTTCAGGCCAATGATAACCGTTTTTTTCTTCACATTCAGCACCTGCACCTACTTCGGTTAATCCATAGCCAACTCGACAATCTACTTTCCAAATATCTTCAATTTTTTTCCTAACTGGTGAGGGAACTGGTTCACCTAACACATACGCCTTTTTTAAAGAAGATCCTGCAGGATCGCCTCCTTCTTTTTTCCACGTATTCCCCCATCTAAGAAAGTATTGAGGTAAACCAACAAATGCAGTTGGATGAAAAAAAGGATTTCCAATGTTTTTTAAGTGAGCAGCACCCGTTTTTAGTGATGAAGCAGGTATTACGAAGGCGCCAATTGCTACTGCCCCATCATGAAGAACTTGGCCAGCAAAAAATAAACCGTATGGAGTAGAATTATAGACTCTATCACCTTTTGTAAACCCAGCTAAATTTAAACATCTCGCATTTTGAAGGACGTAATGTTCCCAATCATTATACGTGAAATATACTATCGTTTCACCTTTTCCTGAAGTCCCGCTCGTTGTATGAAGTTTAAATAAGTTTTTTTTATCTCCAACTACAGATAAAGGATTCTTAACGATATCTTCTTTTTTTAGAAACGGAATTTTTTTAAGATCTTCCAAATTTTTTATGTCATCAGGGGATAGGTTTGCTTCTTTAAATTTTCGATTATAAAATTCAGCATTATCATATGCAAATTTTACAATTTTTCTTAGTCTTTTTTCCTGTAATTTTATAATTTCGGATTCCTTTCGATATTCTAATTTTAAAAAATCTTGAAAATTCATAAAAATCCCTTAAAATAACAAATTAATTCTATAAAACTTTAAAATTTATAAAAGATCATCCAGATCTTTCAATTTTTGAACTCCATCTGCAATAAATTTAACTGAGTCATCAATATATTTTTTATAGTCATCTTTGGGAAGTTTTTCTTTTAGAATTTCTAATTTTTTTTCATGATCTTTTATGTGGTTAATATAATATTCTAAATATTTTTTAATATCCTCTATAGATATAGCCTCTTCCTTCATATCAGATTCATGAGGATGAGAATGTCCGTGTGAATGATCATGGTCATGAGGATGAACGTGATCATGTTCTTCTCCATTATGAGGTGTCATTTTTAATTACCTTAAATGACTTAATTCTAAAAAATAGAATTAAAAAAAGAATTTAAAATTTCTTTAAGAAAGATTTAGAAACAAATTTAAAGGTTTTCTAAAGCTTCATCAATGCTTGCAAGTCTGTCAGCGATATCAGAATCATCACCATCTTTGTCTTTTTTATCCTTTTTCTTTCCTTTATCTTTGTCTTTTTTATCTTTCTTTTTATCTTTTTTAATATCACTTGAAGTATTTGATAACAAGTTATCTTGACTTTTCCCACTAGGTGGACCTCTCGGAGGTCCACTAGGAGGACCCCTTGGAGGACCGCCGCCAGTTTTATCGCTTATTTTAATATTTCCTGCCCCTGGCGGTGCAGATTGTTTGAATTTTGATTCTAAAAGCTGGTTCATCTTTCCAACTATCCCACCTTCTAGAGGTTTTGCAGATCTTGGTTGGTGAATTCTAGGTAATGCATAATCTTTATCTCCACTTCCTTCACCAGATGATGTATCTCCAATAGAGCTAGCTGATTCTGCTTTTGGAACTTCAGAACCTCTTCTTTTACTCATCCTAGCGCGAATTTCACTCATCATTGCCATTCTAATTGACATTCCACCTGCCGGAGCACCTCCACCTCCGCCTCCAACAGGTGCACTACCTCCAAAAGATGAAGGTTTTAATAAACTCTCCTCAACAACTTCACCTCTCGGTTTTTGAGGTTGAGGAGGACCGGGACGGTAATTATCAAGACTAGGTGCTGTAGGAGCTCTTGAAGTAGCGGCGACTCCGGAGCTTTGAATTTTTGTTAATTGAGATTGAAAACTCGAGATTTTTTCTTCAAGGTTAGCAATTTTTGTCCTTACTCCTGAAATTTCACCTACAATTCTTTGTTCTGCATCAGCATTTATGTTATTTCCAAAAGATGAAGGTTGTACCCGATTCATATCCATCTGAATTTCTACTAATCTTTCAAATCTATTTTCAATGTCATCAATTCTATTATGAATTATCTGAAATTGTTGTGATAACGTTGCACTATTAACAGATGACATGAAATTATTCATTTGATTAAATAAATACTCCAAATAATTATTTGTATGATTATTTGTATTTTCTAATTTCTCTATATAATTTAAAATAGTCTCTAAAGATTTTCCAAGAATTATAATCTTGTCCGAATCGTGTTTATATCCCATTAAAACATCCAATATGGTGGGATTTTCATTATCCAATTCTTCATCTGTTACTTCTTCTTGATTCTCCAAAATTAACACCGGTGTAGATATTAAAATTGAGATTATTCAGTCTTAAATCGAGAGTATATATTTAGATTATGTGTTATATACTTTTTGTTTTAAATTTGCAGTTTTTTATATGAATTTGATAAGATCATGCTTTTTTTTTTAATGAACTTAATAAAAATACCAATATTTTCAAAAATAAATTAATTTAAAATAAAAAAAATAAGAATTATATGTTAAAAGACGTTTTTAATAAAGATACATCAATTTTTCCTGCAGTGAACGTTTCGCCAGTCCGAATGTCATTAATGATCATTTGAGCCGGAGCAAATAAATGAGGATCTATTTTATAGAAATCATTTCCTGCTTCCTTGAAAATTTCAAAGAAAGGTTTACCATATTGATGTGAAGTGGAGCTAGGAACTTTCTGGATAATTTCTGATATATTATCAGATTCAAGACTTTTTACTGTTAAAAAAACACTACCTGCAGCAATAATCGCGTCATTAGTAATACCCATGGCTTTTGTATCCGATTTTGCAATTGGACCAATAGGGACAGTTCCTGTACCAAAAATGATTTTTTTAGGATCAAATTTAACTTCATGTAGTTTATGAATTCCAGTTTCTACAATGCGAGCTGCAATTTGTACCGAACCACAAATGCTTCTTGTTGGCGCAACTAATGCATAAGTATTTTCAACTGAAACTTTACACTTTGATGCAATAAAATCCATGACGGTTTCATTCGGCAATGTATTTGCTTCTAAAACTGCAACTGAGACTTTTGCAGTATCTATATAATCTAGTTCATCAAATAATCCTTGTTCTCCACCTTTTAATGCCCTAGCCGGACCAGAAACCATGGCAAAATATCCTGCATCTTTTACATTGCAACGCCATCCAGCAAATTGAGACCCTAAACAAGAAATATGAGGATATTCAGTTGTAACCACTACAGTAGGTAAAAATGTGCCATCATATTGAGATGAGGACATCGTTACAGTTGCAAAACCACCCAAACAGATTTCACCTAATTTTAAACCTGCATTGTAGCCACCAAGAACATCGATACCCATATCTATGACCGTTGATCCATTTCCTAACTTCTTTGATTTTATATTATAAAATTTCTCGTTTGCCATTAATTCTTTAACTATTTTTAAAGCTTCTTCATTTACTGAAATCGCCATCTTTTTCATCTCCTCGTGAGTTCAAAAGTAGATAAAAACAAGTTAAAGAATAACTTAAGGCAATTAAAAAAGTTTAGTTAAAATAATTAAAACTTCTTAATCGCCGAAAAATAAATAAAATATCGAAATAAAAATAAAACAATTACAAATTAATCTTCATCAAGCCTGGAACGACCCAAAAGCGTGATTTTTTTAATTATAGGTTCACTCCAAGCTCCATTTCTAATTTTTTTTCTGTCATGACTTGATAATTTTCTCCAAGCAATAGCAAAAATCTCCCTTGTTCCTTTTAAGGCTTCAAAATCTCTTAACTTCCACCCAGTAATAATTTCATCAAATACTTGAAATCCTTCTATCTCACTATCTGTCCATTTATTTGGATCAATAATTTCTGCAGATTGAATATCTGCAGGAGAAAGGGAACTTACTTTTTCAGAGCTAACTTGAGAAGTTTTTCCCATGGCAGAAATTTGTTCAGTAATACTGCCTCCTCCAGCAACTGTTGCACTTCCTCCTGTGGAAGTCTCGATTGGAGTAACTCTAATTGGCTGTGAAAAATCTATCTCTTCAAGTTCAACTACTTCATAAAGTAATTTATTTATATCAAATTCCGAGACTTGTTTTGACTCTTCTTGGAGATTAACAACCACATCTTTAAAAGTATTTAATACATATGAAAGTTTTTTCGTTTTTCCAGTAATTTCCTCAAATTTATTATCAAAATTTCTCTGAATTTTGGGGACTATTTCGGTGTTTATAGTTTCAATGTTCTCGTTAATTATATTTTCGAAATTATCAAGATTATTATTAATAATTTGAGCTTCTTCAGATCTCTGATTCAAAAATTTTTCTACATTTTTGAGACTTCCTATAGCCTTTTCAAGAATTCCTCTAATTTCTTCAATTAGCTCATTTGGAATGCTCATTTTGATCATAAAGCTCCATGATATAGATTATCTAAGATGTAAATATTGGTTTTTTATTATTATAATTTAAATCATGTCAACATGTTATATAATTTATAGAACTTTTTCATTTATTTATTAAATTGGTGAATGATTATTAAAAAAGAAATTCGAATAATTGGAATTGATGATGGACCTTTTATACCGAGAAGCAATGAATCCACAAAAATAATAGGGGTAATTTACAGGGGAAAAGATTTGCTTGAGGGAGTATTACAAGAAAATATTCAAGTTGATGGTTCAGATGCCACGCAGAAAATTGTTAAATTGATAAAATCAAGTAAATATCATGAAACTTTAAAAGTAATAATGTTGTATGGAATAACAGTAGCAGGATTTAATGTCATTGACCCACGGATCTTATACGAACAGTTAAATCTTCCCGTGATCACTATTATTGAAAAAAAACCTGATTTAAAATCAATACAAAAGGCATTATCCTACTTAAAAAATGGTGATAAAAAATGGAAGATCATTGTTGAAAATTCTGATTTTAAAGAATATTCATTCGAAAATCATGAACATCCAATATATTTTTCCAGTATTGGAATAGATGATGATGACGTAAGATTTATAATCAAGTTTTCCATAAAAACTGGAAGAATACCGGAACCAATTAGGGTTGCTCATATTATTGCATCAAGCTTCAAATAATACCGGTGTAAATATGATTCAAAGTCAGAATCAAAAATTGAATTTTATCTTAAGTTTTGTAATATTTATCATAGCTTTAATTCTTCAAGTATTTTTATTTGGGTTTATTCAACTCTTTTTTCAAGAATTATCTGGTTGGCAATTCGATCAAATGGGACAAATAGTGAGTTATGGAGCAATTTGGGGAATTTGGGTTGGATTAATCATTACTGAAGTAATGTTAGGTGTTATAGTTCTAATAATCTTTTACTTTCGGGGTATATCAACAAAAGATTTATTTAAAAAATCGGAATTTAAGTTATATTACATATTTATTGGAATATCTTTAGCTTATATTGTTGGAACTGGAGCCTCGATTATCCAATACTTGATAATGACCATATTTCAGCTTCAATATCCTGAATCGATTACTGTATTAACTGAGTTTTTAACCCCCAAGAATGCATTTGAAGTAATAGTTTGGATAGCAATAATGTTTGGAGTAGTTGCACCTTGCGAAGAATTATTTGCTCGAGGATTATTACAAAAAGGATTTGATAATTCTTTAAAAAATAAGAAAAACGGTCATTTATTAGCAATAATATTCTCATCAGTATGTTTTACGATATTTCATATCGATCCCTTCAGATTTTTTCCAATTTTTTGCGAATCCTTGGTTATTAGTTATGTTTATTATAAAACAGATGATTTATTATCCGTTATATTAATACATGCATTTTTAAACTCCTTTATAATAGCGCTATCAATGTTGGGAATATAAATTTAAATAAAAAAAGTAAAAATTGTTGCCTATTACAAAAAATATATAATGAAGTTGATTATAGTTCCATTTAGAACCAATAAATCATTTTATTTTACATGATTTTTGTTTTATTCAAGAAAATAACATCTCTCAAAACAACTCATCAATACAATCAGGAGATAATCAAGATGAAAAAATCAAGTTTATTTTTAATTTTCACTCTAATTTTTTCTTTATCATTAAGTATTTCATTACCTATTGGTCAAAAATCCCTAATTTCATTAGAATCTACACATATAGAAGATCAAAATGATCTTATCACACCTCTATTTAATGAGAATGTAAGGAATAATGTTGATGATCCTAATTCCTGGAGTTTAATGTTTAAAAAAGTTGATTTAGATAATAATGGAATGAGTGATTATATAGAAGAAAGAATAGAAAAATCCAAACAAATTGAAAATTCAAAACAAACTTATAATGGAAGGAAGATTTTGACTAAGGAAGATATCCTTAATGAGATTTTAAAAGAAACAATAGTTGATGATGATGAACTTTCTTTAGATAATATTCCTATTATTGTACAATTCCCTGATAATAATTTTGATTCTGTAATCGAATCT
The DNA here is from genome assembly GCA_011365055.1 of Promethearchaeota archaeon. Next base: position 262,671 of record RDOG01000002.1, read on the forward strand.
TTTCAAACTTTAGGGGGATCGGTTAAATCCATTTATGATACTGCAATTTTTGGATTCGCAGGATCAATAGATTATGATGGATTAATGACATTTAATTCAATTTTGAATGAAAAAAATATTCGACATTTTATTGAAGAAGATACGGAAATTCAAGCTCAAGTCTATTTTAATTCAAGAAACATGAATCTCCGACCTTATGTTTGGAACACTTTGGGATATACTGGTGATCCTTGGAGTTCAATTGCCATTGTTGATACTGGAATTGATGATTCCCATAATTTGGTTTCACCAGGTTATTCGAGTGGAGATTTTGACTATAAAATTGTTGGGTGGAGAGATGAAGTAGGATTTTTATCTTCGCCATATGATGATAATGCTCATGGATCTCATTGCGCAGGAATTGCCGCAGGAAATGGAATTACATCCTTAGATGTAAATGGAAGTACAATTGCTACTTGGGGCATAGGTATGGATTTAAGAGGTTATACAATACCTGAACAAACAATAACAGTAACTTGTGCTAGCTTTAATGTAACTAAACCAGGATGGGTTGAAGTAGAATGCGAATTTGTAGATAGTACCCCCGAATATGATGATGTTGACGTGAATGCTTATTTGTATAATTCAAGTAGCATCGTTGATTCATATAATTCTGGTGGTTTAATTTCTTGGACTCACAATCTCTCATATAATGCAACAGATAGTGAGTTAGGAGAATATTCATTTGTTATCACTATTGCTTTTGATGATCATACTGGTGATAATTACTGTGATGAACCTTGGTTTAAATTTAGAGGAGTAATTGTATGGCCCTTTGATCCACCCTTATATGATTCAGGAGATCCGATGAAAGGTGTAGCACCGGATACTCATTTAGTAGGTGTGAAAGTAATGGATGCTGAAGGCGGAGGATACACGTCGGATATTATTGATGGCATCGATTGGGTTATCACGAATAGATACACGTTTAATATTACTGTCATGTCATTAAGTTTAGGAGGATCTAGTGGGCAGGTCAGTTTAATCAATGCTGTAAATAATGCTGTAGATAATGGAATAGTGACGGTTGTTTCAGCAGGGAATGAAGGTGCTCCAGGAAATAATGTAGGCTCTCCTGGTGATGCAGATAATGTGATTAGTGTTGCAGCTACTAGTTGGTTGGATAAAATTGCGGAATATAGTAGTTCAGGTGGAGCATCTTACACAGGATATACAATCAAGCCTGATATAGCTGCTCCGGGTGGAAGTGACTATAATTTCTCAGTTTTTTCAATCGATACTGGTGATTCGGATTCAGATAATCAATACACAACTGATGCATACCCAAATGATTTAACGTCAATGAAGGGAACTTCAATGTCTGCACCAGCAGTTGCAGGTGCTGCAAATTTATTAATTCAAGCAATGGGGGGACGTGCACATTGGGGATACACTGCAACGGAAGCAAAAACAGTTAAATCCATTTTATTAATGACAGCAACTGAAACATATCCATTATTAAGAGAAGCTGACACGAGCTATAGTCCTACTTTAGATAGAGGGGGTAAAGATATTCATGAAGGATATGGAAGAATTAATATTGATGCAGCAATCGAGGTTTCCACTTATGAATTAACTTATGGAGGATTCAGAAACCATGTACTAGAATCCAGCTTGATTAATCCGTTTGGTAAACACGCTCTTGGCTGTTATGTGAATTTAAATGGAGGAGAAATATATGGTTTTAATTTAGATGTACCAGGAGGAGCGGATTTTGACCTTCATCTTTATAGTAGTTCTCCAAACTCATATGGAGACCCTATAATGGTAGCATCCAGCACTTCAGCTACAATCGGTCAAGATGAAAAAATCATGTTCAACCCTTCAACATCAGGAAAATATTATCTTGTTGCAAAGGCAATATCTGGAAGTGGACTTGCAAATTTATCATTCGTTATTAATGATTATCAACCTAGTTTAACTGGTGAAATGGTCTCTCCGACAAGTGGGAACCAGTCAACTCCCTTAACTTTTAACGTGACCTATTCGGATCAAGATAATAACGAACCACTATATGTGAATGTTTCCATTAATGGAACCCACTATCCGATGAGTAAGAAAGATCCTTTGGATATCAATTATATAGATGGATGTGTTTTTGATACAATATTATATTTACAAGAAGGAAATTACTATTATACTATAGAATGCGCAGACTTCAAATATACTAAATCGACTTCCACCCATTCAGGAATATCAATTATAAAAACTAATTTCTTTTCACCAACTTTAGCTAATGAGGAATTAAATACTGCAGAAGGTAACGTTGGCGAGACAATGTTTACTTTTCGCGTTAATTATTCAGATCCGGATAATAATAAACCAGATTACATGAATCTGACTATAAATTCGACATCCTACATAATGAATCAAGAAAATCCGTATGAAACAAATTACATGGATGGATGTTGGTATTATTATAGCACCAAAATATATGAACCTGGAAATTATACCTATTACTTTAATTGTTCTGATGGTTCAGGGGATGTAAGTTCAGGTCCTTTCATTGGTCCTAATGTAACAATAAATTATTTGAGAAATTATTCAATGATTGTAAATTATGCATATAATTGGGAGGACGCAACGACGGGGACTCGATGTAACATGGCGTATGATGATGATGAAGCTGAACAATTTTATTTACCATTCACATTTTACTTTTATGACATTCCTTTCAACAATTTTTGGGTATGTACAAATGGATTCTTAAGTTTTATTAAGGAAACCGAATATTATAATTATCCATTTCCAACACCTTATTATGATTACATGATAGCACCTTATTGGGACGATTTAGAAGCAAGTTATCCTTGTAACATTTACGTTAAAAATCTAACGTCACCTAATCGCGTTGTAATTGAATGGCAAAATATTAAAACATCATCATTTTGGGGTTATAGCTATTTAGTAGGTACATTTGAGGTTGTTTTATATGAAACAGGTGAAATAATTTTCAATTATGATTATTTGGATCGTGCAACAGAATATACTTGTGGACTAAATTTAGGAACCAATATAAGTTATTTTACGGTGTATGAAGAATTAAATACTTCAATGGATGATTTTTCAATAAAATTTGTAAGAAATTTACTACCCGCTTTATTATCAGGTGAGTCTCTCACGCCTAAATCAGGTTATCAAAATACGTTATTCAATTTTAGCGCAAATTACAGAGATCCAGAGGATATTGCACCAACTTTTATTAACATTACCCATAATACATTATCATATCCCTTGACAAAGAAAAATAGTTTAGATACTGACTATTCCGATGGAACTGATTACCAAGCATTAATATATTTACAGCCAGGGACTTATTGGTATAAATTCGAATGTGGTGATGGTGGCTTTGTAACTACTACACCCGTATATACAGGATTAGTTGTTGGTTACACTAATTTTTATACGCCATATTTGTTGAATTCCATGGTAAACTCTACATGGGGAACTAATGAATCCATTTTTAATTTTAGTGTTCTCTATTATGACGATGATAATAATTTCCCTTCTTATATTTACATAACAATAAACAATTATTCATGTAATTGGACTTACCCATTACAAGCAGTTTATTCATTAGATACAAATGCAATGGATGGTAAGGGTTACTGTTACACTACTTTACTTGATTGGGGTTCATATAGGTTTTTGATTAATTATTCTGATGGAGTAGATAGCCACGTTTCAAGCTGGTTTATGGGTCCAAGTGTAAGTCCCTATACTCCTCCTCCAGGGCCTTCAATTCTGGACTATTGGTATTTATTTGTCATTCTCGGAGTAGTTATTGGAGCAGTTATTCCGACAGTCATTTATGTTAAAAAGAAAAGAGGAGATTATTCTTATAAGTACAAACCGACTCCATCTCAATCTCCCGAATCAAGAAGCACTGGGGCAACCTCAGGAGTAGTATCGTTTGAAGAATTCGTTCAAGGTCAAAAAGAACGCAAATATGGAACGACACAGTCGAGTAGTAATATTGAACAATCAGAAATAGCAGCAAGAGAAAAACAAGCAATGACTTCTAAAATACCTGAAGAGCCTAAATTCAAATCAGATATTTTTGATCAAAAATCAACAACTGAACAGAAATCCATGGAATTACCCAAAATAACAGAAGAACCAAAAACTTCTCTCTCATTTAAAGATTTTCAAACACCTTCACTATTTGATGAATTAGGTCTATCTGAATCGAAAAAACCAATTCATGAAGAATCAGATCAACTCAAAATACGTGAGGAACAGAAATTACCTGAAACCGATCAAGAAAAACCAATGTCATTATTTGATGATCTCGATCTTAAAAAGGAAGAGCAAGAATTAAAGGATATTTTAGCACCTTCCATTTCTGATGATTTAAACATCCCTGAACCAGAGAAATTAAAACAAGATTTGGTTGAAGAACAGTCATTTACACCTCAAGAAGAGTTGCATATTGATGAAACAAAGGAAATATCTCATAGACATTTTGATTTTAAAGTTGATGAACCTAATTTCATATGTAATAAATGTCAACAAAAATATGTAATAAATAATTCTGAGATTTCACAACAATATATTTGTCCAGATTGCGGAGATGCATTAAATAGGTTAGTTAAATGTCCACATTGTTCTCAATTATTATCACTTGACCAATCAGATTTTGCTTCAGTTGTTGGAAAAGTAATTTCATGCCCCATATGTCAAAGTACTTTGGAAGTTAAGCTCTAACATAAACGATATTTTAAGTTACTTTCTCGAAATATTTCAATTAGGTAATACATTCTTCAGCATGTAAATCCAATTGGAAACGAGATATCTCACTCCACCACAAGGTTATTTAAAAAATAAAAAAATAATTCTATTTTTTAATTTACTTTTTAGGATAAATGAGTTTTACTTAATCCATAAATTCAACTGCATTATTCAAAATATTTTTAAAAAAAAAGCAGAATTGTTATTTGTAAGTAACTTAAAGATAAATAATTTCACAAGAGAGAATTATTTAAGAGGATAATATTTTGAAAAGACATATAAGAGTGCTAGGTACATTAGTTTTTTTAATTTCTATGATATTAATAGGTGTCACATCAATCTATTATTCTGCTCGTCTTTATGAATATTCATTTAGAGACTTAGAATTAGAAACAGAATGGGCAAGTAGTTTTTGGTTTACAGAAAATGTAGGATTTCGAATTCAAATTGAAGAAGGCCACAATTACGGAATCATTGCCAATTCTGTATTTGAAAATTATGATCTGATGATAAGTAATTCTTCTTCTTTATTAACCGGTTATAAATTAAATCCATTATATGCCATGTCTTACCTTGTTTTTATAGCCAATTATACTGGTGATTTTTTCATTTACATTGCTCTTACTACTTCGGCTGATTCCCAATTTACAATTAAAGTTTGTGCTGATGTTTCTGATACTACTGATGGAACTCTTGAACCTTTTGTTAATTCTCCCAAATATGTATATGATTATAATTTCTTTTTCATTTTTTTAATAATTGGAATTATACCGAGTATTTTAATAAATATTATTGATGAAATCAATATTTCTTCAAAAAATAAAGGGAATAGACAAACTTATTCGAAAAAAATACGATCATTTAGCAGCAAAAAACCTTTTTATTCAGCCATCCGCTCATTAGAAGGTGTCTCATTGAAGAGACAATTTGAATACTTAAGTGGATTCGTTCGAATTAAAGTAAAGATCTTAAATAATAGTAATTACTTAATTTCAAGAGTTAAATTTGAATTAGATGTTCCAAAGTCATTTGTTATTAGAAAAATCGAACCATCCTATCAAATTGAAGCTGGTGAAGTTGAAGTTGATGAAATTCCACCTAATTCTTCAAAAACCATAGGATATACATTAGAACCCCTTATTTGTGGTAGGGAAAAACTTTATGCTAATCTTGAGTATTTGGATTATCGAGGGGATCATAAAGTTATCGTAATGAATCCATTAGTCGTAGAAGTGATTTGTCCTCTTTTCTTTACAGAAGAAGATGCTAATATTGCAACACTAACTAATTTAATTACCTATAAATTGAAAAAAAATGATGAAAGATCCTATGCTTTACCCGAAAAATTATCACCTCAGAAAGCATATGAAATAGTAAAAAGCGTAATTCAAAAACATCACATCAAATTTGTAAGTGAAAATGTCGATGAGAAACCAAATTATGAAGCTCATGCTTGGTATTATGGTAGGTCTAAAATTAGTCAAAAAGAATTTGTCATCCAAGGAATAGTCAGCTCAAAAAACAAAAGTATAAAGATCATGGTTGACTGCGAAGATGAAATATCATTAGTTGGATTTCTGTCAGAACTAGGTGGCGATTTACGAAAAGGAATTCTCCGAGAGGGTATAATTAGCTATGAAGAAGACTTAGTCGCCTTGAGATGCCCAGCATGTGCTGCTCCATTAGCTAAATTTCCAAAAGTAGGTGAAGCTTTCAAATGTAATTATTGTAATTCACTTGTAACTCTCGAATAATTTTTTAAAATTAAAATAAAAAAGAGTTTTTTTAATTTTTTATAATCCTCTTATAAATTCGGGTCTAAGTGAAATGTTACCTTTCAATCCATCATCTATAAGCCTTAAGACTCTTTCTTTATCTTGAGGAAGGTCTGCTTTAATTGGTAAATAATTGGAGGCGTGGTTACTCCTAAAAATGATCTCATGCTTAGTATTGATATTTTCAATGAGTAGATGCATTTCTTTAAGGATTTCGTGTGAATTTAAAACTTTGAATTCACCTTTTTCGACCTTTTTTGCTAGATAAACAGTAACTGGAAATCCAGTTTTCTTTGATGGAACCATTAATGTTAATGCACCAACATAAAACTTGCTCTTAGCATCCATTGCTTCTGCAATGCGACTAATTATTTTTCCAGTTTCAATGGCATTTTCTCTCCATCGCTCTACACCTCCAAGTCCAATGATAATGGTCACGGAGAGTTCAATTCCCGCTTCTAAAATTATTTTACATGCATCTTCTTGTTCTTGAGCAATAATATGCTTGTTTCTCTCTTTAAGTATCACATCATCGCCCGATTCAATTCCAAGGTATATCATCTTCAAACCTGCTTTTTTTAATGCTATCAATTCTTCAAGAGGATTTTTTCGTTCTAACACGTTCTTGGCGGTAGCATAAAGACTAATGCTTTGAAGTTGAGGAAACATGGCTTTTGTAAAATTGAATAATTCTAATAGATAATCATTATCACATGCTAACGCATCACCGTCAGCAAAGAAAACTTTTCGTACTCGGTTCCCAAAAAAACCCTTAGCATCCGAGATTTCATCCAAAACTTCTTGTATTGGTCGGATTCTAAATTTTTTCATTTTATAGCTATAACAAAAATCACAAAAGTTATTGCTACAACCTATAGTTGCTTGAATAATTAAAGAGTCAGCTTCACTTGGAGGTCTAAACACCAGACCTTCATATCTTACGGGTGAATACATTTTTTTCATCCTTATTATGAATAAAGAATAATAAATCGCTTTTCTAATTATGTAAAATAAATATTCTTTAATAATTTTGTTGAATAAATAAAAAAAAAGTTTTTGAGTTTTAAATATTGATTTCGAATTTTCTCCTTTCAGCCGCTAAAATAATTACGAAAATGACGCCAATACTAATGAAGACAAAGAAAAATTCAAAGCCGGGTATTACAGGAGGTTGAGTTGATGGTTCAGTATATTCTATGTGGAGATACATGGCATCTGTTTGATTATTTTCATCTACTACTGCAAGAACATAGTGATCGGTAGGTTTTATTGGTATTTCATAAGAAATAGTTGCATTACCTGTTGCATCAGTAGTAGGAGTAAGTATGTTTTCCCCATTGAGAGTAATATTAATTTGAGAATTTGGTTTAAATCCATAAACTGAGATTTCAATGATATTCCCAGGAATAACGTAATCATTTGTAGTTAAGATATAGGGTAAGTTAGTACAATTTCCTAAATATGCGTTCATTACTTGTATGCTATCGTTAACTATATCATCATCATCTGCTTGACTGGCATAAACTGTGATATTATGTTGAAAGCTTGCTTCTCCGTAATTATCATAACCAAATAACGAATGTACATCAGATCCATTTAAAGTAATTATTAAAGTCGAATTCTGAAGCGCTTCATTAAATTCAGTATTATTAACTACTTCGTCTAATTGCGTTGCATTTAACGTGGTCGTATTATTAAAGTCTCCAGTTAGAAATGCAGATAAATATTCAAATTGAAACGTTAAATCTGAAGGAAGGAAACCTTCCCAAGGACCACCTACATCACGTTTCAAAATGGAAAGACCACCATCAGTATAAGTTACATTATATTCAGTGTCATCAAACGGCATTGGAAGATCATTTGAAATAATAAAACCATATTTAAAATTGGGATTCTTAATAATGCTTCCATTTAAATCGATAATGACTTTGACTAATGGATTATTAATTGTAACATTTCTAAACATCGTGAATTTTTGTAAATCAACGTTTCTATGGTTATTGCTTTGTACACCACTAGTTTGATTTACTGGTTTTGCTGTATGGTTTCCGCTTATTTGAACGGGTATATTAGGAGGAATCGGAGGTCTTCCTGAAGACGGCAAGTTTCTTATTTCTGCACCTGGAATTGCTCGAGCAGCATTAAACATCGCTGAATGTTGTATGGGAGTATAATCAGTTCCTGGAGGAAACCCTCCATACATATTGAAATTTTGATCTGCTTGTGTAACATATCCATCGCCATTCCCATCTGATCCCATTTGATCGCTACCATTTACAACACTATCGCCATTACTATCATACCTTACTAATGCTTGATTATTTGGACGACTTTCATTATTTCCATTGTGATCCAACCCATAATAATGACCTATTTCGTGAGCCATGGCTTTTCCTCCCCAATTTTTATCAGTACAACAATGTTGTGCAAGAACTACTGGATTTTGACCAGAATATGCATATCCTCCGGCAGTGGAGTGCCCAGAAGTATTGACAATTTGATTACATATGACTAATTGGACGCCAGGATTAGTAGGATTCATTGGATGGTTAGCTACCGAATTGGAAAGGTTATTATGTTCTCCTGTATTGTTACCGGAGGGAAAAACCACGGATCCATTAGGACCAGGTCCAGTCCCACCTCCACCATCGGGATCAGGAATAGTTAAAATCTGTCCATTCCAGACATATACCACTACCTCACAATTATGCAATTGATTGAGTCTATTTAGCAAATCTTGTATATCTTGAGGAGTTACTGTCGTTCCCTCTACTTGATAAATTGTTATTGGAACTACAACATATTGCCCCTGACCAGAACTTCCTTGTTGGATCTCTAAAATCAAAGAATTTGATGATTCCTTAGAAAATTCAAATTGCATCACTAACATAGGCGATATAATTAGCAACACGGAGAGAATCAAGAAATAAATTTTACGAGAAATCATAATCATGATTAAATTCGTTCAACAATTTATATTTTTTTAAATGATGTTAAACCAAAAGACATTAATAATCCTTAAATAAGTAAGATATTAAGATTAATTTGGGGCGGTTACTTGAATAAAAAATTCTTTTCAATCGTTTTGGTAAATTTAACATTGATGTTGATATTTTGCAGCTGTTTTTCCACTGTTGCAGGGTCATTTAACATTTCTACAAACGCCAGTAAATCCAACGTGTACATTTATGTTAATTCTACGATAGCAGCTAACATTCAAAGTGAAATTTTACAATATAAAACGGATCTTGAACTCGATGGTTATAATGTAACGGTTTATAATTGGACTGATACAAATCCAGATCTTTATTCACGCGTTTCAAAATTGAAAGAAAATTTAACAGCAGAATACCACTCGAATAATTTAACTGGTGCAGTCTTCATTGGAAATTTCCCCTACTTACTTTTTGAGGGAGATCAAGAGGATCAATCTGGCAATCCAACTCCGGTATATGGAACTTTCCCCTCTGATTTATATTTAATGGATTTAGATGGTAATTGGACGGATACAGGAGGTTTACCAGGATTTCTGGACACGCATTTTAATGTTTCTTTTAATGATGTTTATCCTGAAATCTTTATAGCGCGAATTAATCCTGAGCCAATAACTGGGATAAACGTTACGCAAGCATTAATTAAATATTTTGAAAGAAATCATCAATTTCGTATTCAGAATATTACTAATAGTGATAGCGGGTTGATGTTCATTGACGATACTTGGGAAACGTGGAGTCATGAATGGATAATTGACATAAAGTATCTTTATTCAAATGTCACTCTAATTAATAATACTTATCCTATTATAAGGCCAACAGATGCCAGTTATTACATGAGTGAATTAAAGAAACAATACGAATGGGTACAATTATTTTGTCATTCAAATGCTACTTATCATGGTTTTGATTGGATATCAAATCCTCCTCCGGCAATGGCTACTTTTATGAATTCGACAATGGATATTGCACCATTGAATCCGAAAGCCTGGTTTTATAATTTATATTGTTGTCATGCTAATAGATATATTGAACCTGATAACTTGGGGACACATTATCTTTTTTCATCTAACAATACGCTTTCAGTATTTGGATGTGCGAGGTCTGGGGGATTTAATTTAAATCAATATCTTTATGAACCAATAAGTCAAGGGAAATCTTTTGGAGAAGCTTTTTTTAACTGGTGGTTCAATGATATCTTGGATCCAATTGTAAAAACACATGGTCCAACTGCAAATGAATCAAGAGGCAATTGTTTATTAGGAGATCCCTTTATAATCTTAAGAAAAACAAGTGTAAGTACTCCACAATCACCACTAATTCCAGGTTTTGAGATCTTATTTATTACAATCGGATTGATTACTGTACTTGGATATGCAATATGGACAAAAAGAAGAAATCAGTTAAATACTCTTTAACTTTTTTTTTATTAGGCGAATTATTTGCAGTCAAATGATCTACGAGAGATATTTAAGCGCTTAATAGCTTTTGCTCAATTGGAGTATAAAGAAAAAAGACCAACCTCAATTTCGGGATATTTAATAAAACAAGTAAAAGGTCTTAGCGGAAGCATTCCCATCATTAATGCATACTTAAATAGGCATATCTTATCATTTTTTATATTATCAAATTTTAAAGATTCCATTAGAATTTATTTTTTCACGAGAGATGGAACCATGGTGGGAGCGGAAAACATAGAACTTCAAAATTATTCGAAATTCGAAAAACAATTAAAAAAAAGTACCAAAAAAATCTTCACGATACCTCATATTTCTGCTGATGAAATGTTAGAAGAAAGAAAATCTCCTTATCATAAGAAAATAAAGAAAATGAAAAAAGTAAAGGTAAATTTATCCCAATTAGAAGCAAGATTCAAAAGAACATTTGAAGAACTTAAAAGAAAAACCAGATGGAAAGCTAAACTTCCTTCTATTACATTAGAGGATTTAAATCTTGAAGACAATAGAAGATTTTTTTCGAAAAAAGTAAAGGAATCAATTTATTATTCTTTAAAAATATTAAATTCTGATTTATTAGATGGAGTTATTATCAGAGATTGTTTAATAGAACTAATACCAGATTATTTTGGAGAAATAATCTTAGATTTAGCTTCTTTTGGTGCATATTTAACGATATCAAAAAGCGAAAAAAAGTTATGGCTCCAAAAGTGGGTCACCCCCCCATTATTTAGGGAATATTTAGATTCAAAATATGAAATAGAAGATTTTTTTAAAAAGATAAACTATATTATTAATTATTTCGACGAAAATGAAAAAAAAAGTGAAGTTACAAATTTATTAATTAAAAAGATATTAGGTAATTTTAACAGTAGCGTGAATCTTATAGCAAGATCCTTTTTTAATGAGTTATACGAAAATACAAGAGATGAAATGCATCTAAATAAGAGGATTCTTTTCGAATTTTATGAATATAAAAGAATAATAATTATTGAAGAAAAAATAGACGATCTTTGGTTTAATTGTACAGCATTATTAGTTCAATATAAGATAAATGAATTCAGAAAATGTTTGAATTCTTTAAATTCAATTCCAAATGGATTGAACAGGTTATTTACTTCAATATTAGAATCTTTGAAACCCTTCGAGTTACATCAAGAAATAATAAAAGATGAGCGCTTAGAAAATCAGAGACTTTTTATTAGAGTAATATTCAAAAATAAATCCGATTTAATATTTGAAATATTAGATTTTAGCGTTCCTGAAAGTTCAAATATTGGAAAATACGCATTGCCTAAGGAAATTCCACAAAAAATTTATCCTTTTGAGGAAAGATCAATTCAACTAATGATAAATTTATCAGAACAAGAAATCGCCAAAATTAAACCTCTTAAAATTAAAATTAGAGACGATTCACAAAACTTGTACAAATTGAAATCGAATTCCATTAATCTATAAATGGAATTTTTAAAATGTGATATTTTCGGGTTAAAAATCGCTGTCTAATGCTGAAAGATCGGGTTTGATGAACAAAATATTGTTACCACGAATGAAGACTTCTCCAAATTTTGCTATTGGTTCCCCTTCTTTAAGTTCTTCTGCACTTGACAACACTAAATTCATATAACTATCTGTCTCTACAAGGTATCCACGGTATTCTTTTCCATCTTTTAGTCTTATTAAAACTAGATTATTTACTGCTTTGTTAAGTATTTTTAATGGTGATCTATCATTTCTACTCATTAGAAAACAACCTCGAAATTTATAATTTATACAATTAAATGATTAATAAATTCTTCTTTTTTGAATTTTTTTTTGTATCTTTTTAAATTTTCTCATGGTGGGGTTTTTAATAAAGTTAATAACTCATTTAAGTCTTTATAGAGACCAAAATTTTTCTTGAAATATGTTAATACATTTCTAATATCTCTTTTAAAGTAAAAATCTGCATTTTCGTGGGAAACCTCAACCCATTGAGGCCAATCAAAAATAATTACTTCATCTTTTTCAGTGAGAAATATGTTATATTCACTCAAATCCCCATGAATCACGCCTTCGTGATATGCATAATGAATATTCGTTAAAATATCATCTAAAACATCTTCAGGAGACCTTAAAAAGTTACAACGTATCAAAACATCTCCTGGAATATACTCCATAACAATAGCATGGCGATTATGAGTTATTGGTTTAGGTACTGATACGTTCGGATAAATTCTTTTCAAGCATTCGAATTCTTTCTCAGCAGACAATCTTGAAATATATAACCAAGAGATGTGCCTTTTATCTGAACTGTAAGATCTTGTTCGTTTAGTTTGTCTAAAACTAATCCTACCTAATCGATGAAACTTTATTGCGATCCGATTTTTATTTGGATCTAGCGCATCAAACACATCTGCCTCTTTTCCAATACCTAAAATATTTCCGAAGCTTTCTATATAATTTCCTTGAACAAATGCATTTAAAGCGAGGCAATCATAACCCATAGAAGTTAAATGATAGCCCGTATAGCTTCCTTTCCATCTTTTTATTAACTCCATTCCATGTAATCTTGATAATCTGAAATTACATTCGGAATCGTCATAACTTTTGCCCGCTAATTGTTGGATTAATTCCAAAGGAACATGTTCATGCGTAGCCATACCTCTTTCTATTGCAATCAATACCCTAAAGTCTTCATGTACTAATTCTTTAAAAATTTTTAATGCTCGCATTTTTTATTTAAACCGTTTTTATTAAATATTATATATGTTTGATGATTAGAAAATTTATAGCATTGTTATAACTTGCGAAAATGCTAAGAATTTAAACAAATTATTCTAAACGTTAAAAAATAATTATAAACGAATCTATATTTTTTTTGAAAAAAGAAAATTTTTATTATACATGTATTCTAACAAAGTTTTTTTATGTATTTATTAAACAAAATATACAGTTAAAACCGACTTATTTAATTTAAAATGAGACTATTTAAATCTTTAAAAACAAGTATAAAGGTTTCAATTCCAGAGGAATTATATCAACTTATATTTAAATGTTGTGTCTTTATAAAGGATTTTTTAAGGATTTGCTTTTAAATAGATACAAATATTTATATTCATAACAGCTCATTATATTTTCATCTTCTGGTTTCACGCGGGAGGTTCTTTTTCGTGTCGTTTAATGAAAGTATTGAAATTGACGGTATAAATGTTCAAAAAATTGGCAAGGCTCTTTCCTCTAAAACAAGGTGGGCGATTTTACAACTTTTAAGTCAACAAAAGATGGATGTTTCGCGAATTGCTGAATCTCTTAATCAAACTGAAGCAAATATTAGTGCTCAGATTAAAATTTTAGAAAAGGCTGGATTAATCATAAGTCATTACGAGCCTGGTGAACATGGCGTCAGAAAAATTTGTGAGCCCGCATGTAAAAAGCTAACTATCAGTATAATTTAAAAATACTAATTATTTTTTAAAATATTTTTTCTTTCTTTTTTTTAAAATGAATTTACACTAATTTAAATCAAATTTTTTACAAGTTGTTTCTAAATCTTCGAATTTTTCACTATGCGTCATAATTTTATGTCTAATTTTTATGAATAGAGGAAAATTGACCGATGAGCCCACTATCAAGCCTTCACCAACTGGTAGATTTGAAATTGCATCTAATGTTTCCCGTGTAATAAATTCAGAACTTTTTCTAATATTATCAAGATCATATGGATTGGTAATTTTCAAGATGATATGAGTTCCACATTGACTTAAAACTGTAGTGGATAAACGAACTGGTCTTTGGCTTAAAAGACATAACAAAGATCCAAATTTTCGTCCCTCTCGTGCATAAGTTTCTAAAATATTTCTAGCTAATGCACTTTCTTTTCCAGCACCTTCAGGAATAAATTGATGTGCTTCTTCTAAAATTAATATAAAAGGACAGATTTTGTTATTTTTTCTTAAATAAAAAAGATTCTTCGCAACATAATCTACAATCATTTGTTTCTTCTTTATACTAGTTAACCCTGAAAGATCAAATAAAACTAATTTCCCTGGTTGAATGGATTGTTCTAAATTTGGATTTTCATCTAAATCAAATAAATTTAGAGTATCTAAGGAATAAAACCAACTAATTAGAGCCTCTTTAGTTTGAGATTTCATTAATTCATCAGATTCAATTTCTGTAATAATATCTTTTAAATTATATTGTTTTTTATTCTGTTTTAAATTTTTTAAAATTCTTCCTAACTCTCTTATCTGAATTGAGCTCATTTGAGGCATGTAATTTGCGAACTGATATTCATTAATATTAGAGGTTTTAAATGATACATAATGTGCTTTTATTAAATTATTATTATATAAAATATCAGATTCTATAGCAAGTTTTTCATCTCCATTTTCTCTAGCAAAGCTCGTATATTCACCATGCACGTCAAATAGAACCATTGCAATTCGCCCTTGCTCCTTATTTCTTTTAAGCAATTCTTCTAAAATGATAGATGTTAGATACGATTTTCCTGCTCCAGACATTGCCAAGATTGCAACGTGTTTTTGAAACATTCTTGTCATATTTATTTTAGAATCTAAATTATGATAGAGAACTTTTCCAAGATTTATACCATCTTTAAGATCAAGACCTAATAGATCTGACAATTCTTCGTCATCAATTAAGTAAATGTTATCTCCAGGGGATGGAGGGATGCTAAGTCGCTCTAGATGGTTATTAGATCTTAATCCTAGAACTTTTGTTTCACATAAACAATATTCCCACGTGTCAGTTGGAAAGATAGAATTCAATGGTAAGCCGGATTGCTGATAACCTCTTACAGCTTCAGCACTTTGGAAATATTTATTTGTTTTAATTATATTTTGAATACTTCCAATTATTTCTCCATTTGAAGATTCAACTTTTATAAATTGACCAGAATGTACAAGGTCATCATTAATATATTTATCAATTACAAAATGAAATTTTTGTGGAGTCGGACTTTCATGGGTTGTAGTAATGGTTCCAATTTTCTTTTTAATGTAATGCATTATATCGGACCTCTATTCCTCCTCAATTTTAATAAACTTGAAGGGTATAACGTATTTTGATTTAAAATGTTATATATTACTTCTAAATCATATTCACTTAATTTCGCGCGCGCATCGGCTTCAATTAAAGGTACAGGAAAACCGTAATCTTGATAATAATTGGAAATTGACAGAATGGAACGAGCTATCTTATCAATTGTTGAAATTGGTTTGCAGTTAATGTTTAAATATTCAACGCGAATGGGTAAATCTCTTGCCACATTCTTTAGATAAAAAAGATTTAAATGTTTACTAAATTTATCATCAATATCTTTCAGTATAGGATGCATGTTAATATCATCTGAAAAAGATAGTGATGACGTGCGTTCACCTTCTTTCATTACTCGAAATAAAAAGTCAGAGTCTTTAATGGAATTTAAGACTTGCCTATAATCTAATTCGAGAATTTTTCGGAATTTTGGATATTTATTTATAAATTGTGGTATTAATTTAAGAAAAAGATTCATGAATCTTCTGGATCGAGTATCTTTAATGCATCCAGCAAGAAGAATTTGTTTTTCAAGACAACATTCGTATAATTCCTCATATTTATTGACTACTTTTTTATAAATTTTATATAAAATAGAGTTTTGTGAAGGTTTATCTGATGGAACTGGAAGGATTGATCCATCTAATAATAAAAGATCAGGTCTTTTTTTCTCTATTGCCTTTATGGCAATATCAAGCTCGCATTTAATTCGTTCAAGTGATCCATATATTTCAGATTCAACCCTTGAAAAAGGTGAAAAACTAGTTTTAATTTCAGGAATGGGAAATTGACTTGTTATGTATTCGACTTGAGGTTTTTCTCCCTTATATTCAAAAATACAAGCAACCCCTCTCAATAAAATAAGATCGATGGAATTATAAGATTTATTAATAAGTCCACCATCAACTCCGATAATTCTTAGTCCATTTAAGGAAATAGGGAGTATTTTTTTAAAAAGAAATTCCTCCAATATGTTATTTTTTACGATCTCTCTCATACCATTTAAGTATATTAGATCTTTAATTGCGAGAAATGAATCTGAAATTTTTTGTTGAAGCGTTTCATATAAATTAATTTTTTTAGCAATTTGGGAAATTTGATCTAAGAGAGATTCCATCGATGTGATCACGCGTGAAAGTGGATGATAAAAAATATGATTGATTCATTTAAGATGGATTATGCTCTGAAGTAAAAATGAAATAAATAAAAATTTTAAAATAATTTTTAAAAACACGAAATTCGTATAAAAATTAACTTTTTCTTTCAATACAAGTTTTAATAAAATCATAATAGATTGGACTTGGTTTATTTGGCCATGACTTGTATTCTGGATGAAATTGAACTCCAAGGACCCATGAGTCAGGTTTTGTCATCTCAATTGCATTTATTATTTTTTTATCCTTATCATAAGCAGAAGCGATTAGACCTTTATCCTGTGCTTGAAAAACGTATTCATTCATAATATGAAATCTATGCCTAAATCGTTCTTTTATGACATCTTTTCCATATATTTCATAAAGTTTGGTATTTTTTTCGATATATATTTCGTGAGAACCTAATCTCATTGTTCCTCCCTTATCTTTAATCGCTTTTTGCTCAGGCATCAGATCGACAACTGCATTACACGTATCTGGGACATGTTCTGTGGAACTTGCATCTTTTAAACCTAAATAATCTCTGCAATACGCACAAAACATCAATTGTGCACCAAAACAAATGCCTAGAAAAGGCATGTTTTCTTTTAATGCGTAAGATATTGCTCTGATCATTCCTTCAACACCCCTACCACCAAATCCGGGTGTCATTAACATCCCATCGTAATTTTTAAGAACTTGTAATTTATCAGGATTTATTTCAAATGGTTCAGTATCAATCCAATCAATTTCAACTTTCGCGTTATTATGAGCTGCCGCATGTTTTAATGCTTCATTAATACTGACGTAACTATCTTGTATCGCAGTATATTTACCTGGCATTGCAATTTTTACTATTCGATTAGGATCCTTGTATAAACGAATCATATCTTCCCAAGCTCGGGTTTCCGGTTTCGGTGCAACCATCTTTAGAATTGTATTCGATAAATAAGTCCCTACATCTTGATTTTCAAAAATTAATGGTAATTCATAAATAACTTCAATATTTGGATTAGAAATGACTGCTTGCATAGGAACATTACAATAAAGACTTAATTTTTTACGAACGGCTTCATTTAAAGGTATTTTTGAGCGAGCAATAATAACGTCAGGTTGAAGTCCCAAACCCAATAATGCTTTAACACTGTGCTGTGTTGGTTTGGTTTTTAATTCCCCAACAGTTTCAGAATATGGAAGTAAGGTTACGTGAACTAAAGCAGTATCTCCGCTTTTTTCTTCCAATCTGAATTGTCTAATTGCCTCAAGAAAAGGCATCGCTTCTATATCACCAACAGTTCCTCCAACCTCAACAATTAATACGTCAAGATTTTCATTCGCTGCAACAGAACGAATTCTTTTTTTAATTTCATCCGTTATATGGGGAATGATTTGAACAGTTCTACCTAAAAAACCTCCAAATCGTTCTTGGAGAATTACAGATAAATAGATTTGACCTGAAGTCATATTCGAGGAAGGAGACAAGAATTTACCTAAAAATCTTTCATAAGTGCCAAAATCTTGATCAATTTCGCAAATTTTATAAACTTGATCTTCGACTGGTTTAAATTCCCAAATATCTTCTGTTACAAAGACTTCTCCATGCTCTACAGGGTTTAATGTTCCTGGATCCACGTTTAAATATGGATCAATTTTAATTATAGAAACGTCATAATTCCTAAATTGAAAGATTTTTCCGATACTGGAAGCTGTAACTCCTTTTCCAATAGCGGACATTACTCCTCCAGTAACGAAAATATATTTAGTCATTTTAAATACCTTAAATATTCATATTATTAATACAATTAATTACTCTCTCAATCCTATTATATGATCACTTGAGTCGTATTAAAAAAATATATTTCTTTCCAACTGCTTAAAAAAGCTTTGTTTCATGTTCAATATTAAATATAATAATTTCAACATTTAAAGAATAAAAATAATTGAAAAATACTGGTAAAAAATGAAATCTTCAATAAAGGAAACATTCGAAATAATTGCAGATTCATACGATCGGGTTAGAAAAAAACCTTGGCCAAATTTACTTAAATTTATGAATGAAAACCATTTTATTGGTAAAAAAATGCTCGTTTTAGACTTAGGATGTGCAAATGGACGGCATACTAAATATTTAGAACGATATTGTGATTTATCAATTGGTATTGATATTTCTTTTAACTTCTTAAAGATAGCTAATACCTCTAATCGTGGTAAAAAAATACAATATTTAAATTCTGAAATTACAAAGTTGCCATTTAAGGATGAAACCTTTAGTCACGTTCTATGTGTAGCGTCTTTGCACCATTTAAGAAAATCTGAACAAATTTATGCCATGAAAGAAATATATCGTATTTTAAAAACAGATGGATGGTGCCTTTTTACTGTTTGGATAAGAGATCAAGAACGATTTTTCCCTATTTTATTTCTAGACCTAATTTTTTTAAATTTTCTTAAAAAAGATAAGAATTATGGTGATATTATGGTTCCATGGAGAGATCAAGATCAAACTATAATAGCTCAGAGATTTTATCATTTATTTTCAAGAGGAGAGGTGGAATCTCTGATAAAGAATGCAGGTTTTAAATCTATTCATATCAAAAAATTTGCTGGCAAATCGGGTCAGGAAAATTATTTCGCATTAATAAGAAAAACTTAAAATTTTCGACAATAAGAAAATGATAGAATGTTTAAAATGAAAGAAATGATTTTTTTATATTATAAAATTGGTG
Source organism: Promethearchaeota archaeon (assembly GCA_011365055.1). The sequence continues at coordinate 282,565 of RDOG01000002.1, forward strand.
TTAAAATTGGTAGATTTGAGAAATAATCATGCACCATGTGGAATTTACTGCCCTCGGTGTCCTGGTTGGGAATTTTTTAAATGCAAGGAGAAGGGGGGATGCAATGGGCAAGGAGGAAAAATTAGTAAATTTCCAGTATGCAAAACATATGAATGTGTAAAGACCAAAAATCACGAATTTTGTTTTGAATGTGAGGATTTTCCATGCGAAAAGCTCCAACCAATCGTAAATTTTGAAATTTTTTTACCTCATAATTCAAAAATATACAATTGTTTGATGATCCAAAAACTTGGGTTGGAAAAATGGGATGAAATTTGTGAAGAAAAATCAGATTTATATTATAAAGGTAAGAAGGTGCAGTATGGAGGAGATATTTTAACATTAGAAGATAAAGATCCGAATTTATACAAAAAAAAGAAGCCATAAGATGACTAGATTATGGAAAATTGTACATATTCCAAGGAAGAACTAGAAAAAAGGATAGATATTGCTGTAAAAATATTAAAAAAGTGTAATAACATCATAGCATTCACGGGAGCAGGTATTTCTACAGAATCTGGAATTCCTGATTTTAGAGGTAAAGATGGTGTCTGGAAGAAAATAGATCCTAAAACGGCAACTTTACAATATTTCAATGCACATCCTGAAAAATATTGGGGGAGAGCAGCAGGATTAGGTTCAATGATGCCAATAATTAATGAGGTTACCGAAAACTTGCCTAATAATGGACATTTTGCTTTAGCAAAATTGATTAAGTCAGGGAAATTAAAAAGTATTATTACACAAAATGTTGACAATCTTCATCAAAAAGCAAATGAAATGGAGGGAGTATCTCAAATACCGGTTGTAGAATTACACGGAACCATGCTTACGGCACATTGTTTAAAATGTAATGAAAAATATCTACGTAAAGATGTCATTCAAAGAGTCAGAAATGGAGAAAATCCCCCTACTTGTTTGAAAGAAAATTGTGATGGATTATTAAAAACTGACACGATTTTATTTGGAGAACAATTACCCCAGAAGGCGATTGAAGAAGCATTCGATTTTGCTAGGAATTGTGATTGTGTAATTGTTCTGGGATCTTCGTTAGTCGTTTTTCCTGCTGCAAATGTCCCATTAATAGCTAAAGAACGAGGTGCAAAATTCTTAATCATTAATTACGAACCAACGGATATGGATTTCTTAAGTGATTTGACCATAAATGGTCCAATAGGGAAAATCTTACCAGAAATCGTAAAAAGAATAGAATTATAATTTAAAAAAATCAATTTTTTTTTGCTTCGATATATAAATTGCTAAATATTAAATAGCACGCTTTCTAGTTTATTATGATAGTAAACATAATTACTACAGAATGTTTAGGAATAATAAAAGGACGTTGGGGGTTAAAACCCAATTAAATGAAAGCATTATAGAACATTTTAATATCTTTTTTTTAATCAAATACTTTAAACATTTTATAATTTGATGAGCAACGAACCGAAAGTTCTTTGAATTTCATTTTTAATGTATTTTATTGAGAATTTTTGATAGAATGCAATTTATTTGTTTAGAAATAACATTTAATAATGACTTCATCAACAAAAATTTAGAATATTTGATAGTTATTAATTTAGAATTCATTTAGAAAAAATAATCTAACAATTTTAGGAATTGAGTAGAATGGCTTTTAGCGAAGATCCAATTGTAAAATTTATACAACTCATTCAAAATCTTAAAACATTTATGAATGTTGATACCGATCCTATTTTAAATGAATTTAAAGATTTAATGCAAGATATTTATGATGTTTTTACTGGCTTAGAACAATATAGTAGGAAAAGAAGATTAGCAATTTTAAAATTAGCACATCTTTATCCAAATTCTTTAACAACAGTTGAATTAAGGATGATTATGGAATATAGTGATAGAACCAGCTTGAGTTATGTTAGAAACGAATTAAAAGATTTAGAAAATGATAAAATTATCACTATAAAAAGATACCCAGACAAGAAATTACCATTTCAAATTCGCATCAATCATAAACATAGATTAATGAAAGTATTAATTTCACTTACAAGATTTGGAATTGAATATAAAGAAATGATTGAGGAAATGGTGGAAAAAAATGAATGACATTGACAAAGATCTAAAAGAAGACAAAGAACTCGAAGAATTTCCTAAGAAGATAAGAAATTATATGATAAAAAGAGTATTTTTTATCTATATTATAGTAACTATTATTGGAATTATACTTGGGTGGATTTTTTGGTTTAATCTGCAAAAAGCTTTTCCGCAATTTCCTATGATTACATTATGGACCTGGCCATTTCTTATTGCAGTTGTAATTGGGGCAAATTTATTTTTTCAATGGTGGAGCCGCTTTTTTATCATTCCTAACTTCTTATTAAAAAGGTTCGAAGAACTTGGATTTGATATTAGGCACCCAAGACGCTTTAAAATATTAAGGAGAACGCGGGTTTGTGTTCCAAAAAAGAAAAGTTATTTTAAAGTTGGAGTAGAAGTAAAATATTTTCCTTTTTTAGAATTTAGGCAGAGATATTATCGAATTGCAATCATTTCCGTCCCCCTATGTAATGAAAATGAAGCGCTCTGTGTTAAATTAGTTCAAGACATTGCAGAAAAAAATCTTATGGGTACTGTTGTTAAAAAGAATTTTTTGCATTTCAAAACAGCTTGTTCACCAGAAGAAGCAGTGGGACGTATGATGCAAATGGGCAAAGCAATTAGAGAATGGGAAAATGCAAAAGAAAAATTGAGTAATATGGCAGTTCGTTCTAAGTAATTAATTTCATAATCTCTTGAGAAATTTCGTTAATATGTTTTCCTGCATCAATTTTTTTTAGTTTTCCTTTATCAGAATAAAATTTAATGAGTGGTTCAGTCTTATCTTTGTAAGTTAAAATTCTAGATTTGACAGTTTCTTCGTTATCGTCGGATCTTTGAATTAGCTGTGCCCCACAAATATCGCAAAGTTCATCATTTTTTGGAGGTTTGAACTCTAAATGGTATACACTACCATCTTTTGGACAAGATCTTCTCCCGGTTAATCTTCTCACTAATACGGTTAAATCTACATCCAAATCAATGACAAGATCAATATCTACACCGACATCAGTTTCCAAAGATTTTGCTTGATCGATAGTTCGAGGAAATCCATCCAATATGAAACCTTTTTTACAATCATCTTTTTCTAATCTTTCTTTTATAAGTGCAATAACGAGATTATCAGGAACTAATTTTCCCGCATCCATATATTCTTTTGCTTTTATTCCAAGGTCAGTTTTATTCCTAACGGCAGACCTTAATAAATCCCCAGTACTAATTTGAGGTATGTTTAACTTTTCCATGATTTTTTCTGATTGAGTGCCTTTTCCAGCACCTGGAGGTCCTAATAAAATTAATTTCATAAAATCACCAGTTATAAAAACAAATCCTTTGATAGAATGAACTTTAAAATTAATTTAAATCTTTCTAATGACTTTCAGAAATCCTTTTTTCTGATATTTCTTTATGACATTATTCACGAATAATCTAGTCTTCTCAGATTTAACCATAATATCTTCAATTGAATTTTCACCGTTGCAGAATCTTAATATTCGAGCTTCATTTATAGGAAACTTTTCTTTTTCTATTAAATCTTGTTTGATTATCGGATAAATTCCTAAAACTTTCTTTTCAATCTCAGTTTCAGATTCTCCAATAGGAATCAGATCTCTCCTGATTTGGGAAAGATCTATATCACCGATCTCATTATTAATAGGTTCGATAAATTTGTCTAATTTGTTCTTAAATGGGATTAATTCACCTATTTTACCTTTCTTCGTATAAAGAATTAAAATGAATTTCTCAGATAATTTTAGAAATACTATATTTTGACCCCCAATTGGAATGCTATGGTCTCCCACTTCTAAAATTCCGAAACTTGTTGAATTAAAATTGATAAAAAATTCTTTAAATTCTTCTAAATCTCTATCCATATATCTAATTTCCGAAGTAGCATCAATAATTGCTAAATAAGCACGAGCAGACGTTAATTGATTTATTTCATTTTTTATACTCTTGACGATGTCAAACAAAAATTTCGCATCCTTTTTTTTCGCCTATATATTTCATTTTAATTCCTATAAAAATTAAATCGATTTTTCTAATTAATTTACTGGCTTTTTTAACAACATTAAAATTTATTTCATATTACACATTGTGAAAAAAATATGAATCAATTCTATAATATGTTAATATAAAATTTTTCAAGTTGATAAAAATGAGTGAAAATATTGTTTTAATTGAGGAAAATGAAGATAAGACAATAACTACTATAAAAATGAATCGATTGGATAAAAAAAATGCTTTGAATTATGAACTTTTTAAAGGATTAGAAGACGCAGTTGATAAAGTTCAACAATCAAACACTAGGGTCGTGATCTTAACTGGTTCTAACGATGTATTTAGTGCAGGTATTGATTTAAAGATGCTTACAGGACAAGATAAATCATCTTTAAATAAAATGCCAAATGTGATGAATCCATCTAATTTTAGATATTGGTTAAATACTTGGCTCCAGCCCATCTTGACTAAAATAGAAAGAATGGAAAAACCAGTCATTGCACGGATAGATGGATATTGTTATGGATCTGGATTTGAGCTTGCACTCGCTTGTGATTTTAGATTTGCCTTGGAAAAGGCAGAATTTACCATGCCGGAAAGCAAAGTGGGAATCATTACTGATGTTGGAGGAACTACTCGTTTAACACGTTTAATTGGAATTATGCATGCCAAAGATATTATTTTAACTGGTCGAAAATTTGACGGAAATGAAGCTTATAGAATGGGAATATTGACAGGAGTTGCAAAAAGTCCTGAGGAATTAGATATTTTAATCAAAAAATATGCAGATGAGCTAATTGACAGTGCACCACTTGCTGTCGGAATGGGTAAAAAATTGATCGATAGTTGTTATGGCAAAGATTCAGCATTAGGTATGGAACTTGAAGGTTTAGTAAATTCTCAATTGTTACAATCCAAAGATTTTATGAGTGGGGCAGCAGCAAGAGTTCAAAAAACTAAACCTAAATGGAAAGGAAAATAATTCAAGGTAATTTTTTGGAACGTCCAGCCTTATACGATGTTTATGAGAATTTAATAGCAGCTAAAGAAGACGGTAAAAAAATTGTGGGGATTATTCCCCATACTATTGTTCCAGATGAACTAATTTTTTCTGCAAATGCAATACCTCTTCATTTTTGTTTAGGAGGAACAGAAGACCAGATGAATACAGGTCATGCATACGTTGCGCAAACAACTTGTCCATTTCAACGAGTAAATTTAGGGATTTTTGAATTGAGAGAGAGTATCACATTTCAAATTTATGACCTTGCTGACTTAATTATTACAGGAACGTTTTGTAACGGAGTCCAGAATACGGGATTATATTTAGAAAAATACTTTAATAAGGAACAATACCCACTAATAATTCCGCATACAAACAAGAAGACTGCTTTTAACTATTTTATAAAAGAATTAGGCGCTTTTAAAGGGTTCTTAGAAAAAAAATTTCAAATTAAAATCACTGAAAAAAAGTTAAATGATTCTATTAAGTTATATAACGAATTACGACAACTTTATCTTGAAATTGATAAATTTAGGTATGTTAATGATCCCTTAATATCTTTATCTGAAATTCAAAATCTTATTTATAATCTTTATTTAAATGGACCTCTCACGAATTTGAAGGAATTAAAAAAAATTCGTGATAAATTAGCGCAAAATCAAATTGAAAAAAAGAATGGCATCCGTATTTTCTTGACTGGAGGAGGCATTTTATTAGAAGACAATTTTGTTTCTATACTAGAAAACTGTAATAGTATCGTTATAGGAGATGATTTATGGACGGGATTTGAATTTTTTTCATCAATGGTTGATGAAAATTCAACTGATCCATTAGTTGCTTTATCTGAAAGATATATAAACAGGAATTTGACAGGTAGAATGATTCCAGATTCATATAGAATTGAAATTTTGTTAAAAGAGTATCAAAAAAGAAAAGCGCGTGGAATTATCAATAATTATTTAAAATTTTGTGATTCATATTCTAATTCTGCAGATTTTTTTAAAAATAAAATGCATAAGATAGGTATTCCTGTTCTCAATCTTGAAAGAGATTATTCTCAAAATTCAGTTGGTCAATTAAAAACTCGTATTGAAGCATTTTTAGAGATTTTGTCGAGTTGATGAATAACATGTCTTTTAATCAAAATCAGGATTTTCTCATGCAATCAGTATTGGACATAGGCATGCAATATATTAATGGTTTTGACATCATCAAATCTAATCGTAAGAAAGGAAAAAAGATTCTTGCAGGATTTTTACCCCCCATGGAATTGGGTCTAATTTCAAGAAAAACCGTTCCATTTTTTCTCCCAAGATTTACGGAGTTTCCTTTTCAAAGTTTAATGAAATTTTTTAGACAAGTAAATAAGTTGGGATGTTTGAAAGCAATTATTAATTTTTGGTTCAAAAATGAAGGTTTTATCAAAAAAATTAATTCGTCTAGAACCAATATTAATGCTCAAGCTTTAACAAATGGTTTTTCAGATTTAAATCTCATTGCAGAACAAGCAAAATTTTATTTAGATTCTTGTGTACAAACTCGTGTTTGTTATGGCGCGTATTTAAAATATAGAGATTATTTTGATTTGTTATTTGGTGGTTTAGAAGGTAATTATTGTTTGCATTTTGCGAAATTTTATGAACGTATTGGATTTAAGAAACCAGTTTTTTACTTTGAGAAACCTTATGGTGATGAGAAAGCTGCTTATAGATACGAATTGGTACTAAAAGAATTAGAAGAATTCTTTAAGAAAGTAGAGGAAATGACAAATGAATCAATAGATTTTAATTATGTCAAAGAAAAAATGAAATTAGTAAATGAAACGAGAAAAATAGCAGCTTTAATTCAAAATAGATATTATAATAGAGGGTATGTTCCCCTTCATGCAGGAGGAAGTACTTTAATTTCCGGTGCTTATACAGATTATCTAAGTGATATTAATTTTTTTCAAGAAAAGATGAGATTATTAGTTCGTGAAATTGAAAATAATATAAAGGCAGGTATTATAAGAAATTATAAAAAAGAAGGAATACCAAGAATTTTGATCGCTGGAAGCCCGGGGTTTGATCCAGAGCTACCCACAATTATAAAGAATAATGGTGGCTGTTTATTATATCTTGATATTTTTTCAAATTCAAAATATTATGAATTAATAGATTTAACAGGGGATTTTTTAGAAAAATATGCAAAATTCCTTCTACGTGTTAATTTTGAGAAAGGTACAGAAGATTTAGTGGAATATTGGATAGATAAAGCAAAACAGATTGATGCTGATGGAGTTGTTTTTAATGAAGTGTGGGGGTGTAGGTTCATTACACCTAGTTTTAAATTGTTGAAAGATAGAATAAGAGATGAATTAGAAATTCCAGTGGTAGGTATCAATTTTCATAATTTTGGAGAAAATTTAGGCCAGATTAACACGAGAATCGGCGCTTTTATGGAATTGATTAAATAAATATAGTTTAAAAAATAAATTTTACCTAAGTGGTATAAATGAGTGGAACACTCTTAATTTTTGATGTGGGGACCACTGGAGCAAGATCTATTCTTTTCGATGATAATGGTAAAATGTTAGAAAAGTCTTATGTTGAATATATTCAAGAAAGAAAGCTTGGAATTTCAGAACAAGATCCTAATATGTGGTGGAATGCCATAAAAATATCTAGTAATGATCTTTCTAAGAAAATTGGCGATTTATCGGATATTTTAGGCATTTGTGTTACTACTCATCGAGCAAGTACTTCATTTGTTGACAAAGATTTCAATATATTATATCCTTCAATCGGATGGGATGATTTACGTGTTTCTTCAGCACAAGAGGAATTAATGAATAAGCAAAAAAGTGCAGAATTTGTATATGGAGCTTTCCAAAGATGGGCAATACAAAAAGTTTTATGGTTTAAAGAAAGTTTTCCCAAAAAATATGAAAAAATTCATAAAATAATTCAACCAGATTCTTATTTTTATTATAAGTTAGGAGATATTTTTGCGACTGATCCCACTAATGCAGCATGGGGAATTTTAGATTTCAATTCTTTTAAATTATCTGAAGAATTAGCTGAAGAAATTAGTATCCCCATTGATTATTGGGTGGAGGTACAGGCTCCAGGAACTATAATAGGAGAATTAACAAGTAATGCTGCAAAGGAACTTGGTTTAAAAAAAGGCATCCCACTTATTTTAGGAGGAGGAGACCAGCAGATGAGTGTTTTAGGTTCAGGTTCTCATAAAAATGGGCAAGCAAAAATTAGTTTAGGAACGGGGATGTTTCTTGACGTAATTTCAGATTCATATAAGACAGATCAAGCGGGATTTATCTTTTGTCATCCACATTTATTCAAAAAAAAATGGATTTTAGAAGGTCCACTTCCAGGTACTGGTACTTTATTAAATTGGTACAGAGATAATTTTGCTGTAGCTGAAAAATTAGTTGCAGAAAAAAAGAATATTTCAATATATGATATTTTTGATGAGAAAGCCAAATCAGTACCTGCTGGATCCGATGGTTTATTTATATTACCTGTTCATTTTGAGGCAAAAGGTAGGATCTATGGATGGAGTTTCTATCATAAAAATAGCCATTTCATTCGAGCAATATATGAAACAACTGCATTAGGAGCGCAAATGTGGTTAATAATGATTCAAGCATTATTGGGAGAAAAAATAAATGATATTAGACTAGTTGGAGGAGGTTCTAATAGCCAAGTTCTTACTCAGATAATTTCTGATGTCCTTCAGAAAGAAGTTCAATTAATGGAAATAAATGAAGCTACAGCTTTAGGTGCAGCTATATTGGGATTTATTGGTCTTGATTATTATAAGTCTGAAGAAGTTGCAATAAATAAAATGGTCAGATTGAAAAATAAAATACAACCAGATAAAAAAAATAAAAAAGTATACAAAAAATTTGGGCAAATATTCTTAGATCAAATGTTAAGTGTAGTTGGTAAAAAAAGAATTACGGGAAAAATTAAAATTTAACTAAATACCTTCAATTTCATTAACATTAAAAAGGAATATGTTACATGTCTTTGCTTTAGGTGCCATTAATGACCCAGAAACTAATAAAATTATGTCATCATTATCTATATGTTTTTCTTTAATTGAGAGACGAATAGCATTTAAGTTTTTTGAAAATTGGTCCATTTCCTCAGGAACGTCCAATAAGAGACTTTCAACTCCCCAGACTAAAAATAGTTTCCGGTAAACTTCGGGAGTAAAAGTTGCTGCTATTATAGGTACTTCTGGTCTATATTTTGCTACCATTCTAGCAGAATATCCTGTTCGCGTTACAACAATAACAGCATCCACTTTATCCCCTCGTTCCTCTATATTTTGTAATATTTGATGCGTCGCAAGACCCAAGACTTCAGCATTATCTGGTTTTTTACTATTATAATAAGTAGGATCCTTCCTTTGAAATTTTGCTTCTGCAGTTCTAGCAATCGAATCCATCATTTTCACAGATTCAACTGGGAAATGGCCGCTAGCAGTTTCTGCCGATAGCATCAACGCGTCTGCACCATCAAATATTGCGTTAAAAACGTCAGATGCTTCAGCTCTCGTTGGAATAGGAGACAGGGTCATGGATTCTAACATCTGAGTTGCACATATTACAGGTTTTCCAATTCTATTACATTTTAATATTAAATCTTTTTGTACTGCGGGTACATTTTCGGGAGATAATTCTACACCAAGATCGCCTCGAGCAACCATAATTCCATAGGAAGCATCAAGTATTGGACCAAAATTATTAAGTGCAATTGGTCTCTCTATTTTAGCGATAATTCCAGGCTTAATTGAGCTATATTTTTTAAACAGATTTTTTATATTCTCTATCTCTTCAACATTTGAAACAAAAGACACTGCAAGAAAATCTGCACCTAATTCTGCAGCCAGTTTAATGTCTACTATGTCTTTTTTTGTAGGTACTTTTGCGGATATTTTTGCATGGGGAACATTAACGCCTTTTTTTGAAGAGATAGGTCCACCGGTTAAAACTTTACAATGGATTTCTTCATCCTTTTTAATTTCCATTACTTCCAAACAAATTATACCATCATTAATAAAGATTCTATCCCCCAGATCCACTTCATTTACTAAATCTTTATACATTATGGTTGCAATTTTGTTATTTCCAAGGATATTTTCTGTTGTAAGAATGAAATCTTCACCACTGTGTATCATATAATTGTCATCTAAATCACCAATCCGTATTTTTGGTCCTTGAATATCAAAAATAATAGGTATTTTACTTGAAAATTTACGGATTTGATTGAAAACCTTGATATGAAAATCGTGAGATGCGTGAGAAAAATTTAATCTGGCACAATCCATACCGGCTTTGATTAATTGATCAATTTTATTCTCAGAAGCGGGTCCAATAGTACAAACTATTTTTGATTTTGTAATTTTTTTAACGTGCATTAATGTCACCGAATGTATTATACATACATGCCACCAGAAGAAGAATCTGGTGAATCCTTATCTTGACTTTGCATTATGGATTTTATTTCTTCTTCAATTTTTTCAGCATCTTTAATTAATTCTTCTGTATCAGCTTTTACTTTATCGTAAAATTCATTTATTTCTTTAATCGCTACAGCAGAAGCTCTTGGATCAGGTCTTTCTCTTTCGGAGTAGGGTAATAATGCACATGCAGGAAAATTTCTCATTTCAAAATAAGCTAGAAGTAAAGCTAATGGACCTGTTACAAATAAACCTTTATCTAATAATTTCCATTTATTTTTTGGCATAAATTTTTTAGTAGGAACAGATTTTAATTCTTCTTCTCCATCTTTAAACTTGTTATCTAACCCACCGATAAGAATTGCTTCTTTAAATTTATTTTTTATAACCCAATTTACTAATTCTATAACAAATTCATTAAGTTCATCTCTTCCAGGTTGTGACCGAGCTAGAAAAATAATGAAATTCTCAAATTCAAAGAATTCATAAGGAAGCAATAATTGATCATTTTCAATAGAGATGAATCCAGGTAACTTATCTGATTCCAAATAACCAATCTTTTTAACAGGTAATGCAGTTGTTAGATGGCGTATTGCAATATATCCCGCAGCTCCAACGCCATGAAAGCCAGTTATGAAAATTTTATCCTTAAAATCTATTGATTCCTCAATTAATATTTTTATGGTCAAGTTTATTCATCTCAAATTTTAAATAGAAAAATCAACTTTAAAATGTTAATATCTAATACCATTTAGAAACCACGAATTAAATTCTTGTGATTGATATTTGATGGAATTCTATAAATAAAAATAATTCATTTTCATAAAAAAAAGTAAAATATTTCATGTTTTATAACTAAAAAAAGACAAAATCAAATATTTTCTAGAATTCTCTATATTTTTTATAAATATACTTTGTATAATAGACATTGTTGTTAAACCTGAAAGGTGAAATTACCCATTTTTTTCAAGTTATTCCAATTTCTAATCAATTTATGAATATATTTTTTTAATTTTTCTTGATATAAATTTATATAATTTTCATTTTCAGATTCAATAATAGATAAAGCTGCTTCTTTTCCACTAGTTAGTGCAGCAGGAATTCCTTCTCCAAAAATATCCATTAAACCTGCTGCCTCACCAATTAGAAGGACCTTTCCTTTCCCCAATTTATATTCAGATCCACCAAACGAATCTACATTGCTTTGATAACACCCCTCTGCTCTAACTTTTTTCTCAAGTTGCATTCCAAATCGTTCTTCTAAATATTCTACGAATTTTGCGTGATTTTCTTTTACTTTATGCGGGTCTGAATGACTTGCACCGATTATCATTTGATCTTCTTTTTGATTCCAAGATTTGTAAAGAACATCATTGGGAAAAACAAATCCGTAGAAATAATTTGGGTCAAGTGAGCCAGAGCTTCCAGTCCAATATTCTTGATAAACATATGCATAAGTCCATTTTTCATTAGAATATAATATTTTTTTAACTTTACTATTCCCTCCATCTGCTCCAATTAAAACTTTAGATTTTATATTTTTGAAATTACTCTTCTTTGATTTATAATCAAAATATCTTATTTTTACATCTATATAATCAGTTTTTTCTTCAAAAGAAAGTAATTCAGCTTGGTTCCATATTTCTACTCCTTTTTCACTTGCTTTTATATTAAGCCAATAATCGAAATCGCGCCTCCAAACGTTCATATATTCGCTATCTTGAGAAATAAAGTTTTCATATTGAGGTAATTTAATTTTTTGACCTCTACCTTTTTTGGGCCATGCACATAACACTTCAGGAAAAGTTTCATTAAATTCTTTCTTTAAAATTTTTAAAGTTTGATGCGATAAAATACCCGAACACGTTTTATGTCTCGGAATTTTTTTTCGTTCTAAAATTAATACTTTTTTTCCTGCCTTTGCCAATATAAATGCTGCCATACTTCCGCCTGGACCTGCACCAGATATAATGCAATCCCAGATTACATCTTCAGTCATGAGATCTCCCAATTATATTGATAGATCATACATTGATAACTAGAAGTAATAAATGTTTTCTTGTTAAATGTTAAAAAGCAAGTTCTATTTTTTTTATTGAGAGGTTATTAAACGAGTTTCGTTCTAAAAAATGTCCAAAATTTTCTCTTAGCTACAAAATTGGTGTACTTTTATTACTTTTTTACAGTAAGGACATTCTTCGTTGACATAAACGGATAAAAACTCAATTCTACCTTTACATTCTGGACATACAATTCTTTGTAATTTAAAATATGCTTCTAAGTCGTTCATTAGACTCAACTAATTCTTTATAAATCTAAAATTAACGGTAATATTTAAAATTCCCATATTTATTTGTCGAAGTCCTAATATTTTTGTATATAATTGTGTTTTGTAAAAAAAACGCTCTCCACCCTTATTTTTCAAAAAAAAAAGAAATTTATAAAATCATCTGTACATGTTTTAACTAAAGTTATTATTTTTAGAAACTCGTAAAGGAGTCAAAAATAATGAATAAGAAATTATTGGCGAAAGAGGCGGGTTCAGTAACTAGTTTAATTCTAATTATTTTAGTTTTAACCATTCCATTCTTAGGAATCGGTCTCGGTGATTTATTAAATCCCGTTGGTGGTGTATGGAACGGCATGCTTTATGCAGAATATCCCGAAGTAATGGTTATTGATCAATCAGGGTATTCAGGAGTTGTCTATAGAGATGAACTTGCCATACCACACATTTTCACTGCTCGATCCGTAGATCTTGGTTATATTGTTGGATATCTTCAAGCTTATGATAGATTGTTTTCTATAGACATGCAAAGAAGACAAATTAGCGGCTGGTTATCTGAAATCTTAGGAGCAGGAACAAATAATGCAAACCTTGAAAGTGATAAATTAATGCGATTATTTGGATTTAGGCGATTGGCAACAGAGTTGTGGAATCAAATGCTAATCGAAGCTAAAACTGATCCTGAAATGAAAGAAATTGTTGATGTTTTTATTGCTTATTCAGCAGGTGTGAATCGATTCATTGCAGATTGCCTTCCAAACAAATTACCACTTGAATATGTTTACTTGGGCTTGCAACCTATCAATTGGCATCCAATTGACACGCTAACTCTAGCAAAATATATGAGTTTTGCTTTATGTTATAATGATGTTGACCTAGATATGACCATTCTTGCAGAAAAATTCGGCAAGAACGTTACTGTAGAATTAGTACCAAATGGTCCGTACGATTTTGAGGATGTAGTGATTCCGAATTTCACCCATCCAGATAATACTACGGATGGAAATCCTTATCAATCATTAGATCTCAGCTTAGAGCTTGATTCGAAATCATTAAATGATGATGGATCTTTTTTAACGGCTGCTGCTGAGCAAGCTATTGCTATAAAAAGCATAACGAATAAATTTGATGAAACCTTAAAAAATATGATAACCGATGGTTGCAGCAATAATTGGGTTGTAAATGGAAGTTTGACTGATACTGGATATCCAATTCTTTGCGGAGATCCTCATTTGCCGCTAATGGTACCATCAATATGGTGGTGCATGCATGCAGTTAATACTTCAAACCCAGAAGAATCGTTTTACGGAGTTAGTTTCCCAGGGACACCGATCATTCAAATTGGTTTTAATCAAAAAGTTGCGTGGAGTGCTACCGTAACCGCTGTAGATGTTACAGATTTTTATTATGAAATACATAATGGAACTCATTATTTATGGAATAATTCTTATACCGCAGAATGGAGACCGCTGAATAAAACCACTGAAATTATAAATGTTAAGAATTCAGCGCCTGTATCGTTTGATTTACTTTGTACTAAGCATGATTTAAATGAAATGGATGATTTTTGGTGCCCAATTATTCCTTCTGATCTTTCAGGTGATTTTCATAGTCTTACAAATATTTCCATAAAATCAACTTACATGATGCCAAACTCAGGGATTCTTAAATTCTTTATGAAAATGCCACGAGCTCAGAATGTTACGGATTATTTGAATGCATTAGAGCCTTATGCATACCCGGGGCAAAATTTTATCTTCGCAGATATAGCTGGAAATATCGCTTTATACCCAAAAGCTTTTTACCCCATTCGAAATGCAACAGGAACACAATTTGATGATGATAACAATTATAGAGGACGGTATATAATGAATGGATCAACCGGAAAAGATGAATGGACGGGATACATTCCATTTGAATGGATTCCACATAAAGTAAACCCAGATCAAATGTATTTAGCATCAGCAAACCAGCGAACTGTAAATACAACGGAATACCCCTATTATATGGGATATGCTTTTGAAGAAGGATACCGAGGAATGCGTATAAATATGTTAATTAGAGAAAAAATTTCTGCTGCTGAAAAAATTTCCGTTGAAGATATGAAAGATTTTCAACACGATGTATATGATATAGCAGCCTCTGTATTCATTCCTGAGTTATTAGATGCTGCAGAACAATTTTATGGAGGTCTAACAACAAATTTACTCAATGATACATTGGAAGAATTAATTTGGTGGAATAATTCTGCGAATTCAATGCAATATCAAATGTTCAGAAACTTATCAGCGCCGACAATTTTTGACCATTGGCTGAATGATTATCAGAACTTGACATTTTCTAATGAATGGATTGATAATGGAATATATGGAGAAGCTAGATATCCTCAAACTATGTGTCTTCAAAACCTTACTATTAATGATAAGAGTTCTAAATGGTTTAATCTAACTGGTAATGCGGGGGAAAATGCAACGTACATTATGCTTAAGGCATTAAATGAAACCATCGAAGATTTAACAAAAGAATTAGGCAATATTGTTTCTCAATGGAACTGGTCAAGGGTTCACATTATGAAAATTGAATATTTACAAGGATTTATGCCGGCCTTTGACTATCCAACTTATGGTTGCGATGGTAGCAGAAGAACATTAAATGTAGCAGGTCAAAATTCTAAAGGAGAAGTCAAAAACGGTCCAAGTGAAAGAATGATTGTTGATTTTGCTAAATTGGTTAGTGGAGATTTATATCCTGCTTTATTGACAATCCCTAGTGGACAAAATGGAAATCCTGCATCTTCACATTATAGCGATATATTTCAATACTGGAAAAATTATGATTATCCTCAAAGTCTATTCCCACGTAACATAAGTGCTTATCCAACTAATTTAATTTATTCAAGGGTGTATTTCTCATGAACAAGTTAGCAAGAATCAAAGAATGGTATTTAAAGGACGATTGGTGGCATTTTATCATTGGTCTTACTTTAATTTACATGCTAGGTCTCATCTTGGAATTAACTGGTCTCTGGTGGACTATGATCATCGCTGCAGCCATTGGAGGAGCCATCATTAAACACGGTGGAAAAGCAATAATAGCTGGATTCGTTGGAGTTTTTTTTGTTTGGGGAAGTTATTTTCTAAGCTTTCTAAGCCTTGGGTATTCTAATCCATTTTTATTTATCAATTTTCTAAATTTAATTGGATCAGTAATTGGAATTAATGGAGGAGTTTTAATATTTATATCACTTCTTATCGGAGGTCTTGTTGGAGTCATTGGATCTGTAAATGCAGCGTATTTAGCTCAGATAATAATTAAAATAACACTTAAAGAAGAAATTGAAACAAAAAAATCATTATCAATCAAAACTAAATAATTAATGTATTCTTTTCCAATTTTTTTTCAATACGGATAAAAAATATTGTGGTATCAAATTAAATTTTGAGGAAAATTAATTTGACAGAAAGTATCATTAAAATCAAATATAAGATGGTTCTTTTCGGAAGTGAGGGCGTTGGAAAGACATCCTTAATACATCGCTTTGTCAACGATAAATTTGATGCAGATTATACCACAACAATAGGATATAATATTTATGAGAAGATTATTAATCTAGATAGATACAATATTTCTCTCATAATATACGATTTTGGCGGACAAGAACAATTTAAAAGTATAAGAAGAAGATTTTCGCAAGGAACAGATATCGCTTTCCTTGTATATGACATCACAGACAAAGAATCCTTTAATGACCTTTCTAAGTGGAAATTTGAATTATCTGATGTTTCTAATAATGCCACTTTCATTATAGTAGGAAATAAAAAAGATTTGGAAGAAGAGCGACAAGTAGTAAAAAAATTAGATAAAGATTTAATAGAAAAATTAGATGCTATAAATTTTTTTGAAACATCTGCAAAGACGGGAGAAAATGTTGAAGACGCTTTTATATTGTTGGTAAAAGAGACTCTAAAAAGAAATCAATAATAAGAAAATAAATAGATATTTGGATGAAAATAAAATAAAAAAATTAATAATAAGATGTAAATGCTTTTTGCAAGATATTAAAAAGAGTTCTTCTTGTTTGCATGTTAGTTGCAACCATGCCAATAGTTTTTATGCCTAGCTCTTTTTCGATCTCTTCTGGTTTCATTGAATTTGGTAAGTCTTGTTTATTTGCTAATGCAATTAATCTAGCTCCATTATAATTCTTGTATTTTCTGACTATATCCTTACATTTCTGGACATTTTCAGGAGTTGAATCTGTAACCAAGCAAATTAACCCAGTTCCAGGTAAAAAGGAATCCCATAAACTTCTAAATTGGCTTTGACCTCCAAGGTCCCATAGGCAAGCTTTTAAACCGTTCCAGAGATCCATTGCGAGGAAGTCCACACCAATAGTTGGATCATAAGCTTTTTTCAAGTCTTGTTCTGATCTTCCAGATAAAAGCTTAAGAATTGTGCTCTTTCCAACGCCAGGATATCCCATCAACGCTGTTTTTACTACATTCATTTTAAAATTACCTTCATTGTATTCTTGAATATAGAGAGAACATAATGAACATATAGATTCGAGTAATATCGTCATAATACTATTTTTTTAGCAGCCTTTTTACGAGAAATGTCACAATACATCGATTATCATAATAAATGCTAATAGGATTAAAAGAAGAGTGGAATAAAAAACCAATGAAGAAAGGATTTGGTATATTCTTGAAATATATTAAACTTTGTATAGAAAGTTATATTATCGATAATGAGGAGTTTATGCTTTTGCTCAGAAAAGATAAATAGATTTACGTTCTGATATTAGAAATAAATGTGATCACGTAAAAGCAACTGATTCAACAGATGAAAAAGTTAGAGAGATGATAGAAAAGGTAATGAAAATTATAAAAATTATTTTTTGACAATGTGAGAAATTTCATAATCAGGATTTGAATATCTAACCAGAAATCCTTCTTGATAAAGTGTTCACTTTTCACTTAATTCGTCAATTTAAAATCACAAAACGTGAATTTCATTAAAATAGATTTATAATTCCCATCCTTTTTTAAATTTTTTAGTGTCAAAAATTGTTAAATATAAAAAGATATAATGTATAAATGGGAAAATTCTAACGGAATTATAACTCATAATGTGATTTACAACAATTTCCACTTATTAATTAATTACTATATGTGAAGGATACGAGAAGAAAGAAGATATTAAAAAATATATCAGTTATTTTACATTAAAATCTTAATTAAAATTAAATATAAGTGAGACAGAAAAATGGTTATATTTGAACAAATGGCATCGAATTTAAATATATTAAGTATTTTTATCGCAGCACACTTTACTTTTATTGGTCTTTATATTGGGGAAATTAAATTCTTTGATATAGAACAAGACTCTTATTATTACATTCGAATGTTAGCCATGACAGGGATTCTTTGCTCTGCTTATTGCCTTACTATATCTTTTTTGGAAATTGGATATTACGTCACCTTTTATAATTTTAATTTGCCTTTTCTGATTTCAGAAATTCTAAAAAATTTCTCAATTTTTGTTATTATACAATTATTTGTAACAATTGCTAGTGGTTTTATAATAGTCGTAACGATCTTTATAAAGATAAAAGAAAGGGGGAAATAAATATTAGAGAAGGAAGAAGAAGCAATAAATACGAAAGAAGATATAAAATCTTATTGTTTACAATTTTCATTAGTTCCTTGGTAATTAGTATTCTACTTATCACGATACCAACTGAAATTATGAGAAATGTACCTTATCCTAGCGATCCTGAAAATATAAATCCATCAAAATTAGAATATCAAGTTATGTTTAATACCGATTTTTTTATTCCGGGAAATGAAGATTATCCCGTTGGATATACTCAATATTTACGTTATAATACAAATTTTATTGGGAATTTTACTGCAAATAATTCTGTCGCATTTTTTATTGTATCTCTAAATGATTATTATCGATATTTACAGGGAGAATATTTCAATTATGCATTTCATATCAAAAATAATTCTTGTAATTTCAATTTCAATACTACTATCTCTAGTGCTTTTTACTTTTTTTTCATTAATGACAATAATTCAGGTGTAAATATTACTTTTTTTCTAATACTCCATGAATTTAACAGTACGATAAGTCCAATTGGCGGAAATTTCATATTCAATAGCTTTTTCATTATATCAGGGGTAATTATTGGAATGATCACTATTCTCCTTATACGAAGACGGGATAATATTTAATAAAAAAGTTATCTTTTAATATCTGAACAAGTGATTTATAAGCGGGATATTATAGGTGCAAGTCTAATTAACCTTATTTTAGGGAAATTATTAATCTTTCTCTTCTATAGATTCCCTCCTGATAATAAGAAGTAAGAAGACAGCCAATAAGTTGTTATTCACTTCATATTATCCCGTTTCTTATTCTTCACAGAAATCTGGAATGAAAATAGATGGTCAAATCAAAAAATTTAAAAAACCTTCATTTATAATCAATAAAATCAAAGAATTTTTAAAAATATTATCTTGGAGTAATAAAGCATGGAATTTTGCCCAGAATGCGAAATGATATTACGACCTCACCTTGAAAAAGGTAAAAACGTTTTAAAATGCCTTGGATGCGGATATATAAAAAATGTTGAGGGACCAATTGAAGATATTTCTCCCAATAATCTTGATAAAGCAAAGAAAATGGTTATAATTGAAGAAGAACCCGCAACAATGTCTAAAAAAATTGAAATTTGTCCTAAATGTAAAAATAGAGAAGCTTATTATTGGAGTGTCCAGACTCGATCTGCAGATGAACCAGCAACAATTTTCTATAGATGCACGAAATGCAAGCACACGTGGCGAGATTATTCGTGATTTTTATTTTTTCGTGATAATGAATGGAAGATTCAATTAAAAAATTCCTTTATGAGATATATAAAGAAAAAAATTTTCTTGAAATTATTAAAGATAAAGGACTTTCAAACTTAGGGGATAATTTTACAAATTTTATTTATTCATTAGCGAAATCTAAAGTCCTAAAAAAAGGAACAGGTTGGAAAGTTTCAGGAAAAACACTAGCGATTGCTTTAAAAGATTCAGATTTAAGAAAATATTGTCCTTCTCGTGCTTCAAAGCATGATTTAGCAGATTATGCAGAATCAATTATCGTTTATATGTGGTTCTCAAATCATTTTACAATTGACGAAATGACCATCTATCTCGCTGAAAATATGAGTGATGGGGTTTTTAAAGATTTGAAAAAAGAAGAACGAACTGCTATAAAGGCATTTACAAAATTGTTTATTAAATTTAAAAAAGTATTGCAGGAAATTGATTTTATTTAATTTATTTTTTAAATTTTTTTAGTTCTTCTTGGAAAGCGGTTTCGAATTCTTTAATTGTTTGAACATATTTTTCTGCTGCATTGATCATTAAATCTTCTGGTTTTGTTTTTCCCTTGGTCTTAACATAAATACTCGGATCTGGTTTTAATGGATGATAGATCTTATATCCAGCCATATCAACAAGTTCAGTTTGTTCAAAAATATATTCCTTTAATGGTGCACAAAGAGAATGTCCTTCTTTATAGACTTGTACTTCTAATTTGTTCTCTGTTTTATTAATAATTCTTATTTTCAAAATAAATCACGTGATTTTTATCAAAAAACATTAATGTTGATTTAGTAGTAATAATTATAAAAAAGAATTTAAATATTTTCAGTTAAAAGAGGATTCTTAATTGGCTAAAACAACTAAAAAAGAGATAGTAATTGATTTAAGAAAGATACCTGATCCTAATTTCTTGGACATATTAAAAAATAAGCTTAATTTCCTGGACGTTTCTGTGAAAATGAGTAAACCAGGGCAAGTTTCAATTCTTCTAAAAGGTCTAAGAGAAAGAATTAATTATGGAGAAAGTATTATAAAAAATTTAATAATTGAATATAAGAAGGAGAATTAATTTCATTTAAATTCGAATTTTCCATAATCATTTGCAAGTTTTCGTTGTTCTATATTTCTACAAGCAGGACATATTAATCTATTGCCTCGATCTCTTGCCAATTCTTCACCACATTCAGAACAAAACGCTAAAATAACTCCTAAATCGTTTTGACTCGTAATGCATTGAAAAGGTTGATTTTCTACCTCTATAACCTTTACACGAAGCACGTCATATGGTTTGAAAGCGTCATTCATTGAATCAATATATTGATCTGACGCATTAGAAATGTGAATGCTTCCCTCAAATACGAATTTAGGATTTAAATCGCCAGAAGGCACGATATCAATGAGAGTCTGTTGTTTTTTAATGACAATTACTCTTGCAGTTAAAATTTCTCCCTTTTTTGGAAGAGCTCCAGGATTTAACGGTATTACATTAACTTTTCTAGCTTTTGTATTTACCCTCATCTTACCAAGTACTTTTGAATAAATAACTCCTTTATCTTCATATGCCCCTTCTCCAGGTTCATACATCTCAATTACGCCGATTTTTTCACCAGGCGATACTACTTTTTCTTCTTTTAATGACATTTCATTCACTTTTTAAGTCTGATTAATCTAAATAAATCAACTTGAACTTTATGAGATTTTTTTTGATGAAATTTAAATTGATGCGGTATTCTAATTTCAAGTTCAACAATTTTATCCACTTTACAAAAATTATCCACCAATGTAATTAAAAAGTTTCTATTTTGGTTTGAAAATTTATGTAAAGAATAAATTACATCATCAGTCAATTCAAAGGCTTTTTGTAAAAAGATTCGATCAGCATGTTTTTTTTGAACCCCGAATGGAGTATTCATAATAATAGTGTCCACTTTTTGATCAAAATCTCTAATGTCACTAACTATCCAATCAATATTTATTTCAAATTTTTCAGAGTTTCTTCTAGCAATTTCAATAGCTTCCTTATCAATATCAACCCCAATTACTCTTTTAGCACCAAGTAAAGCAGCTCCAATAGCAAGCCTTCCTGTCCCGCAACCCAAATCTAAGATTATCTTATCTTGAATATCTTTATTGAAATGGGCAAAAAACAAGATATTTGCAGCTGTATAAGCGTCTATAGGATATTGTTCTAAATTTATTTTAGGATTTTTAAATATCTCAAGTTTTTGAAGCATTATTTCAAGTTTTTTTTGTGTTAATTTTCCCATTTCAGATTTCATTTCCGTTCATATTTAAATATTAATTCATTTCATATTTAATTCATCCTTACCGGATAATATTTTAAGGTAGTAAATTTTTTAATAAATCTCTAAATTACTAATTAAACAAGACATTTGTTTGAATTTATATTTTCTACTTAAAATTCGTTAATGATGGGGTTTAATATGGATAAAATGAAAAAGATTGTCTTTGCTGGTCTTGATTTTTCAGGAAAAACTAGCATAATATTAACACTAAATGAAGAATTTTCAAAATTACAGAATTTAAAACCAACCATGGGTATTGAGACTAGAACCGATAATATATTAGGAATGAAAGTTGTGCAATGGGATATTGGAGGTCAGGAGCAGTTTAGAAAACAGTATGTCAAAGATAAATCCCATTTTGAGAATACAGATTTATTATGCTACGTTATCGATGTTACAGATTATTCGCCAGAGCGAATTCAAGAAAGTATTGAATATTTTAAACAAATTTTGGGAGTTTTTGCTTATTTTAATTTCAATCCGAAAATTATTGTATTCCTTCATAAGATAGATCCTGATGTTCAATTTCAAGAAGAAATCAAGCAGAATTGTGGACACATTCATAGAACTATTTCATCTATTGAAGAAATCCAGGCTAGAAAATTTGAAGTTGACTTTTTCCGGACATCTATTTATAATAAATGGTCACTTTTAAAGGCATTTTCTCATGGTATTACAAGTTTAACTACCAAAACTAGGACTTTAACCAAAATTTTCGAAGATTTTGCTAAAAAGAATGAATGTAAAGCAATTACATTAAAAGATGATAATTTATTAACAATTAGTGAGTTTTATACTGATCAAATTTACGAAAAAATAATTGAAAAATTCGCTCTTTCCTTAATTTTTGCTTATAAGGATCTTAAAAAATCCACACTTAAAGATTTTTCTAAGATGTTGCTTGAAATGGATGAAGAATACATGTTGATTCAACGTGTCAACATAATAGATGTGGATTTTTATGTTATAGCAATTTCATCTTCAAAAGATGTTCAAAAATTAGTTAAAAAATCCTTATTAGAATTTCTTACCAACATAGAATCAATAGTTTCTAATTTTTTCTTATCGAAATAGGATGGTATCAAAATTGAAAACAATTCGTGAAAAATTTTCTGATGAAGATTTAAAAGAAATTGACTCTATATTGTTAAAAGTATACGGAGAAATACCATTTATTTATGAAACTCTTCCAAAGCAATTTAAAGGACCATTCTTTATTAAAAATGATGCATTATTTAGATCCCCAAGCTCCAAGCTTAGTGAAAAAGAAAAAGAATTAATTGCTATTTCTGCATCAGTAGCTTTAAAATGCACGCATTGCCAGGAGGTCCATATCAAAAGTGCTTTAAATATGGGTCTTTCAATTGATGAAATAAAAGAAACCATACTAATTAGTAGCGCAATCGCAGAATCTAGTTCTTTAGCAATAGCTTTGAGAACTCTTGATAAAATAGAAAAATCAGAGGACTAAATCAGAATAGGATTCGAATGGCCGTACAATAAATTCGCAAAATTCATCCCCTTTTGCAAGACATTTAACCTCTTCGCAAATTAATTTCTTTTTAGTAACAAATTCAAGCATTCCTGCAAAAACACCTGCTGAAATATAGTCCTTGGCTTCTTTATCAAGGGAATCTCTGGTTCCAATAAGCGGATTTTTTACAATTGCTCTCATATACCCTTTATCAAGGTCAATTTCTTTTATATCAGTTATACCCCAACCACGTGTTGCCACTATCTGCGAATAAGCACGTATTATCGACATTCCTCGTAATTTATACTTTGCGGTAAGTATTTGGCAGAATTGCAGTGCCATTCTCTCACCAGCATGATAAAGTATCTCTTTACTTTTTTCTTTATCTGTTAAATCTTCTGTTGCATCGATTATATGCATTAATGTACCTTGAGGAATAAGAAGGACTCTTGAACCAAATAAAGTAAGAGATCCAGACTTGTCAATTATTAATTCATCCTTTATTTTTATAAGATCCTGACTTAAAGGAGCTAGTTCCCTGCTTGGAGAACCAATAAACTCACAAAAATCGTCACCAGTTGCCGTGCATCTTGTTTCTATGACTTCATAACTTTCTCCGGAAAACTTTTCTGCGATTAAAGAGATACCACCGCATATTACGGCATGAATAGGTCGAATTGCATCGTCCCATTTAAATAAATCTTTACAATGCACTACAATTAAACCGTTTTCTATATCCATCTTTTTTAAAATGAGATTACCATATCCAAGAGAGGAATAATGTTTAGCAATTAATAATGGGATATCATTTCTATCAACATTGAAATAATTCAAATATTTTTCATAAAAATTTGAAGTTGAATTACGACCTACATTATAAGTTGTTCTTCTATATTCGTTATAATCCAACGACTCATATAAATTTTTAAATAATTCAGTAAATTCTGTTGCTGGCGTTAACAGGTACTTCGTTTCAAAAAGTTCTAAGGTACCATCAGATTGATTAATCAAGTTCCTTTTCATCAAGTTGAAGTTACTCATCAATTCTGTTCGCATCTTAACTTCACCATGATAAAAGCTGTAGGGAACTTCAGCGTTTAGAACTGTTTCTCCGAAGAATCTATTTTTCATCACTCTTAAATGGGGTAATAAAAGATTAGAAACAGGTTTTACTGATAAATGAATTACGGTTTCACAAAGATTTTCTAAACTGGATACGAATTGTTGACTATGAGAATTACGGTCAACAAAAAATAAACCTAAATCCCCATCATCACCATAATCTTTTAATGCATGAAAAATTTCTCTTAAAAACCGTAAAACTTTATCTTCTGCACCAATAGTAATGACTGCAGATGTAATATCGTCAAATATCCATCTGACATTCGAATTATTGCCAATATTTCTTCTTAAATTGTCTATAATAAACCTTAATTTTGAGATATCGTTTGGATTTTGGAGTGATTCTATTTTAAAGCCATTATACTCTTCTTGACCTCGGATTGAGCCGTAACAATTTATTACATTGAATTTAGAGACATCAAGATCTTTAAGCATTTCTGTATCAAACATAGAGCGAAGTAAGTTATGGGGAGGTATGCTATAATCAATTTCAATTATATGACCTTTTTCTTTTTTTAAGCATTCAGCTATAAAATGGTGTGAAAATTCTCTTTTTCGTGTACCAACACCATCACTTACTAGCAATATTGAGGATCCTGCGGATACTCCCCCACCTAACAAATCATCTAGTGAAGGGAGGCCAAATTTTTTTATGTTATCTTTCATTAAACCCCCGACAACTCACAAATATTTATTTTTTTTAACATTGCGAATTTTTTGAAATATATGATATTTTTAAGATATATTCACGATCGGTCTCTTATATACCTTTGTAATTTCGCAATTATAGTACTTGTTACTTGCGATTCTCATAAAAAAATTTTCATACAAAATTTAAGATCTATCTCGGAATATTATTATAAAATTTACTTTTTAATTTTTAAGAGAATTTTTAATCATAAAAATAAAAAAGAATTACAATTAAAAATTTGAGGTTTTATCATGGTTGATAATTTAAAAATAAAAAAGATTTTAGCTAGATGGATTCTCGATAGTAGAGGTAATCCTACGGTAGAAACTAAATTAATTACTCAGTCAAATATTGAAGTTAGAGCTGCAGTTCCTTCTGGAGCCTCCACTGGAGAACATGAAGCGCTAGAATTACGAGATGGAGGCAAAGATTTTCTAGGTAAAGGGGTGGGAAAAGCAATTAAAAATATAAATGATTTAATCGCACCCAAATTAGTTGGTTTAGATGTTAATGAACAACTAAAAATAGATAAATTAATGTTGGAATTAGATGGAACAGAAAATAAGTCAAAACTTGGAGCTAATGCAATTTTATCTGTTTCATTAGCTTGTGCAAAAGCAGCTTCGGCTTGTTTAAACATACCGCTTTATAAATATTTATATGAATTAGCATTTCAAAAAATTTCTAACAAGTTTCTCTTGCCTGTTCCGATGTCAAATGTTATTAATGGAGGAAAGCATGCAGGTGGAGATCTAGCAATTCAGGAATTTATGATCCTTCCAATTGGTGCTGTAAAATTTGATATTGCTTTAAAAATGCTAGCAGAGACTTATCAAAATTTAAAGAAAATCATTAAGAAGAAATGGGGATCAAATTCAATTAATGTTGGTGATGAGGGAGGATTTGCACCTGCCATTAATCTCACGTCAGAAGCTTTAGATGCTCTTGTAGAAGCGATAGAAGAATCGGGTTATACAGTAGGTAAAGATTTTGTTTTTGCAATGGATGCAGCAGCAAGTGAGTTTTTTGAAAATAATAAATATCATATTGATGGTAAAAAGTTAAGTGCAGGTCAAATGGTTGATTTTTATAAAGATTTAATTGACACCTATTCAATTACTTCAATCGAAGATCCTTTTGATGAAAATGACTTCGAAAGCTTTGCAATGTTAACCAAAGAAATAGGTAATAAGATCTTGATCGTTGGAGATGATTTATACGTGACACAGGTCAATAGAATCAAGAAAGGAATAGAAATGGGGGCTGCAAATGCTTTATTATTGAAAGTAAATCAATGTGGATCCTTAATGGAGTCAATTGAAGCTTGTAAAACAACTTATGGAAATGAAAATGCAGTTATTGTTTCTCATCGTTCTGGAGAAACTGAAGATACTTTCATTGCTGATTTGGCAGTGGGTTTATGTACGGGTTTAATTAAAACAGGAGCTTGTTGCAGGTCCGAAAGAGTATGTAAATATAATCAGATCTTGCGAATTAGTGATGAATTAGGTAATAATGCAGTATATGCAGGTAAGAATTTTAAGGATAAATGGAAAGATTTTCAATAAAATTATGATTTGGTGGAATTTTTTGATATTGCCTGATTTCGAAATAAAAAAAGCAATAAAAGAAAGAAGAATAACTATAGAGCCTTTTGATGAAAAAGACGTGGGACCTTGTTCAATAGATCTCCATCTAAATAATGTATTTAGTGTATTTAAAATGGGAAATGTCGTTGATTTTGAAACAGATCCATCCGACAACGTGGAAACTATTAAAACAGATAATAAACCATTTATAATTGCCCCAAATCAATTCGTACTTGCAAGTACGATAGAAAAAATAAAAATACCAAAAGATCTTGCAGCAACTCTTGAAGGATTAAGTAGTGTTGCTAGACGTGGAATAATGGTACAAGCTGCAGGACTTGTGAATCCAGGTACGGGTATAAAGAATAGTTCTTCTCTAACCTTGGAAGTATTCTGTCAAAATTCTTCACCGGTTGCATTAATTCCAGGAATGAGGATAATTCAAATTATCTTTCACGAGCTAAAAGGAGAAAGCAAGATAGGTTATGACGAACGGAAAAGTTCTAAATATGTAGGACAAAAAGATGAAATTCTCCTTTAAATACATCAAATTTACTTTTTTCTTTTCTTTTTAATTCATAATTTTTAAAAATCTATGTTTTCAATATTGGAATAGAAAAACAAAAATTTAATATAGACACCTTGTTTTCTTATAATAAAATGATTAGAAACAAACTACTCGAGGTTAATAATTATGGAAACAAACTCACGAGGACTAATTCCGACACCAAAAAGTAGGTTTTTGAAGGTAAAATGCTTAGATTGCCAAGCAGAACAAGTAATTTTTGGATGTGCTTCTTCAGAAGTTAAATGCAATACTTGCGGTAAAGTATTAGCCGTACCTCGTTCTAGCAAAGCAAAAATAAAAACTCAAATAATTGCAGTATTAACTTAAAAAGAAATACGGTATTTTTATCATGAGCTTAAAGAAAAAAGAATGGCCAGAAATTGGTGAATTTGTTATAGGTACTGTAGTTCGTGTAGAACGACATGGAGCCTATGTTGAATTGGAAGAATATGAAGGCAAAGAGGGATTAATACACGTAAGTGAAGTAGCAAGTAGTTGGGTTAGGAATATAAGACGGTTTGTAAGAGAAAAACAAAAAGTTGTTGCTAAAGTCCTACGTGTAAATGCAAAAAAAAGACATATTGATTTGTCTTTAAGAAGAGTAAGTAGTCAAATTAAAAAAATTAAAATCCAAGAATGGAAACAACACCAAAAAGAAGATAATTTAATTAGGATGATTCAAGAATCCATGGCAGAGACCGGAGAAGAAGTAACAGAAGAAGAGATTGAATCAGAAGTAGTTGTAAAATTCTCAAAAAAATATGATGATATTTTATCTGGATTCAGTGAATTAAAAGAAAAGAAAGAAAAAGTTCTTAAAACCTTAAAAATTCCAGAGAAATGGCATTCTACTTTACTAAAGCTTGCTAAAAGTCATATTGAAAGTCCTAGTATCAAAGTATCGGGAGTCTTGACTTTAAAGAGTTATGAGAATGATGGTATCGACATTATCAAGCAAGCTTTATTAGAAGCAAAAGTAGCAACAGAAAATATTAGAGATGTTGAAGCAGAAGTTTTTTTAATTGGTGCACCAAAATATCGGTTAGATATCATAGCTAAAGATTATCAAAAGGCTAATGATATAATAAATAATGCAGCGGAAGTAGCGAAAAAGGTTCTTATCGAGACTGGAGGGGACGCGAGTTTTGAAATTCTGGAAGAGCAAAAAACCCTAAAAAAAGGAAAATATTCGCGCAGATAAAGCTATTATTTCAATAAAAATTTATAATAAAAAAGCGTTTTTTTAAGATATTTTAATAAGCTATGACAGTTCTATTTGCATATATTCCTAAATTTGTTGTAATCATTATTTCATAATGGAGACCAGCTGATATCCCAAGAGTATAGATAAATTTGAATGTTTTAGTTTCTCCTGGATTCAATGTACGGAATAGTTGAGAAGTTGACCCGAAAGCTGTTCCATTAATAGCAGTAATATATGTACTATTAACGTAAATTGAAGTTAATATGATCGGTGTATTTCCATAATTGGTTAAAGTCATATTAATTGTATTTGAAGTTGAATTTGCGTATGTCAAGTTTTGTGCTCTTATAGTAATATTTGCAGTGTGATTTAAGATAATTAGGTTTTTAGTTACATTATAATTATTCGTACAATTCACGCTAATTGGAATGTAATCTGAAACATTTAATTCAATATAATATTGTTGTGTTTCATTATTATTTATGCTAGCATTAAAGCATTCAAATATATCATATGGCTGAAGAGTTAGATCACTTATTGTATTGTTATTTTCATCTGTAAAGTTGAATATAAGCCAGGCGCTATCGTTAAATAACGAAACATTTGAAATCGTGAGATTTTGTGATCCTGTATTCATTAATTTTATCATTATTGTATCATTTTTCAAGAATTCTCCATTATCAATAGCCATGGTATCAGGATATCCAGTTGATATCGTGAGATTAGATGCATCTTCTGAAAGCACGAAAAGTAAATTATTTTCAGTTTGTGGTACGATGTATATTCTGTTAGATTCGGTATAATTTGCTGAAATATTTACTAAAATAAATTTGCTAAAGTTATTAAGGGTAAATGTGGTATCTAGTCCGTCGATATGAGCTATTTCACCTGGTTGTACAGTAAAATTAGCAGTATTATTAATTAACATGTTTGTAATTAACGTGCCGTTTATTTTTAACGAACTCGTATTACTGAAAGTTATATTATTCTGCCCATTATTATAAATAGTCATATTAATTGTACCATTGTCATAAGCATGAATTTCAGTAATCTCAAAACTAATTGCCCATGTCAATTTATCGTAAGTATAAGCACCTTCATATGTTGTAACATTAAGATAGATCTTGTTATTTGGTGAAATAGTGATACCAATTGGTAAGGTTAAATTAAATTGTTGAGTTTCATTAGGATTTAGAATATAATTTCCATCACCACCAATTGGTGAATGTTGTGTCACGGAATAATAAGAGGAACCAGATTTCATAATGAAGTTTTCAATTATTAATGGACTGGTTCCATTATTCGTTACATTAACTAATGAAGATCCTGTGTATAATATAGTTGAGTTATCAATTTTTAAAGATCCAGTATAATTAACAAAGCTAGTTGTTTGATTCTCGATTCCTTCAAAAGATCTAGCTTTCACGCTTACAACATTCGTATAATTCATATTATATTGAGTTTTAATCACAAAATTCTTGATTTCATTCACGCTAATTGTGAAATTCTTAGCTCCGCCCCCTGAGGTCACGTTGAAATTTGTCGTTGGATAATTATTTATCCAAAAATCACTCAAGCGTATAGAATAATTACCAGTATTATTAACGCTTACAAATAAGGTTTCGTTAGAGTACGCATCATCTGATACGTTTAAACTATAACCGGGAGGAAAATCAACAGTCAATTGTCTGGTTGCATTGCTTTCAAGATCTAATGTCGTGTTCAAAGAATAATTTAAGTAATAATTGTCACTATAATTTAGATTTAAACTTGAAGGTGGAAAAATAACGTTAAAATCAACAGTGTCACCAGGTGAAATTACGTATCCATCAAAAGGATCTATAATAGGATTTGAATAACCATCCAAGATATAATCTCCGAGTATTAAATTCTTAATTTTCACTGAACCTTGACCTGTATTTTGTAATTGGAATCGAAGTGTCTCATTTCCATATAATTCAACGTTAAATAATGTTAAACTATCTTCAGGTGAAACTACCATTTTCGATTGAATGGTATTTGTAACATTTTCATTTTTCGCTCTTAACGAAATGTTATATATTTCACCTGGGTTCAAGTCTAAACCTTTTGATGCCATTGATGTCGGTGAAACGATAATTCTCGTGTTTTCAGAGATATTTAAAACACCATTTGAAATATTTTCACAATAAAAGTCGTTTTCTGTTGATGATAGAGAAAAAGTATAGGTTTTGTTACCCGAAGTAATATTAACTTGATTAATTTTTATGGTATCATTCCCGGTATTGTTAATTGGAAATATAGCTGTGTTATTACTATAAAGAAAACTTTCAACTTCGTTCAATTCGAAATTATAGTTAGGTGCAATGGACACATTTGCCAAATATTTTATTTTACTATTTGTAATTGATGGACTATCATGATCTTTTATTGTAATGTTGACATTTTGAGTTGTATTAAAGGCTGGAGCAGTACCATAAGCTCGTAATGTGACATTTTCTCCAGGAAGAATCGTGGAGTTTCCTGATATTAGATCGAATTGATAGGCATTTCCCCCAATATTGACTTCAGTTATTTCACAAGAACTATATCCTGTATTTTCAAAGTCAATATATGAAATTCCACTGTTATAGAGCACAACATCAGTGATATTACCTCTAAGATCGGCTTTTTCGTAATTTATTTTATATACTTTGACAAGACTATTAGTTGATCTAAAGTCAAGAGTAAAGAATTCAGGGTCTGGAAATAAATATATGCCATTTGTTGCGTCATAAGTGATCATTTCATCGAGATTCACGTGATCTTTCCAATAATTTCCCTCAGTATCTTTGGAAGTGTGCATCCTATTAATAAAATTCCAAAAAATTCTGTCATCATATTGTGATGCATATTCATAATCAGAAAAATATAATTCGTTACCTGTTAACATTTTCCATATTGTAGAATCAAAAAATGCGGGTCCTGTATAACCAGTAGTATCATTATAATAATCAGATATGTTATAGGTATAGGTATATGGATTTAATTCGGGATGTTCGTATCCTATTTTCACCATCCAGACCCATTTACCTTCATCACCACCTAAACCAGTGTAATAACCCCAATATACCAAGACATGAGTTGAATTTAACATTCTAAGTATATCAATTGCAATATATGGATCTGTTGCCATCATCATTCTACCAATTAGGGCAATTTGTGTGCTATTCCAAGTACCATTATCAGCACTCGAAGTCGTGTTACCAGCTACAGTAATCCAATATCCATAATCCCACCAAGACGTAACTACTGCATTATCTGACAAGGAATTTTTCATCCACGACCAACATTCTTCCCAATCGTGAAAAGTTTGACCTGGAACCATTGCAGACCCAGATAATTGATAAGCTGTTGTATAAATGCCGTGTATGGATGTAGTAATGATTAAAAACGTAAAAACGGCCGCCACGCCAATTGATACTTCTCTTGAAATGATATCTGCATGTCGCCGTCGACGCCGGGCAATAATAAATTTTTTTCTAAAAACTAAAGAAAAGGGCCGCATTAAACTCACTATTCCAAAAGCACCAACTAACGATGCAGCTGGACCTAAAATAAGTAAAAGTCGTATAAATGAGCCCGCAAAATATAAAGTTGTTATACCGAATAAAATAATTATTATATCTTCATCCCATCCTCGTTTAAATAGGTAATAAAAACCGATAGGCATTAAAAAGAGTAAAATATGAAGATTATAATAATAAACACCCCATGGTGAGGGCAAATGCTCACCAACAGACTGTATGATAAAGTTTTGAATTAATGGATTTAAAATGGTTAGAAAACGACCTTGGATGCCAAAAATTTTTTGAAATATATCTGTTTGAATCAAATATTCAGAAAGTCCACTCAACCAAATAACGAGAATAATTGCAATTATAGCTATTAAAGAATACATTAAAATTCTTTTCCAATTAAATCTCCCGATAATTTCAGAAACGCGTGGATTATTACGTAATCGAATGAAAATCTCACATCCAATTAATAGAAATAAAATTCCTATTGGAATAAGACCCGTAATACTTGTTAATTCAGCTGTTCCATTAGCAGGGATACGTGTACCAATAATAAGTCCCAATCCAATGACGATTCCATAATGTTTTAAAAGTCTGGTTGAATACCTTTTCATTAAAATGAGTAGCGCAGCCATTAAAGGAATTAATTCAACAATATATAACCAAGCACCCCAACCCCACATAAAAAGTCCAACTGAAAATCCACCCAATACAGAATAAAATACAGAATCTTCTTTATAACCTTTTATAAAAAGGTAAAGCGTGGCAATCATTAAAAAGACTCCAATGGTTTCATTATCAAAAAAGCCAGCAATAGTCCTTTGAACGTATGCTGGACATAGTGCCAGAAAGAATGCCGCTAATATCCCAACTTTTCGGTTTCCGATCGTTTTTCCTAAAAAATACATCATAAGAACAGTTGCCGCACCAAGTATTGCAGGAAAAATGATGACGGTTTCATAAAGAGTGAAAGATAAGCCAAAAAAATTAAATATCTGATACGTAAATGCACCTAAAAAAGGTGTAAGTATATAATTATTATACATTGGATTTCCCCAAGGATGCCATCCCATTTGATCGACCCATGTAAAAAAGGAAATGTAACCATTATCAACGACATATTGCGCAATATGATATTGAAACCATGGATCAAAAGCTTTTATAATAGGATAATTAAGAAGAATGGGAAATAACCTAATGAAAAAAGCAAGAAACACAACAAAAATCAGACTCACATATACCAATATGCGATCTTTTCCAACTTGCACTGTTGGTTTATGAAATATCTTGCGTAAAAACTTAGATATTTTTCTAGTAGTTTTTCCCATTAGAGTCTTGACCATTAAAGCGTGTTAAATCAATTAAATGTATAATTAAGATTAAAATTCTTTAATTATTTTTTAAAAATCATTTTTTTAATTATAAATTTTTGGTAATTTCAATTACTTCATTAAAAGTATCATTATTCAATTTTCATCATTCTTATTTCATTAAAATCGACAATAACGCGCATGAATCCTTTCAATTCTTCGTCAAGAGTTGGATCTTGTGTATCAACTTTAAGCGATTTTATAGTTCCTGATTTATAGCGAGTTGAAATGACTATTATATTTTCTTTTCCAATTATTCTAATTATTTTTGGACTTATTTGTTGATTACCCCTACCAAAAATCATGCCTTGGCGTCCTATAGGAGAGACTATAATTTTAGCTTTTTGACCTTCCAAGAAATCAATTATTTGATTTTCATTAACATCAAGAGCAATTATTTTTTTATTTTTTAAAATATCAACACCCAATAAAGTTTTTTCTAAATCTAAAACTTCGGATATAGCCATTACTGTAGTTCCAGGTCCTAATAGATAAAAAGTCTCGTCATTCATATTTTGCATTACGTGTCTTGCTATCGCTAATTGATTTTCGTGTTCATCAACAGTAAAAGGACTAGCTAATTTGCTTTCTTGAAGCAACGAGGGCTCAAATGGAGCAATTAAATAACCATAGAATCTTATATTTAATTTATTTTCTTCCCTATAACTTTTTTCGTCAATATCTAATATTTCTGCTTGACGTAGGGGTAATTCTTCCCATAAAAATTTCATTGAAATTCGTGCTGCTGCTTGGGGTTTTATTGCAAAACAACTACTATAGATTTTAACCCCACTCGGAACCCCTATTACAGGAACTTCTTGATCCACGCTATCAAAAACATCTCTAGCGGTCCCATCGCCTCCTACGAAAACAATTAAATTAACACCCATTTCTTTCATTAATTTCGCAGCATTTTTAGTATCTCTAGCTGTTGTTTTTTCATCCGTTATTTTTCCTATCACTGTGGGAAAAAATCCCATTTCTTTTGTTACATCTTCACCCATTTTCCCCGGATAAGTCAATATGGTAATGGCGTTTTTTACAGATAATAAGGGCTTTAAAAATTGTTTAGTTCTTGCTTGTGATATAGGTTCTGATCCTAATTCTATTGCACGTTCTAGAATATCTTCACCGTCGGTTCCTTTTAGCCCTACACGACCACCCATACCAGCGATAGGATTCACTATGAGTCCAATTTTCCTTTCATTAGCCAAAAAATTCATCCGCCACTTTTATGTTCTCTTATTTATCCTTATAAATTAGGTATTTATTAAAGTATGTCTCGATTTAATTTATGTGATAACATTATGAATTGGTTTGAATGGGAAAGCTATTATAACGAAATAAAAAATAGTATAAATCTCTCCTTTGAAAAAGATATTGATGCAGCAAAGTTATTAAATGAACAATTAGATGAAATTGAAGTTGAAGAAACTTTAAGAGAAGTTGCAATCCTGATAGATAATAATACATGTCATATATTTGGATGTGGTCCATCTTTAGAATTTAATATTGAATATGTCATGGAAAAGAAAATAATAAAACGTCAAGATGTTATTATTGCTGCAGATGGTGCAACAAAAGCCTTATTAATGCAAGATATAGCACCTGATATTATAGTATCAGATTTAGATGGAGATATTGAAGCAATTAAAAAGGCGAATAAAAGGGGATCAATAATTATTATTCATGCTCATGGTGATAACCTACAAAAAATTCAAGAATTGACTAAAGAATATAGAAGAAGAATTGGTTCCGTTCAAATAAAACCATTCGGTTTATTAAAAAATTTTGGTGGTTTTACTGATGGCGACCGAGCGGTATTTTTAGCTGAACATTTTAATGCAAGAAAAATATGCTTATATGGATTTGATTTTGGCAAGATAGTTGGTAAATATTCAAAAGCTAGATTTTTAAATGATATCGAAGGAACTGAAGAGAAAATTACCAAATTAAAGATTGCAAAAGACTTAATTAGCATGTTACATGAGAAAAGAGCTGTTGAAATTAAAAATTGTACAGAATTGTACCTTAATCCGCCTTAAATCCCCTATTTTTTTAAGTTCCAAATATAAGTTAAACGTTTTATTGACTTGTTATTTGGACAAGACTTGGATTAAATTCTAATTTTCTATTACAAGCAGGACAATGGTCTCCATATCTCTTTAAAATTTCACTGGGGGATATTAATTCGGAACTCTCATATAATACATTTCTACATCTTTTACAAAATACCAATTCTGGCATATTCACCCTCAAACTGTTCAATCTTACTAAATTCTAATTTTAATTTTAAGTGAAGTTTAGATTTTTACTAAATTTATTAGAATCTAACAGATCCTATTTTCTTCGAGAGAAAAAGCTCTCAATATTTGAAGCTCCCAACCTCGACAATATTAGTTTAGACTAATTATAATTTATTACGAAATTCTATCATAAATATGTTTTGATTCAATAATATCAATTTGTCAATAATTCCTCTAAATTGATAAATGGGACCTTTAAAAGGGATTTTAGAGAAGAAAGTGGTTTTTTATGAAAGAATAATAAATTTATTTAAATTCTTATATATCAAAAATTTCTATAAATATATTAATTTATAATTAATTAAAAATCGCTTTAAATTAATGAATGGGACCATTAAAAACGAGTGAGATGCCCATGAGTAAATCAAATGAAGTCTTAATTGTATGCGAGAAACCTACAGCTTGTAAAAAGATTGCTAAGATATTAGATGAGAATAATAAACCTAAATCTCTTAAAAAGGATAAGGTTACATTCTATAAAGCTTTTAGAAATGGATTAGAATTAAATATAGTTTCTGCGATAGGACATTTATACACTGTTGTAAAAAAAGACAAATCAAAAACTTGGGATTATCCATTTTGGGACGTGAAATGGGTTCCATCTCATGAAGTAAACAAGGCAGATAAAAGTAAAGTAGAATTTATTGAATTTATTAAAGAATTAGGAGAAAAAAGTGATTATTGTATTAATGCTTGTGATTATGATCTAGAAGGCGCAACTATTGGATATAATGTAATAAAATATTGTTTTGGTCAAAATCATGTTGATAAAGCAGCGAGAATGAAATTTAGCAATTTAACTGAACAAGAAATTATTAATTCTTACGACAATTTATTAAATAGCTTAAATTTCAATTTAATAGATGCTGGATTAACTAGGCATGAAGTTGATTATTTATATGGAATTAATCTTTCAACAGCTTTAACAGCATCCACAAGAACTTCAGATGTTGTAAAATTTAAATTATTAAGTACTGGACGAGTTCAAGGTCCAACATTAAAATTTATTTTGGAAAAGGAAAAAAAAATCAGAAATTTCGTACCCACTCCATATTGGAAAATTCTTGGAACTATCGACATAAAAGGAAAAGAATTTGAAATTGAATATGAAAAGGCACGAATTGACAACTTACAAGAAGCTAAAGACGTTCTAAAGGCTTGTAGAAAAAAAGATGGAATAGTCGAAAATATAGAATCTAGAACTATGACAAGACAACCACCCATACCGTTTAATTTAAGTTCGTTACAGTCAGAAGCTTATAATCATTTTGGGTATACACCATCTAGAACGCTCAATATTGCAGAAAAATTATATTTAAGTGCACATATAAGCTATCCTCGAACTGGGAACCAAATAATTCCTGATGAAATGGATGTAAAGGCTATTATAACTCAACTAGCAACTTTAAAAGACTATAAGGAGCCAGCGGAATATCTATTAAAAACGGGAAAAATAATCCCTACAAAAGGAAAAAAGACCGATCCTGCACATCCACCCATTCTTCCTACAACTGAAACTCCAACATCCGAATTAAAAACGGTTGGCGAACAAAAACTATATGATTTAATTGTTACTAGGTTTTTAGCTTTATTTGCAGATCCTGCGTCAATTGAAAGTTATAAAATAATTCTTGGAGTAAATGGCAATAAATTCTTCTTGCGAAGTAAAAAAATTATCGTTCCAGGTTGGATGGATATTTATCATTATTCAAGAACAAAAGAAGTCGAGTTGCCAGATATTAAAATTGGACAAGCTTTTTCTTTAAATCTCAAAAGAGAGGATAAATTCAATCAAGGTCCATCAAAATTCAATCAAAATTCGTTAAGAAAGAAAATGGAAGTTAATGAAATAGGTACAAAAGCAACAAGAGCTTCCATAATTGATAAATTATACAAAAGAGGATATATAATTGGAAAAAGTATAGATTTAATGGATTTAGGTTTATCAGTAACTGAAGTACTTGATAAAAATTGCCCAGAAATTACAAGTGTAGAAATGACAAGGAATTTAGAAAGAAGAATGGATGAAATTGAAGAAGCAAAAATTACGAGAGAAGATGTCTTGCTAGATGTACGAGGCCATTTGGATCCAATCCTTCAACGAATGAAAGAAAGAGAGGAAGAGATCGGGAACGAATTGGGAGAATCTGTTAAAAGAACATGGAATAAACAGAGAATTATAGGTAAATGTATTAGTTGTGATGATGGTCAATTAGTTGTTATACGATCTTTAAAAACTAAAAAGCGTTTTATTGGATGTACCAATTACAATATTTGTAATACGTGTTTAAAAACTCGTGAAGAATGCACGTGTAAATGTGAAGCGTGCGGCCAATCAAAGGGTACTTGTGAATGTAAAGAAAAAGTATTTGTTCCTAAATGTGACACTTCCTTTCCTATAGCTCAAAAAGGAACTTTGACTCCTATTCCAGGCAAGACTTGTGCTTTTTGCGAAAGTGAATTCGGGATTAATTATCCAATGGTACAAATTTGGCTTCCAGGAGCACGAAGACCATTTAATTCTTGTATGAATTGGGTAAATCATCCAAAAAAGCCTAAAAAAGCAAAAAAAGTGAAAGAAACAGAAATAAACTTAGAAGAAGAGATTAAAAGTGGAGAAGAAGAAATTAAAAAGATGAAAGATCAAAAAAAGTCAAAAAAAATAAAAAAAAATAAAAAAACAGTAAAAAAAATAGGTTAGCAGAATTTTTTTGAACAATATTTTTAAATATTTATAAAAAAAGGTTACAATACATCTTTTGATTAAATTATAATTAAAAGTTTTATTTATAAAACTTGTAAGAATTTTAAAAGTTTATAAATAATTGGGGTGTTTTAAAGAATGGATGATTATGATGAATTCGATCTACAAAGCGGTGCTAATTTAGTTCTTAAATCCTTAATAGGATTTTTCGTAGTAGCAGCTTTAGCGACCATATTTACATTGACACTGAGTTTTCAAGCAACAAATAAATTCTTTGAAGTAATTATGCAAATCATTTATTTAGGTGTACCAATACATCCCATTTTGGTATTTGCTTTAAACGTTACATTAACGACTTTAGTATCACCAATTGCATATATTTGGGCGCAGAGTCCAGAATTAATGGGAATAAACTTAGAGGGAGTCAATCTTGAAGCAGGATTGATTTCTTCAATAATTTGTTATATCGTTGCAGGTATAGTAGTAGGCATCATAACAAAGAAAGATTGGCTCATGGGATTACAAGCAGGAATTATAGTTGTAGCATTAGCATATTTATTTTCATTTGCATTAGTGATTCTTTCATTAATACTAGCAAATGCTTTATTCGCAGGATTGGCGACTATTATCACTCTAGGACTTTATATTTCAGTAACCTTTGTTATGTCAATAATTACATTTCTAATTTGTGGGGTATCGGGGATCTTAGGGGGATTTATATACCAAAGATTCCTAAAAAATCGAAATCTCTAATAATAATTAATTTTTTTAATTGTTTCTGCCCCATTTGGAATAGAACAAGTATAGCTTTTCAATTCTAAATTAAATTGATTATAATATGCCTTTGAAATTTCCTTAAAAAGAGTATCTAGATTTTTATTTTTTAATATCGCTACTAAACTGCCCCCTTTTCCTGCACCAGTCATCCTCACACCAATAGTTTGGCTTTTTTTTCTTAAAAAATTGAAAATATAATTTAATTCTGCACAACTAACATCATAATATTTATCTAGACTTAGATGAGATTGATACATTAATTCCCCTAATTTTTCTAAATTTTGCTCTTTTAATGCCTCTTTTGCTTCTAAAACTCTTTGGTTTTCATTAACTACGTGCTTTACTCTATTTCTAATGTTTGCAGGGGTGATTCTATTTTGATACTTGTTGAGCTCTTCAATTTTTATATCTCGCAAAGCTTGTTTATCTTTTAGGCTTTTTTGGAGGATTTTAAGACCTCTCATGCATTCTTCTTTTCGTAAATTAATAAAGGATTTAACGGAATGTGTTATATTAGAATCTAAAATTATTAATTTTAAATCATCATCTAAAGGTATAAGTAGGAATTCATTATCATAAGGAGGTCGACAATCCAAAAACATAACATGATTTTTCAATCCACACGAGGAAATAAATTGATCCATTATGCCACAAGAGATAGCCATGTATTTTGTTTCTGCCAAATAACTAATGTTTGCTATAGTTTTTTTATCTAATTTTAAATTAAATATACTATTAATAGTTTGAGTAAAAGCTACCTCAAAGGCTGCAGATGAGCTCAATCCACTCCCTATCGGTATATTAGAATTACATGCTGCCATAAAACCTCCAAACTGATTGCCAGAAGTTAATAAATAATGTACTACTCCTTTTATGTAATCAATCCAATTATTGGTTTTTTCAAAATTATCAAGGTTAAATATTTGAATTTGTCCTAATTCCGAAGAATTTACAACAATAAATCTTGTTTCATTCAAGCATGCTGCAACATATACGTCCATTGAAATTGTACAAGGCAAGACATATCCTTCATTATAATCTGTATGACCACCTATTAAATTTATTCGACCAGGGGCTCGAATTAAATGGATTTCAGAACCTTTTAAACGTGAAACTTCTTCTATATTTTCTAAAGAATTTAATAAATGGATCAAGGAAGTTTCTCGTTCAGAAATTTCATTCACGATAAAATAAATGTTACATAAATTTTAAAATTATATTCTATATTCATCTAAATTGAGATAAATGGATCAACCTAAAACTAATTTTTGTCCATATTGTGGAG
Source organism: Promethearchaeota archaeon (assembly GCA_011365055.1). Next base: position 323,250 of record RDOG01000002.1, read on the forward strand.
CAGATAGAACTAGTACAGGTATTTATTGTTTGCAATGTGGAAAAGAACTGCCATTATTAGATGAGGAAAAAATATTAATCAAAAAATTCGGTACTGATAAAAAGCCAAGCATGTTAGAAAGTCTAAAAGGAATGTTTTCAAACCCAGCTAAAACATTAGAACGAATATATTATTCAGAAGACGAATGGCAACCAGCTTTTATTTGGGTCGTTATTTATGGAATTTTAATGGGGTTCGCGTTATTTCTAATAATGACTAAAACTAATTTTATTATATTTGGGAGTGATCCTACTTTAGTAGATTATATGATCCAAAATATTTTTTACTTTAAAATTTATTTAGCATTATTTGAGGGTTTTATTGCAATTATGGAATGGTTAATTTACGTAGGAATGTTCTATCTAGTACTTATTTTACTGAGAAAACATTTTAAATTGCGTAAAGTTATAATCATTGCCGAATATGCATCTATCGCGTTAATATTTATTGGAATTTTGAATATTTTGACTGCAGTATTGGTTCCTCCAATAACTAGCACGTTAAATCTTGATGGATTTTCATTTGATTTTGGATATAAATTGAATGAGATTTTAACTTCTAATATACTATTTATTATTTTTAATTATGCAGAGTATCCTATTGTTTTAATTTTTTGTTTTTTAATTGGAATTGGACTATATCAAGAAGAAAATTTTGAAAAAATTGATGCAGTTATTGTTGTATTGATTACGTTCATTACCTTAGACATAGCAATACCTTCAATCTTACAATTTTCAGGATTTATCATTTAATTATGTAATCCATTATTAATCTTCATCTGGATTTGAACGAATTTTCAATAATGTTTTAAAATCATCCCGTAATCCAGAAATAAGTGGTTTCATATCTTTCATTATGTCTAATTTTTCTACAGGTTTTCTCTCAGTTATTTTAGGGGCATCTTTTACAATTAACCCAGTTGTTTGGATCCAATTTTGAAGATCTTGAATTGATTCTTCTAGATTAATTAGGCGTTTTTCTAAAGAAGCACTTAATTCAATGATCATTTTTAAAATTTTTTCAACCGTTAAGCTCAAAAATTGAACTGTTTGTCTTTCTTCTTTAGGAGTTATAGTTAAAAAATCTTTAACTTCTTTATAAATACCCTTACTAGCTCCAATCCAGTTATAAACACTATAAATAATTGTTTCATGAGAAAATTTTTCATCTTTAAAGACTTCATTTATCATTATTTTAAGAGAATCGATATTTGCTTTAATTTCAGAACTATTCCTTATATCTGGATCAACTTTGCTTAAGATAATTAGAAATTCTGGACGTTCGTTTAAGATACCGAAAACTCTTAGAATATCTTTTAGATAAGTTAAAGATTTGTCGTATTTATTAGGATCTTGAATATCAATTACATAGATAGCAAGACATACATTGATAAAATATTTTTCTGCATTTTTTATATAATCCAATCTATATTTTTCTTGACCTCCCATGTCCCAAATATGATATTCGGTATCCAGTTTTGTAAAAACAATACGATTTGCGCCTAAAGTTGGAGAAAGATTTCTTATTAATTCAAGATTTGTATTACCTTGCAATACATTCAATAACGCGGTCTTTCCTGCATTATCAAGACCAAGTATTGATATCTTTTGAAGACCCAAAAAATCATCAAATTTAGCTTCTTTTATCATTTTAGCGATAAAAACCCAATTACTTATTTGATAAGGCTTGATACCAAGCGCTTTTAAAATATTTAATTCTTCTTTTGAAATAAATTTGTTTCCTAATTCCCCAATAGTTGAAACGCGTAAAATTTTTTTCAATTTTTCTGCCAAATTTATACTTATTCCTCTTATATAAGTTAGATTCAAATTTAATAAATCAGGAATTCTGGTTATGTTATCGGGAATGCTAATAAAATTATTCAATTTTTCTAAAATAATAGCATCATTAATACTTCGATCCAAAACTAGGCACCTCAATTGATAAAATAAATATTAATAAATTTAGAATGTTCCTAAATTTAATTGTAAGCACCAAAAATTTGATATATCATTATCATTTTTTTGATATTAAAAATCAAAAGCTAGTGTAATATAAATGTCCAAAACTAAAACTAAAATGAAAGATTCAGAGAATATTAGCTCTGAAGAAAAAGAAAAATTTAAGATGAACAGATTAGCTAGTAAAGGGTTTTGGAATAAGACGTTAAATAAGTTCTGGCCTGAAAGAGTGTTACATAAACCTGCTTTTCGTTTAGAAATTGGCAAATTACCAGATATTCCCATGCCATCTAGAAATGTTTTATTTCTCGTCCTTATGGGGTTTATGGGATTTATTATTGCTGGTGGAATTTATGATATGACGCGAACCACTATTCCTCTTAGTTATTCAAATATAGGGGGATACATTACTCCTGACTTTTTCTGGCAGGATCTCCATGAACAATTTATAATTGAAGGAATTGGGTTTGCTATAACAATTATGATTGGATTTGGGGGCACTTATTTAATATATCATTCGACCAAGCACTTTTATCAACCCGGTTATGCATATGTATTCATTATAATTGGGATAGTAATGTTAATGATTTCTTTTTTCCTCGCAGAAGTTATGATCCAAGAAAAAGGGGTAAATTTTTACAGCCCAGAATTTTAAAAATGTATTGAATTTTAAAAGTATTTAGTCTAAATTCTTTAAAAATTAAATTTTCAAGCAAAGGTAAAATTATTTAAATGTCAAGAATATCCCATTTATTCTAGATAGAATTTATTTTGATTTCACTTACATGTGAGGAACTCCATGAATCCAAACATCAAAAAAATGGAAGAAAAGAGAAAAATTTCTGGAACTCTTTTTTCAGCAATGTTATTTGCTTTAGATGCATTCATGGGCAAGGATGGAGTCATTTCTATCTTGAGATTCGCTAATTTAGATTCTGAAGAATTCCTCGATTTATATAATGCAAATTATCCGGCAAATAAATCAGTACCCTATGATCATTTTGCTAGATTTATGAATGCACTTAACAATATATTGGGACATGGAACAGATGGGGAAATAATTTACCATTATGGTAAGGAATATTTAGGAATTAAATTAATTCCCTACATCTCTTCGGGTTTTGAGGCATTGATTGCTTCTTTAGAGAGTTGGTTGGGTGGTTCATGGCACATTTTAAAAAATTCTGATGACAATTATATCATCAAAATCAAAAATTCTCCTTTAATCTATTCAAAAGGATTACATAGTTGCACGTGTTACATGATTGGAGGTATTTTTTCATGCGCAATGGAACAATTAACAGGAGAAAAGTATGTTACAAAAGAAATGAAGTGCATGTCGAAAGGTGACGAAAGTTGCCTTTTTGAAATTAAGAAAATTAAATAAATCCTTCTTGTGAAATCTTAAAAATACATTTAATTCCTAATGATTTTTTATCAAAGGTTTTTTTTAAAATGCTGATCCTTGCTCCTTTTTCCTCTGAATGTGTTAAGAATTTTACTTCCATATCAGACCAATGATCAAATATTTTTTTACTTAATGGAGTAGTTACATTATCAGGATTGGCTAAATCAGCTCGAACTTGATTTACTATCACGACCATTAACTTGTTTTTCGTTGATAGGTCTTTTAATTGCGCAACTTGTTGATTAAGCATCTTATTCAATCTTATTCCTTTTGGTTTTTTTGCGATTTCAGCTCGATAATAAGAGATAATATCATCAATAACGATTAATTTGATATCATCATTTATGAAATTAGAGAGATTATCTATTAATCTATTTTGTTCATCAAAGCTTTTAGGATTTGAAAATAAAATTAAAGATGATAATTTATCAAACAATGATCCACTAATTTGTTTTAAGCGATTTACCGAATATAATGAAATTGTATCAATGTATAGAGATTTAAACCCTTGTTTTGCTAATAAAAATGCAATTTGTAAGCAAAACGTGGATTTTCCAGAACCTGCTATACCATATAAATGAATAACTTTATTTAAAGGAAAATCATCCAAATCAAGAATCTCACGAATTTTTGGATTATCTATTTTTATGCTCATTTTAATTTACACGGTAAAATCTTTTTGATTTATTTATATTCATGATTATTTTCAGATTAAATCAAATATAAATAATTCTAAATTCTATTATTAATTGGTGTAATTTTTTGTTTACAAGAGGAAAAAAAGGTAAAAAAAATCAGCAAGATGAATTTTTTGGTGATAAATCCGGAACTGAAGAATTCAGAGCAATCATAGATAAAAATACGTCTTGTACAATTTATGATCAACCAGAAAAAACATTAATTATTCTCAAGAAAGATTTAATTGACTATAAAATATGGATTAACAGTACGGAAGCTCCCATTAAAAATTTTATTAATACTAACTTAGAAGTGACTAATTTTGAAGATGTTATTGCTGAACGAGCAATATTAGAAAAAGAAATATTTCCATTAAATGAAAAAATTAGAAATATTTTAAAGGTAAGAGATTTAAGATTAAGATCTATTAGACTTTGTGTTGGAAGAGAGGATGATTATGTAACTATTGATGAAAAAGACTTGGAATCTGTAGATGTCATCCCTACGATATCAGGTTTGAAAGCTTTTATTGATTCACATCAACGCTCAATCGTGGGTTTTTCTATTCGAGAGTTCAATGCAAAAAAAGGAAATGTAACGTTTCTGAATTCCAGAATTGATAACCCAACTTCAGAAATTGTATCATTTAAAGTCCGAATCATATCAAGTCTTCAACAACGAGGATATTACATGCAGAAACATCATAAAGCATATGGATTACAGCTTTACATAGTCTTAAAACTCAAAAAGACAGAAGGTTTAATATCTAATAATTTAATTGATTTTTTGAAAGATATCAATATTCCTGTTGAATCAATTTATTTAAAACGCAATTCATCCATTCAGAATTGGATTTCTCTAGAATGTGAAATGGATGATAAAAATTTAAAAAATTATATTCAATCAAAATACGAATATTTAGCCCATAGCGATGTATCTTTAATTGCTGAATTTTGTTTAATTGACAACAAGTTGAGTTTTGATATAGCAACTAAAATGGCAGAAATGTTGAACTCAATGAAAATGAAAAAAGCAAAAGGTGACCGTAAGGATGGTATCTTAACAATTTTAGATCCTGAAGATATTGCTGCTGCTGGAAAGATCGCTGCTTCATATTTTGGTATAAAAGATATTATAGTACCAAAGGACTTAAATGAAAAGATATTATTAAAAAGTGAAAAGATTTTAAATAATTACGTTTAAAATTTCATTCAGACCGCAATCTATGGTCTAATTGATATTCTGGGCATTCGAAGCTTTCCATTTTAAGTAATTTTTCTCTTTCTTTTTCTTTAAAAAACTTACATTTCATTTTCTTTCCTTTACTTATGTACCATTCACACGAATCACAAAGAATCTTATCAGCATCTCCTTCCTTAAACTTATGATCTCTGCATAGAATTCGGTCATCGCAAGCCTCACAATCAGGATGATCTTCTTGATATTGTCCAAAACATTCGTATTTGCCTTGTTCACCCATAATTAAAACCACTAAAATTTGTTAATATATAATTTGATTCCTCTTTTTTAATACTTATAGTTATTCTTCGATTTTACTATAGAATAAATTTCCTTATAATTTAGAAATTTATTATAAACGAAAAAAAATCTTAACAATATAAATAATAATAGGAACGCTAAATCATAAAATTGGTTCATTTTAAGGGCAAGAAATTTGGATCTTTTAATGAGTTTGAAATGATTTACTTTGATTCTTTATCCTTTTTTTCTAAATATAACATCAATATTCTTAACGCATTTTCCATGGCAACTCTAACATTTTTATCATTAATTCCAGTTCCAAAATCATCTCTAGGCTTTCTTTTTTTATTAATCATTGATAAATTATCCCTATCAGAATGATAATAATAAAAATAGTCGCCAAATTTCAAAGCAACCATTGCTGAAGCTCTTAATCCACCTCTTACAACGCCAGAGCCGTCAGTACCACCTGTAATACCCGGCTGTTGTTCTACCGCATGATTTATTTTTAATTCTTTAGCAGATTCATCCAATAGATTGTATATTTTTGGATCATAATCAGTTCTAGTTGAATTTTCTCTCGTGAATATTTTAATAGTTTCAGCATCTTCGATCGTATCAAGGCAGATACAAGTACTATCAATTTTATTATACACAGCCTTGTGGCTCAGTCCAAATGCTTCTGCACCTTTGCTACCTATTTCCTCACATCCAAATAGTGCAATAACTACTTCTGTATCCTTTGGAAATTTATTAGTGTTTTTCCAATCATTTAGAATTTTAGCAATACAACAACATATTGCTACAGCAGTTAAATTATCGCAGGCACCAGGAACAGCCTTTTTATCCAACCAAAATATTAAACCATAAAAATATGGAATGCTATTTAGCAATAAAAGAACCAATGTTTTAAATAAGGAAGAATCTATGAAAAATAATCCAATTATTACGTCAATTATTAAGTAATAAAGAATTAAAGAACTCAATAAAATCGTAGTTTGTGGAGTAACTCTGGTAAATGCACCATATATTATTTTTTTCTGTTGTTCTGGGTTCAATAATTTAGCAGATACTATTGTCAGCCCGAGAATTACTGTAGCAAGTAATATAGGCAAAAAACTAAAAGTAATATTTAATAACGAAATTATAAATAAAATTTCAAAGCCAATTATACTGAATATTAATTGAAAGACAAATATAATTAAAAAAGTGAATAATGTAGCTATTGAACCCACAAGAAAAAATGCATATCCTTCCCTAAAATATTGTAAATGGTTAAATCTTTGAGCACTATCATAATGAGCACCAATAATAACTCTCTTTTTAACTTGTTTTAAAGGTTTTATGACCCCTACAACATTTTGAGATGTCTTTGGTTTGTACGGGAATAATTTTGGAGACCATTGCCTACAGAATAAATATTCAAACGCTACATGAACTAAATTTAATAAACAAATTCCTATTGAAATTAAGGATAAAATCAAAGATATTATTGTGTTTCTTAAAAAAAAAGGAATTATAAAGATACTAATCGATAATAAAATTAAAAAAGCTGCTCTCTTAGTCCAACTGATTAGACCCAACTGAGGATATGTTTCAAATTTTTCGATAGTTACCGAATCACAAAAAGGTTTTAGTTTTTCTGTTAATAATATTGATGCCTCCCTTTCTTCTTTTGTACAAGATCCTCTTGGACCAATCTTTTTTAAAACATCTGCTATTAGATCATACATATAATCAGAATTTTCATCAGAATCAATTGCATAATCTTGCTCAGTCATGAAGTTATGTTCCCCACAAAAACATATATTTTGTGTAAATTTATTTACACATTTATATAAATTTATTTATTTTCAATAAATGAAGTAATTTAAACTAAAATCAAATTCTTGCACGATATATAACATTTTTATAGTTATTTTTTTTAGATCTTTATTGTTGTGGATTATTGGCAAATGATAAAGTTTTTTCAATAATATTGGTTAAAAAATGATTTATTATTGGAAGTTTCAAGAATGAAAGACAAGATTATGATTAAAACAGTTGATTTAACTAAAAATTTTGGTACTATCAGAGCTGTAGATGGATTAAACTTGGAAATCCCACAAGGTAGTACTTACGGACTATTAGGTCCTAATGGAAGTGGAAAGACTACAACCGTTAGAATGTTAAATGGTATTATTAAACCTACTTCTGGAACTGCATTTATTGATGGACATGATCTTCGCGATATAATGCATATTAAATTCATTTCGGGTTTCCTGCCTGAAAGCCCAGGTGTGTATGATAAATTATCTTGTATGGAATTTCTTGAATTTATTGGCGAATTATATTCAATTCCTAAAGATTTATTAAAAAATAGAATTTATGAATTAATCGACTTATTTGATTTAAAAGGGAGAGAAGACGACTTGCTTGAGGGATATTCCAGGGGCATGAAACAAAAAGTTTGTTTGATGAGTGCAATTATACATGACCCGAAAATCATTTTTTTAGACGAACCTACCTCGAATTTAGATCCTGAAGCGTCTTATATGGTTAGAGATTTAATCTTACAACTTGCTAAAAAAGCAGATAAAACAATTTTTTTATGCACGCATCTTCTTAGACATGCTGAAGATATGTGCGATATAATTGGGATCATTAAAGCAGGGAAATTAATAGTTCAAGGAACACCGAAAGAGATAATATCAAAAATGGGTGCAAAAGATCTCGAAGGCGCTTATTTGAAAGTTATGGGACAAGTACATGATGAAGATCTATTAGAATGGAGAAAATAAGAGGATAACCTATTATGACGGGATGGATTACCATTGCGAAAAATGAGATCCGGAAATATACTTCGAGATTTAGAAAAAATAGATTAGCATTCTGGATAATTGTTTATTCTATCATAATTACCATATGTACATTAATTCCTTTATTAACTCACATCTTTATTGATCCCATTATTCAATCCACATTAACAATGATGGGATTTCCAGGGTTGATACCAATACCACTAGAAGTGGTTTCGTGGATTCTACCATTTATTACTCCTCTTCTTCATTTAGGATTTTTAATGATGTTTCTCATGAGCATGTTATACCCTGTTCAATATACATTACAAGATTTAAATATCGGACATTTAGAAGCAATATTAAGTGCTCCGATAAGACCTAGAGATGTCCTTTTTGGTGAATTTGCAGGCCAAATACCTATTTTTTCTATAGCTATTTCCATTGGTGCTTCTATAATTATAACTATATTAAGTCTTGTCATTCAAATGAATGCTTTTTTAATAATTGGAATTATCATAATTATAATCCTAACTTTTTTAACAGCTACATGGTTGGGAACCATTTTAAGCGCCTATTTATCCATGAAATTTGGCTTTTCTGAAAAAGGAAAAGATAGAGCTAAAGCATTTATGATGGTATTTGGATTTATCATGGTCCTTCCAATTCTTTTACTTGAATTTATTCCCTTATATTTCCCTTGGCTTTTATTACATCCCGTATTTACAGCAATATTGCAGCTATTTCCAAGTAGCTGGGCTGCTGATACAATTTTAATCCTAATATTTTTAGGTACTCCTATAACGTATGTTGGAAGCATACCTTTTTTTAACACGTATACAATTCCATTTATGTTAATTGGGTTTTATTTTGCAATTTTTTACTTTGGTTATTTAGTAATTGATAAAATTTATACGTTTGAAGCAGAAACAAGGAGCACGACTATTACTATTGCAAAAGAAAATTTGTTTTTTGGTTTTACTAAAAAATATCTTGGTCCATTTTTTACTGTACAATTAAAAGAATTTTTTAGAAGATCTGAAAATTTAAGTAGATTAGCATATTCAGTGATTATGTCTTTAGTATTTCCTATTATTATGGTAATGCTCCCTCAAATAGGAGGAGGGATAGATATTCAGGAATATCAAACATATATGGTACCAATGATTATCACGATGACAGGTTTCATGTTTTCAATCTTCTTTGGTTTAATGATGGGTTCGTATATTATGATTCGTTCGAAAGACATGGTATGGATTTATAAAAAATCTCCAAGAGGTACTAACACTTTGGCAACTTCTTTTTTTTGGTCAATGTCATTTCTTGCAATATTTCTAGCAGTTCCTGTTTCAATAATTATCTCAGTAGTCATGCAATTTAATTTTTTTTATTGGTTATTGTTTTTTATCTTTATAATGGTTTACACTTTTGGAGCTTTGCTGTTGGCTATAGGAATTCAATGTATAAATCCAGCTTTTAAAGAAAAGTCTGGTAAAATGTATGTAAATACATTTATGCTTATGGGATTGTTAATGATTCCATTCTTTTTGGTGATCTTTATCGATATCGGCTTTGGAACGGGTCTATCCCCGTTTTCAATTCAAATGTTTGCTACACCCTTAGTTTTATTAGGTTTAGGGATTCTAATATTTTACATTGGACTCCAGAAACTAGGTAATCTTGAATAAATTTTAAAACCTTTTTTTTAAGAGTAAATAAGATTTAAGAAATTAAAATCAATAGTAGTTTTACTCTAAATTAAGAAGGGTTTTTTTATTGTTTGAAGAAAGAAATAATAAAATAGACAAGATTTTTCAAGCTATATTTTCGAAGAAATTCGATGAAGTGAAAGAAAAAATCAAAGATCTAAATAAGGATTATGACATTAACAATTTTAATAGTACTGAGATAACAAGTTTAACGACAATGTTTGATTTTCCAATTGAAAAGGAAATAAAAATTTGTTTTCATGAAGATTCAGTTGTTCTGTGTTATGATAGCGGATATTTTTACCAAGGTGAAAGGATTGAAGGCGAAAGAATGTTTTTTTATAATGATATAATAAGTATGAAATATCTAAAACTTCTTTTAATTTATATTAATGCTAAAGTTGGGAATTGTTCAAGTTGTTCACCAGAATCTTGAAAATAATTAATGCGTGTTTAAGAATCAAATGATATATATTTTGTAAAATCCGTTTATATCGATTAAATAAAAATAAATATATTCATTTTTTTTAAAATCTTAGAGATGTCAGCAATGAAAGAAGTAGAAAACATTATAGAAAAGATAGATACATTAAAAAAACAGTTTGAGGAGAATAGAAATAAAATTGGCGAATTAGATAGCAAAATTCGAGAGATTGTTTCTAATTCAGATAATATGGAAATATTAGAAAATATTTCTAACAGAATAGTTCATTTAAAAAAAATTAATGAAGATATTGATGATACTATTTTGGATTTAGAAAGAAAATTAGCAATTTTAAATCGATATGAACTTGAAAATCTCTAATTGCTTTCTTATTTAGAAATGGGATAACCATGTTTCCCAATTAAATGACCTATTTCGTGGGAAACTGTATGATTAAAAATATTCTTTGGAATTCGATCCTGAAAGGTTGTAACTGCACATACTCCTGGAATTAAATAAGCAATTCCTAAGATCGGAAAAATTGAATGAACTATTCGAAGGAGAAACTGATCACGAACTAAAATAGGTTTCTTTGTAATTAAGATGATACCAGTTTTTTTATCTTCCGTATAAGAGTCTAGATCTTTTAAAATTTTCGTGAGGATAAAAAATGAACTATTAGAAAGTTTTATTTTATTTCTTAAATTTTTATTTATCTCAACTTTTAATGAAAATTCATTTTCAATGGCTGATTTAGCCCATTCAATATATTGTTCATTATCCTCTAACGGTACTAAGATTATTTTTTCCAATTCGTCACTATATTTTAATTTAACACCTGAAACAATGTAAATTAACTGGTGTAATAAAAATTCCGAAATATTATAAAGATTAAAATCTTCCACGAGTATTCTAGGTAAAATCAAGTATTTAAATTAATAGAATATTTGATAACTATCATAAAAATATTTGAATAGCAAATTTGCTTTTATAGAAAAATATGAAATACAATAATTTTTTCCAAATTAAAAAAAAATTTATATTATATGGATCATAGAAATAAGTTATATTTTTTATTTTGGGAGGTGTTTGTTATAAAAAAGAATGAATCAAGAGAATCTCGAAGATTTATCCGGCGTATTAATAGAAGGCAATTTACAAAGAGTAAAGCAAGAATTCATCAAAAAAATGACACGATTTCTAGATGATCTTGTTAATTTTTTTTCTGATATAAATTTTTATTAATTTTAAATAATAAAACTAAATAGTTGATGAAATTTTTTTACCAAATTACAAATATTTTTAAGGAAAATCGCTTCCAGAACAGCTCGAAGACTTTAAAGAGGAGAAGGTAAAAAAGAGGAAAGATAAGATGACAAATATTTTTTTACTGTTTATTTTTTGCTTCAAACAATGGTATTTTTTTACCAGTCAACTTATTATATAGTCTTAATGCGCTATCAGCAGCCAATTCCCCACCTATTCCATGCGATCCAGTATCTGCAGAACATTCATAAATATTTTTGATACCAGGCAGTTCTTGAGGAGGTCTATTTTTCCCAACTTGATCAATAGTCTGCCCAATACCAATAACATTACCAAATTTTCCAGCAAACGAATTAATATCTTGAGGAGTTGTTATTTTGGTCCAAATTATGTGATCCTCAATATTTGGAAATATATCTTTTACTGAATTCATAATAGAATCAGCCCATTTATCATAATTTAAAATTTCTTCGTTAGATGCTGGAGCTCCGCTTCCAGCAAAGATGAGTTGTTTTTCTTCAGGGGCTGATGTAGGATCCAGATTTGAAACAATTGGTAAGAAAACTGCGAAATGTTTTGGGGGAACATAATCCTTAAACTCAGGAGATCCCCTAGCTTTTGTGATCGTGTCAAATGATACATGTTCCATAAATTCTTCATCACTCATATTTTCTGATCCTGGAATTAAATTAAGTCTTTTTGCTTCATTTACGATTTGATCAAAAGAAAGATACATAATCATGTTCTCTTCAGTGATTTTTTTATCTAGAGCAATCTTAAGCATTAAAGTTGCTAAAGAATATTTATATGTCTTAATTTTCTGAATGAAATCAGGTTCAAAATGCTCTTCTCCAACTAATTTTAGAACCAGATCTTTAATTCCCACATTACTAATGATAATATCTGCTTCAATATTGCGCCCATCTTTTAATTTTACCCCTTTAGCTATATTATTTTCAATTAAAATTTTCTCTACTGGAACATCAGTATAAACTTCGCCACCATGCTCCTTTATAATATCGCAATAAGCTTTCGGAACAGCAATAGTACCACCTTGAGGAAAACCAGATGACCTATTTTTCATCAAATCTTGTTGACAATATATCCATTCTCCAGCGGAAGTCTCTTGATCAGTGACGAAATAAAGACCACAATAATATGCCAACATGGCTCCAACTTTTGGATCGGATGTATAACTTGCTACAAAATCGTGAATGGAAGTGTACATTAACTCTTCGATCCGATCTTGTTTCGTTTTAACAACATCATCATAAAACTTCATTAAAGGTCCGATAGATTTTTGTCCAAAGTTGAATTTTACCATATCTCTAGGTAAACTAATAAATTCACCATTATAGAAAAATTTAGGACCAGGTTTTCTTGCATATTTCCATTGAATTTTTTCATCAGGTTCTTCACAAACTCGAAGAATCTCTCCAATAGTACCTTTTTCACAATTTGCAATTAAATGGCATCCAACATCTAAATTCCAGCCATCTTCAGTTTTATAACTTGAAAATCTTCCTCCAATTAGTTTGTTCTTCTCAAATAATTTTACATTGAAACCTTCATGAGCTAGAAGTGCTCCTATCCCCGCACCACCAACTCCAGATCCAATTATAATAACTGATTTTGTCATACTTAACAATCCATTTTTTTAATTAAAATTCAAATTTTGAATATGAAACCTCAAATCCATTAAGATCTTCTAATTTTTTAATGTGTTTAATCTGATATAAGATAATTTCAACCTCTTGTTTAGTCATTACTTTAAATCCGTATTCGTTTGAAATATATTTTATTTCTTTTTCCATCAGTTCCCTTTTTTTTATAAAATCCAAATGATTTTTTATTCTTTCTTTAGTGCAGTCATTGGAAAATGTATTAATATTTTCAATTCTTTCATCAATTAATGCTTGAAAATTAGAATCCGTTTCATATCCAAAAGAATTCCTACATGAAGCTATCGCTGCAAATGAAGTTGTTCCGGTTCCTAAAAATGGATCTAGAACCGTATCACCTTGAATAGAATACATGTTAATTAATCTATATGCTAATTCAAAAGGAAAAGCAGCAGATCTTTCTCTTAAATCATTATGGTTTAATTTTTGATTTATTCCTTTTAGATCCATCCAAATATCGGAGAACCAAATGTTACGTTCTTCCCAAAAATAAGCGCTATTATACCGATTTTCATCCTTCGATTTAAAATTTCTAGGTTCACCTTTACGAAAAATAAGAATAAACTCGTGTTCTTGAGTAACGTATGCAGAAGTTGGCAGCGTTCCAGATCCCATAAATTTATTTGGTTTCGTAGATTGTTTTCTCCATAAGATTTCAGGTAAAATTATAAAATTTAAACTTTCAAATTGATTAATTATTTTAGAGTGATTTGAAAAAATTTGAAAATTTTTTCCTATTTTGCGAGTAGCATCACCTATATTTATGCAAACAATCCCTCCCGTTTTTAAAACTCTCGCTATTTCAATCCAAGTCTTGTTTAATTCATTTAGCATTAAATCGTGAGCAGATTTGCCATCATTTTTTTCTAAATTAATCTTGATTTTTGGATTTAACATACAAAATAAGTCATCCCACATTTCGATCATAGGATATGGGGGTGAAGTAACTACTAAATCAATACTTTCATCTTCAATTTCATCCATCAGTTTAGAATTTTTAAAATATAATAAGTGTTTAGTACTTAATTGTTTCATTTTCACTCATTGTACCAAAATAAAATATTTTTTAATTCATCTATTAAATAAGTACATAATAAATATTTCATATTCATTCAATCTCGTTGGGTAAAATGATCGCGTTAGAATCGAAATTTAGAGGTTCATTGCTTGGTTGTAGTGTTGGTGATGCATTAGGAGAACCTTTCGAGGGTCAATTCGGTATAAATATTCAAAATGTTCCTGATCTTACTGTTTTTTATCGAGGCGTTTATACTGATGATACCCAATTAACTTTAGCAGTTGCAGAATCCTTAATTCGAAGTAAAGGCTTTGATCCAGAAGATATGGGTACTAGATTTGTTGATTGGTTGGATGAACCTCCAATTGGACCAGGAATGACTTGTCTTACTGCAGTTCATAAATTAAAGGATGGAACATCTTGGAAATTAAGTGGTATAAATTCTGGAGCAAACGGTGCGGTTATGAGAATTTCTCCAATTGGTTTATTCTTCTGTAATGATATTAATAAATTAATTAAAGTTGCAAAAGAATCAAGTATGATTACGCATACACATATTGGCGCATATTCCGCGGCTATCGTTGTTGCTAGAGCCATCGCATACTTGACATCAGAAAAAGAAATAATTATAGAAGATTTTCTTAATTCCTTAGTTGAAAGCATTAAAGATGAGAAGATAGATGATTTTAAAGAGCATATAATCTCTTTAAAAGGCTTCCTTAGCAAGAAACCTCAGGAGGCTCTTATGAAAATTGGATTATTGGGAGTAAAACCTCCATTTTATAATCCAAGATTCGAAGGAAAAGGATTTATATACCCTTACGCTTGTTCCACAGCACTAGGTGCATTATATGCTTTTTTATATTATAAGGAGGATTTTGTAAAAGCTGTTGAATTAGCTGTGAAAGCTGGCGGAGATACTGATACTGTAGGAGCTATATGTGGCGCAATCTCAGGAACATGGAATGGATTTGAAAAAATTCCAGAAAATTTAATTTTAAACTTAAGATCAAATAAAAAAATTATTTCAATTGCAGACGATTTATATGCAACTTATATGAAAAAATAGGATTAAATCAATATTTTTTATTTAGATTATTTATCGCTTTCAAAATTGGATTCTTCCCATCTTTTGAAAATGTTTCTATATCAATATCGGTTTCTAGGAGTTTTTCCAATTGATTTAAATGTTCCTTTCGACCAATTTCTGCAATAGATTCTGCTGCAATGACGCGTAAATGACCATTTTTAAGGAATTTCAAATTTTCAAGAACATAATCAGCGTATTCGTTTCTCATCAACTTCTTTACCATTAATAAACATAATTTCTTCCTATCAAAAAAGCCAAATCTTGAAGCAAGATCAGCTGGCTCTTCCATTCTTAAAATTTTCTCAAATTCTAATCTAAATTTCTCCCATTCATCAAATTTTTCAGGATATAAATCAAAGAACTCAGAAATAAACATTAATTGATCGGTGATGCCATGGGTCAGACAAGTTAATATTATTTCCTTGTTGATAGCGTCATTTCGTAGCATTTCTCTTAAAGTTGGAAGATCAATTCTTTTATTTGTTAAAACATAATTTCTTGCGTATTCCTTCCAATTTGGGAAATTTGTTCTTATCATCCCTCTTAAAATGTTTGAACCTAATGATAAATCAGAAGTAGTCGATAATTTTTCCAAAATTAGTGATATATATTCTTGATTTTTGGTAAATTTTTCCATTATATCCCTCAATACCCAACTTTGTCTTGATTGAAGATTTATTATAAAATTTATCGTTTCTCTTATGAAATCTAAATCTAAAGTATTAGCTAAGAAAATTATATTTGCTTCAATGTCTGCTTTATAATCAAATATGTACCTTTGATCGATGGAAATATTAGTATTTTTTTCAATTTGATGTTCATAAATTTCGTTTAGATATTCAAGAAAGATAGATTTCAACTGAATTATATTTTCAATTTTCTTAAAATTATAATAATACCTTTTTATTCCTTCAATTAGAAGATGCTTAGTTTCAAAATCATATTTCTTAGCCTGTTCTGCATGTTTTATTAATAAATATTCAGAATCTATCCCTTCAACTTTGGAAATATAATTTTCTAATATATGACCGATCATGTAATTTGTTTCAGTTTTTTCAGAATTACAATATTCGAATAATGGAGGGATTTTAACTGAGTTGTCTAAAAAATATATGGAATGAATGTGAACATCATTCAATTTTTTGTGAGTTAACCTACACCCCAACATCGTATAAATTTCTCTATCATCCTGTAATAATTCTTTAATAATGATGCGAATTTTGGATGTAATTAATTGATCCGCAATATCTTGGACAGTTTTTTCTTTAAATAATTGAGTAATTCCATGAAAAGCCCAAGCTCTTAATGTTGGATGATTCGAATCCCAAAGATCGAAGAATATATATGCATTATCTTGTTTTAAAATTTCTTCGAAAACTTCATACGTGGGAGAAGGAGCAGCATTAGCACCTATAACGTCACTTGTATATATAGATTCTAAAAGCTTAACTATGTCTTCTTTAAGGTTCAAAACCAACCCATTCCTTCTTTAAAATATGTAATAATTTTGATAAAAGAATTTAATGATTATAATTATGATCAAAAAAATTTATTTCTTTATCTATTATAATTAAGGAAAAAAAAAAGGAGAATTCATTCTTCTGCAGTTAACCAGTCAGGAATTGGAATACCTCGTTTTTCTAAAATAGCTTTTCTTGGAATACCTTTTTGTGTCCAACTTCTTCGACGGTAATACATTTCTAAATCTTCTGAAAATGTCGCATATTTTTCTAAAAATCTATTTTGTAAAATATCATCTTTTCTATTTAATCCCGCTTCTCGAATATTGAACAATCTTTCGATATTAAATGATTTTTCTCCAATCTTGCGGAGTCCATTAGGACTTAATTTTCTTCCAGTGACTAATTTATAATATTCTGATACTTGAGTAGCTAGAATTGGACCTTGTGGATATATTCCAAATTTACACATACATAAAGAATCTAATACTTGATTCCAATCTTGTACTTTCTTTATATATTGAGCTGCTGAAGATGACATAGTTAACTTGAATTCTTTAATTGGTAAGAATTTAAGAGAAGTTTGTGCTTGTAAATGACAAGCACCTCTTGTTGAAGTTGCATAAGCTAATCCCATTGATGAAATTCGAGGATCATGCATCGGAATTTCCATACCTTTAACGTTTATCGCAAAATCCCCACTATTTTGAATAATTTCCGATGCTTTCTTTACACCATAACACAAAATTTCACCAAGACCCTCTTCTTTTTTAGAGATCTTTATTAATATTTCTTTTATTTTATTACTATCTCCCCAAGGAATGTTTTCATTGATCAATCCTTTTTCAGAACATTCCATTATATATGCAATTATTCCACCTGCTGAAATGGTATCTATTCCTAAATCGTTACAAAGATGGTTAATTTCTACCAAAGCTTTCGGATCTTTGTTCAAAACAAGCGAACCGAGAGCAGCCATGCTTTCATATTCTGGTCCTGCACCATCTTCAACTTCAGAATTATTAGAAATTGTTCTTCCACAACCTATAAAGCATCTATAGCAATAATATCGTCCATTTACATATAATTTGTGTAATTCTTGAGCGCAAATTTTGATATGATCATCCCATCGCCGTTCTGCCCAATTTTTTATACCTAAATTCCCCATTAAATGACTTAATCCAAATAAAGCTCCAGTCCCATATTTTTTATAATTATCAACCAACGTTTTTTTTATGAAATCAATTTTAATATTATCCAATACTGCTTTATTTAATTTTTTTATCCCTTCTGCATCGTGGACTAATATTTTTTTGTTACCAGTTGCTATTATTGCTTTGAGATTTTTCGAACCCATTACAGCACCCATCCCAGTTCTTCCATGATTTCTATAATCACCATCTATTATTCCTGCAATGGGAACTTGATTTTCGCCAGCTGTACCAATTGAAAGAAAAGGACTTTTTGGATATTTATTTTGAATGATTTTTCGGATTTCTCTATTATCCATGCCCCACCAATTCGAAACGTCAATAAGCTCAGCTTTATCTTCAGATAAAAAAAGAGCTTTTGGACTTGATGCTTTTCCTTGAAAAATTATTCCATCAAAACCACAACGTTTTAATCGATATCCGAAAAAACCACCACACATTGCGTAACCAAAGATTCCTGTAAGAGGAGATTTTGATACAACTGCATGTCTGCCAGACATAAGTACTTCGGTTCCAGTAATAGGACCAGTCAAAAACATTAGAGGATTCTCAGGAGATAAAGGATCGACACCCTTCCCCAAAGTTTCATATAAATACTTTGCACCATAACAAATACCTCCAAGATGATCAATGAAATCTTTAGGAGTTTCTTCAATCAACACGTTTGAATCGGAAAGATTAATTCTCAGAATCTTACCCGCGTAACCGTTTTGATCCATTCCACTCCACTCCACTTCATTTATTTATTTATGAAATTCCCGATAGTGTCCATTAAAAATTCTAGCACGTCAACAAACTCAGCATTTTTCCTTAATATTCCATTTTCTATCCAATATTTGATTACTTTTGGCATTTCAAAGAATGGATTTACTTCAGGAAACCATCCATCAGTAAAATATTTCATAGAGTCTTCATTTATTTTATATTGATCTTTATTTTTTATGGTTACTTTTTTAGCTTTTTCATTTGTAAATGCATGATGCGTAACTAAATACATGGGATCCATGGGTAGTGTAAAACCACCAGATAAATCTAATTCTAAATCTTCCATTATTGATCCAATTGGTTCCATACCTGCTAGGCTAGGGAGATTATTTTGGAGTCTATCTATTATATCTACTAATTTTTTAATAGAATCAGATTTTAGTGATCTTTTTGGATCATACAATCTAGCACCTGTTTCTCTTTGTACCATTTGAACCATTTCTCTAATTCTTAATGGATAATCATCAGAAATAATATAAGATTCACCAAATTCTCCTCTTTCTAGAAGCATTAATGTAGCGGATGCCAAATCAAGTGGATGTACCATGCTTAGTCTATAATTGCCATTCTCTGGTAACACGACTAGAAGATTAAGTGCAGCAATTTCTGCTATTTCTTTAAACATGTACCTGTTTAACTCATCATAAACTAATGCTGGTTGAATAATGATAGCTTTTTCTTTGATTAATTTTAAAGTTAAATCATATTGTAATGCTTTTGATTCAGTATAAGAATCACTATAACTTCTTGGGTGTTCCTCATTCATTTTTACATAATTTTCCGTTCCTCCATGAATTGCAGCGGAGGAAACTGAGATAAAAGCCTTACATGAATCATTTTTTCCAAACACATTAATTAAATTTTCAGTACCATCTAAATGTACTTTTTTATGCAATTCTGTTGCATTAATGTCGATAACACCAGCACAATGTATGACAGCATCAACGGGTCCAATGATAGAGCTCATTACTTTTACAGATTCTACGTCACTTATATCACAATATTGAAATCGTGCATGTTTAACTAATCTAATATCAGTTGGGATAGGATCATAACCCCATTTTACTGCTAAATCAAGTACAGCATTTCCATATGAACCAGCTGCACCTGTAATTAAAATTTTTTTTCCCAAATTTTGTTCACCATCAATCTAACAAGAGATTTTTATTTGAACTCTAATCATTATAATTAAAATATAAAAGATTTTTAATATATTCAAGCTATATATATAACATGGCTAAATAAAAGTTTTATTAGTCAAATTTTTGTCTCACGTCATTTAAATGCTATTTTATTCTCTTTAAAAGTGTTTTAATTGAGAATATGTTTTCCAAATTTGTATCAATTAAAGATAAGTAATTCATTTTAAAATAGTTTAAAAATTGAAAATTCTTAAATTGTGACAATTTATGAAATTAAAAATAAGTTTGCAAATTTGCTATATTATGCTTTTATCTAAATTATTGCAAAATGGATTCTTTTTTTAAAAAATCTTTAAATTCCAATTTAATTTTAAAAAATTTTGTAAAAATTTTAGATAACTCTTTGAGAACGACAATTTTTTCTTTAATTAATTATTCAAGATATATTAATTTTGCTTCAATAATGATTTTTATTTGAAATTTTTATAGAAATCTCTTGAGAAGAAAAAAAATTGTATTTAGACGTTTTAAAAATGAACGAAGAGCTTAAATATTCATTTTAATTAACTTAGATATTACGAGATGAATAATTAAATAAAATTTTTTTGAATATCTATAATTTTTATAATATTATCATAAGCAACTTCAATCATTTCGTTTAATTCATTAACCATAAATGGCTTATTTTCAGCAGTTCCTTGAATTTCAATGATCTTTTTTGATTCGGTCATCACGATATTTAAATCCACTTCAGCTTTTGAATCTTCTTCATAATTCAAGTCAATTAACAACTCTCCATCCACATATCCTAGAGAAATTGCTCCAATATTTTCTGAAATCGGATTATTAAGAATCATTTTATCTTCCATTAAAGATATAATAGCAGCTTTTACTGCTATAAATGCACCATTAATGGAAGCACATCTCGTTCCTCCATCAGCTTGTAAAACATCACAATCAATATAAATAGAACGTTCACCTAATGCTTCTAGATCTACTACACCGCGTAGTGCGCGCCCAATCATTCTAGATATTTCTTGGGTCCTTCCGGAAATGTGTGATGTCCTTCTTCCTTCACGTTCCCGTCGTACATGAGTAGATGCAGGGAGCATGTTATATTCAGCAGTCAGCCAACCTTGTCCTTTTCCATTTAAAAATGGTGGAACACGGTCTGATATAGAAACATTACACAAAACTCGTGTATTTCCCATGGAAATAAGAACAGATCCTTTGGGATATTTAATGAAGTTAGGACCTTCGAGATTAATTGGTCTAAGGTCGTTATTAGCCCTTCCATCAAATCTAACCAAAAAAAACACCTTTAATTAAAATAAAAAACTTATTTTATTATATTATTTTATAAAGAATAGAATATCAACGTCTATAAAAATATTAATGTAATTGCACTTCTAATTCTATTTGGAGTCTGAAATATTGATGGACAACTTGTTTGCAAGTCATTTTATCATTAAAGAATCAGATTGTTTCGTTAAAACGGACTCTAATAAGGCAATTAAAATTGCTATATCAAGTATTAGAAAACATAGAAACATTTTAGAGCGATTTATTTTAAAATACCCAATATTTAAGACAACTTTAAAACCAATTACTTTCCCTTCAGAAATTTTTTTACCCGAAATAATACAAGCCATGCAATATGGATCAGAGTTATCTAATGTCGGACCGATGGCTTCTGTTGCAGGAGCGCTTGCAGACATGGCAACCAAAGAAATGGTGCAAGACGGAAGTAAGATTGCGATTCTCGAAAATGGAGGAGAAATTTCAATTTATTCTAATAGAAAAGTTAATATAGGAATTTATGCAGGCAATACACCATTATCCGGAAAAATCGGATTTCAAGTGAAGCCTAGCGAATGTCCTTTGGGTATTGGTACTAGTTCAGCTACTGTTGGACATGTTAAAAGTTATTCGGGACATGCAGACGCGGCAGTAATAATCGCTCAAGATGCAAACTTAGCAGATGCTTTTGCAACTAGAATAACTAATGAAGTCAAAGGAAATGATATTGAGAAATCTGTTCAAACGGCACTTGAAATTGCTGAAACATTAGAAAAATTAAGAAGTGCTTTAATAATTAGAGGTAAATTTATAGGGACTGTCGGAAAATTACCACAATTAATTAGAATTATTGGAGAAAATAAATGGGATATTATAAAAAGTAAATATGATGTTATTCCTGATTCAATCACCACAGACTTATGAGGATCTTTAAATCATGACATGGATCAGAAAAGAGCTAAATAAATTAAAGGATGAAGAAACGCGATTTGCACAAATTATGGAATGGTTGGCGCATCCAGTTTCAGTCATACTAGTGGCAAGTGGTTTATTATTTTTACTTGCGCCAACTAGCGATTTGATTATAATAAATTGGTGGTCCATATTATTACTAGGAATATTAGGGATAATTTCTATTGTTTTATTAATAATATTAATAAAAATTTTACCTCATAAAGAAGATCTTGAGGGTGAACAATATGGAATTAAGAAATATTTTAAAATTGCAATTGATACAGGGGAAAGAACAGATTTAGCTACTGGCATTATAGGTAGCATTGATATAATTATATTATTTATTGTTGTTTTCATCTTTAAATATCCCATGCCAGAAGTTTATATTTTTGCTTCGGCCACGTTAACAGTTGTTATGGGAACTTTGGCAGTAATACGCTATTTTTGGAAAATTAGCGTTCATTGCGGAATATCTTCTTTGGTAATTACGTCTTTTACTCTATGGAGATTTTGGCAATTTGTGTGGTTATATTTATTTTTACTCCCAATCATTTATTCAAGATTAAAATTAAAAAGACATACACTATCTCAGACAATAGCAGGTATTTTAATCGGTGTATTGATTCCAGCTGGATTATATTTCTTTGTGTATTTGAATCCAGAATTACTTGCTAATATACAAAAATTATACGTAACTTAAAAAAAAGAAGGAATATTTTAATAAATTTATTTAGGTTAGAAAGCTTTTTGAAGACATGAATAAGTAATTTTATTCGCAATGACTTCAAATCTGTAATAATTGCCCTTATTTTCATCAATTTTTTATGGAATTTACATTCTTGATAAGTGGGTGTATTTTATTATCTCCTCCTTTTTAAAAAACTTATTCCAAGCTGGAATAATAAAAACGAAATAAAAAAATAAATATAAAGGAAGATCCCGAGAAGTAATAATTCTTCAAAATATATGATGATATATTTTGTGAAATATCGAATGATTAAGAAAAGAAAAAATGCCAGATTTAATAAAAAAAAATTGGATATTACACCAGAGTCTCTTAAAAAAAACAAGAATTCATAAACCACCATTTAAATAAATTATTATAAATGTGATATTTTGCAAAACTTTTTGAATCAATTTTCCTACTTCTCCTTGAATAGTTAAACGATTAAATAGGGCGATTTTTATTAATTCAAAAAATCGGCAAAAAATCGGTGATCTTTAAATTAAATGATTAATAAAGGCGATTTTTTTGGCAAAAAATAAAGTTATGACAATGAAAGAAGCAGTTTCAAAGTATATTAAAAATGGAACATTTCTTTCGGTTGCAGCATGCGGATCTGGTGGACCTTACAATGCAATACACGAAATTATTCGGCAAGGTCGTAAGAATTTGAAAGTAATTCAGCCTACTAGCATGTTCGAAATCGATCAGCTTGCAGGATGTGGTTGTGTTAGTGAAATTATATTTTCTTGGAGTTACAGGGCAACACGCGGATTACGGGCATTCGATAGGGCAGTTCAAGAATTTGATATTAAAGTGAAAGATTATACAAACTATACTGTTGCAGCAATGCTTGCTGCAGGGGCCCGAGGGTTACCATTCTATCCAGCAAAAATGTCAATATATTATACAGACGTGTATCGAAAACGAATTGAAGATGATATGTTTAAAATAATTGAAAATCCATTCAATCCAGGAGAAAAAATTCTATTAGTTCCTGCAGTAAAGCCAGATGTAGGAATTATGCATGTTCAACGAGCAGATATAGAAGGTAATGCTCAGTTTTGGGCTGCTAGAGGAACTATGGAAGACGGATTATTATCTTGTAAACATATAATTATATCAGCTGAAGAGATTGTTGAGCCAGAAATAATACAAAGATCTCCCAATAATACATTGATTCCAGGATTTCGTGTAGATGCAGTAGTTCACGAACCGTGGGGGGCTCATCCTTCGGGATTGTTAGGATTTTACGAATTGGACAGGTACATGATAAGTCTTTATACAGGTTCAATAGTTTTAACCCCAATTTCGTTCCAAACTTGGGTAAATGATTGGATTTTATCTGTAAACGACAGAGACGAATATGTTGAAAAATATGCACACACATACGGAGTAAGAGCTTTGGAGAAGCTCCGAGCACGGTCATATCCCTCTGCTAGTGTTGATCTCGGTGCAACGTTTAGATTGGAGAGAGAATTAATGGGTTTCACTAGAGAAGAAATAGACACTGACCCAGATATGAAAGAATTTGAGGTGTAAAAATGAGTAAAAAAATGATGATTAGTTACAATGAAATTTTATGTTCAGCCGCATCACACCAATTAAATGAAAATGAGGTTGTTTTTGTTGGGCAAGGCTTTCCATTATATGCTTCTATGCTAGCTAAAAAATTGGGAAAGAAATTGTATCTTGTAATGGAAGCTGGAATCTTAGATTTTGATCCTTATCGAGCTCCAGTTCATATTTCTGATATGAGTGCCATGAAGGGATGTATGCATTGTTGCTCTATGATTGATGTTTTTTCATATTATTTATTTAATGGTCATATTGACGTAGGTTTTTTGGGTGGAGCTCAAATCGATAAATATGGTAATTTAAACACGTCTTATAAAGGAGATCCTACTAATCCGAGGAATCGTATAGCTGGAAGTGGAGGTGCGAATGAAATTGGTGGTTACGCAAGGCGAACCATAATAATAATCAGACACGGAAAATTCGTGGAGGAACCTTATTACATTACCACACCAGGATATTTAGAAGGAGGTAAATCCAGAGAAGAGGCAGGAATGCCTGGTGGTCCAGATGTAGTTGTATCTCTTAAAGGTATTTTTAAGTTTGATAAAAATACAAAAGAATTATATCTTGATTCTGTCCATCCAGGATATGAAGTGGATGACATTCAAAAAGATATTCCTTGGGAATTAAAAGTCTCTCCAAATTTAAAAAGAACTCCAATTCCTACAATGGATGAACTTGATATAATGCGAGAATTTATACCAAACGTTTCAGTTGGTAAAACAAGATGGGGCATAGTTCAAATTCAACAAATGAAGGATTACATGCATATCAAGCATCAACAATTAAAAAAGTTGATGCTATAATCCCTTTTTTTTATAAATTGAAAAAAATTAATAACTAGCTTTTAATAACCTGAGGCTTTTATCACGACCTCCAACGAGGATCTCCGATTTTCCATCTCCATCAATATCCTTTACATCAAGTGCTCGAACGTAATTATCTAGATAATAAATCCATTTTTCATCACCATTATCAGAATCTAGAGCCACTACGCTTGAAAATCCAGTCCCTAAGACCAGTTCTTTTTTTCCATTACCATTAATATCACCCTTGAGAATGAAATAGATGCCACCGTCAAAAGTTTTACTCCATAACTCGTTAAACTTATAATCAAATACTATTATCGATTTACTACCTTCCACCGCTTTATCTTTAACAATCTTAGGTTCTGCCCCAACAATGATTTGGCTTTCCCCCACGTAAATATCATAAACAGGACCATCAAATTCATATGTAAAAAGCTCGTTTCCGATACCGTCAAATATTTTAAACTCCCCATCTTCTGCGCCAACAAAAATCTCTTGCTTTCCATCACCAGTAATATCTCCTATTTGTATAGGAGTTAATTTTTTCATTTCTAATCCTGCTGTTTCTTCGATCTCGAATTCCTTAGACCAAAGTTTTTCACCAGTTGCCCCATTTAAAACATATAAAAATGCATCGTGAGTAGATACAACAATTTCATTCTTTTTATCGCCCGTAATATCTCCAATTTTAATATATCTAACATGACCCTCGCCAAATTCTTGTTCCCAAATTAAATTCCCTTGTGAATCTAAAGCTCTTAGCATTCTATCCCTGCTACCGATCAAGATTTCTGTTTTTCCATCATTATTGATGTCACCAACTCTAACGATGTATATCCATTTCTTTATAGGATAGGTCCAAATTTCTTCTCCGTTATCATCTAACACGAATAATTTCTTTTCGCAACCACAAACAAGAATTTCATTCTTTCCATCATCATTCATATCAGCAACGAGACAAGAATAGACTGCTCGAAAATATTCTTTTTCCCATAATCTTTCCTTTATATTGTAACATCTAAAAAGTCCTTCTTCACTACCACCAATAGCAACTGCACCATTAGGCATGTTACCTAGAGAGCAATCATGTAGATACCATTCAAATGTATCAATAAACATTTCTTTTACTTTAGAGCTTTGGGCTCGTAGCTTACTTTTATCCCACTGATCTTGGAATCTGACGTCCGTTTCTATTCCTTTGGGCATTAAATCACCTTTTCAATCTGTAATCAGAAGTTTTTTTTACTTAAGATTACATTCTATTTTATTAAAAAAATCTTATTTTCTATTCGCGAAATAAGTTTAAAATATCATTTTTCACGTGTTTTGATAAAACATGGAAGTGAATGAATGGCAACAATTCAAGATTTAAGAAAATATAAAAAACAAGCAATAGCTGACTTAACTAAATATGATCCGAAAAATATCGTACAAGTAGCAATAGGAAGCAGGGAAGTTGACGGTAAAGATATAGGGGAAATGTGTTATACGGTTTTTGTTAAGCGTAAACGCCCTCTTGACAAATTGGAAAAATATCCTGAAAGAATTGTTCCAAAAACCATAACTTATGATGGTCAATCATTTCCTGTTGATGTGATAAAAATAGATACCGATCAAGGATATCGGGGCATGAGTACATTTGTCTTTATTTTAATCTATTTAAGTGTTCTTGGTATGGTTTCTCTCGTGATATTGTGATTTATATTGGATGAAAAGAAAAAAGAAAAAAAGGAATCTTTTGGTTTTTGTTCTCATCACCGTAAAGGACATATAGATTATTATACACATACCTTTCGTTTATCATTTAAGGGGAGAGACATTTATTTATGTGCACGATGTACGGGTATTTATGTTGCCTTCTTTTCATTTTTTATATTTGGCATTATTTTTGGTTTTTCATTCTTTCAAACAAGGTTAAATCCATATCTTAGCTTATTTTTTGCTGTTATGCTTGTTATGCCATTACTTGTTGATTGGGGAACACAAAAACTTGGTTTGAGAGAAAGCATCAATCCATTACGTTTCATTACAGGATTTATTTTTGGAATTGGATTTTGGTTCATCCAATTCACGATTCCAATTTATTTTTGGGCTTTACTCACAATGGCATTATATTCATTAGCCATGTATACCATTACATTGATTGGAAGAAAGAGAAGGACTGTTAAAGTTGATATTAAAGATGATATTGATTAAAATTATTTGATCAAGATATTTTTAAGAAAACTTTTCCCAAATTTTAATTTATTGACTTGAAAAAACTCGGCAATAGTTTGACCAATGTCGCTAAAACTGTCTCGCGTTCCAATATTAAAATTTTGTTTGATCTTATCACCCACGATAAGAATAGGGACATATTCTCTCGTATGATCGGTGCTTTTCTTGTAAGTCGGGTCACAACCATGATCTGCTGTAAAAATTAAGATATCATCAGAATTTAAGTTTTTTAAGAAATCAGGTATGAAAGAATCTATTTCCAATAAAGCTTGATAATAACCCTGTGGATTTCTTCTATGACCATATAACATGTCAAAGTCAACTAAATTGGTAAAAATCAGGCCATCTAAATCTTCATGCATTGTCTTTATTGTTCTTTCAATAGCATCGGGATTGTTTTCAATTGAATAAGAGGCACTTAGCCCTCTATTTGCGAAAATATCGGGGATTTTTCCAATTCCAACAACATCAAAGTTTTCATCCTTCAAATAATCAAGCAAGGTTTTTTCAGGCGGTTCGAAAGCAAAATCTTTACGTCTTTCAGTTCGTGAAAAATTTCCAGGTTTGCCAATAAATGGTCTTGCAATGACTCTACCAATTGCATAATCGCCTATTAATAATTTTCTTGCTTTTTTACACATTTCATAAAGTTCAGGTACTGGTATCACATCTTCATGAGCAGCTAGTTGAAAAACACTATCTGCAGAAGTATAAACAATTGGAAATCCAGTTTTAAGATGTTCTTCTCCAAAATCTTTGATGATTTCAGTCCCAGAATAAGGTACTCCACCACCTAATGTTTTCCTTCCTATAATTTTCTCGAATTGCTTGAGGATCTCAGAAGGAATAGGATTGAATACGGGAAATGCCTTATTAGGAATGAACCCTGCAATCTCTAGATGTCCACCAATAGTGTCTTTTCCAGGATTTTTTGATGCAGCTTTTCCAAACGAACCGATAGCTTGAATTTTATTTGACATCCCAATCAATTTTTCAATCTTACCAAGCCCTAGACGCTCTAAATTTGGAAGATGAAAATCTTTGATTACTTCACTTAAATGTCTTAAAGTATTGGTACCTTCATCACCAAAAAGATCTGCATCTGGAAGCGCTCCAATCCCCACGCTGTCCAAAATGATTAAAATAACTTTCGACAATTTGGGCTTTCTTCCTTTTCCTTATGATTAGGAATAGAAATCACATTGAAAAAATTTTCTTTATTTTCGTAAGACATTTTTCTGGTCTATTTTATATTCGTGAAATATTCTAGAAATTGAAAAAAAAAAAGAAAAACCCTTTTATACTAATAGCGAAATTGACTTTCTAATTAAAAACTTTCAATAACAATTACTTTTGAAAGAAAATTTGTGGAAAAA
The DNA here is from genome assembly GCA_011365055.1 of Promethearchaeota archaeon. The sequence continues at coordinate 352,319 of RDOG01000002.1, forward strand.
AAAGAATAATCGAAAAAATCTGTGGATTTTTATTCACGAATAAAAAAATCGATTGGAATTATTATATACATATTCAGAAAAAAAAGGATAAAATAAAGAAAAAATAGAGGTTATTTTTATGTCTGAACAAGAATTAAAGACAGAGTATAGAGTTTTACGTAAAACTGCTTCCGTTTGTCACTTTTGTTTGAAGGAAGATGATAAAGTAGTCCAAGTACCTGCTGATATTATTGATAAGGATGGTAAAGCAGTTTTACGGAAATTTTGCAAAAAACATGGTGCATTTGAAGAAGTTTACTGGTCAAGCACGCGTTTTTACGAAAAATTCATAAAATGGTTCGTGACGGGTAAAGGGGTTGATAATCCAACCGTCGAAAAATCAGCATGTCCAACAAGTTGTGGTTTATGTAAAGTACATCATTCAAATACATTATTGGCGAATTTAGACTTGACTAATAGATGTAATCTTGCTTGTTGGTATTGTTTCGCTAATGCTGCATCTGCAGGATACATTTTTGAACCTACTTTTCAAGAATGCAAGGAAATGATTAAATTTCTCAGGGATCAAAAACCCGCCCCTGTTGAAGCAATTCAATTTTCAGGTGGTGAACCTACGGTTAGGTTAGATTTACCAGAAATTGCTGCAGAAGCATACAGAAGAGGATTTAACCAAATTCAACTCGCCACGAATGGTATTCTTATCGGTCAAGATTATGATCTCACAGAAGAATTAGTTGAAGGAGGAATTAACACCATCTATATGAAATTCAATGGAGTATCCAGACAAACAAATCCAGAAAATTGGCATCTTATTGATAAGATTCTCAATAATTTAAGACGAGCAGGAATTACAGAGAATCGACATGGTGGTGTTGTTTTAGTTAATTTCCAAATGAAAGGACATAACACCCAAGAAACTTATGATGTCATTAAATTTGCACAAAAAAACTTGGATATTGTTAGAGGAACTATTGTACAGCCAATCTCCTTCGTTGGAAGGTTTGCTGATCCTAATGCAAAGGCCTTACCCGAAGAAGAAAGACTTACTCAACGATTAACCATTCCGGAATATCTTGATAATATGGAAGACCAATCAAATGGCAAATTAACATCCGAGGATTTTAGACCAATCCCTGTAGTATTACCAATTTCTCATCTCTTAGAAGTACTTCAAGGAAAAGATTTAATTGAATTTACTAGCCATCCCATGTGTGGTATAGCGACATATCTCTTTGAAGTTGATGGAGAAATGGTACCAATAACGAGGTTCTTTGATGTTGACAAAATGATGGAAGGCATGGAATATTATGCTCAACAAATCAAGAATGGAGAAATAAAACCAGGAAAGGCAATCACAGGATTGCTCAATTTACTTGATGAAACTGTGGATAAAGAGAGAGCACCTACCAAGTTCAATGTTCAAAAACTCATGTTTGATATCATACAAAAAGGATCTTTTGAGGCTTTAGCTGATTTTCATTATAGATCTTTATTAGTGACAGGAATGCACTTCCAAGATCCATATAATTTTGATTTGGAACGTGTAAAAAGATGCGTTATTCATTTTGTAATGCCTAAAGGAGAATTTTCACAACCACGATTAGTTCCATTCTGCGCATACAACAGCCTACCCATGTACAGGAGAAGTTTAGAGCACGAATTTGGCATGAGTATTGATGATTGGAAAAAGGATCATCCAGGTAAAGAAATTTACGAAAGAGCTTAATTCTTTCAACTTTTATTTTCTTTTTTTGAATTAATTTTAAAATAAAATTAGATGCATTACAATAATTTTTTTATTTATTATTATTAAAGTATAATTTATTTTTCAAAGACTCTTTTTAATTGCCAAATATTGCCAATATCATATCAAGCACTTGATATAATCCCAAATAACATAATAGAAGAAAGACCATACTTATAACTACTTCTATTAAAATCAAGATACCGACCCATGCTTTTTCGTACCCTTCTGAAGATCCTTGATAAGCTATATAGCCTACAAATACAAGACAAATGAAGCATAAAATCATAAATATCCAGAAAATGGTAGGATCTAAGGGTATTAAACTTAACCTACCTATTATCATAAATATTATTGTATACACTATTATGAAAATTGAAAGTGCTAAAGCAGAAGCAGTTATCATATGATTTTTCGTATCATTTTCTATCGACATTTTCCTTCACAAACATTACAATTACATTCATACATAAATCCGTTTTGTTAATATTGAGTGGCATCGACAATTTTACACATTTCTTCATAATTCATTAATAATATAGGTGTTTTTTTTATTATAGAAAGAATCAAATAGATGTGGGAAAAAAATTTCTTTTTAAAAATGTAGGTGGAAGCATTGCGGTATGATGAAAATTATTTGTCCGAAAACCAAGAAAAAAAGGTTAAAAAAGTACTCAAAGCAGTGCAAGATTATTATAAGTGGGATGATATTCCAGACTGCTCAGTGTTAGGACTAAATCCAGACGAGGAGATAGAAAAGTTAACACCAATTCTTAATAAACTCTCAGAATTGTATGAACAAGAGACAGATAAGAAAAAGAAGAAAGAATTTAAGAAGAAATATAAGGAAGTGAAACAGACACAGACGAGTTTAAAAAATGAAGCTGATTATCGAATCAAAATCGTCCTTCCATTTAAGGATGTACTTAAACAAATGACCATCATGTCAGAATGGCGTAAAACCGAATTCTTGGGTTCTAGTTATTACTCGTATACTTGTTTATTGGATCTCGTAATTGAATCACCTGTGATTTTTGGGCGAAAAGCCCGGAAAAAAATGCACGGATTCGGAAATTTCTTTTTTGCACCGATTCAATTCAATTTACCTGAACTTGATAAAAAAATAGATGATGCAATTGTAGATGATAAAAGCGATGAATTTCTCCTCACACTTACAAGAGCAAATCCAATGATTGAAATGTTGGATAGAATATGTATGAGTAAAGAGGCGTGCGAACAGATGCGAATCATGAATCAAATGGAAAAAGATGGAGAACTTACTGGGATAAATATCGTGGATCAATTAAATCATAATTCTGATCTCGTCAAAAAAATGAAAAAGATTTGCCATTTTGGACATTATAATGCAGGTATCATAAAAAATGTTAGTGAAATTGATGTTTCTACACTTTGTCTACCCCTGAAAAGAGGAACAATATTATATTTAATTGATTATGAGGATAAGCATAAAAATTCCTTGCAAGCAATTGATACTCTTAAGGATGCTTTAATACATTTAGGGGGATGACCTTGAAATACATATTGGGTACGCTAAATAAAAAACAAGAGAAATATGTAAAAAATTTTAAACAGATAAGTCCGATCATTGATTTAAGCTCCATGATTATTCGAATTCCAGATTCAATTGAAGTTGATAATGAATTTGGCGAAAAAATCCGAGAATCGAAAAATAATTTTGAAAAAAGAAAAATAGAACAGGAATTTGAACGAAAAAGACTCGTCTTAGAAAATTTAATTCAAATTCAATGTTCTCATAGTGATCCCCTTTTTAAATACCCAATATATTATGAAATCGTGCCCATCTCGACCAATCAAGGAACTATTCTTGAAGAAACTCTCAACACGATCATAGATTACAATACTAATCCAGCCTTTTGCGGAAGGTTACATGAACAAAAAGAAATGGTCTGTTTTGCTGATTCACCTCTTCCTCAATCGGTTTTTAAATTTTTGAAATTTCTTAATCTCGAGGAGTTTTTGGAAGGGACATTCAATTTAGCCATCAACATTGCTGTGTTACGCCATACTATTGGCGTAAAAAAAATAAAAAAATTTGGACGAACTGCTTTTTTTGATGAACGGCTGGATATTGTCACGGAACAACCATTTTTCAAGCTCTTATCTAAATTTAAATATCGCGTTTTCAACGGATTTCAGCTTATTGACGCACCTGGAAAAGTGAATTTTGGTGATATAGAAACAGAATGCGTTGGATGTATGCTTCCAATTAACGAAAATCAAATGATAATACAATTAGGTGATTTTAACAATATGAAAAAGAGTACTGCTTTTCCATTGTTAAAACATATTGTAAATCATTTGGTTTGATTTTTAAAATTAATAGATGCATGACAATATATTTCAATAATAGAAGATCAATAGTTTTTTCTAGGTTGTTAAAATTCTATAGTTGTAATAAAATTAATAAAATATTAATGAATGAATCTTCTTTTTCCATAAATTCCATAAATTTTTTTTCTTGACGGCTTAAACTTAATATTTTTTTCCATTAAGATTTTTAATACAGGTTGATCCTCTTTTTTGATATATTCTTCATCAAGGCCTAAAGTTCTTAAATGTTCTAAATGTTCCAAAACCTTAATGTCCGTGATCTGATTCTCTTCGAGGTCCAAATATTCCAAGTTAGGGAGATTGTCCAAATTCTCAATTTTAATTATTTGGTTTTTAGCAAGTCCCAAATGTCTTAAATTAGAAAGATGATCTAATCCTTCGATCTTCGTAATCTGGTTCCCAGAAAGGTCTAGTTGTTGTAGATCAGGCAAGTGCTCAAGTCCCTCGATCTTCGTAATCTGGTTCCCAGATAGGGCTAATTTTTGTAGATTAGGCACGTGCTCAAATCCTTCGATTTTAGTGATCAGATTCTTGATAATAGTTAGGTCTTCTAAATTAGGCACGTGCTCAAGGCCCTCGATTTTTGTGATTAAACTCTCATAAAGATATAATTCTTTCAAGTTAGGCACATACTCCAGATCCTCGATTTTCGTGATCGGGTTCTTGATAAGAGTTAATTTTTCTAAATAAGGCACGTGTTCCAATCCCTCGATCTTCGTGATTTGGCTATTGATAATCCTTAAAGAATGCAAGTTAGGCACGTGCTCCAACCACTTGAGATCCATAATCTCTTTACAGCGAAGAGATAGTTCTTGCAATTTAGGTAAATTTTTCAGCCACTCGAACTTCGAGAGCTGTTTTCCTGTAAATTTTAAACATTTTAAATTATTGGGAAATTCAAATCCCTCGATCTCAGTGATCATGTTGCACTCAAGATCTAATTCTATTAAATTATTGAGGCTTGTTAATCCCTCGATCTTCGTGATCTGGTTCACGGATAGAGCTAATTTTTGTAGATTAGGCAAGTGCTCTAGTCCTTCGATTTTCGTGATCGGATTCCCAGAAAGATTTAGTTTTAGTAGATTAGGAAAGAGATCTAGTCCCTCGATTTTCTTGATCTGATTATCATTTAGAATTAATTCTCGCACGTTAGTGAGCTGCTCCAATTTTTCAATTTCTAGGATGGACGATAGATCCATATAAGAAAGATTGAGGCAAGAACTATTAAGACCACGTCTAAAACGATTTATTGCCATATCCATCAATATTTTTCTTCCCTGTGCCATCGAGTTCCTTCCATTAAATGATTTTATAGAGCCCTTATCGGGAATTTTTTCATTTTTATCTAATTTCCTATCAAAGAAGATTATTAAGATAATACTAAATACAAACACGATAAGGCTAGGAATGAGCAAGTAGAAAATCTGAAACATAAAAAAACGTTGGAGAAGATAATATGGAATAAAATCTAGCAAATAATAGGGTATGATAACAATTATCAATATTATAACAAAAGATGGAATCATTAAAATAATTCCTATCTTGAACCACTTTTCATCGTCCATTAAGAATATTCCCTCATTTAAAATTTTAATTCCAATAAGACGGTTATAATCCTTTAAATTCTTATTATGATTAGAATTAATAGATCTGATATCATCATTAATAATTACAATTATGTCAATTAATATTATCTACCTTTATTAATAGATCTATATTTGAGTGTGAACTTATAATGCCAAAAGCGAAAATAAATAATATTGAAATCGAATATGAAACAATTGGAGATCCAACTTCAAAACCGTTACTTTTAATAGCGGGATTAGGAAGCCAATTACTTGCTTGGCCCGATGAAATGTGCAAAAATCTTGCGAATCGAGGCTTTTTTGTTATAAGATTCGATAATCGAGACATAGGTTTGTCAACTAAACTAAAAAATACTGGAATGCCAAATTTTATGGAAATTTCGGCGGCTCACGCTTGTGGTGAAAAACCAGAAGTACCTTATACTTTAGAGGACATGGCTGATGATGCTATTGGTGTTCTGGATACTCTTAATATAGATAAAGCACATATTTGTGGTGCTTCCATGGGCGGAATGATTGCTCAAGTGATAGCATATCGACATCCAACTCGCGTTTCAACTCTCACGATAATTATGAGTACGACTGGAAATCCAACGCTTCCGCCTGGAAAACCAGAAATTATGGCAGCTTTTTTTGCTCCAGTTCCTTCCGAACGCGAAGCATATATTGAAGAAATGATAAAGCGCGATAGTCTCATTTACGGTAAATTCCCTTTTGATGAGAAACAATCAAGAGATTATAGAACTAAAGAATACGATAGAAGTTATTATCCAGAAGGTCCAGCTCGCCAAATGGCAGCAATGGCTGTTCCTGGCAATACACAACCTAAAATTTCAGCAATACAAGCTCCCACACTTGTCATTCACGGGAGTGAAGATCCATTTAATAGTATTGAGGCGGGAAAAGAGATTGCTAATACAATACCTGGAGCAGAATTATTGATTCTGGATGGAATGGGACATAGTTTTCCTCGTGAGATCATACCTCGTATAATAGACGCAATAGTCGCAAATAATATTAAAGCTGGAAATTAATAAATTCTTTAATTAATCTAAACTTATTTGAAAATGAAGAATTTAGTTAACTTAAAGGAGAATGAAATATAATTCGCATTATACTTCATATAATTTTTTCAACTTTATGATAAATTACTAATAAAGATATTTAAAATTAAAAAAAAAAGGTTAAAATTATTTAGAGGAGAGAATTTTTCTTTGTTTCGTTTCTTTTTCACCTAAAGTTGTCTTTAACGATTCTGCTTCTTCTCCTAAACGGTTGGCTGTTGCTACGATTTCTTCCATGGATGCAGTCTGTTCTTCAGCAGAGGAACTTATTTCTTCCATGGCTGAAGAAGTTTCTTCACCTGCCGCTAATGCACCTTCTATATCTACATGAATCTTGCTTATTAATCCAACTGTTGCTTCAATCCGATTTATTATTTCAATAATTTTATTACTAGAATTTCCTACTGTAGTTTTGGATTCTTCTGCAAGCTTGCGAACTTCATCTGCAACTACTGCAAAGCCTCTTCCATGTTCACCTGCACGCCCAGCTTCAATGCTTGCATTAAGTGCCAATAAATTTGTTTGCTCGGCAATTTTTATAATTATTTCCATGATTTTTCGAATTTCAGCACTTGAACTTTTAACAGATTCTGCATAACTACTTATTTCCTCTGCTGCTTGATTAATGTCTGAGAGCTGCTTGACTTGTCCTTGTGTACCTATAGATACTTCTTGCGTTGTTGAGGCAATTTCTTCTGCAGATGCATTTACTTCACTAGCACTTGCAGCTAATTCTGTTGCCATGTTTGCTACATTAATACTTACTTTTTGACTCGAATTTATTATATTTTGAAGCTTCAATCTATTTTTCTTTATAAATTTGACAGTATAATAGATTCCATAAACCGTACTACCAAGACCTAATGGAATTAAAAATGATGCAACTGTAAATGAAAAATCAAAATGAGCTGATATTATAGTAATTGTTACAAATATTTCTACGATTAAAATTATGAGGCATGCAACTCTGAATTCAATGGATTTAAAATCTCTCTCTAAATAAAACAAAAAACCTAAAGCCATTATTCCTAAGGTTACTGACAATAATACTATCATAAATTCCGTTGACATTAAAAATTGCATTTTATTAACACATCAAATTTTTGAATTAATTAAGAATCTTACTAAATATATTAATTATTATTGAACTAAAAAAATGAAATGATTTGAACATTATGACCAAAAATCAACAATTTACTATAACTTTATGTTCTTAAAATTTAAAAAAAAAAAAATTAATCTATTGAAAAATCAAAAAGTTATTTGATTTCGGAGAATTAATTTTTTAATAATGAAAATTCTATCAAGAATTAAAAACAAGGTGAAAGATAATTATGTCAAATCCATTTAAAGGGAAACCCCCCAAGATAATGAAGAGCCCCGTTAATAAAATGGAGCCAAAAATCCATCCTTCTGTATTTGTTGCACCAAACGCGACCATTGTTGGTGATGTTGAGATAGATGAAGGAACAAATATTTGGTTTAATGTTGTTATTCGAGCTGAAATGTCAAAAATTACGATTGGAAAAAATTGTTCCATTCAAGAAAACGTCGTGATTCACACGGAACCAGGTACTGAATTGCATATTGGAGATAACGTGCTAATGGGTCATTGTGCGATGGTTCATGGACCAGGAAAAATCGGAAATAATGTCATGATAGGAATTTCTTCAACAATATTACAAGCTCATGATATAGCGGATAATGTTGTCATTGCTGCAGGAGGCGTTGCGAGAGGAAAATTAGAAACCATGGGCATGTACGCAGGCAATGTAGTTGCTCAACGAAAGAAAGAACTTAAAAAAAGTGATATTAGAAATCTCCAAGCAGGGATCACTTTTTACGTAGATAATGGTAAGAAATTCAAGGCAGCTCTTGAAGAAGAAAAATAATTATTAGTTATAAATTAAATTTTTCTTCTATTTTACAATCAACACATATATAATGCCCCTTAGGACAGAAAATATTTAGGAGATCTTTTTTTTTACAAACTTGACATTCAAGTTCCATGCAACTTTCTTTCTGAGTTACATATTTTAAGCGTGTTCCGCATATCTCACAACGATCTTTCATTTTAAACAAATTTATTTAATGATAAAATTAAGTTCTTTAGCATTATTCCAGAGTTCAAAGAATTTATCCCGTAATTCTGACCCTAATTTTTTTTGCCAAAAATATAGCATCGCCAAATTTTCACTAGGATTAATTGGATTCGCTATCTTTAGAATAATCTTTTCCTCATCAATAATATCAAAATTATATACATTAATTTCGGTAATTCTAATATTCATTTTGGATATCAAAGGAATGAAGTCCTTCATGGCGGAAGTGTTAATTTTTGAAAGATTTTTACTGTTAAATCCGCCAATTAGTATTTTAATATCCACACCTCTATCTAATAATGAATTTACTATTCGATCAGGCTCTAAAAATTCGAGAGTTGAATCAGTACTGTAACAACTCATATCTGCACACATTAATAATTCAGTTTCTGCTTCTTTTATCTTTTCTACAAGGCGCGCAATAGCATTATCTTCCGAAAATAAGGCAATACTCCAAAATAATTCTTCACTAGCGTTTGGTCGTTTAAGTTGGGATAATTTTTTTTCTAATATTGGAGCTTTTTCTTTTAAAGATTGAAAATCCTCTTCTTTCTTTGTTATTAGATTTTTTAAAGCAACTTTTGGTGGTTTTGCACTATATTTTTTAGGTCGGGAATCTTGTCTTTCAATTAAGCCTTTATCTTCTAATGAACCTAATATATCATACACTCTACCGGTTGGAATATTTGATTCTTTAACGATTTCTTTAGCTATTTTAACTCCAGTTAGTAACGAAATGTAAGCTCTTGCTTCATAACTTGATAGTCCAAATATCTCAAGTTCTTCTGTTGAAATATTTTCTGTGTCAATCATTTCTATTCATCTAAAATAATAGCTTCTGTGTATAAAAAAATTTTCAACTAAAAGTTGTTTTTTTCAAAGTAAAATGTATTTAATAAACAACTTATTATTGTTTATATAAATAGTTGAATATCTCGAGAATATAACTAACTGGATAAAAATTAAGGAGAATAAATTTTGTCAAAAAAGAAATGGACAACCGAAGACATTCCTGATCTTACGGAAAAGGTAATAATCGTTACTGGTGCAAATTCGGGCATTGGATTTGAAGCTACTAAAGAGTTTGTACGGAAAGGTGCTGAAACAATACTTGCTTGTCGAAACGAAGAAAAGGCTTCAAAAGCATTTGATCGAATCAAGAAGGAAATACCAGATGCAAAAATCAAGGTAATGCAACTTGACTTAGCAAGCTTGAAGTCAATTCACCAATTTACAGAAGAATTTAAAAAACAATATTCTCGATTGGATGTCCTTCTAAACAACGCAGGAATAATGATGGATCCTTATGGAACAACAGAAGATGGATTTGAACGACAAGTTGGGATAAATCATCTTGGTCATTTTGCTTTGACGGGTCTATTATTTGATCTAATAGCCAATACATCTGGCGCTAGGGTTGTCAATGTTAGCAGTAACGGTCATAGAGTTGGGAATATGGATTTCACTAATTTTTTATATAAAGACGGTAAAGGATATACGCGAACTGGAGCTTATGGAAGATCAAAATTAGCAAACTTATTATTCACATATGAATTAGATAGGCGTTTCAGAAAAGCAAACATTAATGCTATTGCAGTTGCTGCTCATCCTGGTGCATCGCGTACAGAATTAGGAAGAAGTGAGCTATTAAGAATTGGCAAGATCATTCTTTATCCAATGACGTTGATTATGTCGCAAAATGCTGCAAATGGCGCATTACCTTCAATCCGTGCTGCTGTTGATCCAGAAGTTCAAGGGAGCGATTATTATGGCCCAAGTGGAATAGGTGAAATGAAAGGATACCCTATCAAAGTAGAATCTAGTAAAGCTTCTCACAATGAAGAGGATGCGAAAAAGTTGTGGGAAATTTCTGAAGAGTTAACTGGGGTTAAATATTCAATTTAATGAAAAGATAAAAATTAGGAGATTATGCTTTTGAATTTAAGGGAAAAAAAGGTAAAAAAAATCAAGTTTATCGACACGGATATTGAAGTTACTCCAATCGGACTTGGAGTAATGCAATTTGGTGCGGGTCATGGACTTCAAAAGATGATGTGGAAGGATAAAATTCCAGAGGATGTTAGAATTGGAATCGTAAAAGCCGCATTAGATGGGGGAATAAATTGGTTTGATACTGCAGCAATATATGGTGATGGTCGCTCTGAACAATATTTAGCAAGTGCTCTTAAATCGTTAGGAATAAAAGATAATGAGGTAATAATTGCCGATAAGTGGATGCCCATTATGAAACATGCAAGTGATATAAAAGAAACAATCGATACTCGCTTAAAATATTTAGATGGTTATTCTATTGATCTATATCAAATTCATCAACCGCAATCTTTGTCTCCAATTAAAGAACAAATGAATGCGATGGCAGATTTAGTTGAAACAGGAAAAATTCGCTCGGTAGGCATTAGCAACTTTTTAAAAGATCAGATGATTGAAGCCTATGACGCTTTGAAGGATCGCGGATTATCCTTAGTTACAAATCAAATGCGTTACAGCTTACTTTATCGTTCAATTGAGAAAGACGGAGTATTAGAAACTGCAAAAGAACTAGGAATGAAGATAATTACTTGGTCACCTCTTGAAGAAGGGGTTTTAACAGGAAAGTATCATAAAGATCCTTCTCTTGCTAAAAATATTTCATATGCTAGACGGATGATGTATCCTTTCAGTAAAAATAAGTTAGAAAAAACTAGAAAATTAATAGAGGCGATGCAAGAAATTGCCACGCGGTATGGTGCCACTGTGACTCAAGTTGCTCTTAATTGGCTCATTAATTTTCCCTCAAATAAAGGTCATGTTGTAGTAATTCCTGGGGCTTCAAAGATTCACCACATTGAGCAAAACGTGGGAGCAATGTATTTTGAAATGTCAAAGGATGAAATGGAAATGCTTGATGATTTATCAAGACCTTATAATAAAATGAGTTAAATAATAAAATGTTTTCAAATATTTTTTTTACTATATTATAAAATATAAAAATAATTGGGAGAAAATAAGAATGAACGAAGAATCTATTGTATATTGGGCACCCCCTATTGAATTTGTTGCATTAAAAAATACGAAATCAAACATGATTTCGAATAATTTAATTAAAACAAGACTAATTTTAGAAAAAATTCTTGATAATATTAAACCAGGAGATAAGGTTGGAGTAAAGGTTCATGTTGGCGAGGCATATAATACTCGATATTTACGACATGATTATGTTCATGAAGTAGTCGATTTTATTACACAATTAGGAGCACACCCAACACTTATTGAAACTCAAGGATTAGGAATGAGAGTACAGCACATTAAAATGTCAGATGAACATGTAATCAGGTTGGGATTGAGGAAAACAGGAGAAGAACATAGAAAGATTGCACATCTTCATGGTTATAATGAATCTATTATAGGAGCACCACTTAAATTCATAGATGGAGAAAAAGGTATAGACAGAGAGATTGTTTCTATTTCTGGTCTTCAGTTGAATGAAGTGTCAGTTGCTGCAGGATTATTAGAATTTGATAAAATTGTCGTCATTTCTCATTTCAAGGGACATGGTGCAGCAGGATTTGGAGGCGCATTAAAACAATTGGGTATTGGATGCGTAACAAAAACAAATAAGTTCCGAGCACATTTTGATAAACTTGAAGTAACTAAGAATTGTGACCCATCAAAATGTGGAAGTGAATGCATAGAAGCTTGCCCAATTAATGCCATTAAAATAGAAGATGGAAAAGCTATCATTAATAGAGAAATTTGTCTTGAATGTACTGCATGTATGGAAAAATGTAAGACTAAAAGAGCAATTAGTTCAAAATGGATATTATTTGATTCTTTTGCAGAGCGATTTATTGATAATGCTTTGGGTGTAGTAACTTCTATCGGTCCTGAAAATTTCCGATATATAAATTTCGCATTTGATATTACCTTGAATTGCGATTGTGTTTCGAATCCTAGCACACCAATAGTTCCTGATTTAGGAATTTATGGATCTAAAGATCCCGTTGCTATTGATAAAGCATGTATCGATGCAGAAATCAATGCACCAGGAGTTCCTATGATGAATGATAAGGGAAATTGGAAAGAACCTATTAAGTCAGGAGTAGATAAATTTTCGGCATTACTTCCAACCTCGAATTATAAATGGCAAATCGATGCAGCAGTAAAAAATAGATTAGGTACGACAAATTATAAGTTGATAAAGATTTAAGTAAATTTTTTTATTTAAAATAAATGAAATGTAAGGTGTAAATTATAAGAATTACAGGCATGAAAATAGAATTGGTTAAAAATTTAATATTAAAAGAAATTTAATATGATTTTTAGAGAATTTTTTTACATTTAAACGGAAGAAATTTCCTTAAACAAAGAAATAAATACTAATATTTTCATTATGCTCCTTAAAATGATAATGAATTACTAATGGAGGGTCAAATTTGGAAAAAAAAGTTAAAAAAATTAAGTTAACGGGTACGAATATTGAATTAACACCAATTGGACTGGGTGTTTGGCAATTTGCGGGCGGGCATGGAATGAATAGATTCATATGGAATAAAGAAATTCCTGAAGACATTAGGATAGGTATTGTAAAAGCGGCTTTGGATGGTGGTATCAACTGGTTCGATACTGCAGAAGCATATGGTGGCGGACGTTCAGAAAAAAATTTAGCAAGTGCACTTCAAGCACTTGGTATAAAAGATGAAGAAGTCTTAATCGCTACAAAATGGCTTCCAGTCCCGAGATTTGCAGGAAATATTAGAAAAAGTATAAAAGATAGAATAGCAGCTTTAACACCCTATTCCATTGATCTTTATCAAATCCACCAACCATATTCATTTTCTACAACAAAGGCACAAATGAACGCCATGGCTGATCTCATCGAACAAGGAAAGATTAAATCCATAGGAGTAAGTAATTTCTCAAAAAATAAGATGATTAAAGCATATGATGCATTAAAAGATCGCGGTTTACAGTTAGTTTCGAACCAAGTTCATTATAATTTGCTTCATCGAAATATAGAAAAGAATGGCATTCTAGAAACTGCAAAGGAACTTGGGATCAAAATTATTTCTTGGGGACCGCTTAACCAAGGTGTGCTTGCAGGTAAATATCATAAAGATCCAAATCTCATGAAAAATATCACTTTTATTAGGAGAAGAATCCACCCCAATATCAAGAAACAAATTAAAAGAACTAACAATCTAATGAATGTTATTGAAGAAATTGCTGCTGCACATGAAGTAACAGCAACACAAGTAGCACTTAATTGGTTAATTAATTTTAATAAAGGTACTATTTTGGCGATTCCAGGAGCATCGAAGATACATCACGTCGAACAAAATGTAGGAGCAATGTATTTTGATTTGGCAAGAGATGAGATAGAACGATTAGACGAAATATCAAGACCATTCAGTAAAATAAGATAAAAAATATATTTTTTTCCCTTTAAAATATTAAAAAGCAGCTTCAGAATTTTCTTATTAATTTGGATCTCAAGATTTCTGCCAATTCTCCCAATCTATTTGCAGTTGAAGAAATTTCTTCCATTGATGCCGTCTGTTCTTGCGCAGATGAACTTATTTCTTCCATTGAAGATGAAGTCTCTTCGCTTAAAGCGGCAGTTTCTTCGATATCCAAAGTTACTTTATTAACTAATTCAACAGTTTTTTCAATTTCTGAAATGATTTCGTTAATTTTTTCACCAGAATTTGACACGGCACCCTTGGATTCTTCCGCAAGCTTGCGAACTTCATCTGCAACTACTGCAAAGCCTCTTCCATGTTCACCTGCACGCCCAGCTTCAATAGATGCATTTAGAGCAAGCAGATTAGTTTGATCAGATATATTTATTATGATGTTCATTATTTTTCGGATATCATTGCTTGAAGATTTGACTTTATTAGCTAATTCTTCTATTTTTTTTGAACTATCGTTTATGGATTGTAATTTTTTTACTTGATCTTGAGATCCAGAAGTAACTTCTTCAGTAGCTGATGCAATTTCCTCAGCAGAAGCGTTAACTTCAGATGCATTAGCTGCTAATTCAGAAGATATGTTTGAAATATTAACGGATACTTCTGAAGATGAACTTATTTGGTCTGTGAGAGCAGATTGTTGTCTATCAATAATTCTCACAATATAAAAAGCAAGTAATATAATCTCTATGATGAAGATAGGATACCCTAAAAATAATCCTCTTATATCATTTTGAAATGTACCAATTATCAATAAAAAATCAGTACCTAATAGAAAGAAACTGAGACAAATTAATATTATTACCTTGAATTTGTATGATTTTATATTCTTCGTTTTAGTCATAAATAAAACTACAGCTAAAATTAAGAAAGTGCACAATAATATTACTATATAATTCCATTCAATAGCCACAGCTTGCAATATTTCACCAACCCTTCACATCTGAATTAAAATTCTTTCCTTAAAATCAAGATAAATTTGAAACCTATTTATTAAATATCGGAAGAATTTTTTTTTCAGAATTTCAAAAGAAATAATACAGCATTATTTAAAAATAAACATGTTGTTCGTATTTTTCAATAAGACTTATTTTAAGAATTTAGGAATCTTATGATATTTTTTTTATCAAATAAACATCAATTAAGATTTAGATTCAAAATTATTTGCTTAAAAAGAGTTAAGTTATATTTTAGTCATATTTAAATTTCTTTTCAAAATTCATAAAAAAAGGAGGAATTAGGATTTAAATTTCCTATTTTTTCTTCTTAGATATTGAAGAACTACCTGAAGATTTTGTTAATAACTTGGATCTTAATGTTTCTGCCAATTCTCCCAATCTATTTGCAGTTGCAGAAATTTCTTCCATTGATGCTGTTTGTTCTTCTGCAGAAGCACTTATTTCTTCCATTGAAGATGACGTTTCTTCACTCAAAGCTGCTGATTCTTCGATATCAAACGTTACTTTACTAATTAATTCAACGGTTTGTTCAATTTGGGATATTATATCGTTGATTTTGTTGCCAGAATTTGCCACTGCTCCCTTGGATTCTTCAGCCAATTTACGAACTTCATCAGCTACAACAGCAAAACCTCTTCCGTATTCTCCCGCTCGTCCAGCTTCAATAGAGGCATTGAGTGCAAGTAGATTAGTCTGATCTGATATGTTTATTATTATGTCCATGATTTTTCGGATATCATTACTTGAAGATTTAACTTTATTAGCGAATTCTTCTATTTTTTTTGAGCTATCATTTATGGACTGTAATTTTTTTACTTGAGTTTGAGTCCCAACAGAAATTTCTTGGGTAGTTGCTGAAATTTCCTCTGCTGAAGCATTGACTTCGGATGCATTTGCTGCCAATTCGGAAGAAATATTTGAAATATTAACTGATGCCTCTGTAGATGCATTTAATTGGCTTTCAATAGAAGATTGTTGTTTATCAATAATTTTTACAGTATAATATGTAATTATCATAATAGTGATGATACCGATAGGATAACCAATTAACATTGCTCCTAACATATTTTGAAATGTTCCAGTAACGATTACGGCATCAAAGACTAACACAACAAAACTTATACAAGTAAGTACAATTACTTTAAATTTTAAAGAATATATACTTTTAGTTCTAGTCATAAATAATAATGCGACGATAATTAAGCATATAAAAATCGGTACTAATATAAAAGTCCATTCTACTGGTATAATTTGCATGTACTTCCACCAATTATGTTTTTTAAATTTTACTCCCCTTGAGATGAGTGAAATACTAACAAAAATATACCCATACTATTTTTCAGAACGACAAAAAAAATAATATCCCATTATTTAAAAAATTATAGTTTTAAATCGTCATTATCATCATTAGACATTCTAATTAATAATTGAAATTTTTCAATTCTCACAAAAATATATTATTTCTCCATTTTCTCAATAAAAATGTCCTCTTTTATCCAATTGATCTTTTAAACTGCCCTATATTAAAAAAAAAGAAAAAAAAAGGTTTTTTTTGGATTTTAAAATCCAAGGAAAATAACATGCGAGTTTTGGCTGAAAAGTAACATCTGTTTTACTTTTTTTGGTTACTAAATTTTAATTTCTAAAATACAACAATGTGGACACGTGCTTTTATTTATCGGAAATTACTGGTATCCAAGAATTCTCAAAAGATGTGACCTTGAAAAATATAAAATGATTAAAAAAGCAAAAAAAAAAAGAAATAGAGATAAATATTCTTTTTTCACGCTTCTAATTTTGAGTTTTCATTATCTTAAATTCTGTCTTTTTACCCTTTTCTTTTACATTAATCTCCCTATCATCTTTTTATTTGGTAGTTTTTTTAAGATTTTTATCTTGTTTGATATCTTTAATTTCATTTGTAAGCTTATTGATGGCCAATTCATTTCTCTTGTTCGTGGCTCGCAGCTTAATAGCGTAAATCGCAGTAATGCTAGCAACTAGAAATCCAGGTAATACCATTGCGAGGAATATCAGATATGTAAATAAATCCAATACATTAGTATCGACTCCATCAGTACCATTCGTCCCATCAAATCCGTCGGTCCCATCAACCCCATCGGTCCCATCTTCACCTGAAGGCCCTGCTTCGGGATGAATGTTAATTGTAGTAACTTCTGTAAGTGATTGAGCGGTTATGATGTCGAAGTAATTTACTACTATGCGTTCACTATATCGAACAGAACTACTAGTGCTGACCAAACGAACAGTTCCATTATAAATACCCGTATTAATCCCCGTTTCGACAAGCCTTATTGTAATTCCACGTGGATCAGTCACGCTAGTAATGTTCACCTCAGCCACGTTAACCGAGCTGGTATCTCCATCCATGCCTGTAAGATTCACGTGCAGGAAATATCCTGACGATCGGACTTGTATTTGCAATTCAATCGAAGTCACCGACATCGGAAACGTGTTCGGACCTTTTTGGATCAGGTACGTTTCCCCGGCAAAACTATCACGTGCATACGCCCCGATTAAAATGTCGTCATACCCATCGCCATTCACGTCGCCGGCGCTGCTTACGCAACATCCCGCAAAATTGCCAGATGCTTCACCTTCGAACGACGCGTTGGAGTAACTAAGATTCAGGTCGGGGATCAATGTTCTCACGTCTAGTGGATTGGGAACCGCGTTTCCAAGTGGATTAGGGGTTGATTCTTCGATCGCAATTGCATTGACTTGAATTAACGGGATCAAGGTGAGAAACATTAAAGAAGCCGAAATTAATAGCATCATTGTTAAATATATTGAAGTTAATTTACTGTAAATACCTTTCATTTTTTTCACCTCTTGTATATATTCACTCTAGTTTATATTCCTATAATTAAAAAGAATGATAAGAACATAGAGGATTTTCGATTTTTAATTTTTTTGCCAATTCATATTAAGAAAATAACACTCATTTACAGGATCTTTAAGACATTTTTTTTATCATTTAGTTGTTCTTATTTTACAAAAAGGAGAAAATAGTATCAATTCAAAGAAAATTGGAAGAAATGCTGCAAGAACATGAATACATACATGATCACCATGGTATTTTAAAATAAACTTATATCTTCTTCTTGGATACTGAAGAACTAATTGAAGATTTTATTGCTAACTTGGATCTTAATGTTTCTGCCAATTCACCTAACCTATTAGCAGTTGCAGAAATTTCTTCCATGGAAGCAGTCTGTTCTTCTGCAGAGGAGCTTATATCTTCCATGGCTGATGATGTTTCTTCGCTTAAAGCTGCTGATTCTTCGATATCCAAGGTTACTTTGCTGATTAATTCAACTGTTTTTTCAATCCTGGAAACAATTTCGTTGATTTTTTCACCAGAATTTGACACGGCACCCTTGGATTCTTCAGCCAATTTACGAACTTCATCAGCTACAACAGCAAAACCTCTCCCGTATTCTCCCGCACGTCCAGCTTCAATAGACGCATTGAGAGCAAGTAAATTAGTTTGATCAGATATATTTACAATGATATCCATTATTTTTCGGATATCATTACTTGAAGATTTGACTTGATTTGCTAATTCTTCTATTTTTTTTGAGCTATCATTTATGGATTGTAGTTTATTTACTTGAGTTTGAATTCCAGATGAGATTTCTGCTGTTGTAGCTGCGATTTCTTCAGCAGAAGCATTAACTTCGGACGCATTTGCTGCCAATTCAGAAGATATGTTCGAGATATTGACGGAAGCTTCTGAAGATCCTTTTAACTGACCTTCAAGAACTGATTGTCGATCTTCAACAAGTTTCACAACGTAATATGTATTTCCAATTACAACTACTAAACCTGAGCCATAACCAATAATCATTCCAAGAATATGAAAATTAAAAGTCACAACTACTATTAAAACATCAAGAATCATAAACAAATAACCCAATGGAGTAAAAATAATTATTTTAAATTTTACAGATTTTACATCTTTAGCTTTTGTAAGTATTAAAAGAATAACAATAAGTAAACCACAGATTATAGGGACGAAAATATAATTTAACCAATAGGGCAAATACTGCAAAGCAACTCACCACACATTTAATTTTTTCGTTTTCTCTTCTTTTTCCCTAAAAACGAGTTAATAACTCATTATTGATATTCCCTATAATTTTTCAGAACTTATATTGAATAAATTTTACATTATATAAAAATAAATAGGTCAATTTTTCTATCTTTTTATAACACTATGGCAAGAGTCTCTTCAATTCTTTTATTTTATTGGATTAAAACCTATATATCAATATAAAATGTTCATTTAATTTTTTATCTTTATTTATTCGTCCTAAAGCTTTTTATGGCAAAAAAATACGAGATTAAGAGTCAATTTCGATAGTTTTAATTATTAATTAACGCTTTAATAGTTTTTAAAGCCCTGCAGTTACGTTTTTTTTGTATTTTTCCATTATTTTTTTGTATGTTGTCATATCTCCTTCTGAAGGAGGCTCAAGATCCTTACAAATATAATCCAAACCTAATTTTAAATATTTTGAAACACCTAATTTATGGAAAGGAAGTAAATCTACCCTAGAAACACATTTAAATTCTTTAATATACATGCCAATCGATTCAATATTTTCTTCAAAAGCCGTGTATTGTGGTATGATTGGAATTCTTATCCATATTTCTTTTCTTAACTCATTAATTCTTCTTAAATTCTCTAAGATTAATTTATTTGTAACCCCAGTATATTCTTTATGTTTTTTTTCATTAATAACTTTCATATCATATAAAACTAAATCTACGTGTTCCAAAATTTTTTCTAATAATTCCCATTTACATGCTCCAGATGTATCCAAGGCAACATGCATTCCATGCTCCTTGCATTGTTTGAAGAATTCGATAAGAAAATCGTGTTGTAAGGTTGGTTCTCCTCCCGATGCGGTTATGCCGCCGCCGCTATTATTATAAAAAGGTTTATCTTTCTCTACTTCTTTTACTAATTTTTCAACAGTAATTTCATATCCAATTAATTCTCGAGCTCCTGATGGACAAGCTTCTGCACAAATACCACAATTCGTGCATATTTCCCTATCAGTTATCAATCCTTGCTTGGTTGTTCGAATTGCTTTTTGAGGACATACTTTTACACATTCACCACAACCAATACACTTGATATCGTTCCAAACGATCTGAGGATGTGATTTAATGCTTTCTATGTTATGGCACCACAAACAATGAAGGGGACACCCTTTGAAAAAGACCGTGGTTCTTATACCCGGTCCATCTTCGATGGAATATCTTTGAATGTTAAATATCATTGCTTTCAACATAAAAGATCTAATCCATAATGTTGTAGTAAGAATTAAATCCTAAATTACTTTTAGTAAATTACGCTTGAAAAGATTATGGGATTGAGGTGTAATAATGAAAATTGGATTGAATATAATTAGTTATGGAAGTTATATCCCCAGATACAGAATAAAAAAAGAAGAATTCATTAAGACTTGGGGGAGTTTCCAAGCAAAAGTAAATGAAAAAGCAGTGATAGGATATGACGAAGATACTTTGACCATGGCAATAGAAGCAGGATTAAATGCATTGCGAGATTCACTCTTAGATCCTAAAAACATAGGATTAATTTCTATAGGAACAAGTACACCACCATATTCAATACGTTCTCTTGCGTCTGAGATTAGAATGGCATTGGGATTACCGGAAAATATTTCATTATTTGATTTTAAAGAATCTGAAAAGGCAGGTACAACCGCGTTTAATGCATCGTTGGACATGATCCTTAATAGGGGAAAAGCAGGTTTAATTATTGGGAGTGATTCACCCAAAGCAAGACCTAACGATGAATTGGATCACGCTTATGGTGCTGGTGCTGGTGCATTACTCGTAGGAACCACAAAGGGAATTGCAACAATTGAAGGAATAACGAGCTCTTCAATTGATTTTATAGCAGATAAATACAAACGTGAAGGCGAAATATACGTTACCGACTTAAGCATTACAAGTTATCAACGTCATGCATATCAATCAACGATTACGAATGCAATAAAAGAGCTTTTCAATGAATTGAATGTTAATGAATCAGATTATAAATATTTTATAGTTCAAGGTCACGATACTGGAGAAATACTTAGAGCTAGCAAGTTAATTAATAAAGATAAAATATCTTATAATAATTTAAATAATGTCGGAGATTCTGGCGCAGCATCAATATTTTTAGAATTAATTAATGTCTTGGAGACGAAAGCAGAACCTGGAGATCGTATTTTATGTGTAGGTTATGGATCTGGAATTGGAGCTGATGTTTTTAGTATCGTGGTTAATGATCAATTAAGAAAAAGTGAGGAATCAATCCCTTATTCTGTTTATTTAAATAATAAAATTTACATCGACTATACTCAATATTTAAAATTAAAAGAAATGATCGAATTAGAATGAGATGATGATTATATGGCACATGTTTCAGTCCCAAAATATTGGCATGCTCTTGGACAAAAATATAGGCTTGTTGCAGGGAAATGTTCTTCTTGTGGGACCTTGAATTTTCCCCCCACACCATTATGTAAATCATGCAACAGTACAGACACGCAGCAAGAAGTCAGATTAAAAGGAAAAGGTAAGATATATAGTTACACTGTAATTGGACGTGGAGCAGCCCCACCTGAATTTACAAAAATGCAAAAAAAATCTGGACCCTATGCAATCGCAGTGATTGAGCTTGAGGAGGGTCAAAAAGTTAATGCTCAATTAACTGATTTAATTGATCCTTATGATATTAAAATTGGAGATGAAGTAATCGCAGTTTTTAGGCAAATTTACGAGCAAGAAGATGTAATTCGTTATGGACTTAAATTCAGACCAGTTATCAAATAATTTTATTTAATTTATCTCTATAATTCATTAGAATCAGAGACATAAATTATGAGCCTAAATGAAAAAATTTAAGAAAAATTAAGGTTCGTGTATTAGTATGGAAGCAAAGCATCCAGAATTTAAAAAAGGAGAAGATCATTTTAGAGAGAAACGTATTAATAAAATAATAGAATCACTTAAAAAGAATGGAATTAATGCAAAATATTTTCAAACACATCAAGAAGCAGTAGATTGGTTAATGGAAAAATTGCCTGATAATGGTATTGTGGGTGTTGGAGGCTCTAGGACGCTTTTGCAAATCGGATTGATTGATAGGTTAATTGAAACAAGTCAGACAGGAAGAATTAAATTTCTGGATAGATGGAGCGATACGATTGATAAAAAAACAGAAGCACAAACGAGATATGATAATCTCTCTGCAGATGTTTTTATAACGAGCAGCAATGCGATCACGCTTGATGGAAAGTTAGTTAATATAGATGGACTTGGTAATCGAGTGGCAGCCATGATGTTCGGTCCAAAAAAAGTATATTTTATAGTAGGAAGAAATAAAATAGTTAAAGATGTAGAAGCAGGTATTGATAGAGCTAGAAATGTGGCGGCAGCACAAAATGCAGCACGATTCGGCATGCCCACAATATGTAGAGAAACGGGTATTTGTGATGAAAAAAATTGTTATGGCACTAGAATCTGCAACATTGTTACGATCATTGAACGAGGGAATTTACCTAATCGTATGATGGTTTTGATGGTTAATGAAGACTTGGGTTATTGATCTGGTATAAATGTGAAAAATCTACCATTTTCAATGTTTTTTAGAAGTTTAAATAAAGATATTCCTAACCCAAAGCCATGGATCTTCTTGTCAGGTATGATTCGGATTATTATTTCATCCTGAGTATCAAGAGATATTTTTTTAAGCATACGTCTCATTAATCGTTTTTGATTAAAGGCATCTTGTGCTTTGGGGTCATTAAAAGGAAGAATTTCTGCCTTACCTTGAAATTGAATGCAAAAATCTGGGGCAAAACGAATAATATAATGAGGAAAGGGAATTGCAAATGTAATGTTGGGATTTTTACGAATATTTTTTGTTTTTTTTACATCCGTACCAGTCATAATATATAGAGAAATTTTTTCTCCAGGAGGAGATAATGCGTACATGACACCAGCTACGTGTGGTCTTCCCTCAGGAGTCACAGT
This sequence comes from Promethearchaeota archaeon, assembly GCA_011365055.1. Next base: position 375,700 of record RDOG01000002.1, read on the forward strand.
ACCTAGAAATCCAAATTTATTTTTTCTTATTTTTTTTATGATTTTATTAAAAGAAACTTCACGAATTGACATTTTCAATACCAATCCCAATTAATGTAGGAGTATGGTAAAAACTCTTCGGAATTAATTTCAGCTACCACCTTTCCCGGAAGCATTGAATTATCAGATTTGGTGTATAACGCACCCAATAACTTCACAACTTGAACCTCACCCCATGGATCGTGAGATGATGAACCTAAAGTCATCTCCAAAACTTTTCCTACATTAAATGACTTGATTTTTCCTTTAGTTTCTTGTCTAACCAGTCTGGGATTATAATCAAAACCATCCCGAGAAGGAGAGGGAAAATATTTGAAATTATATGAAATGGAACCTCTTTTTTTCGTGGGCAAAAATTTAATATCAATAACAGTTTTAAGAAATTCAGGGTCATTTTGCAACTTCCGGAAATCTGGATCATTGAGTTTGGGAAGAAGCTCCCCAATATCATTAAATTTATTGGATAATTCCACCTTAACATCAAGATTTTTAGTTCCTAATCGCTCAGAAGTAGCTTTAATTATATTTCCTTCCTTTTTCATACCTAAATGAGCCATCTTTTTTGGGAATCCAAATACCTCTCTTCCACCCACTAATGCCCTATCATCATTAACATGCATTGCTAAATAATAATTACCTGTAATACCTTCAAATTTACATCGGATCATTAATGCACTCTCAAGATAAGGTTGTCCTTGAGATGCTTCAGGATAATTCGCGATGAAGGAAATAGCAATTGGCAAGGATATCGACTCAAGAGGTGGAGGTAATATCTTTTCTATTATTTCAGGTTTAGTTTCCCAAAAAATTAATAACATTTCAGCTCCAGGGAAAACAGAATTTGTTAATCTCTCATTATGATCTTTTATTTCTTCGAAAGTTCTTTTAAAACTAATTTTAATTCACCTTCTATAACGCTTTTTCAACTAATTCTAATAAATCGATCATCTTAATTTTCGAATCTAATGCAATTATTGCATCAGACAAATTTCTATAACAAAAGGGACAAATACTTACTAAGAATTCGACACCAGTTTCTTCTGCTTCTTTTATTCTGCTTTTTGCAATATCTAATGATAGTTCAGGAAATCCTTTTTTTACTCCACCACCAGCACCGCAACACTTAGCATTCTGTTTGATGGTTTTCATCTCAATTAAATTCGAAATTTTGTTAAGAATTTCTCTAGGTTCTTCGTAAATGCCTGTATGTCTTCCAGTATGACAAGGATCATGATAAGTAACGTTTAATCCCAATTTTTTTAATTCTATATTCTTTTGATTAATTAAATCATAAATAAATTTGATTGTATGTTCGACTTCTATACCTAGATCTTCTATAATATCTGCATAATCTATCTTTAGAGTTCTATAACATCCAGCACAACTTGTTATGATCTTTTTAATTTCACTCTTCTTAAATATTTCTTTATTTTTTTCTTTTACAAAATTAAAAGCATTGAGATCTCCTGTACGTATTGCCACGCTCCCACAACAGGCTTCATTTTCTCCAAGTACTGCAAAATCAATTCCTAGTTTTTTAAGTACTTTTACTGTATTTATTGCCACGTTTTGAATGTCGGGTGTTAATGAAGCAGTACATCCTACAAAATATAGAATCTCAGCCTTTTCAGTTAAAGCTTGTTTTATTTGAAAATTTATTTTTTCAATCCAATCTCTTTTTAATTTATTATCGCGACCATATGGATTTAAAAATTCAACCATTGCTTTATTCATTGGAACATGTGCTTCTAATCCACATCCAGCATCTACAAGCTCTGCTCTTAATGCTTCATAAAACGCTGCATTATCCATATCATAAGCACAAGCTTCTCTACAAGCGTTACAAGTGGGACATTGATAAAAAACTTCCGCTAGATCTTTGCTTAATTCTAATTTTCCTTGCCAAACTGATCTAATTATTTGCATCTTTCCTCTACTAAAGAAAGGTTCAAATCCAGCTGTATGTTCTCGTGCAACACATACACCATATTTTGGAGGAATGGCCGTTACGTCAATCGCTTCCCTACAATCTCCGCAACTTATGCATTGTAAGAGCTTGATCCCTAATTGAGCTAAGTGTTTATACTTTTCTTCTGGCTTATTCATTATGTGTGGATGCCTCCTGCCCCTCTTTTATAATATAATTATTGATATCATTTTCATAACTATACATGTGGAATTTATTTGGGCTTAAAATGAAATTGGGATCAACTAATTTTTTTATATTTTTAAAAAATTTAATAAAATTATCGTCATATGCACCGGCTTCAACAATTGATTGCGATATTGATTCACCCAACCAATAATGAACGCCTCCATAACGAACTTGAGCACGGACTCTTTTGTGCCACATTTTCATAGCAATTTCTCGTTGTTCATTCGTGTTATCTGCATTAAATCCCCCTGCAAAGACACAATGACCATTAGGGAGTAAATGAATGGAAGTAGCGAATGCAGATGCACTTCGAGGTGGGAATTCATTTTGATGAGAACTATCAAATTCTGCACTCATCATTTTCCGGCTAGGCATAAACGAGATAGGTAATTTATGACAAGTGGTGCAAGATATCTTAGGAGGAAAGAGTGAAATGAATTTGTTAAAATAACGATAAGGAAATTGTAGATTAAATTCCGTATCTTTTGATAATCCCAAAGATGTATCTATTTCATTCCAATCAAAATGTCTAGAATGATTTTTCATAATGTTTTCTACTTTTTCCTCATAAATTTCTAATATCTTTTCATCAAAAGCTTCTAATATAAACATGAACACGTGTCCCTTCAATTTTGGGCGTTTCTTTGGTTTCTCTTTCACAAATGCTGTCATTAATTGGACGACATCTAAAGGTCGAATATATAAATCGTGAATTCCATCTCGCACTTCCATTTGTAATTTTACCATGAGCTCAGCCGTTAAATCATAATCAGGAGAATTAAGCATGTAATTTTTCATTATTTTATATGGAGCATTTGGATATAAACGTAAAAATGCTTTTGTTTTAATCCCCATGGTTCCTACATCACCCATGAAGAGACCAGTAAAGTCTGGTGCAACTCCATATCGACAAAACGGCTTGGCATATTTGCTTGTTGCAGCTCCAGTTCTTATAATTGTTCCTTCTGGATTTGGTAATACGATTTCAACACCTAGACAATTTTCTGTTATTAAACCATATTTTGTTGAACCAAATCCTGCAGATGAGTTGCTCAGACCTCCTCCCATAGTTGCAGAAAAACCACTTCCGGGTCCAACCATTCCAGTTGTCAGCCCTTTTGGATATAATTCAGAAAGAAGAGCTGCCCAAGTTACGCCGGCTTCGACTTCACAATAAAAATCTTTTTGATTTATTTCTAATATTCGATTCATTCTTGTTAGATCAAGTAAAATACCGCCATCAGTCGCTGCACCACCAACAAGATCTGCTCCACCACCTCGTGGAACCACTTTTATCTTATATTTATTCGCAATTTTTACAATCTCAGAGATTTCTTCTGAATTTTCTGGTCTGACTATCATGTCAGCCCATCTATCTGGAAAGGCAGGATCCACATTGCGTGAATATGCCGCTTTCATAAAATCTTTATTTGTAATGAATTTTGAGCCCACAACATTCTCAATATCTTTATATGCATCAGACATCTTCAAAACCTAGAAATTAATTCTTAACCTAGAATATTTCAATCTTTTTCTAATTAAGCATGAGAGAAATTTTGGTACAAAATAAAAAAATCAAAAAATTTTCGAAGAAAGACAAAGAAAAGACAAGATATTACGTTGAAACAAGAGAAAAAATTAAAATTCTCAAAGATAATGAAGTAATTGAGGCATTAGAATCTGGAACCATAACAATGATATTTAAAAAGAGCATAAAGTAATTTAAACCAAAAAAATTGGTAGCCATCTAATTAGATATTTCTTTTGGAAAAATTTAAATCATTAAAATTGTATATTATAGCACATACGGGGGTTAATTTTTCCATATATTTATAATCCTTTAATTACTGGAGGGATTTTATGGAATCCTCTAAAAGTTATTTAAGAAGACAAATGCTCAGAAAATTAGATAAAAAATTACTTTCAAATAGAGTTCTAGAGGATGCAAAAGAATTAAAAGAATATTATGAAAAACCATATCTTTCTTCAGAACTTGCAAATCTTGATGTAAAACATTTATTAATAGCTTTATTCATCGAATTAAAAAATGACATTAATGAAATCAAATCAAAACTCAATACCTTTTGATCTTTCATTCCTCTTTTTTTCTATCTTGATTATTAGGAAGATATTAAACTATTGATGTTGATAAGGAAAAAAAAGGATTTAAATCACGCTTTAGGTTTTATTCGTTATTTTTGCTCAACTTTTTTCCTAGGTTTAAATATGAATTTTTTTTAATTCAAATTGGTAAAAATGACGGACAAGATTAGTACATGTATCAAAAAAATGAAAAAAATGTCGACTTCGACAAATATTGAAAGTAAACGAGAAATTATAAATAATTTTTTTGAAAAAGATTTGAACTTAATGTTAATTGATTCGAATTATATTAACCATTATGATAAAAAAACGAAGGATATCATTAAAAATAATGGAATTAGGATAGAAAATTTTTATATACTCGATAAAGACATGTTTTTATTAAGATTAAGGGCCGTAAATGAAATAAATAATTTGAAAAATATCTTAAAAACATAAAATAATTAAAATTTAACTTTAATTAATTAAAAAACTTCTTTTTTTCTCCTTATTTTACAAAAATCACTTTTTTTATTTTAAAATACCACAGTGAAGATCTATATCAATAAGACACCGTGAATGTCTCAATTTTTTGTTACATGCCAAATCTTGTCAATCACTATATATTTTAATTTAAATCTGTTAAGGCATTTCTAATAATCGTTATCAATTCTCTTGATTTCACGCTCATGCCCAGCCATTCATGTAAAAAAAAGAAAGGAATTGAGCAATTCGTTTTTCGTGCGGTAGGTTTATATCGTTAATCTACAATTTTTATTTGCCAATACATTTTTTTTTTAACTTGATAATCAAGAGGAAGGTTTTTCAGACATGGAATCAAAAACTAAAAAGATTTTGGCAATTGGACTCTCTGGAATAGTCATTACAAGTATCATTCTCATCGTGGTATTTCTTCCAAGACCTCAAGAATCTCCCGGCATCAGTTTTTCAGTCTCCATTCCGGACTTGACCATTGATGCGAGTAAAGACGCATCTAATCGAACGATAAACATCTCAAACTACATTACACCGACCCTACCCAATTCTCAAATTAGCATTTCCACGAACTATACAAGTGCTCCTTGGAATTCTCGCATTTCAATAATGGGAACCAATCTCATGTTTCATACCTTTAATTTTCCAACGAATGGATATTATTCCATCAATATTACCGTTACATATCAAGGTGTCACTAAATATGATGAAGTCACTATTATCCTAATAGGGAAAAATACCTGGACGTGGGTGTCCGGCAATTATTCCTTAGATAATAAGGGAACGTACGGCACGAAAGGCGTGGCGGATGCGGCGAACGTGCCCGGTGCGAGGGAAGGCAGCGTGTCTTGGATGGATGTTGGCGGTAACTTGTGGCTCTTCGGCGGCTGGGGATTCGACAATGGGAGTATTATTGGACGTTTGAACGATCTCTGGAGGTTCAATGTTAGCGAT